>JAUNPV010000024.1 GCA_030536515.1 Eubacteriales bacterium
GCATATAATACCACCCACACCCCCATTTGTCAAGCACTTTTTTACAAATTTTGACATCTCTTTTTGGAGGATGTGAACAATGATTCTTTTCCTCATTCTATGTCATCTTAACCCCACAAAAGCCCCCGTAGGGAATGGATTCATCCATTCCGCCAGCAGCTCCCCTTCCCCCAGGCGCAACAGCACAGCCACCCGTCCGCGGAACGGATAAATCCGTTCCCTACTGGCTGGAAGCAGCAAGGCCGCCCGGGTGGGCGGCCTTTGGTGTTTATTCCTCATTGAGATGGACGGGCTTCATTTGAATATGGATGGGCTTATAGGATGCAATGATTTCCCTGGCCTCCTCTTCGGTGATGGACAGCTCACAGTCCGCATCGCCGTCCAGGCTTCTGCCCCAGTTTCCTTCCAGGTCACGCTCAACGTAATCGGCCAGTATGTATCCATCCCCTCCGGGAGTCACGTACCAGTAGTGCTGGCAGGTCAGGTCTGTGTCCCAGTCAAACTCGTTATCGTTTAAATAGTGATTCAAATAATGCAAGGTCTCCGGCTCCGCAAGCTGTATGGCTATGATGTCGTCCTCGCAAAATACATACCCAGAACCGCTTTTGATTCCGGCTGTCCTCACTTCATAGGGTACATAGCTTATGTCGTTATAGGTTCCGATGGAGTCAATGGTCTGTCCTGTTCCCAATAACAGCTCCAGCTTGCCATCGTGGTTCACGTCATACAGGGCATAGGTGGCGTCGTCCCCATGGACAGCCCCCCGGTTCATGTCCACGAAATCCACATACTGCTGCAGCCCCAGGGCTTTCAGCTCCGGGATGATGCCGCCGTATTGGTCTTCCAGCTCCTGCTCATGCCGGGAGTCGATGAACGCCCCATCCACCGTCTGGGGGTGGTAGTCAAAGGAGAAGGTATCCGCAAAGGCTTCCAGCTCCTCCCGGGAGGACGGCGCATCTGTATTGAGCGTCGCAAAGAAGTCCGGCTTGTCAGCGACCATCAGGGCACCTTCCCTGCTGTAGGCCAGCAGCACCTCGGTGCCGTCGGGGAGGGTGTGATTCCACTGGTCGTAATCCTCCATATGACCCACAATCATGGTGACGTAATCCAGGGTATCCTTCATGACGCAGCGGTACTGGAAGGAGAAGGGCTCCTCCACCCCGGGTACCGTTGTTTCAGCCTCCACCTGGAAGGTACCGCTCTCAAAGTAATAGCCGCCGTAGATGTGGGTCTCGGTGCCGGGGACCTGGATGCCGGGGATGCCAACGGCTTCAAAGATGCGCTCCGGGTTCTGCTGCTCGGTCCACTCTTTTCCCAGTGGCTTGAGGCCGTATTTGGCGCAGAGCTCGTCGATTTTGTCCACCATTTCCTGATTGAAGCACAGATAAGCCCTGTAGGCCTCGGGCGCTTCAAAGCCAGTTTCCTCGTGGGTGCTGCTTTCCCAGTATTCCAGCCACTCCTTGGTTGCCAGATACCCGGGGCTTCCGGCGAAGCCCTGGAGGGACATCTGGTCCTGGTTCATCTCTTCCGACGCAAAGGTCTCTTCGGGATACAGCTTTTCGGGGTTGTAGTCTGCAATTTTCAGATCCTGTAATTTCATCACCGCATAGGCGCAGCCTGTCAGCAGGAAGGCCATGACGGCGGCAAGCAGAATGAGCTTCCAGGGGGACCGGCGGCGGGGCTGTTTCTTCACCCGATGGGTCTGGGCCTGGACGATGTAGCCGTCCTTCACGCTGCCGATGAGCTCCAGCAGTTCTAAATTGGTCATAGCAGTCCCTCCTTGGCAAGGGCCAGCCGGAGCTTGGCCCGGGTGCGGGAGAGCATGGTTTTCACCCTGCCCTCGGTGCACTGAAAATGGTCGGCGATTTCGGCGTTGGAGTCCAGGTAAAAATACCGGCACAAAAAGATGCTGCGCTCCGTTTCGTTCAGCGCATCCATGGCCCGGTTCAGGGCCCGGAGCTGCTCCCGGCGGAGGACCCTGTCCTCGGTGCTCTGGCCGTCGGTCATATCCGTCAGCTCCTCCAGGGCCAGCTCCAGCGCCCCGCCGCCCCGCTTGGCGGCCGACCGGCTGCGCCAGCGGTCGATGGACAGGTGCCGGGTGAGCTTGGCGAGAAAGGCCGAAAAAAGATTGGGCCGCTTGGGCGGGATGTAGTTCCAGCAGGACAGGTAGGTATCACTGACGCTTTCCTCGGCGTCCTCGTGGTTTTCCAGGATGTTGTAGGCGATGCAGTAGCAGTAGCCGCCGTATTTTTCCGCCGTTTCGGAGATGGCCTGCTCCGAGCGGGAAAAGTAAAGGTCTAAAATGGCGTTGTCTTCCATATGGGGTCCTCCTTCTGTTTTTTGCCCTTCACTTATATAGGCGGAAGAATTCTCATTTGGTTACAGGTTTTTGGAAAATTTTTTAAAAAAGCAAAAATCATCACCGCACCACCGTAGGGGAGGGTCACTGACCCTCCCGTCGGCCCCCGGCGAGGGGGCCGCACCTGCCTTTCCTATGGGAAAGGCAGGTAATTTGTGGTCGCGCTCATCGACAGGTTTGATGGTTCTGCTCTGTATTATGACGGTTATCCGAAAATCCAGGATGGATTTTCGGCGGGAGGGTCAGTGACCCTCCCCTACGGTTTCGTATTATGATGATTATAAATCATTTTCAGGACTTTCGCAACGTGAAAAAGGAGGGACTTTCGTCCCTCCTCTTATGATACTATATTTACTCCTCGTCGTCAATGAGGCCGTAGCCGCCGTCGTTTCTGCGGTAGACCACGGCAAAGCTGCCGCCGTTGTCCTCGTCCCGGAAGGCGAAGAAGTTGTGCTCCAGCAGATTCATCTGCATGACCGCCTCCTCCCGGGTCATGGGCCGGAAGTAGAACTTCTTGGTGCGGACGATGTTGATGGTCTCCTCCTCCGGCTCGGGGGCAAAGGAGGTTTCCTCCTGGACGGTGCGCATGAATGCGCCCTCCCGGAGTCTGCGCTGCAGACGGGTCTTGTTTTTCCTGATCTGGCCCTCAATCGTAGCAACGGCAGCGTCGATGGATGCAAACATATCCGACGTGCTTTCGCTGGCCCGGAACCAGGTGCCTGCACCGTGAACGGTGAGCTCGACGTTGTTCCGGTTCTTCTGTACAGAAAATACAATTAAGGCTTCCGCATCCTCCTCAAAATACCGTGCCAGCTTCATAACCTTCTTTTCAGCGTAGGCGTGGACATTGCCGGGGAGTTTTACTTTCTTTTCACTAAACTGGAATTTCATATGCGGCAGCTCCTTTCGTGTCACCGGTCATCCGGTGTATCTATACTATACCACCACTGGGCGGATTCGACAAGGGGCAGAGGGTTATTCTTCCTCATCATCGTCGCTGAGCAGCTCCGTCAGAATCAGATTGTAGACGTTCTCCGCCTTCTTCTCGAACCGGCGGCACAGGTCCACGGCCTGGCGCTGATTGGGGGCCATCATTTCCAGAGTCATCAGGTTGCTCTTTTCATCGTCCAGGGACATGACCACGGACACATCTCCGGTGTCCCGGGGGATGAGCTGGGTCTTGACGAAGCTGGACCGGCGAATCTGCCGGTTGAACCGGGACACCGCCGTTTCCGCCCGCTGGCGGACGGTGAAGGCGATGGAATCCTCGGTCAGGGAGCCGTCGGCCCGGCCCTTTTCCGTAATCTCATAGCTGTCCTGGTCCACCTCCATCAGATGGCCGGACTTCACCATTTCGGGAATGGCGGTGCACACGTCGAAATAGCTCAGACAGTCGTCCTGATAGCACAGCTCATAAATCTGCTGCATATTCACCGGGTAGCTCACCCGGGCCATTACATACAGAATCAAAAACTTCACGTCCAGCATATCATGTATAAAACCGAGTCTCTGCATAACCTTCACCTCTTGATGGTATTATACGAAAAAATCCGAAAAAAATCAAGCACAAGCGCAAAAGGTTTTCCATATTATGTGGATAGAAAAGTCTGCTGTCATTCCCCGGCCCCCAGGGGCGGGCAATAGCAGAAGGAAGGGCGTGAGGAATTTGAAGAAAATTTGTCTTTACCCCCTGGGCACCACCGCCGGGTGCCGGGCGGGAGCGGCGTATCTGGCCCGGGCGGGAGTTGAAACCGTGGACCATCCCAGCCCGGAGGTCACCCACCTGCTGCTGGATGTGCCGTCCTTCGGGGCCGACGGGCAGCTCCGGGGCGGCGGGGACCTGGGACGGATTCTGGAAATGCTGCCGGAAAGGCTCACCGTCATCGGCGGGCGGCTGGACCACCCGGCCCTTGGGGGATACAAGACCCTGGACCTTCTAAAGGACGAGGGGTATCTGGCGGAAAACGCCGCCATCACCGCCGACTGCGCCCTGCGGCTGGCGGGGCCGCTGCTGGAGCGGACCTTCCGGGACACTCCGGCGCTGATTCTGGGCTGGGGCCGCATCGGCAAGTGCCTGGCCCAAATGCTGAAGGCCCTGGGCTCGGAGGTCACCGTGGCCGCCCGGAGCGCCCGGGACCGGGGGCTGCTGGAAGCCCTGGGATACCGGGCGGCGGAGCCTTCCCAGGTTCCGGGGCTTCTGAAGGATATCCGGCTGCTGTACAACACGGTCCCGGCGAAAATTCTGGATGCAGAGCCGGCCCCCGGGTGCATCTGCATTGACCTGGCCTCCACCCCGGGGCTCTGGTGCAGCGGCGTTGTCTACGCCCGGGGCCTGCCGGGACTCCACGCCCCGGAAACCGTGGGGAAGCTCATCGGCAAAACCCTATTCAACAAGTTCAGGGAGGGACGAACATGACCGTGGGATTCGCCCTGTGCGGCTCCTTTTGTACGTATTCCAAGGTGTTCCCGGTGGTGGAGCGGCTCAGCCGGGAGCACACCGTGATTCCGATTTTATCCCAGGCCTCCTACTGCACCGACAGCCGCTTCGGCACGGCGGACAGCCACATCCAGACCCTTCGGGACATCTGCGGCCGGGAGGTCCTGCACACCGTGCCGGAGGTGGAGCCCTTCGGGCCGAAAAAGCTGCTGGACATTCTCATTGTGGCCCCCTGTACGGGCAACACCCTGGCGAAGCTGTCGGGCGCCATTGCCGACGGGCCGGTGACCATGGCGGTGAAAAGCCACCTGCGCAACAGCCGCCCGGTGCTGATTGCCGTGTCCACCAACGACGGTCTGGCCGGGGCGGCGGAGAATATCGGCCGCCTGCTGGCCAGAAAGCACTTCTACTTCGTCCCCTTCGGCCAGGACAACGCCTGGGGCAAGCCCGCCAGCCTGGTGGCGGACTTTGAGAAAATACCCCAGGCCATGGACCTGGCCATCGAAGGGGTGCAGCTTCAGCCTATCTTACTATAATAATTGTGCTAATCGGTTTCACTCAGCAGCGACTGTAGGGCGGCCTGACCTCAGGCCGCCGCCCATGTTTTCCATAGGAAAATATGGGAAAACGGATTGCCACACCGAGAAAGCAACCCGGCTCGCAATGACAAGCTGAGCTAACCCGATAAGCACAATAATAGAAGCACTGTCATTCTGAGCCGCAGAATGACAGTGCTTTCCATTTTTCAAAGATTTTCCACCTCATCCAGCCAAATCCGGGCGCTGGCATCGCTGGGCATCCGCCAGTCGCCACGGGGGCTGAGGCTGATGGAGCCAATCTTGACACCGTCGGGCATACAGCTGCGCTTGAACTGCTGGGTGAAGAACCGGCGGTAGAAGGCTTTCAGCCACTTTTTCACGGTTTCCCCATCAAAATCCTCCCGGAAGGCCCGGCAGGCAAGATGGTAGATTTTGGTGGGGGTGAAGCCGTAGCGGAGCATATGGTAGAGGAAAAAGTCGTGAAGGGCGTAGGGGCCCACCAGGTCCTCGGTCTGCTGGGATATTTTCCCGCTTTCATCCGGGGGCAGCAGCTCCGGGCTGATGGGGGTGTCCAGAATGTCCCGGAGGACCTCCCGGGCCTGGGCAAACTCCGGCCGCTGGGAAATGGCATCAATCATCCAGCGGACCATGGTCTTGGGGATGGAGGCGTTGACACCGTACATACTCATGTGGTCGCCGTTGTAGGTGCACCAGCCCAGGGCCAGCTCACTTAGGTCCCCGGTGCCCACCACAATGCCGCCGACGGTGCTGGCATAGTCCATGAGAATCTGGGTCCGCTCCCGGGCCTGGGAGTTTTCGTAGGTGGCGTTGCGGACCGCCTCGTCATGGCCGATGTCCCGGAAGTGCAGGCGAACCGCCTCCTGGATGGGGATTTCCTTGCAGGAAATGCCCAGCTTCTCCATGAGGGTCCAGGCGTTGCGGTAGGTCCGGTCGGAGGTGCCGAAGCAGGGCATGGTGATGCCGTGGACATCGGTGGCCGGCCGCCCCAGCTGGCGCATGGCCTCCACCGCCACCAGCAGAGCCAGGGTGGAGTCCAGTCCGCCGGAAATGCCGATAACGGCCCCGGCCCCAATGGCCGCCAGCCGCTGGCGAAGCCCCGCCACCTGAATGGCAAAAATCGCCATACACCGGTCCATCCGGTCTGCCTTGGCAGCGGGGACGAAGGGGAGCTTTTCCAGGTGGTAAAGGGAGCCGTCGGACCGCAGGGGCTGGGCCCCGGCCTCGGCAATCCGCATAGGCTCCTGGGGGGCGTAAATGGCCATGGCATCCTTGACGCTTTTGTTCTTCCGGCGAGCCGCCCGGATTTTCCCCAGGTCCGCATCCTGGACCAGCAGATAGTCGGTGTCGATGAGGTGCTCATTCTCCGCCAGCACGGTGCCGTTGGATGCCAGCAGGCTGTGGCCGGAGAACACCAGGTCCTGGGTGGACTCGGTGCACCCGGCGGAGGCGTAGGCATAGACGCAGGTGCAGATGGAGCTCTGGTGGGCCACCAGCTGACGGCGGTAGGCCCGCTTGCCCACGGTCTCGTTGGAGGCGGACAGGTTCAGCACCACCTCCGCCCCGCCCAGGGCCAGCATGGTAGACGGCGGAACCGGGGTCCACAGGTCCTCGCAGATTTCAACCCCCACCAGGGTCCCGTCGCCGATGCGGAACAGCAGGTCCCGGCCCACGGGGACAGGCTCCGTGCCGGAAAGCCCCAGCTCCCGGGGAGACACCGCCCGGAGCATCAGGTCCTGGGAGGAGGAGAACCACCGGCGCTCGTAAAATTCGTTGTAGTTGGGCAGGTAGGTCTTGGGGACCATGCCCAGCAGCCGCCCGCCGGAAATCACCGCGCCGCAGTTGTACATCTGCCCGCCAATGACGGCGGGGGTCCCCAGGGCAAAGGTCAGCCGGGGGTAGTTCCTGGAGCAGGCCAGAATGGTCTCCAGCCCCGCCATGCAGCTTTGCAGCAGGGTGTCCTGGAAAAACAGGTCGGCGCAGGTGTAGCCCGTCAGGGCCATTTCCGGAAACACCGCCACATCGCACCCGGCCTCGTCCGCCTGGCGGAGCTTGCCGCAGATTTCCTCCACATTCCTTTTCACATCCCCCAGGTGCAGCCGCGGCACGGCGCAGCCGATTCGGATAAAGTCCAGCATAGCATTCCCTCCATGTAGTTTCTTGGATATATCATACCATGATTTTTCCACTTTTCAACTAAAAAATTCACAAATCCCATGTAGGGGAGGGTCACTGTAAATTATGGAGCAATTGCCTCTGGCAATTGTTAGATTATGATCTGCTGCGCAGTGCACCACCCTCCCGCCGAAAATCCGTTTCCGGATTTTCGGATATCCCTCATGATACTGAGTGTTTGTCCAGTGACTGACTGCCAAATAAAAAGGCCTTCCCAAGCTGGGAAGGCCTTTTGCGGCTCCCTCGCCGGGAGCCGACGGGAGGGGCAGTGACCCTCCCCTACTGTATTCTATTTAGATGCCGGCCAGCTTTTTCAGCTCTTCTGCCAGGTCGGTCTGCTCCCAGGGGCGGTTTTCCTCCACGCCGAAGTGGCCCACGGCGGCGGTGGCGGCGTAGATGGGCCGGCGCAGGTCCAGCTTGCGGATGATGCCGGCGGGGGTCAGGTTGCAGGTCCTTCTCAGCAGCTCGGTCATGGTCTCGTCGGAGATTTTGCCGGTGCCGTAGCTGTCCACCCGGACGGAGACCGGCTCCGCCACGCCGATGGCGTAGGCCAGCTGGACCTGAATCTGGGTGGCGAGACCGGCGGCCACCAGGTTTTTGGCCATGTACCGGGCCATGTAGGCGGCGGACCGGTCCACCTTGGTGGGGTCCTTGCCGGAGAAGGCGCCGCCGCCGTGGGAGAAGTAGCCGCCGTAGGTGTCCACGATGATCTTCCGGCCGGTCAGGCCGGTGTCGCCGTTGGGGCCGCCGATGACGAAGTGGCCGGTGGGGTTGATGTGGATGTGAGGAACGTCGGCAATGTCAAAGCCGTAGTCCTTCAGCACCGGGGCGATGACCCCCTCCCGGATGTACCGGCGCAGCTCCTCAATGTCAAAGGCGGCGGCGTGCATCACGGACACCACCACGGTGTCAATGCCCACCACCTTGCCGGTTTCGTCAAATTCCACGGTGACCTGGGTCTTGCCGTCGGGGCGCAGCAGGTCGGTGGAGTGGACGCACTGGGTCAGCCGGTTGCACAGGGCCCGGCTGAGGGCGGCGGACAGAGGCATCAGCTCGGGAGTCTGGGTGCAGGCGCCGCCGAACATCATGCCCTGGTCTCCTGCGCCGCCCACCTCGTCGTTGGTGCCCAGGGCAATGTCGGCAGACTGGGTGTGGATGCGGCACTGGATTTCCACGGTGTCGGCGTTGAAGCCGTCGCCGTCGTAGATGTAGCCGATGGAGCGAATGGCCTCCCGGGCCACCTTGGCGTAGTCCACCTGGGCCTTGGTGGTGATTTCGCCGCAAATCAGGCAGAAGTCAGTGGTGACCATGGTCTCACAGGCCACACGGGAAGCCGGGTCCTGAGCAAGGCAGGCGTCCAGAATGGCGTCGGAAATGGAGTCCGCCACCTTGTCGGGATGGCCGTTGGTAACACATTCAGAGGTAAAGAGTCTTTTTTCCATGAGGATTTCCTTTCTTTCTACTACATATCACAACTACTGCGAACCGTTGCCTTCCCCCGTTACCTGTCATTGCGAAACCAGTGCCTCAGCACTGGTTGTGGCAATCCGTTCTCTTCTGCGATGCTGTGCATCGCGCGGCACGCAGTGCCGCAGGGGAAGACGGATTGCCACACCAGCCTGCGGGCTGGTTCGCAATGACATGGTATAGGCTTGGGAAGGCACAAAAAATCGCACACCGAAGATTCGATGTGCGCTATCGAATCCTCATCTTTCGTCTGCCGCCGGATTTGGCACCACGCTTACGCAGGTTGCCGGGCTTCACAGGGCCGTTCCCTCCACCACTCTTGATAAGGCTTGTATGCAATTTTCACCTATATTGTACCCTTTTTCTCAAAAAAGTCAAGGGTTTTCTCATTCAAAAATGTTCACAATTCTGCTATAGACATTTTGTTCATTTGCTGGTAAAATGTCCATATCAATGATGAGGAGTGACCACCTTGAAAAAACTTCGCAGACAATTCGAACTTTTCTGCTACAAAAACCGCAGCAAGGGCGTGCCCAACCTGATGCTGTACATCTCCCTGGGCACCGCCGTGGTGTATGTGATGAGCCAGATGGCCGGCAACGCCTTTCTCTACCAGCTGCTCTATTTTGACCGGGCAAGGATTTTGCAGGGCGAAATCTGGCGGCTTTTCACCTACCCGCTGACCTACAATGCAGGCTCGGTGCTGCTGACGGCCATTTCCCTGCTGTGCTACTATTCTCTGGGCCGGTCCATGGAGAGCATCTGGGGGACGCTGCGGTTTAACCTGTTCTATTTTTCCGGCATGGTGATGATGGACGTGTACTGCATGATTTTCGGCGGCAACGCCAGCGTGGCCTACCTGAATCTGAGCCTGTTTTTGTCCTATGCCACACTGTTCCCCGACGCACGGTTTCTGCTGTTTTTCATCATCCCGGTGCGGGCCTGGATTTTTGCCCTGCTGGATTTGGGCATCACCGTGCTGGATGTGATTCAGCTGTCCTACCCGGTGTTCCTGTTCCCCTATAACCTGTTCCCCCTGGTGGCCCTGGCCAACTACTTCCTGTTCTTCGGCAGGGATGTGCTGAACGTGATTCCCATGTCCTGGCGGGCGAAGCTGGGCCGCAGAGGACCCGCCAAGCCCAGGCGGGCCAAGGTGATTCCCTTTGCCTCCCACGAATCCTCCCGGGAGGCCCCTGCCTACACCCACCGCTGCACCGTCTGCGGCAGGACCGACGTGACCAACCCGGAGCTGGAATTCCGCTACTGCTCCCGGTGCAAGGGCTACTACTGCTACTGCCAGGACCATATCAACAACCATGTCCATGTAGAATAACCGCTTTTGTCATTGCGGGCCGGTGCACACTGGCCCGCAATGACATTTTTGTTGTGTTTCCCGCCTCCGTGTGCTACAATTTCCATATATACAAATGTGCTTATTGGGTTAGCTCAGCAAAGGCGCAATCCAAAGGCTTCTCCTTGAGGAGAAGCTGTCATAGACCCCAACCGGGGTCTATGACTGATGAGGTGTTTTCTGGTGTGCACTATAGAAGTGCTGTGGTATTTACAACGTGTACACACCTCATCCGTCACGGCTTCGCCGTGCCACCTTCCCCTCAAGGGGAAGGCTTTGCTGAGTGAAACCGATAAGCACATATACAAAAAGGAGTGTTTTCGATGGCACGCTACATCATGGCCCTGGATTCCGGTACCACCTCCAACCGGTGCATTTTGTTCAATGAGGCAGGCGACATTTGCAGCCTGGCCCAGAAGGAGTTCACCCAGATTTTCCCCCGGCCCGGCTGGGTGGAGCATGACGCAGGGGAGATTTTTGCCGTGCAGCTGGAGGTGGCCCGGCAGGCCCTGGCCAATATCGGGGCCACCGCTCTGGATATTGCCGCCATTGGCATCACCAACCAGCGGGAGACCACCGTGGTCTGGAACAAACGCACCGGCCAGCCCATTTACAACGCCATCGTCTGGCAGTGCCGCCGGACAGCCCCCTACTGCGACGAGCTGGCAAGGCGGGGACTGGTGGACACCATCCGGGCCAAAACCGGTCTGGTCATCGACCCCTATTTTTCCGGCACCAAAATCCGCTGGATTCTGGAAAACGTCCCCGGGGCCAGAGAGCAGGCCCAGGCCGGGGAGCTGCTGTTCGGCACCGTGGAGACCTGGCTGATCTGGAAGCTCACCGACGGGAAGGTCCACGTCACCGACTACTCCAACGCCTCCCGGACCATGCTGTTCAACATCAACACCCTGACCTGGGACCGGGATATTCTGGAGCTGATGGACATTCCCGCCTCCATGCTGCCCACCCCCGTGCCCTCCAGCCAGGTCTACGGCCGGACCCACGCCCGGTTCTTCGGAGCCCCCATTCCCATTGCCGGGGCCGCCGGGGACCAGCAGGCGGCCCTGTTCGGCCAGGCCTGCTTCGGGGCAGGGGACTCCAAGGTCACCTACGGCACCGGAGCCTTTCTGCTGATGAACACCGGCGACAAGCCCATTTTCTCCCGGAACGGCCTGGTGACCACCGTGGCCTGGGGCCTGGACGGGAGGGTCACCTACGCCCTGGAGGGGTCCATCTTTGTGGCCGGGGCCGCCATTCAGTGGCTCCGGGACGAGCTGCGGCTCATCGAGTCCGCCGCCGACTCGGAATACCTGGCAAAGAAGGTCCCCGACACCAACGGCTGCTACGTAGTCCCCGCCTTCACCGGCCTGGGAGCGCCCCACTGGGATGCCTACGCCCGGGGGGCCATTGTGGGCCTGACCCGGGGCGTCAGCAAATACCACATTGTCCGGGCCACCCTGGACGCCATCTGCTACCAGACAAACGACGTGCTGGCCGCCATGGAGGCCGACTCCGGCATCCGGCTGTCGGCGCTGAAGGTGGACGGCGGCGCCGCCGCCAACGACTATCTGGTCCAGACCCAGGCGGACATCTCCGCCGCCCCGGTGCTGCGGCCCAAATGCGTGGAGACCACCGCCATGGGCGCCGCCTATCTGGCAGGCCTGGCCGTGGGCTACTGGAAAAGCACCGCAGAAATCCGCCAGAACTGGGCCGCCGACCGCAGCTTCCGCCCGGCAATCGCCGAGGCAGATCGGCAGCAGCGCATCCGGGGCTGGAAAAAGGCAGTGGCCTGCGCCGCCGGGTGGGCAAAGGAATAAGGGAAACCGGTCATCCTGAACGAACTCAGGATGGCCGGTTTTTGGGTCTCAGCAGCCCCTTAACCCAGTTCAGCTCCTCCCGGCCCAATACCCCGGTCAGGCAGAGCAGGCTTCCCAGGGCGGCCACGAAGGCGGCGCAGCGCAGAGCCGGTTGGGAAAGCTGCCAGCCGGCCCACCCGGCGGCCAGGGCCGACGCCGCCGCCAGCATGGGAATGTGCAGCGGGACGGCCACCCGGGCAATTTTAAGCAGCCGCCGGAGGCTCAGCCCGAAATTTACCAAATGGGTCAGGAAAAAGCTGACAAAATACCCGGTCATCCCGTATTTGGGCAGCAACAGATACAAAAACGCCACATCCATGGCCGAGGTGAGGATGTTGTACCGGACGCAGATTTTCTGCTGGCCCAGGCCCTTGGTCATGGCGTCGGTGATGGCATCGCAGTAGAGCATGGGAATCAGCAGGGCGTACAGCCGCAGAAACCGGGCCGCCTCCGGGCTTTTGTACAGCCCCAGGCACAACCAATCCGCCAGCAGCACCTCCAGCCCGCCGAAGATTAGACCGTACAGCAGGGCGGTTTTCAGACTCCGCCGCACCAGATACCGGATGCGCCGCCCGCTTCCGGCAGCGGCGCACCGGGCCAGCTCCGGAATCAGCAGCTCCGCCAGGGCATAGAGGATGCAGGCGGGGAACATCAGCACCGGGAACACCATGCCGCTGACCAGTCCAAAGGCCCCCAGCGGCGAGGCCACCGCCGGATTCAGGGCCAGCCGCCGGGGGACCATGAGATTTTCCGCCGTGTTGATGCCCGAGCGCACCACATCCGCCGCCGCCAGAGGCAGGGCGGTCTCCCGAAGCCGCCGGGCCACGGGGATTTTGGAGGCGGTCACCTGCCTCTGGGCCAGCCGCAGCAGGCTCAGCGCCGCCAGCGTCAGGCAGCCCCCCAGGCCGCTTCCCAGAATCACGCACAGGCAGGCCCGGACGGCATTCTGGCCCGCCCAGTGCTTCAGCAGCCCCACGGTGATGCCCATGGTCAGCAGCTGCTCGGCAATCTCCACCGCCGACAGGGTGCCGATGCGGCCCGCCGCCGTAAAATACCCGGTGAGGACCCCGCACAGGCAGCTCACCGGCAGAAACGCCCCAAACAGCCGCAGGGCCGCCACCGTCCGGACATCGCCAATCCACCGCATGGCAATCTGAGGCGCCAGCAGATACAGCCCCAGGGCCACCGCCACGCTGCAAACCAGGCTGTAGCGAAAGCACCCGGACAGTACCCACCGGACGTTCCCCCGCCGGTCCCTGCCCAGCTCCTCGGCGGTCAGGTACATGGCCGCCGTCCGCACCCCTGCCATTCCGGCCACCATGGCCAGGCCCCCCACGCTCATCACCAGCTGCAGCAGCCCCACGCCGCCCGGCCCAATCTGCCGGGACACATAGACCTGAAAGGACGTTCCCACCACCCGCAGCACCAGATTCACCCCGGTGAGCAGCAGTGCAGAATAAAATATCGGAATCCGCCTGGGCAAAGAAAATCCCCCCTTGTCCCAAGTCTATGGGGACAGGGAGGGAGGCAGAACGGAAAGGTTGCAGTAGTTAGTCATGCCGAAAACAATGTAATGTCATTGCGAGCCAGTGCTCACACTGGCGTGGCAATCCGTTCTCCTTTTCATTTTTCCAGAGGAAAAACGAACTGCTTGGTGCGAAGCACCAAGCAGAGGGGATGCGGATTGCCACACCATCCTGCGGGATGGTTCGCAATGACATCACAAAAGTTTAGCCGTTACAGGCTGCTGGGGATTTAGCTCTTTACAAAACACCGCCAACGGGCACTCTGCGCATTTGGGATTCCGGGCGGTGCAGCAGTCCCGGCCGAACAGGACGATTCTGTGGCAGAAGTCGCTGCTCTCCTCCGGCGGCAGCACAGCCCGGAGCTGCTTTTCCGCCTTTTCCGGGTCCTTGGTGCCGTCGGTGAGGCCCAGGCGGCCGCAGATGCGGATGCAGTGGGTGTCGCAGACCACGCTGCCCGGGGTGCCGTACAGGTCACCCAGCAGCAGATTGGCAGTTTTTCGGCCCACGCCGGGAATTTTCAGCAGCTTTTCCATGGAATCCGGCACTTTTCCGCCGTATTCCTCCAGCAGCATCCGGCAGCCCAGCACAATGTCCCGGGCCTTGTGCTTATAAAACCCGCAGGTCCGCACCAGCTCCTCCACCCGGCCAACATCGGCTCCTGCCATGGCCTCCAGGGTGGGATAGGCGGCAAACAGCCCCGGGGTCACCAGATTCACCCGGGCATCGGTGCACTGGGCCGACAGCCGCACGGCAATCATCAGCTGATAGTCCGCCCCGTAGTGCAGGGCGCACAGGGCCTGGGGGTATCGCTGCTTCAGAATTTCCAGAATGGCATCCACTTTCTCGTTCATGGTGAAAAGTCCTTTTTCTTTGCATCATACCATGAAACAGGAGAAAATTCAATACAGAGTTTCATCCTCCAAAATATCCGCCGTCAGGGCGGATATCTCGTATGCGGTCCGCTCCTGGCTGCCTGTGTCGGTGAGCTTGGTGTAGATGCGGCTTTGCAGGCGGCCGACAATGCGGATGCGGTCCCGGGTCCGGCAGCGGGCGGCCTCCTGGGCCGTGCGGCCCCAGAGAATGCAGGGCAGATAGTCCGCCCGCTGGAAGGCCCGGGGCACCGCCAGCATCACATCGCAGATTTCCCGGCCCAGAGGGGTCCGGCGGTAGGTGGGCGTCCGGCAGATTGGCCCCTCCAAAATCACCTCGTTGCACCCCGGGCCGTCCTCGCAGACCAGCGTCGATGCAAACACGAAGATCAGCAGGTGCCGCTTTCCCTCGCTGCGGACATTGTGGGAGCGGATTTGGCCCGTCACCGTGAGCATATTGCCCCCGGACAGGTCCGCCCCGTTGAGAATTCCCTCCTCCACAATCACCGGCAGCAGGTCCGCCGTCCCCGACAGCCTGGGCACCTCCAGCAGCAGCCGAAAAAACCGGCGGCCGTGGTTTTCGTGGGAAAAGCTGGGCATTTCCCGGAGGCTCCCCCGGAGCCTGATTTGATTTTCCGTATGTTCCATTGTACCACCTCTGGAACATCCTATGTCCCGGGCGGGAAAACAGAACAAAAAAGCCCCCGCTGTCCGAGACAGCGGGGGCGCAACGGATATTACAAATTTTTCAGCACTTCCAGCAGGAATTTCCAGGTCCGCTCCACGGACTTGATGTCCAGCTTTTCCCGGCTGGTGTGGATGTCGTGCATCTGGGGTCCGATGCTGACGCAGTCCAGGCCCGGGAGCTTTTCGCTGAGCAGGCCGCACTCAAGGCCGGCGTGGATGGCCAGGACCTGTGGCTCCTTGCCGAACATCTCCCGGTAGATGCGGACCATGGTGTCCCGAAGGGCGGAGTCCTTCTTGTACTCCCAGGCGGGGTACGCCCCGGCGATGGCGAAGCTGCCCTCGTGGAACTGGGCCAGGGTCTCCAGCCGGGACAGCAGCTCCTGCTTCTCGGCGTTGACGGAGCTGCGGACGGAGAAGGTGGCGCTGAACCGCTCTCCCAGCTTGGCGATGCCCAGATTCAGGCTGGTCTGGACCAGGCCCTCCATATCCTGGCTCATCTGCTGGACCCCGTTGGGGGCGGCGCAGAGCAGGGCGATGACGCTGGCGGTGGACTGGGTGGACAGGCTGTTGCCCCCCAGAGCGTCCACGTCGAAGGCCTGGACGGTGGCCTCAGGCTCATCGTATTTCTCCCGGATTTCCGCCTGAAGGGCTGCGGCAACGTCGTTGAGCCGCTCCAGGTGGGTGCCCATGGCCACCAGGGTGGCCTGGCAGGACCGGGGGATGGCATTGTCCTTGGAGCCGCCGGTGAGGCTGGTCAGGCACAGGGGCATGAGGTCTTGAATCCGGTTGAGAAATTCGCCCATGACCTTGTTGGCGTTAGCCCGATTTTTGTGGATTTCCGCCCCGGAATGGCCCCCCTGGAGATTGTCCACACTGAGGCGGACACAGGGACCGTAGACCGCCCGGCGGTCCACCGGCAATGAGATGGTGGCGGTGGCGCCGCCGGCGCAGGACACGGTGAACACCCCCTCGTCCTCGCTGTCCAGGTTCACCATGGTGCGGCCCCGGAGCTCGGACAGGTCGATGCAGTCCGCGCCCAGCATCCCGATTTCCTCGTCCACGGTGATGATGACCTCCAGCGGCGGGTGGGCGATGGTGGTGTCCGCCAGCAGGGCCAGGGCGTAGGCCATGGCAATGCCGTCGTCGCCGCCCAGGGTGGTGCCCTTGGCAAAGACGAATTCGTCATCGTGGCACACATCCAGGCCCTCCCGGGCCATGTCGATTTTGCTGTCGGCATCCTTTTCGCAGACCATGTCCATATGGCCCTGGAGAATCACCGGGGCGTGGTTTTCCAGGCCGCAGGTGCCCTCGCCAAACAAAACCACGTTGCCCACCTCGTCCTGGGTAAACCGCAGACCCCGGTCCCGGGCAAACTGCACCAGGTAATCGGAAATCAGCCGGGTGTTCCGGGAGCCATGGGGAATGGCGCAGATTTCTTCAAAATATGCAAATACGGCGTCCGGCGCAAGGCCCGCCAGTTTTTTCGTTTCCATATAAAACACTCCTTTTCGAGTCTTTGGGAAGCTCTGATGATTTATTTCTTCCATGGGTATAGTGTAGCACAAACGGCTGAAAAAAACTACCCAAAGAGGTGATATTTTCCATCAGGGTTTTCGGCAAAAATGAAGGACGGCTCTATGATTTTGATATAAAAAAGCAGCAGGGTCTTCCCCTGCTGCTTCGGTCTTTTCCATTACACCAGACTCAGGATCAGAGTCAGCACAACCCAGACAATGGCCAGCCACTTGGTGGACGAGGCCAGGACCTGATCCAGACCGCCCTTCTTGTTCTTATTCAAATAAGAATCGGAAGCTCCGGACAGAGCACCGGACAGGCCAGCCTCCTTGCCGGACTGCAGCAGAACCACAACAATCAGTGCAAGACTGCACAGCGCCTCCAGGATGACCAGAATCGTTTCAAAAACACCCATTACGTTAACCTCCCTCCGGTGAACCTTTATAACAGCCCAAACAGTATACCACAGTATTCCGGAAAAAGCAAGGGGAAAAATAACTTTTTGCGCATAATCCCATGGACATTAGCTGACGGCCGCGCTATGCCGCACCGGCGGGAGGAAATCCTTGCTGGTCAGGCAGTAGCGGACCACCGCCTCCGACTGTCTGGCAATGCGGAAGTCCGCCTTTTCAAAGATTTTCACCGACCGGACGTTGTTGATGAAAATATTTGCCACGATTTCCTCTGCCCGGTGGCAGAGGAAGGCCAGGTTCAGAATCTTTTTCAGTGCGGCAGTGCCGTAGCCCTTGCCCCAGATGTGCTTTTCGCCCAGGACAATGACAATCTCGTAGACCCCGTTTTTCTGCTCCAGCAGCCGGGCGAAGCCCACGGGGCCCTTTCCGGAGTCAATCATGTAGAAGGGGCCGTCCCGGTTCAGGTGGAGCTGCCACAGGTAGGAGGGCACCGAGCCCATCAGCCTTTCCAACGCCTGCTCCGACCGGAAATCATCGGACAAAAACCGGGTGACCTCCCTGTCCCGCAGCCAGTTCAGCAGGCATTGTGCATCGTTTCGTTTCAAATCAGCGCGCATAAAAACAGAAGCGGCTTTTTCCATATCGCATACCTCACAGTAAAAAATATTAAAAAAGCCCTTCCCTGTTGAACAGCACTTCATGCAAACCGGACGGTTCTTTTTTGACGGATTGTAAAAAAGAAGGGCCTTTCATACAGCATCCGGCGGATGCAATATCAAAAGCCCTTCTGAAAAGACGGTTCTTTGTATTCACTTTTCTTTATTATAACACAGAAAAAAGAAAAAGCAAGGGGAAAATTGCAGTTTTTCAGAACAAAAGCCTTCTCCCTCGGGAGAAGGTGCCCCAGCTTGCGCCCGGCCACCTTCCCCCAAAGGGGGAAGGCTTATTTTATTTCTGCACCCAGCTGCCGGTGGCCAGGCAGTTGAGGTAGCCCTCGATGAAGGGGTCCAGGGCCCCGTCCATGACGGCGCCCACATTCGAGGTCTCCACGCCGGTGCGGGTGTCCTTCACCAGGGTGTAGGGCATAAAGACGTAGTTGCGAATCTGGCTGCCCCATTCGATTTTCTGCTGAACGCCCTTGATGTCGGAGATTTTGTCCAGGTGCTCCCGCTCCTTGATTTCCACCAGCTTGGACCGGAGCATCCGCAGACAGGTCTCCTTGTTCTGGAACTGGCTCCGCTCGGTCTGGCAGGCCACCACAATGCCGGTGGCCTTGTGAATCAGGCGGACGGCGGAGGAGGTCTTGTTGATGTGCTGGCCGCCGGCGCCGGAGGACCGGTAGACCTGCATTTCGTAATCCTCAGGCCGAATCTCCACGTCGTTGGAGTCGTCCTCGATTTCCGGAATCACCTCGATGGCGGAGAAGGAGGTCTGGCGGCGGGCGTTGGCGTCAAAGGGGGACACCCGGACCAGCCGGTGGACGCCGTTTTCGCCCTTCAAAAAGCCGTAGGCGTTCTCGCCCTCGATGAGGATGTCGGCGGATTTCAGCCCCGCCTCGTCGCCCTCCTGGTAGTCCATGATTTTGTAGGTGTAGCCATGGCGCTCGGCCCAGCGGGTATACATCCGGTAGAGCATCTGGGCCCAGTCCTGGGCCTCGGTGCCGCCGGCCCCGGCGTGGAAGCTCATGAGGGCGTTATTTTTGTCGTAGTGGCCGGTGAGCAGGGTCTCCAGGCGGCAGGTCTCCATTTTTTCCGCCAGGTCCTCAAAGCCCTCCTTCAGCTCGCCCAGCATGGAGTCGTCGTCCTCCTCGGCGGCCATTTCGCAGATGGTCATCAAATCGTCCCAGGTGGCCAGCATTTTCTCGTACCGCTCCACCTTGGCCTCGGACTGCTTGATTTTCACCACGATTTTCTGGCTCTTGTCCGGGTCGTCCCAGAAGCCGGGGGCCTCCTGCATGGCATGGAGCCGCTCCAGCTCGTTTTTCAGCCCCTCCAGGTTCAAAGAGGCCGCCAGCCCCTCCAAAGCGGGACGGCAGTCGTTCAGCTTCTGCTTGTAGGAATCAAATTCAATATTCATAATAAACACTCATTTCTTTGGGTTTCCATAGTTTCCGTATTTTATCATGGACATTATACAAGCAAATCGGGGAGAAGTCAATATAAAAGTACGCAAAATCGTCGCAGCCCCACCGTAGGGGAGGGTCACTGACCCTCCCGCCGAAAATCCGTTCAGGATTTTCGGATAAATCTCACGGGACTGAGCGTTCAACCATCTGGCAACTGCATCCAACTTATACTAATTTTTAACCAAACAGTGTTAAAAGGCCTTCCCAAAACGGGAAGGCCTGCGGCCCCCTCGCCGGGGGCCGACGGGAGGGATAATATCCCTCCCCTACTGTATCGTTTTAATTATTGCGGAATCTTGCCAGGAAGTCCTTGGTCTCCTGGCGCTGGGGGTTGCCGAAGACCTGGTTGGGGGTGCCCTGCTCGCAGATGACGCCCTGGTTCATGTAGACCACACGGGTGCTGACATCCCGGGCGAAGGCCATTTCGTGGGTGACCACCAGCATGGTCATGCCCTCCTGGGCCAGGCCCTGCATGACGGTGAGGACCTCCCCCACCATCTCCGGGTCCAGAGCGGAGGTGGGCTCGTCGAACAGCAGCACCTCCGGCTCCATGGCCAGGGCCCGGGCGATGGCCACCCGCTGCTTCTGGCCGCCGGAAATCTGGCTGGGCTTGGCGTTGATGTAGGGGGCCATGCCCACCTTCTGCAAATACTGCATGGCGGCCTCCCGGGCGGCCTCTTTGGACTTTTTCAGCACCTTCATCTGGCCCACCATGCAGTTTTCCAGCACGGTCATGTTGTTGAACAGGTTAAAGGACTGGAACACCATACCCACATGAGCCCGGTAGGCCGGTGCATTGACCCCCTTGCCCGCCACGTTCTTGCCGTGGTAGAGGATATCCCCGGAGGTGGGGGTTTCCAGCAGGTTAATGCACCGCAGAAGGGTGGACTTGCCGGAGCCGGAGGCGCCGATGACGGACACCACGTCCCCTTGATTCACCGTAAAGTCAATGTCCCGCAGGACCACGTTGCTGCCAAAGGCCTTGGACAGGTGATGAATCTGCAAAATCGAATCGCTCATAGTCACTTGTCCTCCTTATATTCCTTGCTGTGCTCGTCGAAGAAGCTCTTTTTGTCCGGGTGGTTGTAGGTCCCGGCGGCCATGGTCAGGGGGTCCACCTGGGCCAGCTCGTAGCTGGCCTTGCCGTCCATCTTCTTCTCCACCATCCGCAGCAGCACCGAGGCGATGACGGTGACCGTCAGATAGCCCACCATTTCAATGGCGGCAGAGGGGAAGAAGGCAAAGGTGGTTCCGGCCACCGACTTGTGGATGGCAAAGAACTCCGCCACGGCGATGATGCTCAGCACCGAGGTATCCTTCAGATTGATAATGAGGTTATTGCCAATCTGGGGCAGGATGTTCCGCAGGGTCTGGGGCAGAATCACATAGAACATGGTCTGCCAGTGGGTCATGCCGATGGCCTTGGCCCCTTCGGTCTGGCCGGGGTCGATGGAGATAATGCCGCCCCGGACCGATTCCGCCATGTAAGCGCCGGTGTTGATGGAAACCACAAAGAATGCGCACATCAGCTCGCTGGGGAACCGGACCGCGCCGTTGGTGAAATACGGAAGGCCGTGGAAAATAAACACCGCCTGCAAAATCATGGGCGTGCCCCGGAACACCTCCACATAGATGCGGATGATTCCATGGAGCAGCTTCAGAAGAAAGCGCTTGACGGGCGGGTCCTTGGGGGCCAGCGGAATGGTGTTCAAAACGCCGCAGAGAAGGCCGATAATGCAGCCAATGGCGGTGCAGACCACAGCCAGATAGATGGTATTCCACATACCCATCAGATACTGGCTGGAATAGGTGGTCCAAAGCCTGACAATATCATGTCCCAGCTTGACAAAGGGATTCATAGGGTTGCTCCTTTCATTCGTGGGGGAACTCTCCCTCGAAGAAGGGAGAAAATTTTGAGTGAAGAGTGAATAGTGAAGAAGTAAGAAGTGAGGTATCGGCTTACGCCGATGATTTAAAACTGTGGCGAAGCCACACCTCACTTCTTCACTCTTCACTATTACTTATTCACTGATTATTCAATGGGCTGGACCAGAACTGCCTCGGCCATGAGGGCGTTGAAGTCGTCGGCGGTCATGGTGGACAGCACCTTGTCCATGGCCTCCTTCAGCTCCGTGTTGCCGTCCCGGACGGAAATGCCGATGTTGACCTCCTCCTGGGAGACCTCAAAGTCGTCATCGGTGCCGGAGAAGTTCAGAATGGTCAGCTCGGGGAACACAATCAGTGCGCCCTGGGCGGTGGGGATGTCGGTGCAGACAAAGTCCACGTTGCCGCTGGCCAGAGCCATCAGCATGGCGGGCGCGGTGTCCTGGGCAGGCTGAATCTCAGCGCCGGGAATCTGGGGCAGGCAGGCGTCGTACCAGATGGTGCCGCTCTGGGAGGTGCACTTGCCGGCCAGCTGGCTCTTGCCGGTGGCGGCGGCCAGGGGAGAATCCTGGCGGGTCAGGCAGACGATGGAGGCGTACAGGTAGGGACCGGCGAAGTCCACCTGCTCGTCCCGCTGGGCGGTCATGGACTGGCCGGCAATGGCGCAGTCAATCTCACCGTTCATAACAGCGGGGACCAGGGCGTCCCAGTCCATCTTCTTGACCTCCAGCTCCCAGCCGTTGGCCTCGCAGAGCTTCTTGGCCATCATCACATCGTAGCCGTTGGCGAATGCGCCGGGGACATTGGAAATGGGCACGGCACCGTTGGCATCATCGTTCTGATACCAGTTGTAGGGGGCGTAGGCGCACTCCATGCCCACGGTGAGGACGCCGTCCTCCACGCCGGAGGGGGCGGCCTTCTGGCCGCAGGCGGCCAGGGTCATCATCATCACGAGCATCAGGGCGATTGCAAACATTCTTCTCAGCATAGTTTTTTACCTCTCTTTTTGATTTTGGACCATTGTCCGTGAAATTAAAAAATGAACCGCTTATGTCAAGCGATTCATTGGCAATTCCAGTCAAATCAAAAAAATGAATGGGACAACAAGTGATAGCGCTTCACAAAAGTTTGTGACAGTCCGGCAGATGTTCTCTGACGGCCCAGCCATGAAAGCCCAGGCGGCTCCCACGCTTCGGCGGTGTCCCCTTTCCCGTTTGGCTGCCTGGCCATAAATAAACGGTACTGATGAATCCCGCGCCTCTATCAAGCGATTCAGTTTCGAGTATGGTACTACGGTTTACAGGAATTGTCAAGTGTTTTTTCAAAAAATTTTGTGCTTATCGGTTTCACTCAGCAAAGCCTTCCCCTTGAGGGGAAGGTGTCACGGCTTCGCCGTGACGGATGAGGTGTTGCCGGTTTACCGAGCTGTTTCATAGACGTACTGCGGTAACACCTCATCAGTCATAGGCCTCTGACGAGGCCTATGACAGCTTCTCCTCAAGGAGAAGCCTTTGGATTGCGCTCTTGCTGCGTTAAGCCGATAAGCACAAAAAATTTTATAATTTCTCTGTCATTGTTTTCGCTCAGCATGACAGCTTTTGATTTGACACCTCTCCCCTTTTCGATTATAATTCCCAGCGGAGGGATATTTATGACAAAAGATTTGACCCGTGGCAGCGTCACGGGAACCATGATTGTATTTGCCCTGCCGATGATTCTGGGCAATTTCTTGCAGCAGTGCTACAACATCGCCGACACACTCATTGTCGGCCACTATCTGGGGGCCGGGGCCCTGGCGGCGGTGGGGTCGGCCTATACCCTGATGACCTTTCTGACCTCCATCCTCATGGGCCTGTGCATGGGCAGCGGGTCGGTGTTCTCCCTGTATTTTGGCCGGGGGGACCTTTCCAGGATGGGCCGGAGCATCCCCACTGCCTTTGTGTTCATCGGCTCGGTGACGCTGGTCATCAACGTGGCGGTGTGCCTGAACGTAAAGGGCATTCTGCGGCTTTTGCAGGTCCCCGCCGACGTGTTTCCTCTGATGGAGGAATATGTCCGCATCATTTTCCTGGGCATCTTCTTTGTGTTCCTGTATAACTTTTTTTCCTTTCTCCTGCGGTCCGTGGGCAATTCCGTGACGCCGCTGTACTTCCTCGGCGGGGCGGCGGTTTTGAATATCGCCCTGGACCTGTGGTTTGTGGCAGGGCTTCACCGGGGCATTGCCGGGGCGGCGGAGGCCACGGTCCTGGCCCAGATGGTCTCCGGCCTGGGCCTGGGGCTGTACACCTGGGTGAAGGAGCCGTCCCTTCGGCCCCGGTTCGGAGAAAGGGCCCCGGGGATTCTGGGGGAAATTCTCCGGTTTTCCACCGCCGCCTGCATCCAGCAGAGCGTGATGAACTTCGGCATTCTGATGATTCAGGGGCTGGTGAACAGCTTCGGCACGGCGGTGATGGCGGCCTTTGCGGCGGCGGTGAAAATCGACGCCTTCGCCTATATGCCCGCCCAGGAGTTCGGCAGTGCCTTTTCCCTGTTCACCTCCCAGAACCACGGCGCCGGGGCCAAAGACCGGGTGGCCCAGGGGGTCCGCAGTGCGGTGCGGGTGTCCGTGCTGTTCTGCCTGGGGGTGTCGGCGCTGATTTTCCTGACCGCCCCGGCGCTGATGGGCATTTTCATTGACCGGGCCCAGGGGGAGATTATCGCCATCGGGGCACAGTACCTGCGCATCGAGGGGGCCTTCTACTTCGGCATTGGGGTGCTGTTTTTGCTCTACGGCTACTTCCGGGGCATCGGGCGGCCGGAGATGTCCATTGTGCTGACGGTCATCTCCCTGGGCACCCGGGTCCTTCTCGCCTACGCCCTGGCCCCGGTGTTCGGCGTGGAGGCCATCTGGTGGTCCATCCCCATCGGCTGGGGCCTGGCCGATTTGGTGGGGCTGCTGTGTTTGAAGAAATAGGCCGTCCCATTTCCTGCACATATTTTCCCCGTTTCTCTTGATATTTCCCTGTTTTCATGCTATTATCAGGAAAAAGGAGGGATTTCCATGAAAAAGGCGATTTTACTTCTCGCCCTGTGTCTGCTGCTCTGCGGCTGCGGCAAACAGGCCCCGGCGGAGCTGCCCAACCCCTGGGTGGACTATGACACCCTGGCGCAGGCCCAGGAGGCTGTGGGCTTCACCCTGGAGCTGCCGGAAACGGTGGAGGGCTCCTATACGGCCCAGCGCTTCCGGGTGATGAACGGCGAGCTGCTGGAGGTCGTGTACATCGACGGCGACTTCTCAGTCACCGTCCGCAAAATGGCAGGCGAGGGCCAGGATATCAGCGGGGTCTACGGGGATTTCGAAACGGAGCACACCCACGAATTGGACGGCTGCACCGTCATCAACAAGCTGGGCGACGGCCCCTGGGTGACCCTCGTGTCCCGGGGCGGCTACTCCTATTCCCTCTACGCCCCCAACCACTATTGGGGCGACTCCATGCAGGGCTTCCTGGGCCCCATCACGGGAGTCTGGTAATACGAATTTTTCATAAAACGATTTATCGTTTTATTGGGCGGCAGAATGCCGCCTCATCGCCGCAGGCGATGAAAAATGAAGTCGATACATTTCTTTGGGGCGTTGCGGGGAACTAAGAAAAACTTGTTTTTCTTAGTTCGGCGGAAAGCCCCCCAGCCGTCAGGCTGGATAATAAAAATCTTGTGAAAGATTTTTATCAAGAAATAGTATTAAAGCGGAAAGCCCCTGCAAAGACGTATCCCCGATGTAGACACCGCCCCATTTTTGTGGTACACTACCCTTAGATTTGTGAAAGGAGCCTTCTTATGTGGGATACCATTCAAAAGCTGGAATACCGGGCCAAGGCCAATATTGCGGATGCCAATACACAGCTGGAAGCCCGGCTGTGTGACCGTCTGGAGCTTCCCCTGGCCGGCATTCACGGCGAGAAGCTGTTCCTCACCGGCATGGCCGGGCTTCGCAAACGGGCCGCCGAGCTGGATGCCATCTACAGCCAGCTTCCAGCGGTGCGTGGCATGAAGGATGTGATTTTGCTGGATGCCTATTCCTCCGCCACCATCGAGGGGGCCAGGACCACCGTCCAGCGGGTCCAGCAGAGCTTCAACAACCCCAAAACCAAGGATGATCGCATGGTTATCAACACGGTAAAGGGCAGCAACTATGCCTATAAAGAGCCCATCTCCGAAAAGAACATCCGCAGGCTTTGGGAAAAAGTCGTGGACGGTGTTTGTGAAAACGAATATTTCATCGGGGAAAAATACCGGGACGGCATGGTTGTCATTGGTTCCATGGGCAAAACGATTCATACGCCTGCCGCGCCGGAACAGCTTCCCGGATTGATGGCGCAGCTGTTTGCCTTCCGGGACATGAGCGCCGACGATTTGCTGCTGAGCGCCTTTGCGGCACACTTCTACTTTGTCTATGTGCACCCCTTCTGTGACGGCAACGGCCGAACCGCCCGGATTCTCAACGCCTCCCAGCTTTACCACGGGGGCTATCGGAAGATGAAGAACTTGCCCCTGTCCTCTGCCATCAACAATCAGCTCAGCGGCTACTACAGCAGCCTGGCCGATTCCGAAATCACTCTCCCGGGCAAAACCGGCTGCTGGCTTGATCTTTCGCCCTTCGTCAGCTTCATGCTGGATGCCTTCGAGCGGTGCATGATGGATGCAGCCCTGTCCTTGAATGCGCCTACAGAAGCAGAGGCCAAGCTGCTGGAGCGCATGAACAAGGTCGGTCTGGGCGCTGAGATTACCAGTAAAAAGGCAGCAACCATTCTGGATTTGTCAGATTCCGCCGCAAGAAATGTTCTGAACTCCCTCGTAAAAAAGGGATATTTAACCCTGGATAATTCACAGGTTCCCTTTCTTTACCGGCTTTCACAGCACATTCCCGAATAAAAAGAAGCCGCAGACTGAAAAAGTCTGCGGCTTTTTGGCACGCCAGAAGGAATTCGAATCCCCGACCTTCCGCTTAGGAGGCGGACGCTCTATCCGGCTGAGCTACTGGCGCATATAGGGGTATTGTATACGAAATGATGGGTGCTGTCAAGTATTATCTCTGTGGCGCATTCCGGGCGGGTCTCTGTGGCGCATTCCGGGCGGGGAATCCCCCTGTGCGTATCCAGGGGGATTCT
>JAUNPV010000025.1 GCA_030536515.1 Eubacteriales bacterium
AACTGGCTGGCCCAACGGGCCAGCCAGAGGGGATGCGGATTGCCACGCCAGTGTGCGCACTGGCTCGCAATGACAATACAGCTTTTTCGGTATGATACGCCACTGGGGGAAGAATGCACAGAAACCTGGGAGGTTTATATGGGACGTGAATTTGAACTGAAATACCGGGCGGATGAGGCTGCCTTTCGGGGGATTTTGGATTTCTTTGGGGGCTTTACCCCCATTTCCATGGAGACTGCCTACTATGACACCCCCGGCAGAGCCCTCCGGGCGAGAAAATGGATGCTTCGGCTTCGGCTGGAAAACGGGGTATCGGTTTGCACCCTCAAGACCCCTCTGCCCGACGGCAGCCGGGGGGAGTGGGAGGTAAAGGCGGACACCATTGCCCAGGGCGTTTCTGAGTTATGTAAACTTGATGTACCCGATGGCCTGGCAGAGCTCACCGCCGGAGGGCTGGTCCAGGCCTGCGCCGCCCGGTTCACCCGGCTGGCGGCGGTGATTGCCCTGGCAGACTGCACCCTGGAGCTGGCCCTGGACCGGGGCGTTTTCCTGGCACCGGGCCGGGAGGCCCCCTTCGCCGAGGTGGAGGTGGAGGGAAAATCCGGCAGCGAGGCCTCCGTCCGGGCCTTCGCAGAGCAGCTGGCCCGGGACTTCCGCCTGACCCCGGAGAAAAAAAGCAAGGCCCACCGGGCCTTTGCGCTGGCGGACCATGTATAAAAAATGCTTACGGGTTAACGCAGCAAAGCCTCCCCTGTGTAAGGGGAGGTGGGCCAGCGCAAGCTGGCTCGGAGGGGTTGTTTTGCCGCACTTCTCCATAGTACCGTTTTACCGGCTGCTCAATGGTGAGAAGCCTTTCAACCCCTCAGTCACCTACGGTGACAGCTCCCCTTACACAGGGGAGCCTTGGGTGCATACCACACTTACTTACTGCGAACACATAATAAAAACGCCGTCATCCTGAGCCGCCCTGCGGCGAAGGATACCGTCCCCATTCAGATTCGGACCCACGGGATTCTTCGCCCCTTTGAGGCTCAGAATGACATAAGATATTTACAGGAGAGAAACAGAATGTCCAAATTCCAATCCTTGTTTTCCAAATACGACCGGCTGGTGCTGTTCGACACGGAGACCACCGGGCTTTCCTACAGCCGGGACGAAATCATCGAGTTTGCCGCCGTGGTGGTGGAGCCGGTGGACGGCCAGCCCCAGATTGTCCGGGAGTATGACGAGCTGGTGAGCCTGTCCCCCGGTGGCTTTGTGCCGCCGAGAATCACGGAGCTCACCGGCATCTCCACCCAGGACCTCCGGGAGCGGGGCCTGCCCAAGACCCGGGTGTGCCGGGACATTGCGGAAATGGTCGCCGGCAACACCCTGCTGCTGGCCTACAACGCCCATTTTGATTTGAGCTTCCTGTTTTATATGCTCCTGCGGGACGGGGACCCGGCCATTTTGAAGGGCAAGGACAAGCTGGACCTGCTCACCGTCTACCGGGACCGCCACAGCTACCCACACAGGCTTGCCAACGCCATCGAGGTCTACGGCCTGACGGGCCGGGTGGTCAACTCCCACCGGGCGGTGGACGACGTCATCGCCACCGTGGCCGTCATGGAGGAAATGGAGAAGGAGGGGGATGATTTACTGCGTTATGTAAACCTGTTCGGCTACAATCCCAAATACGGCGTGGAGGGTAAGGCCATCGCCTCCGTCACCTACAGGCCCCAGCCCTTTCACCCAACCCAGCCGCTGTACATTCAGGAGGAGAATTTATGAAAAAGTACGAATACGTCACCGTCAATTTAGAGGGCAACATGATCACCATGGAGCTGAAAAAGCACCGGGAAATCATCGATAAATACGCCGCCCTGGGCTACCGGTATGTCGGTTACCTCCCAACTGAGTTCTGGAAGGACGGCCATATGTCCAAAATCGACCTGATTTTCGAGGTTGAGTATTAAACATTTCCAGCAAAAAAAGCCTTCCCCCGCCCGGGGAAGGCTTTTTCGCACCCACTGTAGGGGCGGGTCAGTAACCCGCCCGTCGGCCCCCGGCGAGGGGGCCGCAGCCGGAACGGCACGTCCGGGAGGCCGTGCCCTACGGGTGCAATAGGGGGGCGCATAATTGCGAACCGGTCCCGGCGATGCACCCCAAAAAACCTTCCCCCGGGGGGAAGGTGGATTGCCCGAAGGGCAAGACGGATGAGGAATGCGGGCGGCAATCTTATGTGTTGTACCGGTTCGTGCCTCCTCTTGTCAATCACAACTGTAGCGTAGGGCCCGGCATCCTTGACGGGCCGCTGCCGGAACGGCACGTCCAGGAGGCCGTGCCCTACGGGTGCAATAGTTCTCAGCGTTTAACAAAATTCCTGCCACGAAAAAACCGGGTTTCCAATCAGGAAACCCGGTTGCGGCCCCCTCGACGGGGGCCGACGGGCGGGTTAGTAACCCGCCCCTACAGAGCTGTACTATGTTTTTGCCTCGTTGTGTGACCAAATGCGTCCCATGCGGAACGGATGAATCCGTTCCCTACGGGACCGCCCCGTGACCGAGTGACCCCCAGCGGGGTTGGATGCCCGCCTGGGTCCGCAACGAATCAGCCGCCCGCCTTGTGGGCTTACTTGGTGCCGAAGATGCGGTCGCCGGCGTCGCCCAGGCCGGGGACGATGTAGGCGTGCTCGTTAAGGCGCTCGTCGCAGGCGGCCAGGTACATTTCAACGTCGGGATGGGCCTTCTGGACCGCCTCGATGCCCTCGGGGCAGCCGATGATGTTCATCATCACGATGTTCTTGCAGCCGTGCTGCTTCAGGAAATCAATGGCCGCCACAGCGCTACCGCCGGTGGCCAGCATGGGGTCCACCACGAACACCACCCGGTTGCCGATGTCCTCGGGGAGCTTGCAGTAGTATTCCACAGGCTTGTGGGTCTCGGGGTCCCGGTACAGGCCGATGTGGCCGATTTTGGCGGAGGGAATCAGGTCCACCAGGGCATCCACCATGCCCAGGCCCGCCCGGAGGATGGGCACAATGGCCAGCTTCTTGCCGGCCAGGGTCCGGCACTTGGCCATACCCACGGGGGTCTCCACGTCCACCTCTACGGTGGGCAGGTTCCGGGTGGCCTCATAGCACATGAGCCCGGCGATTTCGCTGACCAGCTCCCGGAACTCCTTGACGGAGGTGTCCTTGTTGCGAAGCACTGCCAGCTTGTGATGTACCAGAGGGTGATCCATAATGTGTACGTTTGCCATGTTTTTGTTCTCCTTATATTTCTATAGTTTTTGAACATTCGCAGGGAACGGATTCATCCGTTCCGTTTTGCATTGGTTGGTATTGCGCAGGGACAGTTATTGGGGCTGTCGGAAGGGAACGGATGAATCCGTTCCCTACGGGGGCTGCCGGAAGCGGAACGGATGAATCCGTTCCCTACGGGGTTTGCTTCTCTAATCTCTCCCGTTCGGCCTGGGACAGTCTCAGGTAGTTGGGGGTCAGGGTGTTGCCGTCGGCGGTTTCACCGGCGGCGATTTTTTTTGCCGCCAGAAGGGCCACGCCGGTGGCTCTCTGGTGGAGCCGGTGCTCGGGGGGCAGGATGAGACTGGGAATGTCGCCGCCCAGGGTTTTGAACGTCAGGGGGCTGCCGTCGCCCACCAGGAAGATGGGGCCGTCCAGCGCCTTCAGCTCTCCGGCCAGGTCCGACAGCGCAATGGCCCGGTCCTCCGAAATCCGGGTGATTTTCCCGTTTTCGGCCCGGAACAGAGCGTTGTACACCTGGCTCCGCCGGGCATCCATCACCGGGCAGACGTACCCTTCATAGGCCCCCAGGCTCAGAGCCATGGCCTCCAGGGTGCTGACGCCGCAGCAGGGCAGCGCCCCGCCCCAGGCGAAGCCCTTGGCGGCGGCCACGCCGATGCGGACCCCCGTAAAGGACCCCGGGCCCTGGGCCACGGCCACGGCGTTGACATCGCCTACGGTTTTGCCGCACTGCTTCAGCAGGTCCTGGGCCATGACCATCAGGGTCTGGCTGTGGGTCAGGCCCGTGTTCTGGTAGCTCTCGCCCAGCAGCTTATCTTCCTCCAGCAATGCCACAGAGGCCGCCTTGGCGCTGGTTTCAAAGGCTAAAATCAGCAAGGAATTCCCCTCCTTCGATGGTGATGCGCCGGGTAAACTCACCCAGCTTTTCGATGGAAATTGTCACGGCCCCCTCCAGAGCGTCGGCCACGTTTTCGCTCCACTCCACGGCGCAGACGCCGCCCCGGTCCAAATAGTCCTCCCAGCCGATGTCCCACAGGTCCTCGGAGGAGGCAAGCCGGTACATATCGAAGTGGAACAGGGGCAGGCGGCCGCCCAGGTATTCGTTGACGATGGTATAGGTGGGGCTGGTGACCAGCTCGTGGCACCCCAGCCCCCGGGCCAGGCCCCGGGTGAAGGCGGTTTTCCCGGCCCCCAGGTCCCCCCGGTAGGCAAGGACCGTCCCGGCAGGGACAATTCGCCCCAGGGCAGCCCCCACCGCCTCGGTCTCAGCAGGGGAATTTGTTGTAAAAATCATAGTAAAATCCTCAAAAACACCCCCGTAGGGAACGGATTTATCCGTTCCGGGCACTGATGGGTGCAGGGTATGGAATGGAATGTGCCGGTGTCCGACTCGGAAATAGCTTCCCCCCGCAAGGGGGACGCCGCATCCGTAAGCCGCTAAAGCGGCAACGGCTGCGCAGCCCCGGGGGGAAGCTGTCACCAGTTCTCAAACTGGTGACTGATGAGGGATGGCGACAGGTCGGACACGGTATGCACTGCCGTCAGATGCTGCAAGTCATAACTGCACGCCATCCCTCATCCGCCCCAGTGTTGCGACACTGGGGCACCTTCCCCCCGGGGGAAGGTATTGGGGTGCGGCGTCCTCCTTGCGGGGGGAAGGTATTGGGGTGCGGCGTCCCCCCTTGCGGGGGAAGGTATTGGGGTGCGGCCCCCTCGCCGGGGGCCGACGGGAGGGTCAGTGACCCTCCCCTACGGGATGACAGTTTTTTAGTTCTGTGCGCTCTTTAATTTCTCCGCCTGGTCGGCGGTGGCCAGGGCGTTGATGAGCTCGTCCAGGTCGCCGTCCATGACGGCATCGATGCGGTAGAGTGTCAGGCCGATGCGGTGGTCCGTCACCCGGCCCTGGGGGAAGTTGTAGGTGCGGATGCGCTCGTTGCGCATTCCCGTGCCCACCTGGCTCCGGCGCAGGCCCGTGACCTCCGAGGACTGCCTCTCTTTCTCAATCTCGTAGAGCTTGCTGGCCAGCATCCGCATACATTTTTCCCGGTTCTGGACCTGGCTGCGCTCCTCCTGGCAGGCCACCACGATGCCGGATGGCCTGTGAATCAGCCGGACGGCGGAGGAGGTCTTGTTGACGTGCTGGCCGCCAGCGCCGCTGGCCCGGTAGACCTGCATTTCGATGTCGGCGGGATTCAGCTGGACATCCACCTCCTCCATCTCCGGCAGCACCGCCACGGTGGCCGTTGAAGTGTGGACCCGGCCGCCGGACTCGGTCTCCGGCACCCGCTGGACCCGGTGGACGCCGGACTCGTACTTCATCCGGGAGTAGGCCCCCCGGCCGTTGAGAATAAAGTCCGCCTCCTTCACGCCCCCCAGCTCCGTTTCCGAGTAGTTCATCAGCTCCACGGTCCAGCCCTTGGCGGCGGCGTACATGGAATACATCCGGAACAGGCTGTGGGCAAACAGGGCGCTTTCTTCGCCGCCCACGCCGCCCCGGATTTCCACAATGACGCTTTTCTCGTCGTTGGGGTCCTTGGGCAGCAGTAAAATCTGCAATTTTTCGTAAAGAGCGTCCCGGCGGTCCCGGGCATCGGCGAAGGTCTCCTGGCACAGCTCCTTCATATCCGGGTCGCCCATCAGCTCCTGGGCGTCCTCCATATCCCGGCAGGCCCGGTTGTAGTCCTGGTAAGCCTCCACAATAGGCTCCAGGTCGCTTTTCTCCCGGAGGAGCCTGGCCGCCAGCTTGGGGTCGGCATAAAAATCCGGCTGCTGGGACTTGAAGCAAAGCTCCTCGTACCGACTGGCAACGGCTTGTAATTTGTTTAACATGGTTACTCCTATATATTCAAATGCACCCCTAATACCTTCCCCCGGGGGTGGTGCTCTGCGCAGCAGATGAAATAGGTCGATTGCCGGTGGCAATCGCTCCTTAATTCATTAGGTGGCACGCCGTAGGCGTGACGGATGAGGAATGCGGGCGGAAATGTCGGATGACAGAAATGTGCGTGCCTCCTGGCGGGTAACGATACCGGCCAGCAAGTCCGTACCTGTACCGCACTTTAGGTCACCTCCCGCATTCCTCATCCGCCCCAGTGAGCGCACTGGGGCACCTTCCCCCCGGGGGAAGGTATTGGGGGTGCGGCATTTATTTCGACATTTTTCCAGACATACTCCCCGGTTTCGTGGGCAAGTTAAGGAAGCTATGATTCAATCGACAAGAGCTGACAGCGAGGGCTTTTGGCTCAGGCGAAGGTATGAAAAACGATGGAATACTGGATGTATTTCTCGTTTTTCATACTGCACGGCTGGGGCAAAAGAACCGCTGCTCAGCCGCAGACGATTGATTCATAGGTTCCTTACCTGCGTCGGTAGACGTTCAGCACGCAGCTGGCGGTGTCTGTGAGGGTTTGGGTGTTTCTCAATCGCTCCGCGCCGTTTCGTCCGATGCGGAACAGGTGGGGGGTCATGGCGAACAGGTTCTGGACCTGGGGGCCCTCCACGGTGAAGAGGAAGCGAATGGGGACGGACTTGACCAGAGTAAAGCCCGGCAGGTCCGGGACCGTGTCCTTCTGCTTGTGGTGAAGCTCATCGTAAATGATACCCTTCAGGCCCAGCAGATGGTCCTCCGCCGCCACCACCTGGAAAAAGTACCCGCCCGGGGCCAAAACCCGGGCAAATTCCTCGGGCAGGGTCAGGGCGAACAGGCTGGTGAGCAGCTGGGCGGCGCCGTCCTCCACGGGGATGTGGGCGGCGGTGGCCACCAGCCAGCGGCAGCGCTTGTACTTGGCGGCGGCAGCCCGGACGGCCTCCTTGGAGATATCCAGCCCCGTCAGCTCCGCCCCCAGGGCATCGGCCAGCCGGGCGGCGTACCAGCCCTCCCCGCAGCCCACGTCCAGCACCGGGCCAGAAAGGCCCAGGTCCCGGGCAGCGTCGATGAGGGCGTTGGAAATGGGCTCATAGAAGCCCCCCTCCAGAAATTCCCGCCGGGAGGCCACCTGCTCTTTGGTGTCGCCGGGGTTTTTCGAGTGCTTCAGCTGGACGGCCAGCAGGTTCACATGACCCTGGCGGGCGATGTCAAAGCTGTGCTGCTGAGGGCACACATACTGACGGTCCCGGATATTCAGCTGTTCCCCGCACACCGGACAAATCAGATTCATGGCGTTTCCCTCCTAATGTTTTATTGTACCCCATTTGTCGGGATTCGTCAATGTTAGATTGTAATAAGTGTATGATAGGACTGCAATCCGTGTGCGGCAGGGCGAAAATAGATTCTCCCGGCTTAAACCTTCCCCCGCACCAATACCTTCCCCCGGGGGGAAGGTGCCCCAGTGTCGCAACACTGGGGCGGATGAGGAATGCGGGCGATAACGTGATGTGCGGTACAGGTACGGGCCTGCTGGCCGGTATCGTTACCCGCCAGGAGGCACGCACATTTCTGTCATCCGACATTTCCGCCCGCATTCCTCATCCGTCACGCCTACGGCGTGCCACCTTCCCCCCGGGGGAAGGTATTGGGGTGCGGGGAAGGTATTGGCTGGCAGAAGACTTTACAGAGAAAGGATGCATTTCCATGAAGCGGTTATTGGCGGTTTTCATCTGCACCACCTATCTGATGATGCCCATGCCGGGGGCGGGGGAGAAGCAGTATGTGGCCCTGACCTTTGACGACGGGCCTTCGGGGCGGTACACCCAGCGGCTGCTGGACGGGCTGTACGACCGGGGGGTCCACGCCACCTTCCTGCTGTGCGGCTACCGGATGCGGGACTACCCGGAGCTGACCCAGCGGATTTTCGACGAGGGCCACGAAATCGGCTGCCACGGCTTCACCCACGGCAATATGCAGCCCATGTCCCGCCGGGAGGTTGCTGCGGAGATTATGGACACCGAGGCCCTGCTGCCCGAGGGGTGCGAGTTTTCCTTCCTCCGGCCCCCCGGCGGGGCGGTGAGCGACGGGGTCCGCCAGGTGGCCAAGGCCCGGGGGCTGTCCATTCTGAGCTGGTCCGTGGACCCCCGGGACTGGGCCACCCGGGACGTCACCGCCATCGAGCACCGGGTGCTGGAGCACGTGGGGGACGGGGATGTGATACTGCTCCATGACATGACCGCCGCCTCGGTCCAGGCCGCCCTGGACATTGTGGATGCCCTCCAGGAGCAGAGGTTCGAGATTGTCACGGTTTCCGAGCTGGCCACGCGCCGGGAGGTAAAATGCCGGCCGGGGGAGACCTATACCTGCTTTCCCAAGAAAGAAGGGGAGCCGTAGGGCACGGCCTCCCGGACGTGCCGGTCCGGCAGCGGCCCGTCAAGGATGCCGGGCCCTACGGGGCTGTTGCCTGCGCCCGCAGTTCTCGGGCAAAAATGGGACCCGGGAGGGGCTTGTGCCCTCCCGGGTTGTTTTATGCAAATCGTATTAGAAGGTAACCTCGCCGTCGTGGGACAGGAGGGAGGCGGAGGTGACGCCCTGGGCGGACATGACGGATTTGACCAGGTCGCTGCCCTTGTCGGTGCGCAGCTCCAGCACCAGGTCCAAAGAGGCGGCAGTCATGTTCCGGGACTTGACGGTGTAGTGCTTCACCAGGGTCTCAACGGCCTTGCACACGGCCTCCTCGGCATCGGGGGAGGAGGCGTTGACCACCAGAATCATGGGGGCCTTGGCCACGGGCAGGTGGTCCAGAATCATCACGCCCACGGTGATGGCCAGGGACAGAATCACCGCCACCTCGGCCATGCCTGCGCCGCAGATGATGCCCACGCTGATGGACCAGAACAGGAACATCAAATCCATGGGGTCCTTGATGGCCGTGCGGAACCGGACGATGGACAGAGCGCCCACCATGCCCAGAGACAGCACCACGCTGGACTGCATGGTGAGAATCAGGGCTGCGGTGATGACGGTGATGCCCGCCAGGGAGATGTTGAAGTTTTTGGAATAGAAGGTCTTGCGGGTCATCACCCGGTAGACGAAGAAGATGTACAGGGCCAGGGCACAGGCAATGGCCAGGGCCACGATGATGGTGGAGGTGGTAATCTCCGAGGATGCGTAGCCCTCCAGGAAGGACTTTTTGAAAATGTCTTTGAAGTGGGTCATGGTGTTACTCCTTTTATATTTTGTACTATTTGAAAGAATGCAGCGCACCCATCAAAACCTTCCCCCGGGGGTGGTGCTCTGCGCAGCAGATTAAAATAGGTCGATTGCCAGTGGCAATCGCTCTTTAATTTATTAGGTGTCAGGGCTTACGCCCTGACGGATGAGGGATGGCGTGCAGTTATGGTTTGTGATATTTAACGGCGGTGCATTCCGCATCCAGCATATCGCCATCCCTCATCAGTCACGGCTTTGCCGTGCCAGCTTCCCCCCGGGGGAAGCTCTTTGCTGCTGTGGAATGGTTTTCGTTTCCATAATAATTTAGCGAGTGTATTTCCTGCAAATATAATACTTGGAAAAGGCGGTCTGGCGCAGGCTGGGCAGCTGCAGGCTCCGGTAGATGAAATCCGGGAGGAATTCGTCGTATTTCACCTCCAGCAGCTCCCGGCCCAGGCCCAGCACCGGGCGGGCGGCAATCTCCGGGTCTAAAAAGCGTCCGATGTCCCGGGAGGAGGCGATGTTCACGTCCAGGGTGATGCGGACGTTGCCCAGGGGATAGATGAAGGGGATGCGGTCGTACTGGACGATGACCACCGGGTGCATCCGCCGGGTCATCATCTGGGCGGTGAGCTTTTGCAGCAGCGGCGGCTGGGCGGCGATGTCCGGGAGGATTTTCCCCGCCATCAGGGCCTCGGTCTGCTCCCGGGTCAGCGGGCAGCTGTCCTTGTGGGTCTTGCCCCGCTCCTTGCGCTTGCATTCCAGGCGGATGCGGTCGGCGGAGCCGTTGTAGATGCGGATGCGGAACTTCTCCCGGGGGTCGGTGCCGTTTTCGTTTTCCTTCATGCAGCGGTCGTCATAGTCGTCAAAGTAGAGGCTGCGGATGGTGTACACCCCCGTGGGCCCCGCATGAGGGTCCGCCGGAATCACCCCCATCATCCGGCTGCGCAGCATCTGCACCTGAGCCCGGGATATCTCATATTTCAGCTCATGCCGGTATTTTACCTCTTGTTCCATTTGGTCACTCCTTTTCATCAGCTGCCGGGACCTCCAGCAGCTCAATTTCCATGCTCTCAAAAACCGGCTGGCTTTCGTCCAGCCGCTCGTCTGTGCCGGCGATATACCAGCTGCAGCCCTCCCGCTGGGGCAGCGGGGGGAGGGTGTCGCCGGGGAAGAGAATGTAGTTGGCCCAGCGGCCGTTAAAATTGGCGCTGACCTCCAGATAGGGCTCCTTATCCACCCAAACCCGGTCCAGAAATTCCATGCGGCCGGACAGGTACATCTGGATGGCCGCTGTCTCCTCCCCCGGGGAATCTGTGTCCCATAATATCCGGTCAGCATAAGCAGCCCGGGAGACCGTCTCGCCGTATTCAAAGATTTTCCGCTCCACCAGCGCCTCCAGCACAGGACGGCACTGCGTGCGGTACAGCTCCGTCACCCGCTCGTAAAACGCCGGGTCGCCGTAGAGCTTCCCAAACCATTTGCTGCCGTGGCGCTCATAGGGTTGGTTGACATAAAACATATTTGAGACCGGGGCCTCGTAGATATCCCGGTTCGCTATGGCGTAATCATAGTCCCACACGGGACCGGCGAAGATTTTTCCGTCCTCGTAATAGTAAAACTGGCTCAGGCGGCCGCCGTCGTGGTTTCCGAAAATCTCCTCCACCAGATATTTCCTGGCCCAGGAGTCCACATCCAGCAGCTCCCGCCAGTGCTTTCCCGTGGACGGGTCCACCCCGTCTGCGGCTGCAATGGCCCTCTCCGCCGACTGCCAGAGGCTTTCCAGCTGGCTCTCGTCCATGCCCGACTGGTGAATCCGCAGGACCGTTCCGGATTTCAGGGTGATGTGGGGCAGGCCCTCCATCCGGTCCGGGGCCTCGCTGGACACCAGAAAGCCCGCCGGGTCGATGTCCACCCGGCTGGGGTGAATTTCATTGCGCTCCGTCAGCAGGTACAGCCCGGCGTATTCCCCGTTCAGGTACAGGTCCACCCACCGGCTGTCCGGGCAGTAGCGCAGGCCCACCGCTCCGGCGAAGTCGTAGACGATTTTATTGCGCAGATGGCTGGGGTCAAAGGCATCCGCCAGGAGAATCCACTTTTTGGCCCGGCCCATGCCCAGCAGGTCCTGCTCTCTGGACAGCTCCAAGCTGTAGGATTTTTTATCTGTATAGGTAAAGGTGGTGTTGCCCCGGGCTTTGATAAAATTCAGGCTTCCCCGGGCATTCAGCTCTCCGTCCTCGGTGTAAAGGCGGAGCTTTCCCGGCTCCTCGTTGCCTTTTTTCTCTTGAATGTACTCCATCCCGCCGGAGCCGGTCTCCAGATGCAGGGTAGGCATTCCCTTGGCCTGAAAAAAGGTAATGGAATTTAGGTCTCCCACACCGGACAGGCTGTAGGTGGTGTTCGGCTCCAGGCTTTTGCAGCTGCTGCCAAAGCCCATTGGCCGCCCGTCAATGGTGACAGGCTGCTTTGTACTGATGTGCAGGTCCCGCAGACTCAGATAGCTGGGAAGAAACACATCACATTCTCCCGGCTCCCGCTCCACGAACCGGAGCCGCTCCACTGCATTTGCGGTAACAGCCAGAAAGGCAAGGGGAGCAGAGTCATCGGGTTCAAATCTCAGCAGACCCGCCAAAATTACGGCGGCTGCCAGCAGCACCGACAAAACATAAACAGGTGCTTTTCTCACACCAGCCGCCGCCCCCTTCCTTTTCTCATCAGTATATCACAGTTTTTTCCCGCTGTCATCCCCAAAAACCTCAATTTCGGCGGAGCTCCACTGCTGTTTCTTCCAAAATTGGGCGGCCCTGGTCGAAGGGCTTGTCGGTGCCGGTGAGGTACCAGCTGTAGCCCTCGGGGGCGGGGAGGCGGGGCAGGAAGCCGCCGGGGGTTACGGCGTAGTCGAATATGGCGTAGGTGCACAGAAATTCCTCGTAGCTGTAGTCCACGTGGACCGGGATAAAGGGCCGGTTTTCGGTCCAGGCGGCGTTCAGAAATTCCATCCGCTCTCTGAGAAACCAGCTCAGATACGCCACCTGCTCCCCCAGGTCCCGGGTGTCCCAGCGGGTCTGGTTCAGCAGGGCCGCCTGCTCAATCTGGGCCCGGTAGTCCGGGAGCCTCTCCTGCAAAAATTCCGCCAGCAGCGGGGCGTAGGTTTCCCGGTACAGCTGGGTCATCCGCTCGTAAAATTCCGGCTGATCATACAGGCTGTGAAACCAGGGAGTTTCCTTGGACCGGTGGGCGTAGAAAATTTCCGGGGTGTTCTCCAGGAACAGCTCGCCGCCCAGCCAGATGTCCACCCCCATGGTATCGTCGTAATCCCACACGGGACCGGCGAAAATCTTATCCGCCGCCCGGTCGTAGAAGAAATACTGGCTGCCGATGCCGGCGTCAATGCCGCCGAAAATCTCCTCGATGAGGTACTTTCCCGCCCAGGAGTCCAGGTCGATGCGCCGCTGCCAGTCCCCCGCCGGGTCTAAAATGGCATCCTCCGCCTGCTGGAAAATCTCCTCCATCCGGCTCTGGCCCAGGGTGTTGCCCCGGACCCGGAGCCAGGCTCCGGCGTCGGTCTGGAAGCTGAGGGCATCCCCCAGGTTGTAAATCTGCTCCTTGGACACCAGGAAGCCGTCCTCTACCTCGATTCGGTTTTCCCCCAGCTCGTTGCGCTCGCACAGCAGGTACAGCCCCCGGTATTCGCCGTTCAGATACAGGTCCACGAACCGGCTCTCCGGGCTGTAGGGCAGCCCCGCCGCCCCGGCGAAGTCGTAGGCGAATTTGTTTTTCAAATGGGAGGAATCCAGAGCGTTGGCCAGGAGGACCCAGTTTTTCGCCGCCCCCATGCCCAGCAGGTCCCCCTTCCGGGACAGGGTCAGGCTGTAGGGCTTTTTCTCCGGGTCGAAGGTGGAGTTGCCCCGGGCTTTCACCGCCTGAATATCCCCGGCGGCGTTCAGGGTCCCCTGGGCATCATACAGCCGCAGGCGGCCCGATTCCTCGTTGCCCTTTTCCCGGTGGATGTAGTCCATGCTGCCGGAGGCGGTGTCCAGAAACAGAGCGGGGACGTTTTCCGACTTCAAAAAGGTGAGTTTTTCCCCGTTTTCCAGGCGGTAATACCGCCCCAGCTCCACCCCGCCGCAGTCCATACCGTTTTTCAGCACCAGCTCCTCCAGCACAAGGGGCTGCTCCGTCTGAACGGTCAGGCCCTCCAGGTTGACATAACTTGGAAGAAACACATACCCATACCCGTCCTCCACCCAGGGAAGCAGCACCTCCCCGCCAACCCGAAAGGAAAGCCCATCCCGGTCCTCCCCCTCCTGAAGGGCAAAAAAGGCCGCCGCCAGGAGAAGCAGAAGGGTCATTATGTAAACTGAAAATTTCTTACGCCCCATGTTGGGCTCCTTTCTCCTGTGAATCCTTTTGCGGCTTCGCTCACTGCTTTTCCCGCAGCTCGATTTCCATAGGCTCCCACAGGGGGGCCTGGGTGTCCACCCTTTGCCCGGTCCGGGCATCATACCAGTCGTAGCTGGGGTACTGGGGCAGCTGGGACAGGCTTTCGCCGGGGGTGAGGTAGTATTCCACATTTCTGTCCACATATCTTGCTAAAACCCTTACATATTCCCGGTTTTCCAGCCAAAGGCCGGTGAGAAACGCGGTTCTTCCGGCAATGCTGTCCCAAAGGGCTTGTGTCTGCTCCTGGGCATCCGGGATGCTCCATCGAATCTGATTCAGCCTTGACGAGTGCCTGATTTGCTCTTCATACCCGAAAAAGCCCGTTTCCGACAGCTCCCGGAGCAGGGGCAGAAAATCCCTTTGATAGACCTGGGTCATATAGCTGTAAAACGCAGGCCTCCCGTACAGATGATAATAGGCTGATGTGGAATTGCAGTTTACATAAAATGAATTATAGCTTCGGTCCGGCTGGGTTGTCCCGCCGAACTCCCAGTAGATGCAGGGGTTGAACAGCGTTCGGTCATAATCCCAGACCGGTCCGGCGAAGAGCCTTTGGTCAGCCCCGTTCCGATAGTAAAACTGGCTGGCCCGTCCGCCGTCCACATTGGCAAAAATTTCCTCGACCAGGTACTTTCTGACCCACGAATCCAGGTCGATCAGCTCTGTCCAGTGCTTTCCGGTTACCGGGTCCACCCCGTCCTCTGCAGCGGTCGCTGCCTCTATGGACCGCCAGGCCTCGGCGATGGTCTGATTGCTGACATCGGAATACCGGACCCGAAGGCCAAATTCCGTACTGCCTGTTTCAATGTACGCAGTTCCCTGGGCCGCCAGCGACTCCGTGAAATCCATTGAGACAAGAAAGCTGCCCTCTTTGGATATGGCGACCCGCTGGGGGTGGACCTCGTTTCGCTCGCTGAGTTGATAGAGCCCTGCATATTCCCCGTTCAAGTACAAATCCACCCACCGGCTTTCCGGCGAGTAGGCCAGACCTGCTTTTCCCGCAAAATCGCAGACGATTTTGTTGCGCAAGTTTGTCACATCAAAGGCATTGGCCAGCAGAACCCAGTTGGCCGCCGCCCCCATGCCCAGCAAATCTTCCTCCCTGGACAAAGTCAGATTGTATGGCTTTTTATCCTCGCCCGCCGTGGAGTTTCCTCTGACCTTTATGGAATCCAGGTTTCCATAATACACCCGCTCTCCGGTGGCTGAATACAGGCGCATGGCGGCCTGCTCTGCATTCTCCTTTGACCCGTGAATGGCCTCCAGGCTCCCGGAGGCGGTGTCGATATACAGCGTGGGCAGGCCCTGGGATTTCAGAAAGGTGACCGAGGTGCATCCGCCGACCCCGGACAGGGGATATTCCCTGTCCAGGCTGAGCTTTTCACAGGTTTTTCCGTAGGTCATTTTAGTGCCGTCAAAGAAAACAGGCCGTTTGGTTTGAATCCGCAGCTGGTCTAAGTTTACATAACTTGGAAGAAACACAAACCCCGCTCCATCCTCCCGGGTCCAGACCTGGATGGTCTCGGTGCCCTGGTCGGTGACGGCCTCGAAGGAAAACGCCGGCGTCCCCCAGGGCTCCCGGGTGCCAAACACCACCGCCACAGCCAGCAGCAGAAGGGTCAAGATATACACTTCCGCTCTATTGGACTTCATCACCGCGCTCCTTTGCTTATTTTACTGCCGTTTTATCGGCTATCCATTCAAGCTGCACATCTTGATAAATCTGCTGTTCAAAGTCAAACATTACTTCTGTATCCTTCACATACCAACTACCATTCGGATAATCCGGAAGTTTATGCAGGCAGTCTCCTGGTGAAAGAAGATAATTCTGCCATCTGTACTCTATGAAAGTCGAAACCATAATCTTTTCTTGCTTCTTGATCCAAAGATTGTTGAGGAAATGTATTCTGTTAACGAGATATGGCTCAATCTTTTGTGTTTCACTTAATACATCCTTGTTGTGCCATACATCTGTCTTCCATCTTAGCTGGTTCATGCGTACACCCTGTGAAATATACCGGGTATATTCCGATAATTGACGATCAAGCAGTTCATCTAGCAACGGAAGAAACTCTTCTTGATATATTTCAACAACATACTCAAAAAATTGTTCATCTTCACATAGTTTATTATACCATGGAGATCCAAAAAAATCATAAGGACAATTTACATATAGCATATTGCTGACAGGATTTTCATACCATGTAATATTTCCCATCGTTAAGTCATAGTCCCAGACTGGGCCAGCATAGATTTTACCTGTTGAATCTGAGCCGTCTACATAAAAGAACTGGCTAACCCGTCCTCCATCTATGTTTCCAAATATTTCCTCAATCAGGTATTTTCTTGCCCAAGAATCCAGGTCGATCAGCTCCGACCAATGTTTTCCTGTTTCCGGGTCAATTCCCTTTTCATTCCGTATAGCATTTTCTGCTGACTGCCATATTTTTTTGAGTTTATCGTCTTCCATGGTAGAATAATGAATCCGTAATGGAGCACCCATCTCTGTCACGATATACGGCAGATTTTGGTTAATTAACCTATATTCCAGTTCCATAGAAACCAAAGCACCGCCGTCTTTTCCCAAAGTTACCCGTTCTGGATGTACCTCATTTTTCTCACAAAGTAAATATAATCCAGCATACTTTCCATTTAAGTAAACATCCACCCATTGAGATTTCGGTGTAAAGTCAAGGCCAAAATCTTGAGCAAAATCAAAAACAATTTTATTTCTAAGTTGAGTAACATCAAATTGGTTGGACAGTAACACCCATTTTTTTGCCTTGCCCATGCCAAGCAAATCGCCTTCGGCTTTTAGCTTCAAACTGTATGGTTTTTTGTCTGATTCTGAGGTGTTATTTCTGTGCATTTTGATAGATTCCACAACACCACGGTAATTTAACGCACCATCAGAAGTATAAAGCCTCATATTGCCGCTTTCCTTATGATCCTTTTGCTGGTGAATATAATTCTCATTTCCTGAAACAGTATCAACATACAGTGTAGGAAGATTTTCTGACTTAATAAAAATAATAGAACCACTATACCCTTTTCCGGAAAGCTGATACTTTTTCCCCAACTCAATATTATTACAGAGCATACCATATCTCATTGGCATTTCGTCAAAGAACAACTTTCTGTTGGTTCGTATCTTCATGGTATCCAGATTCGCATAGCTGGGAAGGAAAACACAGTAATTTCCGGACCCCTGATCATATATTTGGACTTTTTCCTCCGTACCCTCGAATGTATCCTCTATCACAAAGAAAAACAGTGCATGATTTTCCGAATCACGGATTCCAAAAAAGGCTGCAACAGCAGCTAGCAATACTGTCAAAACATAAATCTCGACTTTTTTGAATCTCATGCGCCATTCCCCCTTTTTTCGTGATTTTAATCAAGTATAGCATACATCTCCGGTTCTGTCACGCTAAAAATACGCAAAACACTCCATGTCCTTCTAATCGTTCATTGCGTTGTTCCTCTGAAAAAAGCCGCCAGCCTTGCGGCTGGCGGCTTGGGGGCTTCAATTACCTTGCCGGATTACAGCAGGGTGGAGAAGTGCTTGATGGTGCGGACCATCTGGGAGACGTAGGAGTTCTCGTTGTCGTACCAGGAAACGACCTGGACCTGGGTCTTGCCGTCGGGCAGAGCGCAGACCATGGTCTGGGTGGCATCGAACAGGGAGCCGAAACGCATACCGATGATGTCGGAGGAGACAATCTCGTCGGTGTTGTAGCCGAAGGACTCGGTAGCGGCAGCCTTCATGGCCTCGTTGATTTCAGCAACGGTCACGGACTTGGCGACAACGGCGTTCAGGATGGTGGTGGAGCCGGTGGGGGTGGGGATCCGCTGAGCAGCGCCGATCAGCTTGCCGTTCAGCTCGGGGATGACCAGGCCGATGGCCTTGGCAGCGCCGGTGGAGTTGGGAACGATGTTCACAGCGCCGGCACGGGAGCGGCGCAGGTCGCCCTTTCTCTGGGGGCCGTCCAGAATCATCTGGTCGCCGGTGTAAGCGTGGATGGTGCACATAATGCCGGTCTCGATGGTAGCCAGGTCGTTCAGAGCCTTTGCCATGGGAGCCAGGCAGTTGGTGGTGCAGGAGGCGGCGGAGATGATGTGGTCGTCCTTGGTCAGAGTCTCATGGTTGACGTTGTAGACGATGGTGGGCAGGTCGTTGCCGGCAGGAGCGGAGATAACGACCTTCTTGGCGCCGGCATCGATGTGAGCCTGAGCCTTGGCCTTAGAGGTGTAGAAGCCGGTGCACTCCAGCACAACGTCCACACCCAGCTCGCCCCAGGGCAGCTCGGCAGCGTTGGCCTTGGCGTAGATGGTGATCTTCTTGCCGTCAACAACGATGTTGTCCTCGCCAGCCTCAACGACGTGGCCCTGAGCAGCGTAATTGCCCTGGGTGGAATCGTACTTCAGCAGGTGAGCCAGCATCTTGGGGGAGGTCAGGTCGTTGATAGCGACGACTTCGAAGCCCTCAGCACCGAACATCTGACGGAAAGCCAGACGGCCGATACGACCAAAACCATTGATAGCAACTTTAACAGACATGGGAATTTCCTCCATTTCAAATTACTGCTGTGCAGTATGTTAAACTGATGCTCGTACGGATTTCCCCGTACGATTCTATTATACAATAAGGTTTCCAGGATGTAAAGTGGGAAAAATGTAAAAATCCAATGAATGCTTTATCATTTTCGGTGCAAAGTGCTTATTTTCCGAAAATGGACCGTGCGGGGAGGGGGCATCAAAGCCTTCCCCCCACGGGGGAAGGTGCCCCAGTCCGCAGACTGGGGCGGATGAGGGGCGTTCCCACCTGTGAGTGCGCCCGGCGGAGCACCCCAATACCTTCCCCCGGGGGGAAGGTTTTGCCGCACCCTCCCGTCGGCCCCCGGTGAGGGGGCCGCAGCTGTCAGAACGGCACGTCCGGGAGGCCGTGCCCTACGGGGTTTCATCCTCCACGGACAGCCGCAAGGGCTGTCCCTACGCATGGGGGAACGTCGCCGCACCCCAATACCTTCCCCCCGGGGGAAGGTATTGGGTACGCCGACGGGGGCTGGTTCGCAATGACGGCCCCCATGCTTTTTCCGTCCGTAGGGCACGGCCTCCCGGACGTGCCGTTTTGAGCGTTCAACAGAAATCCAGCCGTGTAAAATGAACCGGCTTTCCAGGAGGAAAGCCGGTTGCGGCCCCCTCGCCGGGGGCCGACGGGCGGGTTGGTAACCCGCCCCTACAGAGGGTGCTGCAACGCCTTCCCCCTGGAAGGCATTTGCCGCCGCCCAAATGGGCGGCGGCATGGCTGAAGTTCAATTACTGCCAGGTGACCTCGGAGTCGGGGTGGGCGATGGCGATGTAGGTGTTGCCCTGGCCCAGGTACAGGGGGTCGCCGCTCTGGGTGAAGAAGCGGAAGGGCTCATCCTCGGCGTCGCAGGTCCAGGTGATGGGGATAATCTTACCGCCGCAGGCGAAGTAGCCCTCGCCGCCGGCCAGGAAGTCGGCCTGGTGGTACATATTCCGGGTGGTCTCCACGGAAATGTCGGCGTACATCACCAGCACGTTCTCAAAGGCCTCCACCTCGTCGGTAATCTGGTCGTGCATCTCCTTGCCGTACTGGTTGTAGACGTACTTGCCCAGCTCCTCGTTATAGACCATGACGGTCTCCTTGTGGGCGTTGCCGTAGGTGATGTTGATGTTCACCTGAGAGGCGGCCTCGCCGTCAGCGGGGGTGCCGTCCTCGGTAAAGCGCAGGCCGTAGTCCTTGTCGGGGTCGGAGGTCATCCGCATTCCCTGGGACTCGGCGTAGGCCATGATGCCGGGGCCCACGCCGAACAGGTTGTGCTCGCCGTACTTATACTCGGTGTCCCGGTAGGAGGCACCGGTCTGGGCGATTTCCCAGTTGTCCAGGTTGATGTTGTCAATGCCCCGCTCGGTGAAGTCCTTGCGGACCAGGGAGGAGCCGTTGGCGTGGGACAAAATGGCATCGTAGTGCTGGGCGATGTCGTTGAACATCAGCCGGGTGGACCGGGTGGAGCCGATGGCATCCACGTCGGACAGGTCGGAGAACAGGGCCAGGCAGCGGATGATGGAGTTGTTGACGAACATTTCCATCAGGATATCCGCCTTGACCACGCCCACATGGGGCAGGGCATCGGGGATGTTGGAGATGGTGTTGGCGTAGATACGGCCGGTGAAGGGCTCGTCCAGAATCTCGCCGTTCAGGGGGTTGAAGTAGACCTGGGGCTCGGTGGGCACGGTGGTGGGCTCCGTGGTGGGTGCCTCCGTGGGGGCCTCGGTGGCCACCGTGGGGGCCTGGGTAGGAGCGGCAGTGGTAGGCGCCGGCTCCTTGGCGCCGCAGGCGGCCAGGCTCACGGCCATGGCCAGCACCAGCAGCAGGGAAATCAGTTTCTTCATAGCTTTCGATTCCTTTCCGTTTGTAGAATATATGGTAAACCGCCGGGCGGTTTATCGCAAAGTGACAGTCGCACCCCCAATACCTTCCCCCCGGGGGAAGGTGGCACGGCGTAAGCCGTGACGGATGAGGGATGGCGACAGCTTAACATCCGTATGCATCGCCGTAAATACACACTATTTTCAACATTTCGCCATCCCTCATCCGCCCCAGTGTGCGCACTGGGGCACCTTCCCCCCGGGGGAAGGTATGGGGTGCGTGCGAAATTTTTATTCCGTCTCCTCCACAGGCAGCTGGGCGTCGGTCATGTTTTTGCCCAGGGAGTAGTAAAAGACGTTGTCCCGGGAGGGGTTCAGCTTGGGCAGGACGCCACGCTGGGCGTAGACGATGTAGTAGCCGAAGGCCACGGGGATGATGCGGCCGTCCTCGGCCACCTTTTGGTAGAGGTTGTAGAAGTTGCCGCTGTTTTCCATGGCCCGGTCGCACATTCCCGCCAGGCTCTCGTGGCTCAGACCGCCCCAGCTCATTTCGCCCCAGGGCCGGAAGAATTCCGACAAATCCATGGTGGGCGGCAGCCGGGTCAGGCCTAAGTAGATATCATAGTTGCCGTTGACCAGCACGCCCTGGTAGGCGGTGCCGGAGTGCTCCATGGTGGTGGCCTTCATGCCCAGCTCCGTCAGGGAGGCGGCCAGGTTCCGGGCAATCTGGACCCGGGCGGAATCCTCGCTGTTGACCAGAATCCGCAGCTCCTTCTCGCCGCCGCCGTCCTTGGTGGGGATGTGGAAGGAGGCCAGCTCGTTGAGGAATTTCATGGAGTCAAAGCCGTACTTGGAGGCCAGGGTCTTGTTGTAGGAAATCTCCCGGGGGGAGCAGGGCAGGGTCACCGGGTCCACCAGGCCCCGGTAGATGTCGCTCACATAGGTCTCCCGGTCGATGCCGTAGGTGAGAAATGCCCGCAGGGGGTGGTTTTCCGGATAAAAGTCGGACCACTGGATGTTGCAGCCGATGTACAGAAAATACCCGCTTTCAATTTCCCACAGCTCATAGTCGCAGCGGTACTCGGCGAAGGAGCCGCTCATGGGGTTGGTGCAGGCCAGGCTCACCTTGCCGAACTGGAATTCGTCCCGAACCTCAGCGGGGGTGCTGACCTCCACCAGCTCGATGGCCTCGTCGGTGGCCGCCACCTCCGCATCGCCGCACCACCAGCTGTGGTTGCGCTGCAAATAGGCGCCGCCGGAGCCCATGCTCATGGTGTAGGGGCCGGAGCCCACGGGAATCTGCTCGATGCCGTCGTAGTCCACCTCGCCGGCCTTGAGGATGGGCACATCCAGCAGCAGGGCCAGATTTTCAAAGGGGGAGTTCAGATAAAAGGCCACGCCGCCGTCGTCGGACAGCTGGACCTTGGACAGGTGATACTTGAACCGGCCCTTGTAATAGTCGTTTTCCATGGCCTTCAGGTAGGTGGCCACCACATCCTCGTTGGTGACGGGGGTGCCGTCGGAGAATCTGGCCCCGGACTCCAGATACACCACCCAGGTCCGGCCGCCGGAGTAGACCCGGTAGTTGGCCGCCAGAATGGGGGTCGCCACCTTGCTGTTGTCCACGGCGAACAGGGGCTGGTACATCAGGCTCATCAGGACCCGGTTGGTGTAGTTGCTGCCATAGATGGGGTTCATGGAGTTGGTGGGGTAGTAGGCCAGGGCCAGCTCCTGGGTGTTCTCCTCCTCCGGCAGCAAATCGTCCGGGTCCTGGCCCTCCATCAGCAGGGCGTCGCCGGTGGGCACATAGCCGGAGTTGTCGATTTTCTGGCCGCAGCCGGAGAGCATGGAGCCGAACAGCACAAGGGCCAGGCTCAGCGCCAGGATTTTCTTCATGTTTCAGCCTCCTTGCAGACGATAACGGCCCCCTGGCTGCCCCGGTCCCCCCGGGTGACCCGGTGGGAGAAGAAGCGGTCCGGCCGGCAGAAGGTGCATTCGTCGCTGATGTCGATGTGGGTCACCCCCGCCCGGCCCAGGACCATGGCGTTGACGGCCTTCAGGTCCGGGAAGAATTTGTCCCCCCGGCGTTCAATGCAGCGCTCCGCCTCCGGGCCGAAGGCCTGAATCAGGGCACGGGGCACATCGTCGTTGGTTTCAAAATGGCACTGGGCGATGTTGGGGCCGATGGCCGCCCGGATGTTTTTCGGGTCGCAGCCGAAATTCGCCGTCATGGCCTCCACGGTTTTGGCGGCAATGGCCAGGACGGTGCCCCGCCACCCGGCGTGGCAGGCCCCCACGGCCCCGGTCACCGGGTCGTGGAGCAAAATGGGGGTGCAGTCGGCGGTGAAAATCATCAGCCCCACCCCGGGGGTGTTGGTCACCAGGCCGTCGCACTCGGGGTAGTCCCGGTGGCACAGGCCACGGCAGTCCTTTTCCGTCACCGCCCGGACGATATCCGAATGGGTCTGGCGGGTAAGGACCAGTTTTTTCTCGTCAAAGCCCAGGGCCCTCGCCAGAATGCGGATGTTTTCCTCCACATTTTCCATGGAATCCCCCCGGCCAAAGGCCAGATTCAAACTGGCCTGAGACCCCACGCTGACCCCCCCATGCCGGGTGGTGAAGCAGTGGGGCACAGAAATCCCGCCGGACACCAGATATTCCAGGCTTTCTTTCTTGATTGTTTGAATGGACATAGTTTTTCTCCAAAAATTACGGATGCACCGTAGGGAACGGATTTATCCGTTCCGTCGGCGAAGCCGCTTTGCGTGGCCGGACAGCCGCAAGGGCTGTCCCTACGCATGGTAACAAGCACCTCCGAAGCGGAACGGATAAATCCGTTCCCTACGGGATGTTCTGACGCTTTACATCTCCGCGGCCTTATCCTTCTGCATACAGCATTTCTTATATTTCTTGCCGCTGCCGCAGGGGCAGGGGTCGTTGGGGCCGATTTTTTTGCCCTGGGTGCGGATGGGGGCCCGCTTGACCTGGGATTTGCCGGAGGTGCCGGTTTCCTTGGCCACCTTTTCCCGTTTGACCTCCTGCTGGGAGCGCAGCTGGACCAGGAACATCCGGCGGATTGTCTCCTCTTTAATGGCCTGGACCATGGCCTCGAACATGGCGAAGCCCTCCTCCTTGTAGGCAACCACCGGGTCGTGCTGGCCGTAGGCCCGCAGGCCGATGCCCTGCTTTAGGTCGTCCATGGCGTCGATGTTGTCCATCCAGTATTCGTCCACCACCCGCAGCATAATGACCCGCTCCAGCTCCCGCATGATGGCGGGGGTGTAGGCGGCTTCCTTGGCCTCGTAGGTCCGCTGGGCGATGTCATAGACGGTGTCCGCCACCTCCTGGGCGGACTTGCCCACCAGCTCGTGGCTCCGGCCTGCCAGGGTGCCCTTGGCGAAGTAGATGCCCTCCAGGTTGGCGGCGATGCGCTTGAGGCTCTCATCGGTGGCCACGCCGCCGTCGCCGGAAAGGTCCGCCGACACGGTGGACTCCACCAGCTCTCTCAGCATGGACAGCATATTCTCCCGCAGGTCCTCCCCGTCCAGCACCTTCTGGCGCTGGGCGTAGATGACCTCCCGCTGGGTGTTCATCACGTCGTCGTACTCCAGAACCGCTTTTCTGGACCGGAAGTTCCGGGATTCCACGTTTTTCTGGGCGTTTTCCACGGCATTGCTGAGGATTTTTGCATCGATGGGGGTGTCCTCGTCCAGGCCCAGGGAGTCCATCATGCCGGACACCCGGTCGGAGGCGAACAGCCGCATGAGGTCGTCCCCCAGGCTCAGGTAGAACCGGCTTTCGCCGGGGTCCCCCTGGCGGCCGGACCGGCCCCGCAGCTGATTGTCAATGCGGCGGGACTCGTGGCGCTCGGTGCCCACGATGAACAGGCCACCGGCGGCACGGACCTTGTCCGCCTCCTCGGCAATGTGGCCCTTGTATTTTTTCAGCAGCTCCTCATATTTGGCCCGAACGGCCAGAATCTCCGGGTCCGAGGTCTCGGCGTAGGAGTCGGCCTCCCGGAGGATTTCCTCAGGCAGGTCGGTTTTGGCCAGCTCGTACTTGGCCAGGAAATCGGCGTTGCCGCCCAGCATAATGTCCGTACCACGGCCTGCCATGTTGGTGGCGATGGTGACGGCGCCGTACTTACCGGCCTGGGCCACAATCTGGGCCTCCTGCTCGTGGTGCTTGGCGTTGAGCACGTTGTGGGGAATGCCCTCCCGCTTCAGCAGCTTCGAGAGAATCTCACTTTTTTCAATGGAAATGGTGCCCACCAGCACCGGCTGGCCCTTTTCGTGGCAGGCCTTCACCTGCGCCACAATGGCCCGGAACTTTCCGGCCTCATTTTTGTACACCACGTCCGGATGGTCCACCCGGATAACGGGCTTATTGGTGGGAATCTCCACCACGTCCAGGGCGTAAATGGCGGCAAACTCCTCCTCCTCAGTCAGGGCCGTGCCGGTCATGCCGGAGAGCTTGGTGTAAAGACGGAAGAAATTCTGGAAGGTGATGGTAGCGAGAGTCTTGCTTTCCCCTGCAACCGTCACGCCCTCCTTGGCCTCGATGGCCTGGTGGAGGCCCTCGTTATAACGCCTGCCGTACATGAGGCGGCCGGTGAACTCGTCCACAATGATAATCTGGCCGTCCTTCACCACATAGTCGATGTCCTTTTTCATCAGGCCCCGGGCCTTCATGGCCTGGTTGATGTGGTGAGACAGGGTGGTATTTTCAGCGTCCGCCAGGTTTTCAACGCCAAAGTAGCGCTCGGCCTTGGCAATGCCCGAGGCCGTCAGGGACACGGTCCGGGCCTTTTCGTCCACAAAATAGTCGCAGTCGTAGTCGTCCTGGACCTCCTTTTCGTCGGTCTTGGCAAAGACCTGACGGCGCAGGGAGGACACAAACCGGTCCGCCATTTCGTACAGCTGGGAGGAATCCTCCCCCCGGCCGGAGATAATCAGGGGGGTCCGGGCCTCGTCAATGAGGATGGAGTCCACCTCGTCCACGATGGCGAAGTTGTGGCCCCGCTGGACCAGCTCCTGCTTGTAAATGGCCATGTTGTCCCGGAGGTAGTCAAAGCCCAGCTCGTTGTTGGTGCAGTAGGTGATGTCGGCGGCGTAGGCCCTCCGGCGCTCACCCGGCTCCATGCCGGGAATCACCAGGCCGATGCTCAGGCCCATGTACCGGTAGACCTTGCCCATCCACTCGGACTGGTATTTTGCCAGGTAGTCGTTGACGGTGACCACATGGACACCCTTTCCCGTCAGGGCGTTTAAGTAGCAGGGGAGAATGGCAACCAGGGTTTTGCCCTCGCCGGTTTTCATCTCGGCAATGCGGCCCTGGTGCAGGACGATGCCGCCGATGAGCTGGACCGGATAGGGCCGCAGGCCCAGCACCCGGTCGGCTGCCTCCCGGACGGCGGCAAAGGCCTCGGGGAGAATGTCGTCCAGGGTCTCGCCCTGGGCCAGGCGGTTTTTGAACTCCGGCGTCTTGGCCTTCAGCTCCCCCTCGGAAAGATGCTTATATTCTTCCTCCAATGCGAGGATTTTGTCCACGATGGGCTGGATTTTCTTCAGCTCCCGCTGAGACCGGGTGCCAAACAGCTTGTCAAAAAGTCCCATAATATCTCCTTCGTCATATGTAAATGGCTATAGCAAACCAATTTTACGTATTATAACACAGTTGTAAAGAGAATAAAAGTCGAAATTATGAACATTGCCCCAATTTTGAATGAAAATGTCATATTTACAGCAGACAATTCCGTCGCCGCACCCAATACCTTCCCCCGGGGGGAAGGTGGCAGGGCGTAAGCCCTGACGGATGAGGGATGGCGTGCACCTGGATTTAGTGAATAGTGAATAGTGAAGAAGTAAGAAGTGTGGTATCGGCTTCGCCGATATATTTTAATAAGTGGCGAAGCCACACCTTACCTTTTCACTATTCACTATTTTTCACCTGTCGCCATCCCTCATCCGCCCCAGTGTGCGCACTGGGG
>JAUNPV010000010.1 GCA_030536515.1 Eubacteriales bacterium
AAATACTTGAGTACAACCCCTGCGTAGGAATATCGGGAAAGGGTGGAAGACCAGCAAAAAAGAAGGATGCACTAACGGACCGGCAGGTAGCGGTGCTTTTGGATACGGTTCGGGGACTTCCACCTTATCTGTTTATTATGCTCGGCCTCTATTCGGGCCTACGCCGGGAAGAAATACTTGGGCTGCAATGGGATTGTGTATTCCTGGACGAATCCACTCCCTATATCTCAGTGAGGCGGGCATGGCGCACAGAGCATAACAGACCCGTGGTTTCTACGGTTCTAAAGACCAAGGCGGCCAAAAGGGATATTCCGATTCCCAAATGTTTGGTGGATTGCCTGCGGGAAGCCAAGGCAATCTCTAAATCAGACTATGTGATTGCGGACAGCGAAGGACAGCCTTTAGCTGCGTCGCAGTTTCAAAGGGTGTGGCAGTATGTTGTTGTTCGGTCCACCAAGCCACGCAACTACTATAAGTATGTGAATGGACAGAGTATCAAATACACAGTGGAGCCAACGATTGGTATGACACAGAAGAACAATCCCAATATCCAATATACGCTGGATTTTGATGTGACCCCACACCTGCTACGGCACACTTACATCACGAACCTTCTTTATGCAGGCGTTGATCCCAAGACAGTTCAGTATCTTGCAGGACATGAAAACAGCAAAACAACTATGGACATTTATGCGAAGGTGAAATATAATAAGCCAGAAGAGTTGTTCAAGGTAGTGAACAGTGCGCTTTAACTGGCAGGATGCTGATTGAAAATGCACCGTTTTCCTCGGTTAAGGAATAGGACAACTGAACATCGAAAAGCCGGAAAAGCCCGGAATACCAAGGAAAATCGGCGCTCAAAGAAGTTTAGTACGGCTTGAAGGCCGCCCGTCGGGCTCCTCAGTTCTCCAAGCGCTAAATCTTATATTTTCTGCAAAATTCCCCGAAATCGCAAGATTTCGGGGAATCTCTTTTTTCCGTCGGATTTTCTGAATCCCCGCATTGACAAGTCTGCTTTCTTATGATATACTGTTATGCAGAACAGCATAACAGTAATAACACAAGGAGGATGCGGCTTTGAAGCTGATTATTTCCAATGTATCCGGCCTTCCCATTTATGAGCAGATCAAGCAGCAGGTGAAATCGGCGATTTTGTCGGGGGAGCTGCGGGAGGAGGAGATGCTTCCCTCTCTGCGGACTCTGGCGAAGGATTTGAAAATCAGTGTGCTGACGGTGACACGGGCCTACACCGAGCTGGAGCAGGAGGGCTTTGTGAAAAATGTGCAGGGCCGGGGGTGCTTTGTCATGGGGTCCGGGTCGGCGCTGATTCGGGAGCAGCTGATTGCCAAGGTGGAGCACCATCTCACCCAGGCCATTCAGGCGGCAGCCATGGCGGAGCTTTCCACCGACCAGCTGCACCGTCTTTTGGACATTTTAACGGAGGTAACACCGGATGACTAACTATTTAGAGGTAAGAGACCTTTCCAAAACCTTTGACACCTTTCAGCTCCGAAACGTCAGCTTTACCCTGCCCAAGGGCTATATCATGGGCCTCATCGGTCCCAACGGGGCAGGAAAAACCACCACCATCAAGCTGATTCTGAATATGCTGAAGCCCTCCGGCGGCGTTGTCCGGGTCCTGGGAATGGATGCCGCCGGCCAGGCGCAGCAGGTGAAGGCGGAGCTGGGCGTTGTGTTCGACACCAGCTATTTTAGCGACCAGTGGACGGTATCGGAGGCCGAAAGGGCCATTTCCGTCTTTTATCCGGGCTGGGACCGGGGGAAATTTGCCCGGCTGCTGGAGCAGTTCCACATTGCCCCCGGGAAGAAGGTCAAGGCCCTTTCCAAGGGGATGCAGATGAAGCTGATGCTGGCCTGCGCCTTTTCCTACGACGCCAAGCTGCTGATTCTGGACGAGCCCACCAGCGGCCTTGACCCGGTTTCCAGGGATGAGCTGCTGAGCATTCTTGCCGCCTACATTGAAGACGGCCAGCACAGCGTCCTCTTTTCCACCCACATCACCGCCGATTTGGAGCGCTGTGCCGACTATATCACCTACCTCCGGTCCGGTCAGGTGTTTTTTACCGGCAGCAAGGATGAATTTGTGGATATGTTCCGCATTGTCAAGGGCGGAACGGAGGAGCTTACTGACGAAATCAGGGAACGGGCGGCGGGTATGCGCACCTTCCCCACCGGCTTTGAGGCCCTGGTGAAAACCGAGGATATCCCCCGCTTCCCGGGCCTTACGGTGGAGGGCGCTTCTATGGACGAGATTTTGGTGTTTACACGCCGGGAGGGTGAGGAAAATGGGTAATATATGGAAGGCGGCGAGGCTGGACCTGGCTCTGGTGCGGCCGTATTGGAAGTCTGTCTGCTTTAATCTGGTTCTGCCCGTCGTCTTTGCGGCGGTCAACCGCTCTTTGCTCACCGGCATCTGCTTTGCCATGAGCACCATGGCCATGGCCACGGTCTACCCCTTTTCCATCGCCGAGAAAAACGGCATGGAGCGGCTGTACGGGATTTTGCCTGTGCCCAAGGGGGCGCTTGTGCTGGGGCGGTATGTTTTCGTTTTGGCAATGGGCCTTCTTTCCCTGGGCGTTTCCCTGCTCGCCCAGCCGCCGGTCCTGAGGCTGCTGGGCGTGCCGGTGGAGCCGTCGGAAATTGTGACCGCCGCTGCTGTGGGAGCCCTTCTGTTTGTGCTGTTCATGGTGTTTCAGGTTCCGGGGTATTACCGATTCGGCTCCATCAAGGGCCGGGCCTTTCTGTACATCCCCGTTGGAGGCTTTCTGGTCATCTCCCTGGCTCTTTCCAAGGTGCCCGCCGTGGGCAGGTGGGTCGATTCCGCTGCGGAGGCGGCGCCGGGACGGCTGATTTTCTCCGGGGCGCTTATTCTGCTTACCCTGTGCGCCCTGTCGGTCCTGCTGTCCGTCCGGATAATGGAGAACAAGGAGCTGTAATCCCCGAATTTTTTCAAAGTGTTTTCACCATATTTCCAGCCAAAACCCGGCTTTGGGACAAGCTGTACAGTTTTCCAGGAACATTCTGTGTAAAAAACGTGAAAATTTCGTAAGGATGCTCTTTCATGCCTTTACAAAACGACAAAAAAGTGCTATGATATAGGGGACAAAAATTGAATACTTTAGGAGGTATTTCGTTTTGGCAAGAAAATTTAAAACCATGGACGGCAACACTGCTGCCGCCCACGTCAGCTACGCCTTTACTGAGGTTGCTGGCATCTACCCCATCACCCCTTCCAGCCCCATGGCTGACAATGTGGACCAGTGGTCCGCTGCCGGCCGGAAGAACATCTTTGGCGATACCGTCAAGGTTGTGGAAATGCAGTCCGAGGCTGGTGCCGCCGGTACCGTTCACGGCTCCCTGGCCGCCGGTGCCCTGACCACCACCTACACCGCATCCCAGGGCCTGCTGCTGATGATCCCCAATATGTACAAGATCGCCGGCGAGCTGCTGCCCTGCGTGTTCCACGTGTCTGCCCGTACCGTCGCTGCCCAGTCTCTGAACATCTTCGGTGACCACTCCGACGTCTACGCCTGCCGTCAGACCGGCTTCGCCATGCTGGCTGAGACCAACGTTCAGGAAGTTATGGACCTGGGCGCTGTGGCTCACCTGGCTGCCATCGAGGGCCGTGTTCCCTTCATCAACTTCTTCGACGGCTTCCGCACCTCTCACGAGATTCAGAAGGTCGCCATCTGGGACTACGAGGACCTGAAGGAAATGGTGAACATGGACGCCGTCAAGGCCTTCCGTGAGCACTCCCTGAACCCCGAGCGTCCCGCCATGCGCGGCTCCCACGAGAACGACGACATCTTCTTCCAGCACCGCGAGGCCTGCAACAAGTACTACGATGCTCTGCCCGCCGTGGTTGAGAAGTACATGGCCAAGGTCAACGAGAAGCTGGGCACTGACTATCAGCTGTTCAACTACTACGGCGCTGCCGATGCCGACCGTGTCATCGTGGCCATGGGCTCCATCAACGACGTGGCCGAGGAGGTCATCGACTACCTGAACGCCCACGGCGAGAAGGTCGGCGTTGTGAAGGTCCGCCTGTTCCGGCCCTTCTGCGCTGAGAAGCTGCTGGCCGCCATCCCCGATACCGTCAAGAAGATTGCTGTTCTGGACCGCACCAAGGAGCCCGGCTCCCAGGGCGAGCCTCTGTACCAGGATGTTGTCATGGCTCTGGCCAAGGCAGGTGTAAACAACGTCACCGTCATCGGCGGCCGTTACGGCCTGGGTTCCAAGGACACCCATCCCGCCTCCGTGTTCGCTGTTTACGAGGAGCTGGCTAAGGACGAGCCCAAGCACGAGTTCACCATCGGCATTGTGGACGATGTGACCCACCTGTCCCTGGACGAGCACGTCTCCCCCAACACCGCCGCAGCCGGCACCATCGAGTGCAAGTTCTGGGGCCTGGGCGGCGACGGCACCGTCGGCGCTAACAAGAACTCCATCAAGATCATCGGCGACCACACCGACAAGTACGTACAGGCCTACTTCCAGTACGACTCCAAGAAGACCGGCGGTGTCACCGTTTCCCACCTGCGCTTCGGCGACAACGCCATCAAGTCCCCCTACTACATCAACAAGGCTGACTTTGTCGCCTGCCACAACCCCTCCTACATCACCAAGGGCTTCAAGATTGTCCAGGACGTCAAGCCCGGCGGCGTGTTCCTGATTAACTGCCAGTGGACCATGGAGGAGCTGGAGCATCACCTGGATGCCGCTTCCAAGCGCTACATCGCTGAGAACAACATCCAGCTGTACACCATCAACGCCATTGACCTGGCCATCAAGGTCGGCATGGGCAAGCGCACCAACACCATTCTGCAGTCCGCCTTCTTCTCCCTGGCCAAGGTCATGCCTGCCGATGATGCCATCAAGTACATGAAGGACGCTGCCGAGCACTCCTACGCCAAGAAGGGCATGGACGTGGTCGAGAAGAACTGGAACGCCATCGACGCCGGCGCCACCGCCTACGTCAAGGTGGACGTGCCCGCCGCCTGGGCCACCGCCGAGGCCGCTGCTGCCGACGTGCAGCTGGAAGGCCCCGCCGCTACCGTCGAGGTGGTCAAGAACATTCTGCATCCCATCGGCCGCATGGACGGCTACAGCCTGCCCGTTTCCGCCTTCGAGAAGGTGGTTGACGGTCAGTTCCCCCTGGGTGCTGCCGCTTACGAGAAGCGCGGCGTTGCCGTGTCCGTGCCTCACTGGGACGAGACCAAGTGCATCCAGTGCAACAACTGTGCCTATGTCTGCCCCCACGCCACCATCCGTCCCTACGCTCTGACCGAGGCCGAGGCTGCTGCCGCTCCCGCCGGCACCCGTCTGGTGGACGTGAAGGCCGGTAAGGGCAAGGGTGTGTACAAGTACGCTATGGCCGTGTCTCCTCTGGACTGCATGGGCTGCGGCGTCTGCGTCGGCGTCTGCCCCACCAAGGCCATCACCATGGTTCCCCAGGAGCAGGAGCTGCCCGAGCAGGAGGTCTTCAACTACATGGTCGCCAAGGTTTCTGCCAAGGCTGATATGCAGGACAACACCGTCAAGGGCTCTCAGTTCCGCAAGCCTCTGCTGGAGTTCTCCGGCTCCTGCGCCGGCTGTGCCGAGACCTCTTACGCCCGTCTGGTGACCCAGCTGTTCGGCGACCGGATGTACATTTCCAACGCCACCGGCTGCTCCTCCATCTGGGGCGGTCCCGCTGCCACCTCTCCCTACACCGTCAACGAAGAGGGCCACGGCCCCGCTTGGGCCAACTCCCTGTTCGAGGACAACGCCGAGCATGGCCTGGGTATGTACACCGCTCAGTCCGTCATCCGGGAGTCCCTGGCCAACAAGGTCCGTGCCATCGCTGAAAAGACCGAGTGCGCCGACCAGAAGGCCGCCTGCGAGAAGTGGCTCGACACCTACAACGACGGCGAGGCCAACAAGGCTGCCACCAAGGCTCTGATTGCTGCTCTGGAGGCCTGCGGCTGCGAGGCTGCTCAGGAGATTCTGGAGAAGAAGTCCTACCTGTCCAAGAAGTCCGTGTGGATTTTCGGCGGCGACGGCTGGGCCTACGACATCGGCTTCGGCGGCGTGGACCATGTGCTGGCTTCCAACAAGGATGTCAACATCTTCGTCTTCGATACCGAGGTTTACTCCAACACCGGCGGACAGGCCTCCAAGGCTTCCAACATCGGCCAGGTTGCTCAGTTCGCTGCCTCCGGTAAGGAGACCAAGAAGAAGTCCCTGGCTGAGATTGCCATGAGCTACGGCTATGTCTACGTTGCTCAGATTGCCATGGGCGCCAACCAGGCTCAGACCATCAAGGCCATCACTGAGGCCGAGGCTTACCACGGTCCCTCCCTGATCATCGGCTACGCTCCCTGCGAGATGCACTCCATCAAGGGCGGCATGATGAACTGTCAGGCTGAGATGAAGAAGGCTGTGGAATGCGGCTACTGGAACCTGTTCCGCTTCGATCCCTCCAAGGAAACCGGCAAGTTCACTCTGGACTCCAAGGCCCCCAAGGACGGCTACCAGGAGTTCCTGATGAACGAGGCCCGCTACGCCCGTCTGACCCGTGAGTTCCCCGAGCGTGCAACCGATCTGTTCGCCAAGAACGAGGCTGCCGCCAAGGAGCGCTACGAGCACCTGCTGAAGCTGGTCGAGATGTACAAGGACTAATTCCTTCACATCCGCTTCCTAACCAATATGACCGCCCCCGGTTTCCGGGGGTGGTTTTCTCAAAAGGAGACACCTATGCAGCTTCAAACCAAGCGTCTTGTGATTCGGGACTACCGGGACAGTGACATTCCCGATATGCTGGAGATTTTCGGCGATTCCCTGGTCATGGAATTCTGCGAGCCGCCTTACGACGAGGCAAGGCTCAGAAAAGCCCTGCCCCTGTTAAAAAAGGTCTCCTATGCTGTGACCCTGGACGGGAAAGTCATCGGCCATGCTCTATTCAAGCAGCTGCCCATGGAGGAAGATGGCATTTACGAGATTGGATGGATTTTCGGAAGAAAATACTGGGGCCGGGGCTATGCTTACGAGGCAGCCCAGGCGCTGGTGGACTACGGCTTCCGGCAGCTGCACCTCCACAAAATCTGCGCAGAAACCGTTGACCCGGCGAAGTCCGGCGGCCTGGCCCAAAGGCTGGGCATGGAGCCGGAAGGAAGGTTCCGGGCCCACACCCGTGACCTAACCGGAGCTTGGGCAGACCTTTTCTGGTATGCCATTGTAAATTCCGAGGAGTAAAAAGGAGAATATTATGCTCTGCACCATCATCGACATCCGGGGCGACTACGCCTTTGTGAAATACGACGACACCGGCGTGGTCTCCGAGGTGGCCATCGCCCTGCTGCCCTTCGGGGTGGACGTGGGGGACCGGCTGAAGTTTGAAAACTACGAGTTTGTGCAAATCTGAGGTTTATTGCGTCAACAGCAAAAGTTTCGCATCAGCAGGAATACGATTTTTTTACATTCTTTTTCCATAATTGCGATAGCGGAATGAGCTTTCCCCGGGTATCCTTGTTTCAGCAAAGAAGCTGACCTTTGCTGAACGGAGGCGCACCCTGTGAAAAAGATTTACCTTCTGAATATAGCAGCCTATGTTTTGTTCCTGTGTGTAAACAAGGTGCTTTATGCCGGGGTCATTTCCATGGAGATTCCCCTTGCGTTGTTTACTCTGCTGAATACCGGCTTTATCTTTCAGCTATGCTGCCCAAATAAATCTGCGTTTTATAGCAAATATCAGCCCCTCATTTGGGGCTTATCACTGATTGTTCTGGTGCTGGAGCTGGGGTGCTTTGTGCTTTCCATCCCAAGCTATTCGGTCAATCAGGCACGCTGCGCCTTGCAGAGCGCAGACAGCACAGCAGAAATCCGGTTTCACTCGGTTATGGGTACGAAGGAGGGTTTGACTCCTTTTGTGAAAAAGGGCTATGTTTTTTCAAAGGAAGGCGAGTTCCTCTTTTTTAATCCTGTGTCGGGAGAATCCTTCACCCTGAATTAGCCATTCCATAAAAGTGATAAAAAACCAATAATTTTCCTTGCTTTTTTCTGAGAGTATGATAGAATGAGTTCATACTTTATTAAAAAAGGAGGAAACGAGTATGTCCATCAACAAACGTCAGATGATGAAAATCAGTTTTCTGCTGTTTTCCATCTTCTTCGGTGCCGGCAATTTGATTTTTCCGCCCTTCCTGGGGCAGTGTGCAGGTTCTGCCATGGTACCCGCCCTGGTAGGCTTTCTGGTAACGGCGGTGGTTCTGCCGGTATTGGGCGTGATCGTCATCGCCAAGTTTGGCGGGCTGGACAAGCTCTCCTCCCGGGTGGGCCCCAGATTTGCCATTTTCTTCTCCATTCTCATTTACCTGTCCCTGGGTCCCGGCCTTGCCATCCCCCGTGCCGCCTCGGTGCCCTTTGAAATGGCTGTGGCCCCCTATCTGTCGGAGGCCGCGCCCCTGACGGTCTGGCGGCTGGGGTATTCCCTGGTGTTCTTCGCCGTGTCGCTGTGGCTGTGCCTGACCCCCAGCAAGCTGCTGGACCGGTTCGGCTATGTGCTGACCCCTGCCCTGCTGCTGCTGATTTTCGTGCTGGGCGTCAGCTTCCTGGCCCGGGGCACCGTGGCCGTGGCGCCGCCCCAGCCGGAATATGCCTCCGGCGGGCTGATGAAGGGCTTCATTGACGGCTATCAGACCATGGATGCCATTGCGGGCCTCAACTTCGGCCTGGTGGTGTCCACCACCCTGATGACCATGGGCATCACCGGAACGGACAGCATCGTCCGCCACACCCGCCGGGTGGGCCTGTGGGTGGGGCTGATGCTGGGCCTGGTGTATGTGATGCTGGCGTATCTCGGCATGGCCAGCTCCGGCGTTTACTCCATCGAGGGCAACGGTGCCTGGACTCTGCGATGCATTGTCGAGCAGCTCTACGGCGAGGCCGGGGCCATCGTCATTGCCTCCATTTTCACCCTGGCGTGCCTGACCACCTGCGTGGGGCTCACCAACTCCATTTCTCAGTTCTTTAACCAGCTGTTCCCGAAGATTTCCTACAGGGGCTTCGTGTACATCATCACGGGCTTTTCCTTCCTGGTGTGCAACCAGGGGCTGAACACCATTCTCAGCATTTCCGTGCCGGTGCTCAACGCCATCTACCCGGCCTCCATTCTGCTGATTCTCATGGGTCTGTGCGACCGGTATTTTGAGGGCAACCGGCTGGCCTACCCCCTGACCATCGGCCTGGTGGGCGTGGTCAGCGTGGTGTACGCCCTGTACGGCATCGGCCTGACCCCGGCCCCCGTCACCGCCGCCTTCGCCTGGCTCCCCGGCTTCGAAGCCGGCTTCGGCTGGGTCCCCGTGGCAGTTGTCTGCCTGGCGGTGAGTGTGGTATTCGGAAGAAAAAAAGCAGCGTAAATCCCAATATTATTGATAATCCCCCGCCTTTTGGCGGGGGATTGTTCATTTTCTTCTGCGTCTGCACAGCAGCAGCCCCGAGCCGGACAGGACCATTCCGGCGGCTCCCAGGAAGGGCTCCATGGGCTGGCCGGTGGCGGGGATGTCCATGATTTCGCATTTGGGGAAGGCCTGGACGTGCCACTGGTATTCGTATGGAAGGGTCACCAGGATTGGCTCCATGGGGTAAAAGCCCACCGACGGCTGGGTCTGGACCAGCAGGTACAGCCCCTCGGGCAGGCCGGAAAATTCGGCAGACCCCTCCCCGTCCAGCGGCTTTTCCAGCCCTGCCTCCTCCACGGAATCTGCCAGCCACCTGGCGAGAATCGAGGACAAAGCGTCCTCCCCCTTGATGATGCCGCTGCCAAAGGCCTCCGTCAGGCTGTAGTCCGGCCCCGCCGGGACCCCCACCTGGTAAAGCGACACAGACCCGCCGGCAGCTCTGTCCTCCCCCTGGGCCAGGGTCACCTGGATGGACCCCAGGGTCTGCCCCGCCATCACCGGCAGTCCCAGGGCCACCACAGCCCCCACCGCCGCCAGGCCGCACATTAGCTTTCTGAACATTGTTGACTCCCCTTTCGTGTTGGTGTATTCAGTATACACGCAGGGGAAAGCAGAAGAAGTCGAAGCCCCGTTCAGAACAAAAAAAGCCTTCCCCCGGGGGGAAGGTGGATTGCCCGAAGGGCAAGACGGATGAGGAATGCGGGCGGAAACGTCATGTGCGGTACAGGGACGTGCCTCCACCCAGCTAAAACAAACCGTAGGGCGGCGTGCCCTCACGCCGCCGCTGGTTCCGACAGCTGAGCAGTCCCGGCAAAGCACCCAATACCTTCCCGGTGGAAATGCTCATGTACGGTAAAAAAGCAAAAACCGAAAAAGAGACAGACAGTCAGAAGCCCACTGTTCCGTAAAATTAGTGGACATTTACTGCTGAAGATGCTATAATGTAGTTTTAAGGAGATATTTTTTTGAGGAGGAACAGTCATTGAACAAAACAGAACATAAGTTTTCAACATCGAAAACACTTGTAAATATCCTTGTTTACTTTCTGTTGTTCTTAGCAGGAGAGTTGTTTAGCAGCATACCTTTTGATTTGCTTTTTTCGTTTGTGGAACTTCCAAGCAGTGCGTTATATGTAATTTTTAGAATGTTGGGGGCTTTATTCCTAACCGTTTTCCTTTTCTGGCTTTATACAACAAAAGGGCTTCATATGAAAATGAAGGACTTTGGTATAACTCTGAACATAACAAAATGGGGAGTCCTAATATCTATTCTGCTGCCTGTGTTTGTTGCAGCTATTTTTACAGTGATTGGAACAGTTGAAGTGAACTCCTTTTCAGTGGGTGAAACAGTTCTAATCATAATCGCTTCCATGCTTATAGCACTAAAGTCAGGAATAACAGAGGAAATGTTGTTTCGTGGGTACATTATGAAGTCATTGGAAAGCAGGTGGAATCAATGTATCGCCATTTTCGTTCCATCATTTCTTTTCAGTTTAGTACACATTCCATCCATGGAAACTTTTACAGTTGGCGGTATTGCGCTTTTAATGATAAGCGGTACATTGGTAGGAATCATGTTTTCTCTTGTTGCCTATAAAGGAAATTCCATAGGGAATAGTGCCTTATTACATACCGTATGGAACTTTGTTATGATAACAGATGTTCTTCATATTACAACAGCACAAGGAACTTATGGAACGCCCATTTTTTCGATAATGATACCTTCGGACAATGCTTTGCTTACAGGGGCAGGGTTTGGAATGGAGGCATCTATCATCGCAATCATCGGATACATTCTTATTTGCGGGCTTGTATTAAATCAAAATGTTTCCCAATACATTGAATTTGAAATAAAGGAGTGACATGATATTATGAAGGCAAAAAAGGCAGAAAAAGAAATGGTAATTGGAGTATTTTCATCATCTTCGCCTATTTCAGCGACTGTACCTGTTCGATATGACAGAGGTGTTCAATACTTAGAATCAAAAGGGTATAAAGTTATAAATGGAAATCTGTATGGGAAAAAAGAAAGCTATCGTTCTGGTACAATTAAGGAACGAGCTGACGAATTTAATGAACTTCTGCATAATGAAGATATTCAAATATTGATGGCTTCTATTGGTGGAAACAACACTAACTCTATTCTCCCGTATATTGACTACGAATATCTGAAAGCACATCCTAAAGTGGTTATTGGATATTCCGATACAACAGCATTGTTACTTGCAATTTATGCTAAAACAGGGCTTATCACATTTTATGGTCCGGCAGTGGCTTCATCTTTTGGCGAATTACCTCCATTTGTAGATTGGACATTTGACTATTTTCATTCAATGCTAAATGAGAAAATGAATTATCCTTATTATTTTAATAAGCCAACGGTATGGACAGATGAATTTATTAACTGGAGTGAACAAGACCGTTCTAAAGAGCAATATGCGAACGATTGGATTTGCGTCAATCCGGGGAGCTGCCAAGGGCGTTTGATTGGTGGTAACTTAAATACGATGGAAGGATTTTTCGGAACTGAATATATGCCGGAAATAAAAAATGGAGATATTCTTTTTATTGAAGATTCCTTAAAAGATGCTTGCACGATAGAACGCTCGTTTTCGCTTTTGAAACTTGCGGGTGTGTTTGATAAGGTAAGTGGTATTATTTTAGGCAAACATGAAAAATTTGATGACAATGAAACAGGAAAACGCCCTCATGAAATTCTTTTGGAAGTAATTGGTGATACAAAAATTCCGATATTAGCGGATTTTGATTGTTGTCATACACATCCAATGTTTACAATGCCGATTGGATGTAAAGTCATGCTGGATGCAACTAATAAACAGGTGGCGTTAATGGAAGCACCTTTAGATTACTAGAGCCTGGTGGAGGCACGTCCCTGTACCGCACATCACATTACTGCCTGCATTCCTCATCCGCCCCAGTGTGCGCACTGGGGCACCTAATAAATTAAGGAGCGATTGCCACCGGCAATCGTTCTATTTTCATCTGCTGCGCAAAGCACCACCCCCGGGGGAAGGTGTTGGTGCATCGCCGGGATTGCTCAGTTGATGGACATTGCAGCGGTCTGGGGGCAGTTCCCACATCTGCAAGGAACCGGCTTTCCAATCAGGAAAGCCGGTTGCGGCCTCCTGGTTGGAGGCCGACGGGAGGGTCAGTGACCCTCCCCTACAGGGGGTGCGGCAACCCCCGGGGGTATTGCGTCGCCGGGAGCAGTCACATATCGTCACCCAGCGGCGGCGTGAGGGCACGCCGCCCTACGGTTTATTCAAAAGCCGGGCATCTGCCCGGCTTTTTCTTTGTTCAGTCCAGCTTATCGGGCTTTACCTTCATGACCTTTCTCTGGTAGAAGGCGATGCCCTTGGCCAGGACGTCCATGGCCCGCTCCAGGTCCTCCTGCTTCAGGACGTAGGCGATGCGGACCTCGTTGATGCCCTTGCCGGGGGTCTCGTAGAAGGGGGCGCCGGGGGCGAACATCACCGTGTCGCCCCGGTCGGTGAACTCCTCCAGGAGCCAGTGCTGGAACTTGTCGGCATCGTCCACCGGCAGGCTCGCCATGACGTAGAAGGCCCCCATAGGTTCCTCCACCACCACGCCGGGGATGTTGCGCAGCTTGCTGACCACCGTGTCCCGGCGGCGGCGGTACTCCTCCTTGCTGATGCGGAAGAACTCATGGTCCACGTCATACAGGGCGGCGGCGCCAATCTGGTCGATGGTGGCCACGCTCAGCCGGGACTGGCAGAATTTAAGCAGCGCCTGCTGCAGTTCCTTATTTCTCGTCACCACGCAGCCCACCCGGGCGCCGCAGGCGGAGAACCGCTTGGACACGGAGTCGATAATCACCAGATTCTCGTCGATGTCCCGGAAATGGGCCATGGTGGGCACGCCAAATTTGTCGTCATAGCAGAATTCCCGGTAGACCTCGTCGCAGATCAGGAACAAATCGTGCTTTTTGGCAATGTCGGCAATCATCCGCATTTCCTCCTGGCTCAGCACCACGCCGGTGGGGTTGCCGGGGTTGGTGATGAGAATGGCCCGGGTGTTCTTGGTGATGAGGCTTTCAATGCGCTCCCGGTTGGCATAGCGGTAGCCCTCCCAGGGGTTGGTGGGCAGGGCCCGGATGACACCGCCGGCGGCGTGGACGAAGGTGGTGTAGTTGGGATAGTAGGGCTCGGGGATGATGACCTCGGTGTAGGGGTCCAGGATGCTCAGGCAGGTCAGCAGCAGCGCCTCGCTGCCGCCGGCGGTGACCAGCACGTCGTTTTCGTCCAGGTCCACCCCCAGCTGGCTGTAGTAGCCCCGGACGGCATCGATGAGCACAGGCATACCGGGGGACTCGGCATAGGCCAGGGTCTTTTCGCCGAACTGGCGGACGGCCTCATAGTAGGCCGGCGGCGTGGGCAGGTCCGGCTGGCCGATGTTCAGGTGGTAGATTTTCTTACCGGCCTTCTGGGCCTTCACCGCATAGGGGTGGAATTTGCGCATGGGCGAGGGCTCGCAGCGGTTGGCGTTGATGGAAATTTGCATAATCATTCTCCTATCTCTTTTGTCAGACGGCGCAGCTCCGGCAGAAGCAGCGCCAGGGAAATCAAATTCGGAATGGCCATCAGGCCGTTGACGGTTTCGGAAAGCTGCCAGACAGAGGCGGTGTCCGCCACACAGCTGACCACCACCACCCCCATCTGGACCCAGACGAAGGCCCCGGCCCAGGCGCTGCCCAGCAGGAATCGGGCGCAGGCGGAACCGTAAAGGCCCCAGCCCAGCACCGTCGCCACGGCGAAGCAGACGAGGAAGGCCGTCAGCAGCACCGGTGCGCCCGCCCCGTAGAACCGGGCAAAGGCCGCGGTGGTCAACTGGCCCCCCACGTCCCGGCCGTAGGGAATGGGCACGCCGCTGACCAAAATCACCAGGGCCGTCAGGGTGCAGATGACGATGGTGTCCAAAAACACCTCCACCATGCCCAGCAGCCCCTGCTGGGCGGGCCGGTCCACACTGGCGGCGGCGTGGGCGATGGAGGCCGTGCCCATGCCCGCCTCGTTGGTGAACACCCCCCGGCTGCATCCGATGCGCAGAGCCTCCACGGCGGAGCCAAGCATCCCGCCGGTGACGGCTCTGGGGTCAAAGGCCCCCCGGAAAATGGCGGCAAGAGCAGCAGGCAGGGCGGCCCGGCCAGCCCACAGGGCGTACAGGCACAGCAGGATGTACCCGGCGGCGGCGAAGGGCACCAGCTTTTCCGCCGCAGAGCCGATGGCCCCGGCCCCGCCCCGGAGAAGGTTCCCCAGGAAAGCCGCCAGCACGACGCCCAGGGCCAGGTAAAACCCCCGGCCGGGGGCTGCCCCGAAGGCGGAAAGCACTCCGCCGACCCCCGAAGCCACGGCGCTGACCTGGGTGGCGTTGCCCACCCCGAAGGCGGCGATGATGCCGAACACGCAGTAGGCCTTGGCCAGAGGCAGCCATTTTCTCCCCAGGCCCCGGGCGATGGTGTACATGGGTCCCCCAGCAAAGCCCTCGGGGGTCCGCACCCGGTAGCGCAGGGCCAGGGTGGCCTCGGCGAATTTGGTAGCCATGCCCAGGATGCCGCACAGCCACATCCAGAAAATGGCCCCGGGGCCCCCCAGGCACAATGCCCCCGCCACCCCCACCAGGTTCCCGGTGCCCACGGTGGCGGCCAGGGCGGTGCACAGGGCCTGGAAGCCCGTGACCCCCTCCCCGCCCCTTGCGGGCCGGAGCTGGGCCAGAAACCGCCTCATGGCCCGGGGAAACAGCCGCAGCTGGACAAGCCCAAGGCCCGCCGTCAGCCACAGCCCCACGCCCAGAATCAGCACCAGCGCCGGGACCCCCCAGACCAGGGAATGGAGCTCGGAAAGTAATTTGGTCATGTTGTCCTCCCAGAATACCACTTTTTTGTGGAAATTGCAAGAATAAAGTTGCAGGAAGCATAAAAAAAGCAGTCCCCACTTGGGAAACTGCTTTCGTGTAAGGGATATTTTTTCACCGCACCCCCAATACCTTCCCCCGGGGGGAAGGTGGATTGCCCGAAGGGCAAGACGGATGAGGAATGCGGGCAGTAACCTAACGTGCGGTACAGGTCCGTGCCTGTTGGTGGGTTCGTTTATCATTCAGCAAGCACTGACGGCTACGACATCCAGCCTTGCCGCCCGCATTCCTCATCCGTCACGGCTACGCCGTGCCACCTTCCCCCCGGGGGAAGGTTTTTGCACCCGCCCGTCGGCCCCCGGCGAGGGGGCCGCTTCCCAGTATTGCGGCTTGCGCCGCCTGATTTGCCGGGGGGCAAATCAGCGGGAGGGATACTATCCCTCCCCTACGGGTGCGGGGGAAGGCTTAGTGAAAAGTGAAGAGTGAAGAAGTAAGAAGTGTGGTATCGGCTTCGCCGATGATTTTTAAAAAGTGGCGAAGCCAAACCTTACCTCTTCACTATTCACTATTACTTCTTCACTAACTTTGACCTGTCGCCATCCCTCATCCGTCACGGCTACGCCGTGCCACCTTCCCCCCGGGGGAAGGTTTTTGCCCCCGCCGTAGGGGCGGGTTACCAACCCGCCCGTCGGCCCCCGGTGAGGGGGCCGCTTCCCGGTATAGCGGCTTGCGCCGCCTGATTTGCAGGAGGCAAATCAGCGGGAGGGATACTATCCCTCCCCTACGGGTGCGGGGGAAGGTATTGGGGGACGGGGGAAGATTGGAGGCCTATTCCCAGGTTTCCCAGATTTCGGGGTGGTAGCCGGCGGTGGCTTGTTTTCCGTTTCTGACCACCGGGGTTTTCATCAGGGCGGGGTCGTCGAAAACCTTGTCCTCCTTGGCGCGCTTATCTTCCATGTACTTCATCAGGGTGATGTCCGGGGCCTTGGCGTTCCAGTCGATGAGATTGTCGATGCCGCCCACTGCCCGCAGGACAGAGTCAAACTCCTTGCCGGACATTCCGTATTTGTTCAGGTCGATAGACTGGAATTTGATGCGCCGCTCTTTGAACCAGCGCTCAGCCTTTTTCGTGTCAAAGCACTTGCTTTTTCCAAAAATCTGAATGTTCAATAGATTACCTCCTCCAGGCACAGGCCCTGGGGCGGGGCCAGGAAGCCTGCCTGTTCCTGTCTTGCGCCGAACAGGCCGGGGATACTGTCGGCAGTCCGCTCTCCCCTGCCCACCTCTACCAATGTGCCCACCAGAATGCGGACCATGTTATAAAGAAAGCCGTTGCCGGTGAACCGGATGCGTATCTCCCGGTCCGTCTGCTCAAAGTCGATGGCGCGGAGGTACCGGACCGTGGATTTTTTCATTTTGGCATTGCCGCAGAAGGCGGAAAAGTCGTGCCGGCCCGTTAAATGCGCCGCCGCCTGCTCCATGGCCGCCAGGTCCAGAGGGCCCTCCAGCACCGTCACGTACCGGCGCTCAAAGACGCAGGGGTCCTGGCTTTGCCAGATGCGGTAGAGGTAGGTTTTCTCCCGGGCGTTCAGCCGGGCGTGGAACCGGGGCGACACCTCCTTGCAGGAGTATATGCCGATGTCCTCGGGCAGATACCGCCGGAGCTTTTCCAGAATTTCCTCCGCCGCCATGGGGCTTTCGCAGTGGAAGTTCGCCACCTGGCCCCGGGCGTGGACCCCGGCGTCGGTACGGCCGCTGCCGCTGATTTCGACGCCCTCTCCCAAAATTCGGGACAGGGCCCTTTCGATTTTCCCCTGGATGGTGTCCTCCCGGCCCGGGAGCCGCTGCCAGCCCCGGTATCGGGTGCCGTCGTAGCAAATATCAAGCCGCAGATTCCGCATAGTCCTCCCATTCCTCTCTGGCCTCCCGCTCGGTGTCCGCCGAAAACAGGAACTTGCCGCTTAAATCATAAACCTGAACGTGTCCGCCAACATAACGCATGGAATACATAATCCGCACCTCACTTTTTGTTTGTGAGGATAGTATAGCATGATATAAGTCCAATAAAACGGACTAATTTGCTTGGCAGCACACTTTTTTTCAACTCAGTCGCAGGAACTGCACGGCGGCCTGGGGGCAGGCCGCCCTACGGTGCGACCCGTTATGAGCCGATTTTCTTCCGCAGCCAGCGGGCGATGTGTTCGCAGACCTCGTCTTTGTTGATTTCGTTGAGGATTTCGTGGCGGTCCAGGGGGTAGATGTGGGTGGTGATGTCCTGCATCCCCGCCTCCCGGAAGGCCTGGGCGGCCTTGCGAACGCCCTTGCCGTAGCTTCCCACCGGGTCGTCGCCTCCGGCGATGAAGAACACCGGCAGGTCCTTGCGCATTTTGTCCAAATTTTCCTTCTTCTCAATGTACAAAATGCCAGTCAGCATATCCCGGACCAGGCCGGCGCTGGGGGTGAAGCCGCAGAGGGGGTCCGCCATGTAGGCATCCACCACGGCGGCATCCCGGGTGAGCCAGTCGCACTTGGTCCGGGGGTGCTCCACCCGCTTGTTGTAGGCCCCGAACATGAGCTTTTCCAGGGCGGGGCTGGGGGTGGTTTCGCCGCTCTGGGCGCAGACCGCCTCCACCACCCGGATGAGGGCCGGCAGGGCGAAGGCCGGCTGCCAGCCGGTACCGCAGATGATGGCGGCGGCAATGCCGGAATCTGGGTGGGTGCACAGGAGGGTCCGGGCCATAAAGGAGCCCATGGAGTGGCCAAACAGGACGTAAGGAAGGCCCGGGTGGGCCGCCATGGTGTCCGTCATCAGGCGGTAGCTGTCCTCCACGGCGGTGAACCAACCGCCCCGGAAATAGCCCAGCTCCCCCTCCCGGACGGAGCCGCCGTGGCCCATGTGGTCCTCCGCCACCACCAGAAAGTCCTGGCGGTTCAGGAAGCTGGCAAAGTAATCGTACCGCTCCACCCGCTCGGCAATGCCGTGGACAATCTGCAAAACGGCCCTGGGCTCCCGGTCCGGGGTCCAGATGCAGGCGCGAAGCTGTCCTCCCCCCAGGGAGGGGTAAAAGATGTCCTGTCTCATGGTGTTTCCTCCTGTTTTTTTATAAATCCGCACCGTAGGGCGGCCTGCCCTCAGGCCGCCGGGCAGTGACGGGATCGTGGAAGCAAGAAAGGTACTGCTGTGTTTTCGTGATGCTGCGGCGGCCTGGGGGCAGGCCGCCCTACAGGTATTATCCTACCACCTCGTAGCCTGCGTCGGTGATGGCTTTCTTGACAGCCTCGGCGTTGACCTCGCCGGTGACGGTGACGTTTTTCTTTTCCAGGTCCACCACGGCATCCGTTACGCCGGGGAGGGCCTTGCACACCTGCTCCACACGGGCCTTGCAGTGGCCGCACATCATGCCGTTGACGAAAATAATCTGCTCTTTCATTGGTTTTTCCTCCTGTTTGATGGTTGTTTTCTTGGTTTTTTCTGTTTTTGGATATTGGAACAGCCGCAGTCTCAGGGCGTTGGTCACCACAAACACGCTGCTCATGCTCATGGCCGCAGCCCCCAGCATGGGGCTCAGCTGCAATCCGAGGGGCAGGAACAGGACACCCGCCGCAATGGGGATGCCCAGGCTGTTGTAGAAGAACGCCCAGAATAGATTCTGGCGGATGTTTCGAATGGTGGCCCGGCTCAGCTGCACGGCGGCGCTGACGGCCTCCAGGCTGCTGTTCATCAGCACCACGTCGGCGGACTCCATGGCAATGTCCGTGCCTGCCCCGATGGCCATGCCCACGTCGGCGGTGACCAGGGCCGGAGCATCGTTGATGCCGTCGCCCACCATCAGCACCCGGCGGCCCTTGCTCTGAAGGTCCTTCACGGCCCCGGCCTTGTCGGCGGGCAGCACATCGGAGATGACGTGGGTGATGCCGGCCTTGGCCGCCACGGCCTGGGCGGTGGCCTGATTGTCGCCGGTGAGCATCACCACCTCCAGGCCCATGGCCTCCATGGCCGCCACGGCCTCCCGGGAGGTGTCCTTCAGCACGTCGGAGGCGGCCACGGCACCCAGGAAGGTTTTGTGCTCGTCCGCAAAGTACAGCGGGGTCTTTCCCTGGGCCGCCAGGGCCGGGAATTGGGGAGCCTCCACCCCCAGCTCCTCCATGAGGCGGGCATTGCCGCCGTAGCAGCGGGTTCCCTTTACGGTTCCCGTAACGCCCCGGCCGGGAAGGGTTTGGAAATCCCCGGCTTCGGGATAGGCGGTGTCCCCTATTTTTTCCAGGATGGCCTTGGCAAAGGGGTGCTCCGACCGGCATTCCAGGGCGGCGGCCACCGCCAGCAGGCTCTGCTCATCCAGGCTGCCCGGGAGGATGTCCGTCACCTGGGGGCGGCCTGTGGTGAGGGTGCCGGTCTTATCCAGCACCACGGTGTCCACCCGGTGGAGATTTTCCAGGGCCCGGGCGTTTTTGAACAGGACCCCCAGCTGGGCCCCCCGGCCGGTGCCCACCATAATGGCCACCGGGGTGGCCAGCCCCAGGGCGCAGGGGCAGGAGATCACCAGCACCGACACGGCGCAGTTCAGGGCAAATTCCATGCCGTACCCCGCTGCCATCCAGGCGACGAAGGTCACGGCGGCAATGGCCATGACCACCGGGACGAAAATACCGGCAATTTTGTCGGCCAGCCGGGCGATGGGAGCTTTGGAGCCGCCGGCCTCCTCCACCATGCGGATGACCTGGGCCAGGGTGGTGTCGCTGCCCACCTTGTCGGCCCGGAATTCCAGGTAGCCCTCGGCCAGAATGGTGGCGGCGGCCACGGTGTCCCCGGGGCCCTTCTCGGCGGGGACGCTTTCCCCGGTGAGGGCGCTCTGGTCCACGGCTCCCCGGCCTTCCAAAACGGTGCCGTCCACGGCAATCCTTCCGCCGGAGCGGACCAGGACGGTGTCGCCGGGGACCACCTGCTCCACGGGAAGCTCCAGCACCTGGCCGTCCCGGCGGACGGCGGCGGTTTTGGGGCTTAAATCCATGAGGCTGCGGATAGCGTCGCCGGTGCGGCCCTTGGCTCTGGTTTCCAGATACTTGCCCAGGGTGATAAGGGTCAAAATCATGGCGGCGGACTCAAAATACAGGTTTTCCCGGTAGGTTTCCACCACATCCCAGGCCCCGTGGCCCATGGCCCAGGCCATGCGGAACAAGGCCGCCGCCCCGTAGAGCAGGGATGCCAGGGAGCCCACCGCAATGAGGGAATCCATATTGGGGGCCCGGTGCCACAGATTTTTCAGCCCCCGGCTGAAATAGACCCGGTTTAAATACACGGCGGGCAGGGTCAGGAAAAATTGGAGCAGCGCCGCCACCAGGGCGTTTTCCCGGCCATGATACCAGTGGGGGGCCGGAAGGCCCACCATGTGGCCCATGGTGAAGTACATCAAAATCACCAGGGAAATGCCGGAGCCCCACAGGCGCACCCGCATTTCCTTCATGGGGTCCTCCTTCGGCTCCCGGGGAGCCTGGGTTCCAGGGCGGCTGGCGCCGTAGCCCGCCGCCCGGACGGCCTGAATCACCGCCTCGGACACATCGGAGGCCGCCTCCACCTCCATGGTCCCGGCAAGGAGATTGACCTCCGCCTTTTCCACACCGGCCACGGCGGCGCTGACCTTCTCCACCCGGGCGGAGCAGGCGGCGCAGGTCATGCCGGTGACATTGAATTTCAGTTTCATACGCATCCCTCGCTTTTCTTTATTATCCGGCACAATGGGGAAAAAATCAACGGTCTTTCGAAAAATCCCCGGATGATTCACAATTTCGTAACAAATGCGCCGTCCTTTGCTGGTACTATTCTATCATACAAGCTCCAAAATACAAGTATGCACTATTTTGTGCCATACTTCCCTTTTGGATACTAATCTCTGTCATTGTGAGGAATGGTTCGCAATGACAGAGGAATGGAGGGAATTGATGATTTTAACCGAAAGCTGCCCCGTGGAGGCCACCCTGGACCTGATTGGGGGCAAATACAAGGCGCTGATCCTGTGGCATTTGTCCCAGGGGGCCCTGCGGTTTTCCGAGCTGCGCAAGCGTGTGTCCCGGGCCACGCCGAAAATGCTGACCCAGCAGCTCCGGGAGCTGGAGCAGGACCAGCTGGTCCACCGGGAGGTTTTTCCCGTGGTGCCCCCCAAGGTGGAATACTCCCTGACCCCCTCCGGCCGGAGCCTGATGCCCATTCTCGCCGCCATGCGGGACTGGGGCGCCGGGTATCTGGCCGGCAAGGACCAGCAGAGCTGCTGCTTTATGATGCACACCGACCCAACCACTACAAAATAAGGAGAATCCCATGAACATCAAAATTTTATCCGACAGCACCTGTGACCTCTCCCCCCGGCAGATTCAGGACCTGGACATCGGCATTCTGCCCCTGGTGGTGGTCCGGGACGGGGCGGAATACTACGACGGCGTTTCCATCACCCCGGCGGAGATTTTCGCCCACGTGGCCGCCGGCGGGGCCCTTTGCTCCACCGCCGCTGTGAACGTGGGGGTGTACCAGGAGGCCTTTGAAAAATATGCAGGCCGGTACGACGGGGTGGTCCATATCAACCTCGGCTCCGATTTTTCCTCCTGCTACCAGAACGCCTGTCTGGCGGCGGCCCAGTTTGACAACGTCCGGGTCATCGACTCCCGGAACCTGTCCACCGGCCAGGGGCTGGTGGTGCTGAAGGCCTGGGAGCTGGCCCAGAGCTGCACGGACCTGGATGCGCTGAAGGAGGAGCTGGACGCCTTTACGGGAAAGGTGGAGGCCAGCTTCCTGGTGGACAAGCTGGACTATCTGGTGAAGGGGGGCCGCTGCTCCTCCGCCGCCGCTCTGGGGGCCAACCTGCTGAATCTGAAGCCCTGCATTGAGGTCAAGGACGGCAAAATGTCCGTGGGCAAAAAGTACCGGGGCAGCTACAGCAAGTGCCTGGCCAACTACGTCAAGGACCGGCTGTCCGGCCGGGAGGACCTGGACCCCGGCAAGCTGTTCATCACCTACACCACCGTGGACGAGGCCTGCCACAAGGCCGTGGTGGATGCGGTGGCCGCCTACGGGAATTTTGAAACCGTCTGGGAGACCGTCGCCGGGTGCACCATCTCCTGCCACTGCGGCCCGGGGACTTTGGGGATTCTGTTTGTGCGCAAGTAAGGGCAATGCACATTGATAGGCGGCTTCGCCGACAGAACGGATAAATCCGTTCCCTACTGGCTGGTTCGGCGGAACGGATAAATCCGTTCCCTACTGGCTTTTTCATCTTGTAATTTTTTCCCCATGTGGTATACTGGTAGGCGACTACAAAACACAGAGGATTTACCATGGATTACAATACGCTTTTGGACCTGGCTACGGACCTGGGGTATGAGCAGGCCATGGCCGGTGCGGAGACCTTCCGGGTGGAGGAGAGCGTCAGCCGGGTCATGGCGGCCTACGGCGTGGAGGCGGAGGTCTTTGCCATTCCCAACTATCTGGTGGTGAGCATCATCACCGACACCGGCAAGCCCATCACCCGGATGCGCCGCATCGGCTACCACGGCAACGACCTGGATGCCGTGGAGCAGTTCAGCGGTTTGAGCCGCCGCCTGTGCAGCCTGACCCCGGAACCCGTGGAGGCCCTGCATTGGCTCCAGGCGGTCCGGGAAAACCGGCGGTACTACCCGGTGGCGGTGCAGTACTTGGGGGACTTCCTGGGAGCCCTGGGCTACGGTCTGTTCTTCGGCGGCAGCTGGCTGGACGGCCTCTGCGCCGGGCTCTGCGGCCTGGTGGTGGGCTTTATCAACAGCATGATGAGCGATATGCGGGCCAACTACTTCTTCCGCACCATCGCCGCCTCCTTTTTCATGGCAATCCTGGCCTACGGCCTGGGGGCTGCGGGCATCTGCGCCAACCCCGACGCCGCCACCATCGGGGCGCTGATGCTGCTGGTGCCCGGTCTGCTGTTCACCAACGCCATGCGGGACATCATCTACGGCGACACCAATTCCGGCGTCACCCGGTTCGTCCAGGTGGTGCTGATTGCCGTTGCCATCGCCCTGGGCACCGCCAGTGCCTGGCACCTGGCCACCTCCCTGTGGGGCACCCCGGCGAGCCGGGCGGCCATCGCCTATTCCATCCCCGTGGAGTGCTTCTTCGCCCTCATCGGCTGTGTGGGCTTTTCCATTCTGTTCAACATCCACGGCCCCGGCGGGCTGCTGTGCGCCATCGGCGGCGTGCTGGCCTGGGGGGTTTACCGGGTGGCCCTGGAGCTGGGGGCCAGCGATATCCTGTCGTATTTCTGGTCCGCCGTGTTTGCCTCCCTTTATTCGGAGATTATGGCTAGAATTCGGAAATTCCCTGCAATTTCCTATCTGGTTGTTTCCATTTTTCCCATTATCCCCGGGGCTGGCGTGTACTACACCATGAACTTCGCCGTCCGGGGCCAGATGGACCAGTTCGCCAGCCGGGGAATGCACACCGCCGCCATTGCAGGGGTCATGGCCGTGGGCATTTTGCTGGTATCCACGGTGTTCCGGATGTACGCCGACTGGAAAATGCAGAAGCAGAAAACAAAATAATAAAACGTGTCATCCTTTGCTGCGCTCAGGATGACACGTTTTTTATTTATAATTGCGAGAAAATATCCCCCAGGCTTTCGTGGAACACCAGGTTGGCATAGCGGTCGTAGGGAGTCTCGTCCCGGTTGATGAGGACCAGGCGGCTGCCCCGGTAGTAGTTCACCAGACCGGCGGCGGGGTACACCGTTAGACTGGTGCCGGCCACAATCAGCATATCCGCCGCCGCAATGGCGGCCACGCTTTTTTCGATGGTCTGCTGGTCCAGGCCCTCCTCGTAGAGGACCACATCGGGCTTGACAATGCCGCCGCAGCTGCACCGGGGCACCCCGGGGGCATCCCGGACAAACTCCGCCGGGTAGAATTTCCCGCAGCGGGTGCAGTAGTTGCGCAGGACGCTGCCGTGGAGCTCGTAGACCCGGCGGCTCCCGGCCTTCTGGTGGAGGCCGTCGATGTTCTGGGTCACCACCGCACCCAGCCGCCCCTCCTGCTCCCACCGGGCCAGAACCCGATGGGTGATGTTGGGCTCAAACCCCAACGGCAGCATTTTCTCCCGATAAAACCGGAAAAAATACGCCGGGTCCCGCTCATAAAAGCTGTGGCTGATGATTCTCTCCGGCGGGTAGTCAAACTTCTGATGATAAAGCCCATCCACCCCCCGAAAATCCGGAATCCCGGATTCCGTGCTCACACCTGCGCCGCCGAAGAAGACGATGTTTTTCGATTCCTCCACCCAGGCTTTTAGGATTTCTAATTTTTCCACAGGGCCGCCTCCTTTTGTTACGTGGCACATCATGTTTAAGGTTGAATATTCAGCTGCTGCTTCAGTGCATTTTGAAGGACAAGGGAGAAGTTGATATTTCGCTCCATGGCGGCGGCGTTCAGCCAGGCCGGAAGGGTGACTGTCCTGTTGATGCTGCGGTTTACCCGCTCCATCCGCACGGAGGGCATATAAACATCCACCAAAACTGCACGGTCGTGTTCCCCAAGGGCAATGTCCTCCAAACGGCTGGGTGTCGGAATGGGTTCGCCGTCCTCCTCCAAGCCGAACAACGCACAGCCCAGCAGCTCTCTGGCGCTTAAAAAGGCATCATTGTCATCCGTTCCGCTGGTCGCCACATCCAGGTCGGGGAAAACCACAGCAATCTCCTCCCCCGGCGCATAGGTAAACACGGCGGGATAAAGATATCGGTCATTTTTCTTCATGCTGTTCACCTCCATTTTGGGAAAGCTCTGATTGAGTCGCAAGGTTTTTGCACCAAGTCGTCAGGAGGGAAGGCCGGGGCTTACCGGAACCGGAGCCCCGACTGCCGCTCAATGGAATCCAGGGTTTTGCGGGGAATGTCTTTGTCCGGATGCTTCACCGTTACCCGCCCCGGCTTCACCGGATGCTTGTATTGATGATGGCTCCCAACGACATTTACTTCATACCATCCGTCCTCCATCAGCAGGCGAAGAACCTCCCTTGACGAGTAGCTTTTCACAGTCTTCCCTCCTGACACAGCCAATATAACACATACTATTCTATTTGTCAAGCGGGGAAACAAATATTTTTATATGTGTTAAAGGGCTATCAGGTTTGCAGTAGCAAGCTCGGTCATGCCAACTCCATGTGGACGAACTGGTTGTCGATGGCGTAGGCGTAGCGGATTTCGGGCTGGGCCTGGGCTTGGGGGAGGAGCTGGGCGGCTGGGTGGCCTGGGATGCGGAAGTCTACTGCACGGCCTGTCAGGTGTTTGCTGTTGGGGACGCCACCGACCTCGGCATTGTGGCGGGGGCAGCGGGGGCCGCTGGACACCTGGAAGGGGGCGTCAAAGTGGGTCCGAAGCCGCTGGCAGACCCGGACCAGGGTGTGGTCCACGTTGTTGAGCCCACAGCAGGGACAGGCGAACTCCGACGGAGCGAAATTGGGCACGGTGTCCCAGAAGTCCTCCCCGTCCTCCCGGGCAACCGCCTGGCGGAGCGCCGCCTGGGTCTGCTTTCCCGGGATGCCGTCGGGGTCCAGGCCTGCGGATTTCTGGAACTCCACCGCCGCCTGCCGGGACTGAGGCCCCCAGGCCCCGTCCACCGGGGCGGTGTAGCGGCCAAGATAGGCCAGCAGGTGCTGAATTTGTTCGATGGTCATGTGCATACCTCCTTTTCCCTTTTATTCTAGCGAAGATGCGGAGGTTCTGCCATCGAAAATTAGCGAAAAAAATGTGTCATCCTTCGCTTTTGCTTTGGATGACACATGATTTCGTTTTGTGCTTATCGGATTAGGGAGCCTCTGAATAAATCGGCAAGAGCTGGCAGCAAGGGATTTTGGCCCGGATGAAAGTATGGAAAGCGGCGGAATACTGGATGTATTTCCCACTTTTCATACTGCACAGCCGGGGCAAAAGACCCGCTGTCCAGCCGCAGTCGATTGATTCAGAGGTTCCTTAGCTCAGCTTGTCATGGCGAGCCAGTGGCAGGTATACCATAATGCAGCCCTTTCCCGGTGTGGCGGCCTGAGGTCAGGCCGCCCTACAGCCTTTACCGGGTGAAGCCGATCAGCACATTTCGTTTTCCTCGGCCTCCATTTCCTTCAGGAGCTTCTTATCCTGCTTGGAGGTGAGGTCCAGCTTTTCGTACATATCCGGGCGGCGGGCTTTGGTGCGGCGGAGGGCCTGCTTTCTGCGCCACTGGCGGATTTTTTCGTGGTTGCCGGACAGGAGAATCTGGGGCACCTCCCGGCCGTGCCAGACGGCGGGACGGCTGTACTGGGGGTATTCCAGCAGCCCGTTAAAGTGGCTCTCGTCCTCGAAGCACTCGGGGTCCGCCAGCACCCCGGGGACCATCCGGCAGACGGCATCGGTGACGGCCATGGCGGCGATTTCCCCGCCGGTGAGGACAAAGTCCCCCAGGGAGATTTCCTCGTCCACGCACTCGTCGATGAACCGCTGGTCAATGCCCTCGTAGTGGCCGCAGACCAGGATGATGTTGTCCAGCCCAGACAGGCGGATGGCGTCGGCCTGGGTGAAGGTGTGGCCGCAGGGGGACAGATACACGGTGTGGACCGGTCCGGCGGCCTCGTCGCAGACGTGCTCCCAGCAGCGGTAGATGGGGTCGGCGGTCATCACCGCCCCCCGGCCGCCGCCGTAGGGATAGTCGTCCACCTGGTTCTGCTTGTTGGCGGTGTAGTCCCGGATTTGGTGGGTGTCGATGTGAATGAAGCCCCGCTCCTGGGCCCGGCCCAGGATGCTCTCACTCAGCACGTCCCCCAGGGTCTCCGGGAACAGGGTCAGAATGTCAATTCTCATCGGTGCGCATCCCCTCCAGCAGCTTCACCTGCATCCGGTTTGCCTCCAGGTCCGTGGACAGGATGAACTGCTTCACGGCGGGAATCATGTACTCATGGTCCCCCTGGACCACGTAGACAGAGTTGCCAGGATAGTCCAGCACCTCGGAGATTTTGCCGATGGACTCCTCCCCGGCGAACACCTCCACGCCAACCAGCTCGGCGGCGAAAATCACGTCGCCGTCAATGTCCTCCCGGTACAGCTCCACCACCCGGCCCCGGAGGGCCTGGGCGGCCTCCATGGTGTCCACCCCGGAGAGCTTGAGCAGGTTGCAGGTCTTTTGGACCCGGCAGCTTTCCACGGTATATGCTTTTCCGCCAATGCGGCAGCGGTCAAATTCACAGAGCATCGCCGGGTCGTCCAGCCAGGACAGGACCTTGCACTCCCCCCGGACCCCATGGGTGGTGACAATTTCCCCGGCTTCAATAAATTGGAGTTTCATTCTAATCTCCTTCCTTATAGCCTTCCCCCTTGCGGGGAGAAGGTGCCCCAGTTCGCAAGCTGGGGCGGATGAGGGGTGTTCCCTCTTATGAGTTGTACCGCAGGGCGATGCCTCCCGAAGTGTAAGGGGAGCCATTGCGCCCTGCGTGAGCACTCAGTTGTCGTACACCCCTCATCAGTCACCAGTCCGTGGACTGGTGACAGCTTCTCCCGAGGGAGAAGCCTTTGGGGGAAGCCTAACGAAAAATGCGTGACGAAATGTCACGCATAGTCCGTTTAATCCACGATTTCGACCGTGACCTTTTCGCCGGTGCGCTGGGCTACGGTTTTCACAATGGTGCGGATCTCTTTTGCGATCCGTCCCTGGCGGCCAATGACCTTGCCCATGTCGCCTTCTGCCACACGGAGCTCCAGCACCTTGCCGTCCTCGTCCTCGATTTCGGTTACGGTAACTGCCTCAGGGTCGTCCACCAGATTCTTTGCCATGTACAGCAAAAGTTCTTTCATAGTGGCCTTCTCCTTTTGGGATTTACAGCACGCCAGCGTTCTTCAGCAGGCCACGAACGGTGTCGGTGGGCTGTGCGCCGTTCTTGATCCAGTTCTGGGCCTTCTCCACGTCCACGTTGATGACGGCGGGGTTGGTCAGGGGATTGTAGGTACCGATCTCCTCGATGCAGCGGCCGTCACGGGGGCTGCGGGAGTCAGCGACAACAATGCGGTAGAAAGGAGCCTTCTTAGCGCCCATTCTTCTCAGTCTGATCTTAACCATGAGAGTTTCACCTCCATAAATAATCTGAAATAATCTATATCGCAAAGCAAATTGCTTTTGGCGAACTAATCTGCCTTCCCCTTCGTAGGGGAGGGGCTTGCCCCCTCCCGCAGATGCAGGAATCGGGGCGCTGCGGACAGGGCTGTCCCTACAAACGGAACGGATGAATCCGTTCCCTACGGTGCTCAGAAGCCGGGGAAGCCGCCGAAGCCGCCCAGGCCTTTCATGCGCTTCATTTTCTTGCCCATGCCGGGGCCGGAGAACTGCTTGATGAGCTTGCGCATCTGTTCGAAGGATTTGAGCAGCTTGTTCACATCCTCCACCCGCAGGCCTGCGCCGGCGGCAATGCGCTTTTTCCGGCTGGCACCGATAATCTCCGGCTTTTCCCGCTCCCGGGGGGTCATGGACAGGATGATGGCCTCGGTGTGGGCCATGGCCTTTTCGTCCACCTTCAGGCCCTTCATGCTTGCGCCGCCGGGCATTTGGGCCAGAATGTCCTCCATGGAGCCCATGGACTTCATCTGAACCATCTGGTCGTAGAAGTCCTGGAGGGTGAATTTGTTGGATTTCAGCTTTTCCTCCATCTCGGCGGCCTTTTTTGCGTCGTAGGCCTTCTCCGCCTTTTCGATGAGGGTCAGCATATCGCCCATGCCGAGAATCCGGCTGGCCATCCGGTCGGGATGGAAGGGCTCGATGTCCTCCAGCTTTTCGCCGATACCGGCGAACTTGATGGGCTTGCCGGTGATGGCCCGGACGGACAGGGCTGCACCGCCTCTGGCGTCGCCGTCCAGCTTGGAGAGCATGACGGAGTCGATATCCAGCCACTCGTTGAAGCTCTGGGCGGCGTTGACGGCATCCTGGCCGGTCATGGCGTCGATGACCAGCATGATTTCGTCGGGCTTGACGGTGGCCTTGATGGTTTTCAGCTCGTTCATCAGAGCCTCGTCCACGTGGAGGCGGCCGGCGGTGTCCAGGAACACCATGTCATAGCCGTGCTGGCGGGCGTAGAGGACCGCCTCCTTGGCGGTGTCCACCGGGTTCTGGGTGCCCTTTTCAAAGACGGGGATGCCCAGCTTCTCGCCGCAGACCTTCAGCTGCTGAATGGCGGCGGGGCGGTAGATATCGCAGGCCACCAGCAGGGGGTTCCGGCCCTGGCGCTTCATAAGGCCGGCCAGCTTGGAGCCGTTGGTGGTTTTACCCGCGCCCTGAAGGCCAACCAGCATGACCACGGTGGGGCCGTTGGGGTTGATGGTGATGTGCTTCGTGTCGCTGCCCATGAGCTTGCACAGCTCCTCGTTGACGATTTTTACAATCATCTGGGCAGGGGTGAGAGATTCCAGCACGTCGGAGCCGACGCAGCGCTCGGTGACGGATTTGGTGAAATCCTTGACCACCTTATAGCTGACATCCGCTTCCAGCAGTGCCATGCGAATCTCCCGCATGGCCTCCTTCACGTCGCTCTCTTTCAGGCGGCCCTTGCCGCGCAGCTTTTTGAAGGTGGCGGAGATTTTTTCAGTTAAGCCTTCAAATGCCATAGTTTATTCCTCAAGTGCCCGGGCGGCGGAAGCAATTTTCCGGGCCAGGGCGATGACTGTTTCATCCTTGCAAGATTCCAGGGCTTCGGCGGCGGAGAGAATTTCCGCAACGGCCCTGCGGCCTGCCAGGTCCCGGCGGACGCAGCCGGTTTTCTCCTCCATGGTCCTGAGGAGCTGCTCGGCCCGGCTCAGATTGTCGTGGACCCCCTGGCGCGTGATGCCCAGCTCCTCGCCGATTTCCCCCAGGGACATATCCTGGTGATAGCGCAGCTCAAAGCACTCCTTCTGCCGGTCCGTCAGCAAATCGCCGTAATAGTCGTACAGAAGGACCAGCTCCATTGCATCCATCGAACCAACCTCCTGTAAAGCGTCTCGCCTTGATACCTGTTGGATTATAGCATACCCCGGCCGGGGTGTCAAGTGTTTTTTCCTTACATCACAAATTTCTTTTTCCGTTTTTGTGCAAGACGCACTATGCGTTATGCCCCTAGTAGTTCGTAACGTCTAAAACTACAGATTGTCATTGCGAACCATCCCGCAGGATGGTGTGGCAATCCGTTCTCTTTTTCATTTTTCCAAAGGATAAATGAACTGATTGGTGCTATGCACCAATCAGTGGAAATGCGGATTGCCACGCCAGTCTGCGGACTGGCTCGCAATGACATCCCAAACGTTTAGGCGTTACAGGCTGCGGCTTGAGAGTGGCCTTGGGGCTGCTACAGCACCCGGTACCAGCGGGTCAGCTCCTTTGTTTTGAGAAAGCCCATTTTTTCGTACAGCCCGATGGCTCTTTCGTTGGTGGAGGACACCTCCAAAATGATGTCCGCCCCCTCCACCAGGGACATGAGGGTGTGCATTAAAATTTCCCCGCTGCCCTGCTGCTCCGCCGCCACCGCCAGCAGCTTGGTGTCCTCCATCCAGCCGATGCCCAGGAGCCTCCCGTCCCGGTGGATGAAGTAGGTGCCCAGGGCCTCGGCGATGCGCTGCTCGTCCCGGTTTTCCAGGGTGGCGGCGTGGGGCACCGGGGCCATGAGGCGGTTGTAAACCGACCGGAACTGCCCTGCCGTTGCCTCGGTCACCGGAAAGAGGCAGGCGATTTTGTCCCGGTCCGGGCGGGCCGGGCCCCGCATTTCCAGGGTGACGCAGTCCAGGGGCCAGGCCGTCAGGCCCTCATGGCCGGTGGCGTACACCCGCTCCGCCCCCGCCATGCGGCAGAAGGAAATGCACTGATTCAGGTGATCCTCCAGGCCCCCGGGCTGCACGTCCCGGACGTGGAGGAAGGCTGTTTTCCGGTAGGGTATCTCCTTCAAAATCAGGCTGGCAACCCCGTATTCGGTTGTAAAAAACGGAAAATCCCGCATAATTCCCCTCCTTTTTCTTCTATGATACCAGGGATTTCGCCGGTTTTCAAGTGATAATTTTCATAACTTTTTCATATTTTTTGTGCAGGATGCACACAGGGAGCCGCCAGGTTTGGGCTGCAAAATGGGTTCTTGTTCCAATCTTTTGGAAAAATAATGATTTTCTCCCTTTTAGGGGTTGCTTTTCAAAGAATACGGTGTATAATATGCCTGTGTGTCAACCAACCTTACGAAAGGAGGTTCATTCCATGAAGAAGATCATCTGCAAGCGTGAATACGACACTGAGACTGCAACCCTGATCAAGACTTATTTCAGCGGCGCCTTTGGCGATGCCGCCGGCTATGAGGAGGATCTGTATCAGACGCCCGAGGGCCTGTATTTCCTGCGGGTCTGCGGCGGCGCATCTTCCATCTACCCCAGCGAGGACATCAAGCGGTTAGCCAAGTCCAAGGTCAACGAGTGGATTGAGAACCACTAATCTACATAGAAATCATGGGTCTGCCTTGGCGCAGACCCTTTTTCTTTTCTTGACAGAATGTGCTATAATGATGGTAGAGTAACCGGCTATCCGGGGCCGCTGGGCCTGGGATAGCTACGAACTGGATGTGCGATATGAGAAAATTTCTTTGCTTTCTGTGTCTTTGCGCCCTGCTTCTGGGCGGGTGCGGCAGGCAGGCGGCAACCGCGGACATTGCCGCCACCACTCTGCCGGTGTATGAGTTCACCGCAAGGCTCTGCCAGGGAACGCCCCTTACCGTTGCCCGGCTGGTGACGGAGCAGGTGTCCTGCCTTCACGACTATTCCCTCAACGTCCGCCAGGTGAAGGCCGCCGAGGCCGCCCGGGCCATTGTCATCTCCGGGGCGGGGCTGGAGGAATTTATGGAGGACCTGCTGGCGGAGGAAAAAACCATCGACGCATCCGCCGGCATTGCCCTTCTGTGCGGCGAAGGCGAGGACCACGAGGACCACGAGGGCCACCACCACGACCGGGACCCCCACATCTGGCTGGACCCGGAAAACGCAAAGCAGATGGCGCAAAACATCTGCGAAGGCCTTTCCCGGCGGTTCCCTGACTATGAAGATGCCTTTGAAGGAAACCTTGTTGGGCTTCTGGCCGACCTGGACCGCTTGCAGGTCTACGGCGAGAGCGCCCTGGACAGCCTTGGGTGCCGGGAGCTTATCACCTTCCACGACGGCTTTTCCTACCTGGCCCGGGCCTATGACCTGGACATTCTGAAGGCCGTGGAGGAGGAAAGCGGCAGCGAGGCCTCCGCCAAAGAGCTGATTGCGCTGATTTCCCTGGTGGAGCAGCACCGGCTGCCCGCCATTTTCACCGAGCGCAGCGGCAGCACCTCCGCCGCCGCCATCATCGCCCGGGAGACCGGTGCCAGGTGCTTCTCCCTGGACATGGCCATGGCCGGGGACAGCTATTTCCAGGCCATGTACCACAACTTTGACACCCTGAAGGAGGCCCTCCAATGAAATTTCCTCCCAGCTCCGCCGACCACGGCCACGCCTGCGTTCTGCGGGTGGAGAATCTGTCCGTGAACATCGGCAGCGACTGTATCTTAAAAAACGTCAACCTCCATGTCCACTGCGGCCAGCTGGTGGCCCTCATCGGCCCCAACGGCGCAGGCAAATCCACCTTTCTCAAGGCCGTTCTGGGCCAGCGGGAGTACGAGGGCGTGATTGCCTTCTCCCAGCCCGGCCAGCGGAGCCGGAAGCCCCGGATTGGCTATGTGCCCCAGAGCCCTGCCTTTGACCCCAGCGACCCGGTGTCCGTGGCGGACCTGTTCGCCTGCTGTATGTCCCGGCGGCCCGCCTTTTTAGGGCTGGGAAAGTCCATGCGCCAGACGGTGCTGGAGTGCCTGGAGCGGGTCCACGGGGTGGAGCTCATCGACAAGCGGGTGGGGACTCTGTCCGGCGGCGAGCTGCAGCGGGTGCTGCTGGCCCTGGCATTGGAGCCCATGCCCAACATTCTGATTCTGGACGAGCCGTTGTCCGGCGTAGACATCGAGGGCATGGAAAATCTCATGGATATGCTGGATGAAATCCGAAAAACCTACGATTTGTCCATTCTGATGACCACCCACGATTTTTCCATGCTGCCCAGATATGCAGACCAGGTGGTGCTGATTGACCACGCCGTGCTGGTCCACGGGGACCCGGAAACGGTGCTGGCCTCGGCGGAATTTGCCCGGGCCTTTCAGATGAAGGGGGGAAAACCATGAGCCTTTGGTACGCCCTGTGCGAGGCGCTGCCTGTGGAAATGCTTCGCTGGGATTTTATGAAAAACGCCCTGCTTGCCATGCTGCTGATGGCACCGCTGTTTGGGCTGCTGTCCACCATGATTGTCACCGGGCGGATGAGCTTCTTCTCCGACGCTCTGGGCCACTCGGCCTTCACCGGCATTGCCATCGGGGCCATCTGCGGGCTGACGGCCCCCATCGGGGCGGCGGTGGCGTTCAGCATTTTCTTCGCCCTGCTGTTCTCCTACGTCCGCAGCCGCAGCAGCCAGTCGGCGGACACCCTCATCGGCGTGTTTTCCAGCACCGCCGTGGCTCTGGGCATTTTTGTGGCCACCCTGGGCGGCGGCAGCTTTACCAAATATAACAAATTCCTCATCGGCGACATTCTGTCTGTCAGTCCCCAGGAGATTGGGCTGCTGGCGGCGGTGCTGCTGGGCGTGGTCATTTTCTGGTGTCTGGGGGCCAACCGGCTGACTCTGACCGTTATCCATCCCCAGCTGGCCGCCTCCCGGGGCATTCCCGTGGGGCTGGAGCAGACGGTGTTCACCGTGGCGGTGGCGGTGGTGGTGACTCTCAGCATTTCCAGCGTGGGGCTGCTGATATTAAACTCCCTGCTGGTGCTGCCCGGGGCATCCGCCCGGAATGTGTCCCGGAATTTGAAGCAGTACCATGTGTTTTCCGTGGTGCTGGCTCTGGCGGCGGGGCTGGGGGGGCTGACGGTATCCTACTATTTCGGCTGCTCCGCCGGGGCTGCCATCAGCCTGATTTTGGCTGTTTTCTTTGGAATTACCTTCTGTTTGCGGAGAAAGGCTGGATAATATGGACGCAACGATTCAAGCCATCGCCCGGATGCACAGCGATTTCAAAACCAAATTCGGCATTCCCCGCCAGGCGGGGCTGGTGGAGGAGCTGCGCTCCACCATCGTCTTTGAGCCGGAATTCCGAAACGATGACGCCCTGCGGGGCATTGCGGAATTCTCCCACCTGTGGCTCATCTGGCAGTTTTCGGAGGCGGTCCGCCAGGACTGGTCCCCCACGGTGCGGCCGCCCCGGCTGGGCGGCAACGTCCGCATGGGGGTCTTCGCCACCCGGTCTCCCTTCCGGCCCAACAGCCTGGGGCTGTCCTGCGTTCGGCTTCTGGGGGTGGAGCGGACCGCAGAACTCGGCACGGTGCTCCACGTAGGCGGCGCAGACCTCATGGACGGGACCCCCATTTTTGACATCAAGCCCTACGTCCCCTACAGCGACAGCCACCCGGAGGCGGCGGGAGGCTTTACGGACCGGACCGGGGAATTTCTGCTTCAAGTGGACTTCCCCCCTGCCCTGCTGGCCCTGCTGCCGGAGGACAAGCGGGAGGCGGCCCTGGGCGTCCTCAGCCACGACCCCCGGCCCTCCTACCAGCGGGACCCGGACCGGGTGTACGGGCTGCGCTTCGCCGGGTATGATATCCGCTTCCAGGTCCGGGGGGAGAGGCTCACGGTTTTGGAAGTCAATCAATAAAAAATGTGCTTATCTGGTTAGCTCAGTTTGTCATTGCGAGCCAGTTCCCTTTTCTGGTGTGGCAACCTGTTTCCCCCTGTTTTCAGGTAGAAAACAGGGGTGGCGGCCTGAGGTCAGGCCGCCCTACAGTCTTTGCTGAGCTAACCCGATACAAATAAAAAAATGATGTCATTCTGAGAAGCCTGGCGGCTTCTCAGAATGACATTTTTTTACAGCATAAACAGCATCATCAGTGCCATAAGCACCGTGAACACCAGGATGCCGGGGCTGGTGAAGAAGCATTTCAGCACCCGGCGGTCCATCCACTCTCCCTGCCGCCAGGCCCGGATGTCCCGGCGCTTCACAATCAGAATGACCGCCGCTGCCAGGGTGGAGCCCACCAGCAGGCCGTAGTCCAGGATGCCGGCGGCAGTCTCGGGCAGGAGCATCAAAAGCCTTGTCAGCAGGTCCGCCACCACCAGATTGTTAAAGGCGTGCAACGCCACGGACCACCACAGGGAGTAGTTCACCGTTACATAGCCGAAAATCAGCCCCACCAGGAAGGCATAGGGGGTCTGCATCAGGTTGCCGTGGTACATTCCAAAGAGGAAGGCGGACCCCAAAATGGCAAACCGCCTGCCATAGGGCTGCAGGGACCGGAGCACCAGGCCCCGGAACAGCACCTCCTCCGCCACAGGGGCCAGGATGGAGGCGTAGAGGAACATACTGAAGGTATCTGAGGACCCGGAAATGTCCTCCAAATAGGGCATCACCGACCGGTCAAACTGGTTCAGCACCGCCTCAAGGCCGGTAATCCACAGGCTGTTCAGCAGCTGGCAGCCCACCATCAGAACGGCGGCGGCGAAGAAAATTCCGGCAGAAATAGGCTTTTCCTGGTGGAACAGCTCATTTTTCCAATATTCTCCGCCCTTCCAGCTGATAAGGACCACGGCTCCCGCCAGAATGGTCAGAATATACCCCCAGCCGTTGCCCATCATCACATCCCAGTCGGGGACCATGCCCCGCAGGAGGAAGGCGGCCTCGTCCAGCACCGCCGCCAGGTTGGTCAGCAGGAACAAGATGGCAAAGTAGGCAAGCAGCACCCAGCCAATGGGACTGAACCGGCGGCGGAGCCATTTGTTAATCTGTTTGTCAGTCACGGTTGTCTCCTCTCTCCAGCAGCTTTTCAGCGGTCATCATGCCGTCCAGGGCAGCGGACATAATGCCGCCTGCGTAGCCGGCTCCCTCGCCGGTGGGGTACAGCCCCCGGAGGGCCGACTGGCGGCCTTCGTCCCGGAGGATGCGCACCGGCGAGGAGCTGCGGGTCTCCGGGGCCGTGAGGACGGCGTCGGGACCGGCGAAGCCCTTCAGCTTCCCGTCCAGCAGCGGCAGGGCCTCCGAAATGGAGGCTGTGATTTTTTCCGGCAGCACATCGTGAAGGTCACACCAGTGGACCCCGGGCCGGTAGGTGGGCTCCACCGACCCAGGACCGACGGAGGGCCGTCCTGCCAGGAAGTCCTCCACCCGCTGGGCCGGGGCACGGTAGCTGCCGCTGGCCCGGTAGGCCGCTTCCTCCACCTGCCGCTGCCAGACCATGCCGCCCAGAGGTCCCGCCGAGGGGAAGTCGGCGGGATTCACCGTCACCAGCAGGGCGGCGTTAGCGTTCTGCCCGTCTCTGGCCCAGTTGCTCATGCCGTTGGTGACGGTCCGGCCCGGCTCGCTGGCCGCCGCCACCACCTGGCCCCCGGGGCACATACAGAAGGTGTACACCGTGGCGTTTTCCAGGTGCTGGACCAGCTTATAGTCCGCCGGAGGCAGAGCGGGATTCTCCCCGCCGTATTGGGAAGCATCCACGTTGGACTGCCGGTGCTCAATGCGCACGCCCATGGCAAAGGGCTTTGGCTCCATGGGGATGCCAGAGTTCAGCAGCATCTCAAAGGTATCCCGGGCGCTGTGGCCAATGGCCAGAATCAGATTGTCACAGGGAATTTCCTCCCCGTGATTGGTTTTTACCCCGGTGATTTGGCCGTTTTCCTGGGAAATGCCCGTCACCTGGGTGTTGAAGCAGATTTGACCACCCAGGCTGAGGATGCGGTGGCGGAGATTCTGGACCACCTCCACCAGCACGTCGGTGCCGATGTGGGGCTTGGCATCGTAGAGAATGTCCTCGTGGGCCCCGGCCTTGACGAACTGCTCCAGCACCCAGCCGATGCGGGGGTTGCTGACACCGGTGTTCAGCTTGCCGTCGGAGAAGGTCCCGGCGCCGCCCTCGCCGAACTGGACGTTGCTGGCCGGGTCCAATTCCCCGGTTTTCCAGAATTTTTCCACCTTTTCATGGCGGGATTGGGCATCCTCCCCCCGCTCCAGCACCAGAGGCCGCTGCCCCGCCATGGCCAGGACCAGGGCGGCAAACATTCCCGCCGGGCCGAAGCCCACCACCACAGGCCGCTTTTCCGGGGCCGGGCCGGGCTTGGGGGGCCGGTAGAAGGACACCGGGGCCAGGGCGGCCCGCTTGCAGCCGCAGGCTTTCAAAATCTTCTTTTCACTGCCCTCCACCGCCACGTCAACGGTGTAGATAATTTTCACATCCGGCTTTTTCCGGGCGTCCACACTGCGCCGGACGATGCTCAGCTGCCGCACCCGGGAATTGGGGATGCCCAGCAGCCGGGCTGCCTCGTATTGGAGCTGGTGGGCGCTGTGCTCCGGGGGCAGGGGGATATCTCGCAATCGAATCATGTGTTCCTCCCGGCGTGGGAACCGGCCAGACGGCCCGAGCTCCACGCCCATTGTAAATTATAGCCGCCGCAGTCCCCGTCCACGTCCAGCACCTCGCCGCAGGCGTAGAGGCCGGGGACCAGGCGGCTTTCCATGGTGGTCCTGTCAAATTCTTCGGTTACCATGCCGCCGGCGGTGACCTGGGCGCAGTCCATGCCCATGGGCTCCGTCAGAGGCAGTTCAAAGGCCTTGACGCAGCGGCACACCTCGTCCAGGGCAGCCCGGTCCAGGCCGGAGATGGGCTGCTGGCTGCCGATGCCCGCCGCCTGGGTCAGCACCCGGCCAAGGCGGTTGTGGAGAATGCCCGTCAGCAGCTCCCCGGCGGGAAGCGGAGTTTTTCTTCTCATTTCCAGCATTTCCAGCAGCTTTTCCCGGGAAATATCCGGCAAAAAGTCCAGGCGGCACAGCCACTCTCCCCCGCCCTGGCACACGTCCCGGGACAGCTCAAAAATCACCGGCCCCGACAGGCCAAACTGCGTAAATTGCAGCTCCCCGGTGCTCTGGGAGAAAATTTCCCCATTTCGAACCACGGCGGCATGGCAGTTGGCCCGGACGCCCTTAAGGCCTCCGACGCCGCCCCAGGCGGTTTTCAGCTGGACCAGGGTGGGCCGGAGCCTGGTGCACCTGTGGCCCAGGGACCGCAGCAGCCTGTAGCCGGACATGGACCCGCCCAGCTTCGTCCCGGCAAGGCCGCCGCAGGCGATGATCAGGCGGTCACAGTGGATGCTTTCGCCGTTGCCCGCAAGGAGGAAGCCTTCTTCGGTTTTCTTCACTTTATCCACTTCAAAGCCCAGCTTTTGGGTGATATTTGGCTTTTCCAGAGCAAATCGCAGCACATCCACCACGGAATTGGCCTGGTCCGAATAGGGATACACCCGGCCCGAAGGCTCCACCACGGTGTAAAGGCCCAGGCCCTCAAACCAGCCCAGGGTCTCCTCCGGCGGGAATTTTTCCAGGGCGAAGGCGGGAAAGGCGGCCTCGTCCCCGTGGTAGCCCCGGACGGCTGCATGGAGGTTTGTTAAATTACAGCGGCCGTTGCCGGTGGCCCCCAGCTTCCGGCCCACCCGGGCCTGCCGCTCCAGCAGCACCACCCGGACCTCCGGGTTTTCCGCCGCCGCCAGGGCCGCCGCCATCCCCGAGGCCCCGCCGCCTATAATGCCAATTACCATGTTTTCCTCCCATACCCTTTGTCATCCTCGTGAGGCAAGCAGCCTGTAACGCCTAAACTTTAGCAATGTCATTGTGAAGAAGTAGGGCACACTGGCGTGGCAATCCGCATCCCCTCTGTTTGGTGCATAGCACCCAGCAGTTCATTTTCCCTTCGGAAAAATGAAAAAGAGAACGGATTGCCACACCAGCCTGCTGGCTGGTTCGCAATGACAGTCTATCGTTGCAGCCGAAACGAACCACTGGGATGACAAACTTCTATATTTTTTACATTATACTCTAAAAACTTCATCTGCACAAGAAAAATCTCTTTCAACTTTTGAAAAGATGTGTTATACTGGGTGGTGGTGATGGTATGGACCGAAAAAACATTGACAAAATCGCCGCCAATCCCGAGGATCGGCTGCTGCTGGCCAAGCTGTGGGATAAGATTAACGGCGCCATTCAAAAAAATATCCCCGCCGGCACCGGCTTTCTCTCCCCCCGGGAGCTGGAAATGGCCCGGTTTTTATTCGGCTCTCCCCAGGGGCTTTACGCCTTCGGCGGCTACGCCGGGGCCGAGCGGAAAATGCTCGTCTACCTGCCGGACTATCTGGAAGATAGCAGCCTTTGGGACCAGGACGGGCCCCTTCGGTGCCTGCGCTGCACCTTCTACCAGGGGGACAGCCTCAGCCACCGGGATTTTCTGGGGGCTCTCATGGGCGCCGGGGTGGCCCGGGAGACGGTGGGAGACATCTGCGTGGGCGAGGGTGTCTGCGATTTCTTCGTGACGGCGGAGATTGCCCCCTATATTTTGCAGAATTTCACCGCCGCCGGCCGGACGAAGCTGCGCATTCAGGAGATTCCCCTGGCCGAGGCCGTCATCCCCGAGCCGGAGGTGAAGGAAATCAAGGACACTCTGGCCTCCCTGCGGCTGGACAGCGTCATTGCGTCCGGCTTTCGCATTGGCCGGTCCCTGGCGGCCCAGCACATTGCCGCCGGGAAGGCCGCCATTGACGGTCTGCCCTGCGACAAGCCCGACCGGCCTGTGGCCCAGGGTATGAAAATCTCCGTCCGGGGCCTGGGCAAGCTGAAGCTCCAGACCGTCGGCGGGCGGACCAAAAAGGACAGAATTTCGGTGGTCATCCACCGGTATGTGTGAGGTAATGTTATGGACATGAACGAAGTCATCGCCAGAATCAACGTCCTGGCCAGAAAAGCAAAGCAGGGTCCCCTGACCCCCGAGGAGCTCCGGGAGCGGGATGCTCTCCGCCGCCGGTACATCGATTCCGTCAAGCAGAGCCTGGTGGGCCAGCTGGATAACACCTACATCCTGGAGCCCGACGGCACCAAGCACAAGCTGCCGCATAAATAATTCCGAATCCCCTTCGAGCTTCGGACTGCTTCTTTTTGCCGGAGTTGCACAAAAATGTGCAACTCCGGCCTCTTTTCGCCCCAGGGGTGAAAGGAGGTGAAGCTGTGAAGGAACATATCTGCGCAGGACTGGGCATGGTCGGCGGGGCGGTGGCGGCCTTCTTCGGCGGCTGGGACGCCGCCTTTGGGGCGCTGCTGACCTGCATGGGGGTGGATTTTCTCTCCGGGAGCCTGGTGGCTCTGGTGTTCCACAAAAGCAAAAAGACCGGCTCCGGGGCCTACAATTCCGCCTACGGCCTGAAGGGCCTGTGCCGCAAGGGCCTGATGCTCCTGCTGGTGCTGGTAGGCGTCCAGACAGACGCCCTGCTGGGCGTGGACTACACCCGAAACGCCGTGTGCCTTGGCCTGTGCGCCAACGAGATTTTGTCCATCGTGGAAAATCTGGGCCTGGCGGGAATTCCCATGCCAAGGGCTATTGTAAGGGCGCTGGAGCAGTTGCAGGAAAAGGAATAGGGAGGATAGCGGCAGCCGAGTTTCGGCTGCCGTTTTTTTCTTCTTTCCTTTCTCCACGGCTTCTGATATAATGACAAAAATGGGGTTTTACTCCTTTGATATTGAAAAGCTGGAATTAAAAAACACGCAGTTGATCAACACACATAGAAGCCTGCGGTCATTTTTATCTTTTTGTTGAAACGCATTTGTTAATATGCTATACTAAATGATAGTATCAATTTAGGAGGATACTTTGTCATGCTTGAATTACAGAAATATAAAAACAATTTCGAGCGTTTTCTCATTGTGCTAGTTATCATGTGTATCATCGCTTACCTGATTGTATATGCAACTATGAACATTTTTGGATTTACGCTTTTTTGCGATTCCGATATGTACCTCGATACCTTGATTGCAAAATTGATGTGGGAGCAAAAGACGCTGTTTCCCGATGGATGGGTTTTTGGCAATCAGTTCTATGTGATTGCCACACCTGTGCTTGCTGCCTTGCTATATGGAATGATAGGCAATGTTAATACTGCAATGGTATTGGCAACTGAGATTATGACTTTTTTCATCCTACTATCTTTTTGGAAGCTGCTGCGTGCACTAACAAAGGATTGCCTTGCCATTGCAGTCGGATGTATGCTTCTTCTTTCGTCCATTATTGCGCCAAACACTCCATACTCCTTCACTTCTCAGCTTTTCTTCCTGCAAGCCAGCTATTACGCCTGTTATTTGATTACATTCTGTGTTGTTTTAGGAGACTATATTCGGTCCTTTCAAGGAAACAAAGTGAGTATTTCGTGGATATTCTCACTTTTATTGTGCTTTGCTACAGGTATGCAAAGTCTTAGGCAAACAGTCATTATGGTGCTTCCTATCCTCGTATGCGAGTTATTTCTTGCTTTTCGACGATTGATATATCGGCAAAAGCCATGGTCCGAAGGAAATTATAGCAGTTTGATTCATGCTTTCAGCTATGGCATCGCAAATATTTTAGGACTTATCACTATCAACCTACTGAATATCCCCAATACCTCTATATATGGTAATACACAGCTGACTCCAATTACTCAGATTCTAAAAAAAATTCCGCCCATCTTGGAGTGTCTATTTGAAATTACCGGCTTGAATTTTGGTTTTGCGCAAGGTGCTCCTTTGCTTCTCATATTTTTCAGCATATCTCTTGTTCTCCTCTTTTCTATTTCCCTTGTCTTGTGGGTTGTACACATAAAAGCGCAGGAAACTCCGCTAAAATTATGCTGGCTTGTATGTCTAGTAGGTATAATTGGTGTTTCTCTTTCAACCGTTTTCACAAATACAAATATCAGAACAATCTATCTTTTTCTATGGTATCCTCTTGCTGCACTTTCTGCAATTACTATTCTCCTCAAAATTCCACGAAAGTATAAATATACGCTTGCTTTGCTCCTGTGTGTTTTTAGTTTTGGAAACCTGTTTTATAGTTATAAATACGGCGCAGAGCTTGCTCTGCAAAATGATTCATCCCTGGCCGGAAGGGCCTTCCGAAAAGCGAGGGATTACGGTTACAGAAGTTATGCAGAAACCCTTGATAATCACGAAAATGCCAAGCAAATGTGCCAATGGGCTATGGATGGGGGCTACGAGTATCTTTATGGCGATTGGATTACCGTTCCCCATGTAGCTGTTCATTCCGATGGTAAGCTAGAAGCCGGATGTTGGAAGGAAGGTGAGGTTTTTCAGATTCTGGGGTACATAAACCTTCAAAATATCTATGGAACACTGGAAAATCAAAATGCACTTTATATATTTACGCCTGATGATGAAAAAACGGGCCTTCTCGCCGCTCTGGAGCGAGGAATTACCCTAACGAAGGTTGCAGAATTCGGAGAGTATATTGCATACACCTCCCCGATTCCACTTATGCAGCGCGGCGAGTCAACCACATAAGTTTTGAGCCATTCTTTTCATCAAGCGGAAAGAATGGCTCTTTTTCTTTTTTCCTTTCCCCCAAACTTCTGCTATAATGACAAAAAGAACTTTTAGGAGGTAGGCAAAATGTTTCTGCCCATTTCGAAGGAGGAAATGCTGGACCGGGGCTGGAAGAGCTGTGATTTTGTTTATGTCATTGGCGATGCCTATAGGGATTCCGTGTAGCTATTGGGCTTTAACTTTTGCTGGAGCCTTGCCCTCGCTTGGGGCTTTATATGCGATTCCTGTTCGTCAGGCCAGAGATTTGCCTCCGCCTTCCTTCAGATTCCGCCTCACGACGTACACCCTTGGCTTTGGCTATATTCATCCCACTACCAGACGGATGCAGAGGGCTATCGTAAGAGCGCTGGAACAGTTGCAGAAAGCGGAATAATGATGAAGCGGGCAGCCTCACTTGGGGCTGCCCGCTTTTTTATAGCTTGCAACACCCGGAAAATGGTGCTATACTAAGGAAAAACGAAAAACAGGAGTTTTAGTATGGCTCAATTACAAAAGCGGCGGCTTCCACCTGGATATTGGCTTGCGGGGATGGTGGTTTTCTGTATTTTCGCCTATCTGGTCATCTTTGCCATTATGAATATCTATGGCTACAAGCTGTTCTCCGATGCCGATAAATACGCTGACACCCTTCTCTCCCGGCTGATGTGGGAGGAAAAGACCCTGTTTCCGGATGGGTGGGTGTTCAGCAACCAATATTATGTGGTTGCGACACCTGTGCTGGCTGCGCTTTTTTATGGTGTCACCGGCAATGTAAACACCGCCATGGTCCTGGCCACCGAGCTGATGACGCTTTTCATCATTGTCAGCTTTCTGTGGATGACCTTCTCTTTTACCGAGGGCACAGCCCCTGGCCGGTGGCTGCTCTGCCTGTTCGGTCTTCTGCTTTTGATCTGCTCCACCATGGCCCCGGATATCCACGGGAACCGGCCCTCGGAGATTTTCTTTTTGCAGGCAAGCTATTATGCCTGCTACCTCATCGGCTTTTTTGTGGTGGTGGGGGATTACGCCCGCACGTTCCGGAGCCGGGAGCGGCGGCTTTGCTCCTGGGGGCTGGCCCTGTTTCTCAGCTTTGCCCTGGGCATTCAGAGCCTTCGCCAGACGGTTGCCATGATTTTGCCCCTTCTGGCCTACGAGATTTTTCTGGCCCTCCGGCGGCTGTGCCTGCGGCAGCCCCTGTGGACGGCGGAGACACGCCCCAGCCTTTTCCGGGCCATCAGCTATGCCGCCGCCAATGTCCTTGGCATTTTCACCGTTTCCTGGATTGACCCTCTTCATTCCAGTCTCTACGGCAGCTTTCAGCTCACGCCTCTGGACCAGCTCTGGCCCCGCATCCAGGCCCTTTGGCCTGCTTTTCAGGTGATTTCCGGGTTAAAATATTCGGTCAGTGCCGGGTATTCTCCGTTCTTCACGGTTTTCAGTCTGGTTTTGATTGGCATTGTGGCGGCGGCAATCCTTCTGTGGCTGGCAAACATCCGAAAGTCCGAGGGGCCTCTGGAAATCTGCTGGCTGGTGTGTCTGATTGGGCTGCTGGGGACCGCCCTGTCCACGGTGGTCATCGGCATCAATATCCGGGATATTTACCTGTTTCTGTGGTATCCGCTGGTGGCGCTGTCCGGTATCATTCTGATGAAGCACCTGCCACGGTGGTCAAAGGGGCTGCTGATTGTGCTGATTTGTCTGCTGAGCCTTGTGAATCTGCGCAGCGGCTACACCTACGGTGCCCAGAGCGCCCTGCTGAACAGCCCCTCCTACGCCGGCAAGGCATTCCGGCTGATTCGTGACTACGGTTTCAAAAGCTACGCCACCATTGACGAGGATTACCATAACACCGAGGCCCTCTGCGACTGGGCCATGGCTGAGGGCTATGACTACGTCTACGGCGACTGGTACACCGCTCCCGAAATTGCCGTTCATTCCGGCGGCCGCCTGGCAGCCTGCCACTGGTGGATAGAGAGTGTATTTGTCCCCAACGACCGTCTGATTTACCGTCATTTCTACGACGACGAGGACAACGCCAGAGCCGTCTACGTCTTTACAGACCGGGACGAGCAGCTCGCCCTGGACCTGGCAGCCGAACGGGGCGTGGAACTGACCAGGCAGGCCGAATTCGGCAAATACACCGCCTACACCTCCCCGGTCCAGCTGTTCACCCGCACCTGGGACTGACCGAAAAACTGCGCCATTCCTCCCACTTTGGAAGGAATGGCGTTTTTTCTTCTTCCCTTTCTCCCGAGAATCTGCTATAATGACAAAATCATCTTTTAGGAGGTAGGAAAAATGTTTCTGCCCATTTCGAAGGAGGAAATGACCGAGCGGGGGTGGGAGAGCTGTGATTTTGTTTATGTCATTGGCGATGCCTATGTGGACCATCCCAGCTTTGGTCATGCCATTATCAGCCGGGTACTGGAGAGCCACGGGTACAGCGTTGGCATTATCTCCCAGCCCGATTGGAAAAATCCCCGGTCCATTGACGTGTTCGGGCGGCCCCGGCTGGGGTTTCTGGTCACCGGGGGGAATATGGACTCCATGGTCAACCACTATTCCGTCACCAAGCACCGCCGGAAAACCGACGCCTTTACCCCCGGCGGCGTGATGGGGCGGCGGCCGGACTATGCCACCGTTGTCTACTGCAACCTAATCCGCCAGACCTATAAGGATGTGCCTATTCTGATTGGCGGCATTGAGGCGAGCCTGCGGCGGCTGGGCCACTACGACTACTGGTCCGAGACCATGAAGCGGTCCATTCTGCTGGACTCCCAGGCGGACCTTTTGATGTACGGCATGGGCGAAAAGAGCATCGTGGAGATTGCCGACGCCCTCAACGCCGGCATGGCTGCCCGGGACATCACCTATGTGGACGGGACGGTGTTCCGGGCGTCCGAGCTGGACGAAAGCCTGCCCACGGTGGTCCTTCCCTCTTTTGATGAATTGAAAACCGACAAGCGACGCTACGCCGAGAGCTTCAAAATCCAGTACGGCAACTGCGACCCCTTCACCGCCAAGCGGCTGGCAGAGCCCTACGGCAGGGAGTTCGTGGTCCAGAACCCGCCTCAGAAGCCTCTGACCACCCAGGAAATGGACGAGGTCTACGGCCTGCCCTACGAGCGGACCTATCACCCCAGCTACGAAAAGGCCGGAGGGGTCCCCGCCATCGAGGAGGTCAAGTTCAGCCTGGTCAGCAACCGGGGCTGCTTCGGAGCCTGCTCCTTCTGCGCCCTGACCTTCCACCAGGGCCGCATCATCCAGACCCGGAGCCACGAGTCCATCCTGGCCGAGGCGGAAAAAATGGTGAAGGACAAGGATTTCAAGGGCTACATCCACGATGTGGGCGGCCCCACCGCCAATTTCCGGCACCCGGCCTGCGACAAGCAGCTGACCAAGGGGGCCTGCGGCGGCCGCCAGTGCCTGTACCCCACCCCCTGCAAAAACATGAAGGCCGACCACTCCGACTACATCGCCCTGCTTCGCAAGCTGCGGAAGATTCCCGGGGTGAAGAAGGTATTCGTCCGCAGCGGCATCCGGTTTGACTACCTGCTGGCGGACAAGAAGGACACCTTCTTCCGGGAGCTGGTCCAGCACCACATCTCCGGCCAGCTGAAGGTGGCCCCGGAGCACGTGTCCGACGCCGTGCTGGCCCGGATGGGCAAGCCCCGAAACGAGGTTTACAACCGGTTTGTGGAGAAATACTTTGCGCTGAACAGGCAGTACGGCATGAACCAGTTTCTGGTGCCCTACCTCATGTCCAGCCACCCGGGCTCTACCCTGAAGGAGGCCGTGGAGCTGGCGGAGTACATCCGGGACATGGGCTACAACCCGGAGCAGGTCCAGGACTTCTACCCCACCCCCTCCACGCTGTCCACGGTGATGTACTACACCGGCCTGGACCCCCGGACCATGGACCGGGTCTACGTGCCCACGGACCCCCACGAAAAGGCCATGCAGCGGGCGCTGATTCAGTACCGGAACCCCAAAAACTACTATCTGGTCCGGGAGGCCCTCCTGGCCGCCCACCGGGAGGACCTGATTGGCTCCGGCCCCAAGTGCCTCATCCGGGCCGTGCCGCCAAGAGCCGGAGGCCACGCAGCCCCGCCGCCCAAGGCCCCGGCCAAGGGGAAACCGGCGGCGAAAAAGCCGGAGGTCCGAAAGGTCCCGCCGAAAAAAGTGGCCGTAAAGGGGAAGAAGCGGTAAAGCACGCCCTCTGTAGGGGAGGGTCACCGACCCTCCCGCCGAAAATCCGTCCAGGATTTTCGGATAAACCCGTTTTGCACCAACGAAAATGACAGGGCGCTCTGTAGGGGAGGGTTATCAACCCTCCCGTCGGCCCCCGGCGAGGGGGCCGCAGCCAGGCTTGATTTTGCAGAACGCTCAGTTCCAACACAACGGTAACGTACAAAAAATCAAAAGGAGGAACCAATATGGAAATCATCTATCGGGAAGCCACCCCGGGGGACGCTGGGGCACTGCTGGACTTTCTGAAAATCATAGGCGGAGAAAGTGACAATCTGAACTTCGGCGCAGAAGGGCTGCCCTTCACCGTGGCACAGGAGGAGAAGTTTTTGGAAAAGAACAGCTCCAACGCCCCCGGCTATCGGATGCTGCTGGCCCTGGATGGAGATAATGTTGTGGGGAGTTCCACAGTGGAGAAATACAGCTCCCACCGCAGCGCCCACCGCTGTCAGTTTTCCATTGCTGTCAGAAAAAGTCACTGGGGGAAAGCCATTGGCAGCGGCCTCATGGAACGGCAGCTGGAATTTGCCAAAAAGGCCGGTGCGGAGATTATGCAGCTGGCGGTCCGCTCGGACAATGTCCGGGCCATGGGGCTGTACAAAAAGTTCAGCTTTGTCCCCTTCGGCACCTATCCCCGGTTTTTCAAAATCGGCGGGGCATATTTCGATGCGGTGTATATGACGAAATCGCTGTAAAAAAAGCATCCTGAGCGCTGCTCAGGATGTTTTTTTTATTTCCGATACATCTCCCAGAAGGCCACGGCCTTTTGAAGCCAGCCTTCGCAGGGGAGGCCCTTGCCCAGGCCGACGCCGTGGCCGGTGTTTTTGTATTCGGTGCAGACGCAGCTTACCCCGTTTGCATCCAGGGCAGCCATGAGCATTTTGCTGTTTTCCGGGTCCACGCAGTCGTCGTCCTCCCCCCACCACAGGAAGGTGGGCGGGTAGGCTTCGGTAATCTGGGTTTCCACGCTGGTCCGATAAACGGTCTCCGGGCTGGGGTCCGGGCCGAGGAGGTGGTCCCTGGAGCCCTGGTGGGCCTTTTCCCCCATGGTCACCACCGGGTAAAGCAGCACCATGGCCCCGGGCCGGGGCAGGTCAAAGTGTTTCCAGCCCATGGACTCGGTGCCGAAGCTGGCGGCCAGGTGGCCACCCGCCGAGGCGCCCCAGACGGAGTAGCCGGTCATGTCCAGCTTCCAGCGTTTTGCCTTGGCGAACAGCTCCCGGACGGCCCGGGCCAGGTCCTCCTGGGGGGCGGGGTAACGGCCCTTCTCCCGGACCCGGTAGTAAAGGACCACGGCGTGAATGCCCATGGCGTTCAGCTCCCTGGCCAGGGGACGGCCCTCGATGGTGGTGCACACCCGCCGGTAGCCGCCGCCGGGTATCAAAATCGCCACAGGATGGACCTTGCCGTCCCGGACGAGATACGGACGGATGCCGTAGGCATTTTTCCGCATTGTATCAAAAAACAGTCCAATTTTCTGCCGAAGCGGTCTATCCATCAGGGTTTCCTCCTGTAAAGGCACATTTCATAGGCAATGCCCTGCTCCTCCCCGGATTGCAGGACCTTTTCCAGGTACCAATCTGCATTCTCATCCAGGTTTAGGAAAAAGGTGTCGCTTTCGGGGCAGGCGTGGATTTTGGTGACGTAGGCCGTGTCGCACCAGGGCAGCAGCTGGCGGTAGACGCTGCCGCCGCCGATGACCATGGCCCGGGGGGCAGCCTGGGCCAGAGCCAGGGCCGCCTCCGGGGAGTCGCAGACGGTGAAGCCGGGCAGCTCCCGGACGCTTCGGGTCAGGGCCACGTTGACCCGGCCGGGCAGAGGCTTCCGGCCGGGGAAATCCTCGATGGTCCGGCGGCCGGCAATGACCAGGCAGCCCCGGGTGGTCTCCCGGAAAAATTTCCGGTCGGCACTGAGGGCAATGGGCTGGGTCCCATCCCGGCCAATGCCCCAGTCGTCGTTGACGGCTACGATTAGTTCCATACTCGATTCCTCGCACTTTCTGTAGGGCGGCCTGCCCTCAGGCCGCCGACGGCGCAAGCCGCATTTTTCGTATCACGCAAAAATGTTGGGAAACGGCGGCCTGAGGGCAGGCCGCCCTACGGTTTGTTATTAAATCGCCATGGGGATTTCGAACTCGAAGGGGTGGAATTTGTAATTCTCCAGCTTAAAGGAATCCTTGGTGAAGGCGTAAAAATCGGTGACGGATTTGTCCACGGTGAAGGTGGGGGCGTCGTAGCCCTCCCGGTCCAGCATGGCCTTGACGGCGGGGATGTGGCGGTCGTAGATGTGGCAGTCGGCGATGACGTGGACCAGCTCCCCCACCTCCAGGCCCGCCACCTGGGCCATCATGTGGGTGAGGACGGCGTACTGGACCACGTTCCAGTTGTTGGCGGTGAGCATATCCTGGGAGCGCTGGTTGAGGATGGCGTTGAGCTGGTTTCCGGTGACGTTGAAGGTCATGGAGTAGGCGCAGGGGTACAGGTTCATCTCGTGGAGGTCCTCAAAATTGTAGATATTGGTGAGGATGCGCCGGGAGGCGGGGTTGTTTTTCAGGTCAAAAATCACCCGGTCCACCTGGTCGAACATTCCCTCTTTGTACTGGTGCTTGATGCCCAGCTGGTAGCCATAGGCCTTGCCGATGGTGCCGTCCTCCCCTGCCCACTCGTCCCAGACGTGGCTGCCCAGGTCGGCAATGCGGTTGGACTTCTTCTGCCAAATCCACAGCAGCTCGTCCACGGCGGACTTCCAGTAGGTCCGGCGCAGGGTCATAATGGGGAATTCCTCCGAAAGGTCATAGCGGTTCACCACGCCGAATTTTTTGATGGTGTGGGCGGGGGTGCCGTCGGCCCAGTGGGGCCGGACCGCCTGGCCCTCGTCGGAAAACCCGTTGTTCAGAATATCCAGGCACGTCTGCCGGTAAAGTTCATCAGCTCTGCTCATAGTCTGCCTCCAAGCGTTTTTGTTATCATAGCATATCGGGCCTCGAAAGGCAAGCGGAAATGAATTGTCATTGCGAGCCAGTGCGCACACTGGTGTGGCAATCCGTATTTCCCCTCATCGCAAGGAGGACGGATTGCCACACCATCCTGCGGGATGGTTCGCAATGACAAGGTGAAGGACATAAGAAAGCTCCCGCAGGGTTTTCCTGCGGGAGCCTTTGGTTTTTTCTTACAGCAAATCGCTCAGGCTGACCCAGCCCAGCTCGGTGCGGCCCATGTTGCCGACGATTTCAAGCAAATCGATGGTGGCCATGCTGGTGTAGGAGCCCACCTTTTCGGTCTTGTTCATGTCGGAGTAGATGGGGGTGCCGGGGTTGTACACCACACGGGCATCCTCCACACCGGCAATGCGGGGAACCAGGTCGATGTAGTACAGGTAGACCCAGCCTGCATCGCAGCGGCCCCAGGCCATGCCATCGGAGATGGTGGTCTCGTAGATGTAGATGGTTTCGCCCTTCTTCAGCTTGCGGACCTCGGTGGAGTTGGTGGTGGCCTTGGCACGGACCTTCAGCTCGTCGGTGTTGATAACCTTGCCGTCGTAGCGGTAGTTGCCGTCGGACTTGCCGGTGTCGCCGGTGCTGTTGTTATTGTTGTTGGTGGAAGACGAATTGTTGTTGGGGGTGGTGGGCTTGGTCTGCTCGGTCTGCTCATACAGAGCACCCTCGGACATATAGTCCAGCCGAATCCAGCCGGTCTCGCCCTCGAACTCAATCTGTCCCCAGACCTTGTCCTTGACAATATTCAGAGCAGTGACCTGGACCTTGTCGCCCTTCTTCAGCTGACCCTTAGAATCGCCGCTGCCGTCCTTGTTGGGGCGGACATTCAGAGTCTCGGAGCCGGTCAGAGTGTGGGTCTTTTCATCCAGAGCATCCAGCTGAATGTGCTTCTGGGGATCACGGATGTAGCCGTCATTGATACGTGCCCAGTAGCTGGTCACAGTCTCCTCAGTGGTAGTGCCGGAATCTGTATCGTCCTCAACCTCGACCTTTTCCACAACTGCAATCAGCTCATAGATGGTCACAGGGTCGCCAGAGTGAAGCTGCTTCACAGCGAAGTCATGGCCTTCTTCTTCCAAATGCTTCTCGGTGGTGGCAAATACATTCACATACTCCAGGTCCGGCTTGATTTCGCCAGTGTAAACTGCGGTGGTGGTGGTGCGGTCAACCTCATCGTAGTCCTTGACCCAAGAGCCGCCGTTGGGGGCATCCGGCTCGGGGGTATCCACTTCCTCGTTAATCATGGAGATGTAGTCCATGCAGACCCAGCCCTTGTCGCAGCGGCCCCATCTGGTGGTACCGACATATTTGGTTTCCAGAATCTTCACAGGCGTACCGGGCAGCAGCTTGTTGCCGACGATGGCGTAGGCCGTGCCGGGGCCGGTGCGGACGTTCAGACCGCCGTAGGTATTGGCAACCACGCCGTTGCCGTGGGAGGAGGGCGCATTGGTGGTGGAGCTGGAGCTGCTGATTTCCACGTAGTCGCCGTAGACCCAGCTGCTGGTGTCGGGGTTGTTGTCCACATCCACGTCCAGCTTGTACCAGCCGTCCCGCTCCTTCAGCACCTTGGCAGTGGTGCCCCGGGTCAGCTGGCCGACGAACTTGCCGGAAATCTTGCTGTCGGCACGGACGTTGACACGGTCAGCGCCCACGATGGTGGCAATGCCCTTGTCGCTGGAGGTGGTGGTGCTGGTGACCTTGTCTGCACGCTGGGCGTACTTGGAGGCCAGGTTAATCCAGCCGTTCTCCTGAGCTGCATTTTCGTTGGTCAGCTCGGTGGTGTAGCCCCAGATGTTTTCGCCAACCATCTGGATGCCGGAAACGGTGAAGGTATAGCCCTTGTTCAGCTTGAGCACAGACTCTGCGCCGCTATTGGCATCGTCACGGACGGTGACGTTGTCAGCCACAACCTTGAACTTGGCAGGGTTCAGACTGACGGGGGCAGATTTTTCATCCAGCACTTCTGATTTAGTTTTGGTTTCGTTGGTCACCTTGACCCAGCCGTACTGGGTGGCGTCCTTACCCTTGCTGTTCTTATAGGTCCAGCCAATCTTTGCCCAGGTACCATCGGGGGTGACCTTCATGGTGATGATAGAAACGGTCTTGCCAGCATCAGGCTGGACAGAGGTCTTGCTGGAAACCTCAGAGGTGTCGGAATAGACAAAACCAGGACCAACATACTTGCCGCTGTAGGTGTAGCTCAGAGAGCCGGAGTTGGACACGTCGCTGGAGCCGCTGAGCATCTTCACGCTGGCGTAGGTCATGCAGAACCAACCGGCGGAGGTGCGGCCCCACTGGTGGCCGTTGACGGTCTTAATCTCGTAGACGTTCACAGTCTCGTTGTGGCCCAGGGAGCCGACAATCTTGTTGTCGGTACCGGCTGCATTGCGCAAGTTCACATAGCCGTTGTAGGTGATGGTGGCGTTGGCAATGACAGTATTTGCAGAAGTGGAGCCGGAAGAGGATTGTTCATTTTTAGCGGTGTTATAGTCGGTGTACATCAGGGCAATCCAGCCGATGGGGGTATCTGCACTGCGGCTCTTGTAGGTCTTGCCCCACAGGAAGCCGTTGGCATTCTCGGTGCGGGAGATGTACACTCTGTCGTTCTGCTTCAGGGTGGCCGTCTTGGCGGAGTAGATGTTGGCCTCCTTGCGGACATTCAGGAAGGAGTTGGTCACGTTGACGCCAATCCGCTCGCTGCCGGGCGTGCCGGAATCGCCGCTGGAGGAGGAACCGCCGGACACCTTGACCCAGCCCTTGCCCTCAATTTTGCCCCATCTGGTGCCGTCAGAGGCCAGGTAATCCTTGCAGATTATTGCGCTGGCATCCGCTGTCCCCGCCTTTTCAGCACTGGTGCTGGGGGTCTTGAAAATGTCGGCAGTCTTGCCCAGCTTGTAGCTGACATCGGGGTTGCTGTCAGCCGTGCTGGCCGTGGTGCTGGTGCTCTGCCACAGGGCCACCAGATTCTTGTTGCTGCACCCGGAGTTCAGCTCTGCGGAGCGGCTGGTAGCCTTTTCTTCCGTTCCATCGCTGGAGATGTACCAGCCCAGGAACTTATAGCCGCTTCTGGTGGGCTTGACGGGATGCTCGACGGACTTGCTGGAATCGTAGTCCATCTTGTATTCGTCACCCTGGGCCATGTAGCCGCCGTTGGTGTGATAGGTAACGGAGGTGTAGTTGTCGGGCACATCGTTGGAATAGACATTGTTCATGTACATATTCACAATGACCTTATTCCGATTCATTGCACCCTCACCGTAGACACCGTTCATGGCGGTCAGCAGCTCAGCGGTGCTGCCCTTGTTGACCACAACGGTCTTTACCGTGCCGGTGCCGGACATCCAGGCGGTGCCGGACAGGTAGGAGAATACCACCAGGGCATCAAACTGGTTCTGCTTCAAAGTCAGGCTGTTGTTGGAAGCAAAATTGTTGACCGTGGTGTCCAGCTTCTTCAGAGCCTCTCTCAGGCGCTGATCGCCGATGGTCTGGTTGATTTTATGGGTTTTAGCATCCTTATGGTTGGACTCCGTACAGACAGTGCCGTAGCCAATACGGTACTCGTCCGTATCGCCAACCTTGTAGCACTTGTCTCTGAATTTCACCATGTTCTTCAGAACAGAGATAGCGGCGGCGCTGGTCGAGCGGCTGGCTGCGGATGCGGTGACGGCGGCCGCGGGAACCAGGCTCACCAGCATGATCAGAGTCAGCATAACGCAAATAAATCTCTTCATAGCTTCTTACTCCTTTGTGTTCTAATGTAAGTAACTGCATTATAACAGAACCGTTTACAAAATGCAACCCCTTTTTGAAAAATAATTACATTTTTGTTACAGAAAGTCAGACCGTTCTGTAACTTCTCGGAATCTTCGGGCGGAAGTATTTATTTTTGTCATTTTCTCCCCCTTCTCCCCTGTTTCCTCCGGGCAAAGTTGTAACCGCTGCCCGATTCCCCTGGCAAATATTCTCCATTGACATTTTTTTGCCCCCCTGCTATACTCCGAAGTAACAAAAACCCCCTCTGCCCTGTCATTGCGAAGCCAGTGCCGCCGCACTGGCTGTGGCAATCCGCTCTTTTTCCAGAGGACGGATTGCCACGCCAGTCTTTGGACTGGCTCGCAATGACAAGGCGGGGGAAATGCCAAGGAGGTGCAACATGAAAGCAATGGTAGGCATGAGCGGCGGGGTGGACAGCAGCGTGGCCGCCTGGATGGTCCTGCAGGAGGGGCTGGAATGCCTGGGCGGGACTCTGCGGCTGCACAGCTTCGGCTGCGGCGGCGAGGACGGGGTCCGGGACGCCGCTGCGGTGGCTCGGCGCATGGGCATCGCCCACTATGTTTTTGATTTCCAGGACCTTTTTCGGGAGCAGGTCATCCTCCCCTTTGCCCGGGCCTACGCCCAGGGCCTGACCCCCAACCCCTGCATCCGGTGCAACCAGTACCTGAAATTCGGGGCCATGCTCCAAACCGCCCTGGACCTGGAGTGCGAGTACGTGGTCACCGGACACTACGCCCGCATTCGCCGGGAAAACGGCCGGTATCTGCTGTACCGGGCCGCTGACCGGGCCAAGGACCAGAGCTATTTTCTGGCCGGTCTGACCCAGCACCAGCTTGCCCACACCAAATTCCCCCTGGGAGAGCTGACCAAGCCCCAGGTCCGGGACATTGCCCAGGCCCAGGGCTTCGTCACCGCCGGAAAGCGGGACAGCCAGGACATCTGCTTCATCCCCGACGGGGACTACGCCGCCTTCCTGGCAAGGCTTACAGGGGAAGCCGCCCCGGCGGGGGATTTTCTGGACCGGGAGGGCAATGTAGTGGGCCGCCACCGGGGGGCCGTGTGCTACACCGTCGGCCAGCGCCGGGGCCTGGGCCTGGCCATGGGGGAGCCGGTGTACGTCTGCGGCAAGGATATGGCCGCCAACACCGTCACCGTGGGGCCCAACGAGGCCCTGTTCTCCGCCGCCCTCCGGGCCGGAGACTGGAACTGGTACCCCTTCCCTGCCCTGACGGAACCCATGGAGGTCACCGCCAAAATCCGCCACTCCCAGTTCGACCGGGAGGCCACGGTATACCCGGCGGCGGAGGGCTTCGCCCGGGTGGAATTCAAAGAGCCCCAGCGGGCCATCTCCCCGGGCCAGGCGGTGGTCCTCTACCAGGGAGACATGGTGGTGGGCGGCGGAACCATTACCGAGGCGCTGTAATAATTCATATCGGGTTGATACAGCGAAAGCCTCCCCTGTGTAAGGGGAGGTGGGCGGCGAAGCCGCTCGGAGGGGTTGTTCCCCTGCACTTCCCCATTGTACCATGTTACCGGCTGCTCAGTAAGGGGAAGTTTTTCAACCCCTCAGTCAGCTACGCTGACAGCTCCCCTTACACAGGGGAGCCTTTGGCCCGTACCACGCTTTGCTTGCTGAGTAAAGTCGATAAGCAGAAAAACCATGTCATTGCGACCAGTCTGAAGGCTGGTTTCGCAATGACATGGTGTTTTTTATTTCTGGAACTTTCCCTTTTTCCCCTTCACCAGCCAGGCCGGGCGGTAGGCGGCGGCTGCGATGGCGGCGAAGGCCAGGGCGGACAGGAGGCTTATCTTCCAGCCCAGGGAGAAGGCGGGGTTACGGTAGGTAAGCACCACCTCGTGGGTCCCCTGGCTCAGCGGCAGGGCGGCCATGCAGTCCCCCACCAGCACTGTCTCGGTCCTCCGGCCGTCCACCGTGGCCGTCCAGTTGCCGTTCTGGGGGATGGAGGTGTACAGCAGCCCCTCCCGGTCGCAGCGGATAACCCCCGCCACCCTGGTGGGCTTGAAGGAGGTCAGACGCCAGGTGGCGGCATTCAGCCGTTCATAGCCCTGCCAGAACAGCTCCCCGTCCAAAATGGCGGCACTGACGGTGGCGGTGGAATTTTCCCCGGCGTCAATTTCAATCCGGACGCCGATAACGTCCCCGGCCTTCACATCCCCCACGGCAATCATCTGGGGCAGACTGATGGTCTCCTTGTACAGGTCCGCCCCGTTGACGCTGACGTGGTAGTCGTTGCGCTTGGGCAGGTTCAGATGCAGGCAGGCGTAGCCGTCCCGCCGGGCGGTGAAGGAATAGCTCAGCTCTCCCCCAGCCTCGGCGCTGTAGCGGACGCTGCCGCCGGCGGATACATCCTCCACGGTGACGGTATCGGTGCCGGTGACCTGCTGGTCCTCCCCGGAGATTCGGTGCCACACGTCCTGATTCAGGCCGGTGGCGGCGCTGAACAGCTGGTCCTGGAAGTGGAAGGCGTTGACGGAGGCATCAAAGGTCAGCTCCCCCAGAGCCTCCTCCGCCAGGAAGGCCAGAGGAAGATAGGCCCTGTTTTCCAGCAGGGTGGTGCTGCCAAAGCTGTTGGCCACGGTGTAGAAGCTGCTGGACCGGTCCCGGCCGTCCCGCTCAATCCGGTATTTCAGCCCCAGAAACAGGTCCGCCACCGGGGAGCTTTCCTCATATAAATAGCGGTTGTAGGTGTTCTTGGCGCTGAAGCCCAGGGCCTTCATAAACTCCGTCACGTGGACGTTGGCGGAGGAGGTGAAGGTGGTGATGCCATTGTAGTTGTTCAGGGCCCCGTCGTTGAGGGTCTGGGAGTGGGTGGTCTCCGCCCGGAAGAAGGGGTTGTCCGCCTCCCGCTCATGCATATAGCGGATAACCGAGGCGGTGTGCTCGGTGCCCTTGGGGTAATTGGCCACCGAGGTGCCGGTGAAATACAGGCCGAAGCACACCAGGGTGCCCACAAGCTCGGCGCAGAGAATGCCCAGCAGCAGCTTTTTCCCAATGGCCCCCGGCTCGTCCTCCGCCTCCCTGCCGGCCCCCGCCAGCAGGGCCATGGTATACAGCGCCAGAAAGACCCCGTTGTAGATGATATAAACGGGGATGTCCAGGCTCCCCACCGGCACAGTGGTTTTCAGGTCCTTGCAGCAGGCCAGGATTCCCGCCGTCAGCAGAGCGGCCAGCACCACCCGGCGGCCATCGAACCGCTGGCGCAGCGTCCAGGCCCGGTAGGCCATGTACAGCACCACAAAGCTGTAAAGGAAGCTGAACCGGTAGGGAATCATGTTGGTAAAATGGAAGCCGTGCCAGATATAGTCCAGCTGGCGGATGATGAAGCTGAGATTGAAAAACACCAGCAGCCCCACGGCGCAGAGCTTGTCCCGCAGGCGCACATCCGGGGACAGCAAGTAGAGAAACATCAGCAGGATGCTGAAAATGCCGCAGTAGAGATTGGGCAGGCCCTCCTTGAAATTGGGCTTGATGGCCCCGCCCATGTTGCCCGCCACCTGGCGCATGGCATCCAGCAGGCCCTTCCAGGTGTGCTCGTCGGCAATGTTCAGCCGGAAGCCGGTGGGGAATTTGTTGACACTGGACTGGGTGGTTTGCAGCGCCGCCAGGGCCGGCAGCTCCAGAATGGCCGTCATGCCGATGGCCAGCACCGAGAACAGCCCCACCCGGAACAGGTCGGCGAAGAACTTCTTCCACCCGCCCCACCGGCAGAACTGATAGACGAAAAAGGTGAGAAACACAAAAATGCAGGTGAACAGGCCGATATAGTAGTTGGAGAAGATGGACAGAAACAGCGTTCCCGTGTACAGCAGAAATTTCTTCTCCTCCAGCAGGGCCTTCAGCCCCAGCACCACCAGAGGCAGCAGCGCAAAGGTGTCCAGCCACATGACGTTCCACTGAAAGCCCAGGGCCCAGGCGCACAGGCCGTAGCACCCGCCAAAGACGGCGGTGGACCAGTCCGTTCTGCGGAAGGTCTTTTGCAGGAACAAGGCGAAGAACAGCCCCGCCAGCCCCAGCTTCACCGGAACCAGCAGAGAGAAGAATTCCAGCAGCCACCCCTCCGGCACCAGCACGCTGAGCAGATTCAGCGGCGAGGCCAGGTAATAGGAAATCAGCCCCAGATAGTCCATGCCCAGGCCCGTGGACCAGGTGTACAGCAGCCCGTCGCCGCTGCGCAGCGCCCGCCGGAAGGCAGCAAAGAAGGGATAGTACTGGTGGTACATATCCGAATACAGCATGGAATACTTGCCAAAGGGCTCGTACTGGCTGATGAGCATGACAAACAGCATCCCCACGCAGGGGATGGCAAAGGCCAGCGCAAGGCTACCCGGTTTTTTTCGTCTGAGCTGTAAGTCCATGATGGTCCTCCCGGTGTGCATAGTAGTTTTAGTTTACCACTTTTTTCCGCTTCCGTAAAGTGTTATGTAAATTTATTTTGTAATTTATTTCTTAAGATTTTCTAAAGCCCGTCCCCCAATACCTTCCCCCGGGGGGAAGGTGGATTGCCCGAAGGGCAAGACGGATGAGGGATGGCGAGCAGTTATGGCTTGCAGCATCTGACGGTGGTGCATACAAGGTCCGACCTGTCGCCATCCCTCATCAGTCACCAGTCTGCGGACTGGTGCCAGCTTCCCCCCGGGGGAAGCTATTGGGCCGGGGGAAGGTTTTTGGGTGCACCCGTAGGGCCCGGCATCCTTGACGGGCCGCTGGCAGATCGGCACGTCCGGGAGGCCGTGCCCTCCGCCGCAAACGAAAACCGGGAGCCTCAAGGCTCCCGGCTCATTACAAGCCAAATGTTTTCCGATTTGTCTCAATGCCCAGCATTTCCCCGAATTCCATGGCCCAGGGAAGAAACCCGGAGCACATGGCCGTGACGATGTTCCCAGAGCGGAGGAAGCCCGCCGGGATGGGGTCCCGGAGGTTTGCAGGCCAGTCGTGGAGCAGCGCCAGCTCCTCCCGGGTGAAGCCCTCCTCCGCAAGGCCCCGGGCATCCACCCCGGCCATAAAGGGCTTTCCGGCCAGCATCCCCGCCTTCAGCAGCAGCACAGGCCCCACGGAAATGGCCCCGATGGGCATTCCGTCGAATTTCCGAACAAAGTCCAGAACCGCTTCGTCCTCCACCGCCTCCCGGATATCCTCGGCCCCCGGCAGCAGCAGACTGTCAAACTGGGCAATATCCAGCTCCTCGATGGACTTATCCGGCATGACTGAAAGGCCCTCCTCGCTTTTCACCAGGGCCTTGCGTCTGGCAAACACGGTGATGGGCTTTCCGGCCAGGGCCAGCATTTCCAGGGCGGGTGCAATTTCGAAATTGCAGAAGCCCGGGTAAATCAGCACCGCCGTCCGTTTCCTGGGCTCAGACCCGTTCATCATCCATCTCCTCGTCGTCATCGGCGCTGCTGGTCATAATCTCCCCCACCCGCATCCGGCGGCGGATTTTCATTTCCTCCACCTGGGTGTGGAGCTGCTCCTTGACGGCCAGGGGGTCCTTGATGTTTTTCAGCACCAGAGTTGGGGAGCTTTTGTCCGAGGACAGCACCGTCACCGTGCCCACGCCGAAAATGCGCTGCCACAGGCTGCGGCTGGTCTGGATATCCCGGACCCGGTACAGCAGCAGCTCGTCATCCCGGATGCTGAGCAGCCCCTGGGACAAAAACAGCCGGTCCTCCGACAGGGCATACCGGGTAAAGCTCAGCGGCAGCCCGAAATACCGCTTCCGGTCAGACCAAAGATAAGAAATGTTGGACATAAGTGTTCCTCCCCGTTTTTTCTTCCATTGTAAGTCCGGGAGAGCCGATTGTCAAGGAAAAACACGGAACCGCAACCGTAGGGCACGGCCTCCCGGACGTGCCGTTCCGCCAGCGGCCCGTCAAGGATGCCGGGCCCTACGGGGTGGGGCAAATGAGCGGCGCACCCCCAATACCTTCCCCCGGGGGGAAGGTGGCCGAGCGTAAGCGAGGTCGGATGAGGGATGGCGTGCAGTTATGGCTTGCAGCATCTGACGGTGGTGCATACAAGGTCCAATCTGTCGCCATCCCTCATCAGTCACCAGTGTTGCGACACTGGTGCCAGCTTCCCCCCGGGGGAAGCTATTGGGCCGGGGGAAGGTTTTGGGACGGTGGGTGCGGCAAAACCTTTCATTGTCTTTTCCTCCCCTGTCCTGTATAATAAAATAAATTTTCCCAAATGAGTGAGATTTCCCCTCCCCCTTCCGTCTATCAGGGTGAGGAAGCAAATACACAAGTGAGGTGAGCCCCAATGGATGACAGTCAGATTATTGAATTGTTCCTCGCGCGGAATGAGGACGCTATTTTTCACACCCAGCAGTCCTATGGCCGGCGGCTTTTTTCCCTGGCGGACAGCATCGTGAAAAACCGTGAGGACGCTGAGGAAAGCGTCAACGACACCTACTGGCGGGCCTGGGATACCATTCCTCCCCAGCGGCCCCAGCATTTCTTTGCATACCTGGCCAGAATCTGCCGGAATTTCTCCCTGGACCGGCTGGACTGGAAAAATGCAGCCAAGCGAAGGGCCGAGGTGGTGAGCATGACCCAGGAGATGGAGCAGTGCATCCCCGATGCCAGCCGGGACCGGGAGCTGGAACGCCGGGAGCTGGGGATGGTTCTGGACGCATTCCTCCGGTCCCTTTCCCGGGAAAACCGGCTGGTGTTCCTGCGCCGGTACTGGTATGTGGACACCATCGCCGAAATCGCCGCCCGGTACGGCCTCAGCGAAAGCGCCGTCCAGATGCGCCTGCACCGGACCAAGGCAAAGCTCAGCGACTACCTTGAAAAGGAGGGTATCTGCGTATGAACGGAAAGGATATTTTTCTGGGTCTGAGCTACATCGGCGAGGACCTGATTGACGAGGCAGAGCACGCCGCCTTCCCGGCCAAACGGCGCCTCAGTCTCAAAAAGCCCCTGCTGCTGGCTGCTGTTATTGCTATGGCGGTGATGCTGGTGGGCTGCGCCGCCGTGTATGTGCTGCATTTGCAGGATTTGAAAATCGGCCAGCAGGCAGACACCCGCAGATTTGACGAGTACGGCAAGCTGATTACAGAGCAAAAGAGCATGGTGGACGTTCTGACCCCCCACGGCATGAAGGACAGCCCCATCCAGCTGGCCGCCCAGGAGTGGGTGGATTTTACAAGCACCTATGACCCGGACCGTCTGCTGATGGAAAATGAGAACGTCCACGGCATTCCCGACAACTGCTGGTTCACCTACGGCTGCTACACCTGGGACATGGTAAACAAGCTGGAGGAGATTACGGAAAAATACGGTCTCAAGCTGCTGGACAAGTTCATTGTGGCCCAGCGGTGGGAAAAGCAGCTGATGTACGACGCTCTGGGCATCGGCGGCGTGGTCCGCCCCGAGGTCCCGGTCAAAATCGAGGAATTTTCCGGCACCTGCTACCCCAACGGGAATTTTGACAGTGATTTGGACCTGACTCTGACGGAGAACGCTCTGTGGACCGGCCGGTGGTTCGGCACATACGCCTACTCCAAAAAGGACGTGTTTGAGCCGGTGACCACCTTTTTGTCCGAGGATGCTTACCGGCAGTGGAACTACAAAACCGCCGACGGCACCCAGGTGCTGCTGGTGCTGACCAAGGGTGGAAACGGCATGGTTTTCGCCGATGTGGGTGACGCCACCATTTTCATCCGGCTCAGCCCCGACCTCCCCATGCTCCGGGAGGACAGCCAGATTCCCACCCAGCAGGCCCTGGCGCAGATGGCGGATATTTTCGACTATCATGTAAGCCCCGCCGCCTTTGACCGGGAGGCCCTGGTATCCCAGCTGGGCATGGCCGAGGCCGAGCGCAAGGCCGCCGAGCCTGTCTATCTGGACCCGGTGTACACCGACTACGGAGAATTTCTGAACACCCAGCCCTGGCTGGACACCCTGTACTATGCCCTGTACGACCTGGATTTTAACGGCGTGGAGGAGCTGCTTCTGGGCAGCGGCGACGGCAGCTTTGAGGCGGCCTACACCGTAACGGACGGTCAGGTCCACCCCTTCGAAACGGGATTCAACCAATACTGGCTCTGCCAGGACGGTGTTTTGGAGGCCGTGAGCTTGGACCCCTTGGACCCGGGTTATGTAAGTCACCAGTATTTCACTTGTCAGGATGACACCCATCTTGATGCCGACGCCGTCAGCTGCCGGGACGGTGTTTGGCGGAAGGGAGTGTTTGACCAGGCTGTGGAGATTTCCCGGGAGGAAGCCCAGGCGGCCCTTGCCAAGCATCCCCGCATGGAAATTCCATTCAAATCTGCCCTGGACTATCCCATGAATGGGACCACCCTGGGAGAGTTTATCCGGGCGCATGACCCGGTCCGGACGGCGGAGGATATTCGCAGGCTCTACGCCGAATTTGCCGCCCGGGAATATTCTGTGGAGGATTTCCCGGGGGCAGAGTACACCCTGATGGATGTGACCGGGGACGGCCAGGAGGAGCTGCTCATCAGAACCTGGGATGATGACCCGCCCGGCGTTTTCAGCGCCTACCGGGACCAGGTTGTGTGGATTCCCATTCACGGCTATCTCTGCGAAAACAACGTGTTCATGCAGGTTGAAGAATTCGCAGACCAGCTCCGGGGCGCAGGGTGCAAGTATTACTTCTGGCATCTGGAAGGGACGAAGCCTGTGTTCCTGGAACGGCTCATCCACAATCTCAGCAGTGAGACCTGGATGTCCGACTGGGATGCCCCGGAGATACCCGAAGCAGAAGCCCAGGCCATCCTGGCCAAATACCCCCGGCTGGAGCTGGATATGAAGCCCCTCAGCGAATTGGTACAATGACATTTTGCCCCGGTCACGCTCATGCACCCCCAAAACCTTCCCCCGGGGGGAAGGTGCCCCAGTGCGCACACTGGGGCGGATGAGGAATGCGGGAGATAACGTGATGTGCGGTACAGCTACGGGCTTGCTGGCAGGTATTGTTTAGCATTCAGCAGGCACGGACGTTTCCATCATCCAACGTTTCCGCCCGCATTCCTCATCCGTCACGGCTAACGCCGTGCCACCTTCCCCCCGGGGGAAGGTATTGTTGCGCCGCCGGGGGTGCTTAGAAATTTTGTTGTCTGCAATGAACCGGCTTTCCAGGTGGAAAGCCGGTTGCGGCCCCCAACCAGGGGGCCGACGGGCGGGTTGGTAACCCGCCCCTACTGATTATGGTTACAAAATCAGGCAAATCAGCCCCGTAGCGCCCTCGTTGACGATTCTTGTCAGCGTCCCCCGGAATTTGCCTCTTACGTCCTCGGGCATTTGGACCAGCTTGGCGGTGAGGCCCTCCTGGATGAGGTCGTAGACGGATTTGCCGAAGATGTTGCTCTGCCACAGCTGCTGGGGGTCCTCGCCGGTCAGGTGGGCGATGAGGTCCCGGGACTGCTTTTCGTCGCCCACCATGGGGCTGATTTCCGTGTCGATGTCCACCCGGACCATGTGGATGGAGGGGGCCCCGGCCTTCAGCTTCACCCCGAAGGCACCGCCCTTGCGGACGATTTCCGGGGTCTCCAGGCGCATTTCCTCCGCCGAGGGCATGACGACCCCGTAGCCCGTGGCCTTCACGGCGGAGAGGGCGTCGGAAATCTTGTCGTACTCCTGCTTCACCCGGGCCAGGTCCATGAGAAGTCCCAGCAGCTGGGCCTCGTTTTCGATGGGAAGTCCCGCCTTGCTGCTTAAAATCTCATAGTACAGCCCCTCGGGCAGGACGATTGCGCAGCTGACCGTTCCATCGGCCAGGTCCACCCCCCGGAGGCTGTAGTCCTGGACCGCCTCCAGGTCATTTAGGCCCGCCAGAGTTTCCTCCGCCTGGCCCAGGTTTCCAATCTGCCCGGCCCGCTGGAGCAGCGCCCCGTACAGCTGGGTTTTCACCGGGTGCTCCGGCTCCAGAGCGTCCAGCCACCGGGGCAGGTACACCCGAAGCTCCGACATGGGGAAGGTGTACAGCAGGGCCCTCAGCAGGCGGCTGATGCCCTGGCTGTCCAGCGCCTGGCAGTCCGCCGCCAGCGGCTCCACCCCGAACTCCCGGCGTATCTGGTCCCGGACCGCCGCAGCCGCCTCGCCGGCGGGGTTCTGGGAGTTGATTATAATAAGGTAGGGTTTCCCCGTTTCCTGCATATCCCGGATGGCCTTTTTCTCCGCCTCCACATAGTCCTCCCGGGGGATGTCGGTGACGGTGCCGTCGGTGGTCACCACCAGGCCGATGGTGCAGTGGCCCTCCATGACCTTTTTCGTCCCCAGCTCCGCCGCCTGGGTCATGGGGATTTCGTGGTCAAACCAGGGGGTGGTGACCATCCGGGGGACCCCCTCCTCCTGGGCCCCCACAGCCCCGGGAATCATGTAGCCGACACTGTCGATGAGCCGGACCCGGAGCTTGGCGCAGCCGTCGGGAGAAATCTCCACCGCCTCCTCGGGGACGAATTTCGGCTCCGAGGTCATAATGGTCCGGCCTGAGCCGCTCTGGGGCAGCTCGTCTCTGGCCCGCTCCCTTCGGTAGGGGTCGGAGATGCCGGGAATCACCAGCTCCTCCATGATGCGCTTGATGAGGGTGGATTTTCCGGTACGCACCGGCCCCACCACGCCAACATAAATATTGCCGCCGGTGCGGGCGGCGATGTCTGCATAAATCTCTTCCATTGCCAGCCTCCTTCTCGGCAGGAATGACCCCGCCTTGGTTTTAGTGAAGGGTATGTCCAGGGGCGAGAATTTAGAACCGCCAATACCTTCCCCCCCGGGGGGAAGGTTTTGTCCGTGTCCACCGCTTCTCTGGGGACCCCTCTGTCCTGTCCCATTACACTGCGGCGGCCTGAGGGCAGGCCGCCCTACGGTGCATTTGGAGGAATATCATAAAGATATCCTGAAATTTATGAAAATAACATTTGACAAAACGGGAAAAGTCCTATATAATGTCTAGGCACGACTGTGAGGAGGTGGAGACTATGATGCTGGGTCTTGCGAAAATTATCGACTGCCCCGGTGCCTCGGTTTCCTTTTCCTGCAGTGTTGATCTGAGCGATCTTCGTTACGGTCTGAGCAATCCTGTGTCCGAGCCGGTGCTGGCAGAGGGCACGGTGCGCAATACCGCAGGGGTGCTTGTGATGACGGGTGAAATCAAAACCTGCATCCACGCCGTCTGCGACCGGTGCGCCGCTCCCTTCGACCGGGATGTCCGCATTCCCATGGATGTGGTCCTGGTGACGGAAATGGCCAACGAGGAGAACGAGGATGAAAGGGTATTCCCTCTGGAGGGAGACAGCGCCGATCTGGATGACATTGTGCGGACGGTTTTCGTCCTGAATCTGGATTCCAAGCTGCTGTGCAAAGAGGACTGCAAGGGGCTGTGCCACAGATGCGGCAAGAACCTCAACGACGGCCCCTGTCATTGCCAGAAGGAGCTCGATCCCCGATTTGCTGCTTTGAAGCAGCTTCTTGAGAAGTAAATCCATTTTGCTGTAAAGGAAGCGATGAAGCAATCCGGTGTGCAGACTGCGCCGCAGATTTTTTGTCAGACGGGCCAAAAGCCGCAGCAGATACTTTGTGTATCTGGGAGGATTTTTGGAGCGTATGGCGGAAAAGATGCAAGCAGGATGGATATCGGCATTGATTCAGCGATTCCGCAAAGCAGTTTGACCAAGGAGGTGTCACCATGGCTGTCCCTAAGTGTAAAGTGTCCAGCGCCCGCCGCGATAAGCGCCGTGGCTCCAACTGGAAGCTGTCCGCTCCCAGCGTTGCCGTCTGCCCCAAGTGCGGTGAGCCCGTCATGCCCCACAGAGCCTGCAAGGCTTGCGGTACCTACAATGGCCGTCAGGTCCTGGCTGTCGAGGCTGAGTAAGACAGAAAAGCGGAATGCAGAGGAAGGCAACCAGCCTTCCTCTTTTTCCATTTGCGGCGAGTCGCCGCTGACAATTCGTTACGGCCCCTGGTGGTTATCGGGCGCATCCTGATTGTGCCCGGTGACGGGGTTCGTCATAAATCTGAAATGAACAGTGGGTGGTTACTATGTCAAAGCAGAACATCTATGATAATGAAGTATTTTTTGAAGATTATGAACGCATCAGAAGCGATAAGATCAATTTCAACGATTTGATTGAAACACCCATTCTCCATTCCATGCTGCCGAAGCTCCAGGGGAAAAAGGTCCTGGATATCGGCTGCGGCATGGGTCACCATGCAAAACAGTATTCTGACATGGGTGCTGAATCTGTTTTGGGCATTGATATTTCCGAAAAAATGCTGAACTATGCCAAAGAGCATAACAGCGCCCACAATGTCGCCTATGTACAAATGCCGCTGGAAGAACTGAGCGCTCTGCAAAAAAAGTTTGATTTGGTAACCAGTTCTTTGGTCTTTGACTATGTTGAGAATCTTGATGTTTTATTCAAAGATGTATACAATTTACTGAACGAGGATTCAGAATTTGTGTTTAGTATGTCCCACCCCATGGCTACCGCTTACGACGGGACCTATCCCAGATATACACGTTCTGCGTCAGGCAAACGGCTTTACGCCAATATTAACAACTACTTTGTCGAAGGCGTCCGAAAAGTTCCTTGGGTCGTGAAAGACTACGAGCTGTATCACAGAACGGTTTCCAGTATTATCAATTCCATTATCCAGGCCGGTTTTGAGATTGCTTCCTGCAAGGAATCCCAATTACCCGACGAAATAAGGAACCGGTACCCCGATACATTCGGAGGAACCATCCACAGACCAGATTTTATTTTCTTTAGATGCAGAAAATAACACCCACCCCGGAAGGGCGGGGAGAGCGGAGCCCCCGCCGTCGTAAGGCCGCAGCATCTAAAAGTTAAGACAGTTAAGGTGCTGGGCAGCTAACGAAAAGCGCGCCGGGAGGTTCTTAGGAGGGCGGTGCTCTGCGCAGCAGATTAAAAAATATAACATGATTGCCAGTGGCAATCATACCATAATTCATCGGCTTTCATAGCGGGAGCTATGAACTCAGCGCCTCCTAAGCTGACTTCTTTGGTTACTTTCTTGTTCAGCGACAAGAAAGTGACATACCAGTTCCCGCAAGGGAACTGCTTCCGCACCCATGACTTTATGCAGTTTGCGTCGCCAGGACTGCTCAATCAACCAACAAAACGGCGGCCTGAGGGCAGGCCGCCCTACGGGTGCGTTTTGGGTAGCAGCTCACGCAACGAACGTTTATCCGAAAAATCACGAAGAATTTTTTCAGCGGGAGGGTCAGTGACCCTCCCCTACAGAGAACGGATTGCCACAGCCAGTGTGCGCACTGGCTTCGCAATGACATACAAAAACTTGCAATTATGAAAAATTTTACTGTTTCGGTTGCTTTTATCTGCAATCTGTGTCATAATAGATAGGCAATTTTCTGGAAAGGAAGTGTTTTTCATGGCAAAGCCATTGGTTGCCATTGTTGGACGGCCCAACGTTGGCAAGTCCATGTTATTCAATAAGCTCACCGGCCAGCGGACCTCCATTGTGGAGGACACCCCCGGCGTCACCCGGGACCGTATCTACGGGGACTGCGAGTGGTGCGGCCGGACCTTCTCCCTGGTGGATACCGGCGGCATTGAGCCGGGTACGGACAGCGATATGCTGAAATTCATGCGCCGCCAGGCGGAGATTGGCATTGAGCTGGCCGATGCCATCATCATGGTGGTGGATGTCCGCAGCGGTGTCACCGCCGCAGACCAGGACGTGGCCACCATGCTGCGCAAATCCGGCAAGCCCATCGCCCTGGCTGTGAACAAGTGCGACTCCACAGGCCTTTATAACCCCGACGTGTTCGAATTCTACGGCCTGGGCATCGGCGACCTGTTCGAGACCTCCGCCGTCCACGGCCACGGCACCGGCGATTTGCTGGACTGGGTGCTGGAAAACATCCCCGAAGACGAGGGCTGGGACGAAAATGACGACCTCATCAAGGTGGCCATTGTGGGCAAGCCCAACGTGGGCAAATCCAGCCTTCTCAACCGCATTCTGGGGGAGGAGCGGGTCATTGTCTCCAACGTGGCGGGCACCACCCGGGACGCCATCGACTCCTATTTTGAAAACGAAACGGGCAAATACTGCTTCATCGACACCGCCGGGATGCGCCGGAAAAGCAAGGTGGACGATGCCATCGAGCGCTACTCCAATATGCGCTCCATCAACGCCATTGAGCGGGCGGACGTGTGCCTGATTCTCATTGATGCAAATGACGGCGTCACCGAGCAGGACACCAAGATTGCAGGTCTGGTTCACGAGGCAGGCAAGGCCGCCATTATCGTGGTCAACAAGTGGGATGCCGTGGAGGACAAGCAGACCAACACCATGCGGGACATGGAGGCCGAGGTCCGCCAGGGCCTGAGCTACATGACCTACGCCCCGGTGCTGTTCCTGTCCGCCCTCACCGGCTCCCGGGTGGACAGGCTCTTCCAGATGATTCAGGATGTCAGCGCCCAGAACACCTCCCGCATCACCACCGGCGCACTGAACTCCGTCCTGGCCGATGCCACAGCCCGGGTCCAGCCGCCCACGGACAAGGGCCGGCGGTTAAAAATCTACTACATGACCCAGGCCAGCACCAAGCCCCCCCATTTCGTCATTTTCTGCAATGACGCGCGGCTGTTCCACTTCTCCTATCAGCGGTATCTGGAAAACCAGATTCGGGAGGTCTTTGGCCTCCAGGGAACCCCCATCCGCATTACCATCCGCCAGAAGGGCGACAAGGAGGACGACTAAATGCTGATGACCGTTGTTTGTATTTCCTTCCTTCTGGCCATTGTGGGTTCTTATCTGCTGGGCAACCTGAACGGGGCCGTCATTGCCTCCCGGCTGCACCATGACGATGTCCGCAGCCACGGCAGCGGCAATGCAGGACTGACCAATTTTATCCGCAATTACGGCGTCAAAAGCGCCTTTCTGGTGATTCTCGTCGATGCCGGGAAGGCCGTCCTGGCCTGCCTCATTTCCGGCTGGCTCTTTTATCCCATGGGCCGCCAGCTGGAGGGCATGGCCCTGGGGGGCTTCTTCGTGATGCTGGGCCACTGCTTCCCTGCCCTGCTGGGCTTCCGGGGGGGCAAGGGCATTTTAAGCGGCCTGTTCGTGGCCCTGGTGATTGACTGGCGCATCGGCGTTATCATTTTGGTTGTGTTTCTTCTGGGGTATCTGCTCTCGGGCTACGTGTCCCTGGGGTCCGTGCTGGCCTCGGTTACCTTTGGCATCGGGTTTGTGGTGTTCCATAGCCGGGAGCCCTTCGTCATGTGGTTCGGCATTGCCATGGCCGCACTGTGCGTGTATATGCACCGGGGCAACATCCGGCGGCTTGTCAAGGGCCAGGAGCCCAAAACCAACCTCCTGAAAAAAGGAGGCAGAAAATGAACATTGCAGTCGTAGGCTGCGGCGCCTGGGGCACGGCCCTGGCCATTCGCCTGTGCAAAAACGGCCATAACGTGACCATGTGGAGCCACCGGCCGGAGCGGGCGGCCCAGATGAACGCCACCCATGTCAACCCCCGGCTTCCCGGGATTCCCCTGCCCCAGGGGCTGAACGCCAGCAGCGATTTAAGCAGCCTCCGGGGCTGCCCTCTGGTGGTCATGGCCACCCCCTCCTCTCCCCTGCGCTCCGTGTGCCGCCAGGTAGCCCCTTACTTAGATGAGAACGCCCTGCTGGTGTCTGTCACCAAGGGTCTGGAGCAGGGCACCCACCTGCGCATGAGCCAGGTGATTGCCCAGGAGACCGGCCGGGACGTGGTGGTCCTCACCGGCCCCAGCCACGCCGAGGAGGTGGGCCTGGATATGCCCACCGGCTGCCTCGCCGCCCATCCGGACCAGGAGAAGGCGGAGTTCGTCCAGGATATTTTCATGTCCGACACCTTCCGGGTGTACACCAGCCCCGACGCCGTGGGAGCCGAGCTGGGGGCCGCTCTGAAAAACGTCATCGCCCTGTGCGCCGGCATTGCCGACGGCCTGGGCTGCGGGGACAACACCAAGGCCATGCTGATGACCCGGGGTCTCACGGAAACCGCCCGGCTGGGGGTGTCCCTGGGGGCCAGGAAGGAGACCTTTGCAGGCCTGGCCGGGGTGGGCGATTTAATCGTCACCTGCACCTCCATGCACTCCCGGAACCGCCGGGCCGGCATTCTCATCGGCCAGGGCAAGTCCGCCGAAGCCGCCATGGCCGAGGTCGGCGCTGCCGTGGAGGGCTACTACGCCGCCCGCTCCGCCTGGGAGCTGGGAAAAAGCCAGGGCATCAATATGCCCATCACCGAAGCCGCCTACCAGGTCCTCTACGAGGGCGCCGATGTCAACGACATCTTCAAGCGCCTGATGACCCGGGCCAAAAAGGCCGAATCCGAGGACGCCGGGTGGCTGTAATGCAATCAAACAAGGGGAGCGGTCTCCAAAACCGCTCCCCTTGCTGCGTTATAAAAGCCTTCCCCCAACGGGGGAAGGTGCCCCAGTTCGCAAACTGGGGCGGATGAGGGGCTTTGTCCCCCTCCGTAGGGGCGGGTTACCAACCCGCCCGTCGGCCCCCGGCGAGGGGGCCGCAAACCGGGCTTCCTTATCGGAAACCCGGTTCATTTTTTACAGCTGGAATTTTGTGAAACGCTCACCCCTACCGGGTTTCTGCATAGATGGCAGGTGCCAATCCGAGCAGAATCGCCACAACGCCCACCGCAGTTGCGCCGCTGGCAACAAAAACGACACCGGCAAGCCGGATGAAAAATCCGAGAATGCTCAGAAATGTCGCAAGTCCGTCACCTCTGTAAATTTTGAAAAACAACAGTAACTGCATTCGTTCTCTCTCCTTTTTTGATTGATTTTAATAGGCGGAAATCCTCTTATAAGCCCTTATAAATGTTTATGATACCATGAGAAAATGGCTTAAAATCAAGGTTTTCCGCATATTATCATTTCTCTTGCGGGACTCCCTTCCTCACGCCCAAGCCGATGGCCGCACGCAATTGCCCCAAATCAGCCGTTCATCAAAAGAGATGATATAGCATTTTCTCTTTCGTAATTTGGATTATATCACATATATTCTGTTATTGCAACAGTTTTATCCGATTTTATATAACGGTAATCGCCCCTGTATCGGATATAATAGGATATAAAGGCGGTGCTGACTATGTATGAAGAACTCTTTTCCCGGCGGTTGGCTCAACTACGAATCCAAAGCGGTTTGTCGGCTCGTGATATGAGCCTTTCCCTCGGTCAAAACCCCGGGTATATCAATACAATCGAAAACGGAAAGGCGTTTCCGACTATGACCAATTTTTTCTATATCTGTGAATTTCTTCATATTACGCCCAAGGATTTTTTTGATATTCAATCTGAGAATCCCCAAAAAATCCAGGAGTTGGACGAGCAGCTTAAAAAGTTGGATGAACGGCAGCTGGATACCATTGCAGAGCTTGTAAACGGACTCGTGAAGAAACCGTAATCGCCGTTTTCTTATAGAAAAACCCGTGAATGAAGGAATTTCCTCCATTCACGGGTTTTTAGAATATGCTTGTCCACTGAAAGGAGCCTGTCATTGCGAACCAGTCCGTTTTTCCATGTTTTCCTATGGAAAACATGGACGGCGGCCTGAGGGCAGGCCGCCCTACAGTCATTGCTGAGTTAATCCGATAAGCACAATTTTTAATGCTCCACGTAATGGCCCAGCAGGGGCTGGGCATCTACATAGTAGTGCCGGAGAGTCTGGTCGGTGTAGACCTTGACCTGTTTGCCGATGAGGGTGCGGGGGGCCGGGAGGAGCAGGCTCTGGCTGCGGAACAGGTGCTTCTGGCCGCCGAGCTCATAGCAGGCCACAATCTGCCAGGGGTGGCGGCCGTTGTGGAAGCTGACGTTATAGCTGCACAGGCAGTCCACCACCTCCGCCCAGACGAACCGTCCGGCGGCAATCAGGGCCTCCATCCGTTTCTTTTTCCGGTGCTCTGCGATAAGAAACACCAGGCCCAGCAGGAGGAAAATGCCGCCTAACAGGGAAAATACCAGGCCCAGTGGGAAAATATCCGGCAGAAAATACCAAAACGCCACACCCAGGGCCAGAAACACCGCCCCCATAGGCGTATAAATCAGCCCCAGCACCCGCAGTGCGCCCCAGCCAACCTTGACCTTTGTTTCCATGCTTTTCCCTCCCTATTTCTTCTACAACGCTCGGTTTCATCAGTTTTTTCGGCGGACGGGTTGATAACCCTCCCCTACTGGTTTGTAATGTCATTGCGAGCCAGTGCTCACACTGGCGTGGCAATCCGCATCCCCTCTGCTTGGTGAACAGCACCAAGCAGTTCATTTTTCCAAAGGAAAAATGACAAAGAGAACGGACTGGTTTCGCAATGACAGCCCCCCTTCATGCTCACGCACCCGTAGGGCACGGCCTCCTGGACGTGCCGGTTTGACAGCTGCTATGAACCGGCTTTCCAGGCGGAAAGCCGGTTGCGGCCTCCTTGGCGGAGGCCGACGGGAGGGTTGATAACCCTCCCCTACAGGGGGATATGCGAATTTTAGGCCTTCATGGCCCGCTTCCGGGCGATGTTGATGGGGCCTTCGCGCATATTGTTAATCCAGGCCAGGCTCTTGCCTGCGCCGTAGGCGGTGCAGGAGTCCGGGTCGTCGGCCAGGATGCAGGCGATGCCCGTCCGCTCCATCAGCAGCAGGTCCATGCCCCAAATCTGGCCGCAGCCGCCGGTGATGGTGATGCCGTTTTCGGAGATGTCGGACACCAGCTCGGGGCTGGTCTGCTCCAGGACGGTGAGGACCTCGTCGGCAATCTGCCGGGCGGGGCGGCGGAGAATCTCATAGACCTCGGTGGAGGTCAGGGTCACCAGCTTGGGCATACCGGTTTTGAAGTCCCGGCCCTTGACGTTCATGCTCCGCTCCTCGTCCCGGGGGTAGACCTGGCCAATCTGAATTTTGATATTCTCGGCGGTCACCTGGCCGATAATCACGCCGTGCTGGCGGCGGACATAGCGGGCAATCATTTCGTCAAAATAGTTACCGGCGATTTTCAGTGAGGAGGACACGGCCACGCCGTTCATGCTCAGCACCGCCACGTCGGTGGTGCCGCCGCCGATGTCCACCACCAGGTGGCCGCTGGCCCCCCGGATATCCAGCCCGGCTCCCAGTCCGGCGGCCAGAGGCTCCTCGATGAGGAACACACGGCGGGCACCGGCCTCGATGGCGGCGTTGATGACGCTGCGCTCCTCCACCTCGGAAACGCCCGAGGGCACGGAGATGACCACCCTGGGCTTGGGGGTGAACAGGCCCGCCTTGGTGGCGGTTTTGAACATCTCCTGGAGCATTTTCACGGTCATTTCGTGGTCAAAGACAATGCCGTCCTTCAGCGGATGCATGGCCACCACGTTGCCGGGGGTACGGCCCAGCATATTCCGGGCGGCGGCGCCCACCTGCAAAATCTTGCCGGTGTTCTTATCCACCGCCACAACGGAGGGCTCCCGGACCACTAGGCCCTTGCCGTCGGCGTAGATCAGCACATTGGAGGTACCCAGGTCAACACCCAGGTCATTGGAAAACATGGAAAACATAGACATAGCAACACCTACTTGTTATTTTCGTGTGGCCGCCACAGCGGCACAGTGTATTTCTTTCGCCCCTGCCGTCTTCAGCATCCGGGCGCACTCTCCGGCGGTGGCCCCGGTGGTGAGGATGTCGTCCAGCAGGAGCACCCGCTTTCCGGCCACCTGCGCCGGGCGCATCACCCGATAAGCGCCCAGCACGTTGGCCCGCCGCTGGGCAAGGCCCCGGACCGAGGACTGGGGACGGTTGTGACGAATTTTCTTTAAGGTGGGCTCCGGGGTCATCCCCAGCTCCCTGCCTAAGGCCTTTGCCAGCAGCGCCACCTGGTCATAGCCCCGGGTCAGCCTCCGGCGGCGGCTGATGGGCACCCAGGTGAGCAGGTCGAAGCCCTCCGGGTGGAGCTTTTCCAGCTCCATGGCCAGCAGGCGGCCGTAGCTTTTGGCATAGCTTCCGGCCCCCCGGAACTTAAAGCGGAGCAGGCTCCGCCTTACGCTCCCTTCATAGTACCAGACAGCGGCAAAGCTGTCAAGAAATTGCGCACTTCTTTTACGATTTGGATACAAAGGCCCCTGAGTTCTGCACCAGGCGCACAGGTCCTGCTCCTGATTTTTCAGCAGCTTTCCGCACAGCACGCATTTGGGCGGAAACAGCAGCTGCATCAGCGCCCGCAACAGCCTCATGGGGTCTTCCCCTGGAGGCGGAGCTTGAGGCCGGTGTAGCGGCGGTTTCTTTTGGCGTTTTCCGTCATGGCCGCCACGGTCTCCTCCCGGCCCACGATAATCAGCAGCTCCCTGGCCCGGGTGATGGCGGTGTAGAGGATGCTGCGGCTGAGAAGGTAGGGCGAGCCGTTCCAGGCCGTGAGAATCACCGCCCGGTACTCGCTGCCCTGGCTTTTATGGACGGTCATGGCGTAGGCCAGCTCCAACAGCAGCAGCTGGGTGAAGTCGTAGTCCACCAGCCGGTCGTCAAAGAGGACCGTCATGGTCTCGGCGCTCAAATCGATTTTCCGGACGGTGCCCACGTCGCCGTTGAACACGCCGGTGCCCACCGCAGAGCCGTCCTCCCTGCGCCACATGAGGTCGTAGTTGTTGTGAATCTGCATGACCCGGTCGCCCTCCCGGAACACTGTCTCGCCGTAGAGCTTCTCCTTTTTGTCCGGCGACGGCGGGTTTAAGGCGGCCTGGAGCATTTTGTTCAGGGCAACGGTGCCCACCCCTCCCTTCCGGGTGGGGGACAGGACCTGAATCTGGTCCGAGGGGATGCCCATTTTCCCCGGCAGCCGGGTGGCGCACAGGTCCCGGATGAGGGAGGTGAGGCCCTCCTCGTTGTACCTTCGCATAAAGAAGAAATCGCTGTCCACCTTTTTCAGCTCCGGCAGCACCCCCTGGTTCACCCGGTGGGCGTTCATCACGATGAGGCTCTGCTGGGCCTGGCGGAAAATCTCCGTCAGCCGCACCGAGGGCAGCACCCCGCTTCTCAGCATATCGCTGAAAGGAAATCCCGGCCCCACCGGGGGCAGCTGGTCCGGGTCCCCCACCAGAATCACCCGCTTATTGCCGGGAATGGCCCGGAGCAGGGCGTGGAGCAGCTGGATATCCACCATGGACATTTCGTCCACGATGATAACGTCGGCCTTCAGCGGGTTATCCTCGTCCCGGACAAAGAACATCTTGCCGGTGTTCTGGTCGATGGAGGCCTCCAGCAGCCGATGGATGGTGGAGGCCTCCTGGCCGGTGACCTCCGTCAGCCGCTTGGAGGCCCGGCCGGTGGGGGCCGCCAGCAGGCAGGACAGGCCCATCTGGTCCATCAGGGCCAGAATGCCGTTGAGAATGGTAGTCTTGCCGGTGCCGGGGCCGCCGGTGACCAGCAGCAGCCCGCAGGTGGCCGCCTCCCGGACCGCCTGCTTCTGCTGGGGAGAGTAGTGAAGGCCGGAGCCGCCGGCAATGCCCTCGATGGTCTTTTCCAGATTTTTCGGCTCCGGAAACCGGGATTTTCCCAGGGCAAGCAGGCTCTGGGTGCAGTATTTCTCCGCCTCGTACAGCTGGGGCAGGTAGATGACCGTGATGCCCGCCAGGGTGTCCCGGACCAGCCGCTCCCCTTCCAGCAGCCGCTCCACCGCCTGGGCCACGGCCTCGGCCTCCACGGACAGCAGCTGGGCGGTGGCAGCCAGGAGCTTGTCCTGGGGCAGGAAGCTGTGACCGGCGGTGAGGTTGTAGCTCAGCTCAAAAATCAGCCCCGCCTCCACCCGCCGGGGGTCGTCCCCCGCCACGCCCAGGTCGATGGCGAACCGGTCCACCGCCTCAAAGGGGGCTTCCAGCCCCTCGTCCATCAGCAGGTAGGGGTCGTCGTACAGCAGCTCCACGGTGCTGTCGCCGTAGAGCTTGTAGGTCCGCACCGCCAGCTCGGCGGGCAGGTGGTGCAGGGCAAAAAACTCCATCAGCTGCCGCAGGCCCACCTGGAGCCGGAATTCATCGCCGATGATTTTGGCCCGGCTTTCGGAAATGCCGGGCACCTCCGCCAGCCGGTTCGGCTCCCGCTCCATGATGCGCAGGGTGTCGTCCCCAAACTTGTCCACAATCCGGGCGGCGGACTTGGGGCCGATGCCCTTGATGACCCGGCTGGACAAAAAGCTGAGAATTTCCGCGCTGGACTGGGGCATGAGCCGCTCCAGAAACTCCGCCTCGAACTGGCGGCCGTAGCTGGCGTGGGTGCTCCACTTGCCGGTGACCATCAGCCGCTCGCCCACGGTGGCCAGGGGGATGGTGCCCACCACGGTCACATTCTGGCCGCCGCCCACGTCCAGCCGCAGGACCGCATAGCCGTTTTCATAATTCTGATACACCACGGCGCTGATGGCCCCCTGGATAATCTCCATTTCCTGTTCCGTCAAGATTCTTCGCCCCTAATTTCCATATTTTTTATAGTATACTATAGATTTTCGGAAAAAGAAAGTCCCGCAGAGGGAATTTTTCAAAAAAGCTGGGGAAGCTCTGATTAAATCGGCAAGAGCTGACAGCGAGGGATTTTGTCCTGGGCGAAAGTATGAAAAACGGTGGAATACTGGATGTATTTCCCGTTTTTCATACTGCACGACCGGGGCAAAAGACCCGCTGCTCAGCCGCAGACGATTTATTCAGAGTTTCCCAGGTTTTATCTGTTGATTATATGTTAAAGATATACAGGGCGGGGCTATGAATTTTGGAGAAAACTTCCAAAAATTTTGGGGCATATTCGTCAAATTACCCCATTGCTTCTTGGCGGATTTTAGGCTATAATAATTCAGTAGATTTATACTTATTTTTATACCGATTGCGGTACGGAGGCGCTATGAAGCTGCTGTCGCTGCTGATGTGGGTGGGGCAGTTTGGGTTTTCCATTCTGTTTCCCCTGTGTCTGTTTTTGATGATTGCCTATTGGCTCCAGGTAAAATTTGCCCTGGGAATGTGGATTTACGCCCTGTGCGGCGTAATTGGGCTGCTGACCAGCGTGTCCACGGTCCGCTCCTGCCTGCGCAGCCTCCGCAAGGCCGCCGACGAGGCGGCAGACAGCCCCGAGCCTCCTGTTTCCTTTAATAACCACGATTAGCAATCCGTTTCCCTGTTTTCTGCGAAAACAGGACGGCGGCCTGAGGGCAGGCCGCCCTACACCATATCAAAGGTAAAGGACATTCTATGAAATTACAGCCTGCATCCAAAAAAGAGGTCCGCCGCATCGCCCTGGGCGTTGCCGTGGGCGACTGCATTCTCATTCCCGGCCTGTGGCTTTTCAGCCAGTTCGGCATCGGCACCTTCCGCCTGCTGCCCATTTTGCTGGGAGCTCTGGGCGGCTCCCTGGTGGCGGTGGCCAACTTTGCCCTCATGTGCCTCACCGTTCAGAAGGCCGTGGACATCGAGGACAAAAAGCAGATGAAGGCCCGCATCCAGGTCAGCTACAATCTGCGGATGCTGTTCCAGGGCGCCTGGTGCGTCATCGCCCTGATTGTCAGGCCCATCCACGTCATTGCCGCCGTGGCCCCCCTGCTGTTCCCCACCCTTACCATTTACTATTTGCAGTCCAAGGGGAAGCTGGTGGAGCCCAGCGACCGAAAAAATCCCCCCCAGGAGCCGGAGGACGAGGACCATCTGGAGAGCTTCGAAGTCTGAATTCTATCTATGAGGTGAATCACTATGGAAGTATCAATCAACGGTGCAAGAATCCTTGCCACATTTGAAAACGTTCCCCTCTTTGGAACCGTCCAAATCACCCAGACCCTGGTGGTCAGCTGTCTGGTGCTGGTGCTGGTCTCGGTGCTGTTCGCCTGGCTTGGCTCCGGGCTGACGGTCTCCGGCATCTCCCGGAAGCAGGCGGTGGCGGAGATGATTTACACCTCCCTGGTCAATTTCGTCCGGGGCAACATGGGCACCGGCTTCGACCACTACATCCCCTTGGTTGGCGCTATTTTCGTCACCAGCGTGGTCTCCAACCTGATTAGCCTGTTGGGCATCTGGAGCCCCACCGCCGATTTGATGACGGAGCTGGGCTGGGCACTGGTGGTCTTTGTGCTCATCACCTACCACAAAATCAAAGCCAGCGGCATCGGAAGCTACTTAAAGGGCTTCCTGGACCCCATCCCCGTGCTGCTGCCCATCAACATCATGTCCGAGTGCTTCACCCCCGTGTCCATGGCCTGCCGTCACTTTGGCAACATTCTCTCCGGCACGGTCATCAGCGCCCTGGTCTACGCCGCCCTCACCGCTGCCAGCAGCGCCCTGTTCGGTCTGCTGGGCTCCAGCCTCATCGTTGCCATTGCCGTGACCCTCATCGGCACCGGCATGGCTGCCCTGGGCAGAAAAATGGGCAAAAAGTTCTGGTTCATCCTGGGCATTATCCTAGGCATTCTGGGCGTTCTCGCTGTGATTACCAACCTGGGTGTCTACTACCCCTGGCTGACGGTGGGCATTCCCGCCATCCCCAGCCTGTACTTTGACTGGTTCGGCGGCTGCATCCAGGCCTTCATCTTCTGCACCCTGACCACCCTTTTCATCAAACAGGCCGCCGGCGACTAAGCCACCAGGCCATTTGAATAAATTAGTCATCAATTTTAGGAGGAAATTATTATGGAATATCAGCTTCTGGCAAAGGGCATCGCCCTGGCAGGCTGCGCCATCGGCGCAGGTTTGGCTCTGATCGCAGGTATCGGCCCTGGTATCGGCGAAGGTAACTGTGCCGCCCGGGCCTGTGAGGTCATCGGCCGTCAGCCCGAGTGCAAGGGCGACGTTACCAGCACCATGATTCTGGGCATTGCCCTGTCCGAGACCACCGGTATTTACGGCTTCGTCACCGGTCTGCTGCTGATCTTTGTGGCCCCCGGTATGTTCATGGGCCACCTGAGCTAAGACTCCGGCAAGTAATCCATTTTCAAAATTACGCCGGAAGGAGGCAACGCAATGCAGACCCTTTACCAGTCCCTGGTGACGGTCAACCCTGTAACTCTGATTGCAGCGATTCTGAACCTGTTTATCCAGCTGTATCTCTTCAAGAAGTTCTTCCTGGATAAGGTCAAGGCCGTGCTGGACCAGCGCCGGGAAGCGGCGGACCGGGAAATCTCCGATGCCAAGGCCGCCCGGGCCGAGGCCGCCGAGATCAAGCGCACCTACGAGCAGAATATGCTCAAGGCCCGTGAAAAGGCCGACGATCTGATCCAGGGCGCTCAGAAAACCGCCACCATGCGCAGCGAGGAGATTATCTCCCAGGCCCAGCGCCAGGCTGCCCAGCTGAAGGCGAAGGCATCCTCCGACATCGAGATGGAGCGCAAAAAGGCCATCAACGATGCCAAGGACGAAATCTCCGGCCTGGCTATGGCCATTGCCGGCAAGGTTGTGGCCCGGGAGCTGACGCCGTCCGACCAGGAAGGCATGATTGACCGCTTTATTGAAGAATTGGGTGAGAACGTATGACGGAGGTAGGCAGCATCTACGGCCAGTCCATGTATGCGCTGGCCCTGGAGGAGGGCGTTACCGATGCCGTCCGCCAGCAGCTGCACACCCTGCAGCAAGCGTTCCACCAGGAGCCGGCCTTTATCCGCCTGCTCTGCACCCCCTCCCTTCCCAAGGCTGAGCGCTGCAAAATCCTGGATGACAGCTTCCGGGGCAGCGTCCATCCCTATCTTCTGAATTTCTTGAAGATTCTCACTGAGAAGGGCTATATGCGCTATTTTTCCGACTGCTGTGATGCCTACACCGCCCTGTACGACCGGGACAACGGCATCATCCGTGTCACCGCCGTCACCGCCGTGGCCTTAAGCCAGGCCCAGAGCGACAAGCTCACCGGCAAGCTGGCTTCTGTCACCGGCAAGAAAATAGCCCTCCGCAACCGCATCGACCCCGCAGTCTTAGGCGGCATCCGCTTAGACTATGACGGTCAGCGACTGGACGACACCGTGTCCCACCGCTTGGACGCCGTCCGGGAACTGCTGAACAAAACCGTACTCTGACGAGAAAGCAGGGACTGTATGGAACTAAGACCCGAAGAAATAACCAAAATCATTCGTAGTCAGATTAAAAACTACGAAAACAAAATTGAAGTCAGCGAAACCGGCGTGGTCATCCTGGTGGGTGACGGCATTGCCAAGGCCTCCGGCCTTGACAAGTGCATGGCCGGCGAGCTGGTGGAATTCCCCGACGGCTCCTTCGGCATGGCCCAGAACCTGGAGGAGGATACCGTTTCCATCGTCATCCTTGGCTCTGACCAGGGCATCAAGGAGGGCGATACCGTCAAGCGCACCGGCAAGGTGGTGTCCGTCCCCGTGGGCGCGGGCCTCATCGGCCGCGTTGTCAACGCCCTGGGCGAGCCCATCGACGGCAAGGGCGCCATTGAGGCCGAGGCCTACCGGCCCATCGAAACCCCCGCCCCCGGCATCATCGAGCGGCAGCACGTGTCCCGCCCCCTGCAGACGGGCATCAAGGCCATCGACTCCATGATTCCCATTGGCCGGGGCCAGCGGGAGCTGATTATCGGCGACCGCCAGACCGGCAAGACCACCATCGCCACCGACACCATCCTCAACCAGAAGGGCAAGGACTGCCTGTGCATCTACGTGGCCATTGGCCAGAAGCGCTCCACCGTGGCTCAGGTGGTGGATTCCCTCACCGCCGGCGGCGCTATGGAGTACACCATCGTGGTCTCCGCCACCGCCTCGGAGCTGGCCCCCATGCAGTTTATCGCCCCCTACGCAGGCTGCGCCATGGGCGAATACTTCATGCACCAGGGCAAGGACGTGCTGGTGATTTACGACGATTTGAGCAAGCACGCCGTGGCCTACCGTGCCATTTCTCTGCTGATTCGCCGTCCCCCCGGACGGGAGGCCTACCCCGGCGACGTGTTCTACCTCCACTCCCGGCTGCTGGAGCGTGCGGCCCAGCTGTCTGACGACCTGGGCGGCGGCTCTCTGACTGCCCTGCCCATCATCGAGACCCAGGCCGGTGACGTTTCCGCTTACATTCCCACCAACGTCATCTCCATCACCGACGGCCAGATTTTCCTGGAGTCCGAGCTGTTCAACTCCGGCATTATGCCCGCTGTGAACCCCGGCATCTCCGTGTCCCGTGTGGGCGGCGATGCCCAGATTAAGGCCATGAAGCAGGTGGCAGGCTCTTTGAAGCTGCTGTACTCCCAGTACCGGGAGCTGCAGAGCTTTGCCCAGTTCGGCTCCGACCTGGATGCCGACACCAAATCGAGACTGGCCCTGGGCGAGCGGATTGTGGCTGTGCTGAAGCAGAAGAACTCCTCGCCCAAGGAGGTTGCTCAGCAGATCTGCATGATTTACGCCGTCACCCACGGCTTTCTCGCCGATGTGGCTGTGGACCGGGTGCCGGAGTTTGAAAAGCGGCTGGAGGAGCACATGGAAAACCACCACCGTGACATCCTGGAGGCCCTTCGCAGCGGCTCCAAGATGAGCAAGGAAACCGAGCACGCTCTGGGCGACGCCCTGCGTGAGCTCTCCGAGCAGTTCGGCGCATAAGGAAGGAGGGTATCCATGGCTGGTGTTTCCACCAAGGAAATCAAAAACCGCATTCGAAGCATGGAGTCCACCAAGCAAATCACCAAGGCTATGGAGATGGTGGCTGCCTCCAAGCTCCGCCGGGCCCAGGCCCAGGTTTCTGCTTCCCGCCCCTATTTTGAAATTCTCTACGCAACCATTCAGGACATCATCCGCTCCAACCGGGAGCTGTCCTCCCCCTATCTCAAGGCCCGGCCGGTGAAGAAGGTCATGTACCTGGTCATCGCCGGCGACCGGGGCCTGGCCGGCGGCTACAACAGCAACGTGCTGAAAATGGTGGCCGCCCAGATGGAGGGCCAGGACGCCCAGGTGCTGCCCATCGGCAAGAAGGCTGTGGACTTTTTCAGGTCCAAGGGCATTCCCGCTCTCACCGAGCAGTACGCCGAGGCGGCCGAGCTGTCCGTGGGGGACTGCTTCTCCATTGCCAAGGTCCTGAGCAAGGGCTTCCTGGCGGGGGAGTACGACCAGGTGTATCTGTCCTATACCAATTTCGTCTCCGTCCTCACCCAGACCCCGGCCTCCATCCAGCTGCTGCCCCTGCGGGAGCAGGGGGACCAGGCCAATCCCCAGCGCCGCAGCGACACCATCTACGAGGGCGACAGCGAGGATGTGTTTGCCGCCATCGTGCCGGAGTATTTAGGCGGCATTCTCTACGGCGCTCTGTGCGAAAGCCGGGCCTCCGAGCAGGCCGCCCGCCGCTCCGCCATGGACTCCGCCACCCAGAACGCCGAGGATATGATTGCGGACCTGAGCCTGAAATTCAACCGGGCCAGGCAGGCAGCCATCACCCAGGAGATTACGGAGATTGTCGCAGGCTCATAAAAAAGGCTTCCCCCCAGGGGGAAGGCAATCATTCAACACGAAGGAGTTGAATCCAATGTCCAAAAACAAAGGAACTGTGATCCAGGTCATGGGTCCTGTTCTTGATATCCGATTCGCTGATGACCAGCTGCCCATGCTGCTCAATGCCATCGAAATCAAAAACGGCGAAGATACCATCGTGGCCGAGGTGGCCCAGCACATTGGCGACAATGTGGTCCGCTGTGTGGCCATGTCCTCCACCGACGGCCTCCCCCGGGGCACCGAGGCTGTGGACACCGGCGCTCCCATCAGCGTGCCTGTGGGCGACGCGTGCCTGGGCCGGGTGTTCAACCTGCTGGGCCAGCCCATTGACAACAAGCCTCCCGTCCAGGGCGACGCCCAGTGGCCCATCCACCGGCCCGCTCCCTCCTACGAGGAGCAGCAGCCTGCCACCACCATTCTGGAAACCGGCATCAAGGTCATCGACCTGATCTGCCCCTACGCCAAGGGCGGCAAAATCGGCCTCTTCGGCGGCGCAGGCGTGGGCAAGACCGTGCTGATCCAGGAGCTGATTTACAACATCGCCACCGCCCACAACGGCTACTCCGTGTTCACCGGCGTCGGCGAGCGGACCCGTGAGGGCAACGACCTTTACAACGAAATGACCGAGTCCGGCGTTATCTCCAAAACCGCCATGGTCTTCGGTCAGATGAACGAGCCCCCAGGAGCCCGTATGCGGGTGGGCCTGTCCGGCCTGACCATGGCGGAATACTTCCGGGATGTCAAGCACCAGGACGTGCTGCTGTTCATCGACAACATCTTCCGCTTCACCCAGGCCGGCTCTGAGGTGTCCGCATTGCTGGGCCGTATGCCCTCCGCCGTGGGCTACCAGCCCACCCTGGCCACGGAAATGGGCGCACTCCAGGAGCGCATCACCTCCACCAAGAACGGCTCCATCACCTCCGTTCAGGCGGTTTACGTGCCTGCGGACGACCTGACGGACCCGGCCCCTGCCACCACCTTCGCCCACCTGGATGCCACCACCGTTCTGGACCGCGGCATTGCCTCTCTGGGCATCTACCCCGCCGTGGACCCCCTGGACTCCTCCTCCCGGATTCTGTCCCCGGAGATTCTGGGCACCGAGCACTACGAGACCGCCCGGGCCGTCCAGAGCATCCTCCAGCGCTACAAGGAGCTCCAGGACATCATTGCCATCATGGGCATGGACGAGCTCAGCGAGGAGGACAAGCTCACCGTCAACCGGGCTCGGAAGGTCCAGCGGTTCCTGAGCCAGCCCTTCCACGTGGCCGAGCAGTTCACCGGCTACCAGGGCAAGTATGTGCCTCTGAAGGAGACCATCCGCTCCTTCAAGGAGATTATCGAGGGCAAGCACGACGACATTCCCGAGTCCTACTTCCTGTTCGCAGGCTCCATCGACGAGGTGGTGGCCAAATTCCGGGGCGGTGAGGAGAAATGACGCCCTTCACCCTGAAAATCGTCACCCCCGACGGCCTGCTTTTTGACGGCCAGGCGGAGAAGCTGGTGGTGCGCACCATCGGCGGCGACGTGGCTATCCTCGCCCGCCACATGGACTACACCGCCCCCCTGGGCATGGGCCGGGCCGTGGTGGAAACCGCCGGTCAGCGGCGCACCGCCGCCTGCATGGGCGGGATGCTCCGTGTATCCGGCGGAGAGGTGACCCTGGTCCCCACCACCTTCGAGTGGTCCGACCGCATCGACGTAGGCCGTGCCGAGGCCTCCGCCGCCCGGGCCAACAAAATTCTGGCCGACCAGAACGCCACCAAGGCAGACCTGAAGCTGGCCCAGGCCAGACTCCACCGGGCCCTGGTGCGAAAGAGCGTGGGCTCTGCAAAGTAAACAAACGCCTGTACCGTTGTGCGGTACAGGCGTTTGTTTATGCGTAGGGACAGCCCTTGCGGCTGTCCGGGCAACCAGGCCGTAGGGCCCGGCATCCTTGACGGGCCGGTGCAGGGTGGCACGTCCGGGAGGCCGTGCCCTACGGGGTTGTGCAAATGAGCGAGGCGCCCCAATACCTTCCCCCGGGGGTACTCAGGGGTCGAACCCAGCGGCGGCGTGAGGGCACGCCGCCCTACGGTGGGTGCGGTGGAAAAATGTGTCATTGCGAGGAGCCGCAGACTGGCGTGGCAATCCGTTCTCTTTTTCATTTTTCCTTTGGAAAAATGAACTGCTTGGTGCAGAGCACCAAGCAGAGGGGATGCGGATTGCCACGCCAGTGTGCGCACTGGCTCGCAATGACATTACATAGTTTTAGACATTATAAACTACTGCACATTATTCCTTATAATAATCCGTATCCAGAATCAGGTTATTGGTTCGGACGAACTGCTTGACCTTTTCGTCCATTTCCGCCTTGAAGGCCTGGGTGACGTTCACCTGGGCCCCGGAGATGGAGATGTAGCGGCCGCTGGCGGCATCGTAGGCAATGTCACCGGCTATCCAGCTGCCGTTGGAGAAGGGCACGAAGCCCTCATACCGGCTGTCGAAGGCGTCGGAGCCGATGTAGTCATAGCCATAGTCCACGTCCAGCAGGTTCAGCAGGGTGGGCAGCAGGTCCGAGGTGTTCAGCACCTTGGTGACCTCCATAGGCTCCAGGCCCGGGCTCCAGATAAAGGCCGGGGTCTTTTCCAGCAGCAGCTTCTCCTCCACCCCGGACAGGTGCAGCAGCTCCTTTTCGTTTTTGTAGCCGTAGGTGTAGTGGTCGGTGACCCCCACGATGACGGTGTTGTCCAGCTGCCCCTGGACCTCCAGCTCCCGAATCATCCGGCCGAAGAATTCGTCCACCAGCCTGGCCTTCACCAGGGCGCAGTCGTTTTCCTCGCTGCCGGTGAAGCCTCTGTACTCCGGGAACCGCTTCAGCGCCCAGTGGCTGAGAACCTCGTTGTACTTGTAGCTCAAATGGGCGGAGCGGGTGATGACAAAGTTCAATGTGGGCTGGCCCTGGCGGAAGAACTCCTGGCGCAGGCCCTCGTTGTCAAACAGCAGCTGGTCGTCGTAGAGCTTGTTTTTCTTCTCCTTCCCCTCGGGGACAAAGTCTGCGTAGCAGACGTAGCTCTCGTAGCCCATGGCCTCGGAAAAAACGCCCCGGCTGTAGAAGGTGGGGTCGTTATAATGGAAGGTCTTGGCGGAGTACCCCTCCCGCCGCAGGAGGCTGGCCAGGGACTGGCTGTAGGCGTTGGTCACATAGTCAAAGGCGTAGCCACCGGCGCTTTTCAGAAAGGAGCCGGTGTTGATGGCAAATTCCGTGTTAAAGGTCCGGATGCCTCCGTAAACCGGGGTGTAGAAGCTGGTGAAGTTGATGCCCTCGGACATGAGGCGGTTTAAGTAGGGGGTGTCCTCGGTGATCATCCAGTCGTCCATGGACTCCATCAGCACCAGCACCACGTTTTTCCCCTTCAGCAGGCCCGTCATTTCGTTGTCCTGCCGCTGGGGCTGCTGGGCAAAGGCCTGGCCGATTTCCTCCCTGGCCTGCTCCTGCTCCCGGGCGTAGCCGGGGGTCAGGGGGTAGAGCACATGGGCGGACAGGTCCTTGAAAAAGGTCTGGGTCAGGCCGCAGACTTGGTAGAGCCGGTGGGCGTTGAACATATTCTCGTAGGCCGCCTCTGCGCTCTGCATCCGGCCGTAATCGGACCCGGCGTAGCGGATGGTCCTGTCGTGGTAAAACACCGCCTGGGGCAGGCACAGGGTCCCGGCGGCCATGGCTGCCGCCAGCAGGCCGGACAGGACGCTCCTTCCCAGGCTCCGCTCCCACCGGGGGAACCGGACCAGAAGAAAAACGCCCAGGCCGATAAGCAGCGCCAGCCCCACCCACCAGAACACCGGATAGGTCAGCAGAATGTCCGCATAGTCCGTGCCCTCGGAGGTATAGCGGAAGTCGGAAAGCCACATCATCTCCGAAAACAGGATGTAGTAGCCGGTCTGAAAGCCGGCGTAGACCAGCTTTCCAAAGTAGGCGATGCCGTAGACAAGCCTGGCCGCCAGCCGGGGCAGCACCCGCAGCAGGCACCCCAGGCACACCGCCCACAGCGCTCCAAAGGCCAGGGGCCACAGCTGGGCCATGGAAAAATTCCCGGTGTTCAGAGACAAAAAGAAAAAAGCAAACACCTCCACCAGGTACAGGGACCCCGGCAGCAGGAAAAAGGCTGATCGGGTCCTGCGGGCGGCATATTTGCTTGGTGCAGTATCCATGAAAGAAAGAACTCCTTTGTGTGTATTTCGCCCTATTATAGCACAATCCACCGCCTGCGTCCATTGGGTAATGCAGGAATTCAGGGAAAATTCATAAAAATTTCCTTTCCCTCTTGTAAAACCTTCCCAATTGACGTATAATATAAAGCGATTTTACCAGAAAAGAGGTATTTCCCATGGAACTGATTTCCGTTCGTGAACTGTTCAAAAACACAAGCGCCTACGCCGGCCGTGAAATTGAGGTGGGCGGCTGGGTCCGCAACCGTCGGCCTTCCAAGCAGTTTGGCTTCATCGTCCTGAATGACGGCACCTATTTCACCCCTGTCCAGGTGGTTTATAACGATTCCCTGGCCAATTTCCAGGATATCTCCAAAATCAACATCGGCGCCGCCCTCATCGTCAAGGGCACCCTAGTGCTGACCCCCGATTCCAAGCAGCCCTTTGAGCTCCAGGCAAGCAACATCACCGTAGAGGGCCCCTCCACCGGCGACTATCCCCTGCAGCCCAAGCGCCACTCCATGGAGTTCCTGCGGACCATCACCCACCTGCGGCCCCGGACCAACACCTTCCAGGCCGTGTTCCGTGTCCGTTCTCTGGCGGCCATGGCCATTCACCAGTTCTTCCAGGACCGGGACTTTGTCTACGTGAACACCCCCCTGATTACCGGCTCTGACTGCGAGGGTGCGGGCGAAATGTTCCAGGTCACCACCCTGGACCTGAATAACCTGCCTCTGACCGAGGACGGGAAGGTGGATTTCTCCAAGGACTTCTTCGGCAAGCCCACAAACCTGACGGTGTCCGGCCAGCTCAACGGCGAGACCTACGCCATGGCCTTCCGGAACATCTACACCTTCGGCCCCACCTTCCGGGCGGAGAACTCCAACACCACCCGGCACGCCGCCGAGTTCTGGATGATTGAGCCGGAGATTGCCTTTGCGGACCTGTCTGACGATATGCGTCTGGCGGAGGACATGATTAAGTACATCATCTCCTACGTCCTGGAGCACGCCCCGGAGGAGATGGCCTTCTTCAACCAGTTCGTGGACAAGGGACTGCTGGACCGGCTGAACCACGTGATGACCAGCGACTTTGGCCGCATCACCTACACCGAGGCGGTGGAGATTCTGGAAAAGCACAACGACCGGTTCGAGTACCCCGTCCACTGGGGCACCGATTTGCAGACCGAGCACGAGCGGTATCTGACGGAGGTCATTTTCAAGCGGCCTGTGTTCGTCACCGACTACCCCAAGGAAATCAAAGCCTTCTACATGAAGCTGAACCCCGACGGCAAGACCGTGGCCGCCATGGACTGCCTGGTCCCCGGCATCGGCGAGATTATCGGCGGCAGCCAGCGTGAGGACAACTACGGCATTCTGAAAAACCGCATCGAGGAGCTGGGCATGAACCCCGCCGACTACGGCTTCTACATGGACCTGCGCAAGTACGGCTCCGCCCGCCACGCCGGCTTCGGCCTGGGCTTCGAGCGCTGCGTCATGTACCTGACCGGCATGGGCAACATCCGGGACGTGCTGAGCTTCCCCCGGACTGTTGGCAACTGCGATTTATAAGCGGCGAGCCGCCGCTGGCAATTCGTTACGGACCTAAGTGGTAAACCAGCGCCTTTGGGGGTCACTCGGTAACGAAACAAAGCAAAAAGAATAGAAATTGGAAACCGGAAGGGAAATTCCCTTCCGGTTTTTCTTTTATTGATACAATAATTACCTATATTACACACAAATTACATTGATTGCAATAGAAAGTAAAATGCTAAGCGCTTCTTTCTCATTTTCATAGCACACTAAATTGATTTTATCCACAAACGCATCCCTAAATAATTCTTTTAGTTTATATGGAATAATCTGAAAAGACACTATTCGATTGCCATGACATGAAATCTTAAAGTTATCCTTTTGGTCGTAGGAAATATGAAAATCCCCTTCAAGAACTTCAAAGTGCTTTTCGCCAAACATTTCAAATTTTTTCAATTCACAGATTTTTTCGTTGTCAAAATATACAGAACACTTTTTAGTCTCTTTTTCAAGAAGTGGCACACCAACCGAAAATAGATGTTCCTTTATTCGTCCAACTCGTTTTCCTGTACTATCATATACATTGTAAATATTTCTATCCGTTAGGTTTGACTCCACCTTGACCGTATATTGTTGTGCACCAGTACAATCAAAAACTTTATAATAGGTAGATACATCAAAGTTTTTAGGAATATGTCCCGAGGCCATAGCTGTCGCTACTGATCCTAACGAAAAAACTCGTGATTTTACTGTAAATCTATATGTTTTTTGTTTGGCTGAATCAGACTTTGGCACCTCTTGGACGTTCAAATTTTGTTTAACTATGTCGAAATATGACCGCACAAAATTAGTAGAACGACTATCTGATCTTTGCATTCTCTTTTCGCCGCAACCAGTGCAAAAATCAGCATTTGTTTTAAGTCCAGCTCTGGAAGTTGTACATACTCTTTCATTTTTTTGAGTTAATGGTGCAGCTTTCTCAGAAACAAATTGAACCTTATTCATTATTTCTTCTACACTACTACTAAAAGTATGCGAAAATGGATTAATTGACTTTCTTGGTATAGGATTTTGAGAACTAGTTCCAAGCTGACTATTAATTGCTTCAACCCACTGCGGAATGGTTTTTTTGGGAGAAGTGAATATTTCGAAAATCTCGCGTCCCTGTAATAACTGAATCTGAAGGCAATGGTCTCCCTCATATTTTACAAATTGTACTTGCGCTTGACCATGGATAATTTTTATATCTGATAAATTGAATGAACAAAGTTCATCGGATGATTTTCTAAAAAGTCCATTGCTTTTCTGATATAAGCAATATATCCGCTTATTTGTCAGGACTAAATTATCTAAACTTGTATATTCACGTGAAACCCATATTACATCGCTATTCTCAAGTACAATAGCCTCGTCAACATCTAAATCTAAATGAACCATAAATCTACCTACTTCCTAATTTTCGAGAACCATACAATAAAACCATTCTAAAATTTTTCTCTAGAATGTATATAGTTATATTGTATGATAATTACAAAGGGCTGTCAATGAATATTTCATAGCATACCAATTTGTAATTTTGAATAGCTTTAGCAGGTTTCATAAGAAAAAAGCCTGCATCCTTTTGGGATGCAGGCTTTTTATCAGCCGCTTACAGGAAAATGTACTTCAGGATGAACAGGACGCACAGGACGTACATCAGGGGGGTGACCTTCTTGGCCTTGCCGGTGGCAACGTTCAGCACCACGTAGGAGATGATGCCGATGGAGATGCCCTCGGAGATGGAGTAGAACAGGGGCATTGCCAGGATGGCCAGGTATGCGGGGATGGTGTCGGTGAGGCTGTCCTCGTCGAACTTCAGCTGGCTGATGCCGGTGAACATCAGATAGCCAACCATAATCAGCGCAGGAGCGGTGGCAAAGGAGGGAATGGCGGTGAAGATGGGGGCCAGGAGCATACTCAGCAGGAACAGCACGCCGGTGACCATGGCAGCCAGGCCGGTGCGGCCGCCGGCAGCGACGCCGGAGGCGGACTCCACAAAGGTGGTGATGGTGGAGGTGCCCAGCAGTGCGCCGGCGGTGGTGCCGATGGCGTCAGCCAGCAGAGCGGGCTTGACGGCGGGCAGACGGCCCTGCTCGTCCAGCATATCCGCCTTGGTGGCAACGCCAATCAGGGTGCCCAGGGTGTCGAAGATGTCAACAAACAGGAAGGCAAAAATCACGACCACGAACTCCAGAGGCTTGACGACGGAGAAGTCCACCTTGAAGCACTGGCCCACGGTCTCGCCCAGAGCGGTGAAATCGGTCATAGCCATGGTGGGGAACAGGCTGTAGCAGCCCAGCTCGACGTTGGGGACATACAGGCCGATGACCTGGCACAGCATACCCAGAATCCAGGTGGCCAGAATGCCGACCAGGATGGAGCCGGGGACCTTCTTGATGTACAGAGCGGCGGTGATGAACAGTCCGATCAGGCACAGCAGAGCGCTGATGCCCTTGGAGGTGAAGTTGGCGGTGAAGTCGGTGAGGGCCACCAGGGTAGCGCCGTCCACGCACAGGCCGGCGTTCTGCAGGCCGATGAAGGCGATGAACAGGCCGATGCCCACGGAAACGCCCCGCTTCAGGCTCAGAGGAATGGCGTTGAAGATGGCCTCCCGGACACTGGTCAGGGACAGGATGATGAAGATAACGCCCTCAATCAGAACGGCCAGCAGGGCAACCTGCCAGGAGTAGCCATAGCCCAGGCAGACGGTGTAGGCAAAATAGGCATTCAGGCCCATGCCGGCAGACAGTGCGAAGGGCAGGTTGGCCAGCAGCGCCATGGCGGCGGTGCCGATGAAGGAGGCCAGTGCGGTAGCCAGCATGACGGCAGTGGGGTTCATGCCGGTGGCGCCCAGGATGCTGGGGTTGACGGCCAGGATGTAGGCCATGGTCATGAAGGTGGTCAGACCGGCGACCACTTCCGTTTTGACGTTGGTCTTGTTTTCGGAGAGCTTAAAAACTTTCTCTAACATAGAATCTACCTTTCTTTCTTGAATTTTGAAATAGTGCGGGATTCTGCTTCCATTGTACCATTTTCCTGATGGAATACAATTCATATTGCCGCCAAAATTATGAACTGTTTTTGAACGGATTCCGTCGTTTTGACGGGAGAATTTTTTTAGCCCGTTGGGCCGCTGCTACAGCAGCATCACCAGGGTCCCGGCGGTGATGAGGGCCAGGCCTGCAAGGCCCTTTTTGCTCAGCTTTTCATGGAACACGACATAGGCAAAGGCCACGGTCAGCAGGATGCTCAGCTTGTCGATGGGCACCACGATGCTGGCGGGGCCGTCCTGCAAGGCCCGGTAGTAGCACAGCCAGGAGCCGCCGGTGGCCAGGCCGCTGAGGCAGATGAAGCCCAGCTCCCCTCTCGGCACCTCCTTGAGCTTGCTCTGCTTGCCGGTGACGAACACCATCACCCAGGCCATCACCAGCACCACCCCGGTGCGAATGGCGGTGCCCAGGTTGGACTCCACCCCGGAAATGCCGATTTTGCCCAGAATGGAGGTCAGGCTTGCAAACACCGCCGACCCCAGGGCGTAAAACAGCCAGCCTCTGCCCTGCTGATTTCCGCTACTTTGCTTCTTTTCAATCATCAGGTAGGTGCCGATGCCGATGCCCACCAGGCCGATGAGCTTGGCGGCGGACACCGGCTCCCGGAAGAAGAGGAAGGCCAGAATCACCGTCAGGATAATGCTGGACTTGTCCACCGGCACCACCTTGTTGATGTCGCCGATTTGCAGGGCATGGAAATAGCACAGCCAGGAGGCCCCGGTGGACAGGCCGGACAGGATGAGGAAAATCAGGGTTTTCCGGCTGATATCCCCGATGCTCCCCTGGGAGCCCACGATAAACACCATCACCCAGGCAAAAATCAGCACCACAAAGGTCCGGATGGCAGTGGCCACGGTGGAATCGGTTTTCTGAATGCCGCACTTGGCAAGAATGGAGGTCAGCCCCGCAAACACGGCGGAGCCAAAGGCATAGGCAATCCACATCATTTTTCTCTCCTTTTTTATCTTCCCCTGTGAGGGAACGTGCTGCTACAGTCGTCCGCAACACCTAAAACCAGGTAATGTCATTGCGAGCCAGTCCTCAGACTGGTTTCGCAATGACAGTCTGTAGTTTTAGGTTACAGCCCGTAGGGTGCGGCATCCTTGACGCACCGCTCTGAGCGGCACGTCCGGGAGGCCGTGCCCTACGGATGCAGTATTATTTCTTATCCCGCTTTCTGCAAAGGTAGATATCCAGCTTTTCCTTCATATTCTCCGGCATTTCCCGGGCCACGGGGAGAAGCCGGGCGTTTGCCATGCGCTGGGCAAAGGCGGTGATGAAATCGATGTCCTCACGCATCTGCTCCCCCTTCATCAGGGCCAGGGTGTCGTAGCTGTTGTGGATGGTGGCGGTGCTGCCGGGGGCCAGCCGGGCGAAGGACACGGCGGGGACCCCCTTGTCCGCAAAGGGGGTGGAGTCGCTGGAATACACGTCCTGGTTGGTTTTCACCGGGAAGCCCAGCTCGTTGCCCAGGTATTCAATGTAGTGGCACAGCTTCTCCTCGCCGGTGACGCAGGCGATGAACTTGCCCATGATGCAGCCAATCATGTCCAGATTGATGCACAGCAGGCACTTTTCCAGGTCCTGGGCCGCCTCACAGTAGGCCTTGGACCCCAGCAGCCCCCGCTCCTCGCTGCCGCACCAGATGAAGCGCAGGCCGTAGCGGTGGGGATGTTTGGCAAAGTGGGCCGCCATGTCCAGCAGGCCCACGGCCCCGGACATATTGTCGTAGGCTCCCTGGGACAGGGAGGTGGAGTCGTAGTGGGCGGTGACGGCGATGTACTGGGGAACCTCCCCGGGCAGGTCCAGCACCACATTGTGGGACTGGCCGGTGTACTCCTCCTGGCGCAATTTCAGCTTCGCCACCTTTGCATCACCCCGGACCAGCTCCACAGCGTCCTTGACGTTGATGTTGACCCCGGGGATTTTTCTGCCCTGGTGGACAAAGCCCCGGAGCTCCCGCCTGTCCATGTCCCGGTCGGCGTAGTTGACGTGGCCGTCAAAGGTGATGAAGCCCACGGCCCCGTTTTCCAGCAGGTCCTGGTAGACCCAGTAGCCCAGGTAGCTGTCAATCATCACAATCTTCCCCCGGCACTGGCTGAGGGAATAGGCATCGCTGCTGCGAAGATAGTAGAAGGGGGCCTCGATTTCGGCACTTCCGGCGCAGAGATAGCCCTCGCAGGGGACCTTCACCCCGTCCACCTCCAACGCCGCCTCCCGGACCGTGCCCATCTGCACGTCGAAGGGAAGAAGCTGGGCGGAAAGGCCCAGGGCCGCTGCCCTGTCCTTCAGATACTCAGCGCACCGCTTTTCCTCCGGACTGCCGCCCATGCGGACATAGGCGGTGTCCTTAAAAATTTCCATGATTTCCTTTGCATTCATTGTTTCTATCCTCCGTTTTGCTGTAAACTGCCGGTCCGGGGACCGGGTTAAAAATGCGCTTCAAAGTAGTACCAGTGCTCCCTTAATCTTTGGGTGGCTCCATGGTTGTCCCCTTCCGCCGTCCAGACCCAATAGGCGTGGCCGTTCTGCGTCAGCTTGACCGAGGTGTTCTGGAAGGCCAGGGGCACGTCGTCATGGGAGTAGTAGACGCCGTAATAGGTGCTTCCCCGGGCTGTCAGGAGGAATTCCTCCATGGTGTGCTCCCCTGTCCAGGTGGTGAAGTCCCCCTCCTGGAGCACGGGCAGCGTCGGCGGGTCCTTCTCAAGGATTGCCCTTTCCAGCTCCTCCCCATGGAGCGCCACAAAAATCCTGGCTTCCAAAATGGGATTCAGCTGGACCGCCAAAGCAGCCAGCAGCGCCCCAGCCAGCACCAGCACCGGCCATCTTTTTTTCAGCTTCAACTTCCCTTCCTCCTTTTCATCCACAGGCCGCAGCCGATATAAAACACCGTCCAGCAAAATGCCGCCGCCCATTCCAGCCCCATTGGCTTCATGCAGAAAATCTGCACCGCCGGAAGCAGCCCCAGCAGGCAGCCCCAGGCCCTTCCCTTTTTCATCAGCCAGCCGCTGAGCCAGAACAGGAGGCACCAGATATGCCACAGGGGAATCAGCCGCCCCGAAAGGATATTCAGCCCCAGGGTCGCCGCCGTGTGCAGCATCGCCGGCAGGAACCATACCACTTTCCCCATTTTCCCCCTCCTTCCACGATTTCCCATTCATTGTATCACACCACAGGACATTTGTCACCATGAGCTGCCCCCCTGCGTAAAATAAAATTCATGTAAGAAATGACTTGACAGAAGCCCTGTTCAATGCTATAATATCGCTCGTGGTGATGCGATACGCGCGACCTCAAACGGGCCTTTAGCTCAGTTGGTTAGAGCCTCCGGCTCATAACCGGATCGTCCCGGGTTCGAATCCCTGAAGGCCCACCAGTAATTTAAGGCCTTCGCCTTTCATATATAGGGGTATAGCTCAATTGGTAGAGCGGCGGTCTCCAAAACCGTAGGCTCAGGGTTCAAGTCCTTGTGCCCCTGCCAGAAAAAGTCCAACAGCCTTTGCTGTTGGACTTTTTCTGGTTCTATAATAAATGTTGGGCCTGAGCCTGACCCCAACATTTATTATAGAACCTCAAGGATTTTGTCTCTATTCCAGCGCTTAGCAATCCGTCCTTCGGTAATTTGGGCCTGTAGCACAGTGAGGTTTGTTCTCCCATTTTTTGCTGAGCGTCTGCATACTCTCATAAAATGCAGTGGATATTGTGCAGAATCCACATTTTCCAATTATTGACGCGTTATATTTTAGAACACTTGACAAGAGCTTGCGCATATGATACCATAAATTTGTAAAAATCAGAAAGGAATTGAACTATGTCCGGGGAATTTGTTGCTCATATTCGGTTGGAGGCGGATGGGCGTCGGGTGGTGCAGAGTGTATCGGCCCATTGTGAAAATACTGCCAGATATGCGCAGGAATGCCTGTCCGCCGCCGGGTTATCCAATACGGCCTTTCTTGCCGGACTTCACCATGACGATGGAAAGCGAACTGCGGCCTTTCAGGCATATATTCATGCCGCTGCAGCGGGCATTCCTGTGCAGCGGGGCAGTGTTGTTCATTCCTTTACCGGGACACGATTCATTTTGGAAGCCTTCCACGGCGCAGAGCCCTGCAGGAATCTCACCGCTGAGCTGATTGCCTATGCAATCGGCGCTCATCACGGGTTGTTTGATTGTCTGGACCCCGACGGTCGGTCCGGGTTTACCCACCGGCTGAAGCGTCCTGACATTGGATATGAGGAGGCCATTCAAAACCTTCAGCGCAGCCGCCCAGTCCTTGAGGAAACCAATGCCCGATTTTCCCTGGCTGCAGCAGAGATTTCCGCTGTCATTGGGAAGCTGACCACTCTGATCTCGCCGGAAAAGCCGGATGAGCTTTCCTTCTATTTTGGTATGCTGGCCAGATTGGTCGCCTCCGGTGTCATTGAGGGAGACCGCCGTGACACTATGGAATTTATGAAGGGATGCTGCCCTCCCCTGCGCCCTGACTGGAGCGCCCTGCTGGCGTTCCTGGAAAAAAAGCTCCGCAGCTTTCCATCCGATACACCCATTGCCCTGGCTCGTCAGAAAATTTCACAGCTTTGCCGGGATTCTGGCGAGCAGCCCGGCGGTGTCTATCGTTTGAATGTTCCTACCGGCGCCGGTAAAACCCTCAGCTCCCTGCGCTATGGCCTGGCCCATGCCGCCAGGTGGAAAAAATCCCGCATCATTTTTACGTCCCCCCTTCTGAGCATCCTTGAGCAGAACGCCGCCGTCCTTCGGGAATATATTGGCGATTCAAGGCTGATTTTAGAGCATCATTCCAATGTTGTTTTGGAAAAGACAGGTGGGGACGAGCTTGACCCAAATGAGCTTCTGGCAGAAAGCTGGTCTGCGCCTGTGATTATCACCTCGCTGGTTCAGCTGCTCAATACCCTTTTCAGTGGAAAGACCCAGTCGGTACGCCGGTTCCAGAGTCTGTGCAACAGTGTGATTGTCATTGATGAGGTGCAGACCGTCCCACTGAAGATGCTGAGCTTATTTGATTTGGCTGTAAACTTTCTTGCAGTTGTCTGCAACGCAACCGTTGTTCTCTGTTCGGCTACCCAGCCCTGTCTGGAAGAGGTTCCCCACAGCATCTGCGTCCCTATTGCAAATATCGTGCCCTATTCACAGGCTCTCTGGGCGCCCTTTCGAAGAACAGCATTGGTCGATGCCGGCTCCCTAAAGTTGGACGAAATCCCGGACTTTGCACGGCAGCTTCTGGCTCAGGCAAACAGTCTTTTGATTGTCTGCAACAAGAAAGACGAGGCAGTCCAAATTACCCGGGCCCTGGCCGACCTTGGCTGCTTCCACTTGTCCGCAGCCATGTGTCCCGCCCATCGGCGCAACACCCTTGCACAGCTTCAGTCGCTTCTCGGAAAGGAAAAGGTTGTCTGTACCTCCACCCAGGTCATTGAAGCAGGGGTGGATATTTCTTTTGACTGTGTCATCCGGCTGACCGCCGGCATGGACAATGTGATTCAGGCCGCCGGCCGGTGCAACCGCAACGGTGAAAAACCCGCTCCCCAGCCTGTGTATCTGCTGAGCTGCTCCAATGAAAATCTGAGCAGGCTCCCGGAAATTCAACAGGCGAAAAACGCTGTTGCTGCCCTTCTGGACCGATTTCACCGGGAACCGGAGCGGTATGATGCCAACCTTTCCGGCGATCAGGCCATTGCGGATTATTACCGAAAGCTGTATGAAAATATGCCCGACGGGTATCAGGATTTTGTCCCCCGGAATGGAGGCCCCTCTCTGTACGAGCTGCTGTCTGAGAACATTCCCTGTCAGAGGGAGACACAGGAGAACTTTCTTCTTCAGCAAGCCTTCCGGACAGCGGGAAAACAGTTCCAGGTCTTCGATGAGGACACCGTATCTGTGTTGGTTCCCTTTGAGCGGGGCAGGGAGCTGATTGCGCAGTTTCACTCCGCCCGGGCAGAAACGGATTTTGGTTATGTGCAGTCTTTGGTAGAGCAGGCCAAGCCATACCTAATCAATCTGTATCAATTTCAGTTTGACGCTCTGGAGCGGAACCGGGCACTGGGACGTGATCCCTCTGGGCGCATTTTCTATTTGAAGGACGGCTGGTATGATGCGCAGACCGGCCTGATTACCCAGCAAAAAGAAAACTGTTTTTTGGAGGTGTAGCATGGAGCATCCCAATATTGTGGAATTCCAGGTTTCTGGGGCTTATGCCCTGTTTTCCGACCCCATTATGCGGGTGGGCGGCGAAAAATGCAGCTATCAGATTCCCACCTATGAGGCGCTGAAGGGCATTCTCGCATCGGTATACTGGAAGCCCACGCTGATTTGGGTCATCGACCGGGTGCGGGTTATGAACCCCATTCAGACCGAGGTCAAGGGCATCCGGCCTGTCAAGTATTTCGGCGGGAACGATTTGTCCTATTATACCTACCTGAAGGACTGCGTCTATCAGGTGCGTGCCCATTTCGAATGGAATGAAAACCGCCCGGAGCTGGCAAAGGACCGAAACGAAAACAAGCACCATGAAATTGCCAGGCGGATGATTCGAAAAGGCGGGCGGCGGGATATTTTTCTGGGTGCCCGGGAATGCCAGGGATATGTGGAGCCCTGTGTATTCGGGCAGGGCCCCGGTGCCTATGACCAGGTGCCTGAGCTGGCCTTCGGGCTGCAATACCACGGCCTGACCTATGCGGATGAGGCCTATTCACCGGAGACCGCCGGAAAAATGACTGCCCATTTTTGGCATCCCGTTATGAAAAACGGGATTATCACCTTTCCCCGGCCAGAGGACTGCCCTCTCCACAAGCCTCTGCGGGAAATGGAGGCAAAGCCCTTCGGCGATCCTCACGGAAACTTTTCGGGCCTTCGGGAATTTGGGGAGGTGGAGTAATGGGACTGCTTCAGCAGGCAGCGCTGACTTATGACTGCCACAGCTCACTGGTCGGGCAGGTCCGGGAAGGCCATGAGATGCTTGCGCCTGTTTCCCATCTGGTCACCCGGGCTGATATTGAAATCACCCTCGACCGGGATGGGCAGTTTGTGTCTGCCCGAAAGAGGGATAAAACGGAGCCAAAAATCGTGATACCGGCAACGGAAGGCTCTGCCGGGCGCACCGCAAAGGCCGTCCCCCACCCACTGTGCGATCAGCTGAAATACATAGCCCCTTATGACGGGCCCAAGTATGCTGCCTACCTGGCGCAGCTAACCCAGTGGACCCAATCGGATTACTCCCATCCGAAGCTGGGGCCTATCCTTGCCTATGTCCGTGGCGGAACCATTCTGAACGATCTGGCCAAGGCTGATTTGATACAGCTAAACAGCAAGGGGATTCCCTCGGAGGAAAAGCTGATGGTCTGTTGGCGGATTCTGAATGCAAACAAGGGGCAGAAGGATGCGTGTTGGCTGGACCGAACGCTGTTCCAGTCCTTTATCGACTTCTACGCCAGTATGCAGGCGCACCGGGAAAAACGGCTGTGTATGGTGTCCGGGGAACTGTCTGCTCCTGCGGGGCAGCACCCCAAGGGTCTGGTTCCCATCAACGGCAACGCCAAATTGATTTCCGCCAACGACTCCCAGGGCTTTACCTTCCGTGGCCGCTTCACTGAGGATGCCCAGGCCGCCACCGTCAGCTATGATATCTCCCAGAAGGCCCACTGTGCCCTGCGGTGGCTGATTGCAGAACAGCGGGTATTCTTTGGCGGCCGGGTCTTTCTGTGCTGGAATCCCCAGGGCAAACGTGTGAAAAGTCCATCGGCCGTCTTTCTGCCCTTCGACTGCGCCCCCAGCTTCACGCCCTCGGACTACCGCCATCAGCTTCAAAGCACCCTGTTCAGTTTCCGGCAGGACAATTGCTTAACCGGAAATGAGACTGTGGTGCTGGCTGCCTTCGACGCTGCAACCACAGGTCGGCTGGCGCTGACCTGGTATGCCGAGCACCGGATTGATGTATTTTTACAGCGGCTCCACGACTGGGACGCTGCCTGCAATTGGGAAAACGGGAAATTCGGCATTCAGTCTCCCTCCCTTCCTCAAATCATCAACAACGCCTTTGGCACCCAGCGGGAGGAGCGGGGCAAAGCCCAGATGCAAACCGACGACAGAGTCTGCCGCCAGCAGATGCAGCGGCTCATGGACTACAAGCTGAATGCTGGCCAGCGGATTCCATCGGATATTGTTCGTGCGTTGACCCTGCGGGCTTCCCAGCCTCAGGCCTATGACCGAAGCGTGTGGCTGAATCTTCTATTCACGGCCTGTGCCGTAATCAAAAAATATCGACATGATCAATACGGGGAGGAATGGACTGTGCCACTGGACGCAAAAAACAAGAACAGAAGCTATCTCTTTGGCCGGCTTCTGGCCATCGCAGAAAAGGTGGAGCGCGATACCTACAATTCCGACGAAAACCGGGAACCCAACGCCATCCGTATGCAAACGGTGTTTTCCCGCCGCCCACTGTATGCGTGGCGGATTCTGGAGGAGCGGCTGATTCCCTACTACAGGCAGCTCTCTCCCGGCTCACGCCAGTATTACAAGCGGCTGACCGGCGAAATCGTCACGGCCCTGACCCAGAGCGGTGAGGCGCTGGACCGTCCCCTGGAGGATGTTTATCTGCTGGGCTATTACAGCCAGCGGCAGAACTTTTATAAAAAGAACCACAATACGGAGGAATAACCATGAGCGTACTGAACCATAAAATCGACTTTGTAGCCTTCATTTCCGCCACAATGGCAAATTCCAACGGCGACCCCCTCAATGGCAACCGCCCCAGGACCGACTATAACGGCCTTGGCGAAATTTCCGACGTCTGCATCAAGCGCAAGATTCGCAATCGTATGCAGGACATGGGGCAGAAAATTTTCGTCCAGAGCGATGACCGCTCCGATGACGGCTGCGGCAGTCTCAGCGAACGGGCGTCCTCCACCCTGGGAAAGATTAAGAGCCGGGACGAATACGCTGCCAAGGCCTGCGAAACCTGGCTGGATGTCCGCAGCTTTGGCCAGGTATTTGCCTTTAAGTCCAATGAAAAAAGCGGAGTCTCTGTAGGTGTCCGCGGTCCTGTCTCCATCCATCAGGCCGTCAGCCTGGACCCCGTGGATGTGGTGTCCATGCAAATCACCAAAAGCGTCAACGGCGAGCCCGGTGAGAAAAAATCGTCTGACACCATGGGCTCCAAGCATTTTGTCCGATTTGGTCTGTACAAGCTGAAGGGCTCCATCAATGTCCAGCTGGCGGAAAAGACCGGCTTTACCCAGGAGGATGCTCAGGTTATCAAGGCGTGCCTGCGGACCCTGTTCCTCAACGACGCCTCCTCTGCCCGGCCGGAGGGCTCCATGGAGGTGGTGAAGCTCTATTGGTTTGAGCACAGCTGCAAGGATGGCCAGTATTCCTCCGCTGTGGTGCACCGCTCTGTGGAGGCCGTTTTGAAAGAGGGCGTCGCCGTCCCCAGCTCGGCCAGCGATTATCAGATTACCCTGAAGCCCCTGACAGGGCTTGCCCCGGAGATTTTAGATGGACTATAAGGAGGATGACTTTCTTCAGTTGTCCGGGCTTCAGCATTTCAAATTCTGCCGCCGTCAATGGGCGCTGATTCATGTGGAAAACCTGTGGGAAGAAAACCTTCGCACCGTGGAGGGCAGGATTCAGCACGCCAGGGCCCATGACGAGCAGGCTGTGGAGCGCCGGGGCGACCGGCTGATTACCAGAGCTGTCCGGGTCTTCTCCCCTTCTCTTGGTATCACTGGCAGCTGTGATGTGGTTGAGTATTTCCGGGGCGAAAACGGCATTCCACTGGCCGGACGGGATGGGCTGTGGCAGCCCCTCCCCATCGAGTATAAGCACGGGCAGTGCGGCCAGCACACCGCTGCCGACGCTCTCCAGCTCTGTGCCCAGGCCATGTGTTTGGAGCAGATGCTGTGCTGCACGATTCCGGAGGGCGCCATTTTCTACGAGCAGACCCGTCGGCGGGAGCCCATTGCCTTTACCGGCGAGCTGCGCCGGGAGGTCCAGGCCGCTCTGGAGGAAATGCACGGTTATCTTCAGCGTGGGTACACCCCCCGGGTCAAGCCCACCAAAAGCTGCAACGCCTGCTCGCTGAAGGACCTGTGCCTGCCGAAAATGCTCCGGGCCAAGTCGGCAAAGTCCTACTTGAACAGTCATTTGGAGGACACACTATGAAGCATCTGCTGAATACATTGTTTGTTACCTCCGAGGATGCCTACTTGTCCCTTGACGGGGAAAACGTCGTTGTGAACCGCCAGCAGCAGGCCGTGGCCCACTTTCCTCTGCACACCCTCATCGGTATTATCTCCTTTTCCTACGCCGGCGCCTCCCCGGCCCTGATGGGGGCCTGCGCAGAGCGGAATGTGTCTGTGGCCTTCTGCTCACCCCGGGGACGCTTTCTGGCCCGGGTCTGCGGCGAGAGCAACGGAAATGTCCTTCTCCGCCGGGCCCAATACCGCATCGCAGATGATCCCAATCTTTACTGTCCAATTGCAGCAGCCATGGTATTCGGGAAGGTCTATAACGCCCGCTGGAGCATCGAGCGCACCTGCCGTGATCACAGCCTGCGCTTGGACACCGCTCCCCTGAAGGAGGCCAGCGCAGCGCTGAAGGCCCTTCTCCCGGATATTCTGGGCCAAGCCGAGCCTGATTCTCTGAGAGGCCTGGAGGGAGCCGCTGCCAATGCATACTTTGGCGTTTTCGACAGCATGATTCTGAATCCCAGGGAGGAATTCCGTTTTCGGGGCCGCAGCCGCAGGCCGCCTCTGGACCGGGTCAATGCCCTGCTTTCCTTTGCCTATACCCTGCTTGCCAACGACTGTGCCTCTGCGCTGGAAAGCGTGGGGCTGGATTCCTATGTTGGATTTCTGCACCGGGACCGGGCAGGCCGACGGTCCCTGGCCCTGGATTTGATGGAGGAGCTGCGCCCTTCCATGGCCGACCGGTTTGTGCTCACCCTGCTGAATAACCGGATGCTGTCTCCCGAGGACTTTACGGTTATGGAAAGCGGCGCCGTCCTTTTGACGGATGCAGGCCGCAGGACCTTTCTGAAGGCCTGGCAGGAGAAGAAATCCGAGCAGCTGGCCCACCCCTATCTCGGCGAAAAGATGCCCTGGGGCATGGTTCCCTTCGCCCAGGCCCTGCTGCTTGCCCGGTATATCCGGGGCGATTTGGACGCCTATCCTGCGTTTTTATGGAAGTGAATTGCCTATGCTGGTCGTAATCACCTATGATGTCAATACGGAAACCGCAGCCGGCCGAAAGCGCCTGCGGCAAATCTCCAGGCAGTGTGTCAACTATGGCCAGCGGGTTCAGAATTCCGTTTTTGAATGCCTGCTGGACAGCGCCCAATGCCGTGTGCTTCAGGAAAAGCTGCTGAAAATCATGGACCCCAAAGCCGACAGCCTTCGCTTTTATTATTTGGGCAGCAATTATGAGAATAAGATTCAGCATTTCGGCTGCAAGCAGGGCTATATGCCGGAGGACGTGCTGATGGTCTAGCCATGCGAACAGGAAACAGACACGGTGCGCCCGGGAGGCTCGCACTGAAAATAAGGGAGAAAACCCGCTGTTCTGCCCGTTTTTTCCGTTATACAACAGGAAACTTGTAAAAATCGTTCAAATCATTAGTGCCTTTGCGCAAAAGTGAGTCGCAATTTTGTACACTTTTGCTGTCGCTCCCCTCACGGGGAGCGTGGATTGAAATGTCCATCTGCGGAGGATTTTGCACCACCCGTCATGTCGCTCCCCTCACGGGGAGCGTGGATTGAAATTGCACGCTGATGGCCTCGGTGCTGGTGTTCTCCAGTCGCTCCCCTCACGGGGAGCGTGGATTGAAATCCGGTGGGAGCCGTTTATCACAGCTTCCAGCCGCAAGTCGCTCCCCTCACGGGGAGCGTGGATTGAAATTTCCAGTCGTTGGCCTGGTCGATGCAGTAGTCCAGTCGCTCCCCTCACGGGGAGCGTGGATTGAAATATCCAGCGAGCCGCCCATTGCCACAACCATATCGGTCGCTCCCCTCACGGGGAGCGTGGATTGAAATTGATTCTGGCAGGCGTGACCATCGTCATCTTTTCGTCGCTCCCCTCACGGGGAGCGTGGATTGAAATATCCATACCGCCGGGGAGGAAACGCAATGAGCAGTCGCTCCCCTCACGGGGAGCGTGGATTGAAATCTCTGAGGGTCTGACGGACACCTACCGCATTACGTCGCTCCCCTCACGGGGAGCGTGGATTGAAATAATAAGGTTTTGCAACTTGCTATTTTTTAGCATGAGTCGCTCCCCTCACGGGGAGCGTGGATTGAAATGTCGGCTATCGCCCATGCAATAGCAAGGCTCTCCGGTCGCTCCCCTCACGGGGAGCGTGGATTGAAATTGCACGGCGGAGCGGATGAAATGCCAGTACCGGGTCGCTCCCCTCACGGGGAGCGTGGATTGAAATGACTCCCGCCTTGAGGAACCGATAGCATATCTCACGTCGCTCCCCTCACGGGGAGCGTGGATTGAAATAGTCCGGTTTTTCCGGGGACCCCAAGCAGACGGGTCGCTCCCCTCACGGGGAGCGTGGATTGAAATCTTGACTAAACCAGCGGACGGAGAAACCCACATACGTCGCTCCCCTCACGGGGAGCGTGGATTGAAATGCCGTATGCGTAACTTTTGCAA
>JAUNPV010000026.1 GCA_030536515.1 Eubacteriales bacterium
GCCCCGCGCCCGCCCCCACCCCGATGTCCCCCGCCGTCGCCGCCCGGCGGGATAAGCTCCCGCCCCAACAGAGATGTACTGCGGCGTCGCCGACGGGCGGGATACTATCCCGCCCCTACGGAGATGTACTGCGGCTTCGCCGACGGGCGGGATATTATCCCGCCCCTACGGAGATGCTGTTATTTCAGCTTTTTCCACTCGGCAACTGCCAGCTCGTCGCAGCGGTTGTTTTTGGGGTTTTCGGCGTGGCCTTTGACCCAGTGGCAGTTGACCTGGTGCTTTTGGGTCAGACTCAGGAGAATCTCCCACAAGTCCGGGTTCAGGGCAGGCTTTTTGTCGGATTTTATCCAGTTCCGCTTTTTCCAGCCCCAGGCCCAGCCCTTGGTGAGCGCGTCGATGACGTACTTGGAGTCGGAGTACAGCTCCACCTGGCAGGGCTCCTTCAAGGCCTCCAGGCCACGGATGACGGCGGTTAGCTCCATGCGGTTGTTGGTGGTGGAGATTTCGCCGCCGGACAGCTCCTTTTCGTGGCCGCCCCATTCCAGGATGGCCCCCCAGCCCCCGGGGCCGGGGTTTCCCGAGCAGGCGCCGTCGGTGTAGAGGGTCACGGTTTTCACGCTTCCTCCTCCATGCTTTCCACACGCTCCACGCTCACGACCTCGTTGCCCTCCTCGATGCGCATGACGATAACGCCCTGGACATCCCGCTTGTAGACGTTGATGGAGCTGGCGGGGATGCGGATGATCACGCCGCCGTTTTCAATGAGCATCACGTCGTCGTTCTCGCCCACCACCCGGCAGCCGGCCACGTTGCCGGTTTTTTCGGTGATGTTGTAGTTTTTCAGACCCTTGCCGCCCCGGCCCTGGGGGACCTTCTCCCCGTCGGGGCCGGTCCGCAGGTATTCCTCCAGCTCTGTGCGCTTGCCGTAGCCGTTGACGGTGACGGTGAGCAGGGTCTTTCCGGCCTCGGCCTTCTCGGCGCCCACCACAAAGTCGCCCTCAGACAGGGAAATGCCCCGGACACCGGCGGCATCCCGGCCCATGGGCCGCACGTCGGTTTCGCAGAAGCAGATGGCCATGCCCTGGGAGGTGGCGATGAGGATATTGTCGTCGCCGTCGGTGCGGATGACGTTGATGAGGTGGTCGTCCTCCTCCAGGGTGATGGCCCGGATGCCGCCCTTGCGATTGGTTTTCAGACTGATGAAGGGGATGCGCTTGACGGTGCCCTTCCGGGTGACCATCATCAGGTATTCCTGGTCGCTAAACTCCCGGGTGATGACCATGGCGGTGACGCTTTCGCCGGGGTCCAGAGGCAGGACGTTGACAATGGCGGTGCCCCGGGCGGTGCGGCCGGCCTCGGGAATCTGATAGCCCTTGCGGACGTGGACCCGGCCGTTGTCGGTGAAGAACAGAATATGGTCATGGGTGGAGGCGATGTTCAGAGACTTGACATAGTCCTCCTCCTTCAGATTCTGGGCGTTGACACCCCGGCCGCCCCGGCTCTGGGTCCGGTAGGTGTCCACGGGCATCCGCTTGATGTAGCCCTCCTTGGACAGGGTGAAGGCGCAGGTCTCCTCCTCGATGAGGTCCTCGATGTCGATTTCGTCCTCAATCTCCTGGATTTCGGTTTTCCGCTCGTCGCCGAACTTGTCCCGGATGGCGATGAGCTCCTCCCGGAGGACGGCCTTGAGCTTGGCTTCGTCCTCCAGCAGGCTCAGCAGATATTTGATTCGCTCCTGGAGCTCGTCAAATTCGTTTTGCAGCTTCTCCCGGTCCAGACCCTGGAGGGCCTTCAGCCGCATATCCAAAATGGCCTGGGCCTGGATATCGTCCAGACCGAACCGGTCCATGAGGCGCTGCTTGGCATCGTCGTAGGCCGAGCGGATGATGTGGATAACCTCGTCGATGTTGTCCTGGGCAATCAGCAGACCCTCCAACAGGTGGGCACGCTCCCGGGCCTTGCGCAGGTCATACTGGGTCCGGCGGGTGAGGACCTCCTCCTGGTGGCTCAGGTATTCGTCCAGAATCTGCCGCAGGGACAGGATTTTCGGCTGCTTCTGGTCGTCCACCAAGGCCAGCATGATGATGCCGAAGCTACTCTGCAGGGCGGTCTGCTTGAACAGGGTGTTCAGCACCACCTGGGGGTTGGCATCCTTTTTCAGCTCAATGACCATGCGCATACCGTTGCGGTCGGTCTCGTCCCGGAGGTCGGAGATGCCGTCGATGCGCTTGTCCTTGACCTGCTCGGCGATGTTTTTGATGAGCTGGCGCTTGTTGACCTGGTAGGGAAGCTCCGAGACAATGATGCGGACCCGGTCCTTGCCGAATTCCTCGAACTCGGTCCGGGCACGGACCACGACTTTACCACGGCCGGTGGCGTAGGCCGCCCGGATGCCGCTGCGGCCCATGATGATGCCGCCGGTGGGGAAGTCCGGGCCGGAAATATGCTCCATCAGGTCCGGCAGGGTGCACTCGTCGTCATCCAGCACGGCCACGCAGGCGTTGATAACCTCGGTGAGGTTGTGGGGCGGGATGTTGGTGGCCATGCCGACTGCAATGCCGGAGGAGCCGTTGACCAACAGGTTGGGGAACCGGCTGGGCAGGACCCGGGGCTCCTTGCGGCTTTCGTCAAAGTTGGGGTCCCAGTTGACGGTCTCCTTGTCGATGTCCCGGAGCATTTCCGCAGACATTTTGGAAAGTCGGGCCTCGGTGTACCGGTAGGCAGCGGCGGGGTCGCCGTCCACGGAGCCGAAATTGCCGTGGCCGTCCACCAGGCAGTAGCGCATGGAGAAATTCTGGGCCAGCCGGACCATGGCGTCGTAAACAGAGCCGTCGCCGTGGGGGTGATACCGGCCCAGCACGTCGCCCACGCAGGTGGCCGATTTTTTGAAGGGCTTGTCAGAGGTCAGGCCGGACTCGTACATGGTGTAAAGAATCCGCCGGTGGACCGGCTTCAGTCCGTCCCGCACGTCGGGCAGCGCCCGGCCCACGATGACCGACATGGCGTACTCGATGTAGGAATTCTCCATCTCGTCCACCAGATTGGACTCGGTAATATGCTGATCCGGGAACAAAATGTCCTCGGGCTTGTAGCTTCGATTATGTGCCAAATAAGACACCTCCTGTGTCAATTTATCATGTGAAAACGATTGCCGCACTTAATACCTTCCCCCGGGGGGAAGGTGGCACGCCGTAGGCGTGACGGATGAGGGATGGCGATATGTTCATTCCTTAGAGTGGTTCAAATTCTCTAACACGTCGTTGATTTTCTCACAAACACCTCTTAAATTGTGTTTTACGTCATCGTTAGAGAATCGTATCACGGTCAATCCCTGCTGTTTCAGATACTCCGTCCGTTTTTTATCATTGTCCAGTCCCGTTTGTTCATAGTGCTGAGAACCGTCCAATTCGATTACCAGCTTCGCCTGATAGCAGAAAAAATCTACAATATAATTTCCAATGACGGTTTGTCTCCGAAAGGAAAAGGAATGGTTTTTTAAGAAATGATACCAGAGGGTTCTCTCCTCCAATGTCATATTTTTCCGAAGTTTCCGGGCAAGTTCTGTCAATTTTTGGTTGTGCTCCATTGACTTTTCTTCTCCTGTTGATTCAGCTGTCGCCATCCCTCATCAGTCACGCCTTCGGCGTGCCAGCTTCCCCCCGGGGGAAGCTATTGCCGTAGTGCCATCTTAGATATCAATATTCACCGCATATTTTGCGTTCTTTTCGATCCATTCCTTCCGGGGCTCCACCTGTTCGCCCATGAGAACAGTGAAGATAGCGTCGGCCCTTCTGGCATCCTCCAGGGTGATGCGGCGCAGGGTCCGCTTTTCCGGGTCCATGGTGGTTTCCCACAGCTCGTGGGCGTCCATTTCGCCCAGGCCCTTGAACCGGGAGATGTCCACCTTGGCGTTGGGGTTGTCTGCACGGAGCTGGGCGGAAATTTCGTCCCGCTGGGGGTCGGAGTAGGCCACCTTCACCGTCTTGCCCCGGGTCAGCTTGTAAAGGGGCGGCACGGCGGAGTAGACGTAGCCGTTTTCAATCATGGGCCGCATATACCGGAAGAAGAAGGTCAGAAGCAATGTCCGGATGTGAGCGCCGTCCACGTCCGCATCGGACATGATGATGATTTTGTGGTAGCGGAGCTTTTCAATGTTGAATTCGTCGCCAATTCCTGCGCCCATGGCCACAATCAGGGGGTAGAGCTTGTCGTTGCCGTAGATTTTGTCCGCCCGGGCCTTTTCCACGTTGAGCATTTTGCCCCACATGGCGAGAATGGCCTGGAACCGGGAGTCCCGGCCCTGAATGGCGGAGCCTGCGGCGGAGTCGCCCTCGACGATGTACAGCTCGCACAGCTCGGGGTTGCGCTCGTTGCAGTCCTGGAGCTTGTCGGGCATCTGGCCGGATTCCAGGCCGGTTTTCCGGCGGATGGATTCCCGGGCCTTCCGGGCGGCCTCTCTGGCCCGGTTTGCCATCATGGCCTTGTCCAAAATGGCCTTGGCGGTCTGGGGGTGCTCCTCAAAGTAGGTACTCAGCTGGTCGGACACAATCTGGTCAACCAGAGTCCTAATGTAGGCGTTGCCCAGCTTGGCCTTGGTCTGGCCCTCGAACTGAGCGTCGGTGAGCTTGACGGAGATAATGGCGGTGATGCCCTCCCGGCAGTCCTCGCCCGAGACCTTGTCGTCGCCCTTGATGATGCCGGTTTTCAGGCCGTAGTTATTGAGCACCCGGGTCAGGGCGGTTTTGAAGCCGGTTTCGTGCATACCGCCCTCGGGGGTCCGGACATCGTTGGCGAAGGACTGCATGAACTCGGTGTAGCCGTCGTTATACTGGATAGCCACCTCGGCGGAGGCGTCCCCCTTGCTGCCGCTGACATAAATCACGTCCTCGTGGAGCGGAGTCTTATTCTGGTTGCACCAGGAGGCAAACTCCCGGATGCCGCCCTCGTAGCACATGGTCTCGGTAATCTGCTTTTCGTCGTCCCGGTCGTCGGTAATCTGGATGGAAAGACCGGCGTTCAGGAAGGCCTCCTCCCGCATCCGCTCGTGGAGGATTTCGTACTCATAGTGGAGGGTGTCGAACATCTCCGGGTCCGGCTTGAAGGTGACCTCGGTGCCGGTTTTGTCGGTTTTCCCCACCACTTTCATCTCCTGGGTGATGTGGCCCCGGGAGAAGCGCATTTCGTGGATATTTCCGTCCTTGTGGACCCGGACCATCAGCCACTCGGACAGGGCGTTGACCACGGAAGCGCCCACGCCGTGGAGGCCGCCGGAGACCTTATAGCCGCCGCCGCCGAACTTGCCGCCGGCGTGGAGCACGGTGAACACCACCTCCAGAGCGGGCTTGCCGGTCTGGGGCTGGATGTCCACGGGGATGCCGCGGCCGTCGTCGGTGACGGTGATGGTGTTGCCGGGGTTGATGGTGACGGTGATGTGCTTGCAGTAGCCAGCCAGGGCCTCGTCGATGGAGTTGTCCACGATTTCATAGACCAGATGGTGCAGGCCCGAGGAGGAGGTGGAGCCGATATACATACCCGGCCGCTTCCGCACCGCCTCCAGCCCCTCCAAAACCTGAATCTGGCTGCCGCCGTATTCCTGTGTTACTTTCGTTTCATCAGACATGAATTGTCCTCCTGTTTTCAAAGATTGCTGCCGCCTCTCAACCTTCCCCCGGGGGGAAGGTGTCAAAGGCTGCTTCAGCAGACTTTGACGGAAGAGGAATGGCGATATGTTACGATCAGCAGGTACTTACATATACAACACAGCATATTACGTCCCGCATTCCTCTTCCGTCACGGCTTACGCCGTGACACCTTCCCCCCGGGGGAAGGTTTTGGAGGAGATCGTTTCTTTTACAAATCTAATTTACATCATTTTTCTGGATTGCTCCATCAGAATAAGGTCTATTTTGTCACATACGCCTGCTAAATTTTTCTGAACGTCTGTATTCGCAAACCGCAAAACCCGCAGGCCCTGCTCTTTCAAATATTCTGTCCGCTTGGCATCCTGCTCCGGCCCATCGCCCATGTAGTGCTGGGACCCGTCCAGTTCAATGACCAGCCTCGCTTCGTGACAGTAAAAATCCACGATATACCGGCCAATCACATACTGCCGCCGAAACCGAACCGGGAGCTTGTTCAAATAATGATACCAGAGAATTCGCTCCTCCATGGTCATATTTTTTCGCAGCTTCTGGGCCAGAGTTGTTAATTTCTGATTATATTCCATATTTTAGCAGTATTCCCAAAACCTTCCCCAAGGCGGCTGGGCCGCCCGCCAATGCGTTATGTACAAAGGTGGTCGTCCACCACCATTGTAGCTTACTCGGTAACAAGGCCCGATGCGGGATAAAACCTTCCCCCGGGGGGGAAGGTGTCACGGCTTACGCCGTGACGGAAGAGGAATGCGGGAGGTAAGGCCGGATGTTGTATCCGTAAGTGCCTGCTAGTGGTAACGTGTCGCCGTTCCTCTTCCGACCTCGCTTACGCTCGGCCACCTTCCCCCCGGGGGAAGGTTTTATGTGAGGACGCTACCGTTTTTAATTTCAATAGTCCTTCCCAGCTTTGTGAATCTGCCTGGCTCGCAGCAGGTGATGAAGACCTGGCCGGACATGATTTGGTTGAGGACGAAGTCCTGGCGGCCGGGGTCCAGCTCGGACAGGACGTCGTCCAGCAGCAGCACCGGCTCCTCGCCGAATTCCCGGCCCATCAGCTCCCGCTGGGCCAGCTTCAGGGAAATGGCCGCCGTCCGGGTCTGGCCCTGGGAGCCGTAGGCCTTCAGGTCGATGCCGGAAAGGGACACGGAAAAATCGTCCTTGTGGGGCCCCGTCAGGCACTGGGCGGTTTCCAGCTCCGCCCGGCTGTGGCGTTCCAGATGGTCGAGGAGCTGGTCTGTCAAAACTTTTACCGGGGCAAAGGGGTCCGTTACCGTGGAAACCGTCCTGTATTCCAGCAAAAATTCCTCGCTTCCTCCGGAAAACTGGCCGTGGTAGCTTGCCGCCGCCTTCCCCAGGCCCTCGTAAAACCGGGCCCGGTAGGAAATCAGCAATGCCCCCACCTGGCACAGCCGCAGGTTGTACTCCGGCAAAATGGCGGCCACGGCGGGGTTTTCCAGCCGGTCCTTCAAAATCCGGCTTTTCTGGTCCAGAATCCGGTGGTACTCCGTCAGGGCGGCGTCGTAGTTGGGGCGCAGTTGACATAACGCCGAGTCCCCGAACCGCCGCCGCTGGGCGGCTCCCATTTTCAGCACCAGCAGGTCCTCCGGGCAGAACAGCACCGACGGAAGCACCCCGGCAAGGTCGGAAAGGCTCTTTTTCCGGGCGCCGTTGCGGAACATCTGCCGGGGCCGCGCGCCGGGGAACAGCAGAAAACGCAGGCTCTGCTCCCGCTCCTGGGCGAAGATTTTCCCCTGGATTTCCGCGAATTCTCCGCCAAAGCGAATCATTTCCGCAGTTTTCTGGGCCCGGAAGCTCTTGCCGCTGCCAAGGTAGGAAACGGCCTCCAGCAGATTGGTCTTGCCCTGGGCGTTGTCCCCCACAATCAGATTGACCCCGGGGTCAAATTCCACCGCCGCCTCCCGGTAATTGCGGAAGGAGCGAAGCTCCAAAAGCCGTAAATTCATGCCTGAATAATCCGGTATTCCTGACCGGAAAAGGCAAAGCTGTCCCCGGGCCGGAGCTTTTTGCCCCGCATGGTGCATTTTTCACCGTTGACCTGGACCTGCTCGTCCAGAATCAAAACCTTGGCCTCGCCGCCGGAGCCCACCGCATTGGCCAGCTTCATGGCATCCTGGAGCTTGATAAATTCCGTGGAGATCGCCACGGGAATGGCCTCTCCCTTCTTTTTCACAACGACTTTCATAAATAAAATTTTCCTTTCCTATGGGAAAATACGCCACCCGTAGGGAACGGATTTATCCGTTCCGTTTCCGGGCACTGGGTCAGGATGGGATTGCACCATCCCGCTGCGGACAGCCGCAAGGGCTGTCCCTACGCAGAATGCAACCTGTTCATAGCGGAACGGATAAATCCGTTCCCTACAATCAGCTGTTCTTAATTCTCACCGGCAGGACCATGTAGGCGAAGTCCTCCTTGTCGTCTACGGGGGTCAGGACGATGGGGCTCAGGCCGTTGGTCAGCTCTAAGGTCACCTCGTCGGAGGGAATCACCCGCAGAGCGTCGGCCAGGTAGCGGACGTTGAAGCCGATTTCCAGCTCCTTGCCGTCGCCGGCCAGAGAGCAGCGGTCCTCGGCAGCGCCGATGGTGGTGTTGGTCCGCATGAGCAGCTCCTGGTTGGAGAAGACGCAGCGGACGGGGCTTTTGTACTTTTCGGACACAATCAGACCGACCCGCTCGACAGAGGATGCCAAATCGGAAACATTTGCCACCAGCTTGATGGGGCAGCCCGTGGGGACCACCCGCCGCCAGTCCAAAAATTCTCCGTCCAGCAGACGGCAGACCAGGGTGGCGTTTCCCACCTGGTAGAGGATGTGCTTGGGGCCCAGGGTGAAGGAGGCCTCCTCATCGCTGTCCACCAGGATTTTCTCCACCTCCTTCAGGCCCTGGGCGGGAACCACAAAGCTCAGCTCCCGGCCGGTGCCCTCCTGGGGATGGTAGGTCCGCCGGGCCAGCCGGAAGCCGTCCACGGCAATGGCGGTGATGGAATCGTTGGTGACCTCAAACTTGACGCCGGTGTGAATGGGGCGGCCCTGGTTTTCGGACACGGCGAAGATGGTGCCGGAAATCATATCCTTCAGCTGATTCTGGGGAATCCGGATAGCCCGGCCTTCGTTGACATCGGGCAGGTCCGGGTAGTCCTCGCTGGACTCGGCGGAAATGGTAAAGGAAGCGTAGCCGGAGCGAATGGACACCTTGTAGGTCTCGTCCACCACCACGGTCACCGGCCCCTCGGGCAGCCGCCGGATGATATCGCCGAACAGCTTGGCCGGCAGAATGCACTCGCCGGGGTCGGATACCTCAGCCTCAATCTGGTAGGTGATGGCGGTTTCCATATTATAGCCGGTCAGGTGCAGGCTCAGCCCGGCCTTGCAGAGGATGCCCTCAATGACAGACAAGCTGCTCTTTTGGGCCACGGTGCGGCCGGCAATATTCAGCCCCGTCACCAGCATATTTTTTTCACAGGTAAAACGCATAGCTTGGTTCCTTTCTTGTTAAATGATAATAGAAAGATATCTCTTTCATAGGTTTAGGTAGTAACAGGAACAGTAGGGAAAACTTATGTGGAGAAGTGGGATTTCCCCAGGCGTTCCAACGCCTTTTTATCCACAGGCAGATGTGGGTAATTGCCCCGTTTTCCACAGCCTCTGTGGAAGAATTTTTTCGCCCCGCTTATCCACAGAAAAGTTTTCCACATTCCACAGCCTCTGTGGATAATTTTTCAGAGCAACAGAGGACACCCGGCGAAGCACCCAATACCTTCCCCCGGGGGCGGTGCTCTGCGCAGCAGATAAAAATACCAATGGTTGCCGGTGGCAACCATACCTCAATTTAATAGGTGGCCGAGCGTCAGCGAGGTCGGATGAGGGATGGCGTGCAGTTATGGCTTGTACCATTTGACGGTAGTGCATACCGGGTCCAGCCTGTCGCCATCCCTCATCAGTCACCAGGAAAGCGGACTGGTGACAGCTTCCCCCCCGATTGAGGATTTTTGAATGATTCCCACGGGACTGAGCGCTTCTATTATATAAACCCGGCTGCGGCCCCCTCGGCGGGGGCCGACGGGAGGGTCAGTGACCCTCCCCTACAGGGGTTGTACAAAATTTCATCCGCACTCCGTTACCGAGTGACCCCCAAAGGATGTGTTCTACCACCCGGGTCCGTAACGCACCGGTCGGCGGCCCTGCCGCTGCGGAACGGATAAATCCGTTTCCTACGGGTTGTACAAAATTTCAGCTGCACTCCGTTACCGAGTGACCCCCAAAGGATGTGGTCTACCACCAAGGTCCGTAACGCACTGGCCGGCGGCCCTGCCGCCTAGAGGGAGGAGTTGATGTTGGCGGTGATGTCGCGGATGTTGTTTTCTGTGGTGGAGCTGCCCTTTTTCAGGGTGGCCTCCACCTTGCGCACGGCGTAGAGGACCGTGGTGTGGTCCCGGCCGAATTCCTTGCCGATGTCGGGCAGGGACAGGTTGGTCAGCTTGCGCATCAGATACATGGCCACCTGGCGGGCCTCGGCGGTGCCCTTGTTTTTCTGGGTGCCCCGGAGGACGGACTCGTCCACGTTGTAGAATTTGCACACCTGGCTGATAATCAGCGGCGGCGTGGGCAGGGCGCTGCCCTCGTTTTTGAACATATCGCCGATGACCCGGGAGACGCTGTTTAAGTCCAGGCTCATGTTGTTCAGGTCCCGGCAGGCCAGGATTTTTTTCACCGTGCCCTCAATCTGCCGGACGTTGTTGGTGATGTTCACAGCAATATAGTTGCATACATCGTCGTCCAGATGAAGGCCCAGCTGATTGGCCTTGTTTTTGATAATGGCCATTCTGGTCTCGTAGTCGGGGGGGTTGATGTCGGCAATCAGGCCCCACAGGAACCGGCTGCGCAGCCGCTCCTCCAGGGTGAGCATATCGTCGGGCTTCCGGTCGGAGGTGAGGACAATCTGCTTGTGCTCCTCGTAGAGCTTGTTGAAGGTGTGGAAAAACTCCTCCTGGGTGGATTCCTTACCGGCGATAAACTGAATATCATCCACGAGAAACAAGTCAGCTTCCCGGTATTTGCTGCGGAATTCGATATTTTTACCGCTTTTAATGGCGTCAATCAGCTCATTGGTGAACTGGTCGCCCTTGATGTAGACAATGTTGGCGCTGGGATTTTCCTTCCGGATGCCGTTGGCAATGGCGTAGAGCAGGTGGGTCTTGCCCAGGCCGGGAGGGCCGTAGATGAACAGGGGATTGTACACCTGGCCCGGGGTCTTGGAAACCGCAATGGCGGCGGAATGGGCGAAGCGGTTGGAGGGACCTACCACAAAATTGTCAAATGTAAACTGGGGATTGAAGTCCATGGACGTGTGGCTGTTGACCTTGGATTTCCGGGCGGCCATCTCCTCGTCGCCGAACACCAGCAGCTTGGCGTCGGAGTTGAAAATCTCCTTCAGCGCATCCTGGACATAGTCGGTGCACCGGCGGCGGATGATTTCACGGCGGAAATCCGAGGGGGAATAGAGAATCAGATTTTCCTCGTTGAGCTCCACCACCTCAGCGTCGTCAAACCAGGCCGAAACGGTGGTGGATGTCAGCCGTTCCTCCATATAGGACAGAACTTTTGCCCAAACGTAGGCAGAAGAATACATAAAAAGCGGCTCCTTTCCTGTCTTTCTCAGAGTCTGCAAAGGGAAAAAATCATCTGTTTCTGAGCATAGTTTTTCACCCTAAATTTTATCACATTTCCACATAAAAAACAAGGCATTTTTGTGAAAGGAAACATACAAAGTTGTGGAAAATATGTGGATAAAACTGTGAGCTTTTCTGGTCAAATTTGATAGGGGAGCACCGTAGGGCGGTGTGCCCCCCCAATACCTTCCCCCGGGGGGAAGGTGGCACGGCGTAAGCCGTGACGGATGAGGGATGGCGACAGGTGAAAATGAGTGAAGAGGTAATAGTGAATAGTTGAGGTGTGGCTTCGCCACTTATTTAAAATCATCGGCGAAGCCGATACCACACTTCTTACTTCTTCACTCTTCACTATTCACGAAATCCAAGTGCACGCCATCCCTCATCCGCCCCAGTGTTGCGACACTGGGGCACCTTCCCCCCGGGGGAAGGTATTGGGGGGGGGCGGGAAAGGTTGTCCCAAAATTTCCCCCGCACTGCGTTATCGGGTTACCCCCAGCGGTGGGGCGACTCCCGGCCGGGTCCTTCACGCATTGGTCGGCGGCCCTGCCGCATGGGCGTGGTGCATACTTTTTACAATTTCTGGTGGAATGTGAAAATAAATTCGTCATTTTGCGGCTTGACCCGGGAAAAAAACCATGTTAGAATTAGCTATTAAGAAAAGGGTATTTTCTGCCACTATCCCCATTAGGAGCTTGTGTTATGAATTATGCGAAAAAGGTTTGGACTTACCTGGTTATTGCCTTTGTGGCCCTGGTTGCTGCTGTCAATTATCAGCTTTTTGTCTTTCCCAACCAGTTCGCCCCCTCGGGGCTCAACGGTATCTGCACCATGATACAGCACCTGACGGGCTTCAAGGTGGGCTATATGAGCCTTTTCATCAACGTGCCGCTGGCCCTGTGGTGCTATGCCGAGGTCAGCAAGCCCGTGGCCCTGCGGAGCATGGTGTATGTGGTGACCTTCTCTGTGGGTCTGCTGGCGCTGGATTATGTGGATTTGAGCGCCTTTGCCTACGCCACGGATAACGGCACCAGCAAGATTCTGGGGCCTCTGGTGGCCGGTGTGATTCAGGGCTATGTCTACTCCATCCTGGTCCGGGCCAGCGCCTACACCGGCGGCACCGACTTCATCTCCGCCATTATCCACAAGCACAGCCCCCAGAAAAGCGTGTTCGGCATGATTTTCACCATGAACGCCTGCATCGCCGCCGCCAGCTATTTTGTGTATGATTTCCAAATGGAGCCGGTGATTCTGTGCATTTTGTACAGCTTCATGTCCACCACTGTAGGCGAACGGCTGATGAAAAGCGGCCGCTCGGCTATCTGCTTCCAGATTATCACCGACTACCCCAACGAAATCTCCCGGGAGATTATCGATAAGCTCCACCACTCCACCACCCTGATTCCCGGCAAGGGAATGTACAAGGGCAAGCAGACAAATGTGCTGCTGTGTGTCATCAACAAAACCCAGGCCGCCGCCCTGACAAACATCATCCACCGCTACCCCTACACCTTCGCCATCGTCCACCCGGTCAGCGAAATCCTGGGCAATTTCAAAAACCTCTCCGGCGACGGAAAAGAGGTCAAGGAGATTCTGGACGCAGGGGACGGGCAGACATTATGACAGAAAGCACCCGTAGGGAACGGATTTATCCGTTCCGCATGGTACAACCCGGTAAAGCAGTACGGCTGAAAAATTGCACAAACCCTGTAGGGGAGGGGCTTGCCCCCTCCCGGTCATTCCCTCTGGGAATGCCACCATTTTCGAGAGAAAATGGACGGACAGCCGCAAGGGCTGTCCCTACGCAAAATGCTGCATTATGTTGTTAAACACTTAAATTCACATATAAACCACATTAAAAACAGGAGGAATACCCCAATGGCTTACTACTATCCCGAACCCAGCCACACCTTCAGCGAGTACCTGCTTATTCCCGGCTATACGTCCGAGGAGTGCATTCCTGACCGTGTGAGCCTCAAGACCCCGCTGGTAAAGTACCGCAAGGGCGTGGAAGAACCCGCCATCTCCCTGAATGTCCCCCTGACCTCCGCCGTCATGCAGTCCGTTTCCAACGACACCCTGGCCATCGCCCTGGCAAAGGAGGGCGGCATCAGCTTCATCTTCGGCTCTCAGACCATTGAAAACCAGGCCAAAATGGTGGCCCGGGTCAAGGGCTACAAGGCCGGCTTCGTCACCTCCGCCTCCAACCTGACCCCCGACGCCACCCTGGCCGACGTGCTGGCCCTGAAGGCCCGTAACGGCTTCTCCACCGTGGCCATCACCGAGGACGGCACCCCCAACGGCCGCTTACTCGGCATCGTCACCAGCCGTGACTACCGGGTCTCCCGGATGGAGCCCACCGACAAGGTGGCCGACTTCATGACCCCCCGGGCTAAGCTCATCACCGCCCCCGCCGAAACCACCCTGAAGGAAGCCAACGACATCATCTGGGACCACAAGCTCAACTCCCTTCCCATCGTGGATGACAGCGACCACCTGATGTACTTCGTCTTCCGGAAGGACTACGCCTCCCACAAGGCCAACCCCCAGGAGCTGCTGGACAGCGAGAAGCGCTATCTGGTGGGCGCAGGCATCAATACCCGGGACTATGCCACCCGGATTCCCGCCCTGCTGGAGGCCGGTGCGGACGTGTTCGTCATCGACTCCTCCGAGGGCTACACCTGCTGGCAGGAAAAGACCATCAAGTGGGTCCGGGACACCTACGGCGACAGCGTGAAAATCGGCGCAGGCAACGTGGTGGACCGGGACGGCTTTATGTTCCTTGCTAAGGCCGGTGCGGACTTCGTGAAGGTGGGCATCGGCGGCGGCTCCATCTGCATCACCCGGGAGACCAAGGGCATCGGCAGAGGCCAGGCCACCGCTCTGATTGAGGTGGCTGCAGCCCGGGACGAATACTTCCTCCAGACCGGCATTTACGTGCCCATCTGCTCCGACGGCGGCATCGTCCACGATTACCACATGACCCTGGCCCTGGCCATGGGCGCTGATTTCCTGATGCTGGGCCGGTACTTCGCCCGCTTCGACGAGTCCCCCACCAACAAGGTGATGATCAACGGTGCCTATATGAAGGAATACTGGGGCGAGGGCTCCAACCGCGCCCGGAACTGGCAGCGCTACGACCTGGGCGGCTCCACCAAGCTCAGCTTCGAGGAGGGCGTGGACTCCTACGTCACCTACGCCGGCTCCCTCCACGACAACGTGGAAGGCTCTCTTTACAAGGTCCGCTCCACCATGTGCAACGTGGGCGTGACCACCATCCCCGACCTCCAGCGGGAGGCCAAGCTCACCCTGGTGTCCTCGGTGTCCATCGTCGAAGGCGGCGCCCACGACGTGACCCTCCGCTCCACCTCCAACGTCAAGTAAGGGCCCGCCTGCCAAGCCCCTGGCGGCAGACGAAATTTCATACAGCCCGCAGGGAACGGATTCGTTCCTCTTAAACAGAAAAAGTATCCACAGGATGATAACGTCCTGTGGATATTTTTTCGTTTTCCGTAGGGGAGGGTATTGGTGTGCGGCAACGTACCCCTTGCGTAGGGACAGCCCTTGCGGCTGTCCGTGGGGGCTGGGCTTTTTGAGTGGTCAAAATAATACAGAGCGGCTGGAAAAAAACCTTCCCCCGGGGGGAAGGTGGATTGCCCGAAGGGCAAGACGGATGAGGAATGCGGGCGGTAACTTGATGTGCGGTACAGATACGGGCTTGCTGGCGCATAGAGTATAGCATTCAGCAAGCACCAACGCTTCCGTCATCCAGCCTTGCCGCCCGCATTCCTCATCCGTCACGGCTTGCGCCGTGCCACCTTCCCCCCGGGGGAAGGTTTTGGAGTACCCAAAATCTATCCACAGGATAACATCATCCTGTGAACATATTCTCAAAAACCCATTTGACAATTTCCTGCAAATAGACTATCATAATCTTGTTACAATACAAAAGGAGGGGACCTCTATGCAATGTCCGAAATGTAGAAAAGAGATTCACGACCAGGCCACCATGTGCGAATTCTGCGGCGCAACCATTGACCGCAGCCAGATCGCCGCCGGTGGAAAGGGGGAGAATGTGCTGGCCGGGGTGGTCGGGGCGTTCCTCGGCAGCCTTCTGGGCGCTGCCAGCATCGTCATTTTTGACCAGCTTGGCTTTGTGGCCGCCCTGTCCGGCCTGATTCTGGCGGTGTGCACTCTGAAAGGCTACGAGCTGCTGGGCGGCACGCTGACGAAAAAGGGCATTTTTATCAGCCTTGTGCTCATGCTGGTGATTCCCTATTTCGCAAATCAAATCAGCTCCGCCATCTCCTTTATGTCCTACGTGGGCGATTCCGGCGACAGTATTTCCTTCTCCCTGGCCTACCAGGCGGTGCCCATGCTCCTGGAGCCCACCGGCTTTGACTACGGGATGTACAACTACACCTTCGATTCCGGCTCCTACACCACCAGCCTGCTGATGATCTACGGCTTCGCCATCCTGGGCGCATTTTCCACAGTCCGCAGCGTGTTTAAGAAGAAATAATCAGAAAAGGAGGGCGGAAGCCCTCCTTTTTTGAGCGGTCAAAATGTGGCAGAGGCGGAACGACACCCTATGCGTAGGGACAGCCCTTGCGGCTGTCCGTGGGGGCTGGGATTTTTGAGTGGTCAAAATAATACAGAGCGGCGGGTAAAAAACCTTCCCCCGGGGGGAAGGTGGCACGGCGCAAGCCGTGACGGATGAGGAATGCGGGCGGCAAGGCTGGATGACGGAAGCGTTGGTGCTTGCTGAATGCTATACTCTATGCGCCAGCAAGCCCGTATCTGTACCGCACATCAAGTTACCGCCCGCATTCCTCATCCGTCTTGCCCTTCGGGCAATCCACCTTCCCCCCGGGGGAAGGTTTTTGGGGTGCGGGGGAAGGTATTGGGTGCGGCAAAAAATATCCACAGGGCTTTTACACCCTGTGGATAAAATTTTGCATTTGTCCGTTACCGAGCCGACTTACTGATTGGCAATCTCTTTCAGCGCATCCTTGCGGCTGAAGTTGGCTCTGCCCTTTTCGTCGAAGCCCATGAACTTGACCCAGGTCATGTCGCCCAGGTTCAGCACGTCCTCTACCTTTTCCACACGGCGGTTCTCCAGCTTGGAGATGTGGACCATGCCGTCGTGGCCCGGGGCGATTTCCACGAAAGCGCCGATGGGCAGAATGCGGACCACCTTGCCGTAGTACAGCTTGCCCACCTCGGGGACGAAGCAGATGTCGTCCACCATCTTCTTGGCGGCGTAGGCAGCGGCGGAGTCCACAGCGGAGATGAACACGGAGCCGTCATCGTCGATGTCCACCTTGGCGCCGGTGTCGGCGCAGATTTTCTGGATGGTCTTGCCGCCGGAGCCGATGACCTCCCGAATCTTGTCAACGGGAATCTTAAGAGAAAGCATCTTGGGGGCGTACTCAGAAACCTCGGCACGGGGCTCGGGGATGCAGGGGAGCATGACCTCGTTCAGAATCTGCATCCGGGCCACCCGGCAGCGCTCCAGAGCGTCGGCCACGATTTCCATGGTCAGGCCCTTGTTCTTCAGGTCCATCTGGATGGCGGTGATGCCCACGGAGGTACCGGCCACCTTGAAGTCCATCTCGCCGTGGAAGTCCTCAACACCCTGGATGTCGGTGAAGGTTCTCCACTCGCCGGTCTCCTGGTCGGAAATCAGGCCGCAGGAAATCCCGGCCACAGGCCGCTTGATGGGCACGCCGGCATCCATCAGCGCCAGGGTGGAGCCGCAGATGGAGCCCTGGGAGGTGGAGCCGTTGGAGGACAGCACCTCGGACACCACACGGATGGCGTAGGGGAACTCCTCCACAGAGGGAATCACAGGCAGCAGGGCCTTCTCAGCCAGAGCGCCGTGACCGATTTCCCGGCGGGAGGTGGACCGGGCGGCCCGGGCCTCGCCGGTGGAGAAGGAGGGGAAGTTGTAGTGATGGATATAGCGCTTGCTTTCCTCGGGGTAGATGGTGTCCAGCTTCTGGGCGGCGGACAGGGTGTTCAGGGTGCAGATGGACAGCACCTGGGTCTGACCACGGGAGAACAGGCCGGAGCCGTGGACCCGGGGCAGCACGCCCACCTCGGCATCCAGAGGACGGATGTCGTCCATGCCGCGGCCGTCCACACGCTTGCCCTGGAGCAGCCACTTCTTGACCACCTTCTTCTGCATCTTGTACAGGCAGACCTCAATGTGGGTCTCAAAGTCCTCATACTTGTCGGCAAACTTCTCGGTGAAGTCCAGACGGGCGGCGGTGAGCCGGGCCTCCCGGACGTTCTTGTCGTCGGTGTCCAGAGCGTACTCAATCTGAGGAAGGCCGTAGGCCATCAGGTCATCCAGCAGCTCGTGGTTGACGGCGGCCTTCTCGAAGGTGAACTTGGGCTTGCCGATTTCGGCGACAATACCGTTGATGAACTTGACAATCTCCATATTGGTCTCGTGGGCCACCCGGATGCACTCGTAGACGATTGCTTCGGGAGCCTCGTTGGCTTCGGTCTCAATCATGACCACCTTTTCGAAGGTGGAGGAGATGCACACAAAGCACTCGCTGGCCTCCCGCTGGTCGTTACTGGGGTTGATGATATACTGGCCGTTGAGATAGGCCACGTTGGTGGTGGCGACGGGTCCGTTCCAGGGCACATCGGAGGAGGCGATGGAAATGGAGGCACCCAGAGAGGCCACGATTTCCACAGGGTTGTCGTAGTCGTTGGCCAGAACCGTGCAGGTGACCACGGTGTCGTTGCGCAGCTCCTCGTCAAAGAGGGGACGCATGGGCCGGTCGATGATGCGGCTGTTCAGAATGCCCCGCTCGGAGGGCTTGCCCTCCCGGCGGTTGAAGGAGCCGGGAATCCGGCCGACACTGTACATCCGCTCCTCAAACTCGATGGTCAGAGGGAAGTAGTCGATGCCGGCCTTGGGGATGGGGTTGCAGGTGCAGGTGACCAGCACCACGGTGTCGCCGTAGCGGCAGATGCACTCGGCGTTGGCCAGCTCTGCCACCTTACCGGTTTCCACGGTAAAGGGACGGCCGCCGATTTCCATTTCGTAGACATGGTGGTTGGGGTACTGTTTACGGGTAATCATTGAAAAACCTCCTAAGTTTTTTGTCGGGAGGTTTAGCACTTGAAACTGCCGCTAAGAATTAGCGGCACTTTCAACTGCTAAAGGGTCTCCCGAAAATTGTGAAACGTAATGTGCGGGACAAAACCTTCCCCCGGGGGGAAGGTGGCAAAGGCCCCGTGAGGGGACTTTGACGGAAGAGGAACGGCGAAATCTTAACTCCGGTATGCACCGCCGTTCATGCGTACAAACCGGAACATATCGCCGTTCCTCTTCCGACCTCGCTTGCGCTCGGCCACCTTCCCCCCGGGGGAAGGTTTGATGGGGTGCGGCAATATTTTGGGAAGAATCCGAAAAAAGGGCGACTTAAAGTCGCCCTTCTCAGTTTCTTACTTACGGATACCCAGCTTGGCGATCAGAGCACGGTAACGGTTGATGTCCTTGTTGGCCAGATAGTCCAGCATCTTGCGGCGCTTACCGACCATCATCAGCAGGCCACGGCGGGAGTGGTTGTCGTGCTTGTGCACACGCAGGTGATCGGTCAGCTCGTTGATGCGGGCGGTCAGGATAGCAACCTGAACCTCGGGGGAGCCGGTGTCGCCCTCGTGGGTAGCGTTGTCCAGGATGACCTGGGTCTTCTTGTCCTTCATAATCATGGGAAAAATCCACCTTTCAAAAATAGTTCCCGGAGGCTAAGTAAGAGGCCGGTGAAAGTCCCCAAACTGAGCGACGGGTAAAATCTGCCAGCCCATAGCCAGCCTTACTATCTTATCACAAGGATTCCCAAAAGTAAAGGAGAAATTTCAACTTTTTGAGATTTTTTTGAAAATCAAAATAGGATAACTGCACCTATAAAATCTTCTCCGCACCCTAATACCTTCCCCCGCACCCCAATACCTTCCCCAGGGGGGAAGGTGCCCCAGTGCGCAAACTGGGGCGGATGAGGGATGGCGACAGTTGAGAATGAGTGAAGAGGTAATAGTGAAGAGTGAAGAGTTGAGGTGTGGCTTCGCCACTTATTAAAATATCTCGGCGAAGCCGATACCACACTTCTTACTTCTTCACTATTCACTATTCACTAAATCCAGGTGCACGCCATCCCTCATCCGTCACGCTTCGCGTGCCACCTTCCCCCCGGGGGAAGGTATTGGGGCTTCGCCGATTGTTACAGCGGACAAGCCTTGATTTTTGCATACCGTCTTGGGTACTGCTTTGGGGTGGGGGAGACCTTTCTCAGGACGATGACGGCGTGGGAGGTGCCGTCGATGGGGTATTCTTTGACTTCTTCCAGCTTCAGGCCCAGTTTTTTGATGGCATTGCCGCACTCGGCCAGCTCCTCTTTGGCGGCGGCGCCCTTCATGGCGAGAACCGCCCCGCCCACCTTGACATAGGGGGCCGTCAGCTCCAGCAGGATGTTCAGGCGGGCCACGGCCCGGGAGGTGGCGAAATCGTAGCGCTCACGGCGGTCGGCCACCGCCTCCTCCGCTCGGGCGGTGACGCATTCGGCCTTCACGCCCAGCTGAGGGAGAATTTCCTCCAGCCACTTCATCCGCTTGCCCAGGCTGTCCAGCAGGGTCACACGGCAGTCCGGGCAGGCAATGGCCAGGGGCACACCGGGGAAGCCTGCCCCGCAGCCCACGTCGATGAGGGTTTTGCCCTTTAAATCGGCGGCGGTCAGCACCGTCAGGCTGTCCAGCAGGTGAAGCCGTGCCACGGCGGCATCCTCGGTGATGGCGGTGAGGTTCATCACCTCGTTCTGCTTCACCACCGCCTGGCCGAAGGCTACCAATTTGTTCAGAATTTCCTCGGAAAGCTCCAAATTAACCTGGGGAAGCCCAGCTTTTAAGGTGTTTTTCATAGCTTAACCTCTTGCGTTGACGTTGCCGCTCAAATCCACCTGGCTCTCGTCGTAGGGGTCAAAGGGGGACTGCTCCACGGAGACCTCCGGCAGCACCACGGTCTGGATGTGCCAGTTCACCAGAAGGTCGTACACGGCGCTGTAGGAGGCGATGCCCTCCTTGTCGCCGCTGGTTTTCAAATAGGTATCGTTGACGGTGTCGGCCAGGCTGGCGGCACCCTGGTCCCGCCGGTCGGCGAAGAAGCGGTCATAGTAGTCCATGTCGAATTGGAGCTCCTGGCTGATGCCGTCCTTCACCCGGGCCACGGCGGCGGCAGCCTGCTGGCCGCTGACCCGGTTCAGGGCGTTGAAGCAGTACCGGAAGGCCATAAAGTAGCCGGAATACCGGAACTGGGGGTCCGGATTGGCGGAGCAGGCCAGAAAGCCCGCAAAATTGGCATCCCGCTCGTTGGCAATGCACATCCGGTGGGCCATTTCGTGGCACATGGTAAAGGGCAGGGAGATGTCCGGAATCTGGGGATTCACGGCGGCCTCGCCGGTGATGCCGAAGGTGAAGCCGGTGATGCCCATGGAGGTGTACATATCCGCCCAGCCCAGCTTTTTCACCGGCAGGGTGGACCCGGCGAACACGGGGTAGTGGTAGTCATAGGTCAGGCTTTTGAAGCCGTCCCCGGCCTTGGCGGCCAGGACCTCAAACTCCTCGAACTGGACGTTGGAGCTTCCGTTGCCCCGCTGGGCGGTTTTGGCCAGGGCGTTGGCCTGGTCCCGGTAGTACTCCGTGGCCTCAGTGAGCTCCTCCAGGGTATAGGTGGAGGTCTCCAGCCGCAGGTCCTGGGCCAGGGTCCCGGCGTAGTAATTCAGGCCCCACATCCCGGTGTGCAGCAGATAAATGCCCGCAAACACCGCCAGCACCCAGCCGAACCACTCGATGGGGTTCCATTTCAGGGCAATCATCAGCACAAAGCTGGCCAGAATCAGCACCCCCAGCACCAGCGCCAGCAGCTGCCACACGGGAAAGGCCACCGCCCCGGTCCACTGGGCCAGAATCCCCTGGAGGGTCCGGATGACATAGGGGTAGACCATGTCCACCAGCGAAGAAAACCGCTCCCCAAACTCCATCAGCACCCAGGTAATGGCCCCAAAAATGGCAGCCGTGAGATAACCAAACCAATATTTCAAAGGAAATTCCCTCCTTGTTGCATTGATAATCATAGATTATAATAGTATAGCACAGTTTTGCCCCGTTGTCTGTATCTATTTTATAAATTTTGAAAAAAAGGGCAGGCGGCTGATGCGTGACGGACCCGGTGTGTCGTCCCTCCGCCGCTGGGGGTGGCTCGGTAACGCAGTGCAGGGGAAATTTTGGGACAACCCTACGGCGGCGCACCCAATACCTTCCCCCGGGGGGAAGGTGCCCCAGTGCGCACACTGGGGCGGATGAGGGATGGCGACAGTTGAAAAAATAGTGAAGAAGTAATAGTGAATAGTGAAGAAGTGAGGTATCGGCTTCGCCGATGAATTTGAATAGGTGGCGAAGCCATAAAAACCTTCCCCCGGGGGTGGTGCTCTGCGCAGCAGATGAAAATAGAACGATTGCCGGTGGCAATCGCTCCTTAAAGTACTAGGTGGCACGGCGTAAGCCGTGACGGATGAGGAATGCGGGCGGCAACCTTGGATGATAGAAACGTCCGTGCCTGCTGAACGGTAAATGATACCTGCCAGCAAGCACGAACCGATACAACAGTTAAGATTATCTCCCGCATTCCTCATCCGCCCCAGTGTTGCGACACTGGGGCACCTTCCCCCCGGGGGAAGGTATTGTCGCTCCGCCGGGAACGGTTCTCAATGATACGCCCCGCCCCCCGATTGCACCCGTAGGGCACGGCCTCCTGGACGTGCCGTTCCGGCAGCGGCCCGTCAAGGATGCCGGGCCCTACGGTGTATGCAATACTTTTCCCCCTACAAATTTCTTCCCTTGCTTTTTTCCTCTGTTCATGGTAAAATAACAAAATCTATAGAGTAATCCTATTTCTTAATAAAAATCTTTAAGAAGATTTTTATTATCCAGCCTAACGGCTGGGGGCTTTCCGCCGAACTAAGAAAAACAAGTTTTTCTTAGTTCCCCGCAACGCCCCAAAGAAATGTATTGACTTCATTTTTTATCGCCTTCGGCGATTAGGCGGCAAAAAGCCGCCTAATAAAACGATAAATCGTTTTATTAAAAATTTGTATAAAAAGGAGGGGTCTGTTTGAGGCGGATTGCGGCGTTTTTGACGGTGCTGGTGTTGCTTGCGTGTCTTGTGCCCATGCAGGCGCAGGCGGAGAGCAGCGCCAGCAAGGTGGATGTGCTGGCCACCGTCAGCTCCGAGGGCGACTGCCTTGTCACCATGACCGTGCTGCTGCGCTTAGAGGGCAGCTACCCGGACCTGACCTTCCCCCTGCCCCCCACGGCCAAGGGCATCACCATGAACGGCTCCCCCGTGTCCACCTCCAAAACCGACGCCGCCGTGCTGGTGGACATCAGCAAAATCGCCAAGGACTACATTGGCGAACTGTCCCTCCGGTTTGAGTACACCGTCACCGACGTGGTGAAGGTGGTGGAGCTGGAGGAGGGCCAGACCGAGGCCACCGACGCTACCGACGCCCAGGGAAACCCCGTGGCCGGCAGCGGCAAGCGGCGGCTTCAGCTCCAGCTTCCCCTGCTGAACGGCTTTACATTCCCGGTGGAGCAGCTGTCGTTCATCATCGTGATGCCCAACGGCAACATGACCGACCGGCCGGACTTCACCTCCACCTTCCGCCAGGAGAGCTTCGGCTCGGACCTGGAGGTGCTGCCCCCCAACGGCAACCAGATTATCGGCTCCAGCAAGGTCCGGCTCAACGACCACGATGGGGTGCTGATGACCATGTTCGTGCCCCAGTCCATGTTCCCAACCATCAGCATGGACTTCCGGGAGGGTAACCCGGAAATCATCCCCATGGCTGTGTGCGCCGGTCTGGCCCTGCTGTACTGGCTGCTGTTCCTGCGGACCCGGCCTCTGATTCCCAGCCAGACCTCCACGCCTCCTGAGGGCATCACCGCCGGCGAGCTGGGGTGCCGGCTGACCCTGGCGGGGGTGGATTTGACCGCCATGGTGTTCTCCTGGGCCCAGCTGGGCTACATCCTCATCTCCCTGGACGAGGGGGACCGGGTGCTGCTGCACAAGCGGATGGACATGGGCAACGAGCGCAGCCCCATTGAAAACAAGATATTTAAAGCCCTGTTCGGCAATCGCCGGGTGGTGGACGCCACCGGCGTTCAGTATGCCCGACTGTGCAGTCGGGTCAAGGGCACGGTGCCCAGCGAGCGGAATATGCACAAGACAAGCTCTGGCAGCCGCTATCTCTACCAGGGCCTGTGCTGCGGCAGCATGGTGTTCTGCGGCATCTGCCTGGCCGCCAACATCACCCTGATTCCGGTGCTGCGGATTTTGCTCAGCGTCATTCTGGGAGTGCTGGGAGCCGTCACCGGCTGGCTGATTCTCAGCATGGCATACCGGACCCACCTCCGGGGCAAAATGCCTATGAAAATTGGATTTGTGTCCATGCTTCTCTGGATTATCCTGGGTTTTCTGGCGGGTCAGGTTTGGATTCCCCTGGCCTGTGTGGTGGGAGAATTCCTGCTGGGCTACCCGGCAGCCTACGGCGGCCGCCGCAGCGAGCTGGGCCGCAGCGATGCCGGCCAGGTCCTGGGTCTGCGCCGCTACATGAAGCGCCTGCCCAAGGAGCACATCGACCGGCTGCTGAAAAACGACCCGGACTACTATTTCCACCTGGCCCCCTACGCCCTGGCCATGGGGGTGATCACCCCCTTCTCCCGTGCCTTCGGCCAGCGGAAATTCCAGCAGTGCCCCTACATCGTCACCCGTGTCCCCGGCAAGCGGACAGCGGAGGAATGGGGTTACGTAATCTTGCGCATCGCCGACCAAATGGACGCCAGGGAGCGCCGAATGCAAATAGAAAAATGGACCGCCGTGTCCATCCAATTCACCGTGACCCCAAAGGTCCGGCGGAAGCCGGGAAGAAAATAGCACTGTAGGGGCGGGTTATTAACCCGCCCGTCGGCCCCCCAGGGGGCCGCAACCGGGTTTCCAATTAGGAAACCCGGTTCATTTTTCATGGTTGGAATTATGTTAAACGCTCAGAACGGCACGTCCAGGTGACCGTGCCCTACGGGGCAAAAATCATTGGGGTGGTATGTTATTTCAAAGCGGTCCTGGCGAAGCGCAATACCTTCCCCCGGGGGGAAGGTGCCCCAGTGTCGCAACACTGGGGCGGATGA
>JAUNPV010000002.1 GCA_030536515.1 Eubacteriales bacterium
TCGTTCGTTATGGGACTGTCTTTTGGAATCATGTCGCTAACTTAGTGACATTGGGGAAAAGCCCAGCAACGGGAAGTTCATCTCTAAAGTTGCAGAGATGCTACAATTATGGCTGGCAAGCGTGAAAGCACCGGAAGAAGTAAAACTGTAATAAAAACTGTAATGGAAAACAAAAAACATATACGCTCCAACATTTTTGGGACAAATAAAAACGGGTTCGAATCCCGACACTCCGACCAACAATAAAAGGCTGCCTGCGGGCAGCCTTTTATTGTTGGTCATTTGTGCCGGGATTCGAAAGACCGGCCCGAACAAAGTGAGAACCGCTCTATTGCTTTTTCTGCACAGAAGTTTTTTCGTTTTGCACCTTGTTCCGAAAGCCGAGATGGATTGCATCCTTGGGGCACGCTTTGGCACAATCTCCGCAGCGGATGCACTCGGCGCTGTTGGGTGTTTTCAATGGGTCAACGCCCATTTTGCATACCTTCGAGCAGGCTCCGCAGTTCACGCATTTTTCTTTATCCACCCGCAAACGATAGAAAGAAGCCCGGTTCAATAAAGCGTAGGCAGCTCCCAGCGGGCAGACATATTTGCAGAATGGCCGATAAATGAGGATTGCTGCCAACAATGTGACCAGCAGGATTGCCACTTTCCAGCGGAACAGAAAACCGACCATGGACTGCAAGCCCGGATTTTTGAAAACCAGCGGAATGCCGCCGAGCAAGGTGCCGGAGGGACAGATATATTTGCAAAAGGCCGGGCCGCCCTGTCCAACGATGTCCACCACAAACAGGGGCATCAGGATTACAAAAACCAGCAAAATCATGTATTTGAGATGCCGCAGTATCCGCTCCCCTGGGAAACGGTTGATTTTTTTTAAGAACGGGATTTTGTGGCATACATCCTGCACCAGCCCAAAGGGGCACAGCCAGCCGCAGACAAACCGCCCCAGCAAAGCGCCAATCACCATCAAAAAGCCGCCCACATAAAGACTGACGCTGAACTTCCAGCTTCCCATGACGGCTTGCAGAGAGCCAATCGGGCAGGCCCCCACCGCACCGGGGCAGGAATAGCAGTTCAATCCGGGAAAGCAGATATGCTTCAGCGGGCCCGTGTAGATTTTTCCTTCGGCAAAGCCCACGGCGTAGCAGTTACTCAAAAATGTCCACGCAGCTTGGACGCAGGTGCGTAAATGACGAAATCCTTTTTTCTTACCCAATGCCGATACACTCCAAACAGATGTTGATTGCTTTTTCAAACATGGTTGTTACCTCGCCTCTGTATGCGCCTAAGCACATACAAAGCACCCCGGCTGCCAGGAGTACCAGAGGAAGAAGCGTTTCTGTTCTCTTTCTCATTTCGCTGCCTCCGCCATGCGTTCTTCAATCAGCGCCATCCACTCGTCCTTTGAATGAGAGCCGAGAACCGGCTCGCCGATGACAGTTCCTTTTTCGTCCACAAACCAGGTGGTCGGATAGCCGAGGATGCCCTGAAGCAGCCCGTCTTTCAGTGAATCGTCGGGAATCAGCGTGGGGAACGTAACACCTGTGCGCTCCTGAATCCGCTGAGCCAGCTCCAGCAGTTCCTCGTTCACGCCATCTCTGGCATCGTAGGTGTCGCAGACAATGCTGATGACCTGTGCATCACTGTTTTCCAGCTCCTTGGAAAGCGCCTCCAAATCGGGCATTTCCTCGATGCAGGCACCGCACCAGGTTGTCCAGGCGTTAATCATGGTCAGTTTTTTGTTGGAGAAAATCCCCTGGTCGATGGTTTCTCCCTCCAATGTTTCGGTGGAAAAGTCGCCCACATGGGAAATTTCAATTACCTCCGGCGTGGTGATTCCAAAATAGGAATCATCTACGGGTCGGGGGTCGAAAATCACAAGTCCTTCCTTCAATCCATCCAGGGCGGCAAAGAGGTCCTTTTCCTCCTGAGAAGCATCGTCGGAAACGGGATTGCTGCTCAGATAGAACAGGTACTCGCCGCTTTCCGTCAGCAGTTCATGTTCAGCATAGCCGGTTTCGCGGAGAAGCTCCTCCCGGAAGTCTGCTTTTCGATACATCCCCAGGCGGGCCATCGGATGGGTGTCCTTCACCCATACCTGGAACTCATCGTAGGACATGAGGTCCTTCATGCCTGCGTGAGGCGTCTGACTCTGCATCTGCTGGGGGACATACAGAAACTCGATGCCGCCGCTGTGCAGGAGGGTGTGCTCCGGTGTGGGCCGCCAGTCCATGGGAATCACAGCGGAATCCTTCAAATCCGTGTACTCTACATCTTCAAAGGGTGTCATGAAAACAAGGTTGTCCAGAACGGCGTTTCGCAGCGCCTCCGGATAGCGGATGGTAACGCCCAGATAGGGAAAGGTGTTCTCCACCGCCGGCTCCATGTTGACGGGCGAGCCCACGGAAGCCGCCATCATCTCCCCCTCCGCAGGGGCATCAGCGCCGCTTTGGGAACCGCCGGTATTGCCGGGCGCAGAACAGGCGGCCAAACTGAGCAGCATTGTGGCAGCCAAAATCAGGGTAACTATTTTTCGTTTCATAGATTTGCCTCCTTGGTCAATGAAAAGTTCTATTTTCCGGCATTGCCGGTTGACAGGGACATCATAGCAAATCCAATGTTAGATTTTTGTTAGGGAACCGCTGATTCAATCGGCAAGAGCTGGCAGCGAGGGATTTTGGCCTGGATGAAGGGATGAAAAGTGGTGGAATACTGGATGTATTTCCCACTTTTCATCCTGCACAGCCGGGGCAAAAGACCCGCTGTCCAGCCGCAGACGATTGATTCAGAGGTTCCCTAGGACAGAAAACAGGAGGCGAGAAAAAACTCGCCTCCTGTTCGCATATTATACCGGAAGTGTCACCACGAAAGAAGTCCCGGTTGTACCGTCACTTTGGGCAGTGATACTGCCGCCCTCCGCCTCAACCATGGTCTTTACCAGCGACAGTCCCAATCCGGAACCGCCCATTTCCCGGGAACGGGATTTATCCACCCGGTAGAAGGCATCAAAAATATAGGGCAGATGCTCCGGGGAAATTCCCGGCCCGTCATCCTGCACCAAAACGGACACCCGGTTTCCCTGCCTTGCCGCATGAATCCAGATATGTCCGCCGTCATGGCCGTATTTGCAGGCATTTTCCATCAGATTGAAAAATATCCGATACAGAAAGGCTGGGTTTCCCGTGACGGTCAGCTCGCCGCACTCTGCCGTGCAGGTGATGCGGCGGGACTCCAGCTGAAACACAAGCTCATCCTGGATTGCCTCAAACAAAGGCTCCAGCATGACTTCTTCCCGGTCATGTCTGGCAGTATCGCTGGCGGAAGCCAGCAGGAGCAGGTCATCCACAATCCGGGACAGCCGGTCAACGCTGTGCAGCGTTTTTTCTGCATGGTCCTGATAGTCTGTCAGGCTGGCAGACCGGTCCGCCTTTAACACCTGCACCCCTGTTTTCAGGGTAGCTAAGGGCGTTTTCAGCTCATGGGCGGCGTTGGCGGTAAATCGCTTCTGCCGCAGGAAAGCATCGTCCAGGCGGTGGAGCATCCTGTTAAAGTTCGCAGTCAGAATTCCAACCTCATCCTGGGCGGCGGCTGTGGGCAGGGGATGGGAGAGGTTCTTTTCATTGACTGCTTCCACTGCATTTGTCAGCTCCCGCAGCGGACGAAGGGCCTTCCCGGCCAGAAGATAGGCCGCCGTTGTCCCCGCAGCGGTGACAACCACGCAGAACAAAATGCTGGAAAGGCTGAATTGCTGCTTCGCCAGCTGGGCGGGGGTGGATTCCACCCCCGCAACCACCATGCTCGTCGGCGGCGCCGTTGCCTCCACCGTTTTCATAGGCAGCTCAAGGAGGGGGACAAAGGCACGGTCCGCATTGACAATGGAGGCGGCAGTCAGGGCGATGGAGCAGGCGGCCAGCACCAGCGCCGTCAGCAGGGTGATTCTCCATTGGAGCGTCAGTCTTTTCATAGATTGTCCTCCATCCGATACCCCTGCCCGCGAACCGTTTTGATGCAGTCCAGGTTCGAGGCGGTAAACAGCTTCTTTTTCAGACTGTGGATGTGGTAGCGGAAGGTGTTGGAAAAGGGGTCAAACTCGTTGTTCCACACGTGCTCCGTCACTTCCTCGGCACTGACCACTTGATTTTTATGGAGCATCAGATATTCCAGAATCCCGTATTCCTTCCGGGTGAGACTGATTTCCGTGCCATTATACGATACCTGCTTTGTCTTGGTATCCAGGCGGAGCCGCCCCAACGAAACGGCAGTGGGCACCTGAGAAAATTCGCGCCGCAGCAGATTGCGGATGCGTGCCTCCAGCTCCCCAAAGTCAAAGGGCTTTACCAAATAATCGTTGGCTCCCTCGTCCAGGCCAAGGATACGGTCATCCACGCTGCTCCGGGCAGAGAGAATCAGTATTTTGATATCCGCATCCCTTTGGCGAATCTCCCGCAGAACATCCAAGCCGTCCTTTTTGGGAAGGTTCAAGTCCAGCACAATCAAATCGTAATCGTTGACCACATATTCATAAAGCGCTTCCTCACCGTCATAGACCGCATCCACCGCATAACCGCTGTTTTGCAGCCCTTTGGCGATATACCCGGAAAGCATTTTTTCATCTTCTGCAAGCAGGATTCTCATAGCCTATCCCTCCTATGCTTTTTGATGCCATCATAGCAGACGCTATGTTAGATTTTCGTTAGGGATAGCTATATTCTAATCTGCATATGAAGAAGAATCAAGTCACAAAACAGCAAAGTTACTCGTTTATTTGAGTAAAACAAGACTTGGCAAGCAGGGCGAAAGTATAGACACTCGCTATTTTTACTCCACGAAGGCCCGGAAAATGCTTGTTGGGGAGCCTTTCCAAACCCGGCGGACTTCGGGACTTATCGGCATAAACTGCGATTACGCCTCCTTTCCCCACAAAGTTTTGTACCTTTTGTCTGTAAGCGGTCGTTTTTGCTTCCTGCGTTACCTAAAAACACAGGAAAAGCCGGGGACCGTTTTTAACGGCACCCCGGACAATTCTTATAATCTGAAATGCCGACAGTACTTTGTGAAAATGATGCAGGGTGTGTAATTGTACTTCCCTCTCAGAGACTTCTCCTGGGTTTGCCTTACGCCTACGTCCTTACAAGTAAAAGTTCAATAGCCAATTCCCACTGCAATCAGAAGCAGGACGACTTGGGCGATTACCATGATTCCAAACAATGGAGCCATGAACCTGTACCATTTTGTAACGGGAATTTTCATAATTCCGCACATCATGCAAACCATCGTTGGCCAGAAAATGTTGGAATAGCCGTCACCAAATTGAAATGCCAGCACGGACAATTGCCTTGACAAGCCTGTGACATCTGCCAGTGAAGACATTATGGGCATTGACACCATTGCTTGCCCAGGTCCACTTGGAATGAAAAAGTTCAGCAAATTCTGTACTACCAGCATCAAAATACCGCTTAGATATCCTGATGTACCTTCAAGAACAGAGGCCATGCCATGGACGATGGTATCCGTAATGCAGCCAGCATCCATAATCCCACAGATTGCATTGCTGAGGCCAATGCAAAGAATGCTGAACATGGTCTCGGCACCAATTTCCACAAAACTTTCTGCAATTCTGTTTGCACTCCATCCGAAAATGATACCAGCCAAAATAGCAGCAGCAAGGAAAATGGCTGTTATTTCTGCAATGTACCAGCCAAACAGGATGGCGCCTGCTACAATACTCACCATGACGATGCAAAACAGGACCAAACACAGGGTCTGGCGTGCTGTCAGGCTTGCATCTGCGGAATTGGTTTCTTGCTTTCGCTTGGATACAGCACCTTCCACGTACAGCAGGCTCTTTGCTGGATCCTTTTTGATTTTATCTGCGTAGCGCATAACATAGAGTATCAGAATTGTCATAAATACAATCCAGCAGATCAATCGAAAACCCAGCCCGGAATAAAGGGGAACGTCGGCAATGGACTGCGCAACACCAAGGGTAAACGGGTTAAATGTAGCAGAAGCGAAGCCGGTAAAAACGGCCAGATATACAATAGCACCTCCGACAATTTGATCATATCCCAATGCTACAGCCAGAGCAATGCAAACCGGGAACAAACCAAATGTTTCCTCAGCAAGACCGGCAACAGAGCCCATTAACCCAAATGTGACCATAATAATGGGCAGAAGCAGACGAACACGACTGCGAAGTTTACGAATCAAAATCAGAATGACAGTGTCAAACACCCCATTGCGGACCATTATTCCGATGAAGCAGTAGGCAAACAGAATACAGAAGATAATATCCGCACTGCCTACAAATGCGGCGACAACACATTGAAACATTTTTACAGGACTGACCGGAGATGATGCCGTATAGTGAAAACTATCTGCAATCACTACTTCCTGTCCCATTTTGTTTTCCACTCTGTCGTACGTGCCCGCAGGAACAATATAGGTCAATACCATGGCAATGATGATAAATGCAAAAATAAACACAAAGGAATTTGGCGGGTCTACTGTCCATTTCTGAATAAGACTTTGTTTTTTCATGTGCAAGCTCCTCTCATCCTATGGATAGCACCTTGGGCGCACCGCAGAGGTTACGGTGCGCCCCGTTATGGGTAGCTTTGATTTTACTAGGCAAACCGCTCTCGGCTGAGGCAGTACATCAGAGGCCTGAACAGAGGGTGGTACTCTGGCTCAAAAATCATGGGAATAGCAATTCCATTGACTGTATAGGTGTTTAGAAATTCCTCACAGACATTCAAGACTTCTTCCTCAGTAGCATCAATACTGGGAGGTGTGATGGTGATTTCCAAACAAATTTCCCTGCCGTACTTTGCATAGATGGACTTAAAGTCGTTCATGGGTTGGCCGCCCCAGATGTCCACACCTGCTTCAATCATGGCGGGAACCAGTTTCTCGATGGAACCGCAGCTATGGAAGTTAAACAGCATACCGTTTTTATGTGCTGCATCCACGACCCGTTTGAGGTAAGGTGCAATTTTTTCCCGGCACATATCCAGGGAGAAGAAGGGAGATCGCTGGGAACCCCAGTCATCATGGAAGTAGAGAATGTCTGGATTGTAATACTTTTTGATCCGGGCAATCATATCCTCATACAGTGATGCCAGCTGGTCCATAAGCGCATGGAAATCATCTTCACAGTCTTCGTCAATCAGTGCCATTGCAGCCCCTTCGAAGTCCATAAAGGAAATCAGACGTTCAAATAAGCCGTTCATAATCCAGACATCAGTGGCATAGGCATCGCCATACAAATCCTTGTTGGCTGCTGCACTGGCTTCCCAGTCCCATTCATCCAGATTCGGGAATTTTATGATGGATTTCCATTTGCTGATATCCTCCAGAAGTGGGACACCGGGACGAACCATAGATCCGCCAACCTGCTCTACATAAACCCATTCGATGCCAAACATATCCTTGCCGCCAGGACCTTCGGGAGGAAGACCGACATTATCAACACAAAATGCTCGGGCAATTGCGTCCGGGAATAAGGCAGGCGAGGTCATTATCTCATCTGTGTCAAAGGGGAGAAACACAGGCTTTTCTTTGCGTCCCCAGCGAAGAAAATTCTCCTTTGCGGTGATGGGCGTGTTACGGATAGGACAGGGTCCCCAACTGCCGGGGGCGACCTTGAATTCGCCGATTTCCTTCAACTCGTTTTCATATTTGGAAAGAAGATTCTTAATATCCATAGTATTCACTCCTGTATCATTAGTTTGGGTTGCTTCTTGTGTACGTTTGGCCGTAAAGGTATCATTCACGATTAACATTTTGGGCTTTCTCTGAAGCGGCAGCCCAGTTAAGGCTTTCGAAAGGCGGAACGTTTAGTTGATCTTCCCGATGCTCAATATTCTGAATCGCTGCGTTACTATCAAGAACTACGGATGTGCACCAGGCGCATCGGGGATGAATCGGAATGCGGTGCCTCAGGCATTATAAAGGATTCTTCCATCCAGCGGTGTCATGTTCTGAAGCCTGTCAGGGGAGTATCTCCCAGCAGAAGATATCACATCAAGGCAACTGGCTAATTGTCTGCTCCGCTGTACTTCTCTGCATTTGCAGCAATGATTGCCTTCATCTCCTTATCGGATACATTATGCAGCATCATGATAACGACGGGGAGCAGATACCCCAGGCCAGGGCCCAGACCGGTAGCCCAGGTCAGGGTGCTGGCAGCAGCACCTTTCAGAATTACCCCGGGCTGATAATTGATGGCAGTTAAAATAAGCCCGAGAGCCACGGAGGACAGCGCCATGGCGGCTTTCACTGCCACATTGTACATACTCAGCAGATAAGGACGAGTGTCTTTGCCAGTTTTATGGAGCCAGTATTCACCTGCATCCATATACAGCATGGTATCCAGTGTATCAATAAAAGACATGAAGAAGTAAGCCAGAGAACAGGAAATAGTGAATCCCCATGTTGTTTTGCCGAAGATGCCGATAGACGCAAAACTCAGACCGGTCAATAGGCCGAAGATTGAAACGGTTTTTTTGCGGCCACCCATTCTGCTGGAAACCAGGGGAGCAATGATGTTGCCCAGAATGGCGAAAATAGCGGAGGTGGAAAGCACATAGGTCATGGCCATCATATCACCGATAACGGCGGTGCACTGATAGACCATCATGGAGAACAGAACATAGAACCCGGTGAAACGGACGATATCACTGATAACGACGGTTAGAGCCAGGCGGTTGGTGACAACGGCTCTGACCATTTCCAGCAGGCTGGTGCGTTCACCCTGCTGCTTTGCCTCGCTTCTGTTGTCAGGGTCATAAGGCGCAGTTGACTTGAACATCCAGATTGAGCCAATCATCACCATGATGGTGAAAATGGTTTGTACAACCAGAAAGCCGGTCCGCTCGTCGGTTTTTCCGAAGAACTGTACCAGAGGAACCACAACCAGACCGCTTACAACAGCACAGGCGTTAGCACCAATCCATTGACGGGACATCAGAACGTCACGGGCTTGGCTGTCTGCTCCGGCAATATTGCTGTTCAGTGCCGGCTTTGCTGCGCCTACAAAGTCCATCATGGAGTTGCCGAGCAAATAGCCGATAGAAATTACGATGGCTTTTACCATCATATTGTCGCTGGCATTGAAAAATAGCATATAACCACCCAGCATGATGACGGCGTTGGCACCAAGAATCCAGGGGCGGAATTTGCCGAACCGACTGCGAGTGGATGTCAGCAGTGCGCCGGATACAAGGCTGATAATCAGGGCGATGGTGTTAACCACTGTCATACAGGTGGCCATCATTGCAGGGGTGATTCGTGCCAAATCAGTGTAGGCATAGGCACCATAGTTCTGATTCATCGTCAGGCAAAATCCCGTCAGGAAATTTGTCATCAATACCATGATGCCCATTTTTTTCAGCGATAGCTTTTTCTGTGCTTGCATAGTGATCCCTTCCTTATTGTTTATTTGCTGGTGGTTTACAGATACAATCATAACAAATGGAGGCCTGGATTTGTACCTACAATTCGTATGTATTGCTGATGCGCATTTCATACATTTTTGCAAAGATACACACTTGAACTTTTGTGCAAATATGCTACAATAAACTTGGAGGTGTGACTATGCTGCTGAATTTGTATTTGATTCATGACTATCTGCCATTTGCTTCAGGAAACCATCTTCTGTCCGATCCGGTCCTTCGCACGCTGGAAAAGACAGCTGTTCTACACGCAAATGAAATTCTGTGCGAGTCTACACTGTATATTGTCGATCCGAAGTGGCTGATGACGAACGTATCGCTGTCAAGCGGAATAAAGCTCTTTTTTACGGCTCCGCCGGAAGATGATTCCCGGCTTTCCAATATAGATTACCTATATGCATTGGAGGCTATTGACCCGGTCGACCTGCTTCAGGAGCTGTTTGCGGTGTTTCAGAAATTCAACGCATGGGAACTCAATTTGCACCGTGCTATGCTGAGAGAGGACCCGCTTCAGTCGTTGGGAGACTGCTCGCTGGAATTCTTTCGCAATCCGTGCGGATTGTATACTTCGTCATTTTATATTCTGTGTTACTGGGAGGATCCACTCAGAAAAACACCGCTGTTTCAAAAAGAAGACCGAAACTCTTATCTGCCGGATGAGGATACACGAGTTTTGTTGATGCATCAAAAATTTATCGATTCCTGGCGAACGGAGGGACCACAACTGCTTCCCTCAGTGGACGGTGATAATTTCACCTGCCTTTATCAGAATATTCCAATATGCGGAATGAATTTGGCACGGGTTGTTCTGAATGACTCTGCATACCCGTTCCGTACCAGTGATTATGCAATTATTGATTTTTTTACTCAATTTGTAACCAGAATACTGGAAATGGACAATACGCCCCAGCTTTCTTCCCATCCTCCGTTCCTGGATGATTTGTTGCTCTCACTTGCCCACGCAGAACCCTGTGACGAATCACAGCTCAGTGCGGCCACGCTTACTTATGGCTGGAATCTGTGTGACAAATTTCTGTGTGCGCGGGTTTTGACACCGCAGGACACCAGTATAGGTTCTCTCAGCAATGCCTGTATGCGCTTAGAAACACAAATCAAGGGATGCTGCGTGCTAAAGGATGAAAGATCACTTTTGATGCTGATTAATTTGTCTGCCGCAAATCAGTCCAGGGATCAGGTTATCAGCTCCTTGCCGTATATTCAGCGGGAGTACCTCCTGAAATTCGGATACAGCAATGAATTCCGGGACTTAAGGAATCTGCATCAGCATTACTTGCAGGCCGGTGTTGCTCTGGACTGTGGTGAGGAGACAGATCCGCACCTGTGGACTTATTGCTTTGAAAACTATGCGCTGCAATATGCGCTCCGCAATGCCCAGGGGATACTAGATGCAAAAACAATATGCCATCCCGGGCTTTTGAAATTGTTGGAATATGATCAGAGCAAAGGGCGCAACTTTGCAGGGACTTTGAGGGCTTATCTTGAAAACAATATGAGTGTCAGTCAAACAATCCGAAAAGTTTTTCTCCAGCGTGCATCGTTTCAGTATCAACTCCAAAAAATCCTGGAGATTACCGGCGCAAACCTGGATCATTTTGATACCAGAATGTATTTGATGCTCTCATATCAACTTCTGGATATGGAGCAGGAAAGAGAATAACAAATACATTCATCAACTCGCTATGCTGTGTAAAAATCAATGAACCGGGCCTGAAATCCTTTGATTTTAGGCCCGGTTCACAGTATTTTCGGTCATTCCACCCGCAGCATTCTGTAGCCTACGCCGATGTGGGTTTGGATGTATTGCTGGGTGCCGGGGGTGGGTTCTATCTTTTTTCGGAGGGCGGCCATATAGACCCGGAGGGAGGCGATGTCGTTGTCCCAGCTGCTGCCCCAGATGCTTTGGGTGATGAAGGTGTGGGTCAATACCTTGCCGGTGTTGCGGGCCAGCAGGCACAGCAGCTTAAACTCGATGGGCGTTAAATGCAGGGCTTCGCCCTTGAGATAGGCGCAGCCTGCGCCGTAGTCGATGCGCAGCTGGCCGTTGGTGAAGGTGGAGGACTGGGCCGGGGTGCCGGTGCGGATCATGGTCAGCCGCCGCTGGGTCACCCGGATGCGGGCCAGCAGCTCCTCCACGGAGAAGGGCTTCGTCAGATAATCGTCGGCACCGGCATCCAGGGCGCTGATTTTATCGGCATCCTCGCTGCGTGCGCTGACGACGATGATGGGCATATTGGACCAGGCGCGGATACGCTCGATGACCTGGCCGCCGTCCATATCCGGCAGACCCAGGTCCAGCAGCACCATGTCCGGGTTGTGGGACGAGGCCTCCAGCAGGGCCGCTGCGCCGTTCTGGGCGGTGCGGTAGCGGTAGTCGTGGGTTTTCAGCGTTGTGGTAATGAGATTTTTGATGGAGGGATCGTCCTCCACCACCAGAATCGTTGGCTTATTCATGCAGCTGCACCTCCCCGGATGGCAGTGTGAAGGTAAACACCGTTCCATGGGGCTTGTTGTCGGTGACGGTCAGCTGGCCGCCATGGGCGGTGATGATGGATTTGCACAGGGACAGGCCCAGACCCAGGCTCCGGCGGCTGTCTGCGATTTTGTTGGCGCCGCTGTAGAACATATCGAACACCCGGGCCTTGGCCTCGTCCGGGATGCCCTCGCCGTCGTCGGCAATGGACACCACGGCGCTGCCGCCCTGCTTTTCGGTTTTGATGACGATGTTGGAGCCCTTCGGCGTATATTTGATGGCGTTGTCCACGATGTTGATGATGACCTGGACGATGAGCTTTGCGTCCATTTTCGCCAGCAGATACTCCTCCCGGTTTTCCACGGTGATGTGATGCTCCACGCTTTTCCGGTTTACATGGCGGAGGGCTTCCGCCACGGCATCGTCAATCAGGTCCTCGGTCAGGTGCAGATTCAGCCGGCCCTGCTCAATGCGGGTGACGGCCAGAAGATTCTCCACCAGGTTAATCAGCCACATGGCATCGTCGTAGATGTCGGTGTAGAGCTGCTGCCGGGTTCCGTCGTCCAGGGACTGGCCGTTGGAGATGAGATTGCTGGCGTTGCCGGAAATGGAGGTCAGGGGCGTGCGCAGGTCGTGGGAAATGGCCCGCAGGAGGTTGGCCCGGAGTTGCTCGTTTCTGGCCAGCACCGCCGCCTCCTCCTTTTCCCGGGCGTTTTTCTCGTTTTCCAGGGACAGGGCGCACTCGCCCAAAATCGACAGCAGAATGCTGTTTTCAAAGGCATCCAGAGGCTCCTCGCCGATGACAATGCCCACGACTCCATACACCCGGTCGTTGACCCGGATGGCCAGGTACATACATTTGGCGTTGGAGAGGGTTTTGGTGGTGGCTCCGGCGTGGCGGTTGTTTTTCAGCACCCAGGTGGCCACGGCCTTTTCCGTGGGGGAGATGCAGTCCTCATTGAGGCTCTGCCCCTGCTGGGGAAACACCCTGGGCTCGCCCAGCAGGCTTCCCTTGGAAAAATAGAATACAATGTCCCGGCCAAGGAGCTTGTTGAGCTGGTGGGCGGTGGTGGACACAATCTCATCCCGGCTGACCGCCTTTTGCAGGAGCTGATTGGTCTCAAACAAAATCTTCGTCCGGAAGGCCGCCTGTGCCGACTGCCTGGCGCTGTTTTTCAGCTGAATGGCCAGGGAGCTGGTGAGAAACGCCGCCAGAAACATAATGAGGAAGGTGACGGGGTAGCCCTGGTCGTAGGCCCGCAGGGTGAATTTCGGCTCCGTGAACAGAAAGTTGAACACCAGCACGCTGACAGCCGAGGAAATCAGGCTGTAAATCCGGTTGGTGGTCACCACGGAGGTCAGAAGCACTCCGAGGACATAGACGGTGATGATGTTGGCCTCCGCAAAGCCCAGCCCATGGAACAGAAAGCCGATGAGGCTGGCGGCGATGAGAATGCCGATGCTTTTGAGAATATCGGCGGTGGAAAAGGATTGACCGGCCGGCTTTCTGGCCCTTCTGGCGTGGTAGGCGGCGGTACCGGATTCGGCATCGGGGATGATGTGCACATCCAGATTGGGCACGCTGGCAATCAGGGTTTCCGTCAGACTGGGCTTGCTGAACAGGCTCTTTCTGGTGGCGGCGCTTCGGCCGATGACGATTTTGGACACACCGGAGAGCCGGGCGAATTCTGCAATCTGAAAGGGGATATCGTCGCCGTATACCGTTTCAATGGCGGCGCCCAGCTGCTGGGCCAGGTGCATATTGGCTCGCAGCCGGTTCTGGTTTTCCTGGCTCATCACGGAATAGTCCGGGGTCTCCACAAACAGGGCCGTAAAGGCACCCCGGAAGGCACTGGCCATGCGGGCCGCCGTGCGGATAATTTTTGCATTGGAGGGAGAGGAGGACAGGCACACCAGAATGTGCTCGTCGGTGTGGTAGTCGGCGTGGCTTTTCATCCGTGCGCTTTCCGTCAGACGGTTGACACGGTCGGCGCACCGGCGCAGAGCCAGCTCCCGCAGAGCGGTGAGGTTTTCGGCGGTGAAGAAGTGGTGCAGCGCCCGCTGGGCCTGGACTTCCCGGTACACATCTCCCGCCCGGAGCCGTGCAATCAGCTCCTGCGGCTCAATATCCACCAGCTCCACCTGGTCGGCCTTGTCAAAGACGGAGTCGGGAATCCGCTCCCGGACAAAGACGCCGGTGATGGAGGCGACGGTGTCGTTGAGGCTTTCAATGTGCTGCACATTGACGGTGGTGTAGACATCAATGCCGGCATACAGCAGCTCCTCGATATCCTGATACCGCTTGGCATGGCGGCTGCCCTTGGCGTTGGTGTGGGCCAGCTCGTCCACCAGAATGATTTGGGGCTTTCGCCGGATGGCAGCGTCTAAGTCAAATTCCCGCAGGGTCATGCCGTTGTAGCTGACGGACCGGGTGGGAAGAAGCTCCAGCCCCTCCAGCAGCTCCATGGTCCGGGGCCTTGTGTGGGGCTCAATGTAGCCTGCCACCACATCGGTGCCGCTGCGCGCGGCATCATGGGCGGCCTTCAGCATGGCGTAGGTCTTGCCCACACCGGCTGCATAGCCGAAGAAGATTTTCAAATGACCCCGTGCTTTTTCCTGCTGCTCCTCCTGAATGGCCCGGAGCAGCTGCTCCGGCGTCTGCGTGTTTTCTACCATGAGATCACCTCCGTTTCCATCCATTATAATCCAGCCGGATTAAATCTGGAAAAATATTTGGGCGGATGCGTTAAGATTGTATAAAGCCCGACCTTTTCCGATTTTCTGATGAAAGGTATTATTTGTATAAGTAGGCAATCAGAGAGCGCCGTGTCACAATACCGCAAAGGCAGCTCCTGTCATCCACTATGGGAATGAAATTCTGCTCCAGCGACACCGCAACCAGCTCAGACAAGGGGGCGCAGATGGGAAGGGGCTTGCAGAAGTTTCTCCGAAAAATCTCCCTTATTTGATACTGCTCCTGCATCTTAAAATCCGTTGTCCCGGTTGCAATCAGATGCCGAAGGAAATCTCCCTCTGTGACACTGCCGAGATAGGCCCCGGCCTTGTCCAGAACGGGAATGGCGGTGTAGCCGTGGTGACGCATGACCTCCAGCCCCTGCCGCACGGTATCGGTTTCACAGAGCACGACAGTTGAAACCTTGGGAAGCATCATCATGGCGATGTTTACCTGTGATTGATCCATCCTTGATCCCACCTTCCCGGCATTACACCCAGCCCAGAATCAAGGCAAGGGGAGCCGCCAGCAGCATGGTGCAGGCGATGACGGCCGCCAGAATAAAAATCGGCATTGCAACCAGCATGAAAAGCAGGGCGAGGTTGGGATGCCGCAGGGCGAAGCGCTCCGCCCGCCGGTCAAGGCGGCTCTCCCAATGATGTAAAGATTTCAAAATTGCAGTCATATTCAATCCCTCCTGGTACCGTTATCGTAGCACCGGAACAATAAAAATAGGACAAGAATTGCAGCCCGGAGGTTAAGATGGAATAAGGACATAAATAAAGCCCGGGCATATGGAAGGTCCCAATATGCCCGGGCTTCGTCCTATGGGATTTTTTCGAGCACCTGCCCTATTACGTCCGGCTCGAAGCAGACAAACCGGAGCGCTGCCGCAAGCAGCACAGCCAAGGCCAATGTCAGAAATCCTCCCGCCAGGGAGACTGCCTTTTTCAGCATTTTGTTCATCCTCCTTCCGTTGTCAGCGTTGAATCAGTCCCATGGCCTGGGCGATGGCAAGGTTGACCTTGACCACATTGACCGTTTCCTCGCCAAAGATGCCCAGCAGCTTGCCGCCGGTGCAGCTGCTGATGATGTCGCGGACCGCCGCCTCGCTGAGGCCCGAGGCCTTCACAATGCGGGGAATCTGGACCTCGGCGGAGGCAGGGGAGATGTGGGGGTCCAGGCCGGAGCCGGAGGCGGTCATCAGGTCCGTGGGAATATCCTCCCGCCGGATATCCGGGTTCCGCTCCAGGAAAGAGGCAATGTCAGTCTCCACCCGCTTTGCAAGGGCCGGGTTCGAAGGCCCATAGTTGCCGGAGCCGGAGCTGATGCCGGGGAAGGGGGTTCCGTCCCGATAGGTCTTGCCGCCGCTGCTGTTTTCCGTGTACACATTATAGTGGCAGGCAGAGGGGCGGCTCCACAGAAAATAGTCCTGCTGGAACTCCTGGCCCACATTTTCCGCCGCCACCGGCGTTCCCTCCACTTCAATCAGGCTGCCGCCGGCCTGGCGGGGAAACAGCAGGGCGGAAAGCCCCGTCATCAGCAGGGGATAGGCCAGCCCGCACACCAGCATCAGCACAAGCGAGGCCCGAAAGGCCTGGCCGATGCCGGGAAGATACCGTTTTGCAAATGCTTTCATGGGATATTTCCTCCTAAATTGTTTCTACAGACCCAGGACCGCCAGCAGGGGGTGAATCACCAGGTCGATGAGCTTGATGCCGATAAAGGGGGTGACAACGCCGCCGACGCCGAAAATCATCATATTGCGCAGCAGCAGCCGCCCCGAGGACATGGGCCGGTACCGCACGCCCTTCACGGCCAGGGGAATCAGGCAGGGGATGATGAGGGCGTTGAAAATCAGCGCCGACAAAATCGCACTGTAGGGCGTGGCCAGGCCCATGATGTTCAGCACCCCCAGCCGGGGAATTGCCAACATGAACATAGCGGGGATGATGGCAAAATACTTGGCGATGTCGTTGGCAATGGAGAAGGTGGTGAGGCTGCCTCTGGTGATGAGCAGCTGCTTTCCAATCTCCACCACCTCCAGAATCTTGGTGGGGTCGGAGTCCAGGTCCACCATGTTGGCCGCCTCCTTGGCGGCGGTGGTGCCGCTGTTCATGGCCAGACCCACGTTGGCCTGGGCCAGAGCCGGGGCGTCGTTGGTGCCGTCGCCGGTCATGGCCACGATTTTGCCCTGGGCCTGCTCCTTTTTGATGACGCTGATTTTGTCCTCGGGCTTGCACTCGGCGATAAAGCCGTCCACACCGGCCTCCTTGGCAATGGTGGCGGCGGTGAGGGGATTGTCGCCGGTGCACATAATGGTTTTGATGCCAATGGCCCGCAGCCGCTCAAACCGCTGGGCCATTCCGGCCTTGACGGTGTCCTTCAGGTAGATAACGCCCAGAATGCGGGCGTCCTGGCAGACGGTCAGCGGGGTGCCGCCCAGGCCGGAGACTTTTTCCACCGTTTCCCGCAGGTCTGCCGGGACGCTGCCGCCCTGGCTGCGGACATACTGCTCGATGGCCTCCGCCGCACCCTTGCGGACCCTGGTCCCGTCGGGGAAATCCACGCCGCTCATCCGGGTCTGGGCGGTGAAGGGGACGAAGATGGATCCGGCGGGCTCTGTGCTGCTGCACCCCAGGCGGCGAGCCAGCTCCAGGGTGGACTTGCCCTCGGGGGTGTCGTCGTGCAGGCTGGTCAGCGCCGCACAGCGTATCAGCTCCTCAGTCTCTGCCCCGCCCACAGGGAAGAAGTCCGCCGCCAGCCGGTTGCCGTAGGTGATGGTGCCGGTTTTGTCCAGAATCATGGTGTCTACATCGCCGCAGGCCTCCACGGCCTTGCCGGACATGGCAATCACATTGAACCGGGTCACCCGGTCCATGCCCGCAATGCCGATGGCGGAGAGCAGGCCGCCAATGGTGGTGGGAATCAGGCAGACAGCCAGGGCGACGAGGGTGGATATCTGAAGCCGGACCCCGGCGTAGATGCCGATGGGGTACAGCGTGACGATGACAATGAGGAAAATAATGGTCAGCGACACCAGCAGGGTGTTCAGCGCCACCTCATTGGGAGTCTTTTTCCGGCTGGCCCCCTCCACCAGGGCAATCATCCGGTCCAGAAAGCTGCTGCCGGGGTCGGAGGTGATGGAGATTTTCAGCCAGTCGGACACCACTGTGGTGCCGCCGGTGACGGAGCAGAAGTCGCCGCCGGATTCCCGGACCACCGGGGCGGATTCGCCGGTGATGGCGGACTCGTCCACCGAGGCGATGCCCTCCACCACCTCGCCGTCGCCGGGAATAATCTCCCCGGCGGAAACCAGCACTAGGTCTCCCTTTTTCAGCTGGCTGGAATGAACGTCCCGGGTGGAGCCGTCGGGGGCCAGCAGGTGGGCCACGGTGTCCTTCTGGGTCCGTTTCAGGCTGGCCGCCTGGGCCTTGCCCCGGCCCTCGGCCACCGACTCTGCAAAGTTTGCAAACAAAACCGTCACAAACAGCACGGCGCAGACAATGATGTTGTAGGCCCGAAGCTGGCCTGTGGCGGCGTCGCCGAAGATGCCCGGAAAGACGGACAGCAGCAGCGTCACCGCACAGCCCGATTCCACCACGAACATCACGGGATTTTTCACCATGTACCGGGGGTCCAGCTTGGTAAACGAGCCGATGACCGCCTGCCGGAGAATCTCCGGGGTCATCAGCCTTTGGTTGCGTTTTTTACTCATAATGGGTGCCTCCTATGCAAACAGCGTCAAATGCTCGGCGATGGGCCCCAGGGCCAGCACCGGGAAAAAGGTCAGAGCGGCGAAAATATACACCACCGCCACCAGAATGATGGGAAAGGCCGGGGTGTCCGTATGCAGGGAACCGGCGGAGTCGCTCACAAAGGGCTTTTTCATCAAAGACCCGGCAATGGCCAGCTGGAGGAAAATGGACACATAGCGGCCTAAAAACATGGCGGCCCCGGTGGTCAGGTTCCAGAACAGGCTGTTGTCCGCCAGCCCCTCAAACCCGGAGCCGTTGTTGGCGGCGGAGGAGGCGTACTCATACAGTATCTGAGAAAGGCCGTGAAAGCCGGGATTGCTCACCCCTGCCAGGCCGCCGGAGGTTCCTACGGCCACGGCGGTGAAGGCCAGAATCAGCAGCGGGTGAATGATGATGCACAGGGCGGTGAGCTTCATCTCCCGGCCCTCAATCTTCTTGCCCAGATACTCCGGGGTCCGGCCAATCATCAGGCCGCACAGGAACACCGCCAGAATGGCGTAGACAATCATGTTCATCAGCCCCACGCCCTTGCCGCCGAAAACCACATTGAGCATCATATGCAGCAGAGGCACCAGGCCGCCCAGGGGTGTCAGGGTATCGTGCATATTGTTGACGCTGCCGGTGGTGAAGGAGGTGGTGGCTGTGGTGAACATGGCGGACTGGGCAATGCCGAAGCGGACCTCCTTGCCCTCCATGCTGCCCATGGACTGGCTCAGCCCCGCCGAAGCCAGCAGGGGATTGCCCTTTGACTCCGCCCAGAAGCACAGCGCCAGACCGATGACAAACAGAATGCCCATGGCGGCAAACACCGTCCGGCCCTCCATGCCAAAGCACCGGGCGGTGAGCCCCCGGCCCTTCCGGCTGCGGACCATCTTGCCGAAGGTGATGACGCAGGCCCCGGGCAGCAGCATCATGGCGTAAAGCTCTATGAGATTGGTCAGTATGGTGGGGTTTTCAATGGGCGTTGCCGAGTTTGCCCCCAGGAAGCCGCCGCCGTTGGTGCCGATGTGCTTGATAATCTCCAGGGAGGCAACAGGGCCCATGGCGATGACCTGCCTGGCGCCCTCGATGGTGTCCACCACCACGTTGCCGGACAGGGTCTGGGGCACCCCCTGCCACACCAGCACCAGGCCGCCCAGCATGGAGAAGGGGAGCAGCACCCGGGTGGTGATGCGGATGAGGTCGGCATAAAAGCTGCCCACATTCTCCCCGGTCTGACCGGCCAGACCCCGGATAAAGGCCATGCAGGCGGCATAGCCGCTGCCGGCGGAGACAAACATCATAAAGGTAATGACCAGCATCTGGGACAGATAGGACAGCCCCGTTTCACCGGCGTAGTGCTGGAGGTTGGTGTTGGTCATAAAGCTGATGATGGTGTTCAGCGACAGGCTCCGCCCCATGGCCCCCACGCCGTTGGGGTTCAGCAGCGGGACGGCCTGGAGCCGCAGGACCAGATAGCCCAGCAGCATCATGGAGGCGTTGGCCCCCAGCAGCGTCAGAGCGTACTGCCGCCAGTTCATGGGCCTTTGGGGATCGACTCCGCAGAGCCGGTACAGAAATCCGTCCACCCGGTCAAAAACCGGGTCGGCGAAGGTGTGCTTTCCGGCGGCAATGTGGTAAAGATAATTGCCCGCCGGAATGACCATCAGCAGATAAAGGGCCATGGTCAAAATCAGTTGCAGCATAGCGTTTCCTCCTAAAATTTCTCCGGGTGGATGAGGGCATACAATAGATATCCCCCCAGGGCGAGAACAAGAATTCCAAGAATGTACATACCGTTTCCCCCAATCAGTATTTCAGGCTCTGCTCCACGTCCAGCACGAACAGCACAACGCCGCCGCAGTGGACGGGAATAGGGACCGTGGGCGTCGGAACGGACGGCATTCCCAGCGCCGGCTGATACTGCATTTCCGTCCGCTCCCCGTACCGGCGCAGCAGGGCCAGGGCCTCGTCCAGATACGCATGGTTCAGGCCAATCATAATGGTCGCACTGGGCTTTCTGAGAAAGCCGCCGGTGGAGCGGAGCACCGTTGCATAAAAACCGTGCTCGTTGAGCTCGGCAATTGCCTCGGGGTAATCGTCCCCCTGGAGAATCGCAAGAATCATTTTGTCACAATTTGAATTTTTCATCGTGATGCCACCTTTCCTTTGTGTACAGCGCCAGTATAGGCCCAACACCATAAAAAGGGGGTGAGGATTCCTGCTTTTGGATTAAGAAAGCATAAAAAGGAGGCGGCCTTGAGTAATCAAGGCCGCCGTGGCGAAATATGAAGAAGAAACTGAACGAAGGACTCTATGCGGTGGCAGCTGCACCAGCCTGTTCGGATTGTGCCTGGTTATTCTTTTCGCAGATAAACAGTATTTCCGGCCTTCACCGTTTCCAGGACACGGATGTCTCTGAGCTGGTCGATGCCCACGGCCAGGGGATTGCGGTCCAGGATTACCAGGTCTGCCAGCTTCCCCGGGGCCAGGGTGCCCTTGGTATCCTCCTCGCCGTACTGCCGGGCGGCGTGGACCGTCACGGCCTTCAGCCCGTCGGCCACGGAAATGCGCTCCCGGCGGGACAGCTCCACCCCGGACCGGGTGATGCGCCTGGCGGCGCACCAGAGGGTTTGCAGCACGTCGGGCATCAGCACCGGGCTGTCCTGGTGGAAGGTGAAGGGCAGGCCCAGGGCCTTGGCCGAGGCCGCCGGGGAGATATTCTGCGCCCGGTCCATGCCGAAATTCTGAATGTGGATATCCCCCCAGTAGTAGCAGTGGGCGGTGAAAAAGCTGGGGGGCATGGGAATGTTGGCCATCCGGGCCAGCTGCTGGGGCTGGACCAGCTGGGCGTGAATCATCACCGGGCGGCAGGGGTCCAGGCCGGGATGGTCCTTCAAAACCGCCTCAAACTGGGTGATGAACTGCTCCGCCGCAGCGTCGCCGTTGCAGTGGGCCAGCAGCTGCTTGCGGCGGCGCAGAGCTGAGAAAATCAGATTATAGAGCTGACGGTCCGTCTTGATGGGGTAGCCCCGGTCCGCCGAGCCCTGGTAGGGCTCCTTCATCCAGGCGGTCCGGCCCTGGGGGGAGCCGTCCAGGAATATTTTGTACCCGCCGATGCGCAGGTGGTTTTGGTACTGCCCCACATATTCCGGGTTCCGGTCCGGGCCGTCCTCCAGAGTCTCCAGGTCCAGATAGCCTACCAAATCCAGGTACAGGGCCTTTTTCTCCGCCGCAAATTTGAGGATTTGCAGCAGCGGCGCCGTCACCATGCCCTCCTGGACGGTGGTGATGCCGTAGCTGGCGTAGATATCCTGGGCCTTCTGGAACAGCGCCAGCAGCTCCGCCATGCCGGGCATGGGCATGGCGTTGCGGAAGGCCACGAAGGCGTTTTCCTCCATATAGCCGTTCAGCTCCCGGGACCCCTCCACCCGGCCGTAGTGGCCGCCGTCGGGGTCCGGCTGATTGGAAAGGCCCTGGGCCGCCAGAGCCGTAGAGTTCACCACCCCCATGTGGGAGGAGGCGTGGGTGATGACAATGGGGTGGACGGTGGACACCCGGTCCAGGAGAAACTTGTCCGGGTGGCGATGCTCCGCCAGGAAATTGTGGTCGTAATTGGTGCCGGACACCCACTGGCCCTGGGGAATTTGATTGTCTGAAATAAAGGCCCGGAGCCGCTGGGCGATTTCCTCAAAGCTCCCTGCCTCCGACAGGTCGCACTGGGACAGGGAGGTGGCCAGCCCCGCAAAGTGGCTGTGGCCGTCGATGAAGCCGGGCAGCAGGGTCTTTCCCCGGAGGTCCACCCGGCGGGTGTTTTCCTCCGCCAGGGCAGACACCTCACCGTATGGACCGGCTTTCAGAATCACCCCGTCCCGAACCAGCAGCGCCTCCACCTGGGGGCAGCTGTCGTCCATGGTCAGGATGGTCCCGTTATAGTAGAGCGTGGACATGGAAGCCTCCAGTCAGAACAGCTCCGCAGGGTCCGTGTAGGGCAGCCCCTGGGCGTCGGCCACGGCCTGGAAGGTCAGGTGGCCATTGTAGGTATTCAGGCCCTTCATCAGGGCAGGGTCTGCCTTGCAGGCCGCCTCGGCCCCCAGATTCGCGATTTTCAGCGCATAGGGCAAAGTCGCACCGGTGAGGGCCAGGGTCGCCGTCCTGGGCACTGCGCCGGGCATATTGGCCACGGAGTAGTGCAGCACCCCGTGCTTGATGAAGTAGGGGTTTGAGTGGGTGGTGATGCGGTCGATGCTCTCAATGGAGCCGCCCTGGTCGATGGCCACGTCGATGAGGACGCTGCCGGGGCGCATGGACTTGACCATCTCCTCGGTGACCAGCTTGGGGGCCCGGGCGCCGGGAATCAGCACGCAGCCCACCACCAGGTCTGCCTGGCGGACGGCGTTTGCAATGTTGTAAGAATTGGACAGCAGGGTCTGGACCCGGCCGCCGAAGATATCGTCCAGATAGGCCAGCCGCTTGCCGCTGATATCCAGCACGGTCACGTTGGCCCCCATGCCCACGGCCACCTTGGCCGCATTGGTGCCCACGTTGCCGCCGCCTACGATGACCACATTGGCCCGCTCCACGCCGGACACGCCGCCCAGCAGAATGCCCCGGCCGCCGGGGCCGGCTTCCAGAAGCCGTGCGCCCACCTGGATAGACAGGCGGCCCGCCACCTCGCTCATGGGACTCAGCAGGGGAAGGGAGCGGTCGGGCAGCTGAACGGTCTCGTAGGCGATGCCGGTGACCTTCCGCTCCAGCAGAGCCCGGGTCTGGCCGGGGTCCGGAGCCAGGTGCAGGTAGGTAAAGAGAATCTGGCCCTCATGGAGCAGCCCATATTCCGGCTCCAGAGGCTCCTTGACCTTGACAATCATATCCGAACTGTCGTAAACCTCCCTGGCAGTGGGGAGAATCTGAGCGCCCACCTGGGTGTACTCCCCGTCGGCAAAGCCGCTGGCGGCGCCGGCACTGCTCTCCATATAGACAGTATGCCCGGCCCGGACAAGTGCATCCACACCGGCAGGCGTCAGGCCCACACGCCGCTCCTGGTCTTTGATTTCCTTAGGACATCCAATACGCATTGAAAATGCTCCTTTCTATTTTGTTGCCACCATTATTGTAGCACATCTAACAAAAAATGCAATATAAATCGGCTGCATTTAGAAAATATGTCAACAGCCGTTGACAAGCACCGAATATTCTGTATAATGAAGTCAGAAAGGAAGTGAAAACATGGCAATTCGTCTGAACGAGGACAAGAAAGTGGTCCAGATGATTCGGGAGGGCCTGAAGCGCACCGGCGGCTACTGCCCCTGCCGCCTGGAGCGCAGCGAGGACAACAAGTGCATCTGCAAGGAATTCCGGGAGCAGATGGCGGACCCGGCCTACAAGGGCTACTGCCACTGTATGCTGTACTACAAGGAGTAAAAATTTTTCGGAATATTTCGAGAAAACAGTTGACAAATTCTGCGCCCTGTGATATTATACCCAAGCGCTGAGGGAAACCCCTTCAGAAAGCGAATATGGGCGAGTGGTGGAATTGGTAGACTCGCTAGATTCAGGTTCTAGTGTTCACTGCGGACGTGCGGGTTCAAGTCCCGCCTCGCCCACCAGAAAAAAGACGGTTGCTTCGCAACCGTCTTTTTTCAGTGAAATAAATCCCTACGGGATTTGTGAAATGTGCTGCGCACGTGAAATACGCCTTCGGCGTGTGAAATGCCTGCGGGCGTGGGTGGATTTATTTCATTTCACTTTCTGCGAAGCAGAAAATTTCACGTGGGCGTGAGCCCACATTTCACATTCTGCGTCAGCAGAATATTTCACTAAACCAGGAGCCGTTTTTTCAGTGAAATAAATCCCTTCGGGATTTGTGAAATGTGCTACGCACGTGAAATACGCCTTCGGCGTGTGAAATGCCTGCGGGCGTGGGTGGATTTATTTCATTTCACATTGCGCAGCAATATTTCACGTGGGCGCAAGCCCACATTTCACATTCTGCATCAGCAGAATATTTCACGAAATGCATGGAAAAAGGATTCCTGAATCTTTCTAAATTTTTGATTATTTCACCCAAAAACCTTGAACTTATTTCGATGTCTGATATAATCACAATAGAGGTGATTCAAATGGCAGATTCGAAACTGCGGGATTTATCTATGGACTTTGCTGTAAATATCCTTCGTCAATGTGAGCAAGTGAAGGGACATTATTCGCTGGTCAATCAGCTGGAGCGCTCTGCCACCTCAATCGGTGCCAATATCCACGAGGCCAATTATGCACATGGCAGGCAGGATTTTATAGCAAAGCTGCAAATTTCTCTGAAAGAGTGTTATGAGACAGAATATTGGATGGAATTGTTTCAAAAAGCCCGTATTTTAGAGCCTGACACCGGGACGAAACTGATGAACGACTGCGGGACGATTCGCAGAATTCTGATTGCATCCATCAATACAGCCAAGGGGAACGGCAAGGGAGGACCTAACGCCGGCTAACCACCCAATACACCCCCCGCCTTCCTCTCTGCATGGGCGAATATTTCTGAAAAAATAATGAAAAAAGTGCTTGCATTTTACAGATTCCTGTGCTAAAATAAATCGGTCTGAAATCAAGGTGAGTCCTCTGCGACGTTACGTACGCATGAACGCCTAATATTTAAGGAGGACATTTTTATGGATTTAGTCAAGGCTCTGAACAGCCAGTACATGAAGGAGGAGCTGCCCGAGGTTAAGGTTGGCGACACCGTTCGTGTGCACGTTCGTATCAAGGAAGGCTCCCGTGAGCGTATCCAGGTGTTCGAAGGCACCGTTATCGCCCGTAAGCACGGCGGTATCGGCGAGACCATTACCGTTCGCCGTATCTCCTACGGCGTGGGCTGCGAGAAGGTCTTCCCCCTGCATTCTCCCAACGTGGCCATGATTGAGACCGTCCGTCAGGGCAAGGTCCGTCGTGCCAAGCTGTACTACCTGCGCGACCGCATGGGCAAGGCAGCCAAGATCAAGGAGAAGGTCTGATCTTCAAATCAATAAAAAAAGAGGGCTGTGCCCTCTTTTTTTATTGTTTGTGGTGGAATTTTCATATTTTGTTATAGAAGTTCCTCCGGGTTTGTGCTATACTGTAACGTAGAAATGTCTGGAATCCACAAGGAGGAAGCGTACATGGCTTCAAAGAAGGAAAAGAAGGCAGAAAAAGAGAAATTCAACTGGAAGCAGAACCTGGTGCTGTACGTCCACGATTTGATGTATATGCTGATGGCCATTCTGCTGGCGTTTTTGCTGCTGTTCCGGGTAATCGTGGTATCCGGGGACTCCATGTTTCCCACCCTCTGGGACGGGGACTACTTGCTGCTGCTGAGCAACCTGGTTTACCATGAGCCTCAGCGGGGAGATATCGTGGTCATCAGCAAGGCCTCCTTCGACAACGGCACCCCCATCGTCAAGCGGGTCATCGCCACGGAAGGGCAGACCGTTGACATCGACTTTGAAAAGGGAATTGTCTATGTGGACGGCGTGGCCCAGCAGGAGGACTACATCAACAATCTGACGGTGGACAGCCGGGGAACCTACTTCCCCCTGGTGGTCAGGGAAAACTGCATTTTCGTCCTGGGGGATAACCGTGCGGTGTCCAGAGACAGCCGCAGCCCCGAAATCGGTCAGATTGACAAGCGGGAGGTATTGGGCAAGGCCCTGTACCTGATGATTCCCGGCACCCACCACGGAGAGCTTTCCATGGATACAGCCAGAATCGGAGGGGTAAAATGAGCGATTCAGAAAAAATGACCATCCAGTGGTATCCCGGCCACATGACCAAGACCCGCCGCCAGATTGAGGCCGACCTCAAGCAGGTGGATGCGGTGTGTGAAATCGTGGATGCCCGGATTCCCATGTCCAGCCGGAACCCGGATATTGATGCCATCTGCGGCGCCAAGCCCAGGATTATCGTGTTGAACCGGATGGACCTGGCGGACCCGGCTGCCACCAAAAAATGGGCGGCCTACTTTAAAAATAAGGGAATGGCCGTTCTGGCCACCGACTGCAAAACCCGCCGTGGCATTGGGGACTTTACCCCTGCCGCAAGGCTTGCCTGTGCGGAAAAGCTCCGGCGGGATGCCGCCCGGGGCATGAACCGGCCTCTGCGGGTGATGGTGGTGGGCATTCCCAACGTGGGAAAATCCACCCTCATCAACCAGATATCCGGCCGGAAGGGCGCCAAGGCGGAAAACCGCCCCGGCGTTACCCGGGGCAAGCAGTGGGTGACGGTGGATGCAGGACTCCAGCTGCTGGATACCCCCGGCATTCTGTGGCCCAAATTCGAGGACCCGGAGGTTGGCATGATGCTGGCCTACACCGGCGCTGTCAAAGAGGGGGTCATCGACATGGAGGAGCTGGCCTGCCGGCTTATGGAGCTGCTGCACAAATTCTACCCCCAGACCCTGCTGGACCGCTACAAGGTGGAGGCACCGGCGGGGACCCCCGGCTGGGAGCTGGTGGAGCTGGCCGGACGGAAGCGGGGCTATCTGGTTTCCGGCGGCGAGGTGAACACCGAGCGGATGTCCAAGGTACTGCTGGATGAATTCCGGAGCGGAAAATTGGGCAAATTTACCCTTGAGATGCCGGAGGACCAACAATGAGCGATGTGAATATGTGGGAAATCGAAAATTCCCTGTACAGCGATGATATCAAAATCATCTGCGGCGTGGATGAAGCAGGCCGGGGCCCGCTGGCGGGGCCGGTCTGCGCTGCGGCGGTGATTCTGCCGCAGCAGCTGGAAATCCCGGGGCTGACGGACAGCAAGAAGCTGACGGACAAAAAGCGCCGGGAGCTGTTCCCCCTGATAAAGGCTCAGGCCGTTGCCTATGGCATCGGCTTTGCATCCGAAACCGAAATTGACGAGATTAACATTTTGCAGGCCACCTTCCTCGCCATGGAGCGGGCCCTGGCTCAGCTGCAGGTCCGGCCGGACCTGGCCCTCATCGACGGCAACCGGGAGAAGGACTTCGGCCTCCCGGTGAAAACCGTTGTCAAGGGCGACAGCCTCAGCGCCAACATTGCCGCCGCCTCCATCCTGGCCAAGGTCAGCCGGGACGACCTCATGGAGGCGCTGGCAGGGGAGTACCCTCAGTACGGCTTTGAAATACACAAGGGCTACGGCACCAAGGCCCACTATGCCGCCCTCCGGGCCCATGGCCCCTGTCCTGCCCACCGGATGACCTTTCTGAAAAAATTCTATGGGGAAAAGTAGCCTGTCCGGCGCCTGGGGCGAGGCCCTGGCGGCCCAGTTCCTGCGGAAAAAGCGGTATAAGCTCCTGGCCGCCGGATTCAGGTGCCGCTTTGGAGAGATTGATTTGATTGCCCAGAGCAGGACCCATCTGGTCTTTGTGGAGGTCAAGCTGCGAAAATCCGCCGGCTTTGCCGCCGCCAGGGAGTATGTGGACAGGCGCAAGCAGGAGCGGCTCCGGGCCACCGCCGCCATGTACCTGGCCCAAAACCCCACGGAGCTGCCCTCCCGGTTTGATGTTATCGAAATCTACGCCCCGGAGGGGACGGCCACGGTCCGGCCCGAAATTTATCATATGGAGGATGCCTTTCAATGAAGTTCCCGGTTTTTGATTTTCACTGCGACACTGCCCTGGCGCTGCTGGGGGAGGACCTGAATCAGGCGGGAAGCCTGAGAAAAAACACCCTGCACATCGACCTGGAGCGGGCCAGGGAGCTGGGCGGCTACGCCCAGTGCTTTGCCTGCTTCACCACCCCCTTTATGGAGGAGTGGAACCACCTGTCTCCCATTGTGGTTTTTGAGCGGGAGCTGGCCACCATCCAGCGGGAGCTGAACGCCAACAGCGACCTGATTTCCATTGCCTACAGCCCGGCCCAGATTCAGAAGAACCGGGAAAACGGGAAAATGTCCGCCATTTTGACATTGGAGGGCACGGCCGGCTTTGGCTATGACCCGGAGCTGCTGCAGGACCTTCACGCCATCGGCTTCCGCATTTCAAGCCTTGGCTGGAACGAGCAGAACCCCTTGACCGGCTCCCATAAAACCGGCGGCGGCCTGACGGACCGGGGCAGGGAATACGTCCGGGAGGCCCAGCGGCTGGGAATGCTCATCGATGTCAGCCACATCAGCGACGAGGGCTTCTGGGACATTATGAAAATCACCAATGCCCCCATTCTCGCCACCCACTCCAACAGCCGCACCGTCTTCGGCCACAGCCGGAACCTGACGGACGAGATGTTCCGGGCTGTCTGCGAAACCGGCGGCCTGGCGGGCTACAATTTCTGCGCCGAATTTGCCGGGGAAAACCCGACCCTGGACACCGTCTGCGACCATATTTTCCATTTTATGGACATAGACCCCAGCGGAAAGCACATTGCCCTGGGCGGCGACCTGGACGGCGTGTCCAGCACCCCGGCGGGCATTGAGGGCGTTCAGAGCTATCCCGCCCTGGCGGAGAAGCTGCTGGAGCGGGGCCTGGACGAGAGCAGCGTTATGGATATCTTCTGGAACAACGCCATTGGAGTGATGGAACGTGCTGTATGTAACCACACGAACTGACTGCGAGACCTTCACCGCCCAGCGGGCCCTTTCGGAAAACCGGGGGCCGGACGGGGGGCTGTATCTGCCCTTTCAGCGGCCTGTCCTGGACCAGCTCGGTCCGTCCATGAACCAGGCCGTGGCCCAGGTGCTGAACCTGCTGTTCCAGGCCCGGCTGACGGCCTGGGACGTGGATTTCACCGTGGGCCGGTATCCGGTGCGGCTGGTGCAGCTTCGCCAGAAGATTATCATGGCGGAGGCCTGGCACAACCCCCAATGGACCTTTTCCAGCATGGTCAAAAACCTGTCGGACCTGATTGCCGGAAGGGACCAGCCCGTCACCGGCTGGACGAGAATTGCCGTGGGCATTGCGGTGCTCGCCGGAATGCTGGCGGAGCTGAAATCCGAAGGCCTACAGGAAAAGGTGGATATTTCCCTGGTATCCGGGGACTTTTTCGGACCCATCAGCGCCTGGTACGGCCGCAGCTGGGGCCTGCCCATTGGCAATATCATCTGCTGCTGCAATGAAAATAATTCCCTGTGGGACCTTCTGACCCAGGGACAGCTGCGCACCGATGCCGTCTGCATCCCCACCGGCATCCCTCAGGCGGATGTGGTGGTTCCGTCCCAGCTGGAACGGCTGATTTTTGGAGCCGGGGGCAGGGGAGAGACCGAACGGTATCTGGCCTGCTGCCGCCGGGGCGGGATGTACTGCCCGGAGGAGGATACCCTTTCCAGCCTCCGGGAGGGGCTGTACGCCAGCGTGGTCAGCAGCCAGCGAATGGAGCGGACCATCCGGGGCGCTTACGGCACCCACGGATATCTGCTGTCCAGACCCTCGGCCCTGGCCTACGGCGGGCTTCTGGACTACCGGGCCAAAACCGGGGCCATTCGTCCCACCCTGGTGCTCACCGGGGAGAGCCCCATGCTGGACGGTGCCTTTGTGGCAAAGGCTCTGGGCATCACGGAGGAAAAACTGAAAACCTTATAAATAGGAGGTGCTCTATGGCGCTTTATGCCATTGGCGACCTGCATCTGTGCCTGGGAGCGCCGAAGCCCATGGATATTTTCGGCGGTGCCTGGGTGGGCTATATGGATAAATTGAAGGAGGGCCTGTCCGTCATCGGCCCGGAGGACACCACGGTTCTGCTGGGGGACCTGAGCTGGGCCCTGGACCTGCCCAACGCAAGGGCGGACTTTGCCTGGATGAACGAAATCCCCGGCCGGAAAATCATCCTCAAGGGCAACCACGACTATTGGTGGAGCACGGCGGCCAAGTTTGACAAATTCTGCAAGGAGCAGGGCTTTGAAAACTTTTTCCTTCTGAACAACAACTGCTTTTTCTATGAAAACTTCGCCATCTGCGGCACCCGGGGCTGGTTTTTCGAAGAAGAACGGTCCGGCCGGCACGATGAAAAGGTGTTCAAGCGGGAGCTGCTCCGCCTGGAGGCATCTCTAAAGGCGGCAGGGGAGCACAGCAAACTGGTCTTTCTCCACTATCCCCCCCGCTACCGGGGCTACGAATGCCGGGAGATATTGGACCTGCTCCAAAAATACGGGGTGCGCCGCTGCTTTTACGGTCACCTTCACGGCGGAAGCCATGCCCTGGCCATGGAGGGACTGTGGAACGGCATGGAATTTCGCCTGACAGCGGCGGATTATCTGGGTTTCAAGCCCTTCAAAGTGGTCCCGTAAACCTTTTTTTGAAATTATATAAAAGTTTTTTTCAGAAAACTATGGACATTTTGGTCTAACTTTGATAGAATAGTTCGGCTATAACAAATAGATAATGGTATCGCCATGCGAGCCAACATAGGAGGATAACATACAATGATCGTTAAGAGCACTGAAAAGAAGGGCAATGAGGCCACCATCGTCGTCGAGATTGATAAGGACCTGATGGAGTCCGGTGTCAACAAGGCTTACATGAAGGCCCGTAAGAGCATCCAGATTCCCGGCTTCCGGAAGGGCAAGGCTCCCCGCAAGATGATTGAGGCCATGTACGGCGCTCACGTTTTCTATGATGACGGCCTGGAAGAAATCTTCCCCCAGGTCTATGACTTTGCCGTCGCCGGCCAGGAGGACTTCAAGGCCATTGGCCGTCCCAGCCTCACCGATATGCAGATCAGCGACGAGGGCATTGTTACCCTGACACTGACCACCGAGGTCTACCCCGAGGTCACCCTGGGCCAGTACAAGGGCCTGGAGGTCGAGAAGGCTGAGGCCACCGTCACCGACGCACAGGTGGAGGCCGAGCTGGACCGGATGGCGCAGAACGTCGCTTCCACCGAGACCATGGACCGGGCTGCCGAGATGGGCGACACCGCCAACATCGACTTTGAGGGCTTTGATAACGGCGTGGCCTTCGAGGGCGGCAAGGGCGAGAATTTCGACCTGAAGCTGGGCTCCGGTCAGTTTGTCCCCGGCTTTGAGGAGCAGGTGGTGGGCATGACCGCCGGCGAGGAGAAGGACATCAACGTCACCTTCCCCGAGGACTACCACGCTGAGCTGGCCGGCAAGGCTGTGGTTTTCCACGTGAAGCTGAACAAGGTCACCGTCACCAACGTTCCCGCCATGGACGACGAGTTTGCCAAGGATGTCTCCGAGTTTGACACCCTGGAGGAGCTGAAGGCCGACATCCGTGCCAAGGCTCTGGACCAGGCTGAAAAGAACCTGGCCTCCGCTTTCGAGCAGAAGGCTGTGGAGCTGGCCGCTGAGAACACCACCGTCGAAATGCCCAAGGCTCTTATCGAAACCGAGCTGGACAGCCAGATGGAGCGCTTCGCCTACCAGCTGCAGATGAGCGGCTACTCCATGGAGCAGTACGCCAAGATGATGGGCGGCGATGTGTCCACCATGCGGGAGGCCTTCCGTCCCGCTGCTGAGAAGCAGGCCAAGATTTCCGTCACCCTGGAGCAGATTGTCAAGGCCGAGGGCCTGACTGTCTCCGAGGAGGAAATCAACGAGGAGTTTGAGAAGCTGGCCAAGGAGTACTCCCTGGAGCTGGACAAGGTCAAGGAGCTGGTCCCCATGGGCGAAATCACCGGCAGCCTGACCACCCGCAAGGCCGTGAAGGTCATTGTGGACGCCGCTGTGGCCGTTGCACCCAAGGCTGAGGAGAAGGCTGAATAATAAAAAACATTGCGTTCCAAAGGGCTTTTCCAAAGCCCTTTGGAATAACCCTCACGGCGAATGGTTAGAATGTTTTACACCCTTGACTTGAAAGGAGACACTACCATGAGTTTAGTTCCCTATGTTGTTGAGCAGACCAGCCGCGGCGAGCGCAGCTACGATATTTTTTCCCGTCTGCTGAATGACCGCATTATCTTCCTGTCCGAGGAGGTCAACGACACCACCGCCGCCCTGGTGGTGGCCCAGCTGCTGTACCTGGAGGCCCAGGACCCGGACAAGGACATCCAGTTCTACATTAACAGCCCCGGCGGCAGCGTCACGGCTGGTATGGCCATTTACGACACCATGCAGTACATCAAATGTGATGTGGCAACCATCTGCGTGGGCATGGCCGCCTCCATGGCCGCATTCCTGCTGGCAGCGGGCGCCAAGGGCAAGCGTATGGCGCTGCCCAATGCGGAGATTATGATTCACCAGCCCTCCGCCGGCACCCAGGGCCAGATTACCGACATGGCCATCCACCTGAAGCGTCTGGAAACCATCAAGGTCCGGATGAACAGAATTCTCTCTGCCAACACCGGCAAGAGCCTGGAGGAGGTCACCGCTGCCTGCGAGCGGGACAATTTCATGTCCGCCCAGGAGGCCCAGACCTTCGGCCTCATCGACCGGGTGCTGGAGCATCACTAATACTGATAGAAACGAGGTACCAGGTCATGGCAAAGAATTCTGAGCAGCCGATTCGCTGCAGCTTCTGCGGTAAGCGGGAGAACCAGGCATCTCGGCTGATTGCCGGCCCTGGGGTGTATATCTGCAGCGACTGCGTGGCTGCCTGCAGCGACCTGCTGCGGGATGAAATTGAGATGGAGGCCTCCGGCGGCCTGAAGGCCCCGGACCGCCTGCCCACGCCCATGGAGATGAAATCCTTCATGGACAATTACATCATCGGCCAGGACGACGCAAAGGTCGCCCTGTCTGTTGCGGTATACAACCACTATAAGCGCATTTATTTCGGTGCAGACTCCGATGTGGAGCTGCAAAAGAGCAACATTCTGCTGATTGGGCCCACAGGCAGCGGCAAGACCCTCTTTGCCCAGACCCTGGCCAAGATTCTGAATGTGCCCTTCGCCATTGCCGATGCCACCACCCTGACCGAGGCCGGTTACGTGGGCGACGATGTGGAAAATATCCTTCTGCGCCTGCTGCAGGCCGCCGATTTCGACGTGGAGCTGGCCCAGCGGGGCATTATCTACATCGACGAGATGGATAAAATCGCCCGCAAGAGCGAGAATACCTCCATCACCCGGGATGTCTCCGGAGAGGGCGTCCAGCAGGCACTGCTGAAAATCCTGGAGGGCACCGTTGCCAGCGTGCCGCCCCAGGGCGGGCGCAAGCATCCCCAGCAGGAGATGATTCAGCTGGACACCACCAACATCCTGTTTATCTGCGGCGGTGCCTTCGACGGCCTGGACAAGATTATCGCCCGGCGCACCGAGAAGACGGCCATTGGCTTTGACGCCCCGGTCCAGAGCAAGAAGGATAAGGATGTGGGCACCCTGTTCTCCCTGGTGGAGCCTCACGACCTTCTGAAATTCGGCATCATCCCCGAGCTGGTGGGCCGTATGCCGGTTATCACCAGCCTGCGGAGCCTGACCCAGAACGATTTGGTCCGGATTCTGGTGGAGCCGAAAAACGCCCTGTCCAAGCAGTACCAGAGTCTGCTGGGCATGGACGGCGTGAGCCTTGAGATTACCGACGAGGCCCTGCTGCTGATTGCCCAGAAGGCCATCGACCGGGAAATCGGTGCCAGAGGCCTGCGGGCCATCATGGAGAAGGTGATGACCAGCATCATGTTCCTGATTCCCTCCGACCTGACCATCCGCAAGGTGGTTATCACGCCGGAGGCCATTGAGGGCGGCGATCCCGTCATCCAGCGGGACCCTGCCCATCCCAGAGATAAGCTCACCGGGAAAAGATAATCCATAAAAGGGGGTAGGTTTCTACCCCCTTTTGCAAATTTGCACACGACGAAAATACCAATGGGGATTTTCGATATTGATAGAAAGGGGAATTCCCTTGAACGAAATGATTTACGCCGGGAAAATGCCCATTCTGGCCCTCCGGGGCCTGACGGTGTTTCCTGACCAGACGGTCCACTTTGACGTGGGCCGCAGCAAGTCCGTTCTGGCCCTGGAAGCGGCGATGAAGCAGGACCAGACCCTGCTGCTGATTCCCCAGAAGGACCTGATGGTGGATGACCCCAGGCTTGCGGACCTGTACAGCGTGGGGACCGTTGCCAGGGTCAAGCAGGTGCTGAAAAACCAGGGGGAGAATCTCCGGGTCCTGGTGACCGGCATCAGCCGGGGCAAAATCACCGAGGTGTCCCAGACGGAGCCTTATATGGCCGGCATGGTGGAGTCCCTGCCTACCCCCGAGACCGGGGACCCGGTCCGGGCCCATGCCATGCGCCGGGAGGCCAACGCCCTGTATGGGCTGTATGTGCAGCTGTGCGAGCAGCCTGCCCAGGCGGTCCAGCTGCGGATGATGACCAGCGAGAGCAGCGGCTTTGTGGCCGATGCCATTGCCCAGAATTCCGGCATCGACTTTGCCGACAAGGCCAAGCTCCTGTGCCAGCTGAACCCCAACAAGCGTCTGGAAATGACATTGCGGCTTCTGCGCCAGGAGGTGGAGATGCTGCGGCTGGAATCGGATATCCAGGAAAAAACCAAGGCCGCCCTGGACCAGAATCAGAAGGACTACTACCTCCGGGAGCAGATGAAGGTCATCCGGGAGGAGCTGGGCGAGGGCGACGAGGAGGCAGAGTTTGACGACTATGCCAAGAAAATCCAGGGCCTTCACCTGGAAAAGGACTCCGAAAGCAAGCTGCTCAAGGATGTGGAGCGGCTGAAAAAGCAGCCCTTCGGCTCGGCAGAGGGGGCCGTGCTGCGCAACTACCTGGACGTGGTCCTGGAGCTGCCCTGGGGCAAGCGAACCAAGGAGCGCATCGACGTGGCCGCTGCCCGGAAGATTCTGGAGCACGACCACTTTGGCATGGAAAAGGTGAAGGAGCGGATTTTGCAGACCATCGCCGTCCGCCAGCTGGCCCCGGCCATGCCGCCCCAGATTCTCTGTCTGGTGGGGCCTCCCGGCGTGGGCAAGACCTCCATTTCCTATTCCATTGCGCGGAGCCTCAACCGGAAAATGGCCCGCATCTCCCTGGGCGGCGTCCACGATGAATCCGACATCCGGGGCCACCGGAAGACCTATATCGGCGCTATGCCCGGCCGCATTATGACGGCCCTGACCCAGGCAGGCAGCTCCAACCCGGTGCTGCTGCTGGACGAAATCGACAAAATGGGTGCCGACTACCGGGGCGACCCCAGCGCCGCTCTGCTGGAGGTGCTGGACGCAGAGCAGAACCACGCCTACCGGGACCACTATCTGGAAATTCCCTACGACCTGTCCGACGTGCTGTTCATCACCACCGCCAATACCCTGGACACCATTCCCCGGCCTCTGCTGGACCGCATGGAAATCATTGAGCTGGGGTCCTACACCGACGAGGAAAAGGTGATGATTGCCAAAAATCATCTGATTCCCAAGGCCCTTGCCAAGCATGGCCTGAAAAAATCCAGCCTTCGCATCACCGACGATGCTATCCGGGAGATTATCTCCTGCTACACCCGGGAATCCGGCGTGCGGAATCTGGAGCGTGCCTTTGGAGAAATCTGCCGGAAGGCTGCCATGGACGTGATTACCCGGGAGGAGCCGAAGAAAATCACCGTCACTGGCCGGAATCTGGAGGCGTACCTGGGCGTGCGGAAGTTCCTGCCCGACCGGCTGCCCTGCCGGGATCAGGTGGGCCTGGTGACGGGTCTGGCCTGGACCAGCGTGGGCGGCGAGACCCTGGAGGTGGAGGTCAACGTCATGGACGGCTCCGGCAAGCTGGAACTCACCGGCAACCTGGGCGATGTGATGAAGGAATCCGCCCATGCAGCGCTCAGCTACATCCGTGCCAATGCCAAGACCCTGGGCGTGGCTCCGGATTTTTATAAGAACAAGGACATCCACGTCCACTTCCCCGAGGGTGCTGTGCCCAAGGACGGCCCCTCCGCCGGTGTGACGGTCTGCACGGCCATTGTGTCCGCCCTGACCGGGGCCACGGTCCGACGGGACGTGGCCATGACCGGTGAGATTTCCCTCCGGGGCCGGGTTATGCGCATTGGCGGTCTGAAGGAGAAGACCATGGCGGCCCTTCGCCACGGCATCCGCACCGTCATCATCCCCCGGGATAATGAGCGGGACCTGGAGGAAATCGACCAGACCGTCCGCCGCCAGCTGAATTTCGTCAGTGCCGAGACGGTGGAGACGGTTTTGAACACAGCCCTGAACCGCAGGTCCGAGGTGCCCCCCACCATTCTGGGGGAGCTGCCCGGGGATGTAAAGCCCAAGACCATCCAGCCGGAGCTGCGCCAGTAACGGAGGAACCTATGAACTTTCAAAATGTAGAATTTCTGATTTCCGCCGCATCTGCCAAGGATTTTCCTAAAAACCGCCTGCCGGAGATTGCCTTTGCGGGAAAATCCAACGTGGGCAAGTCCTCGGTCATCAACCGGCTTCTCCAGCGGAAGAACTTTGCCCGGGTGGGCGAAAAGCCGGGCAAAACCGTCCATGTCAACTACTTCGTCCTGGACCGCCGGTGCTACCTGGTGGACCTACCCGGCTACGGCTTTGCCAAGGTGTCTCAGCAGGAAAAGGACCGCTGGGGCAGGCTGATGGAGGATTATTTTGCGGCAAACCGCATTGATTTGGGGGTGCTGATTGTGGACTACCGGCACCCGCCCACCAACAACGACATCACCATGGCCAACTGGTTCCTGGAAAGCGGCTGCCCCTTTGTGGTGGTGGCCAACAAAATGGACAAGCTGAAAAAAAGCGAGCTGGAGCCCAATCTGAAAACCATCCGGGAGGACCTGAATCTGCCGGAGGACTGCCCCATCATTCCCTTCTCTGCGGAGAAGGGAAACGGCCGGGAGGAGCTGGTGCGGATGGTGCTGGCGGCGGTGAAGGAGTAAGGCTTTGATTCTGGAGCTTGAGGACTGGATGTTCCGGGTGGACGTGGAAGCCACCCGGGATCGGACTGCCGCCTATGCGCTGGACCACTGCCAGTGCGGCTACTGCAAAAATTACTATGAAACCGTGGCTGCTGCATATCCCGGCATTCCCGCCTTTCTGGACTGCTTCGGCGTGAACCTCCATGGCCCGGTGGAGGTTATGCCCTTTGAGCCAACCTATGTTCTGGCCTGCTATCGGGTGACCGGAGATATCCTCCACTGGGGGACGGCTCCCATCCAGGCCGACGGCATTCCCGTGTCTGTTGGGGCAGGGGAGGAGGGAACCTTCCATCTTTGGATTGGGGAAATGGACCTTCCCTGGGTCCAGGCAGAGCCGGAGGAGGACGTGGTGTCCCCTGCCAATCTGCCGGAGTTCATGGAGCGGATGGAGGACATCTGGAACCTCCGCCACGGCGAGGCGCAGTTTTGCTCGTAATGCTTTGATACAAAAAGGCCACAGCTGAAAGCTGTGGCCTTTTTGTATTATATTCGCCGGATGCAACCAATAGTTGCTAGCATTTTACCGCAAAAACTTAGATATTTTCCTTTGCCTGCTTCAGTGCCTTTGCCAGCTGGTCGGGGCAAGAGGTGGACTTCATGCCGCAGCGGATGCCTTCCACACGCTCGATGACGGCATCGACGTCCATGCCTTCAATCAGGGCGGCGATGCCCTTCAGGTTGCCGTTGCAGCCGCCGAGGAATTCTACGTTTTTGACCTTGCCGTCCTCAATGTCGAAGAAAATCTTCTGGGAGCAGGTGCCTTTTGTCTTGTACTCGTACATGGTCATGTTCCTTTCTGTTTATAAAATTAAATCACACAGCTCAGCATCCACCAGGGAGGCCAGCGGCTCCGGGGGCAGAATCATCTGATGGCCTCTTGCCCCGGCGGAGACAGCGATTTCATCCCACAAAATGCAGGTTTCGTCAAAAAAGGTGGGGTATTTCTTTTTCATGCCCACCGGACTGCAGCCGCCCCGGATGTAGCCGGTGAGGCCCAGCAGCTCCTTGACAGCCACCAGCTCCATGTTTTTGTCCCCGGCGGCTCTGGCGGCCTTTTTCAGGTCCAGCTCACAGCACACGGGAATGCAGAACACGTTGATGCCGGTTTTCTCGCCCCGGGCCACCAGTGTTTTGAAAACCTGCTCCGGCGGCATTCCAATGGCCTGGGCTGCATGGATTCCGCTCAGGTCCTTCTCATCAAATTCATAGAAGCCCTCCCGACAGGGGATGCTTGCCTGCTGCACCATGCGCACAGCGTTTGTTTTTGCTACCATTTAATCACCGCTCCCCATTGTACAACATTTTTTCCCTTCTTTCAAGAGGAATTTTCCATGGAAAACAGGGAATTCTAATGAAAAATCATTGGGAGGGCCATTATGAAAGACGATGCCGACATGAAAAAGCAGGAGCAGCAGCAGATTATCGAGCTGGGCTCCGATATTACAAAATCCTCCAGGGGAAATATCTACACCCTGACCATCATCGGCCAGGTGGAGGGCCACCAGGTGGCCCCGGAAACGGTGAAGACCACCAAGTACGAGCACGTGCTGCCGCTGCTGGCGGGCATTGAGGAAAGCGACGACGTCGATGGGCTGCTGCTTCTGCTCAATACCGTAGGCGGCGACATTGAGGCTGGCCTTGCCATTGCGGAAATGATTGCCGGAATGCGCAAGCCCACGGTGTCCCTGGTGCTGGGCGGCGGCCACTCCATCGGCATCCCCCTGGCGGTGTGCACCAAAAAATCCTTCATCACCCCCACGGCCAGTATGACCGTCCATCCGGTGCGGATGACGGGGCTGGTGGTTGGGGCCCCCCAGACCTTCCGGTATTTTCAGCGGATTCAGGAGCAGATTGCCGATTTCGTTACCGCCAACTCCCGCATCAGCCGGGAGGATTTTGAGCACTATATGATGGCGACAGGGGAGATGGCCACCGATGTGGGCACCATTCTCTACGGCAAGGAGGCGGTGTCCTCGGGCCTCATCGACAGGCTGGGTGGACTGAACGACGCACTTTCTGCGCTTCACCGGATGATTGACAAACAGAAAAAACAGTAATGCTTGGCAGGGGTGTATTCTACATTCCTGCCAAATTTCAAAATAGGACTGGAAATTTCTCCGGAAATATGATATCATAAAGAGAAAAGTTTGTATATGAAGGAGGAGTATCCTTGGAGCTGAACTGGCTTGAAAGCGTATTGTTCGGGTTTTTATCCGGATTTTTGGATATTGTCCCCGTGTCGGCCCAGGCCCATAAGGTGATGATGCTGAAATTCATTGGTGTCAAAGGGGATTTACCGCTGCTGTATCTGCTGGTCGATCTGGGCGTGTTTGCGGCGCTGTACTTAAACTGCCAGGGGCAGATTGTTCGCATGAACCGGGCCCGGGCGCTGTCCCATGTGCCGAAGAAGAAGCGCCGCCGTCCGCTGGACGTGCGCAGTCTTATGGACCTGAGTCTGCTCCGGACCATGCTGGTTCCGGTGATTTTGGGGCTGTTTCTGTATCAGTATACCTCTGTCTGGAACGATAATCTGCTGTGGATTGTGATTTTCCTGTTTATCAACGGCATTATTCTCTATGTGCCCCAGTTCCTGCCCAGCGGCAACCGGGATTCCAGGACCCTTTCCCGGGTGGAGGGGCTGCTGGTGGGCCTGGGCGGCGCGGCGTCCATTCTGCCCGGCATTTCCGCTGTGGGTGCGGCCACGTCCGTAGGCTCCGTCTGCGGCATTGAGCGGAGCTATGCCCTGGATATGGCGCTGCTGATGAATCTGTTTTTGAGCGTCGGGTGGATTGTCTATGATGTGATTGCCCTGTCTGCCGGGCTGGGGATGGTGTCCTTTGGGATTCTGGTCCGTTACCTGCTGGCCGCCGCCGCTGCCTTTGGCGGCACGGTGCTGGGCATTCGCTTCATGCGCTATATGGCGGCCCATCACGGCTATGCGGTGTTCGCATTTTACTGCTGGGGCATCGCTCTGTTTACCTTTATTTTCAATCTTATGGCATAAGGAGGGGTTCAAATGGCTGAGAAGAAATCCGCAAGCCGGGCGCAGAAGGCTGTCTCGGATGTGAAAAAGAAAACTTCTGCTGCCGGTTCTGCCTCGAAACCAGCACCAAGGAAGACGTCGCCTTCCAAAAAAAGCGCAAAGGTCAAAACCGAATACGACCCCATTCCCGCAAGCGCCATGACGGCCATTGTGAGTCTGGGGCTGTTCGTTCTGTTTGTGGTCATCAGCATCAATCCTGACGGGCTGCTGCTGCGGGTCATTAAAAATGTGGTCCTGGGCCTGGTGGGCCAGGCGGGCTTTTATTTTGCCATTCCGGCGTTTGCATACCTGTTTATTCTGCACGCCTTCAAGCGGATGCGCAGCGTTCCCATGCGCAGCTTCTGCACGCTGGCAACGGTGTTCCTGTGCGGCGTTATTTATCATCTGGCGGTTCAGACGCCGGGGACGGCCACGGGCTTTGATGTGATTTCCTACCTTTACACCAGCGGTGTAGATGGCAGCTCCGGCGGCGTGCTTTGCGGCGGAGCGGCGATGCTGCTGCTGTGGGGATGTGGGGATGTGATTTCCTTTTTAATCACCGGCCTGGCCGTGGTCATTACTCTGCTGGGGGCTATGCAGATTACCATTCCCAGCATCGTCCGGGCCATTGCCAACCGTCCCCGGGACGATTGGCAGGAGGATGAGGAGGATTATGTGGAGCCTGCGGCGGTGGTGGTCAACCACATTGCCAACAAGCAGATTCAGCAGAAGCGCCAGCGCCGGGAGAAAGCCGCCCAGGCAGCCGTCCCGCCCCAGGAGCCTCAGGAGGAGCTGCCCCCTCCGCCGCCGCAGAAGGCGGTGGAGCCTGCGCCGGCTCCCCAGCCGGAGGCCCCTGTCCCGGAGGAGCGGCGGCCTGCCGACCGGGCTGCCTCCTTCATGGACCGGGTGGACACGGAAATCAGCGCCCCTCTGGCCGGCACAGAGCTCCGCCAGCCGGTGCAGCCTGCTGTGCCTGTGCGGGTGGAGCCTGAGAATGTGGACATTCCCGTCCAGATGCCGGAGCTGAAGCGCTATTCGCCTCCGGCTCCCCAGCCCGCCCCGGAGCCAAAGCCGGAACCCAAGCTCGAGCCGAAGCCTAAGGCCCCGGAGGCCAAGTCCGGCAAGGTCAGCGCCAGGGACACCGCCGAATCCGCCAAGCAGGTGGCAGTGGAAATTGCCGTCAGCCAGGTGGAGAATCGGCCGGAATACTGCTTTCCGCCCATCGACCTGTTGAAAAAGCCCGGCCGCGCCGCCGGTGACGGCACCGACGAAATGCGGGAAAATTCCCGGCGCTTAAACGAGACCCTGGCCAGCTTCAAAATTGACGCCCACATCATCAACGTCACCCGGGGCCCCAGCGTCACCCGGTATGAGGTGGAGCTGGACAAGGGGGTCCGCCTGAACAAGCTCACCGGCTGTGCCGACGATATCGCCCTGAGTTTGGGCGCTTCCGGCGTGCGGATTGCCGCCGTCCCCGGAAAGATATCCGTGGTGGGCATTGAGGTGCCCAACCGCATTGTCACCACCGTGTCCCTGCGGGAGGTTATCGACTCCAACGAGTTCAACCGCTCCAAGTCCAAGTCCTCCTTTGCCGTGGGCAAGGACATTGCGGGCAACTGCATCATCGGCAACATTGCGAAAATGCCCCACCTGCTGATTGCCGGTACCACCGGCTCCGGTAAATCCGTGTGCATGAACTCCATCATCATCAGTCTGCTCTATAAGGCCAGCCCCGAGGAGGTCAAGCTCATTATGGTGGACCCGAAAATGGTGGAGCTGGGCATTTACAATTCCATTCCTCATCTGCTGATTCCCGTGGTCACCGACCCCAAGAAGGCCGCCGGGTCTTTACAGTGGGCGGTGACGGAGATGCTGCGGCGGTACAAGATGATGTCCGACGCCGGAGTCCGGGATTTGGAATCCTACAACAGCATTATGGCCGCCGAGGATGGCCAGCGGCTGGCCCAGGTGGTCATTATCATCGACGAGCTGGCGGACCTGATGATGGTGGCCGCCAAGGAGGTGGAAGACTCCATCTGCCGCATTGCCCAGATGGGCCGTGCCGCCGGGATGCACCTGATTATCGCCACCCAGCGGCCCTCTGCCGACGTTATCACCGGCCTGATGAAGGCCAACATTCCCTCCCGGATTGCCTTCTCTGTGGCATCCTCCATGGAATCCCGGATTATTCTGGACACCATGGGCGCAGAAAAGCTGGTGGGCAAGGGCGATATGCTGTTCGCCCCCATTGGCTGTGGCAAGCCTCTGCGGGTCCAGGGCTGCTTCGTCACTGACGGCGAGGTGGAGGCCATCACCGAATATATCAAGGACAACTACGTGGCCAGCTACGACCAGGCGGTCATGGAGGACATTGAAAAGAAGGCAATGCAGACCGGCAAAAAGTCCGCCCCCGCCAGCGTTTCCGACCCGGACCCCAGCGACGAGGAGCTGGAGGGCGACGAGATGCTGCCCCAGGCCGTGGACGTGATTCTGGAAACGGGCCAGGCCTCGGTGTCCATGCTCCAGCGGCGGCTGAAGCTGGGCTACGCCCGGGCGGCCCGGATTGTGGACGAAATGGAAGAAAAGGGCATCGTCGGCCCCTTCCAGGGCTCCAAGCCCCGCTCCATCCTCATCACCAAGGAAGCCTGGGAGGCCAGAAAAGCCGGGGGAGAGCAGATGGAGTTTGACGACATGGAGGACTACGGGGTTCCGGAAGAATTGGATTGACAACAGGGGACATCGTTATGAAAAAGTTCGGACTTTTCCTTTCCTTGCTGATGGTGCTCCTTCTGTTTGGATGTGCAAAATCCGCTGCCGCCCCAGAAACCCAGGCAGCAGAACCCATGGAAACAACGGAACCTGCCATGTCAACTCAGCCAGAGAATGCAGAAGCAGGAGAAACCCAGCTGCCTGAATCAAGCCCTCAGCGGGATTCCAATTTTGTCCGGGTTTCTGATTTTATTCCGAATATTACCGTTGACCTGCGGTATGCCACCGGGGATAATTTCACCGGGGAGGTCATTTACAGCTTTCAGGATGCCTACCTGCGCTACGGAACGGTGAAAAAGCTGATGGAGGTTTCCCGCGTGCTTTCCCAGCAGGGCCTTTATCTGAAAATCTGGGACGCCTTCCGCCCCTATTCCGCCCAGTGGAAACTTTGGGAGGTCTGCCCCGATAGCACCTATGTGTCCAATCCCGAGACCGGCTCCAGCTCCCACTGCCGGGGCCGTTCTGTCGATGTTACCCTGGTGGACAGTCAGGGGCAGGAGCTGGAAATGCCCAGCCAATATGATGACTTTTCTGCCCTGGCAGACCGGGACTATTCCGATTGCAGTGCGGAAGCGGCCCAGAACGCCATGCTGCTGCAAGAGGCTATGGAGCGTTTCGGCTTTACCGGCTATCAAAAGGAGTGGTGGCATTTCTCCGACACCGATGAATATCCGGTAGACGAGAGCTTTGACCCCGCCTTGATTTCCACATGGTATGCCGACTGCCAGGAGTTTATCAGTCTCCGGGCAGAACCCAGCACCCAGGCAGAGTCACTCACCCGGATTCCGGCAAAAGAAGAAATGACCCTTCTGGGCTGGAATGGTGAGTTTGCACTGGTTGACTATCAAGGCCAGCAGGGGTATGTGTTGGGAACCTATATTCAGCCTCTATGCTTGCCAACCGGGAACCGGATGCTATCTTGACAAAAGAGAATCGCGGCAGTTTCGGCTGTACCGGCTTGCCAATGGCGTTATGACCGTTTCGTTTCAGTTCTGTTGCAGAAGGATAACGAAAAAAGAGACAGGTTTTGTTTGAAACCTGTCTCTTTTTATACTGTTAAAGAAAGGAATGCCTGATTTCGTCCAATCTGTTTTCAATAAGGTATGAACTCATATCCCGTTTCTCACGGTATCCTCTGGTTTGGAAAATCATATGGCTGTCGTTGAACCCGAAGCCAAACATTTTATCATCCTTGGTTGGGTCCTTTTTCTGCTTGACCTCCGACATAAAAACAGACATTTCTTTATTTGTGAAAGCGAGCATAATTGTTCCCCATTGCGTGCCTTTCACTTCGCCATTCTGACCACTTTCGGGGTGCTCTGCATAGATTCCAACGAGGATATACCAGTTCGCATTTGGCTGGACAGGAAAGCGGTTAAACCATAAATAGTAGGGAAATGCTGAGTTTCCCTTGATGTTATAATAGGTCCTTGACATTTTAACCTGAACCGTGTTTGCCTTATTGCATCCGTGGTCGAACCGATAAAGCAGTAGGTCAATTCCTTTTTCCTGTGCCGATGCCGGTACAAAGACTGAAACATCCTTTAGCTTTTTTGATAGATAATCTGCAACTGCAAATTCTGCATACTGCATTGTAAAAATAGGCTGCATGGTTTGCCTCCCTGCATATCAATCGGTTTGCGTATCCGAAAGGCACTTGGCCGCATCCAGAATCACCCCGGCGGCTTCCTCCTTGCGCATCAGGGGCAGCTCCTTCACGTCATCCTTTGTAATCAGGGTAATGACATTGGTATCCACCCCGAAGCCTGCGCCCGCTACCTTCAAATTGTTGGCGCAGATCATGTCCACGTTTTTTTTTGCCAGCTTGGCACGGCTGTTTTCCAGCATATTTTCCGTTTCCATGGAGAAGCCGCAGATGACCTGGCCGTCCCTGCGGTGTTCGCCCAGATATTTTAGAATGTCCTGGGTGCGTTTCAGGGGGATGGACAGGTCGGCATCCTGCTTTTTCATTTTGTTGTCGGCCACCTGGGCGGGGGTGTAGTCGGCCACGGCGGCGGATTTGAAGATGAAGTCCGCCTGGGGGGCGTGCTCTGCCACGGCTTCAAACATATCCTGGGCGGACACCACATTCACCACCCGGACAAAGGGAGGCGGGGCAATGCCGGTGGGGCCGGAGATGAGGGTTACGTCTGCCCCCCGGAGCATGGCGATTCTGGCGATGGCATAGCCCATTTTCCCTGTGGAGTGGTTGGTCAGATACCGCACCGGGTCCAGAGCCTCCTGGGTGGGTCCGGCGGTGACCAGCACCTTTCTGCCTTCCAGGTCGTGGGGCAGGGCCAGGTGCTTGAGAATGTGCTGGACCAGGTCCTCGGGCTCCGGCATTTTGCCCTTGCCCACCGCCCCGCAGGCAAGGCGGCCGGAGGCCGGCTCAATGACCTCCCAGCCGTAATGGCGAAGCCTTTCCAGGTTATCCTGGGTCACGGGATTTTCGAACATATTGGTATTCATGGCCGGGGCAATGAGCTTGGGGCAGCGGCAGGCGAGGATGGTTGTGGTCAGCATATCGTCCGCCAGGCCGCACGCCAGCTTTGCGCAGACGTTGGCGGTGGCCGGGGCCACCAGCACCAGGTCCGTCCGCTGGGCCAGGGAGATGTGCTCCACCTGGTGGGAGAAGTTCCGGTCAAAGGTATCCACCATGGTCCGCCGGCCTGTCAGCTGCTCAAAGGTCAGGGGAGTCACAAATTTTGTGGCATTTTCGGTCATCACCACCTCCACAGCGGCGTGCTGCTTGACCAGGGCCGAGGCCAGGGCGGCGGCCTTGTAGGCGGCGATTCCGCCGGTGACGCCTAACAGAACGGTTTTTCCTTTCAGCATAGGGTTTCCTCCAGTGATGTGTCATTCTGAAAAGCGAACGTGAGGAATCTGTCATTGCGAGCCAGTGCGCACACTGGCGTGGCAATCCGTATTCTTCAGTATGGTGCAAAGGGGAGCGGATTGCCACACCAGCCTGCGGGCTGGTTCGCAATGACATGGCTTTTGCTTTCAGAACGACAATATTTATCCTTATTATATTCCTTTTTTGATATTCTGTAAAGTGTGCATTTTGACCTTGCAAAATTTTGACTCCGGTGCTATACTGTACCCGGGCAAAAATGCCCCGAAATAATACGCTGTATCCACCCGGATGGTGGAACGGCAGTAGGAGGAAACTGAATATGAACAAGCAAAAGCTGGACACCCGCTACATGGCGATGCTGGCCATGCTGGCCGGACTGATGCTGGTGATGGGCATGACGGGCATTGGGTTTATCCCCCTCCCGGTCATCAAGGCCACCACCATGCACATCCCCGTGATCCTGGGAGCCGTCCTTCTGGGCCCCGCCGCAGGAGCCATCCTGGGCGGCGTCTTTGGACTCATTTCCATCTGGGTCAACACCACCACCCCCGGCCTGCTGGCCTTCGCCTTCTCCCCGTTTATGACCCAGGAGGGGCTGCCCGGCGTTTTCAAGAGCCTTTGGATTGCCCTGGGCTGCCGGATTGCCTTCGGCCTGATTGCAGGTTACCTGTGGAAGCTCTTTAAGAAGCTCCTGAAGGAGGACTACATCGCCCTGCCGGTCACCGCCGCCCTTTCTACCATCATCCACACCCTGCTGGTGATGGGCAGCATCTATTTCCTGCTGGCAGCCCAGTACGCCGCCGCCAAAAACGTAGGCGTCAGCGCTGTGTTTGGCCTGGTTATGGGCACGGTCACCGCCTCCGGCATTCCGGAAGCCATTGTGGCCGCCATTCTCGTGACCATCATCGGAAAAGCGCTGCTCCATTTCCTGGCCAAGACGAAAAAATAGGAGAATCAACTATGCTTCTTGCAATTGACATCGGCAACACCAACCTGGTCATCGGCTGCATGGAGGACGAGCGCATCGTCTTCAAGGCGAGAATCGCCACGGACCGCACCCGAACCTCGGACCAGTACGGCGTTGAAATTAAAAATATGATTGAAGCCTACGGCGTCAAGGTTTCTGACATTGACGACTGCATCATCTCGTCGGTGGTGCCGCCGGTGTTCAACTCTGTGAAGACCGGCGTTATCAAGGTCATTGGCAAGCAGCCTATGGTGGTGGGGCCGGGCCTGAAAACCGGGCTGAACATCCATGTGGATGTGCCCAGCCAGGTGGGCAGCGACCGCATCGTCATTGCCGTGGCCGCATTGGCTGAGTACAAGGCCCCCATGCTGCTGCTGGACATGGGCACCGCCACCACCATTGAGGTGGTGGAGCCGGACAATGTGTACATGGGCGGCGTGATTTTCCCCGGTGTCAAAGTCTCCCTGGAAGCCCTCACCAGCCGGGCCGCCCAGCTGCCCGCCATCAGCCTGGACCGGCCGAAAAACGTCATCGGCACCAACACCGTGGACTGTATGCGCAGCGGCACCATGTATGGCACCGCCGCCATGATTGACGGCCTCATCGAGCGGATGGAGGAGGAGCTGGGCCACAAGACTACCGTCATCGCCACCGGCGGCATGGCCCAGTTCATCATCCCCCTGTGCAAGCGGGAGATTATCCTGGAAAAGGAGCTGCTGCTGAAGGGGCTGAATATCATTTATAAGAAGAATAAGCGGTAAAATGGAAACATCCTGTCCAATCGGACAGGATGTTTCAGGGCGTCGAAAAAGCCTCGCAGAGTTTGCCGCCGCAGCGGCAAATAAATTCTAAATCATTTTCGTCCGGGGCGTGTACCTGGACGAAAATACATCTCAGACTGCAAGTGTGGAATTTGTACGCCATAGGCGTACAAATTATGCACGCAGCAGGCTGCATCCCTTCTGTCGGAAAGCCCCGAAGGGGTTTTTCGACAGACTGAAAGGAGGTATGACCTTGGGGTCATACCTCCTTACTTTTCCAGCATGGCGGCATAGTCCGCCGGGTGCTTCATGCTGAATTCTCCGTGATATAAGCCGGGCAGGATGTACAATTGGCTGTTGGGGAGCATCCCGTGCAGAAGTTTGGAGGATTTTTTCATAATTTGCTGCTCTTTCCCGCCGACGACGATGATGACCCTGGCCCGGGTATCTTTCAGCGTGTCCTTTACCCGATAGGCAGAGTTGCTTTCCAGAAAGGAAATCATGTTTTCCCTGGTGATGCAGCAGGAATCCCGGTAATAGTCCTCGAAGCAATCCTCCTTCAGCCGCAGCTGCCTGAATTGCAGCCGGGCAAACCAACGCCTGCGAATCAGGCCATAGCTCATCTTCACCGACGGTCCCACCAGGGCGTGGGTCATGGGCATGGGGAGCACCAGGGCACTTTCAATCAAGGCAAGCTGGCAGATGTCGGGGCACTGGGACAGAAGCTCCACAAGAATCTGCCCGCCCAGGGACAGGCCGCCCATGGCGTAGACATGGCCGCCAAACCGGTCCTTCACATATTCGCAGATGGCCCGGGCGTTATCGGCAATGGAGGTAAAATCCCGGTCGCTTCCGGCGTGGCCGTCCAGAAAGGGAATGACCACGTGATAGCGCTCTGCCAGAATTTGCGCGGCCTCCCGATAGCTCCACCAAGACAGGCCGCCGCCGTGGAGCAGCACAATCACCGGCCCCTGTCCGAATTCAACAGCTTTCATGGCTGATTCGCCTCCTTCATAGTCTATTGTCATTATAATACACTTTCCTCAAAAAAGAAAGATATTTTTCCCCGGGACGCTGGCAGGGTGCAGTCCCGGGTATTTTTTCCGCCGGAGAGACATAGTCTGTCCCAGGAGTGATGCAAATGAATTGTGCGTGGAAGCAGCTGATGAATATTCTCCCACCACGGCTGCGGGGCGGGGTGGACCAGCTGGGCAGGGAAACCATGGAGGAGCTGCGGCTGCGGCTGGGAAGCCCGCCGGAAATCACCGGGGGCGGGAAAAGCACCTGGCTGCCCGGGGCGGTGACCCAGGAGGAGCTTACCTGCGTGGTGAACGCCGCCAGCCAGTATTCCCCCTGGGCGGCGGCCACCGTTGCCCAGGGCTATCTCACAGCCCCAGGGGGCCACCGAATCGGCCTGTGCGGAGAGGCGGTGTGCCGGGATGGCAAAATGGAGGGCATCCGCCAGGTCCGCTCCCTGTGCATCCGGGTGGCCCGGGATTTTCCGGGCATTGCCCGTGGGGCCGCCAATCTTCCCGGGTCCGTTCTGATTTTAGGACCTCCCGGCTGGGGGAAAACCACGCTGCTGCGGGACCTTGCCCGGCAGAAAAGCGATACCTTCCAGGTCAGCGTGGTGGACGAGCGGGGGGAGCTGTTCCCCCAATGCTTTGCCCAGGGCCGGCGGCTGGACATTCTCACCGGCTGCCCCAAGCCCCAGGGCATCGGGCTGGTCCTGCGGACCATGGCCCCGGCCTACATCGCCCTGGACGAAATCACGGCGGAGGCGGACTGCGAGGCTCTCATCCATGGGGCAAACTGCGGCGTTCGGTTTCTTGCCACCGCCCACGCTTCCTCGGTCCGGGACCTGCGGGAGCGGGACATCTACCGGCCCCTGCTGGAACAAAAAATCTTCTCAGAGATACTTCTGATGCACGCGGACAAAAGCTACACACGGGAAAGGATGGCTCTATGACTTACAAATGGGTGGGCGCTGTGCTGGTGGTCCTGGGCTGCGGAGGCTGCGGACTGCGGATGGTGGCAGAGCAGACAAGGCAGGCGGGGCTGCTCCGTCAGCTGCTCCAGGGGCTGGAGTTCATGGAATCCCAGCTCCAATACCGGCTGACGCCCCTGCCGGAGCTGTGCCGCCAGGCAGCAGGGGAGGTGGGCGGAAGCCTGGGGCCGGTGCTCCGGGAGCTGGCTCAGAGACTGGACGGCGGAGAGGCCCCGGAGGTCAGCGCCTGCATGACGGCGGTTTTGAGCAGCCACGGGGAGCTGCCCGGCAATCTCCGGCGGCTGCTGTACCAACTGGGCAAGTCCCTGGGCCGGTTCGACCTGCCCGGCCAGATACAGGGCCTGCGCACGGTCCGCAGCGCCTGCCAGCAGGAGCGCCAGCGGTTGGAGGAAAACAAGGGCGAGCGGTTTCGCAGCATCCAGACTTTAGCCTGCTGCGCCGGGGCGGCGCTGGTCATCTTATTTGCATGAGCATGGAAATTGATTTGATTTTCAAAATCGCCGCCATTGGCATCATCGTGTCCATTCTGAACCAGGTGCTGTCCCGGTCCGGCCGGGAGGAGCAGGCCACCATGACCAGCCTGGCAGGGCTGGTGGTGGTGCTGATGATGCTGGCCCAGAAGATTGCCGACCTGTTCGACCTGGTGAAAACCCTGTTTCAGTTCTGATGGAGGATTTTTGGAAGGGAACAGCGGCGGTGCTGCTGGCGGTGATTCTGGCCCTGGTGCTGGACAGGCAGCAGAAGGACCTGTCCGCTCTGCTGACCACGGCGGTGTGCGCCCTGGTGGGGGCGATTCTGGTATCCTATCTGGAGCCGGTGGTGGACCTGCTGTATGAGCTGGAGGCCGCCGGGGATGTGCGGGATAACTTCCTGGGAAGTCTTCTGAAGGCGGCGGGCATTGGCCTGACCGCCGAGCTGGCGGGGCAAATCTGCGCCGATGCAGGAAAGGCCTCCCTGGGGAAGGCTCTGCAAATGCTGGGGTCGGCGGCCATTCTCTCCCTGTCGGTGCCGGTGTTCCGGTCTATGTTTGCCATGATACAGCAGATTCTGGGGGGCTTATGAGCAAATGGATTCTTGCAATCGCATTTATCTTTTCCCTGGCGGTTCCCGCTTCGGCCATGGAGATTCAGGCGCCTGCCGTGCCGGATTCCGGTGCGGCCCTGATGCCCCGGGAGACAGGGTCCTTTGCAGATGGGCTGATGGAGCTGGTCAGGAAGGGCCTGGGCCAGCTTCGGCCGGACCTGGCGGAGGCAGCCCGGACGGGGGTGACCGTCATTGGGGCGGTGATGCTGGTGTCGGTGCTGCGGGCGGCCTCCGGCCAGGCCCGGAAGGCGGCGGAGCTGGCGGGGGCGGTGACCATTGTGGCCGTGCTGATGTCCCACACCAACGCCATGATTGCCCTGGGGGCGGAAACCGTCCAGGAGCTCAGCAGCTACGGACGGCTGCTGTTTCCGGTGATGACCTCGGCCCTGGCGGCCCAGGGGGGACTGACCGCCTCGGCGGCGCTGTACGCCGGGACGGCAGCCTTTGACGGAATTCTGGCCTCACTCATCAGCAAATTCCTGGTACCCGGGGTCTATGCCTTCCTGGCTCTGGCCGCCGCCAACGGGGTCACCGGCGAGGAACTGCTGAAAAAGCTCCGGGACCTGGTGAAAACCGCCATTTCCTGGTGCTTAAAGACCCTTCTGACGGTGTTCACCACCTATATGAGCATCACCGGGGTGGTCAGCGGCACCACCGATGCCGCTGCGCTGAAGGCCACCAAGGTGACCATTTCCTCGGTGGTTCCGGTGGTGGGGGGCATTCTGTCGGATGCCTCCGAGGCAGTGCTGGTGGGGGCGGGGCTGGTGAAAAATGCAGCCGGGATTTACGGGATTCTGGCTGTGCTGGCTGTGTTTCTGGAGCCATTTCTGAAAATCGGCGTTCAGTATCTCATGTGGAAGCTGACGGCGGCGCTGTGCGCCCTGTTTGGCTCCAAGCCCATTACGGGCCTTATCGAGGACTTTTCTGCGGCCATGGGTCTACTGCTGGGGATGACCGGGGCTGCCTGCCTGCTGCTGCTCATCAGCTGCATCTGCTTTATGAAGGGGGTGGGGTGATGGAGGGGCTGCGGCAGTATCTGCTCAGCATCATCTGTGCCTCGCTGATTTGCGGCATCGTGCTGTCCATGGTGAAGGAGGAGGGTGCCCGGACGGCCGTCAAGCTGCTGTGCGGGGCGGTGCTGGCCATGACGGTGGTCTCGCCCCTCTTTGGGCTGGACCCGGACCGGCTCGCAGAGCTTATCCCGGACAGCCTGGATGGGGCGGGCTATGTTTCGGAGGGAGAAAACATGGCCCGCCAGGCCATGGCCCAGCACATAAAGCAGGCCTGTGAAGCATATATCTTGGACAAAGCCAGCTCCCTCCATGCAGACGTGGAGGTGGAGATAACCCTGGGCGGCGAGGACCAGGTGCCGGTGGCCGCCGAGCTGACGGGGACGGCCTCCCCCAATGCCAGAGCGCAGCTGCTGTCGTCGCTGCAAGGGGAGCTGGGAATTCCAAAGGAGAACATACGATGGACTGGGTGACATGGAAGCAGCAGGGGGTAAAGTCCCTGCAACGGTACAAATATCTGGCCCTGATTCTGCTGCTGGGCATTTTTCTCATGGTCCTTCCGGAGAAGCAGCAGTCCCAGCCGGCGGCCCCGCCGGCCCCGGCGTCGGAGAGCAGCCTGCAAGCAGAGCTGACGAAGCTCCTGAGCCGGGTGGAGGGGGCAGGGAAGGTGGAGGTCCTTCTGACCGAGGCCGCCGGAGCCAGAACGGTCTACCAGACCAACCAGGACAGCTCCCACTCCGACAGCACCGAGGACCTGCGCCGGGACACGGTGCTGGTGACCGGGTCCGGCCGGGAGGAAACAGGGCTGGTCCAGCAGACCATCCCGCCAACCTACCTGGGAGCCGTGGTCCTGTGCCAGGGGGCGGACAATGCCCGGGTGCGGCTGAGCATGGTGGAGGCGGTGATGAGCGCCACTGGGCTCAGCTCCGATAACATTACGGTTTTAAAAATGAAGTGAATGGAGGCTATTTTATGAAGGTATGGAAGAAGAACATGGTCGCTGCAGCGGTCCTGGTGACAGTCTGCGCAGGAATCTACGTAAACTGGCTGTACACCGAGGAAAGCGCCGCCGCCAGCTTGGTGGACACCCTGGATGCGGAAAAGGTCATGTCCGACGACACCCTGGTCCTCAGCGAGGACATGGCGGCCATTGCGGCAGGGGAGGACCCCATGGACACGGGCTCAGACTACTTTGCCGCCGTCCGCCTGTCCCGCCAGCAGGCCAGGGACAGCGCCGTGAACCTGCTCCAGGAGGCCATGGCCTACAATACCGACAGCAGCACCAAGGACGTGGAGTCCGCCGTAGAGCTGGAGCAGATTGTCCAGACCGCCCTCAGCGAGGCCACCATCGAAAGCCTCATCATCGCCAAGGGCTACACCGACTGCGTGGCCTATATGTCCGGCGAGGGCATTTCCGTGGCCGTTTCCGCCCCGGAGGGGGGCTTGCAGCAGGAGGACGTGGCCGTCATTGCGGACATCGTCATCAGCCAGTCGGACTATTCTCTGGAGGATATTCGGGTGGTGGAGGTACAGTAATTCTCTGAAAAAACGCCTGTCCGGCGGATGTGCCGGACAGGCGTTTTGCAGGGAGGCTTTGTCTCCATTAAATCTAAACAATGATGGTTGAGCCTACAAGGCGGAATCATGGCTTATCCCTGAACCATGACCATTTTATCGCCCTCTTTAATCAAATCATCGCCACAGGGAATAATGGTTTCTCCATCCCGCTGAATTAAGATAATCAGCTTTCCCTTGCCCAGCGACAGGTCCTTTACCTTCTTCTTGTTCCAGGGATTCCCCTTGTCTATGACGATTTCCTGCATGGAGATGTTGTCCTGATTGATAAAGGACGGTGCGGCAATCACCAGCAGGTCCCCGGCTTTGATTTTTGTGGCGCCATTGGGTATTATTTTTCCGGTATCTCTTACTATCATCGAAACCAAAAATTCTTTCGGCAATGCAATAGAGCTCATATAACGATTCGCCCAGGGGTGGGTTTGTGATATGAAAATTTTGACAAAGCTGATTTCGTTTTCTTCTTCATAGTCGTTAAAGGTTTTGTAGACATCCACGCTGTTGTCAATCATATTCAGCTTCTTCGCCATAAACGGCAAAAGCGTCCCCTGGAACAGCACCGACAGCAGCACAACGCAGTATACCAAATTATACAAATTGTACGGCAGCCTTACGCCGCTCAAAACGGCCATAATCGCAAAGACAATGGATGCAGCGCCGCGCAGGCCGGACCAGCTCACCAGAAGAATTTGATTTTTGGGAGCTTTGAAGGGGGACAGCACAGCTGCAACGGAAAGCGGTCTTGACACGGCCGTCATAAACACGGTGATGAACAGAGCCGGCAGAAAAACAGCCGGCAATTCGCTTGGCGTGACCAGCAGCCCCAGCAGGAAGAAAATCATAATCTGGGATATTCCGGTAAGGGTATCATAGAAATGGACGAGCTGCCGCTTTCCCGGAATTTTTGAATTTCCGAGCATCATTCCGCAAAGATATGCCCCCAGATATCCGTTGCCGCCAACAATGACAGGAACGGCATAGGATAGAAGCATCGCCGCAAATACAAAGATGGTTTTCCATTCGCTGCTTTCAAATTTTCCGCATTTGAGAAAATAAGCGGATATTTTTCCGATGATCAATCCAAGCAGCGCGCCAAACAGCAGCTGCTGCATTATCATGGCCGGAATGGATACGGCTTTTCCGTTGTACAGCTGACAGAAAATGATGACCAGCATATAGGACATGGGGTCATTGGAACCGGACTCCACCTCCAGAATGGAGGCCGTGTTGTTTTTCAGATTCAGGGTTCTCCCTCTTAATATGCTGAACACGGAGGCGGCGTCCGTGGATGCAATGACGGAGCCCATCAGCAGGCTGGCTAACCAGGTCTGCTTTAATGCAAAATGCACAAAGCAGCCTGTCAGCACGGCTGTCATAACCACGCCCAAGGTCGCAAGCAAAACGGACTGCTTTAACACAGGCCTTGCTGCCTTGAAGCTCGTGCCAAATCCGCCGTAGAACATGATAAAAACCAGGCAGACAGAGCAGATGATTTCCGTTGCCTTGTAGTCATTAAATGAAATCCGAAAAATTCCGTCCACACCGAAGGCCATTCCCAGTATTAAAAAAACAAGCAAAGATGGAATCGCAAACCGTTCCATCAGCCGCTGCATCAAAAGGCAGCAAATCAAAATGATTCCAAGGAATAAAAGCAGATTTGTCATAGGCAGGGTCTCCTTTCTGTAAACTGATTGTATGGAAATCCTGGGTACTTTTTGCTGGGTATGAGGAAAATGACGCCCTATTGTTCGGAATTCTCCTCTGCCTCAAGGGACTCCACCCGCTTTCTCAGCTGCCGGAGTTGATTGTTCAGTGCAACCAAAGCGGAAATCAGGACCGCAAGCACAAGGGCGCAGGCCGCCGTTGCGACGAAGAAATGTTTAGTGAAATCGAACAGCATCCAGCCGCCGCAGAACAAAAACAGATACGTCGGCACCAGGGTCATTACATAGATTTTCAAAAATTTCATAAGATTACCTCCGTAAAGTTTTGATTTTTTCCTTGATATCAACATTTTACCATAGAATCAGCCCAAACGCAAGCTGACACCGGAAAAGTTTCCAGCCGCCCTGAAAAAATAGAGGACATTCGGGTGGTGGAGGTACAGTAGGGGAATATAAAAATCCTGCCCGGTGGTTTCATCGGACAGGAATTTTTATGAAAAGTTTTCGCTTCATTTTGTATCTCGACAAACTGGAATTTACCGTATTCCTGTTTTTATAAAATTCATTAGTTTTTCCATCTCGTCAAAATCATCATAATCACCCAAGATACCCTCACGATGATATACAATCCCATTTTTCTCGTTACGCTCCAAGCAATTCAATAACATATTGGCACCATACCTTCGAGCAAATTCTGTAAATGCTAATGCCTTGATTTTATCACCGAGCAAACCTTTTCTACAATCGCTTTCTGAACAATCATAGCAATGTTTCAGCCCCTTTTCCAATGAACAATTACGATTTTGACACCAATCATGTGCTGGACACCAAGGGAACTGCGGATTATCCGAATTGCAGCCTAAACATTTTTCATTCTCTGAACATAGACAGCAAGCTAAACCACAGCGAGCAATTCCTAATTCTCTTTTCATTTGTGATCCCTCCAAACTCATATTTTTTTGTCACATTCTTTTTATATTCTAACACATAAAATGAACAAGCGCAAGAGAGCCAAGGCTTATAATTGATGGTGTGCAGGAAAAGTTCCCCGTCCCCAAGAAAAAATAGTTGTATTATTCTGGATTTGTGGTACAATAAACAAAAGTATGTCATGCGGAAGCGTGGCAATGATTTTGGAGGTATCCCATATGGCTGAATATAAGCAGTACATTACCCAGATTCAGGAGAACGGCAGCGTGATGATTTCCGAGGATGTCATCGCCACCATCGTCGAGCACGCACTGACCGAGGTGGAGGGCGTTGTCAAGGGCGGCAATGAGGTTGTCGGCAAGAAGAGCTGGGGCAAGGGCATTCGTGTGGCCATCAATGACGACAACACCCTGAGTGTGGGCTGCAACATCGTGGTTTCCTACGGCAGCTCCGTGGTGGAGGTGGCCCAGGCGGTCCAGAACACCGTAACCAACGCCATCGAGTCCGTGACCGGTGTCACCGTGGCCCAGGTCAATGTCAACGTCTGCGGCATCGTCCGCAAGTAAGGGCGCTGTATGACCAGAGCAAATGCCAGAGAACTGGCGGTACATTTGATTTACGGCCGGGTATTCACCGGCGAGGAGCCGGAGCAGGTGGTGGCCACCCGGCTGGAAAAGGCATACTATGAGAAGCTGGCGGAGGAGAACGAGGTCTACGCCGAGCGGCCCAGCCGTGCCCAGCTTCGCTACATCGACACCGTTGTCACCGGCGTGGCTAACCGGGAGGAGGAGCTGAACCAGCAGATTCGCCGCTACTCCATCGGCTGGGACATCTCCCGCATTTCCCGCCTGGCCCGTTGCATCATGCAGCTTGCTATGTTTGAAATCCTCCATGTGGAGGACGTGCCCACCGGCGTGGCCGTGTCCGAGGCGGTCCGCATTGCCAAGAAGTACGACGGCAACGACACCGGTGCCTTCGTCAACGGAATTTTAGGCACCTTCGCCCGGAGCCTGAACGCCCCTGAGGCGGAGGCCCCCGCAGAAACGGTTGAGGAAGCATAATGGGCGTCATTGGCATTGATACCAGCAATTACACCACCTCCATCGCCTTTTTTAACGGCGTGGACGGTGAGAATTGCTCGAAGCTGCTGCCTGTGAAGCAGGGAGAGCTGGGCCTGCGTCAATCGGATGCCGTATTTTCCCATATCAAGGGCCTGCCGGAGCTTTCCGGCAGGCTGTTTTCCCATAATCGGGGTGAGAAAATCACGGCAATCGGCGTCAGCACCCGGCCCCGGGCAGTGGAGGGCAGCTATATGCCCTGCTTTCTGGTGGGCTATTCCCACGCAAAAATGCTGTCTGATTTGCTGTGTGTCCCCCTGGTGGAGGTTTCCCACCAGCAGGGCCATGTGGCAGCGTCATTGTGGAGCGCCGGTCGGATGGAGCTGATGGATGAGCCCCACCTGGCCTGGCACCTGTCCGGCGGCACCACAGAGCTGCTGCTGGTGGAGCCGGAGGGGAAAAATGTCCGCTGCACCAAAATCGGCGGCACCACGGATATCTCCGCCGGGCAGCTCATCGACCGGACGGGCCAGCTTTTGGACCTGCCCTTCCCGGCGGGAAAGCATCTGGACGCTCTGAGCAGGGAGGCCGTCTTAAAGGACGTGTTCCGGGTCAAGTGCGCCAATATGGAGTTTTCTCTGTCCGGTGTCCAGAACAAGGTCCAGCAGTTCCATGAGGCCCACCCGGACCCGGCGGAAACCGCCGCCTACGCCCTGCGGTGCGTTGCCAAGGCGGTTTACCTGGCGACTGAGCAGGCCGGAAAGGCCTATCCGGGCCTGCCGGTGGTGTTCTCCGGCGGCGTAGCGAGCAATTCCATGCTGCGGGAGGCTGTTAAGCCCCTTGACCCCATTTTCGCCCAGCCCCAGTTCTCCACAGACAACGCCATGGGTGTTGCCGTACTGGCCCACCGTGTACTTGAGGAAACGGATTGCCACACCAGTCTGCGGACTGGTTCGCAATGACAGAGGAGGGGAGGAATACAATGGCACAAAATGTTCTTTCCATCACCCAGTTAAATGAATACATCCGGGGCAAAATGGATGCAGACCCCCTTCTGACCCAGGTGGCCGTCCGGGGCGAAATCAGCAACTACAAGTGCTATCCCTCGGGCCACCACTACTTCACCCTCAAGGATGAGGGCGGGGCCTTAAAATGCGTCATGTTCAAGGGAAATGCCCTGCGGCTTCGGTTTCGGCCGGAGAACGGCATGAAGGTCATCGCCATGGGCCGGGTTACGGTGTTCCCCCGGGACGGGGCCTATCAGCTCTACTGCACCGCCATGGCCATGGACGGGGTAGGGGACCTGTACGCCGCCTTTGAGGAATTAAAAAAGAAACTGGCGGCCCAGGGGCTATTTGACCCCGCCCACAAAAAGCCCCTACCCCAATACCCCGGCACCATCGGCATCATCACCAGCTCCGCCGGTGCGGCGGTCCACGATATGCTGCGCATTCTGCGAAAGCGCTATCCGCTGACCCGGGTCCGGCTGCTGCCCGTCCGGGTCCAGGGGGCCGAGGCTCCCGGGGAGATTGCGGCGGCCATCGGCTACGCCAACCATTTTCACCTGGCGGACCTGCTGATTGTTGGCCGGGGCGGCGGCTCCATGGAGGACCTGTGGGCCTTTAACGACGAGCGGGTGGCCTGGGCCATTTACCGGTCGGAGATTCCCGTAATCTCCGCCGTGGGCCACGAGCCGGATGTGACCATCTCCGACTATGTGGCCGACCTGCGGGCAGCCACCCCCTCCAACGCCGCCGAGCTGGCAGTGCCGGACCGGGAGGCTTTGGTGCAGACTTTGGACGGCATGGCCTCAGCCATGGCGGTTGCCCTCCAGCGGCAGCTGAAAGGCGCCCGCCAGCATCTGAACGTGCTGGCCCAGTCCCAGGCTCTCAGAAGCCCCACTGGGTATCTTGAACAGCGGCAGAAAAGTTTGGAGCTGCTGAAAAACCGGTTGATTTCCCTGGAAAATCAGCATATTTCCCGTAAAAATCAAGCATATATTGCGGCGGTCTCCAAGCTGGACGCCATGAGCCCCCTGAAGGTCCTGACCCGGGGCTACGCCATGGCCCAGACCGGGGACGGGCACGTCCTGCGCTCGGTCACTCAGGTGGAGCCGGGGGAGCGAATCACCGTTTCCCTCAGCGACGGCCGTCTGTCCGCAACCGTGATGGAAAAGGAGGCAAAACAATGAATCAGCCCAATCAGACCTTTGAAGGCGCAATGGCAAGACTGGAGCAGATTGTCCGGGCCATGGAGCGGGGCGATGTGGCTCTGGAGGAGTCACTGAAGCTCTTTCAGGAGGGCACCGAGCTGGTGCGTTCCTGCCAGAAGCTCCTGGACGAGGCCCAGATGCAGGTCAATCAGATTATGACCGCCCCCGACGGCAGCCCTGTGGAAGGAGCGTTCCAGGATGAGCCTTGAGGAAAGAAGCCGGGATTACCGGGAATTTATGGAAGGCTATTTTCAAAACTGGCTTTCCCAGTTCGCCCAGGAGCCCCAGTCCAGGCTCTATGATGCCATGGGCTACAGCCTCCTGGCCGGCGGCAAGCGGCTGCGGCCTATTTTCGCCCTGGATTTCTGCCGGATGTGTGGCCGGGATTGGAAAGAGGCGGCCCCTTTTGCGGCGGCCATTGAGATGATTCACACCTACAGCCTCATCCACGACGACCTTCCCTGCATGGACAACGACGATTTCCGCAGGGGCCGCCCCACCAACCACAGGGTCTACGGCGAGGGCCTGGCGGTGCTGGCCGGGGATGCGCTGCTGACGGATGCCTTTATGGTGGCCTCCCAGGCGAAGCTGCAAAAGCCCGGGGACATGGGCCTGGCGGTGGCGCTGATGGCCGAGGGGGCCGGCTCCCTGGGCATGGTGGGCGGACAGGTGCTGGACATTATGAGCGAGGAGCGGGTGCTTTCCGAGCAAGAGGTCCTGGACATCCAGACCCGGAAAACCGGGCGGCTCATCAGCATCGCCTGCTGCCTGGGCGTGATCGCCGGAGGCGGCACCCAGGCGCAGTTTGAGGCCGCCGCCCAATTTGCCGCCGCCCTGGGCCTGGCCTTCCAGATTCGGGACGATATGCTGGATGTCATCGGCACCCAGGAGGAAATGGGCAAGGGCGTGGGCACCGACGAACATAAAAACACCTTCGTCCGGCTCTACGGCCTGGAACGGTGTGAGGCACTGGTGCAGAAATACACCGCCTGCGCCATCGAAGCCCTGGACGCTTTTGAAAACACTGAGTACATGATTGCGCTGGCAAAAAGCCTGACTGACAGGCGGGTATAATAAAAAACGCTTCCGGGAACACACCCGGAAGCGCTTTTTTCTATTTCATATAGCCCATTTTGATGAAATAATCGCTTAAGTGGAGTTTCTGAGAGGGAATCATTTCCCCGGAATTGACAAAGGCAATGAAGTCCTCTTCCGATACCCATTTGAAAGCAATGGTCTCGCCCTCTTGCAGGGTGACAGCCGATTTGTCACAGTTCGTTACACAGAGGTAGCTAAAATAGATGGTGTCATGGGAAATGGAACGCCCAATTTCTGCAAGGGAGTCCGCCCGAATTCCCGTTTCCTCCAGCAGTTCCCGTTTGGCACAGAGAAGGCTTTCCTCGCCTTTCAGGGCAGAACCTCCGGCGGTGGCCTCAAAGAGGCCGCCGTATTTGGGCTTACCAAGGTCCCGCTGCATCAGAAGGTAGTCTCCATCGGTGTGCCGCACCAGAATTTCGCACACCAGATGATAAAGTCCCTGGGGGATGGTTTCTCCACGAATGAGGTCAATGCCCATAAGGCTGCCATCCTTCGAATATCCGTCCCAGATTTCCATGTCAGGTAATGTCCTCGTCCGTAAACCGGTCCCCGCATTCCGGGCAGAACTTGGGGGGATTTTTGGGGTCCTCCGGCTCCCAGCCGCATTTGTCGCAGCGGTACAGGGGGGCGGCAGCGGGCTTTTTAGCCCCGCATTCGGAGCAGAACTTGCCCTTATTCACAGCACCGCAGGCGCAGACCCAGCCGGTTTGCCGGGGTGCGCCGCACTCCACGCAGAATTTCCCTGTGTTCTCAGCACCGCAGCTGCACTTCCAGCTGTCGGCGGCAGGGGAGGGCTGGGCCTGCTGTCCCATCTGGAACAGGGCGTTGGCGTTGAGGCCTCCGGCGGTCTGGGCCATGTTCATGCCCAGAAAGCCCATCATGGCCCCGTTTTCGTTTCCGGCGGCGGTTTTCATTGCCTCGGCCTGGGCCTGCACCATGTGGGCGGCGGCCATGCCGGTGTTGCGGAAGACGGCGGACTTTTGCAGCTCCTTGATGGTGGCCTCGTCCTCAGGAGAAGCGGTGACGGAGTTGACACCCACGGACACGATGCTGATGCCCCGAAGCCCCGTCCACTTGGCGGACAGCTCCTGGTTCATGGCCTGGGCCAGCTCCATGGTATGGCCGGGCAGGGCGGAATAGCGGATGCCCAGAGCCGAAATCTGGGCAAAGGCAGGCTGCAGAGCCGTCAGAAACTCGGTTTTCAGCTGGCTGTCCAGGCTTTCCCGGGTGTAGTCCTGGGAAATGTTGCCGCAGACGTTTTTATAGAACAGCATGGGGTCGGAAATTTTGTAGGAGTATTCGCCGTTGCACCGGATGGACACATCCATATCCAGCCCGATGTTCCGGTCCACCACCCGGAAGGGGATGGGGGCGGGGGTGCCGTACTTGTTGCCCAGAAGCTCCTTCAGGTTGAAGAAATACACCCGCTGATCTCTGCCGGTGTCGGCCCCGAAGGTGAAGCGGCGCTTGAGATTTTCCCAGGAGCCAAGCAGCCCCCGGCCCAGGCCGCCGTAGAAGATGGTGGACTCGGTGGAATTGTCCCAGGTGAATTCTCCGGCCTCGGCGGTGAATTCTACGATTTTGCCCTGGTCCACGATGATGGCGCACTGGCCCTCGTTGACGGCCAGCACGGAGCCGTTGGTGATGATGTTGTCGGACCCCTTGGTGTTGCTGCTGCGGCTGCCGGTGCGCTTTCTGCCCTTGGAAACCAGGACGTTGGATGCCATGGAATCGCAGTAGAAATACTCTCTCCACTGGTCAGCCAGAACGCTGCCGGTGCTGCCGATGGCTGCTTTGATAAGACCCATATGTTTTTCTCCTTTTCAAATATTCCTTAAAATTTACCGCCCCCGCCGCCGTGACTGCGGCCAGAGGAGCTGCGGTGAACGGAGCTGCCGCCGGAGGAGCCGCTGGACTCCTGGCGGCGGGTTTTGCTGACATTGCTGTAGAGGAACAGGTCCTGGCACCGGCGAAGGTGGAAGGAGCCGTCCTTCATATACGCAGCGGCGGCTGTCTGCCGGCGCTTGGTATTCATGGTATAGCGCATGGAGAGGACCGTCACCAGGGCGGCAATGAGCCCAATGGGCAGAGAGGTCAGCAGCACACGCCCAGGGGAGGACCTGCGCACAGAGTGGACGGTTTCCTCCCGGGTGCCGGTGTAAAAATCCCCGGAGAGGTCGGCCTCGCCGTCGATGGGCGTTCCGGCCCGGAAGGCATCCAGATAGGAAGCCAGGGTGTCCAGATACCGGTCGAAGGCCTCATAATACCGCCCGTCGGCCAGGTCGGGGAGGATTGTCTCGCCAAGCTGCTGGATGCCATAGTCCGTCAGCGCGTAAATGCCGCTGCCGCAGGTGGAGATGTACCAGTCCCGCTCCTCCATGGACAGAAGGAACAAAATGCCGTCGTCCTGGTAGCCGTTTTCATCATAGTAATCGTCTGCATAGGCCTCCGGGGTTTTGCCGTTCAGGCTGGCTGCTGTGACGATAACCAGGTCCATGCCGTATGCCTCCCGGAGAGAGGCGGCCTTCTCCGCCAGGGCACTTTCCTCCCGGGCCGTCAACAGGGCCCCATTGTCCACCACCAGGGGAGCCTCCGCCGCCCGGGCAGCGGGAGCCAGTGCCATCAGAACAAGCACGGCAAGAAAAATGGAAGAAAAAAGTCGTTTCATATCGCCGCCTCCTTTAGAATAGCATCCGCACCAGGGCGGTCAGCACCGTGACCCCGGCGGTGATTCCGGCAAACCAGGCCGCCGTCCGCCTGGGGCAGGCAGGGAAGGAGCCGGTCATTTTTCCCGTCTGGCCGTTCATCACAAAGGTGTAGAGCTTCCCCCGGTAGTTGGTATTCAGCACCCAGATGGGCAGCAACACATACCGTGCCCGGCTGTTGCGGACGTGAAGCTGCCGGGAGGTGGGCAGCACCGTGGTATAGCCGATGAGGGAGGCCTGGAGCTGGTCCCGGAGGGTGTTGTCCACCCGCTGGCGGATCCGCTCCTCGCCATTTTCCGAGGGCACATCGTACTTGTCCGCCAGATAGCCGGAGAGATAGGCCATTTCAAAATCCTGAAGCTGGGTATAATCGTAGGGCTCGATGGACTCCATGAACACATCGTCTGCCTTGGTGGAGCCGTCCATGGGAATGCCGGCAAAGCCGGCCTCGGCCCCCCGCCGCAGGAGAAAATGGTCGGTTTTGGTGTAGTTGTACCGGCTGTCGGCCCAGCGGTGGATGCGGGTGGCGTGATAGCTGCCCTCATAGTCCCCGTCGCAGTCGTACAGCCAGAAGGGGACATAGACCCCGGTAATACGGTCCAGCCGCTGCTCCCGGGTAAATTCCCTGGGCAGCAGGGGCTTTCCCCGGCACAGCTTCAAAAACGCTGCCTTGGCATCCTCCTTTCCGGTCTGGAAGGGAATCACCCCGTCGGGCCGGAGGCTGCCGCTGAGGCGGCTGGGGAGAATGGTAGGGTTGTCGCAGTAGGGACAGAAGGAGGCGGCAGTCACCTCGTCGGCCAGAATTTCACCGCCGCAGGCAGGGCACTGGAAGCTGCGCAGAGCCGCCTGTTCCTCCTGATTCCAGCTCTGACTCTGGGATTCCTCCCAGGAGACCTCCTCGGAGGGCGCTCTGCCTTCGCTGTCGGCATATTCCCGGAGGGTTTCCAGGTCAAAGGTGTTGTCGCAGTAGTCGCACTTCATCTGCTGGGTGCCTTCGGAAAAGGTCAGTCCTGCGTTGCAGCAGGGACATTTGAATTCCAGAACTGTATCCATTGGGTCAAACCTCCTGTGGTTGGTGGGGCATTTCCACCATTGTATCACACCTTTCGGAAAAGTGCGATGGAAATTTTTGGCGTTGTGATTGCGAAATGTAAAATTTTGTGGTACAATACATAAAAATTGCACGTTACCGGAGTATTTGCAGAAAGGACCGTTCCGAATGACCAACGAAAAAGTTTACGCCATGCCCTTTTCCAAGGTATACCCTCTGCTGACAGTCAAGGCCCAGCGCAAGGGCCGCACCCGGGAGGAGGTGGACCAGATTATCTGCTGGCTCACCGGCTACTCCCAGGCGGACCTGGCGCAGAAGCTGGCGGAGGACACCCCCTACGGCCGCTTCTTCCTGGAGGCCCCCTGTCTGAACCCCAGCCGGAGGCGCATCACAGGCAGCGTCTGCGGCGTGAAGCTGGACTCCATTGAGGACCCGCTGATGCTGGAAATCCGGTACCTGGACAAGCTCATCGACGAGCTGGCCAAGGGCAAGGCCATGGAGAAGATTTTGAGAAAATAATGTTATTGTCATTCTGAGCGCAGCGAAGAATCCCCTTCGAACGGACGGGAGCCTTCGCAAGCGCTCAGAATTTTTTTGCGCTCTTGACTTTCCGTTTTCCAAACAGTATAATTAGTTATACAAATCATACCAATTATACAGGAGGTACCAATATGGAAAACCGATACGCAGGCACCGTCACCGTAGGGGCCAAGGGGCAGATTGTCATTCCCAAGGAGGTCCGGGAGATGTTCGGCATCCAGCCCGGGGATGCGCTGATTCTGCTGGCGGACCGGGACCGGGGCATTGCCCTGCCGCCCAAGGAAATGTTCCGGGAAGTCACGGACAAGGTGTTCAACAGAGGAAAATGATATGGGAAAAATTGTATTTTTCTGCATTCCGGCCCATGGCCACACCAACCCGACGCTGGGCGTGGTCCGGGAGCTGATTTCCCGGGGCCATCAGGTTTTTTACTACTCCTACCAGCCTATGCGGGAAAAAATCCAGGCCACCGGGGCCAAATTTCTCCCCTGCGATGCCTATGACCCCCAGACCCACCTGACCCCTGAGGACGGGGAGCGGGTAGGGAAGGACCTGGCCTTTTCCACCCAGCTGCTGGTGGACATGACCCTGGCCCTGGACGATGCCGTTCTGCGGGATATGCAGGCGCTGAAGCCCGACGTGATTGTGGCCGACTCCATGGCCGTCTGGGGCAAGCTCATCGCCCGGAAGCTGAACATCCCCTTCGTGTCCTCCACCACCACCTTTGCCTTTAACCGCTATTCTTCCAAGGTCATCGGCAGCAGCGGCGGGAGCCTGCTGTCCCTGCTGAGGGCCATGCCCGGCATCAACAGAAATCTGAAGCGACTCCGGGCCAGAGGCTACCGTGTGAAAAGCGTGCTGGACATCATCGCCAACGACAACACCACCGACACCATCGTCTACACCGCCCGGGAATTCCAGCCCTGCGCCGAGACCTTCTCGGAGCGGTACGCCTTTGTGGGAGCCAGCATCCGGCCGGTGGCCTCGCCTATGGAGCGGGCGGAGGTTCCCACGGTGTATATCTCCATGGGCACGGTGCTGGGCAGCCGGGAGGGCTTCTACCGGGCCTGCGTGGAGGCCTTCCGGGACCGCCCCTACCGGGTCATCCTGTCCACCGGGGAGACTGACCTGTCCGGTTCGGTCCCGCCCAATGTCCAGGTATTTTCCCGGGTGGACCAGATGGCGGTGCTGGCGGTATCCGACGTGTTTATCACCCACTGCGGCATGAACAGCGTCAACGAGGCGCTGTACTTTGGCGTGCCCATGGTGCTGCTGCCCCAGACCCCGGAGCAGGGAGGCGTGGCCAACCGAACCGCCCAGGTGGGAGCCGGTCTGCGGCTGGATAAGACGGACCCGGCATCCATTTACGCTGCGGTGGAACAGGTCCTGCAAGAGCCGTCCTACCGCCGGGCCGCTAGAGCCATGTCCAAAGCCTTCCGCACCCACCACGCCGCCGCCGAGGGAGCCGATAAGATTGCGTCTGTTATGAAAAGCTGATTCCCAATCAGCGGAAAGAAGGAAATACAATGAAAAAGCAATCCTGGTACGGTGTACTGTTTGCACTGCTGATTCTGTTCCTGTACATCATGGGGACCTATGATATTTTTATGATGCTGTCCCACAACGAAGCCTATTATGCCGGGAAGAGCTACGGCCAGCCGGTTGTGGATTATTTCACGAATTATCCCGTGTTCGGCCTGGTTTTCTGGGTCGGCAACCTGGCCTGCGGCTTGCTCAGCCCCATGATGTACCTGTGCAGGCGAAAAAATGCGGACCGGGTGGCCATGGCCAGCTTTCTATGCGATTTCGTCTTAATCCTGTGGGGCGCTGCGTTCAGAAACCGGCTCCCGGTGCTGGGAATCCGAATTTTCTGCTTTGACCTGTTCATCCTGCTGGTCACCCTGCTTTTTGCAGTCTTTCTTCACTGCAAAGGGGAAAAGCAGCTGCCCTAGCAGTCTGTAACACCCAAACTTTTGTGATGTCATTGCGAGCCAGTGTGCCCACTGGCTCGCAATGACAATCTGTATTTTTGCTGATACAACCCACAAGCGGAGCTTCTCACAAAATTCTCAAAATATTTTTCCCAAACACCGCAACCTCAGCCGATTTTTTCTGTCTATTAGAGTGAACACAAAAACATAGGAGGTGAACCCGAGTGGAGGATACTGCAATCATCCATTTATTCTGGAGCCGAAACGAGGATGCCATCCAGGAGACCGAGCGGGCCTACGGGCGGAAGCTCTTTGCCCTGGCAAATCGAATCGTCCAGAGCCACGAGGACGCCCAGGAATGCGTCAACGACACCTACTGGAAAGCCTGGGAGACCATCCCGCCCCAGAGGCCGGAGCATTTCTATGCGTATCTGGCAAAAATATGCAGAAATTTTGCACTTGGAAAACTGGACTGGAAAAATGCGGCAAGGCGGAAGGCGGAGATATGCAGCCTGACCCAGGAGATGGAAGCCTGCATCCCCGACCGCCGGCAGGCGGACCGAATGGAGACCCAGGAGCTGCAGGCCCTGCTCAACCGATTCCTTGGGGAGATTTCCCAGGAAAACCGGCTGATTTTTCTGCGGCGCTACTGGTACATGGACACCATCGGTGACATTGCCGCCCGGTCCGGCATGACCGAGAGCATGGTCAAATCCCGGCTTCACCGGACCCGGTGCAAGCTGGAAAGCTATCTTACCAGGGAGGGAATTGCATTATGACAGGCAAGGACATTTTAACCGCATTGGGCGGCATTGAGGACCGCTACATCCAGGAGGCCGAGTTCGGCCCCAAGGTCATCCAGGGGGAGTTCCGGGAGAAAAAAACCGCCCCCATCCGCCGGGTGGCAAAAATCGCCATGATTGCCGCCGTGCTGACAATGCTTCTGACAGGCTGCGCTTACGCAGTTTTGAAGGTGCAGGACAGGATGTATGAGGAGATAACTGTCACACAGCACATCGGCGAGAACGGGGAAACCATCGAACCAACCGAAATTATTCATTTACGGTATACCCCCTTCGGTCTGACCGACGGCCCTATCGCAAAGGCCTACAAGGAATGGAACGAATATCTGGACAGCCTGGGTGATGTTCCTCTGACAGCGGAAGGAATCAAGGATGTGCCCGAGAATCTGTATTTCAACTATGAGTGCTTCAACACGGACATGGCTGATAAACTGCTGGAAATTACGGACAAGTACAACCTTACGCTGCTGGACACCTGGTGCTTTGCCCAGGAATACCAAAAGGATATTATGTACGACGCTATGGGCATTGACGGAATCCTTCGGCCGGGCTTAGAGGCAGACGTTGCCGAAGAACCCCAGGGTGTGTTTGAGTCCAACGGAAACTTTGAGGAAAGCAAGAGAATCACCCTCACCGGAGCCGATGCCATTTGGCGGGAGGAGCTTTACTGCACCTTTACCTATGCCAAAAAGAATACCTTCTGGGAGCGCATGGGTTCTGTAACAAAGGATCGCTACGATCAGTGGAACTACACATCTGCCGACGGAACGGAGCTGCTGCTGATTCTGGACCAGTACGGCCATGCAACGATTCTTGCCGATGCAGAAGACGGTATTATTTACATTCAGGTCATGTTTGATTCCGTCAAAAACAAGCGTTCGCCCAGCAGGGAAGGCGTGGAGCAGGTTGCCGACATTTTCAACTATCAAATCAACACCAAGCCATTTGACCGGGCGGCGGTGCAGCAGAAACTGGATGAAAGGCAGCAGGAATACTTCGATTCCCTGCCAAAGCCGGAGGAACCCACCTGGGCAGACTACGCCGAGGTGATGGCTGAGATGAACAGGCAGAACCTGCCTGAAAAACAGTCCTACGCACTTTATGACATCAATGGGGACGGTGTGGAGGACCTGCTGCTGGGCAAGGGCGACGGGAGCTTTAGTGAAGCGTATACTATCAGAGATGGTAAGGCGCAGCTTTTACAGCATCCCTACAATGACTGCTACTGGGTCTGTGAAAACCACACCGTGGAGGCCAACACCGCTGACCCGGATTTGCCTGGTCAAATGGTGTACCATTTTATGGCTGGCGCAGACCTTCAAGTGGTAGATGATGACCTGCTGATTTATCAGGACGGCCAATGGCACCGCAGCCGCTATTGGGATAACATTGTCTCCGAAGAAGAAGCCCAGTCGGTCAAGGACAAATACCCCCACGTGAACATCGAATTTAAGCCCTCCAAGGATTATCTCGGATAATACGGAAAGAATACCGCCCTCTGTGTCAAAACAGAGGGCGGTCATTTATTTCCGGGGCGGCACGGATACGAACCGGCTGCCCTTTTGCAGAAACCGCCAGGGGTAGTCCGCCGCTTCTCCCGCGTAATCCACGTTGATGCGCTTTGTTTCCAGAATTTCCGGCGCCGGGCCGTCATCTTCTTCGAGATACAGCTCCTCCCCGCACAGGTCGGCCCCGTATTGGGCCATGGTGATGCCCATGGCCTGGGCCAGCTTTCCCGGGCCGCTGCACAGGGCCGTGAGGGACTGGCTTTTCCGGCGCTGCTGCATCAGCGGAATACCGCCCACAGGCTCCAGGGCCCGGATGAGCACCGCCTCCGGGCAGCCGGGCCGGTTCGCCACAACGTTCATGCAGGTGTGCAGACCGTAGATGGTGTACACATAGGCATAGCCCCCGGGGCCGTACTGAATGGCAGTCCGCCCGGTGCTGGGGGCCTTGTAGGAGTGGGCGGCGGCATCCAAATGGCCCATATAGGCCTCCGTTTCCACAATAATCCCCCGGGTCACCCCCTCAGGCCTGCGGCAGACCAGCACCTTCCCAATCAAATCCCGGGCTACCTCCACCCCAGACCGAAGATAAAACTCCCGACACAGCTTCACAGCGCAGTTCCTCCTGTCGTTTTTCCCTTATTATACCCGAACCGGGAAAAAACGCAAGTGAGCGATAGCTTGGAACATTACATATCAAACGCCGGGTTCATAAAGTAGACGTTCCTCTGGTTCAGCCGCTCCCGCAGAAGCTGGGCGGCCTCGCCGAACCGCTGGAAGTGGACCACCTCCCGCTCCCGCAGGAACTTGATAGCGTCGTTCACATCCGGGTCGTCAGACAGCCGCAGAATGTTGTCATAGGTCACCCGGGCCTTCTGCTCCGCCGCCAGGTCCTCCGTCAGGTCCGCCATGGGGTCGCCCTTGACCTGCATAGACGAGGCACTCCACGGAAACCCGGAAGCCGCCGTGGGGTACACCCCCGTGGTATGGTCCACAAAATAGGGCGCAAACGCCGAATCCTTCACCTGAGAATCCTTCAGATTCCGGGTAAGCTGATGCACAATCGCCCCAATCATCTCCAAATGGCCAAGTTCCTCGGTACCTACATGGGAGCCAAAATGGAACCCGGAGGTTTTGGCTTTCCATAAGCCACTTTGCTGCCGAGAAAAAAGCTCCTTCGAAATCGAAAAACTGCCGCAGCTCTTTTGCTGCGGCAGTACCCATTTCTATTCGTTTTATTCCATGACATCACGGGACAACAGACAAGCTGGACTTGAATAGAGTTTAGAGAAAGGAGGGCGCGGCATGGCCAGGAAAAAGTTTGCTTCACTGACCGGCATTGACAACAATCGGCCGATTTCATCGGAAACCGATGGGGAGTTTTTGTTTCAACTTCAAAAGGGCCTGCTGTTGGCCCTCCGGGATGACGGCCTGCTGACCCAGATGCAGTACCGTTACGCAGAAGATAAATTGAAGCAGCAGCGAGGAGGGCGAAATGATTCGGGTAGCAAGCTATTGCCGGGTGTCCACAGACAAGGAGGACCAGGCCAATTCCTTTGAAGCGCAGGTGCGCTATTTTGGAGAGTACATCCAGCGCAAACCGGATTGGGTTCTGGCGGACATCTACGCAGACGAGGGCATCACCGGCACCAGCACCAAAAAGCGCACTCAGTTCAACCGCATGATGAACGATGCCTACGACGGCAAGTTCGATTTGCTCATCACCAAGGAGGTCAGCCGGTTTTCCAGAAACATCCTGGACACCATTTCCTACACCCGGGAGCTGAAAGCTCTGGGCATCCATGTGGTTTTTATGAACGACGGCTTTTCCACCGCCGACCCGGACTCCGAGCTGCGGCTGTCCATTATGGGCAGCATTGCCCAGGAGGAGAGCCGCAAAACCTCCACCCGGGTCAAATGGGGCCAGACCAGGCAGATGGAGCGGGGGGTGGTCTTTGGCCGCTCCATGCTGGGCTACGATGTGGCAGGGGGCAGGATGACCGTGAACCCGGAGGGGGCCCAGCTGGTGCGACTGATTTTCCAGAAGTATGCCGTTGAGAAAATGGGCACCACCAACCTGTGCCGGTATCTGGAGGAGCAGGGCTACGAGACCTTTTCAGGCAACCGCCATTGGAGCAGCAGCCATCTGGTGAAGATTCTGAAAAATGAAAAGTATGTAGGGGACTTGGTTCAGAAGAAAACCTACACCCCGGACTACCTGACCCACGAGAAAAAGGCCAACCAGGGACAGGTGGAAAAGGTGATTTTCGAAAATCACCACGAGCCCATCATCGACCGCCCGCTCTGGAACCTGGCTCAGGCAGAGCTGCGGAAAAACGACAAGCACGGCGACTTCCCGGCAATCCATTCCAACAAGCACCTGTTCTCCGGCCTGATCCGCTGCGGGGCGTGCGGCAGCGGCTTTGTCAGCCGGGTGAAAAAAGCGGGGGACGGCACCACCTACCGCCGCTGGAGCTGCGCCAAGGCCGCCAGCGGCATAGCGGGGTGTGACGTAGGCCGCCTGCTCCGGGATGACGATGCCCGCAATATGGTAAAGCTCGCCCTGCAAGCCCTCCAAATGGATGCCCAGTCCATCGCCGCCAACGTGGCCAAACTGGCCGCAGAAGCCATCCAAACAGGGGAGGGGACTGCTCCCGATTCCCCCCAGCGGCTGAACAATGAAATCGAGAAATGGACAAACAAGAAAATCACCGCCCTGGATAGTTTCCTTGACGGCAACCTTACCAAGGAGGAGCTGAACCTGATGAAAGGAAAGTATGACGAAGAAATAGCAGCCCTCCAAACAAGGCTCGCCACGGCAGAAGCACGCCAGCGTGCGGTCTCGAACCCACCCCAGCTCCGGGAAAAAATCCGGGCACTCCTATCCGGCGAAGCAGAAAGTGAGCCCCTGTACAAATCCATTTTGGACCACATCAGCGTATTCCATGACCGGCATCTGGAACTGCGGTTCCAGGGGTTGCCCCATGTATTTCAGTTTTCGGGATAGTGAAGCTCCGACTTAGGGATCAGCCTTACTTGCTTCGATTTCCTTTTCTATCGGAGTGCGGAAGAAGCAGTTTTCAAGGCTCTTGGCGTGGAGTAAGAGTACAGTTCAATTGAGCCCAACCCCTTATTCCATAATTCAAACTTATCACTTTCAAAAGAAGAATATCACTTCTAAAAGAAATATGTCATAAAGCTACGCTGTCCCGGAAAATCTGGGGCAGCGTAGCTTTTTACTGATTCTCTTTTTCATCCGCCTGTTTCAGCTCCATCTGGGCCTTATGCTTTCTTCCCACATCCGCTGCCTGCATAGAAGTGCCTCTGGAAATGGCGTCGATGCCGTATTTGCTGCGGATGACGTCGATGGCCTTGTCCATTTTTCGGGCCTTCTCTCGGCTTTCCTCCGGGAACAGGGAGGCCTGCTCGAAGGTGTCGTCGGTGATGTTGGTTAAGGCGACACCCAGCAGGCGCAGGGGCGTGTGGCCGTCCCAGAGTTCCCGGAAGAGCTGCTTACAGAGGCTGTAGACCTCGGAAGTGATGTCCGTGGGGGTGTCCAGCTTTTTCTGGTGGGAGCGGGTTTTGAAGTCGTTGCTGCGGATGGTCACGGCCACGCAGGTGGATTTCTTGCCGTCGGAGCGCATCCGTGCGGTGACGCTGTCGCAGAGGGCCAGGAGGATTTTGTGGGCATCGTCGTAGGTGCGGACATCGTCCGCCAGGGTGGTGGAGTTGCCGTAGCCCTTGGCCTCCTCGGGCTCTTCCGAGACAGGGGAGTGGTCAATGCCGTTGGCGTAGTTCCAGATGTGCTGGGCCATTTTCACGCCCACCAGCCGCTCCAGGCGCTGCAAATCGGTGTGGGCCAGATCGCCGATGGTGCGAATCCGGGATTTTTCCAGTTTCTCGGCGGTGGAGCGGCCCACGGTGAACAGCTCCCGGACGGGTAGCGGCCACATCTTCTGGGAAATCTCGCTGGGGAACAGGGTATGGACCTTGTCGGGCTTTTCAAAGTCGCTGGCCATCTTCGCCAGCAGCTTGTTGGAGCCGATGCCCACATTGACGGTGAAGCCCAGGGTGTCCCGGATTTTGTCCTTGATTTCGTGGGCGGTTTTCACCGGGTCTGGGTACACCAGATGGGTGCCGCTCATGTCCAGAAAGCACTCGTCGATGGAGAACTGCTCCACCACTGGGGCGTACGCCCAGCAGATGGCGATGAAGGCCCTGGAATTGCGCTCGTAGAGCTTAAAGTCAGGCTTTGCCAGAACCAAATCCGGACATTTCCGCAGAGCCATTCCAACGGGTTCGCCGGTGGTGACATGGAACTTCTTGGCCGGAATGGACTTGGCAAGAATCACCCCCGTGCGCTTCTCCGGGTCGCCGCCGATGGCAGAGGGAATCAGCCGAATGTCCGGTTCGCCGTTTGCCACCCGCCGTGCCGCCTCCCAAGACAGGAACGCACTGTTCACATCCACATGAAATATCAGTCTTTCCATTCTGCGCTCCTTTCTGCGGTGATTAGAATAAATCCAGAGAAGAATCCAGATAAATTGCCTCTCTGACCTGCAAGTGATATTCGGGCCTCGTCATGTAATACAAAATAAATTCCAGAATCAAGGCGCTGCCAAAGCTGCGGCCTTCGATTTTGAACTCTGAAAAGCCCATGGGCAGGTAGATGTTTTGAATGTCATTGACGCTGATGAAGCCCGGGTTTTGCATGGCTTTGGAAAAGACATAGCCCTCGCTGGCAGTGGGGGAGGCGCATACATGGTCCTGGCAGGGTTCCCCCAGCACCTTTCGGCTGACGTTTTCATAGCATTCCTTCCGGGCGGTGCAGCCAAACCAGCAGCATTCGTTGCAAAGGAATTCTGCCTTGGTTTTTTGGGCATCGGACAGGGTATTCAGCTTGGAAAAGTTGCGGTTCAGCCGGAAATCGGGCACCACATAGGAAAATTCCTCCCGGTTCAGCTCCGCTCTCAGAGCGCCAAAATCGGTAATCACCTTGGTGGTGGAGGAGACAAAATAGAACTCCGGGTAGCGCTCCCTCAGAAATCTAAGCAGCAGGTCCGAATGGAGGATAATCCCATTGCCGCCTTTGCGGAACAAGTTGCACAGAGCGTTGCACTTCCGGTCGGTCAAATGCTCCGGCCGAAGCAGGGAATTGCTGAAGGTCAGCCGGGCGGAAACGTCGTACTCCTCCATCAGTGCCGTCACCTCCCCGGCAGAATTGTCCCCAAACCCCACCCGGCCCCCGCCCCAAATGCAGTCCGCCGGGGCCCCGTAGATGGAGCCGATGCCGCACCAGTCGTAAAAATACTCCCGGTGTTCAAAGAACAGTGGCAGAAACACTCGATAGAATTCGTAAAATTCAAAGAGACCGGGGAGGTGGAAATGGGCGATATAGTTTTTGCTGTTTTCTGTGTTCATTGATGAATACGCCTCGGTTTCTATCTCACACGCCAATACTCAACTTAAAAACTGAATTTTTGAAGCTATTTCCATATTTTCGGATATATACTGCCAAAACTGTAAAACAGAAAAAAGGACTGAAATTCCCTTTTTGAAAACGCTCCGTTTGTGATGAGTATTTCTTGCACAACACCGTTCAGCTTCATCATATATCCGGTTTCTTTATATTCATTTTGCATATAAAATGATTTACGTCTTTTTCGTAACGCAATATCTGGGGCGTTATCATTACAAGGCTCAATGGAAATAATTATCTTCTTATCGGGATACATATTTTTAATTTGCTGCAATATGGAACTACCATATCCATTTGATTGAAGAGATTTATCTACAGCCAAAAACATCACAAATACGAGATTTCTGTTAGATGCCAAGTATATCAACCCACAGGGAGTTTCGCTGTCGTAAAAACTAAAAAACCGAGTATTCCATAACTTAGACATTGCCACCATCATAGGAAACGGCATACGCTCTTTTTTTGGGAATGCCTCAAGGTAAATGTTTTTTATTTCCGCACTACTTAACTTTACTTTCCGTGTTTCAAGTTTCACTCTATTTCCCCTCCTACAACTTCAAAACAATTATCGTCGAGATAGATGTATTATGCCTCAACCACTCACCCATTTTAGGTATTGATCTTCTCATTCACCTCTGGTGGGAACATCCGATAGAACAGACCGGGAAGATGGAAATGGGCAATAGGATTTGTATTCTTCACACTTTTCCCTCCCTCATATCTGCTTTGTATATCTTCGAGTTATTATTGCTTTGCCGTTTACAACATTCGGTACTTTATCCTGTAAAACAAAGCCGTTTTTCTCCATGACTTTTGCTGAACCGTAGTTGTCGTCATCACAGGTAATTAAAACCGTGGTTATTCCTAAATTTTTTGCCTTTTCCAACGCCAAGCGAAGCATCAAGGTTCCGTATCCTTTCTTCCATTCAGAATAGCGAACACCGTACCCAATATGACCGCCATAGCGTTTAAGATCGTCGGTTAGTCTATGACGAATGCTTATTTCTCCAATAAAGTAGTTACGATCCTCGTCAACCAACCAGTAGTAATCAGAACCAACTCTGTTTGGCTTCAAATTCCGTTCATGCCTATAGTTATCGTATTTTTCAAAGATGTTATTAGCTTTTGCATCATCAAAAGCATAGGTGTGTACATCGTTGTGCTTATACTCATCGTAAGCAGCAATGTATGATTGCAAATACTTTTCACAGGGTTCTACAAGAGCAATCATTGTCTGACCTCCTTTCCTTGTGTTAGTTCATTCACCTATCGTGTTACTTCACTAATTTCAATTAGCACCCAATAGCTTCTACCCTAAAGTGCACACAGTTTCCAACATTTCGCCATCCCTCATCCGAACTCGCTTCGCTCGGCCACCTTCCCCCCGGGGGAAGGTATTGGGGTGGTCACCCATTCTGAGCATCAATCTTCTCTTTCAGCTCCGTCAGATACATCCACCGCTCGGTTTTTTCTTCCAGGACCTGTTCCAGCCGTTCCTGTTCCTCCTGAAGTTCTTGGAGCTTCACATAGTCGCTGCCGCAGGCATTTTGGGCCGCCTGACACTGGGCGACTTTTTCTTCCAACTCGGCAAGGTCGTCGTCGATGGTTTCAAACTCCCGCTGCTCCTTGTAGGAGAATTTCAGCTTCTTTTCCCGGGGCCGTTCCTGGACCGTCTTGGGCTTCTCGGCCTTGACGGGCGCTTCCTCGGCCCGGCGTTTTTTCTGCCAGTCTGACCAGTTGCCGGTGTAGCGGATGACCTCGCCCTCCCGGACCTCGAAGATGCTTTCCGCCAGCTTGTCCAGGAAGAAGCGGTCGTGGGAGACAATCAGAATGGGGCCGGGGAAGCCTTGCAAATAGTCCTCCAGAATGGACAGGGTCATCACATCGAGGTCATTGGTAGGCTCGTCCAGAAGCAGCACATTGGGGGCCTCCATGAGGACGGACAGCAGATACAGCCGCCGCCGCTCGCCGCCGGACAGCCGCCCGATGGCCACGGATTGGAGGTCCTTGGGAAACAGGAACCGCTCCATCATCTGGCTGGCCGAGAAGGTGCCCTCGTCAGTTTTGACTTCCTCGGCAATGTCGTGGATGAAGTCGTAGACCCGCTGATTCAGGTCCAGCTCCCGGCCCTCCTGGGAGAAGTGGCCGATTTTCACGGTGGTGCCCATGTCCACGGTGCCGGAATCGGGAGCCAGCTCCCCGGCAATCAGATGGAGCAGGGTGGACTTGCCGGCACCGTTGCGGCCTACAATGCCGATGCGGTCGGTGCGCAGAAGGTTGTAGGAGAAATTTTGAATAATGGGACTGCCGTTAAAGGCCTTGGAAACGTGGTCAAGCTCGATGATTTTCCTGCCCAGCCGGCTGGATGAGGCGGACAGCTGTAGGGAATCGTCGGTCTCGGGGGCATCCTGATTCAGAAGGCTTTCGTACCGCTGGATGCGCTCCTTGGACTTGGTGGTCCGGGCCTGACAGCCACGCATAATCCACTCCCGCTCCACCCGGAGGATGGACTGGCGCTTGCGCTCACTGGCTTCCGCCATCTCCGCCCGCTGCTCCTTCAGCTCCAGGTATTTGGAATAGTTGGCCTCATAGTGATACAGCTTGCCCCGGGACAGCTCAGTGATGTGGTTCACCACCCGCTCCAAAAAGTAGCGGTCGTGGGTGACCATCACCAGCCCGCCCTTGAACCGGCGGAGCCAGTCCTCCAGCCATGCCACCATTTCGCTGTCCAGGTGGTTGGTGGGCTCGTCCAGAATCAGCACATCCGCCGGGTGAATCAGTGCCGCCGCCAGCGCCACCCGCTTCCGTTGGCCGCCAGAGAGGGTACCGATTTTCTGGTCAAAATCAGACAAGCCGAGCCTCATCAGCATGGACTTGGCCTCATATTCGTTCAGAGTTCGGAACTCAGCAGGGAAGTGGAGAAACACCTGCTGCAACACCGTGGCCTCGTCGTCCATGTCCGGATTCTGAGACAGCAGGCTCACCTGCACGTTAGGATTCCGGGCAATCCGGCCCCTGTCTGCCTCAATGGTCCCCGCCAGCACTTTCAAGAAAGTGGACTTGCCGGTGCCGTTGATACCGATGACGCCTGTCTTATCGCCCTCGTTCAAATAAAAATTCACATCATCCAGCAGCTGCCGGCTGCCAAAGTTGATGGAAAGATGTTCCGCAGATAGAAGCATGGGTTTCCTCCTGTGTGTGACGCAATTTTAGTTTATTATAGCACAGGGATGGCGATTTGGCTATATTTAGAGAACAAAAAACTGATTGCTATGCTTCTTTGGAAACATAGCAATCTCTCAAAGAACCTTCTGATGCCTGAGCACTGTATGCACATTTCTGCTCCGAAATCAATATCTCGTCACGGTTCGTCCTGGATTCCATGGAACAGATCCGCTTCTGTGAGGGTAATTGGGGGTGTCAAATTGACCCCTCTGTACCTATATCGGTTAACAGACCCTTCAAATCATCAAAGGGCATGGCATAGCGTTGGGAGAGGTAGCGCAGGGAGGCGCCCAGTTCGCCGTCGGGGCCGCCGTATTGGGAGATGATGATGGCGGCCAGGCGGGGGTTTGGGGTGGCGATTTTCACCGGGTATTGGAGCTTTTTATCATAGACAAACATGGTTACGCCTCCTTGTTCCGTTCAAATTCCCAGGGCCAGGGGTCATCCAGCCATTGGTACCGCTCGCCCTCGGTGGGGGACATATGATTCAGGGGGCCGCAGCTGTCGTTATATTCGTCCCGGAGCTTCCGGTACATCTGCTGATAGGTCCGGTACAGCTCCAGGGCCTCCCGGTCGTTTCTGTGGGTGTCCAGGTACAGCGCCAGCTCCTGGACCGCAAAGCCCAGAGCCTGCAGCTCCGTCATGGGGGTGACATTTCGCTCCTTCTTGTTGACCATGCCCATAAAGGGCAGGTCCAGTCCGGGAAACATGGTGCCCCGGACCAGGCCTTTCCTGGCCTCGTATCGGGGGGGATTTTCCAGCTGGAAGGGGACATATGGATTGGCCAGCGGCGCCATGGCCGGAAGCCTGCCCTCCCAGGCGCGTTGTTCGTTGTTGGGATTATCCAAGGTGCATTCCTCCTTTTTGGTCGTTCATGGTCAGTCTATGCCGGGTTTTTCCGAAACGTTCTTGAAGCCGGGGCCGGGACATAGGGTATTGGGAGGTGTTGCACATGGGAAAAGGGAAGTCCTGGGTCTTGGTTTATCTTCTTACGGCGCTCTGTGTGCTGCTGGCGGCCTGTCTTGGCAGCCGGGCGGTGACGGTGATTGCCGAAAATACGCCGGTCCGGCGGGAGCACTGCATCGTCATCGACCCGGGTCACGGGGGAGAGGACGGCGGGGCCACCTCCTGCACCGGGCGGCTGGAAAGCGCTTACAATCTGGAAATCGCCCTGCGGCTGAACGACCTGCTTCACCTGCTGGGCTACGACACCAGGATGCTCCGCACCACGGATACCTCCATCTACGTAACCGGGGATACCATTGCCCAAAAGAAAATATCCGACCTCAAGGAGCGGGTGCGGATTGTAAATGAAACGGAAAACGCCCTGCTGCTCAGCATCCATCAAAACCAGTTTTCCGATTCCCGCTACTCAGGAGCCCAGGTCTTTTATCCCAATACCCCCGGCAGCCAGCAGCTGGCAAAGCAGATGCAGACTGCCCTGGTATCGGCGCTGAACCCCGGCAGCAGCCGGAAAAGCAAGCCCTGCAAGGGGGTGTATGTGATGGAGCACATTCGCTGCCCCGGGGTGCTGGTGGAGTGCGGGTTTCTGTCCAATTTGGAGGAGGAGGGGCGGCTCCGGGACCGGGGCTATCAGCAAAGGCTGTGCTGCGTGATTGCCGCTTCTGCGATACAGTTCTTGACCGGGGCGGATTCGGCTGATATAATGTAGAAAAAAGAGAAAGAAGGCAGCGTATGGATTTGACCGTCAGCCAGATGATGCAGATGCAGAAGGCTCTGTTCGAGCCCCACCGGGACACCTGGCACCCTATGGAGCCGGAGTACGGAAAGGACTTTCTCCTGTACATGGTGGAGGAGCTGGGGGAGGCCATTGCGGTCCTCAAGAAGAAGGGCAGCGGGGCCATTATGGAGGACGGGGCGGTCCGGGCCGCCTTTCTGGAAGAAATGGCGGATGTGCTGATGTACTATCACGACGTGCTGCTTCGCTACCATGTAACGCCGGAGGAATTTTCCGAAATCTACCTTCGCAAGCATCTGCGGAACATGGGCCGGAACTATACCAGAGAATATGAGGAACAATATCATGGCTAAGACGAAAACCGTGTTTTTCTGCACCAACTGCGGAAACGAAACCCTGAAATGGATGGGCCGCTGCCCCAGCTGCGGGGCCTACAACACCATGGAGGAGCATATTGAGAAGCCCGTGGCCGTGGGCAAGGCCAAGGCCGCCCCGGTGGGGCTCAGCCGCAGGCCCCAGCGCATCCGGGAGGTCGCCAGCGACGGCGAAATCCGCTTTTCCACCGGCATGGGGGAGCTGGACCGGGTCCTGGGCGGCGGCGCTGTGGCTGGCTCTCTGGTGCTGGTGGGCGGCGCCCCGGGCATTGGCAAGTCTACGCTGCTGCTGCAAATCTGCAACAGCCTGTGCGCCGGCCGGCGGGTGCTGTATGTATCCGGCGAGGAAAGCGAGCGGCAGCTGAAGCTCCGGGCGGAGCGGCTGGGGGTCAGCCCCGAGGACCTGTTCATCCTCTCCGAGACCCGGCTTTCTGACGTGGTGGAGGCCGCCGAGGAAATGCAGCCGGACATCCTCATTGTGGACTCCATCCAGACCCTGTATAACGAGGAAAACGATTCCTCCCCCGGGTCCGTGTCCCAGGTGAAGGACTGCACCATGACCATGATGCAGCTGAGCAAATCCCAGGGCATCACCGTGTTTGTGGTGGGCCACATCAACAAGGACGGCAACATTGCAGGCCCCAAGGTGCTGGAGCACATGGTGGACTGCGTGCTGTATTTTGAGGGCGACGCCAATACCTCCTACCGGCTCCTGCGGGCGGCAAAGAACCGCTTTGGCTCCACCAACGAAATTGGCGTGTTTGAAATGCTGGACGTGGGCCTGGTGGAGGTGCCGAACCCCTCCCAGATGCTTCTGGAGGGCCGCCCCGAGGGGGCCAGCGGCACCTGCGTGGCCTGCGTCATGGAGGGCACCCGGCCGGTGCTGGCGGAGGTCCAGGCACTGGTGACCAAGACCACCTTCAACGTGCCCCGCCGGGCCTCCGACGGCTTCGACTTCAACCGGGCGGTGCTGCTGATGGCGGTGGCCGAAAAGCGGGCGGGGATGAAGCTGAACGTCTTTGATGCCTACATCAACGTCATTGGCGGCCTGCGGCTGGACGAGCCTGGGGCGGACCTGCCGGTGACCCTGGCAGTAGCCTCCTCCTACCGGGATACCGCCATTGCCAGCGACCTGGTTGCCATCGGCGAGGTGGGCCTGACGGGAGAAATCCGGGCGGTGTCCCACATGAACCAGCGGCTGGGGGAGGTATCCCGGCTGGGCTTTAGCAAGTGCATCATCCCCAAGGGCGGCTCGGAAAAGCTGGAAATCCCCAAGGGCCTGACGGTCTACCGGGTGCGCAATCTCCGGGAGGCTATTGAGGTGGCACTGTAACATACGAACCGTAGGGCGGCCTGCCCCCAGGCCGCCGCTCGGATACAGGAAAGGAAAATATGGAAATTAAAGAATACACCCAGGACCGCATCCCCGACGTTCTGGAATATGAGCGGGACCTGCGCAGGGAGGAGGACTTCTGGGGCTGGGCCATTGACGATGCCTATGTGGCAGAGGTGAAGGCCAGCTTCCGGGACCAACGGTTTCAGAATGCCGTCAGCTATCTTGCCTACCTGGACGGCCGGGTGGTGGGGCGCATCGACGCCAGCCTCATCACCAGCCGGTTCTGCGGCCAGGTCCGGGCCTACTTAGATTGGCTTTGCGTGCTGAAAAGCTGCCGCCATCTGGGGGTGGCCCAGGCGCTGATGGCCCATCTGCGCACGAAGCTCAAAGAAACCTACCACGCCCAGGAGCTGGTGGGCCTCATCGCCGCCAACCCCGAGGCCCAGCGGTTCTACCGAAGCCTGGAAAATGCCCAGATTCGGGACGAGGGAATTTGGATTGAGCTGTAATTGTGAGAATACCACCCAGCGGGATTGGGAGATATTGGGGCTGCGGATGGAGGGCTTCACCGAACAGAAAATTGCCGACAAGGTGCCATTGCCTGTGAGGACTATGTGACCTCGGAATATCAAAAATATCTGGACAAGTAAAATTTCAGAAAACGGCAGTTTAGAAACAAACATGAATTTAATGGAGGGGCAAGATGGATAGATATATTCTGGAAACACCACTTCTCGATTACTCAAATATTTCAATACAGCAGTTGATTGAATCGCATGGATGGAAGAACCTTGACAAATTTGAGTGTATCAAAGAGATTTATGCCTTTGTACGAGATGAGATTCTATTTGGATATAATATTGATGATAAGATTCCTGCATCTAAAGTGCTGTCTGATGGTTACGGTCAATGTAATACAAAGGGTACATTATTTATGGCTTTATTAAGGGCGTGTAATATTCCTTGCAGAGTGCATGGCTTTACGATTGATAAAAAGCTACAAAAAGGAGCAATGACAGGCGTTGTTTATAAATTAGCCCCCCAAAATGTATTCCATAGTTGGGTAGAAGTATTGCTTGAAGGAAAATGGTATGAATTAGAGGCTTTTATTTTAGATAAACCATACCTTGAAAGATTACAGAAATTAAATAGTGATTGTACGGGTGCATTTTGTGGTTATGGTGTTGCTGTAAAGGATTTCAAAAATCCAGTTATTGATTTTGATAGACATAACACTTACATACAAAGCGAAGGTATCAATAATGACTTTGGTGTGTATGATAGCCCCGATGAATTATTAAAAGAGCATCATCAGGAGATGTCCCGCATTAAGGCATTTGTATATAGAAATGTGGGAAGACATCTGATGAATAGAAATGTTAAAAAGATAAGGAATGATAAATAGCACAAATCCAGTTTGTCATTTCGCTACACTCCCCCAAAAAACACACATATCATTTTAGCAGTCTTGTACTTCGGTGCAAGGCTGCTTTTTCGTGCAAGAAAGGAGCCACTCAAAAAATCGGTGGTCGGAAGCTGGTTATAAAGCAGGAAACGGCATGACCGAAGTCATGCCGTTTCCCGCAGAACAATATTTAACTGTCTAATGACCCAGACTTTCAGGCTGGGGGAATTTTGCATCAGTGAATATTGACAGGCTCCTGGGGCTTGTTGACCTCTCTTGCGTTGGTCTTGCCCTCGGGGTTGATTTCGCCGGCGGCCAGCAGGGAGCGCTTGGTCAGGGCGGGACCGACCAGCTCGTAGACCAGCACGCTGAACAGCACCACATTGCGCACCAGAGCGCCGTCGGACAGGGCGGTGGCCGTCAGTGCCATGCCCAGGGCCACACCGGCCTGGGGCAGGAGGGTGATGCCTAAGTGCTTGGTGATGTTCTCCGAGCAGTGGACTGCACGGCAGCTGAGGTTTGCAAAGGTGTACTTACCGGCGGACCGGGCGATGATGTAAATAATGCCCACCAGCAGGGTCATGGGGTTCACCACCACCTGCAAATCCAGCTCTGCGCCGGAAATCACGAAGAACAAAATGTTGACGGGGATGGTCCACCGTTCCACACGGTTCATCAGCTCCTCAGAGGAATCGCAGATGTTGCAGAACACCGTGCCGGTCATCATGCACACCAGCAGCAGAGAGAAGCCGCAGTGGATAGGGCCGATGTTGAACTCAATCATGGAAAGACCAACGGTCAGCAGCACGAAGGCAACGGACAGGGTCATACGCTTGCTGCGGGAGTGGAAGAACCACTCAAAGGCGTTCAGCAGCCAGCCCATCACGCTGCCCAGGACCAGAGACAGGATGATCTCCAGAATAGGCTCCAGCACGATACCGGCAATGCTGACAGCGCCGCTTTCCAGGGCGGTGGCAATGCCGAAGGACACGGAGAACAGCAGCAGGCCCACAGCGTCGTCAATGGCCACCACCAGCATCAGCAGCCGGGTCAAAGGGCCGTCGGCCTTGTACTGGCGAACAACCATCAGGGTGGCAGCCGGGGCAGTGGCAGCGGCGATGGCGCCCAGGGTGATGGCGGCAGGCAGGCTGATGACGGAGGGGAACATCAGATGCAGCGCAATCAGCACCACATCCACCATGACCGTCGTGCCGACGGCCTGGCCGATGCCTACCAGAATGGCCTTGTCGCCCATGGTCTTCAGCTGGGTGAGCCGGAACTCGTTGCCCATGGAGAAGGCGATAAAGCCCAGGGCCACCTGGGTGACGATTTTATAGCCCTCCACATTTTCAAGGGAGGTAAAGCCCAGCCCCTCCAGGCCGAAAGCGCCCAGACAGTAGGGTCCCAGCAGCAGTCCCGCCACCAGGTAGGCGGTCACGGCAGGCAGATTTACCAGCTTTGTCACACGGGACATCATCAGGCCGCCAATCAGGGCAAAGGCCAGACAAATCAATGTAGTTTCCATGATAAGACCTTCTTCTCAGTTAGAATTTCATCTTTTATTTGCTGCCACATTTTATCACTGAATCCGCCGGAATTCAAGGGATAAACTCAACAAAAATCCAATATTTTGCAGAACCAGTTTTGTCACGCTCCAGGTTTTGGAAATCCCGGGGTTGACATTTTCAGCTTTCGTGCTATAATCGGTAAAAACTGCAGGAGGTATGACCATGTTCGTATTTGTGTCCAATAATATGAATCAGTCCGTTAACAATGGGAACGGGCTTGCATTGGCATACCTTTTTTCAGAATAGATTGTTTGAAAAAAGATACAGTGCAGGCTGACCGGAAAGGTTGCCTGCACTGTTTTTTTATATTTTGGTATAGGAGGAAGAAACAATGCACTTTATGGATGGTTACGGCTTCACAGACGACGAATCGCTGGTCCAGGAGGTCTACCGGCGGTTTCAGGAGGACACCCGGTTAAACCGGTCCCAGGCGGCCCGGGTGGAGTTTCTCACCAACGTCCGCTACATTGAGCGGTATGTGCGCCCCGGGGACAGAATTCTGGATGTGGGGGCCGGGGCAGGGGAGTACAGCCTGTATTTCGGCCGGAGGGGCTATCAGGTCTCCGCCCTGGAGCTGGCGGACAGCAATATCGCTGCTTTCCGGAAGAAGCTGGGCCCTGAGGACACCATCGACCTGGTCCAGGGGAACGCAATGGATTTAAGCCGCTATGAGGATGCCTCTTTTGATTCCGTGCTGGTCTTTGGGCCGCTGTACCACCTCCACGAGGACGGGGACAAGCTGCGCTGCATCGCCGAGGCCCGGCGGGTCTGCAAGCCCAGGGGCAAGCTGTTCTTCGCCTTTATTTCCAACGATGTGGTCTTTTTGACCATGTTCCGGGAGCAGCCGGACTATTTTGCAAAGGGAGATTACGACAAGGAGACCTTCCGCCTGGACGACTTCCCCTTCGTGTTCCACACGGTCCCCCGGTGCCGGGCGCTGCTGGAACAGGGCGGTGTGCCCATTCTCCACGAGGTGGCCTCTGACGGCCTCAGCGAGCTGATGGCAAAGGAAATCAACGAAATGGATGAGGACAGCTACGCCCAGTATCTGCGCTACCACTTCTACCTCTGCGAAAAGCCCGAGTGCCTGGGAATGTCCAACCACCTGCTGTTTGTGGGAGAAAACTAAGGATTTTTAGATAAATACTGGAATAGAACGGGAGTAATGGCGGGATAGCTGAGATTTTCGGGCAGTTCATCAAAGCACCGCACCTCCGCCATTTCGCTCTCCGGCATGGGCCCCAGCGCCCGGATTACCGCATGGAATACCATTCCGTTGGCCCCGCCGGTTTCGTCCCCGGCCCAGTAGTCGCACAGGGGCTGGATGTCATAATCCACGGCTCCGGATTCTTCAAACAGCTCCCGTTTGGCGGCCTCCAGGGGCGTTTCCCCCGGCTCCACATGACCGCCCTGGGTCTCCCAGGTGGTGCGGGCTTTGTGACGGCTGAGAAGGATTTTTCCGTTGTATTCCGATAGGGTGACCACATATTTGTATTGCTTCAAGGTCCCCACCGGATAAATCTGACTGGTCATGGCTGGCTGTGCTCCTTTTCATACTGTAAAAATGTTTCGGTCCGGGACCAATACTGAGCACCCCAGTTTTCAAAGTTCCACTGCTCCATATAGTCGTTGCACTCGTAGTCGATGTAGTACAGGGTCCCGTCCTGCAAAATGAAGTTGGTAGGGAAGTAGTCGATGTTGGTATTGGCCGGGTACAGGCGGCGGCACATGGCCTGGACCTGGGGAATGCAGGTGTCCGGAAGGCTTCCACGGCGCACCAGGTCATAAACGGTGTCCCCGCAGATGTATTCCTTCAAAATCCGCTCCCGGCCCACGTCCACATCCAGCATGGCGGGCATGGGAATGCCAAGCTGCATCAGCCGGTCATAGTCCCGAAGCTCCGATTCCAGCTTGTTTCCAAACTGATAGTAGCTGCACGGCTCATGGTGAATCTGCTTGAGCACATACTGCCCTTCGCCGTCGGTGACCAGATAGGAATAGCCGCCCTTGCCCTTGCCCAGTAGTCTTTCTACGGTATAACATCTGTTGTTGACATACATGGCTTGCTCGGTTTCGTGGATACTCATAGGTTCACCTGATTCTGCACCTTCCCACTGAGGAAGCCCCGGACGTTTTCCACCACGCAGTCCAGCAGCCGCTGGCGGCTTTCCACCGGGGCCCAGGCCATGTGGGGGGTGATGATGCAGTTGGGGGCGGTCAGCAGGGGATTGGTTTCGGAGGCCGGCTCCACGCTCATCACGTCCAGGCCAGCGCCCCGGAGCTTGCCGGAGGCCAGAGCATCGGCCAGGTCCTGCTCGCAGATGAGCTGGCCCCGGGAGGTGTTCAGCAGAATGGCCCCGTCCTTCATTTTTGCGATTGTTTCCCTATTGATAAGCCCTCTGGTGGCCGGGAACACAGGGCAGTGGAGGGAAACAATGTCAGACTGCCGCAGCAGGGTATCCAGGTCAACATACTCCGCCAGGGCCCGGCCCTCGGGGTACTCCGTGCGGCTGTAGGCCAGCACCTTCATGTCAAAGGCCCGGGCGATTTTCGCCACCGCCTGGCCAATGCGTCCGAAGCCCACAATGCCCAATGTCTTGCCCGCCAGCTCCATCTGGGGGGTCAGCCAGTAGCAGTAGGAGGTTTTTTTACACCAGTCGCCCTGGTGGACGGAAGCATCGTGGAGGCCGATGCGGTGGCACAGCTCCAGAAGCAAAGCCATGGTGAACTGGGCCACAGCGGCGGTGCCGTAGCTGGGCACGTTGCACACGGGGATGCCCCGGCCCCTGGCGGCGGCGCAGTCCACCACGTCGTAGCCCGTGGCCAGCACGGCGATAAACTTCACCTGAGGGCAGGCGGCCAGCACGGCCTCGGTGATGGGGCACTTGTTGGTCAGAACGATTTCGGCATCCCCAATCCGGGCAACGGTGTCGGCCTCTCCCCGGGTTTGCTCATAAATGGCCACCTCGCCAAACTGATTCAGGCACGCCCAGCTGAGGTCCCCGGGATTCAGGCCCTGGCCGTCCAAAACGACGATTTTCATAAGAATTTCTCCTTCCGCTTGCATTGCAGTAAAATTTTTGATAGGATAGACAAAGGATTTGCAGACTGTCATTGCGAACCGGTGCGCACACCGGTGTGGCAATCTTTCAATTTTTGTGAGGTAATTATGGAGCTTTTGTTTGCTGACGAGGATATTGTGGTGTGCATCAAGCCGCCCCGGGTGCTGTCCACCGACGAGCCGGGGGGCCTGCCGGAGCTGGTGCGCCAGGCCCTGGGGACCGGGGACGTGCGCACCGTCCACCGCTTGGACCGGGTGGTCAGCGGCGTGATGGTGCTGGCGAGAAATGCCGCTGCTGCCTCGGACCTATCCAGGCAGATACGGGAGGGCAGCTTTTCCAAAGAATATCTGGCCGTGGTCCACGGCTGCCCGGAGGTCAGAGCGGGGACCATGAGAGACCTTCTGGTCCGGGACAAGGCCCGGCGGATGACCATGGTGGCCGGGGAGCCGGGGAAGGGCGTCCAGGAGGCGGTGCTGGATTATAAGGTGCTCGGCACCACAGGGGCACTTTCCCGGGTGGAAATCCATCTGCACACCGGCCGGACCCACCAAATCCGGGTCCAGTTCGCCAGCCGGAATCTGCCGCTGGTAGGGGAGCGGAAGTACGCCGTTTTGGATGACCCCTGCGAAATCGCCCTTTGGTCCCACAAAATCGGCTTTACCCACCCCAGGACCGGGGAAGCCCTGGAATTTTCCCGGGAGCCCCCGGCCTGCTACCCCTGGACCGCTGTTTAGGCGATTATACCATATTTTCCAATCTTTGAAAAGAGGAATACAGAATGAAATTAAGACTTGTCAAGCTGGAACCCAAATACCGGCCCCAGCTGGAGGAAATGCTGGCCGAGTGGACCAATGAGCAGGATGCGCCCTATTCCATCCGCAAGAACGATTACCGTGATTTTGACCATTACCTCGCCAATTTGGAGGTGAAGGAGGCCACGGAGCATCTGGTGCCGGATTCCACCTATTTCTGCCTGGACGAGGAGCAGAATGTGTTCGTGGGGGCTGTGAACATCCGCCACCGGCTGAATGAAGGGCTTCTTCGCACCGGCGGCCACATCGGCGACGGCGTCCGCCCCTCCTGGCGGGGCCAGGGTGTTGCCACCCGGATGATTGCCCTGGCGCTGGTGAAGTGCAAACAGCTGGGCATCGACCGGGTGCTGATGGTCTGCAACAAGGATAACCCCGCCTCGGCCAGGTCCATCCAGAAAAACGGCGGAGTTCTGGAAAATGAGATTGAGGCCGACGGCGTGGTCCAGCAGCGGTATTGGATCAACTTACAAACCCACTACGATTTCTTCCAGAACCGGGACTGCGAATACTTTCCCTGCCACCCCGGGGCCGACCCGGAGACCTTCAGCTGCCTGTTCTGCTACTGCCCCCTGTACTGCCTGGGGGACCGCTGCGGCGGGAATTTTACATACACCGACAGTGGCGTGAAGGACTGCACCCACTGCCTTCGCCCCCACCGCCGGGAAAATTACGGCAGCATCTGCAATTCCATGTCCGCCGTTTTGGAGCTGGCAAAAAAGAAACGGGAAAAGTCTTGATTTTTCCGCCTGGGGCTGGTATAATACTCGGGTCACGGAGCGGTATCGAAGCGGTCATAACGGGGCTGACTCGAAATCAGTTTGGGAGCAATCCCACGTGGGTTCGAATCCCACCCGCTCCGCCAAAAAGCACGTCACCCCTACAGGGCGGCGTGCTTTTTAGCTTGCGGGTGGGATTCAAACCTATCAAACTGCCCGTGGGAGAATCCCATGGGCCGCCAGGCCCATTTGGGATGTAGCAGTTGAAAAGGAGTATCGTGTAATGAATCAAAACACTCAGGATTTTTGGGAGACCTGCTGGCAGCGGGATACGGATAGGGATTATGGCAAATATCTAAAGGCTTTTTATCAGAAACAGGACCCAATGATTGACCTGTTCAAGCGGCACCATGTTCGCCATGTGTGTGACGCCGCCTGCGGCTATGGTGCCTACAGTCTGATGCTTGCCTCCAACGGCTTCCAGGTGGAGGGCTTTGATATTTCTCAGACATCTGTAGAGCTGACCAAGAAGCTCCTGGGGAAATATGGAATTGACACGTCAAACTATAAAGCAGCCAGTGTGCTGGATACGGGGTATGCGGCGATTTTTGATGCTGTGGTGGCCGTTTCCGTTTTGGACCACCTGTATGCAGCCGACGCCAGAGCCGCTTTGACCGAGCTGCTTCGCATCGTAAAACCCGGCGGCTTGGTGGTTGTCTCCTTTGACAATCTGGACGAGGACGACCTAAAGCGTCAGCATATCCTTGCCGCCGACGGAAGCATTCTCTATACGGACCCCAGCTGGGGCGGTATGATATTTCATCCCTATGCCGATGGGGAGCTTGCTGACTGGCTGAGTCAATACCGGATTATTCATCATTATCAAAACAGCCGAAACGAGCGGTTCTACGTCATTGAAAAAGTATAAATTTTCAGCTGGCAATTCCCCACTGGAAAACAGCCGAAAGCTGTGATATAATAGGCCAAAAAAGGAGGAACTTCTATGGACTTACAGACGAAAATCAACGCCGCCGCCCAGTATCTGCTGGACCGGGTGGCTCTGCGGCCCACTGTGGGGCTGGTTCTGGGCAGCGGCCTGGGAGACTATGCCGATACCCTGGAGGAGGCGGTGCGGGTGCCCTTCGGGGAGATTCCCAATTTTCCCCTGCCCACCGTTGCGGGGCACAGCGGGATGCTGGTGTTCGGCCGGAAAATGGGCCGGACCGTTGTGGTGCTCCAGGGGCGCATCCACTACTATGAGGGCCTGCCCCAGCAGGAGACCACCCTGCCCATCCGGGTGCTGGCCGCCATCGGTGTCAAGACCCTGGTGCTGACCAACGCCTGCGGCGGCGTCAACACCGCCTTCCACCCCGGCGACCTGATGCTGATTTCCGACCACATCAATTTCTCCGGCTCCAATCCGCTGATTGGGCCCAACCTGGACCAGTTTGGCCCCCGGTTCCCCGATTGCAGCGACCTGTACACCCGCAGCCTCCGCAAGGCGGTGAAGGAAAAGGCGGCCTCCGTCGGCATCGACCTGCAGGAGGGCGTCTACGCCATGTACTCCGGCCCCAACTACGAAACCCCCGCCGAAATTCGGATGTTCCGCACTCTGGGCGCTGATGCCGTGGGAATGTCCACGGTACCGGAGGCCCTGGTGGCCGGTCACTGCGCCATGCAGGTGCTGGGCATTTCCTGCATCACCAACATGGCCGCCGGTGTGCTGCCCCAGAAGCTGAGCCATGCCGAGGTCATGGAGACCGCCGCCCGGGTTCACGATACCTTCCACACTTTGGTGGATGCGGTTCTCACCGTGATTGAGGAGTAAGGGCAGTGGAGCGTAAAATTCTATGCAGCACCGAGGCCGACAGCAAGCGTGTCCATAAAATGCTGATGGAATACAATCTTCGGTATATGCACGACTTTGAGGACTACAACTTCCACATCGAGGAAAACGGGGAGATTATCGCCGGCATTGTGGCATGGTGTGTGTCTGATACCTTGGAGGTGGAGTACCTCCGTGTGGCCGACAGCCACAGAAGGGAGGGGCTGGGCACCCAGCTGCTGAATCATGTGGAGAAGCTGGCCCGGGAAAAGGGGTTCAAACGAATCCAGCTGAACACCCTCAGCTTCCAGGCCCCGGAGTTTTACTTAAAGCACGGCTATACCAAACAGTTTGAATCCCCGTTTTTTGACAACTATACCCAGATTTACTTCATCAAGGACCTGACGGAGGAGGAATAAATGGATATCACTTTCAAAACAGAAAACGGCCGCTTTAACTACCGGGTCTGCGCCATCATCCTGCACGGCGGGAAAATCCTTGCCATGCACGATGACCGGTCGCCCTACTTTTATCTGCCCGGAGGCCGGGTGGCGCTCCACGAGCGGGCGGAGGACGCCGTCCTGCGGGAGCTTCGGGAGGAGCTGGGCATCGAGGCCAAAATTGACCGGCCCCTTTGGCTGAATCAGAGCTTCTTCACCGAGGACGTAAGCGGGGAAAAGTACCACGAGCTGTGCATCTATTTCCTCATGGATATTTCCGGAGCGGACCTGGTGGCAAGAGGGGAGACCTTCGCCCAGCAGGAGGGCCGCCGGACCCACCGCTTCCAGTGGCTGCCCTTGGAGCGGCTCCGGGAGGAATATTTCTACCCGGTATTTCTGAAGGAGGCGGTATTCCACCTGCCGGAAAAATTCACCCTTCGGACGGAAACCGAATAAGTTTACCCCGCTTCCAGTTTGGAAGCGGGGCTGCTTTTTATTCATAAAAGGAAAGAGGCGCATCGTAGACACTATGACCGGTTTCCAGAGGGCTTCCGTTGACCGTCAGCTTGAGGGTTTCGCCCTGGTAGGCGGTCAGGAAGGTGTTCACCACACTGCCCAGAATCATGGTCTCCCCGGCGGTCCCCATAGAGCCGACCAGGGTCCCGAAGGCGGCGTTGAAGTCAATGGCCAGCTGGGGGGAGTCGGCGGAAAAGGTGTTGATTTGGACATCCTGATTCAGAACGCCCTCCAGGGTCAGCTGCTCTAAAATGGCTTCATCGCTGAGCGCAGGAACCGTGACCTCCTTGGTTTCCAGCTTCTCGGCGTTGTCGTCCGGCAGATACAATGTCAGCGGCACAGCGGGCTGGGTGGCCACAGTGGTTTCCGGCGAAGCTGTGGGCTGCGTCGGGGCAGGGGAGGCGCATCCGCTGAGCAGCAGACAGGCCAGAAGCAGTGCAAATAATTTTTTCATAGGGTTCTCCTTTTAAAAAGCGGGGGCTTTCCGCAGAAAGCCCCCTGTGGTTTGTCAATCGTCCAAATCGACGTAGGCGCCGGAAATCCAGCCGTCCTCAATATTGTACCAGGTGCTGCCGTTGATTTTCAGGGTAAAGAGGACCTCGACCTCGTCGCCCTCATCCAGGCCGCCAACACGGTCATAGTCCTGGTCGGGGCCGCTGCGGATGTTCAAATCGTCGGTGGTGACGGTGCCGTAGGTGCCGCCGTCGCCGGTGCCGTCAGCGTAGACGTAGTCCAGGGAAATCCAGCCCTTCTTGGTGCGGCCCCAGTCGTCGTCCTCTTCCAGAATCTCGACCCGGGCACCGTAGGTGTAGGAGCCGATGGAATCGCTGTCGCTGTCTGCGGACCTGCGGATGTTCAGCTTGTCAGCGGTGACGATGCCGCGGAACTGCACCTTGGTGCTGCCGTTGCCCTCGTCAAAATCATCGTCGTCATCGTCGTTGTCAATCCAGCCGTCGCCGTCGGCATCATCATCGTCGTCCAGGTCCACATACTTCATGGAAATCCAGCCCTGCTTGATGTTGCCCCAGGTGGTGTCGCCCACCTTCAGCTGGAACAGAATGGTGACGTCGTCGCCGGAATCCAGGGAGCCCACGGAATCATACTTGGTGCCAGGTCCAATGCGGATGTTCAAATCGTCGCCGGTGACGGTGCCGGTCTTTTTATTGTCGGTGTCGCTGCCGTCCACAAAGACATAGCCCAGGGAAATCCAGCCCTCCTTCACACGACCCCAGCTGCCGCTCTTTTCGAGAATTTCGACGCGGGTACCGTAGGGCAGGGAATCCACCTTATCATAGTCGGTGCCGGCGCCCTCACGGACGTTCAGCTCCCGGGCAACAACGATGCCCCGGAACTGGACCTTGGTGCTGCCGTTGCCGTCCACATTGCTGCCGTTGGTATTGGTGCTGGTGTTAGTGTTGGTATTGGTGTTGGAGCCGTCCAGCTTCACGTGCTGCAGGGAAATCCAGCCCTGCTCGATGCGGCCCCAGTCGCCCTTCTTTTCCAGGATTTCAACCCGGGCGCCGCTTTTCAGCACACCGACCTTGTCGGAGTTCTGGCTTGCGGACTTGCGGATGTTCAGCTCGTTGACGGCCACGGTGCCCTTGGCAATGACGGTGTCGCTCTTGTTATCGTCGGTGTCGTCGGGCTCATCGTCACCGCCGTTCCAGCCTGCGGGATCGTCGGCATTGTCAGGCATATTGTCCCACTGGACATAGTCCATCTGGACCCAGCCCCGCTTATCGTCGCCGTAGCTGACGTAGCCCCAGAGAGTACCAAGAGGGTCCTGGGTCTGGAGGACTTCCACCTTCGTGCCTGCTTCCAGAACGTCGGTCTCAGGAGATTCCTCCGAGGGGGTGCTGCGGACCTTGAGGGTGCTGAGGACGGTCGCCATGTTCTCATTGACAGGCTCCGTCACAGTGGGAGCAGGCTCCGTGGAGGGCTCGGTCGCCGTGGGCAGACTGAGGGGGGGCTCGGTGGAGGGGGTCGTTTCCGTATCCTTTTTCTTGAAACAACCGGTGAACAAAGTGACCATCATACACATCACAATGGCCAGACTCAGAATTTTTCTGAGCATTTTCATAGTAGAGAAATTCATGGCGTTACCTCACTTTCGTGTCATCTCTCAAGGGTATTATAGCGGTAAAGGGGGGCTTTTGTCAATAGTTTGTATATACTGTAAGAATTTCTTAATAATTAACCGGAAGTTTTTGGAATTAACTGGAAGAATACTTGACAAAGCACGTGGCAAAATGGTATTATAGCTGGGAAAAAGAAATATCGCAGTGACCGGGAGGAGTACCGGGACTGAAGCGACAGAGAGCCGGGGCCGTTGGCTGGAAGCCCGGGCGGCGGGAGGTCCGGGGAAGGTGCGCCCGAGAGCGAGCAGACCCCGAAAGTGATAAATGAGAGTGGAACCGCGGCTGCGCCGCCTCTTGTACGGACTGTGCAAGGGGCTTTTTTTATTTGTCATTCGTATCAATAACCATATGGAGGAATCAATATGTATCTTTATAACTCTGCAACCCATAAAAAGGAGCTGTTCGTGCCCAACGACCCGGCTCTGGTGAAGATGTACACCTGTGGCCCCACGGTCTACCACTTTGCCCATATCGGCAACCTGCGCACCTATATCATGGAGGATGTGCTGGAAAAGGCTCTGCGGTACGCCGGCTACAACGTCAAGCGGGTCATGAACATCACCGACGTGGGCCACCTGGCCTCCGATGCCGACACCGGCGAGGACAAGATGCTCAAGGGCGCCCGGCGGGAGCACAAGACCGTCATGGAGATTGCAAAATACTACACCGACGCCTTCTTCGCCGACTGCGAAAAGCTGAACATCAAGCGCCCCGACGTGGTGGAGCCTGCCACCAACTGCATCGACAACTATATTGACATGGTCCAGCGGCTGCTGGAAAAGGGCAGCGCCTATGTGGCCGGGGGCAACGTCTACTTTGACACCTCCACCCTGGAAAACTACTATGTCTTCGGCAGCCACGACGAGGAGGACCTGGCCGTGGGCGTCCGGGAGGGCGTGGAGGAGGACACCAACAAGCGCAACAAAAACGATTTTGTCCTCTGGTTTACCAAGAGCAAATTCGAGGACCAGGCTCTGAAATGGGATTCTCCCTGGGGCGTGGGCTATCCCGGATGGCATATCGAGTGCTCCTGCATTTCCATGAAGCACCTGGGGGAGAATCTGGACATCCACGCCGGCGGCATCGACAACGCTTTCCCTCACCACACCAACGAAATCGCCCAGTCCGAGAGCTACCTGGGCCACAAGTGGTGCAACTACTGGTTCCACGTCCACCATCTGAACACCGACACCGGCAAGATGAGCAAGTCCAAGGGGGAATTCCTCACCGTGTCCCTGCTGGAGCAGAAGGGCTACGACCCCATGGCCTACCGGCTGTTCTGCCTGCAAAGCCACTACCGCCGGAATCTGGTATTCTCCTGGGAAAATCTGGACAACGCCGTGGCCGCTTATGACAAGCTGATTGCCAAGATTGCCACTCTGAAAAACGAGGGTGAAGTAGAGGAGGAGGCCTTCGGCCAGCTGAAAGCGCGCTTCCAGAAGGCCCTGGACGGCGATTTGAACACCTCCGTGGCCGTCACCAGCGTCTATGACGTGCTGAAGGCCAAGTGCTCCGATGCCACCAAGCTGGCGCTGCTTGCGGATTTTGACCGGGTCCTGTCCCTGAATCTGCTGTCCGCCGCCGAAAATCTGCAAAAGAAACAGGCCCAGGAGGCCGCTGCCAGCGCCGACCCCGAGATTGACGCTCTTGTGGCCGCCCGCACCGAGGCCAAAAAGGCGAAGAATTTTGCCGAGGCCGACCGCATCCGGGATGAACTGAAGGCCCGGGGCATTGAAATCATCGACACCCCCCAGGGGGCCAAGTGGAGAAAAGTATGAAGCTGCTGATTTTAGACGGCAACAGTGTCATCAACCGTGCGTTTTTCGGTGTGAAGCCCCTGACCACCCGGGAGGGGCTCTACACCCACGCCATTTACGGTTTCCTGAATATTCTGGAGCGGATGGAGAAGGAGGAGCAGCCCGAGGCGGTGTGCGTGGCCTTTGACCTCCACGGCCCCACCTTCCGCCATCTGAAATACGACGGCTACAAGGCCAATCGCCACGGAATGCCCGAGGAGCTGGCCCAGCAGATGCCCGTTATGAAGGATGTGCTCCGGGCCATGAACATCCCCATTTACGAGTGCCAGGGCTGGGAGGCCGACGATGTCATCGGAACCGTGGGCAAAATCTGCTCAGCCAGGGGCTGGGAGTGTGTCATTGTCACCGGCGACCGGGATTCTTTGCAGCTCATCGACGAAAATGTCCACGTGAAGCTGGTCATCTCCAAGCCCGGCCAGACCACGGCAACCCTCTACACCCAGGAGGTGTTCCGGCAGGAGTACGGGTTTGAACCCAAGCGGCTCATCGATTTGAAGGCTCTGATGGGGGATTCCTCGGACAATATCCCCGGCGTGGCTGGTGTGGGCCCCAAGACCGCCAAGGAGCTGCTGGCAAAATTCGGGACCCTGGACGGCGTTTATGCCAACATCGAGGACGCTTCCATCCGCCCCAAGCTCCGGGAGAAGCTGGCAGCCGACCGGGACAACGCATACCTGTCCTATGACCTGGCTACCATCCACCCGGAGGCTCCTATCGATTTTGAGCCAAAAGACGCAATTATCCAGCCATGCAACCGTACGTTGCTATACAATCTGTTCCAAAAGTTGGAATTCGTCCGCCTGATTGACAAATACGGTCTCCGGGGCGCAGAGCAGGAAATGGCAAAGCAGGAGGCAAAAATCAGCTATGAAGCCCTGCCTCGGGTGGATGCCGTCCCCGCTGACCTGACTTCCTGTGCGGTTTACCTGTCCGGCGACGGCAGCCTGGGGGTTGCATGGGAGAAGGGTGTCTGCATTTTGACGCCCCTGGAAGCCCAGATGAGCAAAATCGACCTGTCCGGCGCACAACTCATTTTCCACGACAGCAAAACCGCCATGCACCGGCTGGACGATATGGGCATTTCCTACGGCAGCTGCATCTTCGACACAGCCCTGGCCGCCTATGACCTGAACCCGTCCCAGTCTGACTATGCCGTTTCCAAGCTGGCCACCACCTTCCTGGGCCTTACCGTGGAGGATGAGGATGCCGCCGCCTGCGCCGAGGCGGTCTGGAATCTCCGGCCCCTTTTGGAGGCGGAGCTTATTGACAAGGAGATGGAGTCGCTTTACCGGGAAATCGAGCTGCCCCTGTGCCAGGTGCTCTACCGCATGGAAAACCGGGGCGTGATGATTGACCGGGCCCAACTGGAGCAGTTCGGGACCATGCTTTCCCAGCGGATTGCTGACTGTGAAAGTCTGATTTATTCCTATTCCGAGGCTCCCTTCAATATCAACTCCACCAGGCAGCTGGGTGAGCTGCTGTTCGATAAACTTGGACTTCCGCCGGTGAAAAAAACAAAAACCGGCTATTCTACCAATGCAGATGTTCTGGAAAAGCTGAAAGGCAAGCACCCCATCATCCCCGCCATCATGGATTACCGGATGCTGACCAAGCTGAAATCCACCTACGCCGACGGCCTGATGAAGGAAATTCACGACGACAGCCGCATTTACACCACCTTCCAAAATCTGGTGACGGCCACCGGGCGGCTGTCCTCCACGGAACCGAACCTGCAAAATATTCCCGTCCGCACGGACCTGGGCTCTGAAATCCGGAAGATGTTCGTCCCCAAGCCCGGCTGCGTGCTGGTGGATGCGGACTACAGCCAGATTGAGCTTCGGGTCCTGGCCCATATTGCCGAGGACTCCGCCATGCAGGATGCGTTCTGCTCCGGTCGGGATATCCACACGGCCACCGCTGCCCAGGTATTCGGCGTTCCGGCGGAGGAGGTCACCCCGCTTCAGCGCCGCCATGCCAAGGCGGTGAACTTCGGCATCGTCTACGGCATTTCCGAATTCTCCCTGGCCGAGGACATCGGGGTCAGCCGCTACGAAGCCCGGGCCTATATCGACAGCTACCTGGCCAACTACCACGGGGTCCGTGCCTATATGAAAAAGGTAGTGGAGGATGCTCGGGAGACCGGCTACACCAAGACCCTCTACGGCCGTCGGCGGTATATTCCGGAGCTGAAAAGCAGCAATTTCAACGTCCGAAGCGGCGCTGAGCGCATTGCGCTGAACACGCCCATCCAGGGCACCGCCGCAGACCTCATCAAGCTGGCCATGATTCGGGTGGAAAACGCTCTGAATGCCCAGTTCCCCCAGGCGCAGCTCCTGCTGCAGGTCCACGACGAGCTGATTGTGGAGTGCCCTGAGGCCATTGCCCCCCAGGTGGGCGCGCTGATCAGCCGGGAAATGGAGAATGTGGCTTCCCTCAAGGTCCCTCTGACCGCCGAGGCAAAATTCGGAAAGTCCTGGTATGATGCAAAATGACGATTACGAAAATGGATTCGACCCACGTTCCCCAGGTGGCAGAATTGGAAAAGCTCTGCTTTTCCACCCCCTGGAGCCAGCAGAGCGTGGCGTCTGAGCTGGATAACCCCCTTTCCCTGTGGCTGGTGGCTCTGGAAAACGGCCAGGTGGCCGGATATATCGGCAGCCAGACCGTGATGGGGGAGACCGACATGATGAACGTTGCCGTCCACCCGGACCACCGCCGCCGTGGCATTGCCGAAGGACTGATTTGCGCTCTGGAGGAGCGGCTGAAGGAGCAGGGGAGCCGCTGCCTGACGCTGGAGGTTCGTGCATCCAACCTGCCCGCCCGGCGGCTCTACGAAAAGCTGGATTTTCAAGTCATTGGAAATCGGAGAAATTACTATAGAAACCCCAAGGAAGATGGGCTCATTCTGAGAAAGGAGTGGGAAATTTGAATATTTTAGCAGTGGAATCCTCCTGCGACGAGACCGCCGTTGCCATTGTCCGGGACGGCCGGGAGGTGCTCACCGACTGCATCGCCTCTCAGGTGGACCTGCACCGAATTTACGGCGGCGTGGTGCCGGAGATTGCCTCCCGAAAGCACATTGAGGCCATCTACGGCCTGGCGGACCAGGCCCTTGCCCAGACTGGGCTGACCAGAGCGGACCTTGACGCCGTGGCCGTCACCTATGCCCCGGGCCTCATCGGGGCGGTTTTGGTGGGCGTCAACTTTGCAAAGGCGGCCGCCCTGGCCATGAACAAGCCTCTGATTCCCGTCCACCACATCCGGGGCCACATTGCGGCCAATTATCTGGCGTACCCGGACCTGGAGCCGCCCTTTTTGTGCCTGGTTGTATCCGGCGGGCACACCATGATTGTTGAGGTGGAGGACTATACCAAAATGGAAATCCTGGGCACCACCCTGGACGATGCGGCAGGGGAGTGCTTTGACAAGGTTGGCCGGGTGCTGGGGATGCCCTATCCCGGCGGCGCAGCCCTGGACCGGGCAGCCCAGCAGGGGGATGAGACAAAATACACCCTTCCCAGAAGCAAACCCGGTGAAAATCCCTATAATATGAGCTTTTCCGGCCTGAAAACCGCAGCTTTGAACCTGATTCACCACGCCGAGCAGGTAGGGGAGGAGCTGGACATTCCCAGCCTCTGCGCCGCCTTTACCGCCGCTGTTTCGGACACACTGGTCCCCCGGGTGGTGATGGCTCTGGAGCAGACCGGCCATAAAAAAATCGCTGTCGCCGGCGGCGTGGCCGCCAACTCCCGCATTCGGGCCGATATTCTGGCGGCTGCCCAAAAGCTGGGCGCTCAGGTCTATATGCCGCCTCTAAGTCTGTGCGGCGACAACGGCGCCATGATTGGCGCCCAGGCCTACTACGAATACCTGGCGGGCAACCTTGCAGACATGAGCCTCAATGCCTATGCAACAAAGTCCATTCTGGGCGAAACATTATAATAATAGAATACCGACGCAAACTGCGCCGGTATTCAGGGCATCGAAAAAGCCTCGCAGAGTTTGCCGCCGCAGCGGCAAATAAATTCTAAATCATTTTCGGCCGGGGCGTGTACCTGGACGAAAATACATCTCAGACTGCAAGTGTGGAATTTGTACGCCATAGGCGTACAAATTATGCACGCAGCAGGCTGCATCCCTTCTGCCGGAAAGCCCCGAAGTGGGTTTTCGACAGACTGAATACCGGCGCAAACTGCGCCGGTATTTTTTGCAGTAAAAGGGGAGAGGTGTCAAATCAGAATGCCCAGAATCAGGCCGAGAAGGAAGGCACCCAGGCCGATTGCGGCATATTCCATGGGATTTCTCCGGTATTTTACCCGGACCACCCGTTTGATTACCGGTTTTTCTACCTCGACTACCTTTTCAACAACCTTGTCCACCTTTTTCACCATGTTCAAAACAATGGGCTGTTCATAAACCGGTTTGCGGCCGGTGGCCAGGTACTCCACCTCGGTGTCCAGAACCTGGGACAGCTGGATCAGTTTTAAGGTGTCGGGGCTGGATTGGTCGTTTTCCCATTTGCTGACGGCCTGGCGGGTGACGTCCAGGGCTTGGGCCAGGTCGCCCTGAGACAGGCTTTTCTCCTTGCGTAGCTGTGTGATGCGCTCTCCGATTGACATATTAACACCTGATTCTTTAGCAACTATTGGTTGCATTCTGTAGTTTACTCCATTTTATCAGAAAAATCCAGTTTTGACAAGGGGTTTGCCTCGGCGGCGATTTTCAGTTCAGTATTTTCGATATGGGTGTAGATTTGGGTGGTGTTCAGATTTTCGTGGCCCAGGACCTCCTGGACGGTCTTGACATCCACGCCGCCGGAGAGCATCATGGTGGCCGCCGTGTGGCGCAGCTTGTGGGCGGAGAACTGGGTGGAGTCCAGCCCGGCCTGCAAAAGGGCCTTTTTTACCAGCCGGTGGACGGCGGTGACGCTGATGCGGTTGTTGTCCCGGGAGCCAAAAAGTGCCCGATTATCGGTCAATTCCCGTTTATTACGCTCAATCAGGTAGGCATCGATGGCTTTCCGGCAGGCGTAGCCGAAATAGACGAAGCGCTCCTTGTTGCCCTTGCCCACCACCCGGATGCGGTCCTCGTAAACATCCGTCAGATTCAGCCCCACCAGCTCGCTGCGGCGGATGCCGCAGTTCAGAAACAGCATCAAAATGGCATAATCCCGCTTCTCATTTGGCCCGGACACCGCCTGCAGCAGGGCAGAGGACTGCTCCATGGTGAGATATTTTGGCAGGCTCTTGCGGAGCTTGGGGTATTCCAGCTCGGCCACCGGATTTTCCTCCAGCTGCTTGGTGCGCACGGTCAGATATTTGTAAAAGGACTTGATGGAGGACAGCTTTCTTGCCCGGGAAGCCGGGGAAATTCCATAGTCCGGGGCCACAGATTCCGGGTTAATGGCCCGGTCATTGGCTAAATATGCAAGAAAATCAAAGATATCCGCCGACTCGATCTCCCGGATAAAGTTGATATCGACATCCTTAATGTCAATATCCTCCAGGGGCGTTTTCATGGGCATATCACACCGCATGAGCCGCACAAACCGCAGGAACATCCGCAGGTCCAGGTAGTATTCCTGAATCGTCAACGGCGACTGGCCCTTGATATTTTCGTGATAGATTAAAAATTCCCGCAGAATCTGGGGACAATCATGGTAACGCTGCATTGAAATATCTCCTTTGATGATTTATAATGGTTGTGAGGTGATAACGATGGAAAATTCGAACATTCATTTATGTAAGATGACAACAGTGCTTGCAAAGGAATACTTTCAAAATTTTACCCATGATCCTGATGTCTTTATGGATGGACAGAAGTTTAGAGTGAAGTTTAGAGTGTTTGTATACTCAGATTCCCACGCTGAACAAATGGTTCAAAGGCAGGAGCAGCTAAATCGTGTCTACCTTGCAATCATGCTCTATGAACGTCCCATCGGAGAAATCGTCCTAAAAAAGATTCATCAGCCAGAAAACAGCTGTACATTGGGTATCCATTTGCAGAATGATTCCGTGAAGAACAAAGGCTACGGAACTCAGGCAGAGCGACTTGCTCTACGTTATGTTTTTGAAGAGCTTGGTTTGAAAACGGTTTATGCCGATGCGCTTCGAAAGAATACCAGGAGTCAGCACGTACTGCAAAAAGTTGGATTTCAAAAAATCCAGGAAGATGAATCATTTGTGTTTTATCGTTACGACAGGTCTGACGCCTAATGTATGTCTCTATTATAGCATAAACCTGTCGCTAACGCAACAAAATTTTTATTTTGTTGCGTTCGTTCTTTTCATCAATTCCTTCGCCCGCCAAGTGCCAGCTCTCCCTTCTGGGTTACTTTCGATGGTATTTTTACCGTTTTCATCTTCTTTGTGAATCTTATACAAATTAGGCTTTTGTATTTTGGCAGATTCGGCTGTGGATTTTTGGGCTTCTCTGAAAATAGAACTTTACTTTTTTTGTTTTTTTCGATAAAATATAGGTGAACTTACAAACTAAATTCAATCGGAGGTTCCTTATGACTGTCAAGAGAATCGGTGTACTTACCAGCGGCGGCGACGCCCCCGGTATGAATCCCTGTGTCCGTGCTGTTGTTCGTACCGCCATGTATCACGGCCTGGAGGTCTACGGCATCCGCCGGGGCTGGAACGGCCTGATTACCGGCGATATCGTCAAGCTGGATGAAAAAAGCGTTTCCCACACCATCAACCGAGGCGGCACCATCCTCTATACTGCCCGCAGCAAGGAGTTTATGACGGAGGAAGGCCAGCGCAAGGCCGTGTCCACCTGCAAGTTCCTGGGCCTGGACAGCATCATTGCCATCGGCGGCGACGGCACCTTCCGGGGCGCCCGTGCTCTGAGCAAGTACGGCATCAACGTCATCGGCATCCCCGGCACCATTGATAACGACATCAGCTGCACCCACTACTGCATCGGCTTTGATACCGCTGCCAACACCGCCATTGAGTGCATCGATAAGCTGCGGGACACCATGCAGTCCCACGAACGGTGCTCTGTGGTGGAGGTCATGGGCCGCAACGCCGGCTATTTGGCCATGTATGTGGGCCTGGCCGTGGGCGCTACCGCTGTGCTGGTGCCTGAGGAGCCCATTGATTTTGAGCGTGACGTCATCGAAAAAATCCGCCAGGCCCGTTTCAACGGCTTCACCCACTATATGATTGTGGTGGCAGAGGGCGCTGGCTCCGCTGCCGAGATTGCCCGCCAAATCAAGGAGGCCATCGACCTGGACCCCCGTGTGACCGTGCTGGGCCACATTCAAAGAGGCGGCTCCCCTACCGGCCGTGACCGTGTCAACGCCACCAAGATGGGCTACCTAGCCGTGGAGCTGCTGCTCCAGGGCAAGACCAACCGCATTGTCTGCACCCACGAGGGCAGCTTCACCGATGTGGACATGGACGAGGGCCTGGAAATGAAGAAGGGCATCCAGCAGATGGAAGTGGATGTCCTGGCCGCTATGACCGGTATCTAAAAAAGTATAAAAAGGCACCGAAAGTCTGGGCTTTCGGTGCCTTTTTGTATTTATTTGATTTCATAAACCTGGCTTTCCTCAGAAAACGTAATCTGCTCCACCGTGGTTCGGGTCGTATAAAGATGGCTGCTGAGGGCGGCCAGAAGGACCATCAAAGTGTTGAATATCAGGAAAATAGCGGCAATCCAGGCCACCACCTTCCAAATCAGACGGGAGCGGTGGTTTTTGGCGGCGAGCTGTTCGTTGATGCGGGCAAGCTGACTTGCGACCTCGTTTTCGTTTTCCGCACTGGTGACAGGACCGCCCAGCAAATCGGCCACCGGGACATTCAAGATTTCCGCCAGCTTCATCAGCAGCTGGGCATCCGGCACAGACAGGCCCTTCTCCCATTTGGAAACGGTCTGCCGCACCACATTCAGCCGGTCCGCCAGCTCCTGCTGAGACAGCCCCCTCTGCCTGCGTAGGGCTTTCAGATTTTCACTTAACATGGGCAATACCTCCTTTGCACGGAAATCATAGCACAAAACCGCCGTTGCGGCAAGCAATGCAAAGTGACATTCCCTGTTTTTTCTGTCAAAGCCGGACAGTGCCGTCTTCCCGGGAGATTTGGGTCAGCTTTCCGTTTTCAATCAAATAGGCTTCGCCGTACAGAGTCTCCCTGCCGCCCTCTGACAGAATGAAGCTGCCGTCCACCAGGGCGTAGAATTTCCGGCCAATGCTGTCCGGGTAGGCGATGTCCTCGAAGACCTGCAGGCCGTCCAGCACGTCGTCCTTGATTTGCTGATAGTGGGGCAGAACCATTTGCCTGGTCAGGCCCAGGCCGGGGAGGAATTTTCGGAAGGAGGGGTCCACCGCCTCCCCTTCCCGCTCAGGATGGGCATAGACCACCTCGGCGGCGTTCATGGTGCCTGCGCTGATGCCAAGGAGAACGCCATGGAAGCCTTCCAGCAGGGAACGCAAGCGGATTTCGTGGAAGAAGCGATTCTGGGTGGGCACATGGCCGCCAGCCAGAATGATGAAATCGGCCTGGCGGACCAGCTGGGATGCTTCCAGGTGGTTCCGGTGGTCCAGGCTGATAAATTGCGAAAAGCGGAAGCCGGAATTTTCAAAGCAGGCCTTCATCCCGGCGGCGAAAAAGTCAGTCTTTCCATACCCGTCCGGGTCAGAGCAGATGAACAGCACACGGCTGCCGGCCGGAACCGACGCTCTCAGCCTGCCCAGCAGGCCGTTGGCCGGATTGATGCCCTGTTCCAGCACCGGGTCGCTGGTAAAAAAACATTTCATCATAATCAAACCTCTTTCAAATTTTATCCACTTGCCGAATCCAGCGGTCAAGGAACGCCATTTGCTCCCCGGTGTGAAACCAGTGCTCTCCCCCGTCCATGACGGTGATTTCCGCTCCGGTTTTCTTTGCGAAGGCTAACATGGTTTCATAGGCGGTCAGATGGTCCTTTTCTCCATAGAGGATGCGTGTCGGAACCTGCCATGTTATCGGATGCTCCCGTACGTAGCACAGATAGTTCCAGGAAAGCGTCTCTCCGAGTGCGGTTTTGATTTCCCGGCGAACGCGGAGTTCTTCCTCGGTGACATTGGCCCATTCCATCATGTCGGCAATCAGCTGCTCCATATTGACCACCGGGGAGATAAAATGCGCCGATTTTACAGGCTTATCCAGGAACCCATTCAAGGCAAAGAATGCACCGATGCTGCTTGCGATAATGGAAACCGTTTCGTGGTTTTCTTGAACCGCATCAAAAAACTGCGAAAATTCGGCTTTCGCCTCCCAGGGGGTCTGGGCCTTGTAGTCAAAGCCGATGACATCGGAATGCGCAAAGAGCGGCTGGTAATGGGCCGCTTCCGCTGCCGTGCCCCCTTTTCCGTGAATGTATATCATGGCGTTTTTCATGTTATATTCCTTCTGAATTGCAAATACCTAAGTATTGTTCTAGTTTCTTTATATCCTCCGCATCTTTTTTCCTTCCTAAAAAGCGCTTCATTTCCAGAAGCCCAGGCAAGGAAATGATGGGGACACCGTCCAGCATTTTTACTTCATCAAACAGGAAGTTCTCAAAAATCTCTACATCTGCATGATACGCAAACTTTCGGCTGCCGTCACTCAGGTAAACCGGGCAACATCCACTTCGCTCTAATTCGTCAGCCAGGTGCGTGGTACACCCCAAATCTACATCGTTGGTTTCCTGCCGCAGTCCGTAAACACACATTGCAGAGCCTGCAACAATCCAAAAATCACGACGGTCAAATTTCAGTGCGTTTACGATTCTGAGTACATCTGCTTTTTGCATCGTATACCCTCCATCCGGTAATCAGATTTCCTGCCATTCATTCATTCTACCATGTGCTTATCATTCCGTCAAGACAGGGCAGGACTTGCATCGTGCCAGGTTATCAATTATCCCTCCTGCGGCAGAAGCAGGGTCCACGCGCCGTTCAGGAAGGTCAGCAGGTCATCCAGGGACCAGGCGTTTAGGTTTTTGTATTCCGGGGTGCGGAACTGGGTCCCCTTTGTGACGGTGAGGGTGCAGGTGTAGTCCTGGACGGGATTTTCCCGGAGCCTGCGCCACAGGTAGTCGCTCTGGAGGCAGAAGCCCTCCGGGGCGGCGGTCAGGGTCATGGGAAGGGGTTCCTTGCCGGGCAGCAGCAGGGTCAGGTCCCCGGCGGTCCGGTTCCAGTCCCAGGAATAGGCCGTGCCGTCCAGGAGCAGGGTGTCCCTCCCCTGCCGGGTTTGCAGGCCCAGGCTTCGGGTGAGGCCGTCTGTGCGGACGGTCAAATTCAAATCGTCCTCCCGGGCGTCGGGACCCAGGTCCAGGGCGCAGGCCAGCGTTTCCCCGGCCTCCAGCTCCAGGCGGACCAGGGCGTTTTCCCAGAGGTAGAATGCAAACCGAATCTGCCCGTCCTGAGGCATGGGAGTATTCAGCGCCTTTTCCCAGAGGAGCCTGGCCGGTTCCCCATCCAAGGCGTAGGCCACCTTCCAGCAGGGGCGCTGCTGCCCATCCACCCTCAGATTCTGGACGCTGGTGCGGCCCCGAAGGGCCCACAGGGCCAGGGTGGCTGTTTTCAGGTCGTCCATGGATATCTCCGGCAGCTGAGGAAGCTCCACGCTCCAATCCATTTTCTGCTGAATATCCTTCAGAGAGTCCTCCCACTGGGAAATCAGCGCCTCCGGGGCCAGCAGCGACACCAGGGGAATCTCCCCCAGGTCCTGCCGGAAGGTGTCATAGGTGATGCCGTAATAGCCGCCCTGCAGCAGGGTGTCCGAGGTCAGCGCCACTCGCTCCCGGTCCAGGTACATGGATACGCTGCCCAGCCGCTGGGCCTCCGGCAGCGTTCCCCGGAAGGACAGGCGGTTCCCTTCCAAATCCACCTGAGCCTCCAGACGGCCCTTGACGGCCCCGTCCTGGGAAAGCTCCACCTGGACGCTGTTCAGCCCGTCCGCCTGGTAGCCCCGGAAAAGGACCGGGACGGGGCTGTCCTGATAGCGCTGCTCCAGAGCATCAAAGACGGTGCCCAGGGCTGCCTTCAGCGGCACCTGGGGGGCGGCATACATCACCAGAGCATCCCAGTAGAAATAGACCGAGGCCCCCAGAATCACAAGAACAGCCCCCAGCACCATGGCAAAACGCTTGAATTTCATAAGTACCACTCCCCTTTTGGCTCCAATGTGCAAAAAAGGTCTGCCGAATCAGTTCAGGCAGACCTTTTTCATGCTTTTGGATGACACTTGTCGTAAACGCTGCGGATTTTTTGATTGATCATGTGGGTGTACATCTGGGTGGAGGAGATATCGCTGTGGCCCATCAGCTCCTGCAGGGAACCCAGGTCTGCACCGTTTTCCAGCAGGTGCACCGCAAAGCTGTGGCGCAGGGTATGGGGGGTAATCTCCTTGGTGATGCCGGCCTTGGCCTGGTACTGCTTCAGAATTTTCCAGAAGCCCTGACGGCTCATCCGGGCACCGCCCACATTGACAAACAGGGCCGCCTCCGCCGGGTCGGCCACCATCAGCACCCGGACCTCCCGGAGATAGACCCCCAGAGCCCGCAGGGCGGCGGGATACAGGGGAATCACCCGGGACTTCTTGGACCCGGCACATTTCAGGGTCCCCAGCTCCAGATTCACATCGTCTACGTTCAAATCGATGAGCTCCGTGACCCGAATGCCGGTGGCGTACATCACCTCCAGCATGGCCTTGTCCCGCAGGCCCTTGGCATCCAGCCCCGAGGGCTGGGCCAGCAGCAGCTCCACCTCTTTGCCGGTGAGAATCTGGGGCAGCTTCTTCTCGCCCCGGTCCACGTGGATGTCAGCGGTGACAGGCGACTCCTCCAAAAAGCCGGAGGAAACCACATAGCTGTAAAAGCTCTTGAGGCTGGCAAGGGTCCGGGAGGCCGTTGCGCCGGACTTGCCCAGGCTCTGTAAATGGGTGAGATACTGGGTGATATTCAGTTGGGAGGCCTCCAGAATCTCCCCGCCGACGCCGTCGCTGAGCCACTGAGAGAACTGGCGGATGTCACGCATATAGGAAGAAACCGTGTTGACGGAGGCCTGCTTTACCTTGGTCAGGTAATTTTCGTAGGCTTGAATCAAATCCAACATGAATGAATGTACCCATTTATCCTTTCTGAATTTCTATCGGAAGCGCAAATTCAATCGGCCACAGAGACAGACGATTGCTTCACAGCTTCCCTATCAAAGACGCCCACAGGGGCGAGATGATACGGTAGTGCGCACTGACGATCAGCATGGCCAAGGCGAATACGGCGGCTGTGCCCAGCCTTCTGGCGCGGCCTGACAGCAGACGGAGCCAGAAGAAATACAGCAGCGGCAGCAGGGCGAAATCGCTGAACATGACCAAACGGCACGCCAGCCACCCGGCGCCGCCAAACGCCCGGAGGATTCCTGCGGCTGTGAAGGAAAAGAGGAAGGCTTTTCCAAAGCAGACCAGCAGCAGGGCCGATCGTGAAAGTAAAACCGCAAAGGCGGAAATCAGAAAAGGAAAAAGGGCTGAGCCAACCAGGCTGACGATCGACACAGAGCCAACGGCGGCCCTGCGCATCATAGAAGAAAGGGAACTGCCTGCGCCCAGAGAAACAAGGAACCCGCAAATCAGCCCCGCCAGCCAGCTCAGTGCAAGTACGTACGCATCAATCCTGCGCTGCACGGGGGAATTCCCGGGATGAAATGCCGCTGCCACCAAACGCCTCCTCTTAGATACCACGGAAATGAACAGAAACTTCCGGCGATCACCGATGGGCGCAGTGGAATTCAGGCATAGAAAACCTTAATTTTGTTACACCCATACTATACTCTTAAATTCATAAAAATTCAAGCATTTTAGCCAAAAAATCGTATTTTTGTAAATAATGACGATATTTATGTTAACATTTTTATGTAAACCGAAGTAGACACAGCGGGGGCAATATTTACCATTTTCGACTATTTGTCAATATCTTGCGTCTTAGGCGGCAATTCTTAACTAAATATAGTTCTGCAAGAAAAATTGCAGAACTATATTTAGAGGTAAATTTTATTTACCTACAGAATATTTTGTACAAGTTAGACGAAGACTTCCCTCTTTAGGTCCGTCGCCGGAGACGTTTTTTCGCCCCTCCCCTGCCTTGCCGCAGGCCCAGAAGCCCAGCAGCGCCGCTTCCGGCCAGGGTCAGCAGGAAGCTCACCCCCATGCCGTCAAACTGTCCGCCGAAGAAAAGTGCGGTAAACGACAGCAAACAGCCGTAAAATACCACCCCAGCCAGCAGACACACCATCAGCCGCTGCCGCTTCACCCTGGCGTAGGCCGCCAGGGCTCCAAAAAACGACGCCGCCAGCAGCATCACCATAATGCCGTATCCCATGTTCTCCCAGGGCAGGGTTTCGGCGTCCACCAGCTTGGCCAGCACCCCGATGGCGGCGGCAGTGATGCTCAGGCTGACCCCCAGCCCCACAGCCAGTCCCGCCGGAACGGACAGGGTCCTGCCTGTATACGCTTGCTTTGCTTGCATTGTCCTCTCCCCTTTCGGTGCATCCTATTCACCGGGCGGTATCAAAAGAACCGATACGGAGGAAAGGCAGTCTCAATTTCCGGGCAGCAAAAAAGCCTCCCCTTCGTCAGAGGCATATGCTCTGGCGAAGGGGAGGCTTTATTATAAAATCGTGTTTATACTTCCACATCCACGTTGGGGGCCTTGCGCTGGGCCTGGGCCTCGGTGACGGAGCGGAACTTCATCCGGGTGTCACGGACCTCGGACAGAGCCTTGGCGATGACCTCCTCGGTCTGGCGGAGGCTCTCGTCCATATAGTCGTTGCCGGCCTTGCGCAGCTGGTTGATGCGGGCCTGGGTCTGGCCCACCAGCTCTTCACTGCGGCGCTTGGCCTCCTCGTAGATGGCCTCTCTGGTGACCATCTGCTTGGCCTTGTCCTGGGCGGTGCGGACAATGTTCTCAGCCTCCCGGCGGGCCTGGGCAATCAGCTCGTTGCGGGATTCCACAATGGTCCGGGACTGCTTCAGCTCCCCGGGGAGCTGTGCAATAATCTCATCCAGCATATCCAGGACCCGGTCACGCTCCAGGATGCACTTGTCGGCGGCCAGGGGCATGGACCTGGCGTCCTGCACCATGTCATACAATGCGCCAATGATGTCTTCGGTATTACGGTCGTCCATTTTATTTCCTCCTTAAACTGAATTCCTCTGTTTTTCTATTCTTTCCTGAAAGTCCGGGATAATTTCACCGGGCAGAAAATCCGACAAATCCACGCCGTAGTGGCCCAGCTCCTTGACCATGCTGGAGCTCAGATACATATACCGGCTCTCAGCGGTGAGGAACATGGTGTCCAGCTCCGGGTTAATCTTCCGGTTTACCAGGGACATTTTAAATTCGTTTTCAAAGTCCGAGCCGGCCCGGAGGCCCTTGACGATGACGCAGCTGCCCCGGCGCTTGGCGTAGTTGGCCAGCAGCTCGTTGGAGCAGTCGATTTCCACATTGCCGATGTCTGCGGTCACCCGCTTGATAAGCTCCACCCGCTCTTCCAGGGTAAACATGGGGTTTTTCCCGGCGTTGACCATGACGCATACAATGAGCTTGTCAAAAATATTGGCCGCCCGGCGGATGATGTTCAGATGGCCGCTGGTGACCGGGTCAAAGCTGCCGGGGTAAATTGCAATTTTCATATCATCTCCGGCTGCCTACCCCTTTCGGTAAATGGTAAGCAGCGTCTTTCCGTATTTATAGTCCTTGGAGCGGGTGAAGCCGGGGACGTCCCAGGGGAGGTCCTTGCCCAGGGGCCGCTCTGTTACTATTATACCATCGGAATGTAATATGTCAACTTCCGTAATGCGTTTTAACGCATTTTCTAAAAACACCTCCGCATAGGGCGGGTCCAGAAAAATCATGTGAAATTTGCTTCTGCAACGATTAAGGTAGTCTAAATAATCGCCCCGAATAACGCTCCCCTGCCCTTCCAGCTTGGTGCGGCGGAGGTTTTCCCGGATGATTTGACAGGCGCTGTCCTGGGCGTCCACGAACACGGCGCTTTTGGCCCCCCGGCTGAGAGCCTCAATGCCCAGCTGGCCGGTGCCGCCGAACAGGTCCAGCACCTCCGCCCCGGGCAGCTCAAACTGAATGATGCTGAAAAGCGCCTCCTTCACCCGGTCCGCCGTGGGCCGGGTGGTCATACCCTCGGGAGTTTTCAGCTGACCCCCCCGGGCTTTTCCTGATATCACTCGCATGGAAACCATTCCTTTCGATTATTTTTGTACAAACAGCACATACTTGCCGACCCGCTGAAAGCCCATTTCCCGGGCTGCGGACCAGCTATCTTCATCCTGGAAGAATACAAGGTACGCAAGCCCCCGCTCTTTGTGGTCGTTAGCGGCTTTGGTCAGCAGGGCCTCGTAAATTCCATCGTCAAAGATTCCGCCGTCAAAGGTCAGGCCGAAAATTTCTTCATCAAAATAGAAAATTGCGCCGATGGGCTTTTCTTCTTTATAGTACAGATAGATGTGCCATTTGTCAAAGGAATCATAGATTCGCTGGCTGTTCCAGTATATTTCAGCATCATATTGGCTGTGGATGGTTCTGAAGTCGTCAAAGGTTTCCCGTGTGACCTTTCTGACGTTGGGAGATTCCGGCCGGAGCTGGTAGTCCTTCAGATGGAGAATCTGGTTCCAGCTCTGCTCCGTGCAGGGCCAGCCCTGCTTTTGCAGATAGGAAACGGCGTTTTGATTGTCAGCCGGGAACCCGAAGTTCAGCTCGTACCCGGCATAGTTGGCCTTGCAGTATTGAATCAGCTCCTCCAAGGCTTCTTCCGTGTGGCTTCGGATGTTGAAGCCCTCGGTTTGCAGGTAGTTGTCCTCCGGGAAAACATAGAACTGTATCCACCCTTCCACTGTCCCCTCACGGATGAACAGGAGGATTTCCCGGTTTTCCCCCCGCAGACTTCTCCATGCGACGGAAATAAAATCATCCTTTGTTTTCATGCCGTCAAAATAGGCGGGATAGCCCGAGGACGCCGGGTCCATGGCAAGGCTGTAGGCGAAGTCCATGTATTGTGTGATTTCTGCTTCTGTTGCCGGTTTCAGCATGGTTATCCTCCAATGGTTGCGCCGCTGAACCAATCCAGCAGCGTCATGTTGTGTTCTGTTTCATGCCAGCGGTGATAGGATGCAAAGACTTTCCTGACATCACCGCCGTGCTTCTGAACAATCTGATGGATTGCCAGAAAGCTCCTCCAATATTCGAAGAAAATGCTGGCGTAGTCCCCCGCATAGGTGGCCGCCCCGAATTCCTCCAGGGAGTGGCCGCCGTATTTGTGGTTCAGAAGCCCGACCAGCTCCTTGTTGCACCGGTATTCCGCCTCGTACTCCGAGGGGGTGAGGAAATACCGTCTGCTGATGTATTCTGCCATGCCCTCCTCAAACCAGATGCCGTTGCTGCGGGAGGAATCGAAGTCATCCAGAAACAGGGGACTGTGGTGGGCCAGCTCGTGGCCCAGAATTTGCAGAATGTGGTTTTCCGTCAGGCCGGTTTCGTAGTAAGCCCGCAGGGCATGGCCAGTCTCCCCGGCTTCCAGCCCATCCAGCTGGTGCAGATAGACGGACCGCCAGGCGGAGACATCCGGGGTCATCACCACCCGGTAGTCGTTGGTGTACGCCGGGACGGGGATATCGCTGAAAAGCTCCGTCGCCCCGTGGCAGCTTGTCCAGACAATGGTGCGGGGCAGCTGGCAGACCTGGTAGGCATCCTTCAAAAAAGTGAGATAGGCGGTGAGCCGGGGCTGGATTTTGGAGACAAAGCGCTCATATTCCAATAATTCCTTCTGACTTTTTACAGCATAAAGGTGTTCCATTGTTAATCCTCCTGGCAGTGAAAATGATGGTACACCGCCGCCGCTGCATCCCGGGGCAGAATCCGTTCCAGCTCGGGGATGGTGGCTTGGCCCATGGTGGACAGGGATTTGAACTGGCGCAGGAGCTCCTGCTTGCGCTTGGGGCCGATGCCGGGAATGGCATCCAGCTCTGAATAGCGCAGGCGCTTGCTGCGAAGCTGCCGGTGGTAGGTGATGGCGAAGCGGTGGGTCTCCTCCTGGATATTGCCGATGAGGGCGAAAATGGCCTGGTTGTTGTCAATGCGAATCTCCTGGCCCTCCGGGGTCACCAGCGCCCGGGTGCGGTGCCGGTCGTCCTTGACCATGCCGAACACCGGAAAACGCAGTTCCAGCTCCCGGAGGACGTCCACGGCCACCCTGGCGTGGTTGACGCCGCCGTCGATGAGCAGCAGGTCCGGGGCCGCTTCAAAGCCCTTGTCCTGCTGCTGATAGTGGGTAAACCGCCGGGTCAGCACCTGGCGCATGGCGCCGTAGTCGTCCTGGCCCTCCATGCCCTCCAGCTTGAAGCGCCTATAGTCGCTTTTCTTAGGCTTCCCATCCTGGAACACCACCATACTCGCCACAATGTCCGTGCCGGAAATATTGGAGATATCAAAGGACTCCATCCGGGAGGGCGCCTTGATGGCCAGCATTTTGCCCAGAAGAGTCAGGGTGGCGCTGACCCGCTCCTCCTTGCCGGTGACCCGCTGGGCCTCCTCAAAGGCGTTCTTGCAGGCAAGCTCCACCAGCCGCACGTTGTCCCCCCGCTGGGGCACGTGGAGCTTGGGCAGGCGGCCGTATTCCTGTTCCAGCAGCTGGGCGAACAGCTCGCCGTCATCGATGTCAAAGGGCAGCAGCACCCGTTTGGGGGCCAGGCCCCGGCTGAGGTAAAACTGCTTTAACAGGCTGGAAACCGCCTCCGTTTTGTCGTCGGGCCTTGGGAACACCTCGTATTCCTTGTCCAGCAGATTGCCGCCGGAAAAATGGAGCACGGCGAAGCAGGCCTTGGCCTCGGTCTCCCCGTAGCCCACCACGTCGGTATCCGCCAGGGTCCCCGCCGTCACCAGCTGCTTCTGGCTCAGCGCCTCCACGGCACTGAGCCGGTCCCGAAGGCTGGCGGCCAGCTCGAATTCCAGATTCTCCGCATGGGCCAGCATCTGCTCTTTGATTTGCTCGGCCACAGCCTTGTAATTGCCCTGGAGCAGCTGCTTGGCCTGCATCATGGTCTGCCTGTATTCGGCGCAGGTCCTGCTTTCCTGGCACCATCCGGCGCACTGGTTCATGTGGTAGTTCAGGCACGGCCGCTCCTTGCCCACGTCCCGGGGGAACTGCTTGTGGCAGCCCGGGAGCTTCAGCGTCAGGCGGATGGCCTCCAGCACGTCATGGGTGACGGCCCGGCCGCCGTAGGGGCCGTAGTAGTCCGCCCCGTCGGCGGCAGGCTTGCTGACCAGGGTGATAACGGGGTAGATTTCCCGCATATCCAGCCGCAGATAGGGGTAGCCCTTGTCATCCTTCAAAAGGATGTTGTATTTCGGCATATACCGCTTGATGAGGGAGCATTCCAGCACCAGAGCCTCAAACTCCGAGGCGGCCACAATCACGTCAAAATGGTGGATTTTGCTGACCATGAGCCTGGTTTTCGGGGTATGGGAGGCCGTGTCCTGGAAATACTGGCTCACCCGGTTTTTCAGCTTTTTTGCCTTGCCCACATAGATGACCTTGTCCTCCTTGTTGCGCATGATGTACACGCCGGGGGCGAAGGGCAGGGTCAGGGCTTTTTCCTTTAATTCGTCAAAAGTCATAGATTCACCTCGGGGAAGCGATGGACGGATCGGCAAGCGCAGCTGTCCGGCGTTTCCCAAGTAAAAAAGCTGCCTCAATGCGTATTTTGCATTGAGGCAGTTAAGTAAGAGCTATTTTAATTTCTTGTTCTCTTAATAGACGTCCCGCTGGAGCAGTGCATCCAGAGCGTTCACGGCCGCCTCAGCGTCAGAACCGGAAGCGCTCAGCGTAACGGTGGTGCCGGTGACAATGCCCAGGGACATGATGCCCAGCAGACTCTTGGCGTTCATCTTTCGGCTGCCGGATTCCAGCCAGATGCTGCTCTCAAACTCGTTGGCCTTCTGTACGAAATAGGTGGCCTGCTTGTTATGAAGGCCGGATTCACAACGAACGACAACTTCTTTATTGAACATAAAATACACTCCTTTTCATTCCCCCCGGAGGTGGAACGGGTCTGATAATTATTATAGCGTTTTCAACGAAAAAGTCAACTCGTTTTCGTCTTGTTTTCACAAATTGCCAATTTCCCGGAATCGTTTTCGCCCTTTTCGGAGGTTCATTCGGCAATTTAACGGAATTCGGCAATGGTGACGCCGTCCTCGCCCTCGCCGTACTGGCCCAGGCGGAATTTTTTGACGAACTTGTTGCGTTTCAGGGACTGCTGGACGGCGGCCCGGAGAACGCCGGTGCCCTTGCCGTGGATGATGCGGACCTGGGAAAGGTTCGACCGCATGGCCTCGTCCATGAACCGGTCCAGCACGCATTCGGCCTCCACCGCATCCATGCCCCGCAGGTCTACCTCCATGGGCATGGCGGTCATTTTCATCTCCCGGCCGGAGTGCTTGGGCCGGGCGCCCTTGACCTCGTAGGGGTTGTCCTGCTCCAGCAGGTAAATTTCATCGGCCTTGGCGGTCATTTTCAGAATGCCGGCCTGGAGCTGGTAGGTGCCGTCTTTGTTGATGGCGATGACATTGGCCTTGGTGCCCAGCTTCAGCAGCTCCACCGTGTCCCCCACCAGAATGCCCCGGGTGGGCTTGGGACGGGCCTTCTCCGGCTGCTTGGCACGGAGTTTGTCCTCCACCTCGTTCAGATTCCGGCGCAGCTCCGCCTGGCGCTGGTTGATGCCGGTGGTGTCGGCGCTGTCCTGAAGCTGCTTACGCAGGGCCTTCAGCTCCTCGGAGGCCAGATTGGCAGCGGTCCGGGCCTCCTCGATGATGTGCTGGGCCTCCCGGCGGGCGGACTCCATGGCCTTCTCCCGCTCCTTCCGAAGCTGCTCATTGTATTCCTCGCTCTGCTGCTTGATTTTGGCGGTCTCCTGCTTGAGGCGCTCGGCCTCCCGGCGGGCGGACTCCATCTGCTGGCGCTGCTGCTCCAGCTGGGACAGCACGTCCTCAAAATTCTTGTCGGACTTGTCCACCAGGTCGTCGGCTTCCTTCAAAATGTCCTCGGACAGGCCCAGCTTCCGGGAAATGGCGAAGGCGTTAGACTTGCCGGGAATGCCGATGAGTAGCTTGTAAGTAGGCCGCAGGGTTTCAATGTCAAATTCGCAGGAGGCGTTGATGACTCCCTGGGTCCGCATGGCGTAGAGCTTTAATTCCGCATAGTGGGTGGTTGCCACCACCCGGCTGCCCATTTTCCGGCAGAATTCGATGATGGCGGTGGCCAGGGCCGCACCCTCGGCGGGGTCCGTACCGGCGCCCAGCTCGTCAAAGAGGACCAGGGTCCGGTCGTCGCACTGGGCCACCACGTCCACGATGGTTTTCATATGGCTGGAAAAGGTGGAAAGGCTCTGGGCAATGGACTGCTCGTCGCCGATGTCGGCGAGAATGGCATCAAAGGTGGAAAGGACGCTGCCGTCCCCGGCGGGTACATGAAGGCCGCACTCGGCCATGAGGGTCAGCAGGCCGATGGTTTTCAGAGTGACGGTCTTGCCGCCGGTGTTGGGGCCGGTGATGACCATGGTGTCAAAATCCGTGCCCAGCCGCAGGGAAATGGGCACCACCGCCTTGGGGTCGATGAGGGGGTGCCGGGCGTTGCGCAGCTCCACCCTGCCCTTGTCGTTCATAATGGGAGCCCAGGCCCGCATCCGATAGGCCAGCTTGGCCTTGGCGAAAATCACGTCCAGCTGCACCAGCATGGCGTAGTCCAGGTCAATGGCCTCCCGGTAGGCGGCGGCCTCGGCGGACAGCTCTGCCAGAATCCGCTCGATTTCCTTCTTTTCCTTTATTTCCAGCTCCCGCAGGGCGTTGTTGGCGTTGACGGCGGACATGGGCTCCACAAAATAGGTGGAGCCGGTGGCGGACACATCATGGACCAGGCCCGGCACGTCGTTTTTGCACTCGCTTTTCACCGGGACCACATATCGTCCCTGACGGATGGTGATGATGGGCTCCCGGAGGTACTTGGAATAGGCGGGCGAGGAAATGATTTTTTGGAGGCTGTCCCGGATTTTGCCGGCCTGAATCCGCATATGCCGGCGGATGTCCGCCAGGGCCGGCGAGGCGGCGTCGGCAATCTCCTCCTCGGAAAGAATGGCGACGAAAATCCGGTCCTCCAGGTATTTATTAGGGGTCAAGGCCTTGAACAGAGGGTCCAGCACCGTGGCTGCCTCGTCCTCGGACACGTAGCCCTTGATGTTCCGGGCACAGCGGAGGATTCCGGCAATCCGCAGCAGCTCGATAGGCTGCAGGCTGCCCCCCCGGTCGGCCCGCTCCAAAGAGGCGGACACATCGGTGACGTCGCCGAAGACGGGATTGCCCTTCTTGGTGCACAGGTCCGAGGCGGCGGTGGTCTGGGAAAGCATCAGCTCCACATCCTCCAAATCCGAGGTGGGATGGAGCACCAGGCAGGCCGCCTTGCCGCCCTCGCTTCCGGCGCACTGCGAAAGAAGCCCCAGAACCTGGTCAAGCTCCAGCTTCAGCAGTGATTTTTCGTATAATTCTGACATAGTAAACTCCTAAATAAGTAAGGATTTGTAAAAATCAAGGGTTGGAAACCCTCGTTCCAGCTGGGTGGTTAAGTAGGCCTCCGTCAGGCTTGCCAGCTTTCCCAGGGCCTCCCCGCCAATCTGGAAGGAAAACAACCGCTTGGGGTCGCACAGGCAGATGTAGCGCATGGCTTCCAGCACCGACGCCGTCACCGGCATCCGAATGCCCGCCGACTCCCGGCTGCGGCAGGCGCTGCATTCCAGCTGTCCGGCGGACAGGTCGAACCGTTCCGGGCTCTGGCTGCCGCAGATATGGCAGCCGAACAGGTCCGGGGTAAAGCCTGCCAGGCAGGCACTGCGCAGCTCAAACACGGCCTTGATCTGCGCCTCCGGCAAATTCAGCCGGGCCAGGGCGTACAGGCAGTTCAGCAGCAGGGCCTGGAGCTCCGGGTTGGGCAGGTCCTCCTGGCTCAGCACCTCGGCCACCTGGGCAAAATAGGTGCCCAGGGACAGCTTGGTCAAATCCCGCCGCAGGGGCATGAACAGCTCTAAAGTGCTGGCCTCGTTGATGGTGTACTGGCCCCGGTATTCAAACAAGGTAAACTCCCCGTAGGCCAGCAGCTGGCAGGGGGCGATGAGGGGACTGTTTTTCCGGCGCAGCCCCCGGGCTTTGACGGTCAGCTTGCCGTGACGGCGGCTGAGCACCGTCAGCAAAGCGTCCTTATCATTGTAATCCGTGACTCTCAGGACGATGCCCTGGATGGTCGTGTACATGGCTTCCCTCCGTTTTTTGCATTTTCGTATACATGAGGTAGGCCTCCGGGGCCCCGGTCTCCAAAAAAAGCTGCCAATAATCCACTGCGTTCATCCTGCTGCCTCCTTCTGATTGTCATTGCGAGGAGCGAAGCGACGTGGCAATCCGTTTTTCTTGGCTTCTTGCACAGGGATACGGATTGCCACAACCAGTGCTGAGGCACTGGTTTCGCAATGACAGATATCGTTGGCTTTAGGATTTGCGCCCATCTGGATTTTTACAACTGGAAATTATTCGCTGTAGCCAAAGTTGCGGACCAGAAAGTCGCTGTCCCGCCAGTTTTCCTTCACCTTCACCCAGGTGGTCAGGTAGACCTTGGTGCCCATGAATTTCTCGCAGTCCGCCCGGGCCAGGGAGGATATCTTTTTCAGCATGGCCCCCTGCTTGCCGATGATGATGCCCTTGTGGCTGGCTTTTTCGCAGAAAATGGTGGCATCGATGTCAATGATGCCGTTGTCCCGCTCGGAGAAGGTGGTGATTTCCACCGCCGTGCCGTGGGGGACCTCCCGGTCCAGGCACCACAGCAGCTTCTCCCGGATAATCTCCGCCATGACCTGCCGCTCGGGCTGGTCGGTGGTCACGTCGTCGGGGAACAGGAAGGGGCCTTCCACGGCGTATTTTTCGCAGGCGGAGAGCAGCACGTCCACCCCGTCGCCGGTTTTGGCGGAAATGGGAATGATGGCATCAAAGGCCCCGGTCTGGGCGTAGACATCGATAACCTCCAGCAGCTTGTCCTTTTCCACGGTGTCGATTTTATTGATGGCGAGAATGGCAGGGCAGCGGGTGCCCTTGATTTTTTCAATCAGGGCCTCCTCCTGAATGCCCACGGAGGCAATGGGCTCCACCACCAGAACGGTGGCGTCCACATCGGAAATGGACTCCCGGACGGTGTTGACCATGTAGTCGCCCAGCTTGGTCCGGGCCTTGTGGTAGCCGGGGGTGTCCACAAAGACAAATTGCAGATTGTCCCGGGTCAGAATGCCGCAGATGCGGTTGCGGGTGGTCTGGGGCTTGTTGGACACAATGGCAATCTTCTCCCCCACCAGGAAGTTGGTCAGGGTGGACTTGCCCACATTGGGCCGGCCGGCAATGGTGATGATAGCGGTTTTGGTAATCATAAGTATCTCCTATATGTGAATTAATCTCTGCTCATGCCCCGGATGGAGGCGGCGATGGCTTCTTCCCTGCTCCGCATCTGTTTTTTCATCTCGCCCTCGTCCAGGTGGTCGTAGCCCAGCAGATGGAGCATGGAGTGGATGGTGAGATAGCCTACCTCCCGGCGGAGGCTGTGGCCGAATTCCTGGGCCTGGGCCTGGGCCCGCTCCAGGCTGATGCACATATCCCCCAGGGGCACCAGCCCGGTCTCCGGGTCGAAATATTCCTCCCAGCTGTCCGGCAGCACCCCGGCCTGGAGCTGGAACATGGGGAAGCTCAGCACGTCGGTGGCCTTGTCCAAATTCCGGCTTTCCCGGTTGATGACCCGGATACCGGCATCGTCGGTGATGAGCACGTTAATCTCACACCGGACGGGAACGCCCTCGGCCTTCAGTGTCTCATGGATGCAGGTTTTGATATTGGCGGAAATGGCAAATTTTTGCAGACTCAGCTGCTCAAAAACCAGGTTGATTTTATGTCTCATTTTTCATACTTCCTCTTGTATTTGAACTTCTGGGGCGGCTTTTTAAGCTCCGGCCTGGGGGCCGATTTTTCGTAGGCGCTGATAATGGCCTGGACCAGAGCGTGGCGCACCACGTCGGCGGCGGTCAGGCGGCAGATGGCGATGTCTTTCACCCCGTCCAGCACCCGGACCGCATCCTTTAGGCCCGATACCTTGTCGTCGGGCAGGTCAATCTGGGTCACGTCGCCGGTGATGACGATTTTGGAGCCGAAGCCCAGCCGGGTCAGAAACATTTTCATCTGCTCCCGGGTGGTGTTTTGGGCCTCGTCCAGGATGATGAAGCTGTCGTCCAGGGTCCGGCCCCGCATATAGGCCAGAGGGGCAACCTCAATAGAGCCCCGCTCCTGGTATTTCTGGAAGGTCTCCGCCCCCAGCATATCGTACAGAGCGTCGTAAAGAGGCCGCAGGTAGGGGTCCACCTTGTTTTGCAGGTCGCCGGGCAGAAAGCCCAGCCGCTCCCCTGCCTCCACCGCAGGCCGGGTGAGGATAATCCGGTTGACGGCCTTTTCCCGGAAGGCGGCAACGGCGGCAGCCACCGCCAGATAGGTCTTGCCGGTACCGGCGGGGCCTACGCCGATGGTGACGGTGTTTTTCTGAATGGCCTTCATGTAGTTCTGCTGGCCCACGGTTTTGGCCTTGATGGGCTTGCCCTTGGCGGTGATGCACACCACGTCCTTGGCCATCTGAGCCACCTGGTGGTCGTTGCCCTCGTTGACCAGGGTGATGAGGTAGCGGACCCGCTGCTCGTCAATGGTCTCGCCTCTGGCGGCCAGGGACAGCAGCCCCTCCAGGGTGCGGACGGCCTTGTCGGCCATTTCCTCGTCGCCGGTGACCCGCAGCTCCTCGCCCCGGTTGACCACCTTCACCTCCAGGGCCTCCTCGATGCGCTTGATATTTTCGTCAAAGGAGCCGAAGACGGCAATCAGGTCCTCCACCCGCTCTGCGTTGACAATGCGTTCAATCTCTTTTCCCATTGGTTTCTCCAATCTTTTGTGCCCTGCCGATCATTTCGGTGCAGTCGTAGGTCCCCTCCAGGCGGTAGAGGCCCTCCGCTTCCGAGAAGCGCTGCTGCTTTTGGAGGATCTGCCCGGAAATCATCTGACTGCGCAGATACGACGCGCCGAAAGAATCCAGGGCCGCCTCCGCCCGGGTCCGGTCCGCCCGGGCCTCCTCCACAGACCAGCAGGTGTATTCCTCCACGCACAGGGCGATGGGCAGCCGGAAGCCTCCCGGCAGGGTGATATAGAATTCTCTATACATTCTACCACAAGTGGTATCACAAATTCCACTGTCTTTCCATAAATTTATTCGTTTTTTTCTGTAGCGGAGGCTGATTTTTCGCCGGAGGTCCCCCTTCTGCCCCCGAACGAGGCAGGTAACCGGGGTCACGGTCTCCAATTCCCGCCGGGTCTGGGCGAAAATCTCCCCCTCCGCCCCCGTAGCCCGGATGCAGATGCCGCAGTCGGTGAAGCCGGAAATCAGGGTCTGGCCCCGGCGGACGGTCTGGCCGGTCTGAAACAGGGCGGTCCCCTGGGTCACGTCGGCGGACAGGATAAAGCCGTCCCGGCTGGCCACAATGGCCGCCGGGAGAGCCTGGGCCGTCTGCTTTGCCTCGGTGCGCTCCCGGACGGAAATCACCGCCGTGCAGCCGGAGGTGTTCACCCCCGCCCAGCCCAGCTCCGGAATGGCCCCCAGAAGGGCGTTTTTCACCTTCTCACTGCGGACATACCGGCGGGAGGCCCCAAAGCCCACGCCGCAGTCCTCTGCCGCCGCCAGAATCTGCCTGGCAGGGACGGCCTCGTTCCCCTCCACCCGGATGAACAGCACCCGGGTGGGAAGATACAGCCCCAGGGCCATCAGCATTGCCAGCCCCACCAGCAGCACAGGCCGCCGCAGCAGGCCCAGTCCCGTCCAGTAAAGGCCCTCCCGGCCCAGGACCCGCAGCCGTGCCCCCCGTCTTTGGCAGAGACTGCTCAGCTTTTTCATATCCCGGCGGCGGATATGGAAGCAGACCGTCAAATCGTCCATCCCCTCCAGCCGGGAAACGGCAATGCCTGCCCGGTTGACGGCGGCCAGCAGCGCTGTGCAGTCGGCGCTTGTCACCTCCACCCGGCAGATGCCGGTAATCGATTCCCATATATTCATGGCACTGCCCTCCGCTGGAGGCTGACACCGCTGATTTTGCCGCAGATGACCAGCTGCTCTGCGGTCATCCGGAGAATTTGCAGCCCCTCCCCCAGAATGCTCACCTGGCCGTAGCACATTCCAACGGTGATGCGGGTGCAGCCGTACTCCTTCACGCCCCGGTGGTTCTCAATCAGCACCCGCCGGTCCCCTGCCAGCTCCACGATGGGGTGGCCCGGCAGTACGCTGAGGTCGGCCTCGTCCGTCAGCCGCCTGAGAAAATACCCTCCCTTGCCCATTCCGGCACCTCCTTTTTTGGTAGTGTATGAATGGAGGGGCCCCGGTTTGCATAGATTCTTCCGAGGTGAGATGCTTGAAGCGAACGGCTTTTCTTCCCGGGATGGGGGCATTTGTGGGAACGCTCCTGCTGATTCTGGACAGCAAAACGGCCCTGGCCGGGGCCAAAACCGGGGTGACCCTGTGCATCAGCACGGTGATTCCCGCTTTGTTTCCCTTTCTGGTGCTGTCGGCCATGGTCATGGGCACGTCCTTTGGGGTGCTGGGACCACTGGGCAGGCTGTGCTGTCTGCCCAAGGGGGCTGAAAATCTTCTGATTCCTGCCTTTCTGGGCGGCTATCCCGTGGGGGCCAGGACCGTGGCCCGGGCCTGGCGTGAGGGCAGGCTGAATCGCCGGGAGGCGGAGGGGCTGCTGGGCTTTTGCAGCCATGCAGGGCCCTCTTTTATCTTTGGAATGGGGGCGGTGGTGTTCCCCGCAGGCTGGATGAGCTGGGCCCTGTGGGGCATTCACCTGGCCTCGGGGGTGCTGACGGCGAGACTCCTGGGCCCCGTGGGGGACCGGGCGGTCTCGCTGGATGCCGGGAAGGGCCCTACCCTCTCTGGGGCATTGTCTCAGGCGCTGTCGGTGATGGGGCTGATTTGCGGGTGGGTGGTGCTGTTTCGGGTGGTCATCGCCTTTTTGTCCAGGTGGGTGCTGTTTCTGCTGCCTGCCCAGGTTCAAATTCTGATTGTGGGGCTGCTGGAGCTGACCAACGGGTGCTGCGTGCTGCCTCTGGTGGAGGACACTGCCCTGCGGTTTACCCTTTGCTCCGGGATGCTGGCCGCCGGAGGGCTGTGCGTGCTCATGCAGACCGCCTCCGTCACCGCCGGGCTGTCTCTGCGGCGGTACTGCCTGGGCAAGGCAATTCAGACGGCTCTGAGCCTGCTGCTGTGCGGCTGCCTGTTCCGGGGGAAATATGTTATCGTCCCCACAGCCCTCTTGGTGCTTGCCCTGCTGATGAAAAAGCAAAAAAGGGCTGGAATTCCGGCCCGGTCTGGTATATAATATGCATATCACCGTTTGGGAGGAACCAGTCATGCTGTTTCGGAAAAAGATAGAACACGCCTGCGCCTACTGCATCCACGGCGCCAAGCTGGAGGACGGCCAGGTCCTGTGCGCCAAAAAAGGACTGAAAGCCGCCGGAGACAAGTGCTTCCGCTTCCGCTACGACCCCCTGAAGCGGGTGCCGCTGAAGGCCCGGGCCCTGGATTTGAGCCGGTACGAAAACGAAGACTACACCCTGTAACAGGAAGGATAGCTATGACGAAACAGAGAATCCTCTGCCTGATTCTGGCCTGCGTCCTGCTTCTCGGGGCCATTCTCGTGCCGGTCCTGTCCGGCCTTCGCCCAGAATCGGACAGGTCGGTGTCCGACTATTTCTACATCCAGATTTACGGCAGCGACGATCAGGTAGTATCCAAATACAAGGTCAATCTGGACGGCCGCATATCCGGGAAAACCAGGGAAATCACCGCATTAACGCTCAGCCTGGATGCCGGGGACCAATGTGAAACGGAGTACCGCATTGACGGAAGCGATGCGTTTGTGAAGCTCACCCACCCGGTGGAGGGCTACCTGCTGCGCCAGTTCACCCTGGGCGCAGACGGTGTTTTTTCAGCGCAATAGCATACAGCAGGCCCGACAAAACCGTCGGGCCTGCTGCTTTTTACTGAATCATTTCCAGGAATTCATCCTCAGTGAGAATCGTAATCCCCAGTTCCCGGGCTTTTCGCTCCTTGGAGCCGGCGTTTTCGCCTACCACCACGAAGCTGGTCTTTTTCGACACGGAACCTGCGGCCTTTCCGCCGAACAGCTCGATTTTCTCCGTGGCCTCCTCCCGGGTGAATTTGCTGAGCGCTCCTGTGAGGACAAAGGTCTTGCCCTCGAACCGGGCGTCGGAAATCACCCGCTTGCTTTCAAAATTCATCCCCGCCTCCCGGAGCCGCTGAATCAGGTGCCGGGACTGGCTCTGGCGGAACCAATCGAATATGCTCTGGCCGGTGACGCCGCCCACGTCGGGGACCTCCGTCAGCGCCTCCAGCGGGGCCTCCATCAGCGCATCCAGAGAGCCAAAGGCGGCGGCCAGCACCTTGCCGGTCTTCACGCCCACCTGGCGGATGCCCAGGGCATAAATCAGGCGGCTCAGGTCCTGCTGCTTGCTGGCCTCAATGGCGGAGAGCAGCTTCTGGGCGGCCTTGGAGCCGGATTTCCAGAGGCTTTTCACATTCTCCAGGGTCAGATAGTAGATATCCGCCGGGGATTTGATGAGGCCCTTCTGAATCAGCGCCTCCACAATGGCGGAGCCCAGGCCCTCGATGTCCATGGCGTCCCGGCTGGCAAAGTGGGCAATGTTCCGGCTGAGCTGGGCGGGGCACTCGGCCCCGGTGCAGCGCAGGAAGGCCCCGTCCTCGTCCCGCTCCACGGCGGCCCCGCAGACCGGGCAGGTGTTGGGCAGCCGGTAGGGCGCAGTCCCCGCCGGGCGCTTGGCCAGGTCCACCTCCAGAATTTCCGGGATAATCTCCCCTGCCTTGCGGATGAGCACCGTGTCGCCGATGCGGATATCCCGCTGGGTGATGAAATCCTGGTTGTGGAGGGTGGCGTTGGTGACAGTGGTTCCTGCCAGACGGACCGGGCGGACCACGGCCTTGGGGGTCAGCACCCCGGTGCGGCCCACCTGGATGAGGATGTCCTCCACCACCGTGGGCTTGATTTCCGGGGGATACTTGTAGGCCGCCGCCCATTTGGGGAATTTGGCGGTGGTCCCCAGCCGCTCCCGCTGGGCAAGGTCGTCCACCTTGATGACGGCCCCGTCGATGTCACAGGGCAGCTGCTCCCGGGTGTCGTTAATGGCGGCCACCTCAGCGTCGATTTCTGCCACGGTGGACAGCTTTTTGCTGGGAATGACCTTGAATTTCAGCCCTTTCAGATAATCAAGCCCCTGGGTGTGTCTGGTGAAGCGCATACCCTCGGACAGCTGGATGTTGAAAATGAAGATATCCAGCCCCCGGGCGGCGGCCACCTTGGGGTCCAGCTGCCGCAGAGAACCGGCGGCGGCGTTTCTGGGGTTGGCAAAGAGGGGCTTTCCCTCCTCCTCCTGGCGGCGGTTCAGCTTTTCAAAGCTCTTTTTGGGCATGAACACCTCCCCACGGACGATGAGCCGGCCAGGGGCGTTTTCCAGCACCATGGGGATGGAGCGGACGGTTTTCAGATTCTCCGTCACGTTCTCGCCCACATTGCCGTCGCCCCGGGTGGCCCCCCGGACGAATACGCCGTCCACATATTCCAGGGCCACGGACAGGCCGTCGATTTTGGGCTCCACGGAGAAGGCCACGTTTTCCTCGGCCTCCATGGTTTTTTCCAGAAATTCGTTCAGCTCCTCCCGGCTGAACACATCCTGCAGGCTCATCAGCGGCACGGGATGCTCCACCTTTTCGAACTGACTCAGCGCCTGGCCTCCCACCCGTCTGGTGGGGGAATCGGCCTGGGCCAGGTCCGGGTGGGCCTTTTCCAGGTTCTCCAGCTCCCGCAGGAGCTGATCGTACTCATAATCCTGCATCTGGGGATCGTCCAGCACGTAATAACGGTAGTTGGCCTCCGTCAGAAGGTCGGTCAGCTCACGGATTCTTTCTTTCGCTTCCATAGGTTCCTCCGGTTTGTAAAAATGTATCGGGCACGTCGCCCACGATGACGGTCTCGGCCACCACCACCTGGCTGGTAACGGTGAAGCTGTCGGTCTGCCCCAGCACCAGCACGGCCACGTCCACGCTGACCTCCATGATAAGCCGGTGGAGGGTTTGGTTGATGCCTGCCTGGGAAAAATCGCTGGTGAAGCCGGCCTCTGAATTCCGGATGGACAGAATGTGCACCGGAATGGCAGGCCCCCGGCCGGAGAACAGCTCCGGCAGAAACAGGCTCCCCAGGGGGATGCCGATATCCGAGGTGTCCAGGGCCAGAATTTCCCCGTTGATGATGTTTAAAATATCGGTTTTCAGCCGGTTTACCTCCCCGATGTTGGTTTTCAGGGCGGTGATGCGCCCGTTCAGGTCCTTTTCAAAATAGACGATGCGGTCGTATTGAATGATGCCGTCGGCGATCTGTTTGGCAATGGCGTCGTTGGTCAGGTCCGAGGTGGAGTTGCGCACCTGGGTCTGGGCCAGGTCCCGGATGACCTCCCGGTACCGGCTGCGGAGCATGAGAAAGGCCACCAGCGCAGCCACGGCCAGCACCAGGATATTCCATATAATCCTTCGAATCCACCGGCGCATACGCATCCCCCCGAAGGAGGATATGCGCCGGGGCACGGGAATATGAAACGGAATGTAAAACGGGCAGGCCCTTCCGCCTACAGCTTCTTCATATGGGCCGAGGCGGTTTTGGCCATGAGCTTTTTGGTGCCGATGTCGTCAAAGGCGATTTCCAGCAGTGCGTCGCCGCCCATTTTCATCACGGACAGGACCATGCCCCGTCCGAAAGCGGCGTGGAGGACCATGTCCCCCTGGTTCAGCTCCAGCACGGGAGCGGGGGCCGCCGGGGCGGCGGGGACGCTGTAGCGTCTGGGCTGGGGCCGGTGGAGGGACTGGGCCGGGCGTTGCTCCTGCCGGGGAATGTACTGGATGCCCTTGTTCACAATGCATGACTCCGGAATCTCCCGCAGGAACCGGGAGGGCAGCGCCGCCGCAGTGCGGCCGTAAATCATGCGCTGCTTGGCATGGCAGATGGTGAGGGTCTGCTTGGCCCGGGTGATGCCCACGTAGCAGAGCCTGCGCTCCTCCTCCATCTCCTCGGCATCGCCGATGGCCCGCATTCCCGGGAACAGGCCGTCCTCAAAGCCCACCAGGAACACGTGGGGGAATTCCAGGCCCTTGGCCGAGTGCATGGTCATCATCACCACGGCGTCGTCCCCCTCGTTGTACTGCTCCAGGTCGGTGTACAGGGCAATTTCCTCCAGGAAGCCCGCCAGCGTGGGCTGCTCTGCATTCTGGGCATAGGAAAGAATGCTGGATTTTAATTCCCGGACGTTTTCCAGCCGGGTTTTGTTCTCCTCGGTGGGCTTGGCGTTCAGCATATCCACATAGCCTGTGCGGATGAGCAGCTCGTCGTAGAAATCCCCCAGGCTCATGCCGCCTTCCAGCAGCCCCGCCAGCTCCTCGATGAGGGCGGAGAACTGCATCAGCTTCAAGGCCTGCTTTTCAAGAGGCCCATAGGAATAGGGGTCGCAGACAATGGCGTAGCAGCTCTTGCCCTCAGCGTCGGCCATCCGCTGGACCAGCTCCTGGGCCTTGGCACCGATGCCCCGGGGGGGATTGTTGATAATCCGCTTCAAGCGCAGATCGTCGGCCCGGTTGTTGATGACGCACAGGTACGACAGCATATCCTTCACCTCCGCCCGGTCAAAGAAGCGGGTGCCGCCGATGACCCGGTAGGGAATGCCGTTGCGCTTCATGGCAAATTCCAGGGCGTTGGACTGGGCGTTGGTCCGGTACAAAATGGCGTAGTCCTTGAAATTCTTCCCCTTGGACCCGGCGATAATCTGACCGGCCACGAAATTGGCCTCGCTGTTCTCGTCCTGGCCCTCGTAGACCACAATAGGGTCGCCCTGGCCGTTGGCGGTCCACAGGCGCTTGCCCTTGCGGCCCAGGTTGTGGGAGATGACGGCGTTGGCGGCGTTCAGAATCACCTCGGTGGAGCGGTAGTTCTGCTCCAAACGGATGGTCCGGGCCCCCCGGAACTGCTTTTCAAAGTTCAGAATGTTCTCAATGGTGGCTCCCCGGAAGCGGTAGATGCTCTGGTCGTCGTCGCCCACCACGCAGATGTTTTCATAGCCCCCGGCCAGCAGGGATGTCAGCAGGTACTGCATATGGTTGGTGTCCTGGTACTCGTCCACCATCACATAGCGGAATTTCCGCTGGTAGTAGGTACGGACATCCTCGTTCTGCTGCAGCAGCTGGACGGTGACGTAGATGATATCGTCAAAGTCCAGGGCGTTGTTGTCAAACAGCCGCTGCTGGTATTTGACGTAGCACTTGGCGATGTGCAGCGCCCGGAGGTCGTTCTGCCCCTCAGCCCGGTCCAGCATCTGCTGGGGGGAGATCATCTGGTCCTTCTCCCGGCTGATTGCCGCCAGGACATACCGGGCCGGGAAGGTCTTGTCATCCAGGCCCATATCCTTGATAATTTCCTTCATAATGCGCTCGGAATCGGCGGAATCGTAAATGGTGAAGCTGCGGCTGTAGCCCATCCGCTCGATGTCCCGCCGGAGAATCCGGCAGCAGGCGGCGTGGAAGGTCATGGCCCAGATATCCTGGGCTCCCGGGCCCAGGAGGGTGGAGAGCCGGTCCTTCAGCTCGTTGGCGGCCTTGTTGGTGAAGGTAATGGCGATGATGCTCCAGGGCACCGCCGGGTCCTGGGCGCACAGGGCCTCGGCCCGGCGAAGGTCCTCATCCAAGGGGTCCTCCCCCAGCTGCTCCAGAAATTCCACATCCGCCTCGGTGACGGTGCCGGGAATCTCCCGGCTGTCGCTGGCCCGGCCGAAGCGCATGATGTTGGCAATGCGGTTGATGAGCACGGTGGTTTTGCCGCTTCCGGCGCCGGCCAGCAGCAGCAGAGGCCCCTGGGTGGTCAGCACCGCCTCCTGCTGCATGGGGTTCAGATTGGCAAACTGCCCGGCAATGAACTGCTTCCGGGCATCAAGAAATCGGGTTTCAAGCTGCTTTAACATAGTCACACCTGTCCATTTTTTTGATGTGTCTATTTTACCGCATTTTTGTCAAAAGGTAAAGGCCCAATATTTCAGCAGCAACTATAATACCTTCCCCCGGGGGGAAGGTGGCACGCCGTAGGCGTGACGGATGAGGAATGCGGGCGGCAAGGCTGGATGATAGAAATGTTGGTGCCTGCTGAACGGTAAACGATACCCAGCAGCAAGCACGAACTAATACCGCAGTTAAGGTTACTGCCCGCATTCCTCATCCGCCCCAGTGTGCGCACTGGGGCACCTTCCCCCCCGGGGGAAGGTATTTAGGGTGCGGAAGGCTTTTGTCGGGTGCCTATTTCATCAGCTCCTTCAGCATTCCCAGGGCCTTTTTTTCGATTCTGGATACCTGGACCTGGCTGACGTTCAGAATTTTTGCTACCCTTGCCTGGGTCAGGGCGTGGAAGTAGCGCAGCTGGATAACCGATTTTTCCCGGTCCGGCAGGGCCTCGATGGCCTGGCGGAGGGCTATTTTTTCCACCAATCGCTCCTCTGACTCCGTGTCCGTCAGAATGTTTTCCAGGGTGAAGCCCTCCTCGCCGGTCTGGCGCTGGATGGACTCGGTGGCGGCGGTGGCGGTCTCCGCCAGGGCGATTTCCTCCGGGGAAAGGCCGGTCTGGCGGGATATCTCCCCCACCGTCGGCTCCCGGCCCAGGGCCGAGGTCAGGCGGCTGCGGGCGGCCTTGATGGCGGCGGACTGCTCCTTCAGGCTCCGGGACACCTTCACGGTCCCGTCGTCCCGGAGAAACCGGCGAATCTCTCCGGCAATTTTCGGCACGGCGTAGGTGGAAAACTGGGTGCCGTAGGCCAAATCGAAGCCCTCCACCGCTTTCAGAAAGCCCAGGCTCCCCAGCTGATACAGGTCGTCCGGCTCCGTGCCACGGCCGATGAAGCGGCGGGCCACCGCCCAAATAAGGCCGGTGTTCTCCTCCACCAGGGTGTCCAGCGCCTCCCGGCTTCCCGCCTGGGCGGCGGCGATTTGCTCCTCCAGGCGGCTCATTGGCGCATTTTCAGCTTCCGGCGCATATGCACCGTGGTGCCCTTCCCGGCTTTGGAGGTAATCTCCAGCTGGGTCATGAAGCTCTCCATGATGGTAAAGCCCATGCCGCTGCGGTCCGAGCCGCCGGTGGTGAAGGCGGGCCGCCGGGCCTGGTCGATATCCGGGATGCCCACCCCCCGGTCCTTCACCACGATGTCCAGCACATTGTCCTTGAGAATGCGGCAGCGCAGGGTAATGGGGCCAATCTCCTGGGGATAGGCGTGAACGATGCAGTTGGTCACCGCCTCGGACACTGCCGTGCGGATATCCCCCAGCTCCTCCAGGGTGGGGTCCATCTGGGCGGCGAAGCAGGCCACCGCCGACCGGGCGAAGGCCTCGTTGCTGGATTTGCTGGGAAAATCCAAAATCATGTAGTTTTCAAATTTCATGAGACTGCCTCCCTGATTTGAACCAATTTGTCAATGCCCGAGGCACGGAACACCCGCATGGGCTGGGGCGCAATGCCGGTCAGCAGCAGTTGGCCCTCGATTTGGGCCATGGAGCGCAGGGCGTTGATGACCACGGCAATGCCCGAGGAATCCACGAAGGTCACCTCCCGAAAATCCAAAATGCAGAGCTCCGGGGTGTAGGCCTCAATCTTGGCGGCAATGGCCTGGATATAGGCCTTGGCCCGGTGATGGTCAATCTCCCCGGTGAGGGCCACCGTCAGCCGCCCCTCCTCCAAAAAGCTGGTAAAGTGCATAAGCTACCTCCTAGGTTTGTTTTTCTAACATTATAAAATCCCGATTCCGAATTTACAGTCGGAATCGGGATTATCTGTGAAATTGTATCCGCGGGAATATAAAAAAAGATACATCCTTGGACGGTGTTGGACGCGGAATGAATCCCGTGAGTTCCAACGGTGCCTCATCAGATGTATCTTAAAATAGAGTATCACAGACCAAAGGCGTTGTCAAGAAAGCCGAAAGTATTTTTTCAATTCTTCCAGCAGAAACGCCTTTTCAAAGACAGGGCTGCCCTCCTGGTGACTGACAACAAAGTATTTTGTGTCCAGCTTTTCCAGGACCTCCAGCATGGCCCGGGTGGCGTGTCGGTCATAGTCCGGCCTTGTGAAATACAGGTCTGCCAGCAGGGTATATTCGTTGTTGACCGTCAAAATCAGGCTTCCAGGGGTGTGGGGCGACGGGCAGGACTGAATGTCCAGCTTCACCCCGTCACGGATGGTCAGGTGGTCCGTCACTACGGTTCCCTTCCCCAGCTTTTCAAAGGTGCAATCTCCCACATAGAGGTTTTTGTATGTCAGTCTGTCCAAATTCTCCGTATGGTCTTTGTGAAAATGAGAGAGAACAACCGTCTTTTCCCCGGGCAGCTCTGAAAGCAGCTGAAAGGCCTCCGCTTTGCGGCCCACATCGAAAAGATAGGTCTGCTTCTCCCCTGTTATCACAAACACATCCGCCGAAAGAGGCTCGGAGGCGGCGGGAAGGTAATGAAGATACTCGGTGATTTTCTTCATGGCTACCTTCCCTTCCGCAGCAGATACCATGCGCCCAGCAGCATGGCGGTGCCGGACGTTTCGCCGATGAATGTCACCAGGGACAATCCTTCAATCTCCCCATCCAGGAACAAAACCAGGGGGAACAGCACCGCCACCACGCCGAATACCAGCAGAATCACCGGAATATGATGCCCCTTCCTCAGAATTCCCAAATGGTAAATGCCCCGCATCACCAGCAGAAACCCACCGGCCAGCCCCAGAAAGCTGAGCCCCGGCGCATCGTCCAGGTCACCCAGCGTAAACAGCGCAAGCGCAAGCAGATTTCCCAGCAGCATCCACATGGAAGCCCTTATATTCACGGTCATCACTCCTTTACATCGGACGCTCCTGTGAATCCGAGGCAGCGCAGGCCGCCTCAGATTCACAGATAAAACACTTATCCCAGCTTCTGCATGGCGGCCAGGCTTTCCTCCAGGCTGAGAATCAGGGCCTTGGCCTTCTGGGCCTTCTCCCGCTCGGCATTCACCACGGCCTCGGGAGCACGGGTGGTGAACTCTTTGTTAGAGAGCTTCCCTTCGATGGTGGACAGGTTCTTTCTGGCCTTGTCCAGCTCCTTGGTAATGCGCTCCAGCTCCTTCTGGACGTCCACCAGCTGGCCCAGGGGGATATAGAGCTTGGCATCGGCGGTGGCGCAGGTGACCATGCCGTCCAGGCTGGGCTCGCTGTCCAGCAGCGTCACGGAGTCGGCATAGGCCAGCCGCTGGATGAAGCCCTCGCCCTCGGTGAACACCTGGGGGTTGGAGGTCAGCACATACAGGGCCGCCTTCTTGGAGGGGGGCACGTTCATCTCGGTCCGGCGGGCACGGATGGAGCGGATGGCCGCCATAACGGACTCCATGTGGGACTCCTCAGCCTTGAAATTCAGCTCCTCCCGGTATTCGGGCCACTTGGCCACAATCAGGGCCTGGCCCTCGTGGGGCAGGCTCTGCCAGATTTCCTCGGTGATGAAGGGCATAAAGGGATGCAGCAGCCGCAGCACCTGGTCCAGCACGTACACCAGCACGGCAAGGGCGGTGTCCTTGCGCACAGGGTCCTCGGCATACAGCCGGGCCTTGGTCAGCTCGATATACCAGTCGCAGTAGGTGTCCCAGATGAAGTCGTAGACCTTCTGGACGGCCACGCCCAGCTCATAGTGCTCCAGATTCTCGGTAACCTCGGAAATCAGAGTATTCAGCTTGGAAAGGACCCACTTGTCGGCAATTTCCAGCCTGGAAAGTTCGGGCAGGGCATTTTTTGCATCCTCGCTCAGGTTCATCATCACGTAGCGGGAGGCATTCCAGAGCTTGTTGGCAAAGTTGCGCATGGCCTCGCAGTGCTCCACGTAGAAGCGCATATCGTTTCCGGGGGAGTTGCCGGTGACCATGTTCATCCGCAGGGCATCGCAGCCGTACTTGTCAATCATTTCCAGAGGGTCAATGCCGTTGCCCAGGGATTTGCTCATCTTCCGGCCCAGGTTGTCCCGGACCAGGCCGTGAATCAGCACCGTGTCAAAGGGGGCCTTGCCGGTGTGTTCCAGACCGGACACAATCATGCGGGACACCCAGAAGGTGATGATGTCATAGCCGGTGACCAGGACGCTGGTGGGATAGAAGTAGTCCAGGTCCGGGGTCTTGTCGGGCCAGCCCAGGGTCTCGAAGGGCCACAGGGCGGAGGAGAACCAGGTATCCAGCACATCGGGGTCCCTCTCAATATTGGCGCTGCCGCACTTCTCGCAGACGTGAGCATCCTCACGGGAGCAGGTCATGTGGCCGCAGTCGGCGCAGTACCACACGGGAATCTGATGGCCCCACCACAGCTGACGGGAAATGCACCAGTCCCGGATGTTGGACATCCAGTTCATATAGTTCTTTGTGAAGCGCTCGGGAACAAACTTGGTCTCGCCGTCATTGACAGAGCGGATGGCCTCGTCGGCAAGCTCCTTCATCTTCACGAACCACTGGGCGGAGATGATAGGCTCCACATCCCGGTGGCAGCGGTAGCAGGTGCCCACGCTGTGGGAGTAGTCCTCCACCTTCACAAGATAGCCGCCCTCCTCCAGGTCGGCAACAATGGCCTTCCGGGCGTCGTAGCGGTCCATGCCCTCATACTTGCCGCCCAGGGCATTGACCTTGCCCTCGTCATCCAGCACCCGGATGACCTCCAGGTTGTGCCGCAGACCCACTTCAAAGTCGTTGGGGTCGTGGGCGGGGGTCATTTTCACGCAGCCGGTGCCGAATTCCATTTCGGCGTAATCGTCGGCCACGACGGGAATTTCCTTGTTCATCAGAGGCAGAATCACGGTCTTGCCCACGATATCCTTGTACCGCTCGTCGGCGGGGTTCACGCACACGCCGGAGTCGCCCAGCATGGTCTCGGGCCGGGTGGTGGCAACCACCACTTCGCCGGAGCCGTCGGCCAGGGGGTAGCGGATGTGCCACAGGTGGCCGGGCTTGTCCACATACTCCACCTCGGCGTCGGACAGGGCGGTGACGCAGTGGGGGCACCAGTTGATGATGCGGCTGCCCTTGTAAATCAGGCCCTTTTCATACAGGGAGACAAAGACCTCCCGGACGGCCTTGGAGCAGCCCTCATCCATGGTAAACCGTGCCCGGTCCCAGTCGCAGGAAGCGCCCAGTTTCTTCTGCTGCTCGACGATGCGGTTGCCGTACTTATGCTTCCAGTCCCACACCCGCTCCAGGAATTTCTCCCGGCCCAGGTCATACCGGGTCAGGCCCTCCTTGCGAAGCTCCTCCTCCACCTTGATCTGGGTGGCGATGCCGGCATGGTCCACGCCGGGAATCCACAGGGCGTTGTAGCCCTGCATCCGCTTGAAGCGAATCAGGGTATCCTGCAAGGTTGCATCCATTGCGTGGCCCATGTGCAGCTGGCCGGTGACGTTGGGGGGCGGCATGACGATGGTGAAGGGCTTTTTGCTCTCGTCCGCCGAGGCGTGGAAGTAGCCCCCCTCCTGCCACATCTGATAAATCTGAGACTCAACCTGCTGTGGCTCATAGACCTTTGGTAATTCTCTTGCCATAAAAACACTCCTTTTTGATGAAAAAACGCCCCGAGTCCAAAGACTCAGGGCGAAAAGACTTTCCGCGGTACCACCTGAATTCCCGAAAACCGGGCACTCAAAGCACCGTAACGGGGCGCATCCGTATGAGCCTACTGCCTGGTTCAGCCCATCCGCTCCGGGACGACAGACCCTCCACGCCCTGAGCACTCACACCACCCGTGCCCTCTCTGAAAAGACGTCCTGGAGGGAAACTTCCCTTCTGTGCGTTTTACACCGTTAAGGTAACATATAACGATAAATATGTCAATATGTATTCCCAAGAAATTCAAATGCCAGGGCAGAAACCGCCGCAGCCAGAGCCTTTTGAATCTCCATAAGCTCCATCGAAGGCTTCCCCTGTTCCGGCAGGTATGGCACGTGGAGGAAGCCCACCCGGGTTTTCGTTTCTCTGTAATGATGCAGAAGGGTGTACATTAGGTCGTTGCACACGTAGGTTCCGGCGGTGTTGGACACGGCGGCGGGGAGGCCCAGCTTCCGGATGGCGGCGGCCATGGCCTCCACCGGGACGGTGGCGAACAGCCCGTCGGGCCCGCCCTTTACCACCGGCTCCTCCACAGGCATAAATCCTGCGTTATCCGGGATGGAGGCGGACCGGCAGTTGATGGCGATGCGCTCGGGGGTCACGGCGCCCCGGCCGCCGGCCTGGCCGATGCAGAGAATCACATCCGGGTCCAGAGTCCCGGCGGCAGAGAGCACCCGCTCCCCTGCCAGGCCGAACACCACCGGCACCTGCAGCTTTGTCAGTGCGAAGTCTCCGATGGTTTCCGGCAGCATCCGCACCGCCTCCCAGGAGGGGTTGAGCTTCTCCCCGCCGAAGGGCTCAAATCCGGTTATCAGCAGCTTTTTCACAGCGTCGCCTCCCTTGCTTTTGAAAATCATACCAGATATTTCCCGATTTTTCAAGAGGAATCCCCTTCCCGACTTGACGATTTGCAAAATGGAGGCTATAATAAACCCACCTTGAAAAGTGAGATGATTGCTATGAAACTATCCCTGGTTGTTCCCTGCTATAACGAGGCCGAAAATGTGGCCGCCTTTCAGCAGGCCGTCATGGCCGCCTTCGATGGCTGCGGCTATGACTATGAAATTATTTTTGTCAACGACGGCAGCAAGGATGCCACCCTTCACAATCTGAAAAAGCTCCACGCCGCCCAGGCCTGCCCGGTGAAGGTAATCTCTTTCGCCCGGAACTTCGGCAAGGAGGCGGGCATCTACGCTGGCCTTCAGCACGCCGTAGGCGAATACACCGCCCTCATCGATGCCGATTTACAGCAGCGGCCGGAAATCGTCCGGGATATGGTGAAGATTCTCGACGAGCAGCCGGAAACCGACGTGGTGGCCGCCTACCAGGACCGCCGCAGCGAGAGCAAGGTGCTGTCCTTCTTCAAAAAGAGCTTTTACGCCCTCATCAACAGGCTCTCCAAGGTGACCTTGCAGCCTGACGCCAGCGACTTCCGCACCTTCCGTGCCTCCGTCCGGGAGAGCATCCTGGAGCTGGGCGAGTACCACCGGTTCAGCAAGGGCATTTTCGCCTGGGTGGGCTATGAGACCTGCTTCATCCCCTATACCGCCTGCGAGCGGGCCGCCGGGACCACCAAGTGGAGCTTCTGGAAGCTATTCGAGTACGCCCTGGAGGGCATCGTCGGCTACTCCACCGCACCTTTGCGGCTGGCCACGGTGCTGGGCGGCGTTTCCGGCATTGCGGCGCTGCTGTATCTGGTGTGGGTGGTGCTGGAAAAAATCATCAGAGACATCAGCGTCCCCGGGTATCCCACCATCATTGTGCTGATTCTGTTCTTTGGCAGTATGCAGCTGTTCTGCATCGGCATCATCGGCGAATACGTAGGCCGAATCTTCGAGCAGTGCAAGGACCGGCCCATCTATATCGCAAAAGAAGTGCTTACTTACGAGGAAAAGTAAATTCAAAGGCCCACCGTTTTGAAGTAATAAACGGTGGGCCTTCTTATTCTTCCTTGATATACTCCATGATATTTTCAACACGGCAGTCCAGAATCTTGCAGAAGATATCAATGGTATGGGTGCTGACATACTCATTTCGCTTTAATCTTGTAATCTGAGAAGGGCTGATTCCATGGGTCTTAATCAGCGTATACTGGGTCACGCCCTTTTCTTTCATCGTTTTCCACAAATTTGCATATGAAATCATGTCACTTACGCCTCACATTCATACTTGAATGTTAACCGCAAATGGTATATAATACTATTAACCAAAATCAGTTAATATCTATGCAATCTATGATTTTAGAAACAGGATAAAGGAGATAACATATGTATTTCTTTTTTACTTTCCCACTATGGCCTATTTTCGCTATGCTTTTCTTTGTCATTATCGGCGCAGGCGTTGTCGTTGAATGGATTGTTCAGCATATTCTAATTATTTCCGTTGTTATTTGGTTGATTACTTTTCTATTTGCTGTTCTTATTTCTGAAAAGGGAAACAAACTATTTTCAGTATCTTGCCTCTCTCTTTTCATAGCTCCATACATTGCTCTGGTGTCATGCTTCTTTAATGTAGTCTCTGCACTGGATAAAGGAGATATTTTCGTTTTGGTTGTAAACTTGTTTGGCGTATTTGGAGGCTTGATATCGGCACTTCCCTCTTTGGGAGTCCTTGCATTGGAAGAAGATCATTTGTTTTGTCAAAATAATCGAAATAAATGGTTAGCCGTTTTGAATTATTTCATTGCGTTTGCCATGTCCATAATATACTACAAAATTAGTTTTTGAAATCTATAAAGCAAAGCAATAATCCCCCAGTTTATCCGATTCGGAAAGCTGGGGGATTATAATTTACTCCGGGTGCTCGTCCAGATACTCCCGGATGCACGCCAGGAAGGTCTCGCCGTACCAGGCGGATTTCAGGGTGCCGACGCCGGAAATGCGCTTGAAGTCCGTCATGGTCCGGGGCTTCTGCATGGCCATTTCCGAAAGGGTGGCGTTGGAGAATACCATATAGGCGGGCATTCCTGCATCCCGGGCGATTTCAAAGCGGCGGGCCTTGAGCACATCAAAGAGGTCGGCTGCTGCCGGGGTCATACTGTGGGCGGCGGGAACGGGCTTCTCCGCCTGGACCTCCCGCTTCATAACCACCCGTTCGTCCTGATACAGGACATTTCCGGCGGCGGGGGTCAGCTGGAGGGTCTGGTGCTCCAGCTCCGACTGGAGATACCCCTCCGCTTCCAGATGCTCGGCCATGGCATGGATATCGCTGCGGGTGCGGTCCTTCAGCAGGCCGTAGGTGCTGATGTCCTCCAGGCCCAGCTCCTTCACCTGCTTATTTTTGCTGCCCCGCAGCACGTTTCCCAGGAGGTTGATGCCCACCCAGTAGCCCAGCTTCTGGTGGATGCGTTTGGTACAGGAGAGGATGATCTGGGCCTCCCGGGTGATGTCCACCTCTTCGTACTCGCCCTTGCAGTTGCCGCAGTTTCCGCATATTTCCGGGTGCTTCTGGCCGAAATACTCCAGGATATACCCCCGGAGGCAGGTATTTGTCTTGCAGTAGCCCACCATGGCCTCCAGCCGCTTCAAATCCTGCTGTCTGACCTGCTCCTGCTGCTTTTCGTCCAACTCCTCATTGTCCGAGCTGTTGTTGATGAGGAACCGGGCGGTGTTCACGTCCCCGGCGCTGTACAGCAGGATGCAGTCCGCCTCTGCCCCGTCCCGGCCGGCACGGCCCGCCTCCTGGTAGTAGGCCTCCATGCTCTTTGGCATATTGTAGTGGATGACGAAGCTGACGTTGCTTTTGTCAATGCCCATGCCGAAGGCGTTGGTGGCCACCATGATGGTTTTCCGGTCAAACTGGAAGTCCTCCTGGTTGGCGCTGCGCTCCTGCTCGTCCAGGCCCGCATGGTAGCGGGTAGCCGCATAGCCCTGGGCCAGGAGATTTTCGCAGACGGTCTCCACCTTTTTCCGAGTGGAGCAGTAGATAATGCCGGTTTTGCCCCGCCGCTCAGACAGCAGTCGGCTGAGAGTCTGGTCCTTCAGCTCCGGCTTCAGCACGTCAAAATACAGGTTTGGCCGGTCGAAGCCCGTCAGAGCGGTGACCGGCTCCCGGAGCTTCAGAATCCGCTCAATGTCCTCCCGGACCTGGCGGGTGGCCGTGGCCGTAAAGGCCCCCACCACCGGCCGCCGGGGCAGGCTCTCCACAAAATTCACAATTCTCAAATAGCTGGGCCGGAAATCCTGGCCCCACTGGGAGATGCAGTGGGCCTCATCCACCGCCAGAAAGGAGATGTTCAGCTTCTCCGCCACGCCGCCGAAGCCGGGATAGTCCAGCCGTTCCGGGGCCACATATACGATTTTGTACATCCCTGCCAGCAGGTTCCGGTACACCAGCCGCATCTGGGCGGTGTTCAGCGTGGAGTTGATATAGGCCGCCGGGACCCCCGCCGCTTTCAGGGCCATCACCTGGTCCCGCATCAGGGAAATCAGCGGCGAGACCACCAGGGTGATGCCCGGCAGCAGCATGGCCGGTATCTGATAGCACATACTCTTCCCGCCGCCGGTGGGCATGACACCGAACACATCCCGCCCGGCCAGCACCCCGTCGATGAGCTGCTCCTGGCCCGGGCGGAAGTCCCGGTAGCCAAAGACCTGCTCTAAAACTGAAAATTTATCCATTTTCCTCACCGTTCGTCTGTTTTTCTCTATTTTCGCACAAACCGCCGAAAAAAGCAAGCCCCAAGGTGTTCCCAAACAAAAAGAGGACCCGGGCGGTCCTCACGGATTCGAATTTTCAATCAAACGATTTATACGCTTTTCACGCTGATGAAAATATGGCAGACGCCGAACAGCACCCCGCACAGGCACAGCGGCACGCTGGCCGTTACCAGTCCGCTTTCCAGAAACAGCAGCGTCGGAAGAACGGACAGCACCAGGGCCCTGCGCAAAGAGCGCTCCTTCCAAAGCAGCGCCCAGCCCAGCCAGTAAAGTGCCGCAATCAAGGTGCCCAGAGCCAGATATGCTGTTCCGGGCGCACGTGTTCCGAAATGGACCGCCATCAGCAGCATACAGCCGTACCGGCCCAGCTGCTCCAAAATTTCAGCGGTCCGGTTGTGATACCGCTGCACCATGCTGTCCCGGTCCATAATTCCGGCAAGAATGTTTGGAATCAGAAGCAGCAAAACAAGAAAAACGCCGTATAGATTCAGCCAGTCCATGTTTCCACCCCTTTCGCCTTCGAGCACAGCTTATCACATAACCTCCGAAAAGGCAATGATTTTTCGGGCACACAGTAATAAAACGGTAAACTATTTCCCGGAATCTGTGATACAATGGTGGCAGAAACTGAGGAAAGAAGGATTATGATGGCTGCCAACAGAATTTTGATTGTGGAGGACGACCCGGGCATTTCCGGGGCGGTGGCGCTGAATCTGAAATGCGTGGGCTATGAGTGCCTGGTGTTTGACGACGGGCAGCAGGCCGCCGACCATCTGCGCTGGGACCACTCCTTTGACCTGGCGCTGCTGGATATCATGCTCCCGGGGCTGGACGGCTTCCAGCTGATGACGCACATGGCGAAATACAACATCCCGGTCATCTGCATCACCGCCAAAACCGACTGTGAATCCGAGGTCCGGGGCCTCCGGGACGGGGCGGAGGATTACATCGTCAAGCCCTTTGAAATGGTGACGCTGCTGGTTCGCATGGAAAAGGTTTTACAGCGGTTCGGGCGGCTGAACCAGGTTTTCCGGTTCCGGGACATGACCCTGGATGCCCAGAACCGGACCCTCACCAGGGCCGGCCAGCCCATCGAGCTGACCCCTCTGGAATTTGACGTGCTGCGGGTGCTGATGAAAAACAAAAACCGCACCGTGTCCCGGGACCGCATCCTCAACGAGATTTGGGGCGAGGACTACTTCGGCGACACCCGGACCGTGGACGTGCGGGTGGCCAACATCCGAAAAAAGCTGGGCCTGACGGACGAAATCCGCACCATTTCCAAAACCGGCTACCGATTGGAGGAGCGCTGAAATGAAGCTGTGGCAGAAACTCACCGCCGTCTGCGGGGCGGTCCTCATTGGCATAACGGTCGCCTGCTCTTGGGTGCAGCTGTATTGGACCCAGGAGAAGATACTGGACATCACCCGCCGCCAGGCCGCCGAAAAGCAGAGCGCCCTGGAAACCGCCTTCCACCAGATGGTGGACTACTACGGCAAGGCCAGCGACCCTCCGGCGGCCCGGCGGGCGCTGCTGCACTACTGCTTTACCCGCTTTGCCGACAGCACCGCCGTTTTGGTTACGGACGGAGAAACGGTCTATTCCCAGCTGTCCATTCAGCCGGAAAACTACCTGCAGGTCACGGAGCGGCAGAGCTTTTTCTCCGGCACCGTGGACGGACGGAGGCTTCTGATGGTGGGCAGAGCCCTGCGCCTGGGGTCCGGCCAGCAGTGCCAGGTCTATGTGACGGAGGACATCACCCAGGTCTACGCCGCCATCCGGCAAATGGCCCTGCGCTTTGCCCTGCTGGGCGCAGGGGCCATTGTGGCGGGCCTGGGGCTGATGGCCCTTCTGATTTGCCGGTCCATGAGGCCCCTCGGCCAGCTTCAAAAGGCCGCCGCCCAGATTTCCCAGGGACTGTACGACCGCCGGGCGAAGGTCCGCACCCACGACGAGGTGGGGGACCTGGCCCAGTGCTTCAATCAGATGGCGGCATCCGTGGAGCGCCATGTGGAGCAGCTGCTGGAAACCGCCAACCGCCAGCGGCTGTTCATCGGCGGCGTGACCCACGAGTTCAAGACCCCTCTGACGGCGATTCTGCTCAACGCCGACTCCCTGCAAAACACCTGCATGACCGAGGACGAGCAGCAGCAGGCCCTGGCCTGCATTGAGTCCCAGGGCCGGTGGCTGGAGCGGATGGTCCAGAAGCTGCTGAAGCTGCTGACCCTGCGGCAGGATGCGGCGTTAAAGCCCCTCCCGGTGGAAACCCTCCTGGACCGGGTCCGGGAGGCTACGTCGGAGCTGCTGCGGTCCCGGGGCGTTGGCTTAACGGTGGAATGCGGGATGGACTGCATCACCGGGGATATGGACCTGCTCCAATCCGCCCTGGTCAATCTGGTGGACAACGCCTCCAAGGCCTCCCGGCCGGGGCAGACAGTGGCCCTCTCCGCCCGGGATAACCGGCTGGAGGTCCGGGACTGGGGCACGGGCATTCCCGCCGCCGCCCTGGCCCACATCACCGAGCCCTTTTACATGGCGGACAAATCCAGAAGCAAAAAGCTGGGCAGCATTGGCCTGGGCCTGGCCCTGGTCCGGGAGATTGCCCTGGCCCACGGGGCGGAGCTGGAAATCCAAAGCACCCCCGGTGCAGGCACCACCGTGGCCCTCCGTTTCCCGTAACGAAACGGTAACGGCCCGGTAACGACTTTTCTTCCCCGAGTGCTTAAAATGGAAGTATCCTAAAAGAAACGAGGGAAATTATATGAAAAAAGCAATCCTTATTATCCTTCTGTGCCTGTCGCTGGTGCTCACCGGCTGCACCCCCGCCGCCAAGGCCCAGGAAGCGCCACCCGCCCAAAGCCAGACCCAGGCGGAACCGGCCCAGGACCTGAAGGCCCCCCAGCGGTACACCGGAGAGTGGACCGGCGTGGAGGGCAAGGTGCTGGTCCAGGCCGACGCCGCCGTCACCCTGCCGGAAACCTTGTCTATCCCCACCGCCACAGTAAAGCGCCACCCCTTCGACCAGGCGGATGTGGATAAGCTGCTGGATGCCTTTCTGAACGGCACGCCCCTCTACCAGGAGATTTACGCCTCCAGGCAGGATGCAGAGGAAACTCTGAAAAATTTTGAAGCCCGGATGCGAGGGGAGCTTCCCCTGGGCGATGCCGAATCGGTGGACGAATTTCCTGCCCTCATCGAGGACCTGAAGGGGCGGCTGGATACATTCCCCGATGAAAATGCCCACATCCCTGTGGAGCCGGTGTTGACTCCCGACGGTCCCGGCGTTACGACGCTGGCCGGATTTGGTGAGCCGGACGGGCAAAAGTTCCACATCAACATCCGAAACAGCGCAGATTGGTCCTGGGACCAGGCCCTTGTGTGGCGGGATGGCTACGGCGACACCAACACCGTGTGGGACGATCTGCCCCCTGCCGGCTGCGAGGTGCCCATCCGGGAGGCCTGGACGGACTTCCCTGCTGCCACGGCCCAGGAAATGGGCGATCAGCTGATGAAGGACTTAGGGCTGGACACCATGGTCTGCGACCAGGTCATCCCGGTAAATTACTATAACTACAGCCCCGCCCTGGTCTACGAAAACCCGGAGGAGCAGCCGCCCCATGAGGTGACGGACAAGGGCTACCTGCTGGAATACATCCGCACGGTCAACGGCTTTCCCCTGTGCCGGACCCCCTTTGCCGGCTCGGCCACCCCGGAGAATGTCCCCGGCGCTGTTTCCTGGAACTATGAACGGGTCCAGGTCTGGGTTGCGGAGAGCGGCATCGTCTATTTCCGCTGGAATGCCCCCTACGAGGAACCCCAGGTCGTCACGGAGGACAGCCAGCTCATCGACTTCCCCACAGCGGCAGAGGTCTTTGAGAAGATGGTCTTTGTCAAATGCGACGATATCCGCCGCATAGATGCCATCAACGGCGACGAATCCCTCATCCGCCTGCAAATCGACGAGGTCCGCCTGAGCCTCATGCGCATCCGCCCCAGCGACTCCATCACGGAAGGCACCCTGGTCCCCGTCTGGGACTTCTGGGGCATCCCCACCTGGGAAACCCCAGCCGAAGGCACCGCCCACACCTACCCCCGCACCGTCATCTTCACAGTCAACGCCCTGGACGGCACCGTCATCGACCGGGAGCTGGGGTATTGAAAAGCAAGCCCCACAACCCTGAACCAGCTACGTCCATTCAGAGTGACTTGTATGGTTCAATTCCAATACGAAAACCCAAAAGGCTGCCTGCGGGCAGCCTTTTGGTCCGATAGAAGCATAAAATGAAAGCGCCTCGCAAAATCCCAAGGTCCGAGTGTCGAGATTCGGTACATTATGGTGTCGTCCCCGTCCAGCCGGGGCCGAGCAAGGCTCCACCGGAGCCTTGCATTTGACTGTTCGAATCTCTCATCCGGACCATAAAAAACAGAGGGAACGTAAATCGTTCCCTCTGTTTTTATGGTCCGAGTGTAATTATAGAACTTTAGAAAAAACAACGGTTTATAGGCGATCAGCAATCAGTCTTTCCATACGCACAAGCCATAAAACGGAGATGCCACCTATTGGGGTCAATGGGTGGCATCTCCTCTTTTATAGCTCTTTGGATACTTCGAGACAGTTTGTCCCGAAGTCCCGCTGCGTTTCCACATGGCTCTGGTGGTATATCCCCCGTCGCCGCTTATACTTCGGCACAGCCGGGAGTTGGCCGTCAAGGGGGCGTCAGCACCGCCGTTTTACGGCGGCTTGCCCTTGACGGACGGCCCCGGCTGTGCTATTTCCCGGCGGCGCGACGGGGATATGTCCTCCAGAGTCGCCCCCTTTCCCATGATTGGGAAAGGGCGGGGGGATTGGGTTGAACGCCTGCACCAACAACGGAGGATCAATATGAACTTTACGAACAGCCCCTACGAGAAGATGATGAAAGAACAGCCTAAAGGCCGCAAGAACACCGCTTTGCCCAAAGCCCCTATCGGAACCCCTTGCAAGGAATGTCCTTACTGGCGGGGAATTGCCTGCATCTTCTGCTTTAAGGAGCATTTGAAAAAGCGTTGAGGTGTGGAAAATTAGTCCACAAAAACGCCCTGTTTTCAAGGGTTTCCAGCCTTGGTTTATGAGGGGGTAATACGATTACATACCTCTTGCTGTTTTCGAAAAATACTTTCAACATTTCAGACTTTAAGCATTGTCCGGGGAGCCGTCAAAAACGGCTCCCCGGCTTTTCCTGTTTCCTCTCAAAATTAAGACTTGGAGCGATAGCTCCGGGCCGCAGACAAAAGGCGCAACGCGCCGCCACTTCGGGACACTTTGTCCCGAAGTCTGCCGGGTTTGGGGAGGCTCCCCAACAAGCATTTTTGCGGGCCCCCTCGGGACGCAAAAATAGCGAGTGTCTATACACTCGCCCTGCTTGCCGTTCCGTGCAACCCCCAAAACGGTACAAAAAAACGGAGTCCGCGTTTTCACACTTCCTCCGTTTCCTTGGCGTCTTTGATTGCCCGGATTATAGTTTCCACCAGTCGCAAGTCCTTTTCGTCCATAGAACTGAGCATCACATCAATGCGGCTTTTGCACCCGTTGGCGGCTCCCTTTTCTGGATAAAAGAACTGATCCACCGATATATCGAACATTGTCACCATCTGATAAAAGGTGTTCAAGCTCGGATGCTGACCGTCATTTTCGTTATACATGACGGTGCGGGGATCGCGGTCAATGATAAAGGCCAGTTGTTCCTGTGTCATCCCGCTGGCTTCACGCGCCCGCTTGATAGCGAACCCTATATCATGGAAATCAAATTTGCGCTCATCGCGTTCAAATTGCATAGACATCACCCAATGTAATTTTACATTTCAGGTGTTAGTATTTGAACGATTTACAATTTCATGTAATTGAATATTTAATTTCGCGTTGCGTGCTTGCTTATTTTATGCCTTTGAAATACAATGGAGGCAAGGCGTGCATAGCACGATGCAATATCTATAAACGATTTCATACACGCTCCACATTGCCGTGGTAGAATTAAAATCAGGAGGTTCTTATATGGCTACATTACTTATTGTTGAGGATGATAAACAGACAAATGAAGCGATCTGCGAATACTTGCAGTCAGCGGGGCATAAAATCGTCCCCGCTTATGATGGCGCGGAGGCGGTACAAATCTTCAATCGGGAGAGTATTGACCTTATTGTACTGGATATTATGCTCCCCAAAATAACGGGGCTTGCCGTGTTGCACGAAATACGGAAAAAGAGTGCTGTCCCTGTACTTATGCTCACAGCTATTGAAGATGAATATACCCAAGTGACGAGCTTTGATGAACAGGCAGACGACTATATCACAAAACCGTTTTCAATGGTTTTGGTAGGCAGGCGCATTACCGCCCTCTTACGCAGAAGCGGAAAGAATGTCGTTTCCGATGTAATGACCTTTGGCGATGTGGTCGTTGATTTCTCCGGCTACACAGCAAAGGACGCAAATGGAAAAATTGACATTACGCCCAAAGAAATTGATTTGCTCAAATTGCTTGTGGAGCATAAAGGGTTGGTGCTTACCCGTTCGCAAATACTTGATGATTTATGGGGCATTGATAATCCGATTATTGACAGAACGATTGACACATACATCAAAAACCTACGCAAGAAATTGCGGCTTGACTGCATTGTAACTGTCAAGGGAATTGGCTACAAATATGAGGTGGTCAAATGAAGAAACTAAAACTCTTTCCACGAACTTTTATTACTACGCTTGCATTTATGGCGCTGATTATTTTATTGGCAAATGCTATCATCCTTTTTTTGGCGCCTATTACAAAAGAGCTGCCCACAGAGAACGCGGATATAGCTCTTGAATACTACGCTGAAAGCCCATTTTCGTATGAAATCAACCAAGATACTGTAAAGGCAATTCAAAGGGCGTTACCATTTTCTGTTTCGATATGTATTTTAGCTGCGCTGCTGTTCTCTTACATTTATTCAAAGCAGATTACAAAGCCGATTAAGAGCATTGCAAGAGAAACAACGAAGATGTCAGCGCTTGACCGAACCGCAAGCTGTTCCACACAAACAAGTGATGAAATTGGACTGTTGGCAGATAACATAAATACGCTATATCATAATTTGTTGACAATTATTGAGGAACTTGAACACGAAAAAAATCTTGTGCAACAGGCAGAACAGCAAAAAATAGATTTTCTGCGGATGGCTTCACACGAACTGAAAACTCCGGTTACTGCGTTAAGCGCTATATTAGAAAACATGACATTAGGGATAGGCAAATACAATAATCACGATATATACTTGCCTAAATGCAAGGAACTAACAGACCAGTTGTGCGGTATGATTCAAGACATTCTTGACACTTCTAAATTGAGTAAATATGCAACAACAGAAGAAGTACAGGAAATAGATATTTCGGATTTTCTAAAAGAAATATGCGAACCATACGCAATGATTGCCAATGCCAAAGGCGTCCAGTTTTCCTTTACGACGAGTGAAAACCTGTTGGCTAATGTACCGCCAAAATTGTTTAAGAAAGCCATTTCAAATGTTGTTCTTAATGCCGTCACCTACACCGACGCCGGAAAATCCATATCCGTCAGAATTAGGGAACGAGCGATTGTGATTGAAAACGAATGTACGCCCATACCACAGGAGCATTTACAACATATTTTCGAGCCATTCTATCGACCGGATTATGCGCGCAACCGCGAGGACGGAGGAAATGGTTTAGGCTTGTATATTGTATCGTCTATTTTGACAAATCTAAAACTTGCCTATTCGTTTTTGCCCATGAAAGAACAGTTAGGCATGAGCTTCACTATAAATTTATGATACTTCCGCTTGAAAAGCTCTCCCAATTTTGGAGGGCTTTTTTCAATTCCATATACGTTTCATACACACTCCACATGGAAAGGGTAATATATGGTTGTATTCCAAGAGGAACATTGTTCTTGAAAGGAGCGATACGCATGAAAAAAATGTTTTTCCTTAAAAAAAGTAGTGTTGTTCTTGCGGCGTTGGTATTGGTTTTATCCCTTGGTACAGTGGCATATGCGGCAAGCGCAGCAGCCCCCGCAAGCCCCATGCAGCAGCCTGCTTCCGACAGTAGCACGGAGGGTTTGGCGCTCTCTTACACTGATCCCACAGACGGGAGCGTTGCCTTTAGCACAGACGGAGGCAATAACTGGTTGAGCAAAGCAGAACTCAATCAGACAAGCCCGGCCGTGGAATGGTGGACGTATGATGGCTTCAAAGCATGGATGGAAACTGAACTCGAAAATCTCAATGCCATTGCAGGTGATGGTGTTCCCGACTATTACGATGAAGATGGCACGCTGAAAGATTATTCCAAGGAAGATGTGGAAGAAATCGCGGCAACGTATCAAGCAACGCTTGACGAAATCAAAAATGGCGTTCAAATCTCAAAATCCGTAGATGGTACTGAGGAGATTGCAATGGCATCTTTTGATACCACTTCGGCGCAGACAGGTTCCAGTCGTGATGATAATGGCAGTAGTGAAGTCACTATGTCCTCTCACGAGGACAGCGCAGCAGAGATGGGTTCCACCTATGGTGTTGTGTTCACAAGCAAAAATGGTATGGTCGAAGTCGGCCCGTTTGATACAAAAGCCGAGCTGCTTGAAGCATTAGAAGGTTACTGCAAAGAGCTCATTGCGGATGGCGAAATGACCGAAGCTGCCGTCGAACAACTGTTGGCACAATACAAGTAAAAAGCATCCCAAAGGTTAACGCACACGGCGGTAAAAGGAAACCGCCATACAAATTTATTGCTCTTGGAATACGAATTATCCGCAGGAAATAGGTGTTGCTATGGAAAATAACGAAGCATGGCTCTTATGCCCCACCTGCGGCAGCAAAACGCGGGTGAAGATACGACACGATACGGTGCTTGAAAACTTCCCGCTATTCTGTCCGAAGTGTAAGCGAGAAACACTTATCAGAGTAAAACAACTGAATATGTCAGTTATCAAAGAGCCAGACGCACAGACGCAGAGCCGATAACCCGCAACCCATGAGCGCGGATTATCGGCTCTCTCTTTTACGCTGACACACCGACAAAACCGTTGTAAAACGGCAAGGTAGTGTTGAAGCAAACGGCGGTTTTGAGAAATCAAGGCCACCGTTTGTTATATCGACGGATAAGCGCACGGCGGCATATAGGAGGGTGCCGCCGTGTTTGTCTTATCCTTTCAAAGTTCTCATGATCTTCACCAGCTAAAAAAAGCGTAGCTCCCCCTCCGGGATCGTCTGGCTATGAACATGAAATTAGTCAGTACATCAAATGCAACTATTTTTCGTGCGTTCGCATAGCGTCATGCTGTGCGGGCGCTTTTCTTTTATCCGCTGCCAGCTTCGAGACACTTTGTCCCGAGGTTGGCAGGGGCGGCCCAGGCTGTCGATCCCCGCCGCCCCTCCGTCCAGATCGCCACTTACCAAAATCTGAACGGAGGAAAATATAATGACTACCATCAATTTGAAAGACTATTACCCTTGGTACTTAACCAACGAATATATCGAGGTTCCCGATGAAGTGGCCGCCGAGCTCCGGGCTGGCAAACTGGCCGAGGCCGCTCACGCCGAGCGCGTCCGCTACAACAAGGCGTACTATTCCCTCGACTGCGATGACGGGATCGAATACTCTGCCTGTGTGCATGAGCCGTCCCCGCAGGAGCTGCTGGAGCGCATGGATCGTTTCTGCCACCTTTGGAACGCCCTCAACTCCTTGCCGGAGATCCAGGGCCGCCGGGTGGATGCTCACCTCATTCTTGGCAAGAGCTACAGGGAGATTGCTCGGGACGAGGGCGTGGACAAGGCGGCTGTCCGCCGCTCTGTTCTCTGCGGCATCGAGCACATGAAAAAATATCTGAAAGAAAATCTGTAACCAGCATCCCCATCTCCGCCTTTTATCTGGTGGTATATGAGGGATCATACTTCGAGAAACGGGGCTCCGCAAAATTTTTGATTTTGTGGGGAGATGAGGCACAGCGGAGCGGACGAACTTCGGGACACTTTGTCCCGAAGTAAGTGAGCGAAGTTTGTGCCGACGAGTCCCGAGGTGAGGCAAGGCCAGAGGGCGGCGCTTCGGCGCCGCCTTTTGGCGTTTCCCCACAGGGACAAGTGGGAGGCGATAGAAGTATATTCACCTAATAAATTGCGGAAGGAGGTACTATGCCCGGGAGGATCACAGAACAATACACCTATCAAATCGGGAATATCAGCTTTATCGTTTCCCCGGTCTATCCAGAGAACCCGTCGGGCGAAACGGTGTCGGACATCCTGCTAAAGCTCATGTGCGCGGAGGCCGAGGGCATCCTTTACAGAGACAGCGGGCAGAGGTATCATATAAGTGGAAATACTGATTGCCTGACCGCCGGAAGGAGGTCAAATTGAAACAGTCAGGCAAACAATTCACGGATGGCACCGCCGCTCTCTACTGCCGGTTGAGCCGCGACGATAACATGGACAGCGAGTCCAACAGCATCCAAAATCAGAAGAAAATACTCCAAAAGGCCGCAAAGGAAAAAGGCTACACCGATACCATTTTCTTTGTGGACGATGGCGTGACAGGCACTACCATGAAACGCCCCGGCTTTCAGAAAATGCTGACGGCAATCGAGGCCGGGTATATCTCCGCTGTGTTCGTCAAGGACTTATCCCGTCTGGGCCGCAACTACATCGAGGTCGGCAGGCTGACAGAGGAGTTCTTTCCGCTCCACGATGTTCGGCTGGTGGCCGTTTCAGACGGCGTGGACAGCGATGAGGGCGACAACGAATTTACCCCGTTCAAAAATATCATGAACGAGTATTACGCCAAGGACATCTCGAAAAAGCGTAAGATCGTGAATAAGCTCAAGGGTAATTCTGGAGTCCCGCTGTCCCAGCCGCCATACGGCTACATCAAAAAACCGGACGATCCCCGCTTTTGGGTGGTGGAGCCCGAGGCCGCCGGGGTGGTACGGCGCATCTACCAAATGGCCGTGGACGGGTTTGGTTTAGCTGAGACTGCCGCCGTTCTGGAGGCGGATGGTATCGTCAATCCCACCTACTACTGGCGGGCCAGAGGCGTCAACCGTTCCGGGTTAAAAAGCACCGTGGAGCCCACAAAGTGGGGCCACACCACCATCAAAAAGATACTCACCTTGCAGGAATACTGCGGCGATATTATCAACTTCAAAAGCTACTCCAAATCCTACAAGATGAAAAAGCGAATTGAAAATCCCGAGGAAAACCGCGCTATCTTCCTCAATGTGCATGAGGCTATCATAGACCGGGCTACTTGGGAAAAGGTGCAGAAGCTGAAAAGCGGCACACGGCGTAAGCGCCCCACCGTTACCCAGGAACCCAGCGTGTTTTCCGGCCTGCTGAAATGCCCGGAGTGCGGCGGAAACCTCAATTTTCATTTTAACCAGGGCAACCACGACATCAAGTTTTTTAGCTGTAACAACCACAACTCCGGGCTTCGCAAGTGTTCTCAAACCCACTACATACGACTGGAGTTTCTGGAGCAGGTAGTGCTGGGTGAAATTCGCCGCTTGACCTGCTTTGCCAACGAGTACGAGGATGACTTTGTCAAGGCCGTTATGGGCCACTCGGCAAAGGTGGCGCAGACTGACCGGGCGAAAAAACAGCGTGAGCTGGATGCGCTGGTGGCGCGGGACAAGGAATTGGACGGGCTGTTCGAGCGGCTCTATGAGGATAATGTGGCCGGGAAAATCAACGATGAACGGTTCGCCCGGATGTCCAAACGGTACGAGGAGGAGCAGGGCGAGAACGCAAAGAAAATCAAAGCTCTGCGGCTGGAACTGAAAAAGTCCGACGGCAGGCAGATGGACACCGATGCGTTTTTGGCAACCGTCCGCCGCTATACAGACGCCCAGGAACTGACCCGGCGCATGGTGGCGGAGCTCATCGACCATATTGAGGTGTATCACGCTGAAAAGGTCAACGGGGTCAAGCAACAGCGGATCGTGATTTACTATAACTGCATCGGCCAGTTTGCCGTCCCGGATCGCCGTAAGATACCCGAGGTGGATGTCCTGCTGAAAACGAGAAAGGGAGTAGCCGTCAGCTACTCCCCGGAACGAATTGCGTAATATTCTTTTGGAAAAGGAAAATGCGGAGTGTCCTTAGTAGGATACTCAAATCCTATAAGGACACTCCGCATGGTCGGAGTGTCGGGATTCGAACCCGAGGTCTCTTGGACCCGAACCAAGCGCGATACCAAGCTTCGCCACACCCCGAAATCCTGTATATTATAATGGATAACCGGCCGTCTGTCAACTGTAAATGCAGGAAATTTCAGTAAAAATCTCCGGGTCATATTTTTATGCAAATTTTCCGGTGTCCATTGACCTTTTTGCTGGTTTTTGGTATAATTTTTGTATCTGAATAAAAGGAGACTGCGCCTATGAATCCGTTCTTTTCTGACATTCACAAAAATTTCGGCTTTGGCTTCATGCGTCTGCCCATGGTGGAGGGCCGGGTGGATATTCCCCAGGTCACGGCCATGGTGGATGAATTCCTGGCCCGGGGATTTAACTATTTTGACACCGCTCATGGGTATCTGGACGGCAAAAGCGAGCTGGCTCTGCGGGAATGCCTCACCTCCCGGTATCCCCGGGACCGGTACATCCTCACCGACAAGCTCTCCGGCCACTTTTTTGAGACCCGGGAGGAGATTGTGCCTCTGTTTGAAAAACAGCTGGCCGCCTGCGGGGTCGATTATTTCGACTTCTACCTCATGCACGCCATGAGCCATGACCGCTACGTCCGGTTCAAGGAGCTGGGGGTGCCGGAGGTGCTGCAAGCGCTGAAGGACCAGGGCAAAATCCGCCACATCGGTATGTCCTTCCACGACACGGCGGCGGTGCTGGACGAAATTCTCACCGACTGCCCCGCCATTGAGGTGGTCCAAATCCAGTTCAACTACCTGGACTTTGAGGACGAAAAGGTCCAGTCCCGGGCCTGCTATGAGGTCTGCCGCCGCCACGGCAAGCCTGTTCTCGTCATGGAGCCCGTCAAGGGCGGCTCCCTTGTGAATCTGCCTCAGGCGGGCCAGCGGGTCTTTGACCGGCTGGGCGGCAGCTCCAACGCCAGCTATGCCATCCGCTTTGCCGCCGGGTTCGAGGGGATGATGATGGTGCTGTCCGGCATGAGCACCCTGGAGCAGCTGCGGGACAATGTTTCCTTCATGGAGGACTTCCAGCCCCTTGCCCCCCGGGAAATGGAGGCCGTGGAGACCGTCCGGGCCATTATCCGCAACCAGGGCCTCATCGGCTGCACCGGCTGCCGGTACTGCACCGAGGTGTGCCCCCAGGGCATCCCCATCCCGGAGCTGTTTGCCGGGGTCAATGAAAAGCGGAACGGCGGCTCCCCCGCCGATGCGGCGGCTTTTGAATGCCTGAAATGCGGCAAATGCGAGGAAATCTGCCCCCAGAAGCTGAACATCCGGGAGCTGCTGGTGGTGGCAGAGCAGGAGCTGGGATGAACGGCCACGACGCCATGGTCCACGCCCTGCTGGAAGAAAAGTCTCTGGATACCCTTGCCTTTCTGCTGGACCATGGCCGGGAGGTCGAGTTTTTTGTCGGCGGTCAGAGCTGGTTTCTCTCTCCCAAGGCCGCATGGTGCTGCATTTCCCTCTGGGACGGTCGGGAGGAGCGCTTCTTCCCGGACACGGCTGCACTGACGAAGGATGAATTGTTTCTGGATGCCTGGGAACAGGCCCGGATTGACACGATATTTTAGGAGGAAACATGGATATTCAAGCCTTCTGGGCAGCGGTGCTGGGGCAGGACGCAGACAGGATACGGCCCTTTTTTCACCCGGAGGCCACGGTGAACTGGCACTGCACAAACGAGCAGTTTACCGTGGAGGAATACATCCGGGCCAACTGCGAGTACCCCGGCCAGTGGGACGGGCGGATGGAACGGGTGGAGCAGCTGGGGGATGTGACCGTCACCGCTGTCAAGGTGTTTGAGGCGGGTGGACAGTCCTTCCACGTGGTGTCCTTTCTGCGGCTTGCGGAGGGAAAAATCGCCCAGCTGGACGAATACTGGGGCGACGACGGCCCGGCCCCTCAGTGGCGGCGGGATAAGAAAATTGGCAAAAATATCCGGTAAGGAGACATTGATGAGCACATTGAAGATTGCCCTTTTGCAGATTTCTCCCTGCGATTCTCTGGAAGAAAATCTGGTAAAGGGGTTGGATGCCTGCCGAAAGGCCCGGGCGCTGGGGGCGGATATTGCCCTGTTCCCGGAGATGTGGAGCAACGGCTACCGCATTTATGACCGGCCTGTGGCCGATTGGAAGGCGGAGGCCGTGGCGGCTGACGGGGATTTTGCTGCTGCCTTCGGAGAGCTGGCCCGGGCGCTGCATATGGCGGTGGGCATCACCCTTTTGGAGGATTTCGGGGGCCAGCCCCGAAATTCCATGGTGCTGTTTGACCGGTTCGGACGGAAGCAATTCACCTACGCCAAGGTCCACACCTGCGATTTTGACGTGGAGGCGAATCTGCTGCCCGGGGAGGACTTTTATGTGGCGGACCTGGACACGGCTGCAGGCTCTGTGAAAGTGGGAGCCATGATTTGCTATGACCGGGAGTTCCCGGAAAGCGCCCGTATTTTGATGCTGAAGGGTGCCGAGCTGATTTTGGTGCCAAACGCCTGCCCCATGGAGATTAACCGCCTGGCCCAGCTTCGGGCCAGGGCTTTTGAAAACATGACGGCCATCGCCACCTGCAACTACCCCGCCTCCGTCCCCGACTGCAACGGCGGCTCCAGCGTCTTTGATGGGGTAGCGTATCTGCCGGAGCTGGAAGGCTCCCGGGACACCTGCATTTTGCAGACCGGCGCAGATGAGGGGATTTTTCTCGCAGAGCTGGACCTGGACCAACTGCGCTCTTACCGGCAAACCGAGGTCCACGGCAACGCCTACCGCCGCCCCCGGAAATACGGAATGTTAACAGAAACAGCCGTCAGTCCCCCCTTTATCCGGGATATCCGACGGTAAGGTAATAAAGCGGAGCCTCTTTGATGAGGCTCCGTTTTTATTCTGCCGGTTCCACCCTGGTGCCGGTAACCAGGAGACGGTGGGAATTGATGCCGTAGGGAGTGCAGGTGACCAGGGTGACCAAATCCTCCCCGGGGACCGGGGTCAGGGCATCCCCCTCGTCCGGGCGCACCACCCGGATGGCTGTGACCTGATAGGCAAGCTCCTGGCCCAGAATGGATACGGTAAAGCCGTCCCCCTCTGCCAGCTCCGACAGGTCCGTCAGCAGCCGGGCGCTGGGCAGTCCCGTGTGGCCGGTGAGCACGGCGTGGTTTCCCTTTCCCCCGATGGGAAAGGCGCTGCCGGGCAGATGTCCCACCCCCTTGCGCAGGACCGCCTCCTCCGTGCCGTGGTAGATGGGCAGACTCACGTGGATTTTGGGTATTTTCAGATAGCCCATAACCCCGTCGGAGATGTTCAAGATATCCGCATACCCCTCGGCCTGGCCTTCCGCACGGAGAAGGGAGCGGTTATAGTCCTCGGCCAGCTTCCGCTGGCGGCTGAGGTCCGTCTCCCCCATGGACTGCTGAAATTTTCCGATGGCGGCGGCTGCATTTCGCAGATTCACCAGCTGGCTCACCGCCGGATAGCATAATAGCCCCAGGCCCACCAGGAGTGCTGCCCACAGCAGCAGCCGCTTCCCCCTCAAATGAATTCTCACCGCCGCCTGTAGGTGCGGATGAGCAGGGTGCAGGCGGCCCCAATCATGCACAGGCCGATGAGGCTGAACAGAGCGGTGCCCATGCCGCCGGTCTCCGGCAGAACCAGCTTTGTGTTGACGACGGACACGGTGCTGTCCACCACCTGGTCCTGGGTGTCCGACCAGCCGTCTGCCTGGGTCAGGTGGCTGACCTCGTTGACCGCCACGGGGATGGGCAGAGTCATGCGGTTGTAGCCCTCCGGGGCCTCCAATTCCACCAGATAGTAGCTGCCGTAGGGCAGCCCATAGGCCAGGGCCCGGCCATCGGAGCCGGTGGTCAGCTGCCGGACCGGCTCCCCCCGGAGGTCCGCCCGGTCATAAAAGGATACGAACACCACCCGCTCCTTTTTCCCGTCGATGTAGAGTAGCTCCCCTGCATCCTCGCTGCCTCTTGCCAGCCGGGCCAGGCGGAACCTTGCCCCGGCCAGGGGCTTGAGCATCCCGTCGGTGGCGAGAATGTGAAGGCCGCCGGTGTGGACCTCCGGCCGGTCGGCGTCGGATTCGTAGGATATCCCGGCGGCGTTGGTATAGGACAGCTGCCCCCGGGCGGACAGGGCGCAGCCCATGGCGGCGGTGGTGTTGATGCTGGCCCGGAAGCTCAGCCGCAGCTCCGGGGTGTAGGTCCCCTCCCCCAGGCTGGCGGCCACATAGGCCATGCCCGCCGGGGTCAGGGACAGCCGAAGCCGGTCGCAGGTCTGCCCATCCAGGGTCCCCCTGCCCGCTTCCAGCTCATAGTGCTCCCTGGGCCGAAGCGCACGCTGCCTGCCCCCTCTGGTGTGGAGAATCACCAGGCCGCTGTCCGGCTCCAGAGACAGCCGGGGGTCCAGCAGGTCTGTCAGCACATAGCTTCTGGCCTTGCCCAGCCCATCCGGGATGCCGCCCCGGAGAATCCAGGTGTGGGCCTGGCCCACGGCGAAGCTGCCGCTGTCATTGTCAATGGCACTGACATCCTGATTGACGGTGGGGCCGGTCTCCACGGCGCTTTTCAGATTCACCTCCAGGGTGTACTGCACCTCCTCCCCGGAGGCCGTGGGAACGGAGATGTAAAAGGGCTCCACAGCCCCGGAAACGGCGGGGTCCGGCCGCTCCACGATGAGGTAAATGCCGTCGGGGTCCCCATTTTCGGTGAAATTGTAGGTGGCAAAGCCCTGGGCATCGGTCACCAGGGTGGCCGTGAGATTTTCCGGCACCTGGAACCGGTCCAGCTCCTCCCGGGTGGGCTTGGGGGACAGCGGCTCCCCTGCCGCCAGGTCCTCCAGGGTCAGCGCCCGGAAAATGTCAATCTGCACCTGGGCCAGGGGCTCCTCCCCGGTGGACTTGCAGATATTCAGGATTCGGTCCGGCTCCTCACGGACCTCCTCCGCCCGGGCCGCCGGAGCGGCCAGCACCAGCAGTGCCAGCACGGTGGTCAGGATATGTAGACGTCTAAAAATCTGTTTCATAGTTTCCTCTCCCTTGCTTTTGACGTTTCCAACAGTTTACCACAGGAGATTTGTCGTCTTTTAGCAAAATCGGGACCCAAAGAAGATTTCCTTCGTTGAAACAGGCCGGTTTTTATGATACACTGTAGATATCACAAAAGGTGGGGAACGGTATGAAGCGGTTTAACAAGATTTATCTGGAAATTTCCAACATCTGCAATCTGAAATGCAGCTTTTGCCCCGGCACCCGCCGGGCGCGGCGGGCCATGACCGAGGAGGAGCTTGCCCAGCTGCTGCCCAAGCTGCGGCCCTTTTCGGATTATCTCTACTTCCACTTAATGGGCGAGCCTCTGTGCCACCCCCGGCTGAAGGATTTTCTGGAAAAGGCCGGGGCGGCGGGCTTTCGGGTGGTGCTCACCACCAACGGGACGTTGCTTCAAAGGCACCAGGACGTTTTGCTGAACGCCCCGGGGCTGCACAAGGTCAACATCTCTCTCCACGCCTTCGAGGCAAACGAGCTGTCCATGCCCTTTGAAGCGTACCTTCACGGCTGCTTTGCCTTCGGCCGGGCGGCCCAGGGCCGGAAAATCGTCATCTACCGGCTGTGGAACCAGGGCGGCGCCGAGGAGCGGAACCGGGAAATCCTGGCCGGTCTGGAAGCCGCCTTCCCCAAGCCCTGGGTGGAGGAGCGCCGGGGCATCCGCATCGGCCAGCGGGTGTATCTGGAATACGGGGACAAATTCGACTGGCCGGACCTGGCTGCCCCGGCGGAGGATGGGCCGGTCTTTTGCTACGGCCTCCGGGACCAGCTGGGCATCCTGTGCGACGGCACCGTGGTTCCCTGCTGCTTGGACCACGAGGGGGACCTGGCCCTGGGGAACCTGTTTGAGGAGGAATTGCCGGATATCCTGGAAAAGCCCCGGGCAAGGGCCATTTATCAGGGCTTCCGGGAAAAGCAGGCGAGCGAAGAGCTGTGCCGGAAATGCGGCTACGCACGGAGGTTTGGGTAATGGAACTGGAAGAATTAAAGCGCCGCCAGCTGACCGGCCAGCATCTGCTGGAGCCTGCGGAAAGTCTGAGGGCGGTGGGTGACCTGTGCGGCGTGCAGGCGCAGTTTCTGTCCAATGCGTTTCATGCAATCTCCATTCGGTCCGGCGGCCTTCGCCCCGGGGAAACGGACCGGCTCGTCAAAAGCTGGACCATCCGGGGCACCGTCCACGTGTTCCCCGAGCAAGACCTTCCGCTGTTTCTCCACCAGGGCCGCCGCCATACACTCCGGCCCTGCGACACCCTGGAAGCCGACCAGTGGCTCACCCGGGAGCGGAAGGGATATTTTGCCGACCTGATTGTGGACAACATCGCCGCCGGAATCGGAGGCCGGGAGGAGCTGCGGGCGGTCTGCACCGGCCACGGCATGACGGAGGTGGAAGCGGAAAGCATCTTCAACCCCTGGGGTGGCACCGTCCGGGCCCTGTGCGAAAGCGGAAAAATCTGCTACAAGGTCCAGGAGAAGAAGGAATTCCGCCTATGTCCGCCCTTTGAGCCCATGGAGGAAGCGGCGGCACGGCTGGAGCTGGCCCGGCGGTATTTTACCTTTTACGGCCCTGCCACCGTCAGGGATGCCGCCTACTTTTTTGCCGCCACCCAATCCCAGGTAAAGCTCTGGCTGTCCCAGCTCCCTGTTACCGCTCAAAGTTTCGGGGGAAAAACCTACTTTTCCATCAAAAACCAGATGGATTTCACGCATAATATCCCGGACTGCCTGTTTTTGGCGGGGTTTGACCCATTGCTGCTGGGCTATCAGAAAACCGAAAGCCTATACCTGCCCCAGGAGCACCTGAGGAAAATCTTCACCCTGGCCGGAATCGTAATGCCCGCCGTGCTCCTTCATGGCCGGGTGGTCGGCAAGTGGAAGCGGACAGGCCGCAAGCTGACGGTCACCCTCTTTGAGCCGGTTTCTCCCCCAGACCGGGAGGCCGTCGCCCAGGCCGCCAGCCGGTGCTGGCCGGACCTGAAATCGAGGTGTTTTCAATGAATATCTATGAACAGTGCACCCTGCGGCCTTTCACTATCCAATAGAAAAATATCGACATAGAATAATGAGGTTGCAGGATACGTACACCCGCAAGAAAGAATACTATGAAATTGTCAAAAAATAAAAAATCCCCTTGCGTGACCTATTGCTTATGACGCTGCGTAATATAGTATTCTATGGGTGTAAGGAGGTGAAAGGCTATGTCAAAATACACAACAGGAGAACTCGCAAAGATTTGTGACGTGTCGGTGAGAACCGTTCAGTACTATGACACTCGTGGGATTCTTATTCCATCGGAATTAACAGACGGCGGCAGACGGATTTATTCAGAAGAAGATTTGAAAAAAATGAAAGCCATTTGTCTGCTGCGTGAGCTTGATATTCCGATTAACAGCATAAAGGAACTTCTGTCTGAGGAACACCCTGAGAAAGTCATCTCAGTTGTTTTGAGCGAGCAGAAACAGGCATTAAAAACAGAAATTGCCGAAAAGCAGGCTCGATATGACAAGCTGGAGGCACTGGAACAATCTCTGAAAAAGGTCGAGAACTTCTCTGTTGAATCCATCGGAGATATAGCCCATATCATGGCAAACAAAAAGAATCTTCACAAAATGCGAACATTTATGTCTATCATCGGTGTACTCATGGGGCTTGTGCAAATGGGAATGCTTATTTTGTGGATTACAAAAGGTGTTTGGTTACCATTTGTTATCGTGATGAGCATTTCAGCGATTATCGCCGGAGCAATAAGTTCGTTCTACTACAAACGGGTAGCCTATATTTGTCCTGAGTGCCACAGCGTATTCCGCCCAGCCTTTAAGGAATTTATGTTCGCAAAACACACGCCAAGCATACGAAAATTAACCTGCACAGACTGTAAGCATACTGTTTTTTGTGTAGAAACTTATGGAAAGGAGGCATAACTATGAACGAAATTATGAATCAAGTTGCACCTTTTCTTCCATTCCTGATTCCTTTATTTATCGTGGAACTGGGGCTTTTTGCTTATACACTACACCATATCTTCACACATGAACATTATAAAAGGGGAACCCGTACTTTTTGGGTTGTTGTAACGATCGTAGGAATAAATTATATTGGGCCTATTCTCTACTTCCTGCTTGGCAAGGAGGATAGCTAAGAGTATGGATATACTACACATTACAGACCTGAAAAAGAGTTTTGGAGATAAAGCAGTTCTAAAAGGATTGGATTTGTCAGTCCCAGAACATAGCGTATTTGGATTTATCGGTAAAAATGGTGCGGGCAAAACAACCACCATGAAAACTGTTTTGGGGTTAATGCGTGCTGACTCCGGAGAAATCCAAGTTGCGGGCGAAAAAGTTACCTATGGACAGACTATAACTAACCGCCATATCGGATACCTTCCCGATGTGCCTGAATATTATTCTTTCATGTCTGCCGCCGAATATCTTTCTTTCTGCGGTGAGATAACAGGGATGAAAAAATCTGAAATCAGGACAAGAAGCCAAGAGCTTCTAGCGCTTGTCGGACTTAATGGCGAAAGCCACCGTATCAAAGGGTTTTCCCGTGGTATGAAACAACGGCTTGGAATTGCGCAAGCACTCTTAAATCGTCCCAAGCTCCTTATTTGTGATGAACCCACATCCGCTCTTGACCCAGTTGGCAGAAAAGAAATTCTTGACATTCTATTTTCCATCAGAGACCAGACAACAGTTCTGTTCTCTACGCATATTCTTTCAGATGTGGAACGCATCTGTACGGATATCGCCTTTCTGGATGACGGCGTTGTTCGTTTGGAAGGAAAACTGTCAGATATTAAAGCAAGCTATCGAACTGAAGAATATCTCGTTGAAATGGAAAAAGAGAACGATATTCAGCTTCTACTGGACACTTTTAAGGATTGCCGGCGAAACAATGAAAATGAAATTGTTGTTCGAAAAAGCAGTAAAGAATTTTCTGAAGTCATGCGATTTGTGGCAAATAACGAACTTTCCATTTTGAAAATTGAACGGTTGGAACCAACGCTGGAATCTTTGTTTATGGAGGTGATACAACAGTGAGAGCAATGCTTGCTTTATTAAAGAAAGAATTTACAGAGCAGCTGCGTTCAGGGCGGATTCTTATTTTGATTCTCCTGTTTGTTTTTCTTGGCATTATGAATCCTGCCATTGCAAAGCTAACTCCGTGGGTGTTCGAAATGTTATCGGATTCTCTCGCAGAGAACGGAATGACCTTTACGAATATAACCGTAGATGCAGCAACTTCATGGACACAGTTCTTCAAAAACATTCCTGTAGGCCTCATCGTTTTTGTTTTACTTCAAAGCAGTATTTTTACAAAAGAATATCAGAACAATACCTTAGTGATGACGCTGACAAAGGGGCTTAGTCGATATAAAATTGTCATTGCAAAAACATTTTTATTGAGTATCCTCTGGTCTGTATGCTACTGGATTACATTTGCAATTACTTATGGATATAATGAATACTACTGGGATAACAGTATTCTGTACAACCTTGTGCTTAGTGGTATTTGCCTTTGGCTACTTGGATTATGGGTTGTTATTCTAACTGTCTTTTGGGGAACATTGGCAAAATCTAACACATCAGTACTTGTCGGCACAGGTAGTGTATTTCTTATTTCTTATCTGGTTGGGTTGCTGCCGAACCTACAAAAATACACACCTGCTATGCTCATAAGAACAGCCACCTTACATACTGGAAATGATAGTATCTCACTTTATTATACTGCCATGGTTGTAACGGCTATTCTGTGTATCATATTGATTGCTGTGAGCATTCCGATATTCAACAAAAAAAGCCTATAATGAAAGAGGAAGATTTTTGGATTATGGAACTGGAATAGCCAAAAAGCAGCCTTGCGGCTGCTTTTTGTGTCGATTGCTACGGTTTCATCAGTTTCCGAATGGAATCTGCCAATTCGTTGTCCTCACCGAACAGGACTTCCAGCACCTTTTCCGCCTTTACCAGATACGCAGGATTCCCCTCGGTTTCCGCAAGGGCTTTCAAATGGACGGACAGCGCCCAGGCCAGCGGGACCAGGGCCTCTCTGGAATTTTTCTGCTTTTCCTCCCCTTCCAAGAAATACACCAGGGCGTTTTCCCTGGCCTTGTAGAGATTCGGCAGCTTTTCCGCCTGTTCCAGCGCCTTTTTTCTCTCCCCCAGCTTCCAGTAGGCGAAGCAGATGTTGTACATGGTCGCCGCTCGGATTTCGGAGTCGTACCCATAGCGGAGAATCTGCTCCTGAATGGCAGCGGATTCCCGGAGATTTTCCCGCTTTTCCTCCGCCGTCCCCTGCTGGGCTTCCAGCGAAGCACTGAGCTGGACCAGGAGCAGGGCGTTGTTGGGGTAAGTTTTCAGCGCTTCCCGCATCAGGGCCACATTCTGCTCATGGAGTCCCTGCTTCCGGTTTTCCGACCACTGGGCGTTGATTTTGGCATACTGCTCCGCCTTTGCCAGCTCATCCATGCCCAGCAGCTCGTCTACGGTGACATGGAAATAGTTGGCAAGGGCCGGGAGCATGGTAATATCCGGGTAGCCCTCTCCCCGCTCCCACTTGCTGACAGACTGGAAAGAGATGCCTAAATGGGCGGCCACCTCCTCCTGGGTCAGGTCCCGCTGGCGGCGCAGAGCCTTGATGGTTTCACCGATTTTCAAATTCATAGTTGCCTCCAGAAATGATGATTTGCAGCTGCTGAGGGTATTATCGCAGAAGAAGGCAGAATATGCAATAACCGCCGGTAGGATTGGATTCAACGGAGGGTAGAATTTTTCAGATTTCCGTAGAGTCGAACGGAACGCCGCACCGATTTCGTTCTGTAGCTGCCTTGAAAATCCCTCAGAATGGTATAAAAAAGAGCAGCCTTGCAGCTGCTCTTTTCCAATTACCTATAAAGGGGGAACTTTTCGCAGATGCTTGCCACGGTGGCCTTTACCTCGGCCTGGGTGCCTTCGAAGTCCTTGGCGGTCAGGGCGATGCAGTGGGCGATCTGCTTCATCTCCGCCCCGCCCAGGCCCCGGGTGGTGACGGCGGCGGTGCCGATGCGCACGCCGCTGGTGACGGCGGGCTTCTGGGGGTCGCCGGGAATGGCGTTTTTGTTGAGGGTCATGTGGTTCTCGTCGCACCGAATCTGAAGCTCCCGGCCGGTGATGTCCATGGGCCGCAGGTCCGCCAGCATCAGGTGGTTGTCCGTGCCGCCGGTGACCAGGTCGAAGCCCTCGGCCAGCAGGGCCTGGGCCAGAACCTGGGCGTTGGCCACCACATTGTGGGCATAGGTCTTGAACTCCGGCTGCATGGCCTCCCGCAGGCACACAGCCTTGGCGGCAATGACGTGCTCCAGGGGGCCGCCCTGGGTGCCGGGGAAGACGGCGGAATTCAGCTTTTTGCCAAACTCCTCCTTGGCCAGAATCAGGCCGCCCCGGGGACCCCGGAGGGTCTTGTGGGTGGTGGTGGTGACGATATCGGCGTAGGGCACAGGGCTCATGTGGGCCCCGCCGGCCACCAGACCGGCAATATGGGCCATGTCCACCATGAACACCGCCCCCACCTCGTGGGCAATGTCGGCAAACACCTTGAAATCGATGGCCCGGGGATAGGCGGAGGCCCCGGCAATGATGAGCTTGGGCTGGTGCTTTTTAGCCAGGTCCCGGATTTCGTCATAGTCGATAAGGCCGGTTTCGTGGTTGACGTCATAGGAAACCGCATTGAAATACTTGCCGGAAATGTTGGCGGGGCTGCCGTGGGACAGGTGGCCGCCGTTGGCCAGGCTCATGCCCATAAGGGTGTCGCCGGGCTGCAAAATCGCCAGCTGGACGGCCATGTTGGCCTGGGCGCCGGAGTGGGGCTGGACGTTGGCAAACTCAGCGCCGAACAAATCCTTGGCCCGCTGGATGCAAAGAGACTCAATCTCGTCCACATACTGGCAGCCGCCGTAGTAGCGCTTGCCGGGGAGGCCCTCGGCGTACTTGTTGGTGAGAATGGAGCCCATGGCGGCAATCACAGCAGGAGAGGCGAAGTTCTCCGAGGCAATCAGCTCCAGGCCGTCGCACTGGCGGGAGAACTCCCGGTCCATCATGGCGGCAAGCTCAGGGTCAAACTGGGAGACAAATCCGATAGAATCAATGGGTTTTCCGTACATTTTTTTACTTCCTTCTTTCAGAATTTTGTTAAAAAAGAGCAGCCCAGGAAAGGACTGCTCTGTGCACGCAATATCTGCTTCCCTGTCCGTTTGCCTGAGAGATTCAGCAGGGGCCAGCGACCCAAGCCTTGCACCTTCGGCACACAACTCAATGTGTTCTCCAGAGAGTCCTCTGCACCCGGTCTCATCCGGGCGCTTCATTGGTGTATTCTGTTCTATAAGCTATAGTATACATGATTTTTGCCGATTGTCAAGGCCAATTGTTCTTTCTTCAAATACTTGCCCCGGCGGGCTTTCTGTGATACAATAGGGAAAACGTCACCGAAAGAAGGAGCTGCCATGGAAAAAACCATTTTATTCGATCTGGACGGAACGCTCACCGACTCCGGCGAGGGAATTATCAACTGCGTCATCCCGGCGCTGGAATACTTCGGGCTGCCCGTTCCCTCCCGGGAGGAGCTGCGGGTCTTCGTGGGCCCTCCCCTGCACGATTCCTTTGTTCGCCACGGCGTCCCCGCCGACCAGACCTCAAAGGCCATTGAAATTTACCGCAGCCGCTACGTTCCCATCGGAAAATATGAGAATTCCCCCTATCCCGGAATTCGGGAGCTTTTGGAACATTTGAAGGCAAAAGGCTGTCAACTATTGGTTGCAACCTCCAAACCGGAACAAATGTCCGTGGATATTCTGAATCACTTCGACCTGGCAAAATACTTTGACCGCATCTGCGGCGCTTCCCTGGACTCATCGCGCACCAGCAAGGATGCGGTCATCCAGTACCTCATCGACCAGACCAGCCGCCCGGACAGCATGGTCATGGTGGGCGATACCAAATTCGACATTCTGGGCGCCAAGGCACACGGCATCCCCGCCATCGGCGTCGCCTGGGGCTATGGGGACGTGGAGGAAATGGTCGAGGCCGGGGCAGCCGCCATAGCCCACTCCATGGAGGAGCTGGAGCGGCTGTTGACAGAGCGTCTTGAGTGAACCTGAGCACAGCAGCCCCCTGCCGCAGAGAATGCACTGCGGCAGGGGGCATTTTTTATACGGTCTCGATTTTCAGGGTGTTGGTGTTGCCGGAGCGGCCGTTGATGGGGCCGCCGGTGATGACCACGTTGTCGCCGTGCTTTAAGCCCAGGATTTCGGCGGCGGCCTTCTGGGCGTGGTAGAACATGACATCCACGCTGCTGAACTGCTCGGCCATCAGCGGGGTGACACCCCAGCTCATGGACAGGCGGCGCCAGATTTTCACATTGGTGGTCATGCCCACAATGTCCACAGGGGTCCGGAAGCGGCTGACCAGGTTGGCCGTCCGGCCGGTGACGGAGCAGACCACAATGGCCTTGGCCTGAACGTCCATGGCCATGGCGCACACGGCGTGGGACAGGCAGTCCACAATGTTCTGGCCCATGAATTCGGTGGCCAGGAAGCGCTGCTTGTAGTCGGTGTGCTGCTCGGTGTATTCGGCAATCTGGGCCATGGCCTTGACGGCCTCCACCGGGTATTTACCGGCGGCGGACTCGCCGGAGAGCATGATGCAGGAGGTGCCGTCGTAAACGGCGTTGGCCACATCGGAAATCTCCGCCCGGGTGGGCCGGGGGTTGTTAATCATGGACTCCAGCATCTCGGTGGCGGTGATGACCCGCTTGCCCATGAGCCGGCACATTCGGGTCAGCTTCTTCTGGACGGAGGGGACCTCCACGTAGGGAATCTCCACACCCAGGTCGCCCCGGGCGATCATAATGCCGCCGCAGGCAGAGCAGATATCCTCCACATTGTCCACACCGGCCCGGTTTTCGATTTTGGCGATGATTTCAATGTCGCTGCCACCGTTTTCGTCCAGCAGGGCCTGGATGTCCAGCACATCCTGCTTGGTGGAGACAAAGGAGGCGGCGATGAAGTCCACCCCGTGCTTGATGCCGAAGACAATGTCCGATTTGTCCTGCTCGCTGAGGTAGGGGCCGGACATGACCTTGTTGGGGAAGGACATACTCTTCCGGTTGGACAGGGTCCCGCCCACCAGGCACTTGCAGCAGATGTCGCTGCCCTGGATTTTCTTGACCTCAAACTGGACCATGCCGTTGTTGACGGTGACGATGTTGCCGGGCTGCAGGTCCTTGTTGAGGTTTTTATAGTTGACGCTGACCCTAGTTTCGTCGCCCTCCACCTCGTCTACGGTGAAGGTGAAGTCCGCCCCCTCGGGAATATCCACCTTCCCGGAGGCAAAGGTTTTGATGCGGTATTCCGGGCCCTTGGTGTCCAGCATAATGGCGATGGGCAGGCCCAGCTTCTGGCGGACGGATTTGATGAGCTTGATTTTCCGCTCATGCTCCTCGTAGGAGCCGTGGGAGAAGTTCAGGCGGCACACGTTCATGCCGGCCAGGCACATCTTCGTCAGCGTCTCTTCGTTCTCACTGGCGGGGCCAATGGTACAAATAATCTTTGTTTTACGCATAAGTTCCTCCTATTGCGTTTCTTTTGCAGACATTTCACATTTTTACGCCGTCATTTTACCATACGTAAAAATGTTCGTCAATCGTTAAAATGTAAAATTTATGTGATAATGCCGCAGCCAAAAGTCCATTTGCAAAAAGTAGGCCATGGTCTGGGGCCGCTGCATCAGCTGGCCGTACCAGGGCCACCGGCTCCCGCCGGACAGGAGCGTCCTCGCCGCCGTCCGGTCCACCAGCAGCCACAGCGGCGCCGTCACATCCTCCAGCAGCGCCTGCATCCGCTGCGATACCATGGCCTCATACCGGGGGTCGAAGGTCTTGGGATAGGGGCTTTTCCGCCGGTAGAGGACCTGCTCCGGCAGCAGGCCCTCCATGGCATGGCGCAGCAGTCCCTTTTCCCTGCCCCGGTGGTCCTTCATCTCCCAGGGCACGGCGTAGAGGTACTCTGCAATCCGATAATCGCAGAAGGGCACCCGGACCTCCAGGGAATTGTACATACTCATCCGGTCCTTCCGGTCCAGCAGAGTCTGCATGAAGCAGCGGAAATTCAGATTGACCATCTCCTTCATCCGCCGCTCCTGGGGACTTTGGCCCGGGAGGATGTCGCTTTCCCGGCAGACAGCGGCGTAGGCATCCAGGATGAAGTCCTCCCCCCGGAAGGGCAGCGCCGGGGACATTAGGCCAGTGCGCTCATGGGTGTTCTGGGCCCAGGGGAACCCCTCCCTTGCCCGGATTTCCGGGTCCCGGTACCAGGGATAGCCGCCGAAAATCTCGTCGGCGCACTCCCCGGACAGGGCCACCTTCACCTTTTCCCGAATTTGGCCGCAGAAGGCCAGCAGGGAAAAGTCCACATCGGCCATGCCGGGCAGGTCCCGGGCAATGGTGGCCTCCTCCAGAACCGCCACCAGGTCCTCCGGGGTCAGCACCGTCCAGTGGTGGCTCGTGTGGCAGAATTTCTCCATGATGCGGATGTAGGCGTTGTCGCCGTCGGGCTGGAACTTGCTGGTTTTGAAATAGCGGTCGTTGTTTTCATAGTCCACGGAGAAGGTGTTCAGCACCTCTCCCCTGGCTTCCAGCTCCTTGGCGCAGACGGCGGTGATGATGCTGGAATCCAGCCCTCCGGACAGGAAGGTGCCAATGGGCACGTCGGAGACCATTTGCCGCCGGATGGCGTCCGTCACCAGATAGCGGACACGGTCCGCCGTTTCCTCCAGGGAATCCCGGTGCTCCCGGTCCTTCAGCCTCCAATAGCGGGTAAGGACCAGCCTGCCGTCTTCAAAAAATGCCCGGCACCCGGGCTCCAGCTCTCCGATTCCCTGGAACACGCCGCTGCCCGGCAGCCGCCCCGGTCCCAGAAGGACCAGCTGGGCCGCTCCCACCTCGTCCAGCCTGGCCTCCACCCCGGGGTACAGGAGGATGGTCTTCATCTCCGAGGCAAACAGCAGCCCGCCCTGGTGGAGCTTATAAAACAGGGGCTTGACCCCAATCCGGTCCCTTCCCAGAAACAGCCGTCTTGCTCTGCGCTCCCAGACAGCGAAGGCAAAAATGCCGTTGCATTTTTCCAAGCAGTCGGCCCCAAACTGGGCGTAGGCGTGGAGCAGAACCTCCGTGTCCGAGTGGCCCAGGAAGCGGTGGCCCAGGGCCGCCAGCTCCCGGCGCAGCTCCTGGGTGTTGTAAAGCTCCCCATTGTAGACCAGGCAGTAGTGCTCGCCGCCAAAGTCCAGCTCCATGGGCTGCCTGCCCCCCTCTGGGTCGATGATGGCCAGGCGGGCATGGAGCAGCGTCGCAGGCCCATCGTGATACATCCCCCGGTCGTCAGGTCCCCGGCGGCCCATGGAATCCAGCATCTGCTCCGTCCCCGCCGGGGGCAGCCCCACCATTCCGGCAATTCCGCACATTGCAATCACATCCCTTCCCGGGTAGTGTATGTATGATTTTCCAAAAGATGAATCATACTAAGCCCGGTGATGAATATGAAACAAAATCAGCAGGCCCTCTGCTCCATTTTAAAAACGACCCAGATTGGCCAGGCGGGCATCCGCAGCGCCCTGGACTCCAGAATGGAGCCGGGTCTGCGCAAGGCCCTGGAATCCCAGCTTCACGAATACGATTCCATCGAAACCGAGGCCCACGCCATTGCCACCGCCCGGGGGTGGGACCTGCCGGAGCTGGACCCGATGCTGCATCTGATGACCCGGTGCAGCGCCCGGATGAAGCTCCGGGGAAGAAACACCGACTCCAAAATCGCCGACATGATGATTCAGGGCAACACCCGTGGGATGATTCAGGGGCTGAAAAACCTCCACCAGCTGGCAGGCGCCGACGGGCAGATTCACATTCTGTCCCAAAAGCTCCTGGACTGCGAAACAGCCAACATCCGCCGGATGCAGAGCTTCCTGTAATTTGCCAGTCATTTTGTGCACTGGGAAGGAGCCTCACGGTCCGGCTTCTTTTCTGAGGCACAAAATGACAATCTTTTTTGCACATATCCCCCCGGCTGGCGCATAGAATACCAGAAAGCGAAAGGAGTGATTCTATTGCCAGCCACCGGTTACGTACAGGTCCGTGCCTATGCCAGCACGGCCCAGTTCCCTCTTGAAAATGTGGCGGTCGCCATCACCGCCGCCGACGGCACCGCCATTGCCATGCGGCTGACCGACCGCAACGGGCGCATTCCTCCCATTGAGATTCCCGTGCCCGACAAAAGCGAAAGCCTGGCCCCGGACCCGGCCGAAACGCCCTTTGCCACGGTGAATCTCTATGCCCACCTCAGCGGCTATGAGCGGGTGGAGAACGAAAACGTCCAGGTCTTTGCGGACACCACCACCATCTGGAATCTGGAGATGGTCCCGCTGTCCGAGCTGCCCTACGCCTGGGACCAGACCGTGGTGTTCGACACCCCGCCCCAGAATCTGTAGGAGGGATGCTATGCCCATTGTCATTCCGTACGTCCCCCAGTACATCACCGTCCACCTGGGTCCCCCGGATTCCGACGCCGCCAATGTGACCGTCAGCTTTTCCGACTATGTCAAAAACGTGGCCTCCAGCGAGATATACCCCACCTGGGACGAAAGCGCCCTCCGGGCCAACATTCTGGCCATTGTGTCCTTTGCCCTGAACCGGGTGTACACGGAGTTCTACCGGAGCCGGGGCTACCGCTTTGACATCACCAATTCCACCGCCTACGACCAGTTTTTCGTGGCGGGACGGAGCATCTTCACCAATGTATCCCGTCTGGCAGATGAGCTGTTCAACGACTACCTCCGCCGCCCGGGCTTTGTGGAGCCGCTGGCGGCAAAATTCTGCAACGGCACCACCGCCATTTGCGAGGGACTCAGCCAGTGGGGCAGCCAGAACCTGGCCCAGCAGGGCTACAGCTCCGTGCAGATTCTGCGCAGCTACTACGGGGACGTGGAGATTGTCACCAACGCCCCCATCCAGGACATCACCGCCTCCTACCCCGGCTCCCCCCTGCGGCGGGGCAGCTCCGGCCCGGCGGTGCTGCAAATGCAGGTGATGCTGAACCGGATTTCCCAGAATTACCCGGCCATCCCCAAGGTCACCCCCGCCGACGGCATCTTCGGCTCCCAGACGGAAAACGCCGTCCGCCGGTTCCAGGATATTTTCAACCTGGCGGCGGACGGCATCGTGGGCCAGGCCACCTGGTATGCCCTGGTCCGCTATTACATCGCCGTCACCTCCATGGCGGAGCTTCGCAGCCAGGGCCAGCGGTTTTATTACAACGAATGGACCGGCCCGGACCCCCTGGAAATGGGCGACCGGGGGCCGAAAATCGAGCATTTGCAGTATATGCTCCAAGTCCTCTCCGCCTACATCCCCGAAATTCCCTCGGTGGAGGTGGACGGGATTTTCGGCCCAGCCACCCGGGCTGCGGTCCTGGCGGCCCAGCGGCGGTTTGGCCTGCCGGAGACAGGCAGCGTGGATATGCCCACCTGGGACGAGATTTATGACCAGTTCTCCGGCATTGAGACCACCAGCTGGCGAAATCCCGAGACCTTCCCCTCGGAAGCCGCCCAGGGCCAGAGCGCCCCCCGGGCCCGGTATTCCAAAACCACCACCATGACCCAGTTCCCCGGCGCACCCATGCGGGTGGGGAATCAGGACCCCGTGAGACAGGAGGCAGTGCGATGAGACCGATGGAATCCTTTGTGGGCCAGCCCATCCGAAGTTTGCAGACCATGCTGCGGGTGATTTCGGAAAACGACGAAAGCTACCCCACCATCGTTCCCGACGGCATCTACGGCCCGGAGCTGGTGGAGGCGGTCTCCATTTTCCAGCGCACCCACGGCCTGCCGGTCACCGGGGTCACGGACCTGGACACCTGGGAGGCGGTGGTGGCGGTGTTTCATCCCGCCCGGACCGAGCAGGCCCGGGCCCAGACTCTGGAAATCCTTCTCAATCCCAGCCAGGTCATCCGGCGCGGCCAGTGGGACCCGACAGTGTATCTGGTCCAGGCCATTCTGCTGGCCATGTCCGAAATCTACCACAGCATCGAGGCCCCGGGGCTCAGCGGCATTCTGGACGAGGCCACCGCCTCGGCCCTGGCCTCCTTCCAGAGTCTCAGCAGCCTGCCCGCCACCGGGCATCTGGATAAGCACACCTGGAAGCACCTGGCCCTCCAGTTCCCCCTGGCCTCCAACCTGGGCCGGGCGTAAAAGTTGTTTCCAAACTATAAACTTTCCCCGGCTTTGAAAAATACACTTGCTAAACCTGGAAAAATTGTCTATAATAGACCTGTATTTTCTGGTGCGGATATTTTAAGAATTCGGTGAAAACCGGTTCCTGGTGGGCATTTTGCCCCAGCCGTATGCACGCAAGTCAAGCCGGAGGAAGGCCTATGTCCATGAAAAACCTGAAAAAAGAAATATTCACCATCCCGAACCTTCTGAGCCTGTTCCGGCTGGTCCTGATTCCGGTGTACATCAGCCTGTACATGAACGCCGAGGCCCCCTGGGAGTATCTGACGGCCGGCGGCGTGCTGGCGCTGTCCTGTCTGACGGACCTGGCCGACGGGAAGATTGCCCGGCATTTCAATATGATTTCCACCCTGGGCAAGATTCTGGACCCGGTGGCCGACAAGCTGACCCAGTTTACGCTGGTTCTGTGCCTGTCGCTGAAGTACCCGGTGCTGAATCCGGTACTGGCGCTGTTTGTGGTGAAGGAGCTGTTCCAGATGGTGGTGGGCATTTTCCACCTGTGCAGAGGCAGAATGCTGCCCGGGGCCCTCATGGCCGGCAAGGTGTGCACCACGGTGCTGTTCATCAGCCTGACGGCCCTGGTGCTGTTCCCCACCATGCCCCCGGCCATGGTCAACCTCATCGCCCTGACCGACGGGGTCTTTCTGCTGATTTCCTTCCTCAGCTATATTTTCGCCTACTTCGGCAAACACAAAAAGGTCACGGACCTGAAGCAGGATTAAACGCAAATCGGTGCCAGACGCTTTTCGTCTGGCACCGATTTTTATAAAAAACAGAAAAAAGACGCCCGCAGGCGTCTTTTCGTGGCGGAGTGAGAGGGATTTGAACCCTCGCGCGGCTTTTGACCGCCTACTCCCTTAGCAGGGGAGCCCCTTCGGCCTCTTGGGTATCACTCCGAATCGAAATACAATATGTGATTGCCAAAGTATTCTAGCATATCGGCCATAATTTGTCAAGCATGAAATTTTCAAAGGCCTTGACTTTTGCCTGTTCCGATGGTATAGTTTAGGTCATTGGAGAGATGTCCGAGCGGTTTAAGGAGCCAGTCTTGAAAACTGGTGATGGGGCAACCCACCGTGGGTTCGAATCCCACTCTCTCCGCCAAAAAGGTGCGCCACCCCAGAGGGGTGGCGTACCTTTTTATACTGAGAGTGGGATTCGAACCCATTAAAATGCCATATGCCTGCGGCATATGGCGGCCACCAGTTCAAAAACTGGTGGCTACCTTACGAATTCCCTTCTGGGGAATTCGGCAATCGAATCCCACTCTCTCCGCTAAAAAAAGAGCATATTTACAGCCCCTTTTGAACTATTTTCCTTCCTTTCGGCCACACTAGTACCGAACTGCTGGGACACGGTCGGCGTGTTGTTCTAGAAGAGATTATCCCCCCGTACCCCTATTCTGTGATTATTGTCGAAAATTGGCGATTTATTTCTACATCTGCTCTGTTGAAAAATGGAGAAATTTGTGGTATTGTAAAGAAAAAGCTGTATAGGGAGGTAATTGCATGGATGCACCGGTGGTTTTGATTGCGGACAGCAATCCGGCGTTCCGGCAGACCCTGGTGGAGCTGCTGCGGGAGCGGTACTGCGTCCATTGCTGCGGCACGGGGCCGGAGGCGCTGGCGCTTTTGACGGAGCTTCGGCCGGAGGCTCTGGTGCTGGACCTGATGGTTCCGGAAATTGACGGGATTACCCTGCTTGAGACCGCCGGACCGGAGCGGACCCCTCCCGTTGTGCTGCTGACCACGCCCTATTGGAACAGCTACGTCATGGAGGCCGCCAACACCCTGCCCATCAGCTACGTCATGCGAAGCCCCGGCGCTGCGGCGGTGGCCATGCGTCTGGAGGACCTGCGCAGCCGCAGAAGCGGGCCCAGCGCCCTGGCCTACGTTGGAGGACTTCTGCGCACTGTGGATTTTGTCCCCACCCAGAGCGGCGCCCGGATGCTCCCGCTGGCGGCGGTGCTGTTCGCCCAAGACCCGGAGCAGTCCGTGACCAAGGAGCTGTATCCAAAGGTGCTCAGCCGGATGCAGCTGGAGGCAGGCTGGAAAAAGGCGGAAAAGGACATCCGCTACGCCATCGAAACCGCCTGGGCCAAGGGGCACCCCGACGCCTGGTCCCGCTGCCTGTCGCTGGACCACAAGCCCACCAACAAGGAGCTGATTGTACGGCTGACGGAGATGCTGCTTGCGCAGTCCAATGACAAGCAGAAAATTTCCAACCTGGATTATGCCCAAACTCCCTAGGAGCCGTTTTCGGACGGCTCCTGTTTATTTTGGAACTTTTATTTACACTTGCAATCAATCGGACAATGGTATATATTGTAGCTATATTGTCTTGGCAGGAGGAAACTGTAATGAAGCGTTTAGTTAATATACAGGAAGGAAGGAAGGAAGGAAGGAAGGAAGGAAGGAAGCGAAAACGGGTCATATAAAATATTACACATTGAGGCTCTGCGGATTCTTGCCATCTTTCTTGTTCTGTTTAACCATACCGGAAATGCCGGATTTACCCTGTTTACGCAGCGTACCGGCTCTTTGCTGTTCCCATTTTATCTGATAATCTCTATTTTGGATAAAATGGCCGTTCCACTGTTCTTCATGGTTTCCGGTGCGCTGCTTCTGGGAAAGGAAGAATCCATCGCTGCGGTTTTCCGCAAACGAGTTTTGCGGTTCGGCATCATTCTCTTGGCTGTCTCCGCCTGTTACTTCGCCCGCATTTGGAAAATGTATGACCAATCCCACCTGCTTCGTGATTTCCTTGTACTGGTCTACTCCGCTGATATTGCAGATCACCTCTGGTATCTGTACAGCTACCTTGGCCTTCTGTTCATGCTTCCTTTATTGCGTAAAATGGTAAAATCTATGGACACCATGGATTATCTATACTTTTTCCTCTGCCATATCCTTCTGACCGGACTTCTCCCGATGGCAGAGTTCTATGTTGGAAAAGGCCATCTCAGCCTGACTGGCAATTTTTCCGTTTCCCTGCTGAAAAGCTCCAGCATTTTTTTCTTTGTCATGGGGTATTTTTTTGAGAGGCATCTGGATAGCTCGGCTTTCTCCAGAAAAAATATTTTGCTTGGCGTGTTGCTCAGTTTCATCGCCGTTGGAATAACCTGTTATATGACAATGTTCAAAGCGAAGCTCACAGGTCAGACAGGCGTTGATATCCCCATGGACTATTTCAGCAGTCTGATTGCATTTCCAGCATTCTGTGTCTATGGTGCGGTAAAGCGGCTTTTCCAGTCCGTGAAGGTTTCCGCAAAAATGAGAAAAATCATGACTCAAATCGGTTCAACAACCTTTGGAATCTACCTGTTGGAGGGTTTTCTTCGCTCCGGCACGGAATTTGTATACACCTCTCTGGAGCCTGTCCTCACGCCCCTGCCCGCCGCACTGCTTTGGATTGCCGCTGCGCTGGCTGTTGGAATCGTCCTTGTCACTATTTTGAAAAAGATTCCCGGGATTCGCTATCTGGTATAGGACCTCCCAGAAGTGGAAAACATTACAGCTTGCCAAACGGTTACAAATTTGTTATAATTCATCCTGTCCTCGCGAGACACATTCTGAACAGGAGGTAAATAACGTGAACTTTAATTGCAAGACTCTGTGGCAGGCTATTTGCCGCATGATCGGCTTCGGCTGCTAATCGAATTTTTTGGCCCCGCTTCGGCGGGGCCTTTTTTGTTTACTTTTGGGCTTGGCTGTGATATACTGGAAAAAGCTAAAAAAGGGGGAAAATCGTATGCTTCTGACTGAATTTGACCCGTCTAAAAATGCCGTTATCAATCCCTGGAATATCCATCAGAACCAGGCGGATTTTCCGGAAACCGTGGTTGCCGTCTTTTCCCGCCATCTGTTTCAGTCGGTGCTGGCGCTTCTGAACGGACGGGAGATTGCCTCCGTTCAGGATGCCAACGGGGAGAACCCTGTGTACGAGGTGGACTACCGGGGAAAGCGCTTTGGATTTCACATGGCGCTGGTGGGTGCGCCCTCCTGCGTGGGGGATTTTGAGGACCTGATTGCCCTGGGGGCCAGGCGGATTATTCTGCTGGGCAACTGCGGGGTGCTGGACCGGGAAATCCAGGACTGCGGCATCATCATCCCTACCCGGGCCATCCGGGACGAGGGGACCAGCTATCACTATGCTCCCGCCGCCGATTTTATGGAAGTAAACCGGAAATACCGGGAGGACTTCCAGGCGGTGCTGACCGCCTGCGGCTATCCCTGGGTGGAGGGCATCACCTGGACCACCGACGCCTTCTACCGGGAAACCCGGGCCAGGGTGGCGCGCCGGAGGCAGATGGGGGCCATCTGCGTGGAAATGGAGTGCGCCGCCATGGCGGCCATGTGCAATTTCCGGGGGGTGGAGCTTTTCCAGTTTTTCTACGCCGGAGACAATCTGGACCACGCCGCCTGGGACCCCAGGAGCCTTTCCGGCGGGGTCCGGCTGGATGACAAGCAGAAAATCGCCCTGCTGGCCTTTGAGCTGGCTTGGAGGATTGGGCCATAGCAGACGGCTGGGAACTGGTTCCAGGGGCCGTCACGAATCCGCTGGCTGTCTTACGGCCTGTTGACAAATGTCCTCTTGTGATTTACAATAAGTGACATATATTTTGACGAGGTGATTCCTTTATGAATAACTTACATACCGAAACCCTGTGCATCCAGGCGGGCTATACCCCCGGCAACGGGGAACCCAGACAGATTCCCATTGTCCAGTCCACCACCTTCCGCTATGACACCCTGGAGGATATGGGCAAGCTCTTTGACCTGGAGGCCGACGGCTACTTCTACTCCCGGCTGGCCAACCCCACCTGTGACGCTGTGGCTGCCAAAATCTGCGCCCTGGAGGGCGGCTCCGCTGCCATGCTCACCAGCTCCGGCCAGGCGGCCACCTTCCTGGCGGTGTTCAACATCGCCTCCTCCGGCGACCATATCGTGGCCAGCTCCGCAATTTACGGCGGCAGCTTCAACCTGTTCTCCGTGACCATGAAGAAGATGGGCCTGGAAACCACCTTCATCGACCCCGACTGCACCGAGGAGGAGCTGAACGCCGCCTTCCGGCCCAACACCAAGGCCGTCTTTGGCGAGACCATCGCCAACCCGGCTCTGACTGTGCTGGATATTGAGAAATTCGCCAAGGCCGCCCACGCCCACGGGGTCCCCCTGATTGTGGACAACACCTTTGCCACCCCCGTCAACTGCCGTCCCTTCCAGTGGGGCGCTGATATCGTCACCCACTCCACCACCAAGTACATGGACGGCCACGCCTCTGCCATCGGCGGTGCCATTGTAGACAGCGGCAAATTCGACTGGACTCGCTATGCCGACAAGTTCCCGGGCCTTTGCACCCCCGACGACAGCTACCACGGGGTCACCTACACCCAGCGCTTCGGCATCGGCGGGGCCTTCATCACCAAGTGCACCGCTCAGCTCATGCGGGACTTTGGCTGCATCCAGTCCCCCCAGAGCGCCTACCTGCTGAACCTGGGGCTGGAAAGCCTGCCCTTCCGGATGAAGCAGCACTGTGCCAACGCCCAGGCCATTGCCCGGTATCTCCAGGGCCATGAGAAGGTGAAATGGGTCAACTACTGCGGCCTGGAAGGCAACAAGTATTACGACCTGGCGCAAAAATATATGCCGGGCGGCTCCTGTGGCGTAATCTCCTTCGGCCTCCACGGCGGCCGCAAGGCGGCGGAGGTGTTTATGAAGCATCTGCGTCTGGGCTCCATCGAGACCCACGTGGCCGACTCCCGGACCTGCTGCCTCCACCCCGCCTCCACCACCCACCGGCAGATGACCGACGCGGAGCTGGATGCCGCCGGGGTGGGTGCGGACCTGATCCGTCTGAGCTGCGGCCTGGAAAACACCCAGGACCTCATTGCCGACATCGCTCAGGCCCTGGAAAACGTGTAATTTAGGAGGCCCAAAGTGCCCATTTATATTCCCAACGACCTGCCTGCTGTGGAGGTTTTGCAGCAGGAAAACATTTTCGTCATGACCCAGACCCGGGCCGAGACCCAGGACATCCGTCCTCTGGAAATCGTCCTGCTGAATCTGATGCCCACCAAAATCGTCACCGAGACCCAGATGAGCAGGCTTTTGGGCAACACCCCTTTGCAGGTCCACCTGGAGCTGATGATGGTGTCCTCCCACCGGTCCAAGAACACCTCCGAGGAGCATCTGCTGACCTTTTACAAAACCTTTGAGGAGCTGAAGGACCGGAAGTTCGACGGCATGGTCATCACCGGGGCCCCGGTGGAGCAGCTGGCCTTTGAGGACGTGGACTACTGGCCGGAGCTGTGCCGGATTATGGAGTGGAGCAAGACCAACGTCCACTCCACCTTCCACATCTGCTGGGGGGCCCAGGCGGGGCTTTACTACCACTACGGCATTCAGAAAAAGCCACTGCCGGAAAAGCTCTTCGGTGTCTACCCCCACCACGCCGACTACAAGCGGGCCATTTTGCTCCGGGGCTTTGACGATGAATTCTGGATTCCCCACTCCCGGCACACCACCGTGGAGCGGGCGGACATTGAAGCCGTGCCGGGGCTGAAAATTCTGGCCTCCTCAGAGCAGGCGGGGGTCTACATCGTCATGAACAAGGAGGGCCGCCAGATTTTCGTCACCGGCCACGCCGAGTACGACGAGGACACCCTCCGCCGGGAGTACCTCCGAGACAAGAACCTGGGGCTGCCCATTTCCGTGCCCGCCAACTACTTTCCCGGCGACGACGACACCAAAGACCCCATCGTCCGCTGGCGGGGCCACGCCCACCTGCTCTTAAGCAACTGGCTGAACTACTTCGTCTACCAGACCACGCCTTACGACATTATGACCGTGGGGCAGGAAAACTAGCCTGTTATCCTGGCAAGCCCAAGCGGCGAAGGATGGCTGATTCACTGACCGCCTCCCCAGGCGGTCAGTTTACTATGATATATATAAGGATGGTTTCTATGTTAAAAGCTGTTTTCTTTGACCTGGACGGCACCCTGCTGCCTATGGACCAGGACCGGTTTGTGAAAAGCTACATGGGCCGGATGGCCAAAAAAATGGCCCCCCATGGCTACGACCCCGATAAACTCATCAAGGCCGTCTGGACCGGCACCGCCGCCATGGTGAAAAACGACGGGACCCGCACCAACGAGGAGGTGTTCTGGTGCTTCTTCCGGGAGCCCTTCGGCCAGAACGTCCGGAAGGACGAGCCTCTGTTTGAGGACTTTTACCGCAGCGAATTCCAGCAGGTCCGCCGGGACTGCGGCTTTGACCCCCGGGCGGCGGCCACCGTCCGGGCCATCCGGGACATGGGTCTGCGGGTGGTGCTGGCCACCAATCCCCTGTTCCCGCCCATCGCCACCCAGAGCCGGGTCCGGTGGGCGGGGCTGGAGCCCAACGACTTTGAATTCATCACCACCTACGATAATTCCAGCTTCTGCAAGCCCAATCCCGAGTATTACCGGGAAATTCTGGGCAAACTGGACTTGAAGCCCGAGCAGTGCCTGATGGTGGGCAACGACGTTACCGAGGACATGGTGGCCGGGACCCTGGGAATGCAGGTGTTCCTGCTGACCGACTGCCTCATCAACAAGCAGAACGTGGACATCAGCGTCTATCCCCACGGCAGCTTCCCTGGGCTTCTAAACTACGTTAGGAGCCTTTAAGCTATGATTTTTCCTGTCCTGCTGTGCATTTTTCTGTTCCCGGTCCTGGGCGGTGCCTGGTATGCCTACCGGAAGGCCTTCTACTCCCCCTACAAAAAGCGGGAGTACCTCCATGCGCCGGACCTGGCCCGGTGCCAGGCCTATCGGGAGGATATGGAACGGATTTTCGTGGCACTGGCGGACAGTCCCTTTGAGGCGGTTTCCGTCTGCTCCCAGGACGGGCTGAAGCTGACGGGGCGGTACTACCATCTGCGCAGCGGGGCCCCGGTGGATATCTGCTTTCACGGCTACCGCAGCTCTCCCCTGACGGACCTGTGCTGCTACTGCGAGCTGGCCGCCCGGCTGGGCCACAATCTGCTGCTGGTGGACCAGCGGGCCCACGGCGGCAGCCAGGGCCGGACCATCACCATGGGCATCCGGGAGCGGCAGGATGTGCTCAGCTGGGTGGATTTTGTGCTGGAGCGGTTTGGCCAGCAGACGAGGCTGCTGCTCTACGGCATTTCCATGGGGGCCTCCACGGTGCTGATGGCCTCGGAGCTGGGGCTTCCGGAAAACGTCCGGGCCATCATTGCCGACTGCCCCTACTCCACTCCCAAGAAAATCATCCGCCGGGTCAGCGAAAAAATGGGCTTCCCCGGCTGGCTGTCCTGGCATCTAGCGGTGCTGGGGGCCAAGCTGTTCGGCGGCTTCGACCTGAGGGAAAGCGACCCGGTCCGGGCGGCGGCCAACACCGAGGCCCCTATTCTGCTGCTCCACGGCGAGGCCGACGGCTTTGTCCCCTGCGAAATGAGCGGCGATATTCAGAACGCCAACCGGGCCATGATTGAAAAATACACCTTCCCCGGGGCGGACCACGGCATCAGCTACCTGTCAGACCCGGACCGATACCGGCATATTGTGACGGAATTTATTGAAAAGCACCCTTGAAAGGAGGGTATCCATTGGACGTTTCCGCTTTTTCCAGCCGCTTCACCGTGCGGCTGCTGAGTGACCATGATGTGGAGGCGGTGTACGCCCTGTGCGCCGGGAATCCCCTGTTTTACCGGCACTGCCCGCCGGCCGTGACCAGAGCGTCGATTTTGGAGGATATGCAGGCCCTGCCGCCGGGGAAAACCATGGCGGATAAATTCTATGTGGGCTACTTTGCAGGCGATACCCTGGTGGCCGTGATGGATTTGATTCGCGACTCCCCCAATCCCGGCATCGCCTTTCTCGGCTTTTTTATGACCGACCGCTCCACCCAGGGCCAGGGGCTGGGGTCGGCCCTCATCGGGGAGCTGACCGCCTGCCTGGCGGGGCTGGGCTATCGCTCCATCCGCCTGGGCTGGGTCAAGGGCAATCCCCAGTCAGAGCATTTCTGGCTCAAAAACGGCTTTCAGCCCCTTCTGACCACCAAAAACAACGGCCCCTACGAGGTGGTCATTGGGGAAAAGCGGCTTGTGTCTTCCCCGGAAACAACGCCCACGCTCATCGAATAACAGCGGAAATTTTTCCTTGATTTTCTCTGAAAATTCGCTACAATAGAAGAATATTATCTGTGAGGGTGGTTGACATATGAATCAAGTTTACATTCCCAGGGACTATCAGCCCCGGCTGGACCCCTACGACACCCAGCGGGCCATTGCCTACATCAAGGAGACCTTCCAGGAGGAATTCTCCGCTGCACTGAACCTAAAGCGGGTGTCCGCTCCCCTGTTCGTCACCGGGGATTCGGGCCTCAACGACAATCTGAACGGCTACGAGCGGCCGGTGGCCTTCGATGTGCCCGCCGTGGGTGCCGATGCCCAGGTGGTCCACTCCCTGGCCAAGTGGAAGCGTCTGGCGCTGAAGCGGTACAATTTCACCGTCGGCAACGGCCTGTACACCGACATGAACGCCATCCGCCGGGACGAGGACCTGGACAACGTCCACTCCATCTACGTGGACCAGTGGGACTGGGAAAAGGTCATTACCCGGGAAAACCGGAACTCGGAATATTTGAAGCTCATTGTCCGGGCCATTGTCCGGGCTATCTGCGACACCAACGACCGGCTCCACGTCCGCTATCCCCAGCTGCGCACGGAGCTGAGCCGGGAGGTATCCTTCATCACCTCCCAGGCGTTGGAGGATATGTACCCGGACCTGCCCACCGGCTCCCAGCGGGAAAAGGCCTACGTCCGGGAGCACAAAACCGCCTGCATCATGCAGATTGGCCGATGCCTCCGGTCCGGCAAGCCCCACGACGGCCGGGCCCCGGACTATGACGACTGGAGCCTGAACTGCGACATTTTCTTCTGGGACGAGGTGCTGGACCGGGCATTGGAAATCTCCTCCATGGGCATCCGGGTGGATGCCGAGGCCCTGGACCGGCAGCTGCGGGAATCCGGCTGCGACGACCGCCGGACCCTGCCCTTCCACCGGATGCTTCTGGGGGGCGAGCTGCCCCTGACCATCGGCGGCGGCATCGGCCAGTCGAGACTTGCCATGCTGATGATGGGCTGCGCCCACATCGGCGAGGTCCAGTCCAGCGTCTGGGATGCACAGACCGTGGAAGCCTGCGAGGCAGCGGGAATTCGGCTGCTGTAAAAAAACAAAGTTTAGGAGCGTAAGAATGACCACTGAAGCAAAACTGAAAACAAACTTAGATACCAATTTTTTAAAGCTGATTGCCGTGATTGCCATGACCATCGATCACGTTGGGACAGCCTTCTTTCCGCAATATCCTATTTTCAGATGGATCGGCAGAATTGCCTTCCCAATTTTCTGCTACTGCCTGACCGTCGGCTTGCTCTATACCCATGACATCAAAAAGTACTTAACCCGCCTTGGCATTTTTGCCCTGATCTCCCAGCCCGTTTACGTGCTGGCTTTTCATCCCCATGACTTTTGGGAAAATGCCACCGTCTGGAATATCTACTTCACTTTATTTGTGAGTCTCCTGGCCATGTGGGGATTGAAAGAAAAGAAATGGTGGGTCTTTATTTGCTGCTTCCTGTTCGCCAGCTTTGTGAATCTGGACTATTCCTCCAATGGCATTATTTTGATGCTGATTTTCTACCTGTGCAGAAACAAGCCCGGCCTTGGAATGCTGCTCTACACCCTAGTCTATCTTCCTGCTGCCTTTAACGGCTATATAGAGGACCCCCTTGCCCTCATCATTGGAAACCACGCCATAGGGTTTGAAGTGTTCGCCCTGTTTGCTCTACCCCTGATTTTCTTCAAAACCAAAACCCGCATTAAGGTTCCCAAGTGGATTTTCTATGGCTTCTACCCCGCCCATCTAGCACTAATCTACATTGTCCGGCTTTTGCTGAACGTGTAAATGAAAAACTGCCGCCCGAATTTTTGGGCGGCAGTTTTTTATCCTGTCATTGTGAAACCAGCGTGCGCGCTGGTTCGCAATGACATACTTTTTTTACTTTCCCGACCCCAGGGCGATGCTGCGAATCATCTTTGTCCCCTGGCCGGACTGGGTGGCCGTCAGGTAGGGCATGAAAATGACGCAGTCGATGTCGTATTCCTCCACAAATTCGGTCAGGGGCTTTTCCCGGAATTTGCGGTAGTCCAGGGAATAGACATTGCGGAAGTTCTGGGTCAGGAAGGGGGCAAAGCAGTTGCCGAAGGAGTCCTTCACCACCACGCAGCTGGGGGCATCCGCCGGGAGACTGCGGTTTTCGATATGGGCCTTGGGCCAGTCGGTGCCGAACACCAGGTACTTGGCGTTTTTGTTTCGCTGGGTGGTGTCCGCCAGCAGGGGGTATTCAAAGCCGCCTGCACCGTTTTTCTCGGTGACCGTGTTGACGATATTCCCCTTGGGAATGTAGGCTACCACATTATCGTGCTTCAGCTTTTGGGGCCGGGCCGCCCGGCCGAACTGGCTGCCCACGAACTCTCCCTGGTCCCAGGCCTCCATGGCATCCAGCTCCACCGGCTCCATGCCCAGGGCCTGGCAGACCGCCCGGTAGCTGTAGTACGCCCCCAGGGCGGTCCAGTGGTGGTCCGTGCGGAAGTAGATGTACTCGCTGTTGTGGGCCCGGAGGGCAGACACCGTGTCCACCTTCACCACGCTGCTGTCCATGCCGTCGTGAAGGTAGGCCAGGGTCTTTTCCTGGCTGACGCTGTGGAGCTTCTCCTGGAACTGCTCCTCCACCAGAATGCCAATGGCCGTCGGCGCCGGGGCGCTGACCACGGTGACGTCCAGGTCCTCCACCGCCTGGACAAAGTCGTTGACGGCGGCGATATAGCGGTCGCTTTCGGTCTGGGAGAAGCCCAGGGCGCTGTACATAGCGTCGCCGATTTGGATGATGGACCCGGCAATGTTGATGTCCGCCTCCTCCCCGGCATCCACGCCGCCCCACTCCGGTGCCTCAGTTTCCTCCGGCTCCGTGGCCGCCGGGTCCGGTTCAGAGGCTTCCGGTTCCCTGGGAGGCCGGTACTCCGGCACGGTCTCCGCCTGGGGCAGGTCCGTGACAATGGCGATGTCCGAATACCCCTGGAAGGACTGGGTATAGGCCGCCAGGCTCAGCCACCCCTCCCGGCCCGGGAAGGTGTCGGAAAACCACAGGGAAATATCGTCAAAATAATCCCCGGACAGAAGATTTTCCATGGAAAAATCCGGAAACTCCGCCAAATTCCGCTTTTCCGCCTGGGACTGAGTAGGCCGCAGGGGGATGATCAGGGAGACCGCCGTCAGCAGCCCCAGCACCAGGAAAAAGGGAATGGCCAGCTTCCAGGAGGGGGTTCGGTTTTGATTTTGATTACCCATAGATGACACCTCAGAATTGGAAATACAGGAAGGGATTGTAGCTGTCCCCCACCAGATTGGCGGTGGACAGCAGAAGCAGCACGGCGGGAAGCAGGGCGTAAACCGTCACATCCCAGAGCCTCCCCGCCAGCGTCCCCTCCCGGAGCCGCGCCTCCGCCCGCTGCTTGACGGCGTGCATCACCGGCGTGGAGGCCAGGACGGCGGCCAGCAGCAGGAAGGCGTGGCTTTTCAGCTGAATCTCGTCTGTAAAGCTGGAAAGGGCGTTGCCGTTGAGGCCGAACAGGGACCTTGCCAGCATCCCGCCCAGCTCCAGATTGGAAAACCGGAAAATCACCCACCCCAGCAGCACCACCACCAGCAGATAGAGGTTGGAGAGCACCGGCAGCCTTTCCAGCCATTTTTTCAAAAACAGCCGCTCCAGCATCAAAAACACGAAGAACCACAGCCCCCACAGCAGGAAATTCCAGCTGGCCCCGTGCCACAGGCCCGTCAGCGCCCACACGGCCAGGGTGTTGAGGGTCACCCGGGCGAAGCTGCCCCGGTTGCCGCCCAGGGGGATGTAGACATAGTCCCGGAAGAAGGTACCCAGGCTCATGTGCCACCGCCGCCAGAATTCCGTCACCGTACGGGAGATGTAGGGATAGTTGAAATTTTCCGGATAGTGCAGCCCCAGCATCCGGCCCATGCCGATGGCCATGTCGGAGTAGGCGGAAAAATCCAGGTAGATGTGCAGCCCATAGGCGGCAATGCCCAGCCAGGCCCCCAGCACCGACAGCTGCCCCAGCTGCTGCAAATTGGAGGCCAGCAGCCCCGGGTCCGCCGCCGTGCTGTCCGCCAGGAGCATGGCATCCGCCAGAGCTCCGCAGGGGTTGGCCAGCAGCACCTTTTTCCCAAGGCCGGTGCAGAACCGGGAGACACCGGCGGCCACCTCCGGGCGGCGGGGCTCGCTGCCGAACAGCTCCCGGTCGATGGTCTTGTAGCGGACGATGGGTCCGGCAATGCACTGGTGAAACAGCGCCGCATACAGCAGCACATTCCAGTAGCTCCCCTGGGCCCGGGCGTCCCCCCGGTACACATCCACCACATAGCTCAGCAGCTGGAAGGTATAGAAGGAAATGCCGATGGGCAGGGCGATGCGCTCCACCAGCTCCGGCACCGGCCCGAAAATGCCGCAGATCAGCCCCGCATACTTAAACCAGCCGATGAGGCCGATGTCGATGACGGCGGCCAGGGCCACCCACAGGCCCTTCCCTGCCCTGCTCTGCGCCCGGTCCACCCCCAGGGCGCAGGCCCAGGAGGCGAAGGCCATGAACATCAGAAGCAGCACATACCTGGGCTCTCCCCAGGCGTAGAACACCAGGGAGAAAACCAGCAGCACCCCATTCTGGACCCGTCGGCTCCGGCACAGGGCACAGGCCGCCAGGGACAGGGAGAAAAAGCCGTACAAAAAAATCAGGCTCGAAAAAACCATAGCAGACGCTCCATCTCTTTTGTCAGATTTTGGAATTATAGCAAATTCCGCAGAAAAATGCAACCGGTTCCGGGCGTTTGTGGGCGGAACCGGGGATATAGAAAATCCTTCGAAAAAAGTAAAAATAATGCTTGACAAAACCCCCTCCATCGTGTATGATAGGCGAGTCGGCACGGAAGACGACGTGATGGAGAAGTCGCGTAGTGGCCGAGCGCGCACGATTGGAAATCGTGTATACCCCAAAAGGGTATCGAGGGTTCAAATCCCTCCTTCTCCGCCAAAAAAGAACGACCATACCAAAGGTATGGTCGTTCTTTTTTGCCGTAAGGAGGATTTGAACCCATCAAATCCAATATGCCGGTGGCATATTGGCGGCGGCCAGTTCAAAAACTGGCCGCCCACCTTACGAATTTCCCGTCCCACGGAAGGGAAATTCGGCACTCAAATCCCTCCTTCTACCCCGGGGACCGGAGGGTCAAGCATGGCGCATACCGGCCTTAATCCTCCCTTTCCTCAAACAGGTCCCCGATTGGCACGTTCAGGACCTTGGAAAAGCCGTACAGCTCAATATCCGAAACGGTTCTCTGCTTGTCCTCGATGCGGGAAATGGAGCCCCGGCAGACATAGATTGCCAGCATTTCCAGCCTGTTGGACAGGGCCTGCTGGCTCAGTCCCCGCTTCAGGCGCAGCTCCCGCAGCCGGCCGCCAATCATGTTCATTTCAGTTCCGTCAATAATTCTCGCCACAAAATCACTCCTTGTCTTGACATAGGACACGGATAATGATATATTGTTTGCAGCAGTTTGTTGTCCTATGACAGGACAAGTCAAAAAAAGTGGGGAATATCCCCTTTTCCAAACCCGGGGAAAATTCCGGGGCATTGTCGAAAATTTTGGTAATGTTAATCAAATCTTAACTATACTTTTTCAAAGGAGTGTGGTATATTTACAGTAGAGTAAAGTGTGAAGCTATGCTATGGATTATTTTATCGGATTAGGAGGAACATATTATGAAAAGAAAGGTTTTTGCACTGCTGATGGCAGTGTGCCTGCTGGTGGGGTATCTGCCCACCCAGGTGTTCGCCGAGGACTTGCCTGCTTGTCACCCGAAGCATGACGACACGTGCAAGTACGTAGAAAAAGTGGAAGCACAGCCATGCAAGCATGAGCATGACGATAACTGCGGCTATGTTGCCGCAACGGATGGGGTGCCCTGCTCATGCACGGACACCAACGGCGATGGAAGCATTAACCATACCGATGGCTGTGGCTACGTTGCCGCTGTTCCGGAGCATTGCAACCACAAGCACGACTCCGCCTGTGGCTACCAGGCAGCCGTAGAGGGCCATGAATGCGAGCATTCCTGCAGCGAGTGCCAGCCTGGAAGCCTAGCCCAGAAAGCAGCCGAGCAGGATACCTGCACCTGTGTGACCAAGTGCAGCGAGGGTTCCATCGATGAAGCCTGCCCTGTTTGCAAGGACAACTATGCAGTCTGCGCCAGTACCACAGGGCCTGCCCCCGCTCCTGCTGTGTCTGAAGCCGTCCAGAAGGTTCTGGACCTGCTGAAAGAATTGGAGGGCACCTACTCCGCCGAGGGACTTACCGACGAAGTAATGGCGCAGATTGAAAAGGTATTGGCTGACTATGACGCCCTGTCCGACGAGGATAAGGGTCAAGTCGCCCAGGAGCGGAAAACAAAGCTGGAAGCACTGAGAAACCAAATCGCTCCCCCGACCCAGGACGATACACAGGACAGCACACCCCCTGTGGGGGAAAACGTCCAGACTGTGAACGCCAAGCTGAAAGCCCTGCCCGAAACTGTAGCTACCCCTGAGGAGCTGGCCGCACAGGCAGAAGCCGCCGCTGCGGCCCGGGAGGCCTATGATGCTTTGACCGCCGAAGAAAAGGCCCAGGTGGATGCCGCCCTCCTTGCCCGGCTGACAAGCCTGGAAGCCCTGGCAGCTCTGCAAGCCCGGATAGATGCACTGCCCAGTCAAGAAGAACTGAAAGCACTGACCACTGAGCAGCTGAATGCCATCTATAACGACAATCTGCTGCCCATTCGTGCCGAGCTGGACACCCTCACCAGCAAGGAAGCCCTGAATCTTAGCAAGCTGGAGGCAGCGGAACAGTTTTTCACCAGCCTGATTACCCCGCTTCCGGAGGTTCCAGAGTTTGAGCCAGTCGTTCCTCCTTCGCTCCCCGACAACCAGGACCGTGTTTCCCAGTCCAAGACTGCTACCAATCTGGATGAAAACTTCAAATCCCGGGTGACCCTTTCCCTGCCCTCCGCCGAGGAAAAGCTGGTATCCGATGTCGTGTTTGTGCTGGACAAATCCACCAGTGCTTCCCTTGAGGACCAGGCTTTGTCGATGCTGAATAAGTTGAAAGAACAGATTGCCGGCAACAATGCCGCTGTTAAGGTCGGCGTGGTAATTTTCAATAAGGTCGCAAATGTCAGCGGTTTCTATGATCTGTCCACCCAGTACAGTAACATTGAGGCAGCTATCAAGCAAAAAATCGAGTCCGGCACCAACACCCACGCCGGACTTCTGGCTGGCAAAACCATGTTGGACAATGACACATCTGTGGATGCAGACCGGAAGTATCTGATTTTTGTCAGCGATGGCATTACATATATGTACAATGCGACCCCCACCGTTACAGCTTGGACATTCTTAAATGACAATACCTATTCAAACTGGGCAGGTCCCGAAAATTACGAGAGCAAATATGACAGTAACAACCCTCCCGAAGACTGGATGAAATTCTTTGCTGACGTTGGCGGCCAAGTTAAAGGCCAGGGTACTGAATTCGAATATCCTTATGAAGGTAAAGTTATCAAAGCAACCCCCAATGATACTGAAAAGAACTATGCAAACTCTGTTGACAAGGCATTGTATCTAACCTATCAAACCTATTGTGACCTTGCAAAATCCGGATACCACTGCTATGCCATGACCGCAGAGTCCAGCGGTGCTGAAGGAAATCCCTGGGGACCCAGCTTTATGAATTTCCTGGCAAAGGACGAAACCGTCGACTTTGAATCCATCCAAAATGATATTCTTTACCTGGTCGATAACGGCTCTGTCGTAAAGGACTACATCGGTTATGTGGAAGGTGATTATAACTTCGACTTTGTCGATGGCGACGGCATGATTCTAAAAGTGGGTGAGGTCAGCTACAACGCCGTTAAACTAGAAAATAACAAATACGGCTTCAAGCCCGTTGGCAGTGACTACGCCTACACGGTGGAATACATTCCCGGTGACAAAAAGGGCGATGAACATTTTGTATGGACCATCAATGAACCCATTACCAACTTCGCCCCTGTGCAGCTGAATTACACCGTCCAGCTGACGAATCCCAAAACCGCAGACGGCAAATACGGTATCTATGATTCCAATGGCAGCAACCCCAATTCCACAGGGCTCTACACCAACACCTCCGCTACCCTTTCCCCCAAAGACAGCAGCGGTAAGCCCGGTGATTCCATTGATTTTCCCAAGCCCACCGTTTCCTACGAGATTTTCAGCATTAACGTAGAAAAGCACTGGGATGACAGCAATAACTCCGACAAAATCCGTCCCGACAGTGTGACCGTCCGTCTGTATAAAAACGGCAATGACACCAATGAAACAATCACCCTGAGCGAGGACAACGGCTGGAAAGGCTCCTTTACAGGGCTTCGGCTGATGAAGGGGGATAAATACACCGTATCTGAGGAAGCCGTTACCGGATACACCTCCAAAGTTTCCGGTGACCAAGCAACGGGTTTCACCATCACCAACACCCACGTTGTCCCCGAACCTGTGAACATCTCCGTCAAGAAGGTCTGGGACGATGAAGAGAATGCAGACGGTTTCCGGCCCGACAGCGTCACCGTCCATCTGCTGGCCAACGGCAAGGACACCGGCAAGAAGCTGGTGCTTACTGCCAAAAAAGACTGGAAGGGCAGTTTCCGTGACCTGGATAAATTTGACAGCAAGGGCAACCTCATCGAATACACCGTCAAGGAGGACAAGGTCAACAAGTACAACGACCCGAAGTATTCCGGCGATGCGGCCAAGGGCTTCACCATCACCAACACCCACGAGCTGGTGACCATGGAGATTCCCGTGAAGAAGGTCTGGAAGGACAGCTCGGATTCCCGGGGGAAGCGGCCGGACGAGATTACCATTTACCTCTACGCCGACGGCAAGTACACCGGCACCAAGCTGGTCATCTCCGAGGACGACGACTGGAAGGGCGTCTTTGAGGACCTGCCCAAGTACAAAGACGGCGACCAAATCAAATACTCCATCAAGGAAAAGAGCATCTCCAAGTACCACGCCCGCATCAAGGGCAGCGCCGACGACGGCTTCACCGTCACCAACTACTACGAAAGCAGCTCCATGTCCGCCTTCACCGGCGACACCAGCAACATCTGGCTGCTGACCGCAATTGCCGTCCTGAGCCTGGCCGCTCTGGTCGTCATTGCCGTCATTCTGAAAAAGAAGCATAAATAACCCATAGTCCCAAAGCCGCCCCGGACAGCTGTCCGGGGCGGCTATTATGTTATGTGCTTATCGGGATGACTCAGCAAAGACTGTAGGGCGGCCTGACCTCAGGCCGCCACCCATGTTTTCCATAGGAAAACATGGGAAAACGGATTGCCACGCCAGTCTGAGGACTGGCTCGCAATGACAAACTGAGTTAAGCCGATAAGCATTTTATGTTATTCATCAATGGTCGCAATGCCCAGGGTGATTTCCTCCAGGACCTCCAGCAGCACACGGACGGTGTCCAGAGCCGTGAGCATGGTGACGCCGTTTTCCACGGCGCACCGGCGAATCTGGCTGGAGCCGGTGTGATAGTCCTCGCTGCGCACGTCCATGGTGTTGATGACATAGGCCACAGACCCCCGCCGGATGGTATCGAGAATTTCCGAGCTGCCCTCGTCCACCTTGGCTAGGATTCTGGTCCGGATGCCGTGCTCCCGGAGGAACAGGGCCGTGCCCTGGGTGGCCTCGATGTTGAAGCCCAGCTGATAAAACCGGCGGATGAGGGGCAGGGCCTCCTCCTTGTCCTGGTCGGAAACGGTGGCAATCACGCTGCCGTAGTTGCGCAGCTTCATGCCCGAGGCCTGCAGGGCCTTGTACAGCGCCCTGGTCAGGCTCCTGTCGTAGCCAATGGCCTCGCCGGTGGACTTCATTTCCGGGCTGAGGTAGGCATCCAGCCCCCGGAGCTTGGCAAAGGAAAAGGCCGGTGCCTTGACATAATACCGCTTCTTTTCATCGGGATACAGCAGCTCGATTCCCTGGTCCCGGAGGCAGTGGCCCAGGGCAATCCGGGCGGCAATGTCCGCCAGGGGGTATCCGGTGGCCTTGCTCAGAAAGGGCACCGTCCGGGAGGACCGGGGGTTGACCTCGATGATATAAACCCGGTCCTGCCCATCCACGATAAACTGGATATTGAACAGCCCCCGGATGCCAATGGCGGGGCCCAGCCTTTTGGCATACTGCAAAATCAGGCCCTTGACCCGGTCGGAAATGGAAAAGGTGGGATACACGGAAATGGAATCGCCGGAATGGACACCGGTGCGCTCCACCAGCTCCATGATACCGGGGACGAACACCGCCTCCCCGTCGCACAGAGCGTCCAGCTCCACCTCCCTGCCCCGGATGTATTTGTCCACCAGCACCGGCTTGTCCTCGTCAATTTCCACAGCTGTGCGCAGGTAATGCCGCAGCTGCTTTTCATTTGCCACAATCTGCATGGCCCGGCCCCCCAGGACAAAGCTGGGCCGCACCAGGACGGGGTAGCCAATCTGCCTGGCGGCGGCCACGCCGTCGTCAATCCGGGTGACGGCGCAGCCCTTGGCCCGGGGAATGTGGAGCTGCTCCAGCAGATTTTCAAAGGCGTTGCGGTCCTCCGCCCTGGAAATGGCCTCACAGTCCGTGCCGATGATGTTCACACCCCGGTCCGCCAGGGGCTGGGCCAGGTTAATGGCGGTCTGGCCGCCCAGAGAGGCAATGACCCCCTCGGGCTGCTCCAGGTCCACAACGTTCATCACATCCTCCACGGTCAGAGGCTCAAAATACAGCTTGTCCGAGCAGGTATAGTCCGTGGACACCGTTTCCGGGTTGTTGTTGATGATGATGGCCTCGTAGCCCTCCTTTTGGATGGTCTGAATGGCGTGGACCGTGGAATAGTCAAATTCCACCCCCTGGCCAATGCGGATGGGGCCGGAGCCAAGGACGATAATCTTCCGCTTCCCGGACACCCGGGATTCGTTCTCCGATTCGTAGGTGGCGTAAAAATAGGGAATGTAGCTGTCAAATTCCCCGGCGCAGGAGTCAATCATCCGGTAGCCCGGGCGAATGCCGCTGTCCTGGCGCAGCCGGGCGATTTCCCCCTCGCCGGTCTGCCACAGGGAAGCCACCGCCCGGTCGGAAAAGCCCATTTTCTTGGCCGCAAACAGGGCGGCTGTATCGTGGGGCCTCGCCGCAAGGGTGCGCTCCATGTCCACGATGGCGGCCAGCTTTCGCAGGAAGAAAGGGTCAATGCCGGTGGCCTCTGCGATTTTTTCCACCCCGGTCCCCAGCCGCAGGAGCTGGGCCACCGCATAGATGCGGTCGTCGGTCCCCTCTGCGACGTAGGAAAGCAGCCTTTCCCGGGACCAGTGGTCAAATTTTGCCATGTGCAGATGGAAAACGCCGATTTCCAGGGAGCGGATGCCCTTGAGCAGGCTTTCCTCAAAGGTCCTGCCCACGCTCATGGTCTCGCCGGTGGCCTTCATCTGGGTGCCCAGGCGGTTATTGGCATCGGAGAACTTGTCAAAGGGGAACCTGGGCATTTTCGTCACCACATAGTCCAGGGCCGGTTCAAAGGCGGCGCAGGTGTTGGCCAGCCGGATTTCGTCCAGGTGCAGCCCCACGCAGATTTTGGCGGACACCCGGGCGATGGGATAGCCGCTGGCCTTGGAGGCCAGGGCGGAGCTTCGGGACACCCGGGGGTTGACCTCGATGAGGTAATATTGGAAGGATTTGGGGTCCAGGGCAAACTGCACGTTGCACCCGCCCTGGATTTCCAGGCCCCGAATCAGCTTCAGGGCGGAGTCCCGGAGCATCTGGTACTCCCGGTTGGTCAGGGTCTGGGAGGGGCACACCACAATGGAGTCGCCGGTGTGAATGCCCACAGGGTCCAGATTTTCCATGTTGCAGATGGCAATGGCCGTGTCGTTTGCATCCCGCATGACCTCGTATTCAATCTCCTTGTAGCCCCGGATGGACTTTTCCACCAGCACCTGGTGGACGGGCGACAGGGTCAGCGCATTGCTCATCAGCGCCCGGAGCTGGGCTTCATCGTCTGCAAAGCCGCCGCCGGTGCCGCCCAGGGTGAATGCCGGCCGCAGCACCACCGGATAGCCAATGGCCCGGGCCGCCCCAATCCCCTCCTCCAGGGAGTTGGCAATCTGAGAGGGCAGGACCGGCTCCCCCAGGCGCTGGCACAGCTCCTTGAAGCGCTCCCGGTCCTCCGCCATTTCGATGCTCCGGCTGGGGGTTCCCAGGAGCTCCACACGGCACTCCTTCAAAACCCCCTTTTTTTCCAGCTGCATGGCCAGGTTCAGGCCCGTCTGCCCGCCCAGGCCGGGGATAATGGCATCCGGCCGCTCATAGCGCAGAATCCGGGCCATGTATTCCAGGGTCAGCGGCTCCATATAGACCTTGTCCGCAATGGAGGGGTCCGTCATAATGGTGGCGGGATTGCAGTTGCACAGCACCACCTCATAGCCCTCCTCCTTCAGCGCAAGGCAGGCCTGGGTGCCGGCATAGTCAAACTCCGCCGCCTGGCCGATGACAATGGGGCCGGAGCCGATGACCAGGATTTTTTTGATATCTGTTCGTTTAGGCATGGCCGGCTTCCTCCATCATGGCGATAAATTCATCAAACAAATAGCCGCTGTCCTGGGGACCGGGGGCGCTTTCCGGGTGGTACTGGACGGAAAGGACCCGGTCCTCCCTGCTGCACAGGCCCTCCACGGTCCCGTCCAGCAGGTTCACGTGGGTCACCTCCAGCCCGGTCCCCGCCAGGCTCTCCGGCCGGACGGCATAGGAGTGGTTCTGGGCTGTGATTTCCACTCTGCCGGTTTTCAAATTTTTCACCGGGTGGTTGCCGCCCCGGTGGCCGAATTTCAGCTTGTAGGTTTCCGCCCCGCAGGCAAGGGCCAGAATCTGGTGGCCCAGGCAGATGCCGAATATGGGAAGTTTCCCCCGAAGCTGCCGGACCAGCGCAATCACCGGGGCGGCATCCGCCGGGTCCCCGGGGCCGTTGGACAGGAAGAGGCCATCGGGCTTCAGGGCCGCCACCGCCTCCGCCGTCACCGTCCAGGGAAGGACCGTCACGTCGCAGCCTCTGGCGTTGAGGCTTCGCAGAATGTTTTTCTTCATCCCGCAGTCCACCGCTGCCACATGAAGCCGTCCTTTGTCCGCCGGGGAACGCCAGGTATCTTTCGTGCTGACCCGGGCAATCTGGTCGCGGGGCAGGTCTTTTCCCCGCAGAAACGCAATGCAGGCGATGGTTGGCGTATCGCCCCGGGTAATCAGGGCCTTGCAGGTGCCTCTGTCCCGGATATGGCGGGCCAGCTGCCGGGTGTCCACCCCCGCCAGCCCCACAATGCCAAAGCGCCGCATCACCGCATCCAGAGTTTCCTCGCTTCGGAAATTGGAGGGCTCGGGGTTGTACTCCCGGACAATCATGGCGGTGACGGTGGGGGTGTCCGTTTCGTAGTCCTCCCGGCACATTCCGTAGTTGCCAATCAGCGGATAGGTCATTACCACCGCCTGGCCGGTGTAGCTGGGGTCGGACAAAATCTCCTGATAGCCCACCATGGAGGTGTTAAACACCACCTCCGCCAGAACCTCCCGGTCTGCGCCGAAGCTGCAGCCGTAAAACGACGTGCCATCCTCCAAAACCAGCTTCCGGTCATATTCCATAATCACAGGGCGGCCTCCTTTCGGCGGGACAGCTTCTGCTCAAACTGGTCCTTCCGGGTGTCGGCGGGAACCGACGTTGGATAGTCCCCGCAGAAGCAGGCGCTGCAAAAGTCTCCGCCGCCTATCAGCGCAGGCAGGGCCTCCAGGGGAAGATACCCCAGGCTGTCCGCCCCGATGATGGCTGCAATTTCCTCCACGCTGTGGTGGCAGGCAATCAGGTGCTCCTGGGAGTCGATGTCGGTGCCGTAATAGCAGGGATACCGGAACGGAGGGGCCGAAATGCGCATATGAATCTCGGTAGCCCCGGCGCTGCGCAGCAGCTTCACAATCCGCTCTGAGGTGGTTCCCCGGACAATGGAGTCGTCGATGAGGACCACCCGCTTTCCCCGGACCTCCTGCTCCACCGGGCTGAGCTTGATGCGGACCTTGTCCACCCGGTTGTCCTGGCCGGGGGAGATGAAGGTTCTGCCGATGTACTTGTTCTTAATCAGCCCCATGCCGTAGGGAATCCCCGATGCCTGGGAAAAGCCCAGGGCCGCATCCAGCCCGGAGTCCGGCACGCCGATGACAATGTCCGCATCGGCCGGGTGGGCCCTGGCCAGCAGCCGCCCCGCCTGCTTCCGGGATTCATGGACGCAGACACCCTCAATCACGGAATCCGGGCGGGCAAAATAGATGTGCTCAAAAATACACAGCCGGTGAGGGGCCCGGCCGCAGTGGCTCCTGTCAAAGCGAAGCCCCTCCCCGTCAAAAATTACAATCTCGCCGGGCAGGATGTCCCGCTGAAACACCGCTCCCACGGCCCCCAGGGCGCAGCTCTCCGACGCCACCACAAAGCTGCCGTCCTCCATGGTGCCGTAGCACAGCGGCCGGAAGCCGGTGGGGTCCCGGGCGGCGATGAGCTTCGTGGCGGACATCATCACCAGAGAATAGGCGCCCTCCAGCTTATCCATGGCCCGGCTCACCGCAAGCTCAATGGAGGGGGCCGTAATCCGCTCCCGGGTGATGACATAGGCGATGGTTTCCGTGTCGGAGGTGGTGTGGAAAATCGCCCCGGACAGCTCCAGCTCCCGGCGCAGGGTCAGCGCATTGCTCAGATTGCCGTTGTGGGCCAGGGCCAGCTTCCCCTTCAGATGGTTCACCTGAATGGGCTGGCAGTTGCTCAGCTCGTTGGCCCCGGTGGTTCCGTAGCGGACATGGCCCACCGCCATGGAGGCCCTGGGGAAGCGCTTCATCTCATCGTTGGTAAAAATCTCGCTGACCAGGCCCAGGCCCTTGTGGGATACAAACACGCCGTCGTCATTGACCACAATGCCGCAGCCCTCCTGGCCCCGGTGCTGCAGGGCATAGAGCCCGTAGTAGACAAGTCCGGCCACGTCCTCCGCCCCGGGGCAGAAGACGCCAAAGACGCCGCATTCCTCATGGATGCTCATGCCTGCGCTCCCAGCCTGGCGTTCAGGCGCTGCATAATCTCCGCATAGGCCTCCTCCACGCCGCCCAGGTCCCGGCGGAACCGGTCCTTATCCAGCTTTTCCCCGGTTTTGGAGTCCCACAGGCGGCAGGTGTCGGGGCTGATTTCGTCGGCCAGCACGATGGTGCCGTCCGGCAGTCTGCCAAATTCCAGCTTGAAGTCCACCAGGGTCACACCGCATTCCCGCCAGAATTTCTTCAGCAGGGCGTTGATTCGGAAGGCATAGTCCCGGATGGCCGCAAGCTCCGCCTCCGTGGCCAGCTTCAGCGCCTCGGCGTGATAGGCATTGCACAGAGGGTCCCCCAGGGCATCGTTTTTATAGGAAAATTCGATGGTGGGCTGGTCGAATACGGTCCCCTCCTCCACGCCGTAGCGCTTGGCGAAGGACCCGGCGGCGATGTTGCGGACGATGACCTCCAGGGGGACAATCTGCACCCGCCTGACCAGGGTCTCCCGCTGGCTGAGCTCCTCCACCAGGTGGGTGGGAATGCCCTCGGCCTCCAGCATTTTCATCAGGCGATTGCTCATCTGGTTGTTGATGACGCCCTTTCCGGCAATGGTCCCCTTTTTCAGCCCGTTGAAGGCGGTGGCATCGTCCTTATACTGCACAATCAGCAGCGCCGGGTCCTGGGTGGCGAATACCTTTTTGGCCTTGCCCTCATAAAGCTGTTCTTTCTTTTCCATGATTATTTCCTCCTGCTGTGGCTTTTCTCAAAATGCAAAAAAAGACAACGACGCCCCAGAGCTTTCACTCTAAGACGTCGTTGCCTTACGGGAGCATCATACACCCGGGAAATCCATTTGTCAACACCTTGAACAAAAAAATATTTTCAGATTGTATATATTGACAAGAAATTCTCCGCCCTGCCACTCAAAGCAGCTCCAGAGAGAAGCCGAAGCGGAGCTTCTTCTCGCTGAGCCGGTATTTTTCCAGCAGCTCCGGGCCGCAGCTGTTGGAGCCGATGCCGCTTACCCGATAGTCCAGGCGCAGATAGGTTTCTCCCTGCTCCAGCTCAAAGTGGTGCTTTTTCTCCGTCAGCTCCCGGGCGGTATAGTGGGAGGCCTGGAATTCCAGTGCGCCGTCCGCCCGGACCCGGAGGGTCCGGCCTGTCTGCCGGTCGCTGATGCGCAGGCACCGGACCGCCGTGTGGTTGCCGTGCTCCTGGGGCTTGACGTAGGGGACGTATTCGCCGGTGACCGTGGAGGCATACCGCCCCATTTTGACATGGTGGCACATATCCCGGTAGTTTTCATAGGGACCCATGCCGTAATACTCCAGCTCTTCCATGGAGTGGGGCAGGGTCATTTCAAATCCGAACCGGGGCAGCCACACGGTCTTTTCGTTCACATCCCCATCCACCGCCACGTGGAGAACGCCTCCCCGGTCCACCCGGTACCGGGCCTGATAGCGGACGACAGGCTCTCTGGCTATGCCGGCCAGGCTGCCCGATACCGCAACCGTCACGCCGTCGCCGTTCTGCTCCCAGGCCACGGCGTAGCACTTATCGAACAGCCGGTTCAGATTCCAGCCGGCGCAGTTATCCTCAAACAGGCCCCATTTGTTCTTGATATGGCGGTCATTGTCCGTGGGGGCCCGCCACAGGGTCAGGTGCATATGGTCCAGCAGGAGATTTCTCCCCTTTTTCCATATTCCGCACAGGGTGCCCCGTATCTTGTGGAAGGTGTAGCCGTCCCCGGCCGGGTTGCGAATGTGGATTTTATTGTCCGCCTCGGAGACCTGCCAGGCTTCCTCCCGGCAGGGCTCAGTTTGCGCCACCGGCGTGAACGCCAGAGGAAGCTGGCACATGGCAATTTCATAGCCCGCCTCCGCCCAGGCGCAGGGGGCCTTTCGCACCAGGGACAGGTTCAGATACCGCCCCAGGCGGCACTGCTCCTCCGGCGGCACCGGCACCTGCCACAGGCAGGAGGCCCCGGGTGCCAGGTCCAGGGTAAGGCTCCCCTGCCGGACGGCCAGGCCGTCCAGCTCCACGGACCAGCGCAGCTCGTATTCCTTCAGGTTGGTAAAACCAAAGCGGTTGGTCAGCCGGACCAGGGGATGCTCACCGCTTGCCGGTGCCAGTTCGGCATACAGGGGCTGGTAGGCGGCCTTGGCCTCCAGGGAGCCGGCCTTCAGCGTCCGCTGGGCCGACACCAGTCCGTCCACGCAGAAATTGCGGTCGTGGGTCAGCTCGCCAAAGTCGCCGCCGTAGTAATATTTTCCGTCCCTGCACACGGCGTGGTCTGCCCACTCCCAGATGCAGCCGCCGATGAGCCGGGGGTAGCGGTCAAACAGCTGCTGGTAGTCCCACAGGTCTCCGGGGCCGTTTCCCATGGCGTGGGCGTATTCGCAGAGGAAATAGGGCCGCTTGTCCTGGCTGCTGCCCTCCTTTTCCAGGTCCGGCACCGATACGTACATACTGCTGATGACATCGAACCAGGGGGGATTGTTTGCCTGCCAGGCTCTTTCGTAGTGGACCAGCCGCTCCGGGTCCCGGCTTTTGGCCCATTTTGCCATGGTGTCAAAGTGAGCGCCGTAGCCGGACTCGTTGCCCAGGGACCACATGATGACGCAGGGGCTGTTTTTGTCCCGCTCCACCATTCTTCTCAGCCGCTCCATCAAGGCCTCCCCCCAGTCCGGGTGGTCCGTGGGCCACTGGGGGTCATAGGTGTGGTAGCAGCAGCCGGTGTCCTTGGTGGTAAAGCCGTGCATTTCCAGGTCGGCCTCGTCCACAACATAGAAGCCCAGCTTGTCGCACAGCCGCAGAAATTCCGGCGCAGGGGGATAGTGGGAGGTCCGGATGGTGTTGATGTTCAGCCGCTTCATCAGATACAGGTCCCGCTCCATGTCCTCAGCGTCCAGGACATGGCCCTTTGTGGGGTGGGTATCGTGGTGGTTGACGCCCTTGAGCTTGACGCTTTTCCCGTTGATCAGCAGCTCGCCCCGGTCGGAAACCCCGATGGTCCGGAAGCCCACCGGGAAGGGAATATACTCTCCCCCGCAGGCCACCAGCAGGGTGTACAGATTGGGGCTTTCGCTGCTCCAGGGCCTTGCATCCGGGAGGGTAAAGCGGACGCAGCCGTCCTTGACGGTCTGCTGCATCAGGCATTTTTCGCCGTCCAGCAGGGAAACCGTGGCCTCCCCTTCCCCGGCGCAGAAGCGCATCCGGGCTGTCAGCTCCGTCAGGCCGGTGTGGATTTCCATATCCTGCAAATGGTTTTTACTCCGGTACAGCAGGTAAACATCCCGGAAAATGCCGGAAAGCCGGAGAAAATCCTGGTCCTCCAGGTAGCTGCCGTCGCACCATTTCAGCACCGCCACCCGAATCTCGTTTTCACCGGGGTGCAGATAGGGGGTAATCCGGAACTCCGACATACAGTGGCTTCCCTGGCTGTAGCCCACCTCTGCCCCGTTGATGTACAGATAGAAGCAGGCGTTTACCCCCTCGAACATCAGGTAAAGCTCCTTCTCCTGCTGCTCCACCGTGAAAAAGCGGCGGTACACCCCGCAGGGGTTTTGGTCGGGGACATAGGGAATATCCACCGGATAGGGGTAATTCAGGTTGGTATAGCAGGGGCTGTCATACCCGTGCATCTGCCAGTTCGAGGGAACGGGGAGCTTGTCCCAGTGCGTAATCTGCTCCGGCAGCTCATACCAGGCCGGGAAGTATGCAAAATCCCAGGTCCCGTTCAGCAGCTGAAAAAGCCCCGAGTCCTCCCTGCGCCCTTTAAGCGCCGCCTCCCGGCTGTCATAGGGGATAAAGTAGGCCCGCTCCTGTTCCCTTCCCATCTGCAAAAACCGGGGGTCCTGCCACTGCTTGCTGTTCATTTTCTGTCCTCCTGCAAATCCATATCCCAGGCCCATTCCGGCCGGAACGGCTGTTCCTTGAGCCCATTGTTTTTCCCATTATACTATGTATTTGTCAATAGTACAAGAGCGGATATCAGGGGCTTGCTAAATGTTTGGAAGGAAGGAATAGACGATGGTATCGGCATAGCGGTAGTAGAAGGAATCCCCCTGAGAAAGGCCGGACAGGATTTCCACGGCGCTGCCGTCACTGAGGCCGGTTTCCACCTCCACAGGGCTGCCCAGGGTGTCCGTTTCTGCATCGTAGGTGGTATACAGCACGGTTGCGCCGTCGGTCTCCTGCAGGGCCTCCGCCGGGACCGTCAGGCAGTCCTCCCGCTGCTCCAGCGCCAGCGCAACAGAGGCGGTCATGCCGGCCAGCATTTTTTCCGTCCGGTCCATGGCGATGACGGCTTCATACTTTGTGCTGCCGCCGTCGCTTTCGCCCTCCGCTGCAACCTCTGCAACGGCTGCCGGGAAGCTCTGGCCCGGGATGGCATCCAGGGTCACCTGGGCCGTCATGCCCTCCCGGATGCGGCGGACATCCAGCTCGTCAATGCTGACGGTGACGGTGACCGTTTCCACCGGCACCAGGGCGCAGGCTGTGGTTTCCTCCAGGGGCTCTGTGGGGATTTTCTCAATCTGCTGCACGCCGCCTCCGCTTGGGGAGGGCGTTCCGCTGGCTGCGCCGCCGGGCATTTCCTGGCCCCCTTCAGTGGGCATTCCGCCGCCGGAGGCTCCGGGGCTTCGGATAATCCACACCAGATTGCCGCCAGCGTCATAGGACAGCACCAGAATATCCCCTGCCGTCACCTGGGACAAATCCCCCGCCGCCCAGCCGTTTTCGCCGCAGGTATAGACCGTTGCACCGGGGAGGCTGGCAGGCTGGGTCATCTGGGACTGGTCCAGGCCGGACAAATCCCTATAGCTGGATAAAGACACCGGCGCAGGCGTTGCCTGAATGGAAACAGCCCCATAGGATACCGCTGTGACCACTGCACCGTAGTTGGTGTAATCGGCGGGATTCCCCGGTTCCGAGGGTTCTGCTGGCTCGGTGGGCTCGGAGGGTTCTGACGGTTCCGAGGGTTCTGACGGCTCTGAGGGACTCCGGCCCCCTTGAAGGGGTCCGACGGCTCCGACGGGTCCCCTTCAAGGGGGCCGGAGTCCGTGCCTTCCGGCTCTGTGCCACCGTCTGTGACGTTGGACAGCAGCACCACCTGATACCCCGCTTCCTCAAATGCCAGCTCCTTCACCAGGGTTTCGTCCACGCCGGAGACAATTCCCTCAAATTCGCTGTAAATGCAGCCGTCCTGGTACATCTGAATCAGACTGGTAAGCTGCGCCTCCATTTCCTCCCGCTGTCTCAGCAGGCTCTCCTGCCGGGCCGGGAGGGCGGTGTCCGTCAGCGTGAGCAGGGTGGCTCCCCTGCTGACCTTCTTCCCTTCCTCTGCGCAGACCTGGGAGACCGTTCCGGCGTAGCCGGTGATGCGAAGCTCGCTGTTGATGATTAAATTCCCGGTTCCGATTGTTTTTCCCCTTTCATCGGTGACGGTGACGGGGTCATCATATTGGGCAGTCTCATCGGACAGGGTGATGTGGGCGATGCCCTCCTGGACCCTGGTGACCCGGCCGGCCTCCTCCGTTCCGTCGGGCAGGGTAACCGTTACGCTCTGGCCCGCCTCCAGCCCATCGGTTTCCAAATCCACCGCCATCAGGCCGTCCAGGGAGAGCCGCAGAAGCATCCCATGCCGGTACATGGTGCCGGCAACGGCTTTCTCCTTCACCGCATAAATTTCCTTCACACGGGCATCTGCCGGGGCGGAGATGACGGAGGACACCGCCGCATCCTTTTCGTCCTCAATTTCATCGTCCAGGGCATCCAGCCGCTCCTGTAGCTGCCGGATGCAGTCCATGACCGAGGATTTTTCCACTGTCAGCAGCACATCCCCCTGCTGCACACGCTGGCCGTTGGATACCAGAAACGCTTTGACCTCCACATCACAGGGGATTTTCACGGAAATGCTGTCCTCGTCCGACAAAGTTCCCGCGGTATACAGCATCCGGGTGACGGTTTCCCGCTCCGGGCTGCCGGACAGCACCGCCTGGGCCACCTCCCGGCCGCTGGCATCCTCCTGAGAGGGTGTCGGCAGGGCCGCAATGGCCAGGGCCAGCACCAGCAGGAACGCCAGAGGGGCGGCCCATTCCCGTTTCCGCCTCGGCGGGTCCTCGTCCTGCACATCCAGCTCCGGCATTTGCGTATCCGCCTTCTCGGGCAGCTGCTTTTTTTGTTGCTGAAATCGATGTTTTTTTGAACTTAACATGGTTTTCTCCTTTCATCCGCCGTAGTGCAGTGCATCGATGGGCGCCATTTTGGCCGCCTTGTTGGCCGGGTACAGCCCGAACACCACGCCAATCAGGAAGCAGAAGCCCACGGAAATCCACACCACATTGGCCTGGAGGCTGAAGGACAGCCCGATTCCCGATACGACAGCCGTCACCAGCCGCAGAATCCCCCAGGACAGGAAGATTCCAATGCCGCAGCCCAGCATACACAGCACCACCGCTTCCAGCAGAAACTGCTCCAAAATCACCGCCCGGCTGGCGCCGATGGCCTTTCGGATGCCGATTTCCCGGGTCCGCTCCGTCACCGTCACCAGCATGATATTCATAATGCCAATGCCGCCGACAACCAGGGAAATGCCTGCAATGCCCCCCAGGAGAATCTGCAAAATAGAGGTAACGGAGCTCATGGCCCCCTCCAGAACATCCTGGGAGGACACCGTAAAGGCATCGTCATCCTCTTCAAGCCGTTCCAGCAGCTTTTCCGTGATGGCGGCCTCCGCCTGGTCCATGGTGCTGCCTGTGTCGGCGCTGACATAAAACTTTGTCACATCGGATGACAGCTCCCCGGACAGGCGGATTAACGTGGTATAGGGAATGTAGGCCACATAGGAGCCGGAGCCAAAGACCGCCGTCAGAGAATCCTCGTCCTCCTCCAGCACGCCAACCACCGTAAACTTGGTTCCGTCCAGAGAAATCTGCTGGCCCAGGCAGTCGGTGTAGCCGATGATATCCGTGGCTGCGCTTTCGGAAAGCACGCATACAAAGGTACTGTTTTCCACATCCGACCGCTTCAGGAACCGGCCCAGCAGCAGGCTCAGCTGCTGGATATCGGAATAGGCCGCCGTGGTACCGTAGACCTCCACGGTGGCATTGGTGGAGTCAAACTTACCGGTGACGGAGGCGGACTGGTAGGGGGCCGTCTGGCCGATGGCCGCCTCCTCAGAAAAGGCCTCCGCCTCCTTTAAGGACAGGGGCTGGCCCTTATCGTCGGATATGCTCACCGTCAGCAGGTTGCTGCCCAGGTCCGAAATGGTGTCCGTCACCTGGCCGGTGGCCCCGTTGACCAGACTCACCAGAATCACCAGGGCCATGACGCCGATGATAATGCCCAGCATGGTGAGAAAAGCCCGGAGCTTGTTGCCCGCAATGGATTTCATGGCCATTTTCATGCTCTGCATCATGGTTCCACCTCCGTTAAGTGGCCGTCCCGGATGTGAATGACGCGGGAGGCCTGCCGGGCCACCTCCGGGTCGTGGGTGATGAGGACGATGGTGTTGCCCTGGCGGTGAAGCTCGTGGAAGATGTCCATAATCTCCTGGGTGGTTTTGGAATCCAGATTGCCGGTGGGCTCGTCCCCCAGAATCAGGGAGGGGGCGGTGGCAATGGCCCGGGCAATGGCCACCCGCTGCTGCTGGCCGCCGGAAAGCTCCGTGGGCAGATGGTTGGCCCGCTTCATCAGATGCACCCGGTCCAGGGCCTCCTCCACCCGCTCCCGCCGCTCCTGCCGCTTGACCCCCTGGTAAATCAGGGGCAGCTCCACATTTTCCTGGGCGGTGAGCTTTGCAATCAGATTGAAGCTCTGAAAGACGAAGCCAATCTTCCGGTTGCGGATGCGGGCCAGCTCGTTTTCGGAATAATCCTCAATGGGCGTTCCGTCCAGCAGGTATTCCCCCTCGTCGGCGGTGTCCAGGCATCCGATGATGTTCATAAGCGTGGACTTGCCGCTGCCGGAGGGGCCGATGATGCTGACAAACTCGCCGGGGTCAATGTGCAGGGAGGCGTGGTCCAGGGCGTGGACGGCCTCATGGCCCATCCAGTACACCTTTGATACATTTTTTAAGTCAATCATATCCAATCACCTCACTGTTCCCGGCTGCCGGGCATACCGCCGCCGGGCATCTGCATTCCGCCTCTGCTGTCGTCGCCGGGTCTCTGCTGCCAGTCCATGCCGCCCTGGTTCTGGTTGCCGCCGGGCATGGGGAAGGCAAAGGCGTTTTCCTGAGACTCCGTGTAGTACACCGTGTCGCCCTCTTTAAGCCCCGAGGTGATCTCCACATATTTTCCGTTGGAAATGCCTATGGTGACCTCCACCATGCCGGTCAGCTCTCCGGTTTCCGCATTGCTGCCTGTATAGACATAGGCCGTGGAGCTGGTTTTGTGGAGGGCATCCGCCGGAATCAGCAGGGCATTTTCCACGCCCTGGATTTGAATGGTTGCTGTGGCGGACATTCCGCCCAGCATTCCCTCCGCCTTCGGAACGCTGATTTCCGCCGTATAGGTGGTCACGCCGCCGGAGCTGGTGCCCGTGGTGTCAATTTCCAGAACCGTGCCGGTAAAGGTTTCGTCCTCAATGGAGTCCACGGTCACCGCCACCTCCTGGCCGATTTCCAGGGCGAGAATATCGCTTTCATCGATGGACACCGTCAGCGTCATGGTATCATCGGGGCGGAGGGTCAGCAGGGTTTCGTTCTCCGCCTCGGTTTCCTCCGATTCAGCGTCGTCCTCCCTGTCCGGGTCATAGTCGACGCTGCCCACGGTCCCGGAAATTGGGGCGAGGATGGCCCCCTCCTGGTAAATTTGAATCAGGTCCTGCAGGTCCTCTTCCAGCGTCTCCCGCTCCCGCAGGATGCTGTCAAAGCTGGCGGTATACCCGGTGTCAGTCAGGGTCAGCAGGGTCTGACCGGCGCTGACCTTCTGGTTTTCCGAAACGGAAATACCGGAAACGGTGCCTGCATAGCCGGTCACCTTGAGGCTTTTGTGGATTGCAAGCTCCGCTGTGCCGATTTTGACTCCGCTGTCATCGAGAATGGTGACTGTCTCCCCCAGCTCCGGCCCGTTGTCCGTGACCAGAATCGTGGCGACACCATCATCTGCCTCCGCCACCGTGCCGTCCTTTTCCGTCCCGTCGGACAGCACCACGGTGACCTCGTCCTCCGGTTCCAGAGCCGCAGTTTCCAGCTGGGCCGCCATATTCCCGTCCAGGGACAGGAGCATCAGGGCATCCTTATCATACATGACGGAGGCTACATCGTCCCCTGTCCCGGCGTAAATGGCCTTGACCCGGCCGGTGAGGCCGGCTGTGATAGTGCTGCCCACGGTTTCATTTTTGGCGCTTTGCAGCTCATCGTCCAGTTCATCCAGCTGCTCCTGCTTCTCCTCCATGGCGGAAATCACCGTGGAGGTGTTCACCGTTGCCAGAATATCCCCCTCGGCCACCGTATCGCCCCGGCTGACCAGGACGGTTTTGATTTCCACCCCCTGGGGGATTTCCACCGTCTCCACATCGTCATCCTGGAGCATCCCGGAGCCTGCCGCCGTGGTGCTGATGCTGCCGGTGGTGACCTGTGCCGTGAGGACCTCCTGGCTGAGCTGACTGCCGAATCGCTCGTCCACCTGCTGCCGAAGGAGCCGGGTGGCCAGGGTGGTGACAATCACGGCCAGCATCAGGCAGGTCAGGATTATCAAAGCAATCTTTTTCTTGGATTTTTTCGTTGGCTTTTTCATGTTGGGAACATCCTTTCAAATTTTATCATCCTTTGCCCTCCATAATGTCCCGGATGGTCTGCATGGATAAATCGGTGGCCGCAATTTCATCGGCGCACCGCTTCAGCTCCCGGCGGATGAGGGCCTCATCCCGGATTTCCTTTTTGTATTTCAGCTCATGCTCCAGGGTCGCCCAAAAGTCAATGGCCATGGTTCGAATTTGAATCTCTGCAAGCACGTTTCTGGCGCATTCCGCCCGGATTCTGACCTGCAAATGGCAGCTTCTGTACCCGTTGGGCTTCGGGTAGGCAATGTAATCCTTCACGGCCAGAATCTCAATTTCCGGCTGTTCCGACAGCCATTGGGCCACCCGGTAAACATCGTCAATAAAGCCGCAGATGATGCGGATACCGACGGCATCGTATACCTCCGTCAGGGCCGACCGGGCACACACCGGAAGATTCAGCCGATTCAGCTTGGCCGTCATGCTCCTGGCGGTCTTGATGCGGGATTGGCACTTTTCAATGAGCTTCGTCTTGGCGCCATCCTCCGTTTCCAGCTGGCAGCGCCTTACCAGGCTCTGCAAAAGAGCCTCCGCCTCCAGCAGAGCCGGAAAGGCCGTCCCATAGAATTCCTCATCAGTCAATTTATCGCCTTCTTTGCTTTGTGCAACCGGGCCGCCCTTGGCGGCCCGGCGCTATGTCAATACAAAGCCGGCGGATGTGTGCGTAAGAGAGCTATGAAGAACGGAGGTGCCCGCCCTGCCCCGCGGCCGGGCGGGTAAAACGGATAAGTACCCTGCATCGGCTTTGTATACTGCACATTCTATACCCGGAACCTAAAGCGGAGTTAAAATGCACACAGGGAAGCCTATGAACATTTCGTAAATCCATTCTGAAAATCCCTACAGATTCACATAGCTGCACGGATTCACATACACGCCGTTCAGGGAAATTCCGAAGTGCAGATGGTCGCCGGTGGAAACCCCGGTGGAGCCTGTTGCACCAATGTACTGTCCGGCGCTGACAATCTGACCGGTGCTGACCCCGATGGAGCTCAGGTGCATATAGATGGAGCGAAAGCCATCCTGATGGTCAATCTGCACATAGTTGCCTGCGGAGTTGCTCCAGCCTGCAATGGCCACAATGCCCGCACGGGATGCAACCACCGGCCAGCCTGTGCCGGTATCCAAATCCACGCCCTGGTGGTATGTGGATGCGCCTGCGGTGGGCGAGGTCCGATAGCCGAAGGGACTGGTAATGGAGGTATAGCTGCAAGGCACAAGCCAGCTGCTGGAGGCAGCTGTTGTTCCGGTGCTGCTGGCCCCTTCATTGGATGGTGCCGTTGTCGGAGGTGTGTAGGTCGCCATATAGGCCTCCCATTCCCGCTGCTTGGCCTCGCTGTACTCCTGCTCCTTCTGCGCAATTTCCTCCAGAAACTGTGCTTCCTGCTCCTCAAAATCCTGTTCCAGCTCTTCCAAATCGTCGGCCTTTTCCAGCAGCTCCTGGAGCAGGGCCACTGCCTCCGCCTGCTTTGCATCCAGCTCCTGCTCGGTCTGATCCAGCTCGGATTTTGTCGATTCCAGAGCCGATTTTTCCTCTGCCAGCACATCCTGCGCCGCCCCCACCGCATTCTTTGCGTCGCTGAGCTCCTGAATCCGCCTTTGGTCTGAGGCCGCTATTTCTTCCACCATGCTCAGCCTGTCAAGCAAATCAGAAAAGCTATTTGCCTTGAACACAACCTCCCAATAGGAAACTTCCCCATCCTCCTCCATGGCACGTACACGCACCTTGTTGTCCTCACTCAGCTGGGCATAGCGGTCCTCTGCCGTATCCAGCTCCTCCTGCTTATCGGCGATGAGAATATTATAGGCGGAAATCTGGTCCGTGATATTGGTGATTTGAGTCGTCAGCAGCTGCACCTGCTGGTCTATCACGTTTTTCTGTTCCAGGATGTTCTGAATCTCGTCCTCATTTTCCTTGAACTGGTTCTGGACCTCCTGAATCTGGGCAGAAATTTCCTCCTTTTCCTTTTTCAGCGCATCAATCTGCTTTTGAATCTCGCTGGAGGATGCCGCATAGGCCCGGCCCGGCAGCAAGCACAACAGCGGAGCCGCCGTAATCACTGCCAGTAAAAAGCAGGCTGTCGCCGATTTGATTGTTCTATGTTTTTTCATCATTTCTGCTCCTTTATACGATTTCTTAATAAAAACTTTGTGCTTATCGGGTTAGCTCAGCCTGTCATTGCAAGCCCGTCCGTTTTCCCATGTTTTCCATAGGAAAACATGGGCGGCGGCCTGGGGTCAGGCCGCCCTACAGGCTTTGCTGAGCAAAGTCGATAAGCGCAAAAATCTTTAACAGGATTTTTATTCAGCCTGACGGCAATTGGGGAAGCTCTGAATCAGAGCCGGCCTGGCTCATTATCTAAGTCTACATCCGAAACCTAAACTGTACTTTAAATAGACCGGAAATTTCACAAAAAACCGCCCTGCCATGCAGAGCGGTCTTTGGGGCTATTTGACTGTGAACACCGCCGTAACGGTCAAGCTGCGGCCGTCCGGGGATTCGGCGTAGATGCTGCCTTTATGAGCCTCCACAATGGCCTTGGCGATGGACAGGCCGATGCCGTAGCCCCCGGTTTGGGAGTTGCGGGATTTGTCCCCCCGGTAGAAGCGGTCAAACAGGTGGCGCAGGTCCTCCTTTTCCATGCCGGCGCAGGTGTTATGCACCGTCAGCATCAAGAAGCGTTCCTCCCGGCAAAGGGTCACGGAAATGCTTCCTCTTTCGTCCGAATATTTCAGTGCGTTGTCCAGCAATATCGTCACCAGCTGGCGGATGGCCTTTTCATCGCCGCAGCAGGAAAGCAGCGGCGTCACCTGAACCGTCAGGGACTTCTCCTGCATCCGGGCCGGGGCATCAAAGGACTGGGCGGTCTCCGCCACCACGTCGGAAATGGGAAAGTCCAGCATCTGGAAGCGGTTTTCGTCCTCCTCCATCCGGGACAGGAACACCAGCTCCTGAATCAGCCCCGCCAGCCGGTCGGTCTGCTTCTGGATGTCCTGGAGCCATTCGTTTTCCGCCAAATCCATTTGCAGGATGTCCACGTCGGCGTTGATGACCGTCAGGGGTGTCTTCAAATCATGGCTGGCGTTGGTGATGAACTGCTTCTGCTTTTCGTTGCTTTCCGCAATGGGCCGGACCACCCGGGCCGACAGAACCACCAGCAGCAGGGAAACCGCCAGGAAGCCCGCCAGGGAGATGCCTGCGCTGATGACCAGGAAATGCTGAACCGACCCCAGCTGCCGTCCACGGTCCAGGAACACAATCATGCCCCCCTCACCGTTTTCTCTGACGGCATAGCGGTAATCGCCAAGAAAGCCTCTGGTTTTGCCTGAGGCCATGACCTGCCGGGCATAGGCGGCGGCATCCTCCTGGCTGACGGCGGCAATTTTCCCGGTGTCCGCCAGCTCCACCTCCCCCGCCGGGTTCAGCCGGACGGTGAAAAACCGGGTCTCAAAGGGCAGCTCCGGGGAGTCCTGGCGGTCAAAGCGCCTGCTGTCCGGCTTGGACTTTTCCGGGAACGTGCCGTCGTTGGACAATAGATACTCCAGCATACTGTCCGCAGAGGAAACGACGTGGCGGTAGTTCAGCAGATTCACCGTTCCCATAATGACGGACAGCACCAGCAGCACCAGCCCCATGGCCAGCACAATGAATTTGATTCTCAGCTTCTGAATCATGGCAGCTCCTCCAGCACATACCCGGCGTTTCGCTGGGCCCGAATCTGCACGTCGGCGTGTAATGCCGCCAGCTTCTTCCTTAAATAGGAGATGTACACCCACACCACGTTGATCTCCACCTCGCTGTCATAGCCCCAGATTTTCTCCAGGAACCGCTCGGCGGTGAGCATACAGTTGTGGTTCAGCATCAGCATTTCCATCATCTGAAATTCCTTGTTGGCCAGTCGGAAGCTGCCGGCGGGAGAGGAAAGCTCGAAGGTGGCCCGGTCCAGGGTGATGTTCCCCAGGTGGAGCTTGGCATCCATCTGCTCATTCTGCCCACGGGTCATGGCCCGGATTCTTGCCAGCAGCTCCTTTGTGTGAAAGGGCTTGGTCAGATAGTCGTTGGCCCCGCTGTCCAGCCCCAGCACCTTGTCGTCCACCTCGGATTTGGCGGTGAGCATCAGCACGGGAACGGTGTTTCCCTGGGCCCTGATGGTCTTCAAAACGGAAATCCCGTCCAGCTTCGGCATCATCACATCCAGAATGACCCCGTCATAGCTGCCGCTTTCCAGATAGGCCAGGGCCTCCTCGCCGTTGTAGACGGCATCGGCGGAGTAGTTGTTTTTTTGCAGGATGGCAATGATTGCTTTTGATAAGGATTTTTCATCCTCTGCAAGGAGCAGTCTCATGGAATTCGCCTGCCTTTTCTTTGGATTGCCTCTATCATATCACAGAAACTTTAAGCGGGGTTAAAAATTTTTGAACGCCGCCGGAAAAATCAGCTGTGCCGCACCGTAAGCCCCCGCTTGCCCGGGCAGCCGTACCACTTACCGCCTTATTTTGGCAGGTTGCCCTGCCGGGTATTTACATCAATCTTTTTTCTGCTATGCTGGGCCCAGGGAGGTGGGAAGCATGAAGATAACCATTTCTTCATAAAAATCTTTCAGATGTTTGTAATAGAGCTTGCACGGCTGCTTCTGCGGTAAAGGAGAAGGTGTGATATGGAACAAACAGCAAACCCGCCATGGGCGCAGAAAATGCAGATTGGAGACAGCATTCCTTTCGGCGCATACACATGGCGGGTTCTTGATATTCAAACTGGGGCGGCGCTGATTCTCACGGAGGATAGGCATACGGGGAAACAATGGGCAAAAATGCAATCTCAGCGGTGTCTACCACCCGGTCAATCACGATGTGAAAGGCGGCGTGCGCCCGGTTCTGTGGCTGAGCCTGCTGTGACCGGAGGATTTACCTTCATCTCCCCCAGCACCTTCAATTGAATGGGAACGGCGCAGATCAGCGTCAGCACATCACTGACGGCCTGGGTCATCTGCAGGCCCAGCAGGCCAAAGGCAGACGTCAGGACCCACACCAGCGGGATAAAGAAAATTCCCTGTCTGGCCATGGCCAGGAAGGTAGCGGGGACGGTCCGGCCGATGGTCTGGCACATCATGTTGCTCATCACAATCCAGCTCTGGAACACAAAGGTCACACATTGCAGCCGCAGGGCCGTCGCGCCGATGGCGATGACCTGGGGGTCGTCCCGGAACAGGGACACCAGCCCGGGGGCAAAGGCAAAGCCAAGGACACTGACCGCCAGAAGGAGCACCGTGGAGCTCTTAACGCAGAACCAGAAGCCCTGCTTGACCCGGTCATAGAGCTTTGCCCCGTAATTGAAGCCGCACACCGGCTGGAAGCCCTGACCGAAGCCAATCATGGCGGAGGCTCCGAACATCATAATCCGCTGGACAATGCCCATGGCCGCAATGGCGGCATCCCCGTAGGGACGGGCCACCTGGTTGAGGCAGATGGTGGCAACACTGGCCAGGCCCTGCCGGGCCAGAGAAGGAAGGCCGCCCTGGATGATGGTTCGGAAATAGAACCATTTCACCTTCACATTGGAAATGCGGATGCGCAGATTCCCGCCCCGGGTGCAGCCGATGAGCAGCAGGCAGAAGCTGACGAACTGACTGACGATGGTGGCCAGGGCCGCCCCGCTGACACCCATGTGAAAGCCGAAAATCAGCAGCGGGTCCAGGGCGATGTTCAGCACAGCGCCGCTGGTGATGCCCACCATGGCATAGGCCGCGCTGCCCTGATAGCGCAGCTGGTTATTGAGCACCAGCGACGAGGTCATCCAGGGAGCGCCCAGGAGGATGATGCGCAGATAGTCCTTTGCATACGGGAGGATTGTTTCGGTGGAGCCCAGGAAGATGGCCAGCGGCTCCAGAAAGAGCTGCCCAAGGACGCAAATCAGGCTGCCCGCTGCAATGGCATAGAAAAAGCCGGTGGCGGCCATATCCGAGGCGGCCTGATAGTTCTGCCTTCCAAGCTCCCGTGAGATGTAATTGCCGCTGCCGTGGCCAAAGAAAAACCCAACGGCCTGAATAATGGCCATCAGGGAAAAAACCACCCCCACTGCGCCGGTGGCGGAGTTGCTTTTCAGCATCCCCACGAAGAAGGTATCGGCCATGTTGTAAAAGGCCGTGACCAGCATACTGACAATGCACGGCACCGCCAGTTTCAGAATCAGCGTCTTGACCGGCGCTTCGGTCATCAAATGAAATTTCTGTTCCTGTTTGTCTTCCATAATGTCTCTCTTTCTGTTTGCACAGTCTTTTCCTATATTTTATACTTCTATTATACGCAAAAGACTGCGTAATGTAAAGAGCGGATTTTGGACGAACGAATTCAAAAGGAGGGAAGCCGGCGTAGGTCCGGCTTCCCTCCCTTTTAAATTGCCTCGGCGTTTTCGGTTTTGTATTGCAGGGGGATGCCGTACTCCCCTTCGTAGATGGCCTTCCACTGCTCAAAGTTCTCCGCCTTCATCTGCTCGGCGTTTTTCCTGGCCGTAAGGCCTTCCCTGGGGTATATGGGCGTTCCCACATGGACGGTGTACTCCTGGACGAAGAAGCCGTCCGGTCCCAGAATGCCGCTGTCCTTCATGGTGATGAAGCAGGGCAGCACGGGGACCATGTTTCTGGCGGCAAAGGAGAAGGCGCTGTCCTTCAGCGGCTTCGGCTTGCGGTAGTTCCACCACATACTCTGCTCCGGGTAGAACAGGATGAAGTGCCCGGCCTGCAGCAGCTCGTTGACCGCCCTGACGAACTTTTTCATGGTATTGGGGTTGGAGGACAGGGGCAGGGTGTCGCAGTTGCGCATGAGAAAGCCGTAAAAGCCCGGGAAATTCGTATAGTTGCCCTCCCGGATCACCCGGTAGAACCGCCGGGCCTTATGCCCCGAGGCCATGTAGGCCAGGTGAATGGCAAAGGAATCAAAGGCATTGAAGTGGTTGCAGGTGATGATGGCCCCGCTGTCCAGGTTTGCAAAGTTCTCCACGCCCACGATGTCCTTGATAATCAGCTGGTTGTTTTTCAGCAGGTACTTCACAAATTTCTTTGCCGCATAGAAGGCGGTCTGGGTTTTGATGGTGGCGCTCAGAGACTTGCGGACGTATTCAATCTGGTCGGGGGTCAGCACCTTGGTGGGAGGGTCCTGTTCCACATCCATGTCAAAAATGCCCAGCCGCTCCAGCTCGTCGATTTTCTCCACCACCGCCACCCGGTCCGGGGCCTGGGCCATGCGGACCCGGGCCATGTAGTGGTCGGGGCGGCTGATTTCCGCCAGGGCGGTCTGCACCAGCCGCTCTCCCCCGGCGGCATCACGTTGGCGCTGTTCATCGGTGTAGTTTTCCAGCTCCCGGCAGATGTCCTCATACACGCTGGTTTTTTCCGCATACTGCCAGAAATACCCCTTCAGGCGGCAGTCCCGGCAGTGCCAGGGCTTGGAGGCCATGATATAGTGGACAATTTTCATCTCCTCCTCCGGGCAGATGATTTTGCCGAATATCTGGGTATTCCACCCCGGCTCCAGCCACAGCACCCGGTCCTTGCACAGCACATTCAGATAGTCCTGGTCCTGGGCAACCACGAAATTGTAGGTGTTCAGCAGGTTCACAAATCTTCCCAGCAGCTGCTTTTCCCGGAAGGCCCGGCAGTTCAGCAGCAGAATGCCTGCGCTGAAATAGGCGTTGCGGTCAATGCCCAGGACGGTTTCCGCATAATCGCCGAACACCTTCTCCTGGATAATCACCTGGTCCTTGACGGCGCCAAGGTAGTTGTCCTTCAGGTCGTGGTCGTAAAGCTGCGAAATATCGCCCACCACGACGGTGTCGCTGTCGAGATAGACCGCCTTGTCGTACTGGGGGAACAGCTCCGGGATGAACAGGCGATAATAGGTGGTGCTGGTAAAGTAATCCCGGGTGGGCAGCTTTTCCCGGATGGCCTCCAGCTGCTCTGTCACATCCGGGAAGGAGACGGTCACATTGGCTGCCTGCATGGACAGAAGGGCCTGCCGGTGCGCATCACTCAGGCCGGTGTTCAGAAAATAGATGTGATACTGCCTGGTTTGGTCTGCATTTTCCAGCATGGAAGTCAGAGACACAACGGCCAGCTCGGCAAAGTTATCGTCGCAGGCGTAGAAAATCGGGATGCTGTTATTCATGGTCAAGACTCTCCTTCTCGAATTTTTTCTTCAGATAAATGTACTCATACAGGATATCGTCAAACTGGTAATAGCGAAACACCCGGTGCACCCGGCTTACATCCCACTGCTTGATGTTGTCCGTGTGGGGATAGGGCAGCCAGAACAGGCGCTTGGAAAAGTGGCGGACCACCGTGGTGCTGTGCAGAAATTTCTGGTCGTTGAATTTCTGGGGCAGCAGCTTTCTGGCTGTGGTGCTGCGGATAATGGCGCTCTGGTCTGCAAAAACCAGCTTTTTCGTTTTGATGAGCTGGCGGGCCTTGGCAAACAGCCCGGTCTGGCGGATTTTTTTCATGTTCAGCAGCAGGACCCCGGCGTTGACATAGCCGGGGCTGACCAGGTACTTGCCGTAGTGGTCCCGGGCGGCGGCGTATTCCACGCCTTCAATATCCTGATCGTACAGCAGCCGGATGTCCCGGTTCAGCAGGATGTCCACGTCCAGGTACAGGAGCTTCTCCGGAATCTGGGGCACCATATCCGCAAAAAGCCGAATCAGGGTGTAGGGGGAGCAGTAGGCCTGCTCGTTGGGGCAGCGGTCAAACTCTTTCATGTACAGCGCCGTCACATCGACCTTCACCACCCGGTTTTCCGGGTGATAGTCCCAGACGACCTTCTGCAAGAAATCCGCCTGGGCATCGGTGATGGGGACATACTGCGCCTTGATGTGGGACACATCCATGGTGAACAGGTAGAAGCAGAAGGGCTCCTCGGTCCGGGTCCGCTTCAAAATAGAAAGAGCGCAGGTAAGCACACCGTCAAAAACCCGGTCATTCCCCGCAAACAGGATGTTGATCATCGGAGTCCCTCCTTCTGTATTCTATGACCTCCACATTGCTGCTTTTGGCCCGCTCTGCCATGGCCTCAAAAACCCGGTCCCGCAGCTCTCTTTTCCGCTGAGGCAGCGGGAGGGCTTCCTTGGGGGAAAAGGGGCCGTCGATGTAGGTGACCATCTGCACCCGCTTGCCCCTTTTTTGGTAGGTGTTGGTAAAGCAGAAGACGCTTCCGCCGTATTTGATGGGATAGCCGAAGGACTTTTCCGAAAAGGGGCGGATGCCGGTATAATAGGGCCAGATGTGGGCCTCGGGGTAGATGCAGATGCCATGGCCCCTTTCCATATGATGCTTCACAGCGGCCACAAAATTCCGGCTTGCTGCCAGATCGTCCGGCAGCGGCAGCGCCCCCATGCTGGGGGTCACTCGGCCCAGATACGGCATGGACACATTGTTGGGGTGGACAATGACACACACGTCCCTGGGAAAGGCCAGCATGGTAGGCACAAAGGGGTCGGCCATTGCCTGGGTGTGGTTGCCGTAGAGAAAGAAGCCCTTCTTCCCTGCCCCCTTCAGCTTTTCCCGGCCCACGATTTTGTGGTGAAATTTCAGCTTCAGATACACCCAGCCTATGGGCATGGCCACCACCCGATACCAGAAAAAATGGGTCAGGCGCTTCCAAAGGCTTGTATGCACATAGACCCAGCTGCCGTCGATGGTCCTGGGCGTGATTTGCGCCGCCGAAAATTCATCGCTTAACGGGTCATCGTAGTAGATGACCTGTTTTTCCTTCTTCATCCCATTTTCCCCCAGACTCTCTTTATACCTACCGATTCTACTACCGGATTCTAAACTGAAACGAAACAAAGAGGCAGCTCAGTCTGTCGAAAAACCCCTTCGGGGCTTTCCGACAGAAGGGATGCAGCCTGCTGCGTGCATAATTTGTACGCCTATGGCGTACAAATTCCACACTTGCAGTCTGAGATGTATTTTCGTCCAGGTACACGCCCTGGACGAAAATGATTTAGAATTTATTTGCCGCTGCGGCGGCAAACTCTGCGAGGCTTTTTCGACGCCCTGAGGCAGCTGCAATTATTTTGCAGCTGCCTCATAAAAAAATATGGAATTATTGGGGCAGAACCACGGTAAAGGCCACCTGGCCGTCCTCGCAGGCAACCGATGCCTGGCCATTGTGGAGCCGGACGATTTTGTCAACCAGGGCCAGGCCGATGCCGTTGCCCTGGGAGGCGTGGGATTCGTCGCCCTGGTAGAATTTATTCCAGATTTTTTTCATCTTGTCCGCCGGGATAGGCTCTCCCCGGTTCAGCACCGTGACCGCCACCTGCCGGTCGGCGGCATGGATTCTCACCTCCACGGTCTCCCCCGCCGGGGAAAACTTGATGGCGTTGTCAATGAGGTTAATCCATATCTGCTTCAGCAGCTCCTCGTTGGCCCAAATCATCTGCTCTGCAAATTCAATGCGGAATTCGATGCTTTTTGCATCCCATTTCGGCTCCAGCAGCAGAATGCAGCTGCGAATCTGCTCGGACAGGTTAAACCTCGTCACATCCGTCAGAATGTTCTGGTTTTCCACCTTCGTCAGGCTCAGCACATTGGTGGCCATGGCCGACAGCCGCAGGGACTCCTCCTCGATGATGGTCAGATACTCCTGCTGCTCCTGCTTGGTCAGGCTGGCCCGCCGCAGGAGCTTTGCATAGCCTGCAATGGAGACAATGGGCGTTTTGAACTCATGGGAGAAGTTGTTGACAAAATCCCCCCGGAGAATCTCCGTGCTCTCCAGCTCCTTGGCCATGGTGTTGAAGCTGTCCGTCAGCTCTGCAAAGGTGGGGTCCTTCTGCAGGGGATTGCCGTATTCCAGCCGGGCGGAAAAGTCGCCGGAGGCCAGGCGGTTCATCTGGTTAATCAACTGATTGAAGGGCCGCACAATGAATTTGCTGGAAAGCCGGGCGATTCCGGCGCCGATGACGGTGCTGGTAATGCTCATCAGCAGGGAAAACTGGCCCAGCGAGTGAACCTGAATGCCCAGCTGGGCAAACAGCCCCGTCCGGCTCAGCAGGGCCAGCAGGAGGATGGACAGCAGAATGCTGAACAGCAGAAAGACAAACACCATGACGGAGCAAAGCAGAATAAGGGATAGCCGCTCCTTTTTGATTTCTCTTTTCCTCATACCCTTTTCACCGCCCTGTAGCCCAGTCCACGGACGGACTCGATTTCAAACTCCGGCCAGTCGTGGAACCGCTTGCGAAGCCGGCCCACGTGGGTGGTCACGGTCTCCCAGCCGCTGTCGGTTTCCGCGCCCCAGATTTCATCCATCAGCTGAATCCGGGTGAATATCTTCCCGGGATAGCTCAGCAGCTTGTACAGCAGCATGAATTCCTTCTGAGGCAGCACCTGGGTCTCCGTCCCCCGGCTTACGGTGAAGGCATCGTAGTCCAGCTTGACGTTTCCAATGAGGATTTGATGCTCTGTGGCAATTTTCGCCCGGCGCAGGAGGGCCTTGATGCGAAGCAGCATTTCCTCCTCGTCGATGGGCTTGGTCATATAGTCGTCGGTGCCCACCAGGAAGCCCCGCTTTTTGTCCTGGGGCAGCTGCTTGGCCGATACCATCAGGATGGGCAGATTGTTGTTGGTCTCCCGCAGCAGCTTGGTAAATTCGTACCCATCCATTTTGGGCATCATAATATCCAGAACCACCAGGTCGATATGCTCAGCGTCCATCACGTCCAGAGCATCCTCCCCGTTCTGCGCCGTAACCACCCGATACCCGGCATCCTCCAAATAGGTCCTGAGCAGCATCCGGGTGTGCTTATCATCATCAACTACCAGAATACAGAACATACGCATTCTCCCCGCCTTATTTTCATGGAGCCATCATAAACCGGCTGCCTAAACTGAAACGAAACTGGCTGTGTTTATGATAGCACAAAAAATGCCAGCTGGGAACCCTTATTCTGCAGACGGGGCAAATTCGATATTAACGATTTTTATGAAGAAATAGTATTATTCCCCATGGGTCCTCTGGGGAATTTCGTCAATCACACCCGTGGCAATGGCATTGGCGGGGACTGTGATTTTGGCGCACTGTTCGTCCAGGCGGATGTAGGCGGGGATATCCCCATCGGTGCGGTTCAGGGCGATGAACACCAGGGCCTCTCCCACCTGGAAGGCCGCCAGCTCCAGCTTGTCCGTGTAGCGGCTCAGGCCGATGCGGACGGCGCCGGCAGGAAGAAAATGGCTGAAATGCCAGATGTAGCCCCGGATGTTGCTCTCAATCAGCCGGTCCTGCTCTGCGTCAAAGAGATAGGGCGCATCGCAGTAGTTTTTCACATGATTGGGGCCGCCCTGTGCATCCAGCACCAGGTTCCAGTCCAGGAAGGTGTTCATTCCCTGGCAGAAATTACCAATCATATCGTGTGCGTATTTCTGGGCGTTTCGCAGATAGTCTCCGGCGTCGAATTTGCTGTATTCAATACAGGCCTCTGACAGCAGCAGCTTCTTGTCCGGGAACCGCTCCCGAATCATTCCCAGGGTCTCAAAGTGGTCGCCGCTGTACCAGTGAAAGGCAATGCCCTCCACCATTGGTGCGGTCTGTTCGTCCAGGATGGCATCCGCCCATTCCAGAGCCCGCTCCTTGTTGTGGTCCCAGAGATAGATTCCAATATCTGTCAGGCCGTGAGCCTCCAGGGAGGGCCACAAAAAGTCTTTCAGAAACGCCTTCTCCTCCGCCGCCGTGAAGATGCACGAATCCCAGGTCTGGACCGCCTTTGGCTCGTTCTGGATGGTCAGCTTGGTGACGCTGTAGCCCCGGCGGCGGTATTCCGCAATATACCGGCAGATGTACTCCGCCCAGCGCTTGCGGTACTGAGGCTTCAGGCTGCCTCCGTGGTTGCGGTCACCGTTGGTCTTCATGTACCGGGGCGGGCTCCAGGGAGTGAGCATAATGTCCAGCTTTTCCCCGGCGGCCTCCTGGGCGGCGTCCAGCAGGGGCAGAATGTATTGTTCCACTCGCCGGAACGAGAAATGCTCAAAATTAACATCCTCCTCGTCGCTGTCGGCCTCATAGTGGCCCAGGGAAAAGTCGCAGCTGTCAATGGGAATGCGTACCATTTTGTAGCCCATGGCATCGGGCCCAAAATAGGCGCGCAGCAGCTCCTGCTGCCGCTCCGGGCTCATCTGGGAAAAGACATAGCCGGCGGATTCCGTCACGGCTCCGCCGAAGCCCTCCAATGCCTGATAGCGAACCTGGGGGTACAGGTTCACCAGCTGGTCCTCCCTTCCCCCGTCCGGGGAAAAGGCCAGCTCTTCCAGCTGGGTTTTTCGGATGTTGTGTTTGCAGGTCGTGGTATAGCAGCGCAGGTTCACAGGTTCACTCCTCCTATTTTCTGGCGGAACGGTACTCCTTTGGAGTCATTCCCTTGATTTTTTTGAATACCTTGGAAAAATACTTTTCATCCCGGAAGCCCACCCTGTGGGCAATCTCGTAGGTTTTCAGATAATCCTGCTCCAGATAGGCGCAGGCCCGGTCCACCCGGACCGTATTCAGATAATCCACAAATCCGCAGTCCAGGTTCTGGTGGCACAGAGTGGACAGGTAGCCGCCGGAGATGCCCATTTCCTCTGCAACCGACGACAGCGTCAGATTCTGCGGATAATGCTCGTCGATGTAATTGCGGATTTTGCTCATCAAATGGTGAGACTGCTCCCCCGCATCCGGCTGGCTGCCCTCATACTCGTCGGCCAGCCGGTTCAGGCACCGGGCAATGTCCGAGGCCCGGGCGGGCTTGAGCAGGTAGTCCCGGGCCCCGTATTTCAGTGCCTGCTGGGCGTAGCGGAACTCGTCGTAGCCGCTCAATACCACCGTCATGGGGCGCAGCCCCGCCTCATGCAGCTCCTGCATAACCTGAATTCCGTTTTTCAGGGGCATCTGCATATCCAGAAGCAGCAGCTCGGGCTGGTGCTGCAAGGCAAGGTCGATGGCCTCCTGGCCGTTTTCGGCGGTATAGACCCGGCTGAACCGGTCGCAGTGGGTCTGGATGTACTTGCAGACGCTTTGCAGGATGGTATCCTCGTCGTCGGCGATGAGCAGCTTCATGGCGCATTCTCTCCTTCCCATGGAATTGTCAGCTGGACCGTGGTCCCCTTTCCAATCTGGCTGTGGATTTCCAGACGGAATTGCTCGTGATATTTCATTTGCAGGCGCTGGCGGATGTTTTTGATGGCGTACCGGCCAATGCGCTGGTGGGAATATTTGGTGTTCTCCTGCTCCCAGACAGCGTCAATCTGGGCCTGTGTCATGCCCACGCCGTTGTCGCGTATCTCGAAGCAGAGGTCCCGGCCCCGGACGGCCCCGGTCACCGACAGAAAGCAGCTGCCCGCCGCATTTTCAAAGCCGTGGACAATGGCGTTTTCCACAAAGGGCTGCAAAATCAGCTTGGGAATCCGGGCCCTGCTGACCCGGGGCTCCACCTGAATCTCATAGGCCAGCTTCTTGCCGAAGCGCATTTTCTGAATCTGTAAATAGCAGCCAATCAGCTCTGTCTCCTGGGCCACGGTGACCTCCTTCTCCCCCTTGTTCAGCACCAGCCGGAACAGCTGAGACAGGGCGAGAATGCTCTCGGCGATTTCCTCGTTGTCTGCCTCCACTGCCTGCCAGTACAGGCTGTCCAGGGCGTTGTACAGAAAGTGGGGGTTAATCTGGGCCTGCAAAACAGCCAGCTCGCTTTCCCGCTCCCGGAGGGTGATGACGTAGTTTTCGTCGATGAGCTTGCGGATATCCTCCACCATCCGGTTAAAGCAGGCAGCCAGCTGGCCCAGCTCGTCATGGGTGGTCACGGGAATCTGCTGCTGAAAGTCTCCGGCAGAGAACTGCTCGATGGCCTCGCCGAAGGTTTTCAGCGGCCGGGTGACAATGTTGGAGATAATCAGCAGCAGGGGCAGCAGCCCCACCAGGAACCCTGCCAGCAGAGCGATGGGCATATTGACCACATCCAGCAGCTGCATCCGCAGGCCGTACCGGGGCACCACCTTGCAGACGATGCTGGCGTTGTGCTCCACCTGGCGGCAGATAATCTCATAGCTCTCCATGGGGAAGTGGCTGTTGCGCCTGCTGTATTTGATGCCGGTGAAGGCAGGGCTGGTCAGATAGTCCTCCACCCGCTGATCCAGCTGCCCCACCCGGCACAGCTCGCCGCCGCTTTTGTCCAGCACCAGCACCGCTTCGCTCTGGTTATGCAGGCCCTTCTGGCACAGCTTCCGGAAGGTCTCCTGACTGACGCCGATGACGATATAGCCTCTGGTCTTTTTCTGACTCAGGTCGAAAATCTCCCGGTAGAGGACCACCTTGTCCGAGCGGTTTGTCTCATAGGTTTCGCCGCTGCCCTTGGGCACCAGCTTCCAGACCATGCCGTTGCTGCTGTCCAGGGTCTCCCGGTAGATGGTGCTTTGGTGAATCTGCTCCCGGTCGGAGACATAGGCGCTGCCGTCCATGCAGCGCAGATAGGGCCGGACTCCGTTTTCCGGGTAGATGGCAATGGTTTTGATATGGCCTTTCAAGGCAATCATATCCTGGACAATCTGCATGGGGGCATACTGCTTCCAGAGATTGGCGTTTTCGTTCAGCGTCTGGGGATCGTCCGCCGTCAGCAGCTGCTGGATGTCGTTGTTGATGCAGATGTAGGTGGAGAAGTCCTTGACCTCGGTTTGCAGGGCGTGGATGCTGTCGGCCAGGATGTCCACGCTGCTCAAATCGTTTTCCAGCTGCTCGGCCAGGACCTTTTTGTAATTTGCCAGCAGAAGAACCAGGCAAATGATAATCAGCACCGGGGTTATGGTCAGATAGCCGTAGAAAATCAGCTTTTTCTTCACGCTTAAATGGCTTATCCAGGCTTTGATTCGTTTCATTTGCCCTGTCTCCTTTGTGTTTTTATGTTATCCCTTCACAGCGCCCATGGCCACGCCCTTGGTGATGTGCTTATTGAGAAGGATGTAGACAATCACCGCCGGCGCCGCCGTCAGCGCCATCACCGCAAACTGCACCGCATAGTTGGAAGAATACTGGCCGGTAAACTCCAGCACCGAGAAGGGCAGCGTCTTCCAGGTGGGCGAGCGCAGATAGGTGCTGGCCATGATGAACTCGTTCCAGTTGTTCAGAAAGGTCATAATGGACACCGTGGCGATGGAGGACTTCAGCAGCGGCGTGATGATTTGGAAGATAATCCGGTAGATGCCGCAGCCGTCAATCACCGCCGCCTCCTCCAGCTCCTCAGGGATGGACTCCATAAAGCTGGTCATCAGGAACAGCCCCTGGGGCAGGGAGAAGGCCACATAGGGAATCAGCAGCGCCCACATGGTGTCCGTCAGGCCAAGGACGCTGTAGATTTTGAAGTTTGGCAGAAGGGTGGCGTGAATGGGAATCATCATGCCCATCAGCAGCAGGGTCTTGACAAACCCGCTGAGCCTCCAGTGCATCCGCCGGCAGGCGAAGGCCGCCAGAATGGAAATGAGAATCACCAGCGCCACGGCCAGCACATTGATTAGTATACTATTTTTCAGGTACAAAAGGAAGTGCCCATCTACAAATGCTTTCACATAATTTCCCCACTGGATTTTCTTGGGGAGAATCAGCAGACCGCTGGTGAACATCTCCGTGCTGCTGGCCAGGGAAAAATCCACCAGCCAAATCAGGGGGAAAATCTGGATGACCGCCACGGCGGTCAGAATCAACCAAACCAGAGGATTTCTCTTTTTCTGTTTCATACGTTCACCGTTCCTTTCCCGGCCCTGGGGACGTCCCGGTCGGCAAAGACGCTGTTGAGGATTACCGTGGCCGCCAGGCAGATGAGGATGAATACCACGCCAATGGCGTTGCCGTAGCCGTACTTGTAGGCCTTGAAGGCCTGCTGGTAGAGGTAGGTGGCGGCAAACTGGGTGCTGTCGCCGGGGCCGCCGTTGGTCAGCAGGTACACTGTCTCCATCTGCTTCAGAGCAGAAATCACAGCCATGGTCACGTTGACCTGAATCACCGGCTTCATCAGCGGCAGGGTGATGCGCAGAAAGGTGGTCTTTTCATCGGCCCCGTCAATGGCCGCCGCCTCATAGAGGACCGGGTCGATGTTCTTGATGCCGGTGTAGTAAATGAGCATACCCCAGCCGAAGCCGTGCCAAATCAGCACCAGCAGCACCGACCAGATGGCGTTGTCATAGCTGAACCAGTTGATGCCCCCGGCGCCGCCCAGTGCCTTGATGATGTTGTTGAGCAGACCGAAGTCCGGATTGTAAATGAATTTCCACAGATAGGCGATGACTGCGACGGAGATGACATTGGGAATAAAATAGACGCAGCGGAAGAAATTCTCCGCCCTTCCCCCCAGCTTGTCCAGCACTGCCGCCACAATCATGGCCAGCGGATGCTGGATGCACACAAAGCCGATGGCCAGCAGCAGCGAATTCAGCAGCGCCCGGCCGAAGGCCTTGTCCTGAAACAGCTGCCTGTAATTTTCCAGCCCCACAAACCGGAACGAGCCCATGCCGGAGTAGTCGGTAAAGCCATAGTAAATGCTCAGGCAGATGGGCGCCAGAATGGCAAACAGAAACAGCAGCAGTCCGGGCAGGATCAGCGAGAGGATCACAAGTTTGTTGCTGTATAGCTTTTTCATAGGATACCCCTTTCTGTATCCGCCAATGGCCGCCAGCGGATGATGCCCTGGCGGCCATGGTGGATGTAGGATGATACTGCTGTTTTACTTGCAGGCACTGCCGATGGCAGCCAGGAATTCGTCAACGGTGATGCTGCCGTTGGAAACGGACTGAATCTGGCTTTCGATGCAGGTCTTGAATGCGGAGGAGCCGCAGTCGTTGACCGGGGTGCCGGAGACCTTGGTGGCATTCTTCACCAGCTCGACAAACTGCATCTGCAGCTCGGTCTCGCTGCCGGACATATAGGCGCTCTGGTCCTGGGCGGACATTCCCACGCCGTTTTCCCAGCCGTACTTGGACAGCTTGTCGGGGCGGTACAGATAGTTCAGGAACTGAATGGCCTCGTCCTTCACCTCAGAGCTGGCAGAGACAGCATAGCCGCCGCCGTTCCAGGCTGCAATGTCCTGGGCGCCGCCCTTGCCGCCTTCAATGACGGGCATGGTGAACACACGGATGTTCTTGCGGACCTCCTCGGGGATGTCCTGGTTCAGGGCCATGGATGCCTCCCAGCTGCCCATGTAGAACATGGCGGCCTGACCGTTGGTGAACAGGTTCATGGCGGTGCCGTAGTCCTGAGAGTCGTAGCCGGTCTGGAACAGGCCTGCGTCGGCGGTCTTTTTCAGAAGCTCAGCGGCCTGAACGAAGGCGGGGTCAGAGAAGTCGCCGGTGGACACAGCCTGGCTGACAAGTCCGGCGTAGTCACCGGTGAGCTTGAAGAGAATGTCGGACAGGTAGATTGCCATGGGCCAGCCATCGCCGCCATCCATGGCAAGAGGCGTGATACCGGCGGCCTGGATGGTGCCGGCCAGGGTCAGCAGCTCGTCGTAGGTGGTGGGGACTTCCCAGCCGTTGTCCTGGAACAGCTTCTGGTTGTAGTAGAACCCGGCCACGTCGGTGTTTCTGGGCAGGCCGTAGAGCTTGCCGTCCTTCTTGAAGCCCTCCAGAGAGCCGGAGACAAAGCCGTAGTCGGTGTAATCTGCCTCGTTCAGCTCCGCCAGAACACCGGCATCCAGCACCTCATCCAGGAAAGAGGGCTGGCCCCAGATGCTCACCACATCGGGCATTCCCTCCATGGAGTAGGCCTTGAACTTGGTCTTATAGGCTTCCTCGTCCAGAGTCTCCACCTCGATGGTCACGTTGGGGTTTTCCTTCATGTACTCGTCAATGATGGTCTGCTCCACCAGGCCCTGGCCGTTCTTTCGGTCGGGCAGGTTGGAGAACAGCCGCAGGGTCACCTGGCCGCCGTCCTCGCTCTTGGCCTCCGGGGCAGCAGGGGCTGCGCCGCAGCCGGTCATCGATACCAGCAGCACAAGGGCCAGTACCATGGCAAAAATTTTTTTCATGGGTTGTTCCTCCTTTATTTTCCGTGCCTTCTGGAAGGCACTTCCTTTGACACCTAAATCCTACCATGGATTCCGGGGGATAAACAGATACCAAAGTTTCAAAAAGGTGGAATATCTTCATATTTTTGTGCAACCGCCTAAAAGTGCCTCTGTGCGTCGATTCCATTTTCTGCATAATGCACAAAAACGCAGATAATATTTATGCACTATGCCAGGTTTCCGGAAGCGCCGCCCCAGATGATACGCTGCCCAGCCGCTGCTGTACCTGGGCGGCGGTGGGCATGGCGGGGATGGCGCCTGGGCGCTCCACGCAGAGGCTGGCCACGGCGTTTGCGTAGCGGGCGTAGTCCGCCGCCTCGTCCAGAGAAAGCTCCTGGGGGCATTTGCCGGACCGGCTGAGCCTGGTCAGAAAGCCGCCCCAGAAGGAGTCCCCGGCGCCGTTGGTGTCCACTGCCCTGCCGGGGAAGCCGGGAACCCGCCTGCCTCCGTCCTTGCAGTAAACATAGGCCCCCGCCTCCCCCAGGGTCACCGCCAACACCTTGACGCCCTGGCGGAACAGCTCTGCCGCCGCTGCCTCCGGCGAAGCGCAGTCTGTCAGCAGCGCTGTCTCCTCGTCGGACAGCTTCATCACATCCACGTAGGGAATGAGGCTTCGCATCTGCTGTCTGGCCTGGTCCCGGCTGGGCCAGAGGGAGGCCCGGTAGTTGGGGTCGTAGGAGACAATGCTGCCTCTGGCCCTCGCCCGCTTCACGGCGTACACGGTGGTGTCCCGGCTGGGCTGGTCCGTCAGGGACAGGGAGCCCACGTGGAAAATATTGGTGCAATCCAGAATGTCCACGTCCAGCTCCTCCTTCTGCATCTGGGTATCGGCCCCGGGCTTTCGGGCGAAGGAGAAGGTCCGCTCCCCGGAGGGAGCAACGTCCACAAAGGCCAGGGTGGTAAAATACCTTTGGTCCAGCAGCATTCCCCGGGTGCAGACCTGCTCCCGGTCCAGCACCGAGCGCAAAAATTCCCCGTGCATATCCTGGCCGGCCTTGCCCAGGAAGGCCGTTCTGGCCCCCAGGCGGCTGGCGGCCACCGCCACATTGGCCGGTGCGCCGCCGGGGTTCCGGGCGAACAGCACCTGGCCGGCATCGCTGAGCCCCTGGCGGGTGAAGTCGATGAGGATTTCGCCGAAGACGGTGATGTCATAAATGGACCGGTGCAGCCCCTCCCCTGCCGCCAGCAGGCCCAGCTTCGCCAGCTCCTCCATTATGAACCGGCACAGCCGGTCGTCGTCAGAATGGACGTGAAGCTGACCCGGCTCGAACCGGGGCAGGGCCAGCACCCCCAGCATGGATTTCACATCCACCGTAAACCGGCCGCAGCAAAGCTCCACGGCGCAGGGAATATTCTCCGCCAGTCCCACCAGCCGTCTTGCGTCCAGCATGGAGCTCAGCGTTACATTCACAATCATTTCCATTCCCTCCTCATGCAAAGCAGCTGATGACGGCGGCGCAGGCCAGGCCGGTGAAGCCGATGATGGTCTCCATCACAGTCCAGGATTTCAGGGTGGTTTTTTCGTCGATTTCCAGCAGGGACCCCACCAGCCAGAAGCCGGAGTCGTTGACATGGCTGAAGGCGGTGGCACCGCCGTTGATGGCGCAGACCATGGCGGCCAGATACACCGGGGGCAGCTCCGCCACCGCAGGCATGGAGGCCATAATCCCGGCGGCCATGGTCATGGCCACCACCGCCGCCCCCACAGAGGTGCGAATCAGGGCGGCGATGAGGAAGGCCACCAGAATCAGCGGCAGACCGCTCTGCTCCAGAGCCGGTCCAATGAGGCTGCCCATGCCGCAGTCCTGGAGCACCCAGCGGACGATGCCGCCGCCGGTGATGACCAGCAGAATCTGCCCCGTCGGCCGCAGGGACCGGTCCAGCACCTTTTTCAGCTGCTCGCCGGTGTACCCCTGCCTGACGCCCAGCAGATACATGGCCAGCAGCACCGCCGCCATCAGCGCCACAAAGGGCGTTCCGAAAAAGTCCAGCACCGGCCGCACCGGGTCCAGGAACGGAAGATAGTCGGCCGCCGTCCGGCACAGAATCAGCAGCAGAGGGACCAGAATGATGGCCAGCACCGTGGAGAACTTTGGCAGCTTCCGGCAGTCCTCCTCCCGAACCTCCTGGCAGCCGGAGGGCAGACCTGTGTGGATTCTGCCTCCGATGAACTTGGACCAGAGAATTCCCGCAAAAATCAGGGACAGAATGCCCACCGGCACGCCCACGGCAATCATCACGCCCAGGTCCACCCCCAGCATATTGGCAACCAGCACCGACCCGGCCGAGGGCGGGATAAAGGCAAAGCCGGTGGCAAGGCCTGCCAGCATGGGAATCACGTAGTACAAGGTGGAGCGTTTGGTTTTCTTCGCCAGGCCGAAGGCCAGGGGAATCAGAATCACCACACCGGCCTCAAAGAACACCGCCGTGCCCACCACCAGGCCGGTGATGCCCAGGGAGATGCCAGCCTTCTTTTCGCCAAAGCGGTTTATGAGGGTCTGGGCCACGGACTGTGCGCCGCCGGAGACCTCCAGAATCCCGCCGAACAGAGAGCCCAGCCCAATCAGGAGCACAATGCCCTGCAGGGTCTCGCCCGCCCCCTTCTCCACAGTGGCCATCAGCATGGGCACCGGCATTCCGGCACCCAGACCGATGAGCAGGGCCGAAATCAGCAGGGACAGAATGGGATGGATTTTAAACTTGATAATCAGCAGAAGCAGGACGGCGATGCCTGCTGCGGCGGCAATCAGCAGCCTGACGGGGTCTGCGGCAAACATTGGCTCCATCATGGGTCCGTTCTCCTTTCAAAACTTATTTATCGGGGGCGATGATGTACTTGCCCATGGCCCGCAGAGCGGGGTCGCTGAGGACGGCCTCCAGCTTGTCCAGGCCGCAAACCTCGCAGACCATGCTGCTGACATCCAGCCGGCCGGAGTCGATGAGGTCCAGAGCACGCTTCTGGGTGTAGGGGTTGATGTAGGAGGCCTTCAGCTCCAGCTCCTTCTGGAAAATCTGGAAGGGCTTGACGGAAACGGTCTCGTCGGGCTTGGTCAGGCCGAACATCATCACAACGGCCTTGGGGTCTGCAATGTCGATGGCCTGGGCAATGGTGGCCGGGCGGCCCACGCACTCAATGACAGTGTTAATCCAGCTCATGCCGGCCTCCCGGAGGCGGGCCTTCACGTCCTCGTGGATGGGGTCGATGCACACGTCGGCCCCCAGCCTCTTGGCCACCTCCCGCTTGCTCTGCACCGGCTCCAGCAGGGCGACCTTGGCCGCACCGGCCAGTTTTGCCAGCTGCAGCATCAGCAGGCCAATCATGCCGCCGCCGATGACCACCACCTGGTGGCCGGGCCGGACCTGGCACAGGTCCATGCCATGCAGGCAGCAGGCCACAGGCTCCGTCATGGCGCCCTGCTCAAAGGTGGTGCTGCTGCCCAGCTTGTAGACCTGGCGCTCGTTGACGGCGCAGAACTCGGCAAAGCCGCCGTCCACAGTGGTGCCGTAGCCAATCATGTGCTGGCAGTAGTGGGCCACGCCCTTGCGGCAGGGGTCGCAGGTGCCGCAGTAGCAGTTGGGGTCGATGCAGACCCGGTCGCCGGGCTTGCAGTTTGTGACCTCGCTGCCCACCTGGGTCACCACGCCTGCAAACTCATGGCCCAGAATGGTAGGGGGCGTGACCTCGGCTGCGCCCTTGTCCCCCTCGTAGATGTGGACATCGGTGCCGCAGACGCCGCAGGCCTTGACCTGAATCAGAACGTCCCTGGGCCCTACCTGGGGCATGGGGTGGTCCTCCACCCGCAGGTCATGCTTGCCGTAAAATACTGCACTTTTCATTTTGTTTTACCTCCGTTTTGTTTTTGTGTTATACTTATGTTTAAGTTCTAACCTTAAGCTAAGTATATACGAGAAACGCCCCCTTGTCTATTGTCAGTGTCTACGTTTTTGTGTATCCATTTTTGTATAGTTTTCACAATATCTTTCCGGTTGCCTTTTGTCCTCCAAGGGATTAAAATAGGAGTAATGTGTAAGACAAAAACGTAACAGGCAAGGAGGCCCCTATGAAAGAATCCGGCATGACCACCATGACCCTGAAAAAAATCAACCGCAGCAAGGTCTATCAATATATTTACGAGAAAAAAGCCACCTCCAAGCAGCAGATTGTCCAGGACCTGAACATGGGCCTGTCCACCGTCAGCCAGAATCTGGCGGCGCTGGAGGAGGAGGGCCTGATTCAGAGGGACGGCTTTTTCGAGTCCACCGGCGGCCGGAAGGCCAACGTGCTGCAAATCGTCCCGGATGTGAAAATCTCCATAGGAATCGGCATTTTGAAGAGCATTTTCCACATTGTGGCCGTGGATTTGTACGGGGATCTGCTCCAGGCAGACACCGTCCCCACCCCCTTCCGCAACACCGAGGACTACTATGTCCAGCTGGCCCAGCAGATTCAGCTGTTCATCCAGCGGCACGGCTATGGCCGGGAGCAGGTCCTGGGCGTTGCCATCGCCACCCAGGGCATCATTGCGCCGGACGGCGATTCGGTGTCCTACGGGGCCATTATGGGCAACGCCGACATGAAGCTGTCGGATTTCACCGCCCATATCCCCTACCCCTGCCGGATGGAGCATGACTCCAAGGCCGCCGCCTATCTGGAGCTGTGGAACCACCGGGAGCTGGACAGCGCCGTGGTCCTCCTGCTCAACCGCAACCTGGGCGGCGCGGTCATCACCAACCACCGGATTCATTACGGCCAGTCCATGCACAGCGGCGTGGTGGAGCATATCTGCATGGACCCCAGCGGCCCCAGGTGCTACTGCGGCCAGCGGGGGTGCCTGGAAACCTACTGCTCCGCCAACGCCCTGGAGCAGGCCGCCGGGCTTCCCATCCGGGAATTCTTCCCCCGCCTCCGGGCCGGGCAGGACCTCCGGCTGAAGGAGCTATGGGACACCTACCTGACCCATCTGGCCACCGCCGCCCGGACCCTGAACCTGATCATCGACAGCCCCATCATCCTCAGCGGCTACCTGGCTCCCTACCTGACGGATGAGGACCTGGATACCCTGCTCAGCCGCATCAACGCCGCCACCCCCTTCCCCCTCCCCCGGGACCAGCTTCTGGTGGGCACCCACGGCCAATACACCCCGGCCATCGGCGCCGCCCTCCACGACGTGCAGGCCTTCATCCAGACCCTTTCCAAATGAATGCAGAAGCACCCCCCTGGAGCCCAGCGGCTTCAGGGGGGTGTGGCGATAAGGATTTTTATTAAGAAATCGTATTAGAAAATGTGCCTATCGGGTTCGCTCAGCTTGTCATTGCAAGGCAGTTTGCTTTTCTGGGGTGGCGGCCTGCGGTCAGGCCGCCCTACTTTGCTGAGTTAAGCCGATAAGCACATTATAAAATCTCCTTTGCCCGTTCGTTTTGCTGCAGCACCTCCAGATAGTATTTCCGGATGCCCCGGCGGCGAAGGGCCTGCTCTGCAAAGGCGTATAGACCCGAAAAAACGCCCTGGCCCCGGAACGCCGGAATCACGCCGGTCCCCGCATCGAACGCCACCGGCTCCCCCTGGTAGAGATTGGCGGAATTGAGAATAAAGCCCACCATGGTGCCCCCCGCATAGGCGGCAAAGGACAGCTCCTTATCCACGTCGCTGGCCTCAAAAAAGCCCTGCAGGGAGTCCTCCGTAAAGTGAATGGGCATGGGATAATCCGAAAACGCCAAATTGACGCATTCCATGATTTCCCGGTTTTCCACACCGGATAAGGCTGTAAATGCCATATTCTCCTCCATAATCGGTTATTTTTTTTCTAAACCATTCTGCGCATCAGCAGCGCGCCGTTTTCCTTGAGCCACCTGTCCCACTTCCGGTAGTCCGGGAAAACCCGCAGCACCTCGGCGTAGAACCGCTCGGAGTGGTTCATTTCCTTCCGGTGGCACAGCTCGTGGACCACCACGCTGTCCAGCACCTCTGGGGGTGCCAGCATCAGCAGGCAGTTGAAGTTCAGGTTCCCCTTGCCGGAGCAGCTGCCCCATTTGCTGCGCTGGTTGCGGATGGTAATGCGGTTATAGGTGACCCCAATTTTCGGCGCAAAATAGCGGACCCGTTCCGGAATCACCGCAAGGGCCCTGTCCGCCAGCGCCTGAAGCTCCGCCATGGTCAGCTTCGGAACATCGGCCAGCTGCTGCTTCTGCTGCTCCAGCTTTTGAAGATGGGTTTCAATCCAGCGCTGATGCTGGCGGATAAACGCCCCGATTTGCGCCTCAGAAGCCCCCCGGGGCGCACGGACAATCAGCCCATCCCCGCCAATTTCCAACCCCAGCGTCCTGCGGCTGCTGCGGATGAGCCGATAATGAACAGCATCCATCTGATTCCTCCCCGTTCTGTTTCATACTTATGAAGAATATTCGCTCCAATCATTATACCACATCGCTGCTGTTTTGGCTATAGCCTAGGGTGCAGAAAATGCCCGCCGAATTCGGCGGGCATTTTCCATCAGATATTCAAAAAATCCCTTCGGTACTTCACGCCGAAGTAGTCCGCCAGCTCCTTCATTTGCTCGTCCCGGATGGTGTTGAGCCGGGGCAGGTGGGCGGTGAGCATATAGATTTGGGCGGCTTTTTCCACGGTTTCGATGAGGCCGAAGGTCTCGTCCATGGTTTTGCCGGCGCCGTAGATGCCGTGCATTCCCCAGATGACCAGGCGGAAGTTCTTCATTTTTTCGGCGGTGGCTTCACCAATGGAGTTGGTGCCGCAGAGCATCCAGGGCAGCACGCCGACCCCGTCCGGGAACACCACGATGCACTCGGTGCACATCTCCCACAGGGTGTGGGTGAATTTCTTCTCGTCCAGCTCGTGGACGTAGTTCATGGCCAGGGTGTTGGTGGGGTGGCAGTGCATCACCACCCGGTTTTCCGGGTCCACGGAGAGGCGGGCCATGTGGCTCATCATGTGGGCAGGGAATTCGGAGGTAAATTTGCCGCCGTCCCGGAAACCCCACAGCAGCTCCGCCGTGGTGCCGTCGGCGGCAATGCGGACAATGCCCAGGTTGGTTTCCGGGTCGTCCGTCACGTTCTTGAAATACTTCCCCGTGCCGGTGACGATGAAAATTTTGCCGGTGAGGGGCTTTGCGTCAAAGCCGGTGGGGATGGTGCGGATGACCCGGTTCAGGTCCAGATACTCGACCACTTCTCCCTCGTCCAGCAGGCAGCTGATGTTGCCGCCGTTGCGCTCGTCCCAGCCCAGCCGGTACATATTGGCGGTGGTTTTCTTCATTTCCTCCACAAAGGGAGCGGTAAAAATGTCTTTCATGGCTTATCCTCTCTTGCTCAGCACGTCGGCCTCGTATTTTTTCACGTTGTCCAGCCACTGGCCGTCCCGGGGAACGCCGCAGCTGTCGCAGTAGGCATCCCACACATCCCCGAAGGGCATGGTTTTCAGCTCCTCCTGGGCCACCAGCAGGTCGGTGAAGCTGCCGCTGTCCTGCAGCTTCTTCCAGTCCGGGGTGACAAGTGCCCAGAGCAGGGCCTTTTGCAGGTTCCGGAAGCCCACGGTCCAGGCGGCGATGCGGTTGATGGAGGCGTCAAAGTAGTCCAGGGCAATCTTCACCCGGCCCTCCAGGCCGCCGCAGCGGACGATTTCCTTGGCGATTTCCCTTGTCTCATCGTCAAACAGCACCACATGGTCCGAGTCCCAGCGGATGGGCCGGGTCACATGAAGGGCAATCTCCGGGAAGAAGGCCAGAAGCGCCGGAATCTTGTCGCTCACCACCTCGGTGGGGTGGTAGTGGCCGTTGTCCATCAGGGGAATGCACTTATTCTTATTCATGGCCGCATAGCTGAGGGCAAATTCGGCACTGCCCACGGTGTAGGCCTCCACGCCGATGCCGAAGACCTTGCTTTCCACACAGGGCTTGACCTTGGAAAAATCGTAAGGCTCGGACAGGATTTCGTCGATGGCCTCCTTATAGCGGGCTCTGGGGCCCATCCGGTCGGCGGGGATGTCCTTGAAGCCGTCGCCGGTCCAGATGTTCATAACGACAGGCTGCCCCAGCTCTTCGGCCAGATAATCGGAAATCCGGATGCAGGCCTTGCCGTGGTCAATCCAGAATTTCCGGGTTTCCTCGTTGGGGGAGCTGAGGGTCAGGGGGTCGCATTTGGGATGGGAGAAGAAGGTGGGGTTAAAATCACAGCCCAGGCCCCGGGCCTTGCAGAAATCCACCCACTTCCGAAAGTGCTTGGGTTCCAGCCTGTCCCGGTCCGCCCACTCCCCTTCCTCGAAAATGGCGTAGCTGGCGTGAAGGTTCAGCTTTTTTCTCCCGGGGCAGAGCTTCAAGACCCGGTCGATGTCCGCCATCAGCTCCTCGGGATTTCTGGCCCGGCCGGGATAGTTGCCGGTGGTCTGAATGCCGCCGGTGAGGGGGGCGTTGGGGTCCGTGTCGAACCCCCGAACGTCGTCCCCCTGCCAGCAGTGCAGGGCCACCGGGACGGTTTTCAGCCTTGCAATGGCAGTATCGGTATCGATGCCAAGGGCTGCGTACTTCTGTTTTGCTTCCGTATAGGACATTTTAGATTCCCTCCATTTGTATTTTCAGATTGCCCAGGGCTGTGGCCTCAATGGGCAGGGCGATGACTTTTTTGCCGGTGGCCTCGGCGGTCAGGCGGTTCAGAAAACCGTTTTTTGCCCCGCCTCCGACGATGTACAGCCTTTCATAGGACTTTCCGGTGCTGGCTTCCAGCTCCCGGATGGCCTTTGCGTAGCTGCCCGCCAGGGAGCGGTAGGCGCAGCGGAAATAGTCCGCCTCCTTCAAGGGCACGCCCAGTGCAGCGTCAAAGGCGGCCTTCATGCTTTTCGGGGCAATAAATGCCTGGGAATCGGCATCCACGGTTTGGTCAAAGGTGCTTTTCTCCGCCTCACGGACAATCGTGCCAAAATCCGTTCCGGGGCACAGCTCCCGCCGCAGCTCGTTGATGAGCCACATTCCCATAATGTTCTTCTGGTAGCGGTTGTAGCCCACGCCGCCCTCGTTGGAGTAGTTGGCTTCCATACTGGCACCATCCGTCAGAGGCCTCGGGGTTTTGACTCCCAGCAGGCTCCAGGTGCCGGAGGACAGGTAGAGCGCCTCCCCTTCCATGGGAATGCCCTCCACGGCGGAGCCGGTGTCGTGGGTGGCGCAGAGCAGAACTTTGATTCCCTGGTATTCTCCAATCACCGTGCCGGGATGCTGCAATTTGGGGAACAAATGCCGGGGCAGGCTCAATGCGTCTGCGACCTCCATGTCGAATTCCCCGGTTTGTGCGCGCACCAGTCCCGTGGTGGTGGCGTTGGTAAACTCCTTTGCTTTGACACCGCAGAGCCTGTACATCAGATACTCCGGAATCATCAGAAAGTCCGTAACCCCCTCCAACCGCCCCGCCAGCCGGTCCGCACAGAGCTGATAGACGGAATTGAAGCTCTGGAACTGGCAGCCGGTGCGGCGGTACAGCTGGGCAAAGGGCATGATTTCATGCACCCTGGGGATGACCCCCTCCGTCCGGCTGTCCCGGTAGGCATAGACGGGGAGCACCGCATGGTTCCCCTTCATCAGGACGTAGTCCACGCCCCAGGTGTCGATGGACAGGGATGAAACGGCGAACTGCTTCTGCGCCTCGGCAATGCCCGCCCTGACATGGAAAAGCAGGGCCTCAACATCCCATGTCAGGTGTCCGTCCCGTTCGGTCACGCCGTTGGGAAAGCGGTAGACCTCCTTCGTTTTCAGCTGCCCTTCCTCCCGCCAGCCAACAATGTGCCGGCCCGACGAGGCGCCGATGTCGATTGCCAGATAGTAGCCCAAAAAATGACCTCCTTTTCTCGTTGTGCCACCAGTATACCACGGCATCGCAGAGAAAGGGAGGTCGTATGATTTCCAAAAAAGTGTCCTTTGTTGCATTATCCGTCATTGCGGTAGCGCCTGGGGGATTTGCCGAAGGCCGCCGCAAAAATCCGGTGAAAGTAGCTGATGTTTTCATAGCCAACGGCCACGGAGATATCGGACACATTCCGGTTCGTGTTTTTCAGCAGAAAGGCAGCCTGGGCCAGCCGCTTTTCCTGCACCAGCTGGGTAAAGGTCTTGCCGGTGGCGGCCTTGATTTTCCGGGAGAGCCAGGATGGGTCATAATGAAGCTGCGCCGAAATTTTTCCAAAGCTGCAGCCTGCGTAATCGGATTCGATGCAGCGAAGGACCTGTATGACCGCCGCATCCTCCTGGTCCCCGGGCACCAGGGTTTCCGCACGGCCCGTCAGCTGCAAAAACAGCAGGGCCATGGTCATCTGGCTCATTTTGCGCTTGTTGGGCGTTTCCTCCAGAAGGGTCCACAGCAGATTTTCAATGAGGTTTTCTATGGGTTTCACCCCGGAAACGTCGAAATGCAAATATCCCGGGCCGGAATTCTGCCTGCAAAGGCAGTCCACCAGGAACCGGCGCAGAGGCGTTTCCTCCTCCATGGCCGCCAGAGGCGCATTGAAAAAGTCCGGCAGAACGATGAAATTCACGGCGATATCCTGCTTTTCCGCCCGGCAGACCTCGTGGGTGCAGCTTTGGCTTAAAAACAGCAAATCCCCCTGCGCCAGCTCGATTTGCCTGCCGCTTACAATATGCCTCGTCCTTCCGGCGCACATATACACCACCTCCACATAGTCGTGGGTGTGCTCCGGGAAGTGGATGAAGCGGGTATGGGGGCGGATGGTAATGAGCTTGCCGGAGGCCAGCAGCTTTTTCGCATTGACGATGCTGCTGCGGCCCTGCATATAAAGCCCCCGGTCAATGGTGGTCCGCCCATCCAGAATCGACTGCTCCTCGGCAGTGATTTTACTCAGCCTTGCAAGAATCTCCCTGTCCATGCCATCCCCTCCGTATCCTTTCTTGCATCCAGTATAGCACATGGAGGCGGGCGCTGTCCAGCCGGAATTTATCATCGGTTAGGAAAAGGGAATGCAAATTGTGACCCTTCCGCCTCCCGGGTCCGGTGCGTTTTCCAGGGTGAGGCGGCCGCCATGCTCGTGAATGATGGAATTTGCTGCATACAGGCCGATTCCGAAGTGGGTTTTGGAATTGCGGCTGGCATCGTCCATAAAAAACTGCTCCGTTGCGTGCCTCAGCGCCTCCCGGGAAAAGCCCTTCCCGGCATCCAGAATCACAAGGGACAGCCAGTCCCCTTCCTCCGTTACCCACACCTGGACGCTGCCGCCGGGCGGGGTGTGCTCCACGGCGTTGGCCGCCACGTTGATGACCGCCCGGGTAAACAGGTCCCGGTCCACCGACAGCTGCCTGTCCCCGCAGCAGCAGCTCCACTCCAGGGACACCCGGTGGACGGCGCACAGGCCTCGGACCTGCTGCTCAATCTGCTGAAAAAGCAGCCGGGCGCTTCCTCGCTGCCTATGGATTTGGTAGCCCTGCCAGGACCTTGTGACCTCAATCAGGGTCTGCACATAATTCTGCATTTGCAGGGCGCTGTTTTCAATATAGGCAGCGTTTTTTTCCTGGGCCTCCGGCAGCTCCGACTCCAAAAGCAGCTCGGCGTTCCCCCGGACAATGGTCAGGGGCGTTTTCAAATCGTGGGCCAGGGCTGACATCTGCCTGCTCTTGGCCTGCTCCAGCTGCCATTGCTGCTCCAGTGCGGATTTCAGGGCCAGGCGCATCTGGTCCATGGATTGGAGGATTTCGTCAATCTCCCGGATTCCGCTTTCCGAAACGGCAAATTCCAGGTCCTGCTGCCGGATTTTGTTCACCGCAGCGGTCAGAGGGGCCAGCCGCTTTCGGAAGGCCCGTCCAAACCGGACTGCCACGGCCGTGACGATAAGCAGGGTCCCGGCGGCCCCAAGCAGAAGCAGCAGGCTTTGAGGCGGCATCAGATGCTTTCTCAGGGCCGGGGATTTGTACTGGGGGATAATCCGGTATTGCAGCACGCAGTATTCCCCCGGCCGCTGAATGACGGTGTAGTAGTCGCTGCCCGCACTGGGCTGGCCGCTTTGCAGGGCATTCCACGCCCTCCGGGCCGCCCCCGGGTCCAGAGTCCCCTGGGTCACATGGCCGTTGAGGTCAAAAACCGCATAGCCGCACAGCTCCGGAATCAGGACCGCTGTGACCCTGTCCGCCTCCCGGATTGCCGCCTGGGCCGATTCGGCCTGCTTTTGCCCTTCGTTTGCCAGGTAAAACAGGTCCCCGGAGGCAAGGGCGGTGAAGGAAAGCAGCAAAACCGCCGCCAGCAGCACCATGCCCACAAAGATGTAAGAAAAATATTTCAGATAGAACAGGCTTAACGGGATGGGCCGTTTTCTTCTCATTCCTCCCATTTATACCCCACCCCCCAAACGGTTTTGATTGGTGCGTACTGAAGCTCCTGGAGCTTTGTCCGGATGTTTTTGATGTGGGTGGCAATGGTGCTGTCGCTGCTGTCGCTGTCAAAGCCGAATACCCGCTCAAAAATCTGCTCCCTGGAAAAAACCTGCCCCTGATTCCTTGCCAGAAATTCGCAGATTTCATACTCCCCCTTTGTCAGCGGGACCGGCTGATTTCTGACCGTCAGCTCCTTGGCGGAAAGGTTGAAGCTCCCGCTTTCAAAGGAAAGGCGTGCAAAATGCTCACGCTTTTCCCGGCGCAGATGGGCGGCGATTCTGGCCCGGAGCTCCATGACGCCGAAGGGCTTGCAGATATAATCGTCAGCCCCCAGGGCCAGGCCGTTTACCACGCTGTTTTCCCCGGACTTTGCCGTGAGGAAAACGATGGGGCAGTCCACCATGCTGCGGAGGGTCCTGCACAGGGTAAGCCCGTCCACCCCGGGCATCATAATATCCAGCAAAATCAGGTCATAGGAATTGACGGTTTTGAAATTCAGAGCCCTTGGCTCCGTCAGGCCCGTCACCAAATGGCCGTCCTTGCTCAGAATGCTTTTTATCATCTCCAAAATGGCAGGCTCATCATCAATGGCTAAAATCGACGCCATCTTCATCACCCCTTCCATGCAGATTATAACGCAGCATTGACAAATAGTAAATCTCATTCAAGGTTTTTTGTCCCCTCCCACCGTAACGAGCACACCGTCAGCAGCACGACGGCGGCAAGGGAGGCCACTGCGCAGACCGGGAGCATGGTATGCAGGGTCTCTGCGGCGGTTTCATTTCCTGTGTATGCCGCCAGAAAGCCGGTTGCCAATCTGGCGGGCCATGCGGCGGGGACGAATTTCCAGGCGTATTTTCCCATGTCCGTGAGAAACAGCGCTGACACCAGGCTTTCCACAATGCCCAGGCCCATGGAAACGCCTCCGCCAAGCTGAAAGGCCAGCATCAGATGCAGACTATAGGGAACGACGCTGCCTGCCAGCAGGACCATAGGGACCAAACCGTAAAAGCCGGCAGGAACCGGGTCGTTGCCCAGCAGCACATGAAAGCCCAGGTAAAAAAGCAGCGAGGCCAGCACCAGCGCCCCCGCCTCCAAAAGCAGCAGCACCGTGAGCTTTGACAACAGGGGGACGCATTTCTTTTCCACCATCAGCATGGACTGAAAGGCCCCGGCCCGGTGCTCCTGCTCGGCAAGCATGGCGCAGAACACACCCATCAGCACCGGCAGCGCCATTGCCAGCACCTGATAATAGGCCTCGGCCTTCCCATATGCACTCCACGGGGCGAAGGCGAAATAGGCGGTAAACACCCCTGCGGCCCCAATGGGAACAAGGATGTGGGCCGGCCTCAGAGAAAGGCCCTTGGTTTTCAGAAAATCCGCCCTTATCCATTGCAGCAGCATCATTTTGCCTCCCATCTTACAAACCAGGCTGTGACAAGGAAGGTCATCCCTGCAAGCCACAGCAGGGAAATGAGAGTGCCCGGAAAAATCACATTGGCATTCAGAAGCTCGCTTCCGGCGGGAACCGGCAGGCCGTTGGGCAGCAGGCCCAGGGTCGGGCACATGAGCCGCACAGGCACCGACGAGGGGCACAGCCACCAAAGGCTTTTGTCGGCCACCGTCACAACGCCGCCGATGGACAGCACCATAAAGGATAACACGCTGGCCAGCATTCCAAACCGGGCGCTCAAAAACAGATACAGCGGTATTTCCCAGAGATAGCTGACGCTCAGCAGCACAGCGGCTGCCACGCCGCCGGAAATAGGGATGGTGGTCCCCAGCAGGGCCCCGCCCATTGATGCGCCTGCAAAAATAATCAGATTGGCCAGCAGCAGCTCCCCGGAAAGGAAGGCAATTTTTCCAACCAGAAGGCGCCTTCCGTCAATGGGAAGGGCCCTCAGGCTGAAATAGCCGGATTTTCGCTCCCCGGAGATATTCAGATAGCACAGGACGGACAGCATCCCCGGCAGGAGGAAGGTATACCACCAGTTCCAGGCCCCGGCGGGAAAGGCATTTTCCATGCCCCCGGTCAAAACCAGCACCAGCAGCAGCGTTACCACCGGCGCTGCCACCGGCAGCGCCTTGGCGAAGGTGTGCCGGACCTTCAGCTGCTCCGCCCGGATTATCCTAATCATGCAATTCACCGGCCTTTCTGTTCTGCTTGACAACGTCCATAAAAAGCCGCTCCAGATTCTCCCCGGGATGCAGCTCCCCCTCATAGCCCAGAACGCCTCCGGCAATAATGCCCACATGGTCCGCCGTCTGCTGCACCTCAGAGAGGATGTGGCTGGACAGAATCACCGTGATGCCCTTGGCCGGGAAGGAGCATATCAGCTCCCGAAGCGCCTCGATGCCAACGGGGTCGAGGCCATTGGTTGGCTCGTCCAGAATCAGCAGCCTGGGGCTGTTCAGCAGGGCAAGGGCAATGCCCAGGCGCTGCCTCATGCCAAGGGAAAAGCGGCCGGCACGTTTCCTGCCGGTATCGGTGAGGCGGACGGTTTCCAGCACCTGCTGGATGCGGCTGTCCTCCAGGCCCAGCAGCATGGCTCTGACCCGCAGATTGTCATAGGCCGTCAGGTTATCGTACAGCGGCGGCGTTTCGATGAGGGCGCCGATTTGGCCGAGACTGCCCCGGGTCCAGGGCCTGCCGTCAAAGAAAATTGAGCCGGAGGTGGGCCTCAGCATCCCCGCAATCATTTTCAGCGTTGTGGATTTCCCCGCCCCGTTGGGCCCCAGCAGACCGTAGACGGTGTTTTCCCTGATGTGCAGCGACACATTGCTGACGGCCCTCTGCCTGCCAAACGCTTTGCAGAGGTCCTCTGTTTCCAAAATCATATCCATCGTGTCCTTTCTCTTTGGATATAAGAAAGGATAACAGGTGATTTTGAAGATTTCATAAAGATAAAAAGTAAAAAAGAACAGGAAGCGGGCAATGCCCGCTTCCTGCCGCCTGATAAAACGATAAGAAATTTTCTGCCGATTAGTAGTTTTCCTTCCGGACCTCGAAGTAGCTCTGGGGGTGGTTGCACACGGGGCAGACCTCGGGGGCCTTGGTGCCGACGACGATGTGGCCGCAGTTGCGGCACTCCCAGACCTGGACCTCGCTCTTTTCAAAGACGGCCTTGGTTTCCACATTGTGAAGCAGAGCACGGTAGCGCTCCTCGTGGCTCTTTTCGATGGCGGCCACACCCCGGAACTGGGCGGCCAGGTCGGCGAAGCCCTCCTCCTCGGCGTCCTTTGCCATGCGCTCGTACATATCGGTCCACTCGGCGTTCTCGCCCTCGGCGGCGTGAAGCAGGTTTTCAGCGGTGCCGCCCAGCTCGCCCAGGGCCTTGAACCACAGCTTTGCGTGCTCCTTCTCGTTCTCGGCGGTGGCCAGGAACAGGGCCGCAATCTGCTCATAGCCCTGCTTCTTGGCAACGGATGCGAAGTAGGTGTACTTGTTCCGGGCCTGGGACTCGCCTGCAAAGGCCTCCCACAGGTTCTTCTCGGTTTTGGTGCCAGCATACTTGTTCATGTAATTATCCTCCATTATAATATATTAGTGACAGGAATGACTGCCGCAGCCGTGGTCGCCGCAGGTGTGCTCGCCCTCATGGTGGTGATTGCAGGCGGCGTTGGGGTTGAATTCCAGCTTCCCGGCCAGCAGCGCCTGAACGGCCTCGTCGGCCTCTCCGGACACGCCGCCGTAGATTTCGATGCCGGCCTCGGCCAGGGCCATTCTGGCGCCGCCGCCGATGCCGCCACAAATCAGCGCCATGACTCCCAGGTCTCTGAGAAAGCCTGCCAGGGCGCCGTGGCCGCTGCCGTTTGTATCGAGAATCTGAGAAGAAACCACCTGATTCTGCTGGATTTCGTAGATTTTAAACTGGGCGGTGTGGCCAAAATGCTGGAACACACGGCCGTCCTCATAGGTCACTGCGATTTTCATAGTATCATTTCCTCCTGCTGAATTTTGCTGCAAATGTTCGGAATGGTCCCGGCGTTTCCAACAGCCTCCAACGCCACAGCCCGTTACCCGGCCGTCGCAGAGCTTGTAGTCCCCGCCTTCGATTTTCAGCGGACGGCCATCCACCAGGGACTCGGCGAGCTTCCTCCGGGCGGAGGCGTAAATCAGCTGCACCGAGGTCCGGGCGACCCCCATGTAGGTCCCGCACTGCTCCTGAGAAAGGCCCTCCCTGTCGATGAGGCGAATGGTTTCGTACTCGTCCACAGCCAGGATGATGGGCTCCTTTTGCCCACCGCTGGCGGGCACAAAAGCCGCATTTTCCGGCAGCGAGCAGACCCTCCGGCATTTTTTGGGTCTGGCCATGGGGTTCACCTCCTTTGGTTTCCGGCGTTTGCCATAATTCAATTGTACCACATTGGAGAAAAATGTCAAGAAATAATTGGCATAAGTCAAATATTGTTCACAACTGGGTTCGGCTGTTGGGGAACCGTTCGACAGCTTTTTCTTGCGTTTTCCCCGTTCCGTGGGGTAAACTGTCCATGGCGGACAATTTCCCCCAGGCAAATGCGACTGCCCGCCGCCCCCGTCCCGGCTCTCCCCCGGGCGGGGGTTTTTGACATAAAGGCAAATGGAAATTGAAAAAAGGCGGCCTTTTCAGGCCGCCTCTTTGATTATGGAACGGGTATTAAGAGCATCTGGTTGGGGGCCGGGTCCTGCTGGAGGTCGTTGGCCTTGCGGATGGCCTCCATGGTGGTGTTGTTGGCCTTGGCAATGTCCCAGAGGCGGGCGGTTCCGGCCCGCTTCAAAATCAGCGACGGCCTGGCCGGGTCCGCTGCGGCGCTCTGGCCCACCTCCACCCCGGTGACCATGGGGATGGCCTGGCGGGCGGTGGCGGTGATGTCCAGGGGCAGCTCGGCCTTGGCGGTGATTTGGCCGCCTCCGGCGGCTGCCTGGGTCTCCCCGGTCATGGGCAGGGCGGAAATGTCCGTGTTTTCATGGGCGGTGACGCTGTGGCGGCCGGTCCACCGGGCATTCGACCCCCGGAGGGTCCCGTCCTCCCCCCGATAGAGCACCTGGAACATCCCGGGCAGCTCCATGTCCACGCCGGCCTCCGTCCGCCGCTGGACAGGGAAGTCCGGTAGGAACTGGACATCCTCCACCTCTCCCCCGCCGCCGGGGATGGTCAGCTCGGGGTAGAGGGTCTCCCGGCGGCTTTCCAGATGGGTGGGCAGCTCCAGCAGGCGGGTGTCCAGCTTCACCTCCCGGCCCGGGGCGTAGGCATCCTCGATGAGCTCCAGCAGCTCCTTGTCGGAAATGAGATACTGGGCAACCAGCCCGCCCTTCAGCCGCAGCCGGTCCTCCATAGGCTCCAGCTCCAGAGCCGTCACCTGGGTCACCAGGTCCATCAGGGCATCGGAGCCGTGCTCCCGGTCCAGCTCTGCAAACTGGGAAAAGGGCAGCTCAAAGTCCCGGCTGTGAAGCTGCCCCTCCCGGTCCCGGTAGAGCAGATGGAGGTTCCCGTTTCCCCGGAACACCGCCTTGGCCCCCAGCACCTTTTTGTCCAGAAGCCTCGGCTCCATCCGGAAGCAGAGCAGCTGCTCCGGGGCAGGTTCCGGCAGGGGCAGCTCCTCGTCGATAAGGAAGGTCTTTTCCCCTGCCTCCCGGGGCAGACGGAGGGGATAGGTGCTTCGGAGCAGCTCCACCTCGCCGTCCCCGGCATCCGGGGCATAGGCCTCGGCCTCCATGGGGGAAAAGGCCTCGGCCAAGGCCCCCACCCCCGCCCGGGCCATAATCTTCCGGGCGGAGACAGACCGGGCATCCACATTGCGAAGCAGGGCATGGATGCGGATGCTCCCCTCCCGGGTGTCCGGCGGCAGGTCCCATTTCAGCTGAAAGGGCATCCAGCCGTCGATGGTCCGCTCCCCGCTTCCGTCCTCCGGGGCGTAGAGAACCCAGACCATGACGCCTCCTGAGAGGTAGATGCTGTCACTGCGCCACTCCTTGCTGCGCAGGATGGGCTGGCCCCAGGCGGCCACAATATGTCCGATGTCCGGCAGAGCGTCGGGCAGCTTGATTTCCAGGGTCTGCTCGGTGTTCTGGACCTCATGCAGCACGCTCTCCAGGCAGGGCACCACGGTTTTGCGAAATTGCAGTTCCAATTTGGCTCACTCCTTGTAGGTATGGATAGCAAAGTATATGCGGCAGCGGACAGGTTTATGACAGCGGCGAAGCCGCAATACCTTCCCCCGGGGGGAAGGTATTTTTTACCTCTGTCTGATGATACACAGGCCCAGGACAATCAGGACAATGCCGCCGCAGCAGCACAGAAACCAGCTTTCCAGGCTGTGGCCAATCATCACTCCCAGGGCAAAGACGATGCAGCAGCAGCCCTGCAAATGCTTTTTCCGGCACATAAAAACACCCCCACGCAAGATTATGCGTAGGGGTGCGTTGTTAGACCCAGAGTCGGGAACGGATTTATCCGTTCCGATAAACAAGTTTCACCGTGCGGAACGGATAAATCCGTTCCCTACGGTTAGCCTCCCAGGTAGGCCTTCTTCACGGCGTCGGAGCTGGCGAGCTCGGCTCCTGTGCCGCTGAGGGTGATGTTGCCGGTTTCCAGGACGTAGGCACGGTCGGCAATTTGCAGGGCCTTCCGGGCGTTCTGCTCCACCAGCAAAATGGTGGTGCCCGCCTTGTGGAGCTCCTTGACAATCTCAAAAATCTGGTCCACCAGAATGGGGGCCAGGCCCATGGAGGGCTCGTCCAGCATCATCAGCTTCGGGTGGCTCATCAGCGCCCGGGACATGGCAAGCATCTGCTGCTCGCCGCCGGACAGGGTGCCGGCCACCTGCTTGCGCCGCTCCTTTAGGCGGGGGAAGTAGTTGAACACCATGTCCAGGTCCGCCTGGGACACCTCCTTATTGATGTAAGCGCCCATTTCCAGGTTCTCCTGGACGGACATCTGCAGGAAAATCCGCCGTCCCTCGGGGACGTGGGCCAGGCCTGTGCGCAGGAGCTTGTAGGCCTCCACATGGGCAATGTCCTGGCCGCAGAAGGTGATGGAGCCGCTGCGGGGGTGCATCAGGCCGGAAATGGTTTTCAAAATGGTGCTTTTTCCGGCTCCGTTGGCCCCGATGAGGGCCACAATCTCCCCCTCGCCCACCTCAAAGGAAACGCCCTTGATGGCGTGGATGGCGCCGTAGTACACGTGCATATCTTCGATTTTCAGCATCAGGCTTCCTCCTCTCTGCCCAGGTATGCCTCGATGACCGCCGGATTGGCCCGGACCTCGTCGGGGGTGCCCTTGGCGATGATGCGGCCGTAGTTCACCACGGCGATGGCCTCGCAGACGTTCATCACCAGGTTCATATCGTGCTCGATGAGGAAAATGGCGATGTGGAAGGTATCCCGGATGCGGCGGATCTGGTGCATCAGCTCGGTGGTCTCGCTGGGGTTCATACCGGCAGCAGGCTCATCCAGCAGGATGATGGAGGGGTTGGTTGCCAGGGCACGGACGATTTCCAGACGGCGCTGGACACCGTAGGGCAGGCTGCCCGCCTTCTTGTCGGCCACATCCGCCAGGCCCATGAAGTCCAGCAGGTCCATGGCCTTCTGGTTGGCCAGCCGCTCGGCCTTCCGGTAGCCGGGCAGGTGCAGCAGGGAGGAAATAAAGGAGCATTTAATCTCGTTGTGCATTCCAACCTTCACGTTATCCAGAGCGGTCATTTCAGAGAACAGCCGGATATTCTGGAAGGTCCGGGCGATGCCTAGGCGGTTGACCTTGTGGGTGGACATTCCCTTGGTGTCCACCCCGTTAATCAGGATGGAGCCACGGGTGGGCTGGTAGACGCTGGTGAGCAGGTTGAAAATGGTGGTCTTACCGGCTCCGTTGGGGCCGATGAGGCCGGAAATTTCGGTGGGGCCGATGGTGATGTTAAAGCCGTCCACAGCGGTCAGGCCGCCGAAGTCGATGCCCAGGTTCCGCACGTCCAGGACAGGGAGCTTACCGGCATCCTGCTCCCGGAACAGGTTCATGGTGGGGACCTTAATCATTTTCTTGGAATATTCATTCATTGGTGCCCACCTCCTTCTTTCTGAAAATGCGGACCAGCTTATCAGACATGACGCTGGTGACCTCCTTGACCTTGGGCGACCAGGTGAACAGCATCACGAGAATCAGCACCACGGCGTACAGAATCATCCGGTAGTCCTGGAGGCTGCGCATGGCCTCAGGCAGCACATACAGCACCGTGGCGGAAATGACGGAGCCCAGGATATTGCCCATGCCGCCCAGCACCACGAACACCAGGATGTTGATGGAGGTGTTGAAGTTGAACTTGGTAGCGGTGACGGAGGAATAGTTCAGGCCGAACAGGGCCCCGGCCATGCCAGCCAGGAAGGCGGACACCACAAAGGCCTTCATCCGGAACACGGTGACGTTGATGCCCACGGACTCGGCGGCAATCCGGTTGTCCCGGACGGCCTTGATGGCACGGCCCTCCTTGGAGTTGACCAGGTTCAGCACCACAAACAGGGTGAACATCACCAGCACGAAGCCCATGGAGAAGGTGGCGATTTTCTGCACGCCGGTGGCCCCCAGGGGTCCGTTGATGATGTACTTGGCCCCGGCCTCCATTTTCATTTTGGAGGTGGAAATGGCCATGTGGAAGCCCTCGCTGTCCACACCGGCGTAGAGGTTGCCGATGATGTTTTTCATAATTTCGCCAAAGGCCAATGTCACAATGGCCAGATAGTCGCCCCGGAGGCGAAGGACGGGGATGCCGATGAGGAAGCCCACCACGCCGGCCATCAGGCCGCCGCAGCCCATGGCGCACAGCAGGCGCAGAGCATCGGTGGGGATTTTCTCCTTCAGCAGGGCGGCCACCAGAATGCCGGTGAAGGCGCCGATGCCCATGAATCCGGCGTGGCCCAGGCTCAGCTCGCCGCAGATGCCCACCAGCAGGTTCAGAGACACGGCCAGGGACACATACACGCAGATGGGCACCAGGAAGCCCTTCATGGACGAGCCCAGCATCCCGGCGGAGGACAGGCTCTGCATCACCCCAAAGGTGACAATTACCAGCAGATAGGTCATCAGGTTGGTGCGCCGTGTCTTGTTGTTCAGAATTTTTTTCATAGTCCCACCTTACACTTTCTCCTGAATCTGCTTGCCCAGCAGACCGGCAGGCTTCACCAGCAGGATGATGATGAGCACCGAGAACACGATAGCGTCCGAGAACTGGGTGGACAGGTACGCCTTGGAGAAGGTCTCGATGATGCCAAGCAGAATGCCGCCCAGCATGGCCCCGGGGATGGAGCCGATGCCGCCGAACACCGCCGCCGTAAAGGCCCGGATGCCGGGCATGGAGCCGGTGGTGGGCATGAGGGTGGGCACGGTGGAGCACAGCAGAACGCCTGCAACGGCCGCCAGGGCGGAGCCGATGGCGAAGGTGGTGGAAATGGTCCGGTTGACGTTGATGCCCATGAGCTGGGCAGCCGCCCGGTCCTCAGACACGGCCCGCATGGCCTTGCCGGTGCGGGTCTTGCCGGTGAACAGGGTCAGGCCCACCATCACCAGTGCGGACACGCACACCGTCAGCAGCACCTCGCCGGTGATGACCAGCTGGCCGTCTGCCAGGGAGATGGGCTCCATGGCCACCACGGAGGTGAAGTTCTTGGGACTGGAGGACCAGATGAGCTGGGCGGCGTTCTGGAGGAAATAGCTGACGCCGATGGCGGTAATCAGCACCGCCAGGCTGGGGGTTCCCCGGAGGGGCTTGTAGGCCAGGCCCTCAATGGCGATGCCCAGCAGGGTGCACACCACCACCGCCGCCGCCACGGACAGTGCGGCGGGCAGGCCCAAGTAATTGGTCACACAGAAGGAAATGTAAGCGCCCACCATGATCACGTCGCCGTGGGCGAAGTTCAGCATTTTGGCAATGCCGTAGACCATGGTATAGCCCAGTGCAATGATGGCATAGACGGCACCGATGCTGATGCCGTTGATCAGATATTGAAGAATCTGCATATACTACCTCTCTTTCCCGGCGGCCCATGACAGCGCCGATGCCGTTCTCATGGAACGCCGAGTGGGTTACAAGGATCGTGGGATGGGGAGGTTTTCCTCCCCATCCCAGAGTTTTTACGTTTGCTATGGATATCAGCCCATGGGGACGTAGACACCGTCGGAGATGGTCACAGCGGCGGGAGCCTTGGAAATGGCGCCAACCTCGTCCCAGGTCATGCCCTTGCCGGTGAGGCCGTCAACGGACATGGCGGCGAACTGCTCCTGCATGGCGGCGCACACATCGGCGGGAGCGGTACTGCCGTCAACACCGGCGGCCACGCAGGCGTTGTACATGGCGTAGATAACGTCGTAGCCGTCAGCGGCGAACTGGTTGGGCACCAGGCCGTCCATCTTCTCCTTGAACTTGGCAACGAAGGAAGCGGTGGCCTCGTCGGAGGCGTTGGCATCGAAGGGAGTCATCAGCACCAGGCCCTCGGCCAGAGCGGTGTCGAAGCCTTCCACAGTCAGGATGCCGTCCATGCCGTCACAGCCGAAGAAGGTGGGCTTGTAGCCGATGGTGTTGGCGTAGGTCAGGACCTGAGAAGCCTCGGTGTAGTAGAAGGGCAGGAACACCAGGTCGCAGCCGGCATCCTTGCACTTGGTGACCTGGGTGGACAGGTCGGCCTTGGTGTCGGCGGTGAAGGCGGCATCGGAGACAGCCACGTTCAGGCTCAGCTCGGCAGCCTTGGCCAGGAAGCCGTCCGCAATGCCGGTGGAGTAAGCGTCGGAGGAGTCGTAAATGACGCCGATGGTGGCCTCGGGCCACTTGGCAGCCATCAGCTCAGCGGCGGAAGCGCCCTGGTTGGGGTCGGTGAAGCACATCTGGTAGACGTTGTCATAGGGAGCAGCCACATCCACAGCGGAGGCGGAGGGGGTCAGCATGAAGATGCCGTCGGCATTGGTCTCAGCGGCGATGGCCAGGGAGGAGCCGGTGGTCACGGCGCCTGCGAACATCTGCATACCCCAGTCCTTCAGGGAGTTGTAAGCGGAGACAGCCTTGTCGGAGCCGTCGGCCTCGTCGTCCTCGGACTTGAACTCAATCTGCAGGCCGCCCTTGGCGTTGATTTCCTCAACAGCCACTTCCATACCGGCGCGGACAGCCAGGCCGTAGGCAGCGGCGGGGCCGGTCATGGGGCCGGTCAGGCCAATCTTCAGAGCGGGAGCGTCAGCAGCGGGGGCATCGGCGGCGGGAGCGTCGGCGGCAGGGGCCTCGGTGGCAGCGGGGGCATCCGAAGCGGCGGGGGCTTCGGTGGCGGCGGGCTTTTCAGCATTGCCGCAGCCGGCGAACATTGCGGCTACCATAGCCAGAACCATAAGCATTGCAACGAACTTTTTCATAATCATTTCCTCTTTTCTCAAAATTTGCTATAAAAAAACGGCTACACTTGGTGCAACCGCTTCTTCCATGGTTAGAAGGCCCCGGTCACACAATCTGCATCATAATTCGCAGGCTCAGCAGGCATACGAACCCTGCCAGCAGCAGGATGGACAGATACCGGGGGCTGAATTCCACAAAGGTACCCTGGGCAGCGTGAGTGCCGGAAAAATGAGCGGATTGCTTGTAAAACTGCTTCGTCATTTTGGTGTACCTCCTGTGTTTTTCTTGGGTGTATTGTACCTCGCACAAGGACATTTGTCAACGAGGAAAATACAACAGATAAACCGTCAAAAATATGAATTTTTTGTATACAATGCACAGGCGTACAAATGTCAGCGAGCCGGACACAAAAGTCCGGCTCGCAAACGTTATCGTATCACTCTGCGTATCATTCTGCATCCATAGCACGGACACAGGCCTTGAGCACCTTGCTCATAATGGGCACGCCGTTGTGGCTGCCGTACCCGGCGTTCTCCACCACCACCATAAAGGCCAGGGGGTATTCGTCATTCTGGACAAAGCCCGCAAACATGGCGTTGGACACCTTGCCGCCGCCCAGCTCGCTGGTGCCGGACTTGGCGCAGACCTTAAGGCCCGGGAAATTCCCGTCGCCGTAGTTGTTTTTCACGTTGCCCCGCATATAATCCTGGAGCTTTTCCGCCAGCTCCCGGGACATAATCCGGTCCGTCATTTTGGTCTCGGCCTCGTAGGTCACCTCGTCGCCGCTGCGGACCTGGGCAACCAGGTAGGGCTCGGCTCCCACGCCGCCGCCTGCAATGGTGCCCATGAAGGTCAGATATCTGGCCGGGTTAATCAGGTCGTTATACTGGCCGATGCAGCTCCAGGCAAAGGACACGGGGGCCGCCTGGGACACGTCGTAGTTGCCCTCGGAAGTGGTCAGGCCGTCGAAGGACAGCTTTTCGGTGACCTCAAACTGCTTGACGTACTTCACCATATTCTGCTTTCCTACCAGCTCCGCCACCTGGGCGAAGGCGCAGTTGCAGGAGCTGGTCAGGGCCTGGCGGAGGTTCACGGTGCCGTGGGCCTTCTCGCAGGTGACGGCCTCGGTGCCGTACTCAATCTTTCCCCGACAGGTGAAGCTCATTTCCTCGATGCCCGGCACGCAGTCCAGGGCCGCCGCCGTGGTGACCACCTTGAAAATGGAGCCGGGGATGTAGGACGACTGGATGAACCGGTTCATGTACACGCCCTCGTACTTCTCCCCGCCTCCGGCGATATCCGGCACATTGTCCGGGTCGTAGCTGGGGGTGGTGACGGCGCAGAGGATTTCGCCGGTTTTGTAGTTGTACACCGCCACGGTGCCCTTGCGGCCCTGCATGGCCTCCAGCGCCGCCTTCTGGACCTGGGCGGACATGGTCAGCCTGGCGCTGCCTGCCTGGCCGGAGGCGTTGTAGACCCCGTTCACCGGGTCAAAGCCCGCCATCTGCCCGGCATAGTGGGAGACGGCCCCGGCGCTGATGAAGCCGTCCCGGTCCCCCAGCCAGTGGAGGGTGGCCTCCCGGAGGGCCGGGTCGTCTGAATAGGTCCGCTTTTCCGTCAAATCCAGCAGGGTCTGCCCCGCCCGGTCGGTGATGGTGCCGCAGCCTAAATTGGTATTGTTATAAATGTGGGGCGAGCCGGGAAAGGCCACCCACCGGCCGGCATCGGCGGCGTATTCAAAGAGGAAGAACACCATCCCGCCAAGCAGCAGCAAAATAAAAACGAACATGAGCCAGGTTCTTCTGGTAACTCGATTCACAGGTCAGTCCCCCTTTTTCTTTTTCAGGCGGACGGCAAAGCTGGCGTTCTGGCGGGTGTCCGCCGCCTTGACAAAGGCCAGCAGCCCCCAGGCGCCAATCATGCTGGTGCCGCCGTTGGACACAAAGGGGAAGGTCACGCCGGTAAAGGGCAGGATATCCACCGTGCCCAGGCAGTTGAGAATGGTCTGAATTACCAGAATGCTGGCCGCCGTGCAGCCGCCGATGGAGTAAAAGCAGCTCCGGGCCACCCGGGCGGTGCGGATGGCAAAGCAGCCGTAGACCACGATGCACAGCACCGTCATTACCGCCACCAGCAGCCCCCACTCCTCCGAAATGGTGGCAAAGGCAATGTCCGAATCCGCCGCAAACACATATTGGAGCTTGCCCCCCTCGGGCCCCAGGCCGAACAGGCCGCCGGAGGCAATGCACATCAGGGCCCGGGTCTGCTGATAGCCTGCGTCATTGGGGTCCAGCCAGATGTGCCGCCAGGTGGCGAACCGCTGGAGGGCGTGGGGGGCGATTTTCAGCGCCAGCACCCCGGCAAAGCCCAGAGCCGTCACCGCCAGGGCGATGGTGCCCATGCTGCCGGAGCGGAGGTAGGCAATGACCAGGAAAGCGCAGAAGAAAATCAGGGCCGTGCCGAAGTCGTTCATCAGCGCCAGAAAGCCGCAGATTACCACGGAATAGGCGATGAACAAAATCAGATTCCGCTTGTTCATAATCCGGTCCATGGTGGAGGCCCCGGCAAAGACGAAGCAGACCTTCGAAAGCTCCGAGGGCTGCAGGGACATTCCGCCGATGATGAGCCAGTTCTTGGCACCGTAAAACTCCCTGCCGAACAGCAGCGTCACCATGAGAAAGCCAACGCCTGCAATCACCGCTAAGTACCGGATGACCTTGGCCCGCTCCAGGTCCCGCAGGGACCAGCCCAGCACCAGGAAGATGACCACGCCCATCAGCATGGCCAGCATCTGCTTGGGCGCTTCGCCGGGCTTCACCGTGGAGATGGCCGCCATGCCCATGGTGCACAGGAAAAAGGCAATGGTCTCCACGTCAAAGGAGCTTCGGTGAATCAGGGCGTAAAACAGCAGCAGCAGCCACTGGCACAGGATGATGCCGCCGAAGCCCTGGAAAATGCTGAAAAAGTCGCTGCGCTGGCCCCGAATCAGAAAGCCCATCAGCATCAGACACTGCAAAATGGTCAGCAGCATCAGGTTGGTCAGGCTGTCCCAGCCGGAGGCGGCCTTGGTCCTGAGCTCCGCCTGGCGGGTCTCCTGGCGCTGGGTGATGGGCTGAATCTGCATTTCCACCCCGCCGATATCAATGCGGTCCCGGGATTTCAGGGCGCATATCTCCACCTTCCGCCCGTTGACGAAGGTGCCCACCTTGGACCCGGCGTCGGTGATGGTCCAGCTGCCGTCGTCATACCGGGTCAGCACCGCATGGTTCCGGGACACCGTGGGAAAGTCAATGGTCACGTCGCTGCTCTTGCTCCGGCCGATGACGGTCTCCCAGTGGGTAATGGGAATCTGGGAGCCGTCAGTCATGTTCAGCCACGCCCAAATCTCCGGCTCCCGCTTGAAGGTCAGCAGCGGCAGGGCGCACCGCAGCAGAATAATCAGCACCAACACCGGCACCGCATAGCGCAGATACCCCACATAATCCACCGTAAGGGTCCCCTGGATATCCGCCAGATGGGAAATCAGTTCCTCCATTTTTCTCACCGTCCTCTCATTTGTTAATAAAATGACATATTTTCGTTTGAATGTCAAATGAAGATTTTATTAAGATTTTAGCGGCGGCCTGGGGGCAGGCCGCCCTACAGGGGCTGCATGGTGCGAAGCAGGGCAATCTCCCTCTGATACCCCGGCAGCTCGTTGGGGGTTTCCAGGATCATGGGCTTGTCCCTCAGGGCCGGGTGGTTGACGATGGCCTCGAAGGTGGGAAGGCCCAGGCTTCCCTGACCCAGCAGCTCATGGCGGTCCTTGTGGCTGGCGAAGGGATTTTTGGAATCGTTCAGATGGAGGGCCCCCAGCCTGTCCAGGCCGATGATGCGGTCAAACTCCGCCAGGACCCCGCCCAGGTCGTTGACAAGGTCGTAGCCCCCGTCGTAGACGTGGCAGGTGTCCAGGCACACGCCCAGGCTGTCCGAGCCCACGGCATCCAGGATGGCTTTCAGTTCTTCAAAGGTACCGCCCACCTCGCTGCCCTTTCCGGCCATGGTCTCCAGCAGCACCGTCACGGGATAGCCGTGGCGGAGAGCATTTTTCAAGGCGGCGGATATATACTCGATGCCCGCCTCCGTCCCCTGGCCCACATGGGAGCCTGGGTGGAAATTGTAGAAATTCCCGGGCAGGGCAGCCATCCGCCGCAAATCGTCCTCCAAAACCGCCGACGCAAAGGCCCGGTCCTCGGCCTCGGCGGTGCACAGGTTCATGGTATAGGCCCCGTGGGCAACCAGCGGGCCAAAGTTATGCTCCCGAAGCAGCTCCACAGCCCGCTTTGCATCCGCCGGATCCTCCTTCTTCGCCCTGCTCCCCCGGGGATTGCGGGTGAAAAAGGCGAAGGTGTTGGCGCCGATGGAGACAGCCGTCTCCACCATGGCGGCGCTGCCCCCAGCAGCCGACAGATGACAGCCAAAATAACCCAAAATCATCACTCCTTTTTGTTCATTATAGCAGATTCCAAAAGAAAATGCAAATTGTACGTTGCATTGGACTAAAATATGTTATAATGAACCCACAGGGCCGTAGGGAACGGATTCATCCGTTCCGTTTGCAGCCTGCGAACTATGCGGAACGGATAAATCCGTTCCCTACGGCGCTCTGATAACAGGAGGGATATTTCATGCCGAAATCGGACAATCAGAAGCTGAAAATCTTTTATATACTGGATTATTTGCAGAAAAACTCCCACCAGAAGCATCCGGTGGGAGCCGGCGAGCTGATGGCCATGCTCCAGAAGCATCACAACATCGTCTGCGACCGGAAAACCGTCTACTCAGACATTGGGGCCTTACAGGACTATGGGGTGGACATTGTGTCCACCCCCGGCAGAAACGGCGGGTATTACATTGCCTCCCGGAATTTTGAGCTGCCGGAATTAAAGCTGCTCATCGATGCCGTCCAGTCCAGCCGGTTTTTGACGGAGAAAAAATCCCGGGAGCTGATTGAAAAGCTGTGCAGCCAGTGCAGCGTCTACGATGCCCGGCTTATGCGCCGGGACGTGCTGGTGTCCGGCCGGGTCAAGAGCATGAACGAGACCATCTATTATAATGTAGATGCCATCCAGGAGGCCATCGCCCAGAACCGGCAGATTACCTTCCGGTATTTCGACTGGGGGGTGGACGGCAAGCGGCACTACCGGGCCAGGGACTACCAGGCCAGCCCCTACGGCCTGTGCCAGGACAACGAAAACTGCTACTGCCTGGCCCACTCCCCCCGCCACGGGGTCACCTCCTACCGGGTGGACCGGATGAACGAAATCCGCCTGACCCAGGCCCTCCGGACCCCCTGCCCGGAGCTGACGGGAAAGGCAATGGTGGAATACGCCAACCGGCTGTTTCAGATGTACTCCGGGGAAAAGACCGCCGTGAAGCTGTGCTTTCACAGAAGCCTTGTCAACGTGGTCATCGACCGCTTCGGCCGGGACATTCTGCTGCTGCCCGACGGAGAGGACCACTTCGTGTTCACGGCGGACGTGGCGGTGTCCCCCATGTTTCTGACCTGGGTCATCGGCTTCGGCCAGAAGGCAAAGATTCTGTACCCCCAGAGCGTGGTGGAACAATGTAAGGAAATGTGCCTGGCGGCTCTAAATCAGTATGAATAGCCCACCCCCCTGCGTAGGGACAGCCCTTGCGGCTGTCCGCCCCACTTTCCCATTTTGCGCTGTCACAATGGGGCAGTGGGGCGGGAGGGGGCAAGCCCAATGTCACTAAGTTAGCGACATGATTCCAAAAGACAG
>JAUNPV010000042.1 GCA_030536515.1 Eubacteriales bacterium
TATTACCGGCGGCGCACCCAATACCTTCCCCCGGGGGCTGCGCAGCCGTTGCCGCTTCAGCGGCTTACGGATGCGGCGTCCCCCTTGCGGGGAGAAGGTGCCCCAGTGCGCACACTGGGGCGGATGAGGGATGGCGTGCAGTTGGTTTTAGTGAATAGTGAATAGTGAAGAAGTAAGAAGTGTGGTATCGGCTACGCCGATGAATTTGAATAAGTGGCGAAGCCAAAAAAACCTTCCCCCCGGGGGAAGGTATTGGTGCTGCGCATTCGTAAGATGGCGTATAATACTTACAAACAGCAAAAAGTCCGCTGAATAGCGGACTTTTTGCTATGAATATTACTTATTTTTCAGCAAATCCCGAATCTCAGCCAGCAGGGTTTCCTCAGCGCTGGGAGCGGGAGGGGCGGGGGGCTCGGCGGGGGTTTCGGCTTCTTTTTTCTTGCCCAGCTCGCTCAGCTTGTTCAGGCCCTTGACCAGGAAGAACACCACCAGGGCCAGAATCAGGAAGTTGATGATGGCGGAGATGAAGTTGCCGTAGTTCAGGGTGTTGAGAATCTCGTTGCCGGCCTCGTCCAGCACCGGGTCGCTGAACAGCCGGGGCAGGGTGATTTTCAGCTCGGAGAAGTCGATGCCGCCCATGAAAATGGCGATGATGGGCATGATGACATCGTCGGTCAGGCTCTTGGTGATGCCGGAGAAGGCAGCGCCGATGATGGTGCCGACGGCCAGAGCCATGGCGTTTCCTTTGATGGCAAAGGCGGTGAACTCGTCCCACCAGCTGGGTTTCATTTTGTTTTTCATAGATAATTCTCCTTTTTGTCGTAGAGAACGGTTATTTCCGTTCCGTCGGCGAAGCCGGTGCCCAGGGGGCTTCTCCCGGTTATTTCCGCCGGGAATCATACCGTGCTTTCCATGGACGGACAGTCCCTACGTTTGAATGTTCTGCTGCAAAGCGGAACGGATGAATCCGTTCCCTACGGGTGCGTTTATTTCTTTTCCAAAACCTCGATACCGCCCAAATATTTTCTCAGGCACTCGGGGATGACCACGGAGCCGTCGGCTCTCTGGTTCTGCTCCACCAGTGCGGGGAAGATGCGGGAGGTGGCGAGGCCCGAGCCGTTGAGGGTGTGGAGGAATTCGGGCTTGGAGGCTCCCTCCCGGCGGAAGCGGATGTTGCCACGGCGGGCCTGGTAATCCCGGGCGTTGGACACGGAGGAGACCTCCTTGTAGCCGTTCATGGAGGGAATGAGGATTTCAATGTCGTAGGTCCGGGCCATGGAGGCGGAGCAGTCGCCGGCGGCCAGCTTCACCGTGCGGAAGTGGAAGCCCAGGCCGGACACCAGGTTTTCGGCCTTGGTGACCAGCTCGTCAAAGGCGGCGTCGGAGTCCTCCGGGCGGCAGAACTGGAACATCTCCACCTTGTTGAACTGATGGCCCCGGACCATGCCCCGCTCGTCGGCCCGGTGGGAACCGGCCTCCCGGCGGAAGCAGGGGGTGTAGGCGAACAGCTTCCTGGGTAGGTCCTTTTCCTCCAGAATCTCGTCCCGGTAGATGGAGGCCAGGGCGGCCTCGGCGGTGGGCAGCATATAGTGGACCCGGTCGTCGGTGGGGTTGGCGATTTTATAGACCTCGTCGGCGAACTTGGGGAACTGACCGGCGGTCTCGCCGCACATATACTCCAGCATATGGGGGGGCAGGATGAATTCGTAGCCGTCGGCGATGTGGGTGTCGATGAAGTAGTTCAGCAGGGCCCATTCGAGCCTTGCGCCCATGCCGGTGTACATCCAGTTGCCGGCTCCCGCCAGCTTCACGCCCCGCTCGTAGTCGATGAGGCCCAGGCCCTGGCACAGGTCCACGTGGTGCTTGGGTTCAAAGTCAAATTCGGGCTTGTGGCCCACATAGCGCAGGGGCTGGTTGTTCTCCTTGCCGCCGGGCAGCAGGTCCGGGTCCGGCAGGTTGGGCAGGCTCAGCATGGCGGTGCGGTACTGCTCCTGAAGCTCCTTCAGCTGCCTGGCCTCGTCCTCGATTTCACCGGCCAGGCGGACGGACTGCTCGTTGTTGGCGGCAATGGCGGCATCCAGGGCGGCGGTGTCCTCGCCCCGCTTTTCTGCGCCCTTTTTCTGGCCGAACAGCTTGCCGTTTTCCTTGGCCAGCTTGTTGCGCTGGGCGGTCTGTGTTTCGGTGGAGGTTTTTAAGGAGCGGATTTTCTCATCCAGCTCCAGAATCCGGTCCACGGTGGCATCACAGTCCACCTCCTTGGCCCGCAGGCCAGCCTTCACAGCGTCGGGATTTTCCTTGATTTTCTTAATGTCCAGCATTGTTTTTTACCTCTTATGCGTTTCATATTTTTGAGCACCGTAGTGCGGCCTGAGGGCAGGCCGCACTACGGGTGCGGTGTTACACGTCGATGATGTTGGTTTTCTCGGGGATGATGATGGCGCACAGCACGTAGGCCAGGATGCCCATGCCGGCGAAGCAGCAGAAAATGGCCCAGATGACCCGCACCACCGTGGGGTCGATGCCCAGGTACTCGGCAATGCCGCCGCAGACACCGGCAATCATTTTGTTGGTGCTGCTTTTGTACAGCTTTTTCATAATCGGTTCTCCCTTCGTAAATTGATTTTCATGCGAACGGATTTACTTTTGCAGCGTCATCAGGGCTTCCAACAGCTTTTGCAGGTCGTCCTGGCCGTAGAATTCCAGCTCGAAGCGGCCCTTACGCTTGCCGTTGACGATTTTGACCCCCCGGCCCAGCTGCTTGGACAGGGATTTTTCGCACTCGGCCACGTAGTCCACCGCCAGGGTCTCCACCTTTTTCGGCTCCGGCTCCCTGGTCATGTTTTTGCACAGGGTCTCCGCCTGGCGGACGGACAGGTTCAGAGCGATGATTTTTTTGGCGGCCTCCAGCTGCTTTTTCTCGGTTTTCTGCGTCAGCACCGCCCGGGCGTGACCGGCGGTCAGCTCTCCCTTGCGGAGCATTTCCAGCACCTCCGTGCACAGGCCCAGCAGCCGCAGGGCGTTGGCCACGGCGGGGCGGGACTTGCCCACCCGGGCGGCGGCCTCCTCCTGAGTCAGGCCGTGCTCCTCGATGAGGGCCTGGTAGCCCTGGGCCTCTTCCACGGGGTTCAGGTCCTGGCGCTGCAAATTTTCAATGAGGGCCAGCTCCATGGCCTTTTTGTCGTCGGCCTCGATGACCACCACCGGCACGTCGCTTAAATTTGCCATCCGGGCGGCCCGCCAGCGGCGCTCGCCGGCGATAATCTGATAGTAGCCGCTGGGCATTTCCCGGACGGTCAGGGGCTGGATGATGCCGTGAATGGCGATGGATTCGGACAGAGCCTGGAGCTCCGCCTCGTCAAAATCCCGCCGGGGCTGGGTGGGGTTTGGTTCAATTTTGTAGATGGGCAGCTCCTGATAGGCGCTTTTTTCCAGGGGTTCCTCGCTGAAATCCCCCAAAAGCGCCCCCAGGCCCTTGCCCAGACCTTTGTTGGATGCCATTTCATTCTCCTTTCCTTATAGCCTTCCCCCGGCGGGGGAAGGTGCCCAGTGCGCACACCGGGTGGATGAGGGGCGTTATTTTTTTGAGCTGTTCCGTAGGGCGTTGCCTCCCCTGTGTAAGGGGTAGTGCTGCCCGCAGGGAATTTGAATAAATTGATTGCCAGTGGCAATCACACCATAACTCATAGGTGGCCCGAAGGGCCGGAGGGGTTGTTCCTCCGCTGTTTGATTTGTACCATTTTACCGGCTGCTCAGATGTGGAATGTGCCAGCAACCCCTCAGTCACCTGCGGTGCCAGGGCAGAAAGTCAAGCAAGTGCAACACAATTTAAGAAAACTTCAGAAGGAG
>JAUNPV010000027.1 GCA_030536515.1 Eubacteriales bacterium
AATAAGATTGTACGACTGGGAAGTGCGGAAAAGCAACCCCTCCGGCCCCTTCGGGCCCACCTCCCCTTACACAGGGGAGGCTTTGCTGGGCTAACCCGATAAGCACAAAAAAGCACCCTTCCCAAGGAGAAGCCAATAAGGAAGTGGATTCCATGAAACAATGTATTATTTTCTGCGCCGCCGAATTTGACGGCCTGCTTTCCCCCGTTGGGCCGGAGGACTATGTGATTGCCGCCGACGGGGGGCTTCGGCACTGTGAGGCCGCCGGGGTCCGGCCGGATGCCGTTCTCGGGGACTTCGACTCCCTGGGCTATGTGCCCCGGGGGGCCAATGTGTTCCCGGTGGAGAAGGACGACACCGATGCCATGCTGGCGGTCCGCCACGGCCTGGCGCTGGGATACCGGGAGTTTCTTCTCTACGGCAGCCTGGACGGGAAGCGGCTGGACCACACCCTGGCCAACTACCAGACCCTGTGCTTTCTGTGCCGCCACGGGGCCCGGGGAACCCTGGTGGGCCGGGACTTTCTGGCCACCGCCGTGAAGGACGGCAGTATCTCCTTCCCGGCGGGGAAACAGGGCACCGTTTCCGTGTTCTGCCTGGGCAGCGACGCCCACGGCGTGACCCTGCGGGGCCTATACTACCCCCTGACCGACGCCACCCTCACCGCCGCCTTCCCCCTGGGTGTCAGCAACCACTTCACCGGGGAGGAAGCGAAGGTGGAAGTCAGGGACGGAACCCTTCTGGTGATGTGGGAGCGTTAACCGGCGCACCAAAAAACCTTCCCCCGGGGGGAAGGTGGCAAAGGCCCCGCCAGGGGACTTTGACGGATGAGGAACGCGGGCAGAAACGTTATGTGCGGTACAAGTACGTGCTTCCACCAAGGTATAACCGTAGGGCGGCCTGACCCCAGGCCGCCGCAGCGTGATGAAACAATCATAATCGCATTTCCGTGGCTGTCCGGAGCCTGTGGGATACCTGGCGGCCAGAGGTCTGGCCGCCCTACGGGTGCGGCAAAAGGGGGTAGACGTTATGTTAACCTATGAATTACACAAATCCCCCGGCGTTCCCCTCTATGAGGCCCTGTACCGCTGCATTCGGCAGGACATTCTCTCGGGTGCTCTGGCCCCCGGGGAGAAGCTGCCCTCCAAGCGGGCGCTGGCCCAGCATTTGGAGGTCAGCAAAATCACCGTGGAGAGCGCCTACAGCCAGCTGCTGTCTGAGGGCTACATCCGGTCCCGGGAGAAGGTGGGCTATTTTGTGGAGGCGGTGGAGCGCCGGGCCCCGCCGCCGGTAAGCCCCGCTGCGCCGCCGGCCGCCGTCCCCTGCCTGCTGGACCTCACCGTCAACAGCACCGACCAGTTTCCCTTCTCCGTGTGGAGCCGCCTCCAGCGGGAGGTGGTGCTGGACTACGGGGAGCGGCTCCTGGCCCCCCTGCCCAACCAGGGAATTCTGGAGCTGCGCCAGGCCATTGCCCGGCACCTGGCCGCCTTCCGGGGGATGCAGGTAAGCCCGGACAGCATTCTCATCGGCGCAGGCACGGACTTTCTGTACAACCTGCTCATCCAGCTGCTGGGCCGGGACAAGGTCTATGCCGTGGAGGAGCCGGGCTACGGAAAAATCCGCCAAATCTACGCCGCCGGCGGTGTCCGGTGCATCTCCGCCCCTCTGGACAGCCGGGGGGTCCGGCCCGAGGGGCTGAAGGCCGCCCAGGTCCTCCACTGCTCCCCCTCCCACCACTTCCCCACGGGCCTGGTGACCCCTGTCAGCCGCCGCCTGGAGCTGCTGGCCTGGGCCAGGGAGGGCCGGTGGATTATTGAGGACGACTACGACAGCGAGTTCCGCTTCGACGCCCACCCCATGCCCACCCTCCAATCCCTGGACTTTGGAGGCCGGGTCATCTACATGAACTCCTTCTCCAAAACCCTGGCTCCCTCCATCCGCATCAGCTACATGGTGCTGCCCGGGGAGCTGCTGGAGATTTTCCGGCGGCGGCTGGGGTTTTACAGCAACACCGTCCCCAGCTTCGAGCAGTACACCCTGGCCCGGTTTTTAAGCCGGGGCCACTTTGAAAAGCACATCAACCGAATGCGGAAAATCTACAAAAGCCGCCGAAACGCCGTGATTTCCCTCATCCGCTCCTCCCCCTTTGCCGGGCGGCTGACCATTTTGGAGCAGGACTCGGGGCTTCACTTCCTGCTGAAGGTGGACACGGACCTGCCGGACAGGGAGCTGACCGCCCGCCTGGCCGCATCCGGCATCCGGGTCCGGGCCCTCAGCGAATACTGCCACGAGCCCGGCGGCGAGCAGCACTGCCTGGTGGTGAACTACTCCGGCCTGAAGGAGGAGGACCTGGTCAAGGCCCTGGATGCCTTGGAAGGGATTATGTAAACTTATAGCCGTCACGGGAATTGCCCCTTGCCTTTTCCGCCGCCAGGGGCTATAATGAAGCTATATTCAAAAAATGACCGTAGGGAACGGATTTATCCGTTCCGCTGCCTCCGGGGCGAAGGGTTTTTGCGGCTTCGCCGCCTGATTTGCGCCAGCGCAAATCAGCGGAACGGATGAATCCGTTCCCTACGGCGTTTCATTTTCACGAAGGGGGGACGCATCATGGCGATACGGCAAAGCGCCTACCGGGGCTGTCTTTTGGGGCTGGCGGTGGGGGATGCCATGGGCTACACCGTGGACAACCGCAGCCTGGAGGAAATCCGGGAGGACTACGGCCCCAACGGCCTGCTGGGCTACGACCTGGTCAACGGCTACGCCGACGTCACCTCCCACACCCAGCTGGCGGCCTTCACCTGCAACGGCCTGCTGTTCGGCCTGACCCGGGGGCAGATGGTGGGAAAAATGGCTCCCTTCATCAAATACATCGGCCTGGCGGGCCGGGAATGGGTGGCCTCCCAGCGGCCCTGGGGCCGTCCCCAGCGGACCTACTGCTGGCTTCTGCGCAAAAGCGAGCTTTGCCGCCGCCACTGTCTGGACACCCGGATGCTGGACACCCTCAGCCGCCCCACCCTGGGCACCCTGGAAACCCCGGTCAACAGCTTTTCCTCCCCCGGCAGCATCACCATGGCCATCGGCGTGGGGCTTTTCTACCACCGGGACCGGATGAACCGCCGGGAGATGGACCGGCTGGGGGCCGAGGCCGTGGCCCTGACCCACGGCAATCCCCTGGCGTTTCTGCCGGGGGCGGTGCTGGCCCACATGATTTCCTTCCTGCTGCGCTTCCCCGATGCACCCATGAAAACTGCGGTAGCCCGGTCTGTGGAGGCCATGAAGGAGCAGTTTGGCAGCCAGTACCCCCAGGCCGGGGAGGTGGCCGCCCTGGTCTACCGGGCCGTGACCTATGCCGATGCCCGGAACCTGAAGCCCATGGACGTGATGGAGCATCTGGGCTGCCACACCGGGGCCGGGGCCCTGGCGGGGGCGGTGTACGCCTGCCTCATCAGCGACGGGGACTTTGACCGGGCCATGATTGTGGCCGCCAACCACTCCGGCCGTTCCGCCGCCGTGGGGGCCATCACCGGGGCCATTCTGGGTCTGCGGCTGGGGGAGGAGGCCCTGCCGGAGTTCTACATCGAATGCCTGGAGCCTGCCGACGTCCTGCGGGAGCTGGCCGACGATCTGTACACCGGCTGCCCCATGGAGCAGGGCAGCAAGCTGTTCGATCTGGACTGGGATTATAAGTATTTGCACGGGGGGCAGTAATCGCATCCGTCGGGCGGCCTGGGAACAGGCCGCCCGGCCGTGCATATCGTTCTTCTTCGGCCCATAGACTGTCCCCAAGGAGGGGATTTTTTTATGGAGAAACGGGATACGCTGATTCTGGCGGGGATTCTGCTGCTGTCGCTGGCGCTGGGGGCGGCGGTGATGGCCGGGTCGGTGCTGGAAACCGGGTCCTGGGGGCTGAGCTTCCGGCAGGAGGGGGCCGCCCCCATCGGCAGCGCCGGGGCGGACCAGCTGCGCCGGTACGACGCCGCCTATGTGGGCAGCGCCGGGGAGAAGGTGCTGTACCTGACCTTTGACGCGGGCTACGAAAACGGCTGCACCGAGAAAATTCTGGACACCCTGAAGGCCCACAAGGCTCCCGCCGCCTTTTTCCTGGTGGGCAACTACATCGAAAAAAACGCCGACCTGGTCCGCCGGATGGCCGCCGAGGGCCACACCGTAGGCAACCACACCATGCACCACCCGGACATGAGCCGCATCACCGACCGGGCTGCCTTCGAGAAGGAGCTGACGGACCTGGAGCAGCTCTACCAGGACACCGTGGGCCAGCCCCTGCCCAAATACTACCGGCCGCCCCAGGGGATTTACAGCGAGGAAAATTTGCAGCTGGCCAAGGACCTGGGGTACAAGTCCGTCTTTTGGAGCCTTGCCTACGTGGACTGGAAAAACGACGCCCAGCCCACCCGGGAGGAGGCCCTGGCCAAGCTCCTGCCCCGGACCCACCCGGGGGCCGTGGTGCTGCTCCACTCCACCTCCAAAACCAACGCCGAAATTCTGGACGAGCTGCTGACCCAATGGGAAAACGACGGCTACCGCTTCGGCACCCTGGAGGAGCTGTTCCAAATGCCAAAAAATCAGCTGTGACAGCCTTTTCTGGCTTTTGGGAACGCCTCCCCCTGTGCGGCTGCAAAAAATCCCACCTGCAAAAAAGCAGGTGGGATTTTGGGATTCAGGGTCATTCGTCTCGCTCAGTGGGCGCTTACTTTGCAAACTCCACGGCCTTGGTTTCCCGGATGACGTTGATTTTGATTTGGCCGGGGTATTCAAGCTCGGCTTCAATCTTCTTGGCCACGTCCCGGGCCAGCAGAATCATGTTGTCCTCGGACACCACCTCGGGCTTGACCATGATGCGGACCTCCCGGCCGGCCTGGATGGCGAAGGCCTTGTCAACGCCCGGATAGGAGGACGTCAGCTCCTCCAGCTTTTGCAGCCGGCGGATGTAGTTCTCCACGTTCTCACGGCGGGCGCCGGGGCGGGCGGCGGACACGGCGTCGGCGGCCTGGACCAGCACGGCAATGACGGTCTTGGGCTCCACGTCGCCGTGGTGGGCCTCGATGGCGTTGACGATGATGGGATTTTCCTTGTACTTCCGGGCCAGGTCTGCGCCCAGCTGCACATGGCTGCCCTCCACCTCGTGGTCGATGGACTTGCCCAGGTCATGCAGCAGACCGGCCCGCTTGGCCATGGCCACGTCCACGCCCAGCTCGGCGGCCATAAGGCCGGCAATGTGGGCCACCTCGATGGAGTGGTTCAGCACGTTCTGGCCGTAGGAGGTGCGGTACTTCTGGCGGCCCAGAATTTTGATAAGCTCCGGATTCAGGCTGTGAACGCCGGTTTCGTAGCAGGCGCGCTCGCCCTCCTCCCGGATGGTGCGGTCCACCTCCCGGCGGGCCTTCTCCACCATGTCCTCAATGCGGGTGGGGTGGATGCGGCCGTCCACGATGAGCTTCTCCAGGGCCAGCCGGGCAATCTCCCGGCGGACGGGGTCGAAGGAGGACACGGTGATGGCCTCCGGGGTGTCGTCGATGATGAGGTCCACGCCGGTGATGGTCTCCAGGGTCCGGATGTTCCGGCCCTCCCGGCCGATGATGCGGCCCTTCATTTCGTCGTTGGGCAGGGTCACCACAGAGACCGTGGTCTCGGCGGCGTGGTCGGCGGCGCAGCGCTGGATGGCGGTGGCGATGATTTCGCGGCCCTTTTCCTCGGCCTCATCCTTCAGCTGCTGCTCGATTTCCTTGATTTTCATGGCGGATTCGTGGCGGACATCGTCCTCCACGGATTTCAGCAAGAATTGCTTGGCCTGCTCCTGGGTCAGCTGAGAAATCTGCTCCAGGGTCTGCATCTGCTGGCTGCGGACCTCCTCGGCCTGGGCCTGGGTCTCGGAGACCTTGGCCAGCTTCCGGTTGAGCTCCTCTTCCTTGCGCTCGAAGGCCTCGGTCTTGCGGTCCAGGGCGGTTTCCTTCTGCTCCAGGCGGCGCTCCTGCTTGCTCAGCTCGGTGCGGCGCTCCTTGACTTCCTTGTCGTGCTCTGTGCGGGATTTATGGATTTCGTCCTTGGCTTCCAGAAGCATCTCCTTCTTGCGGTTTTCGCCGCTGCGGATGGCTTCGTTGATCAGGCGGGTGGCCTCGGCCTCAGCAGAGCCGATTTCCCGCTCGGCGACCTTCTTGCGGTAGACCATGCCCAGAACAAAGCCCAGACCCAGACCCACTGCAATGCCAGCGATGACGATCAAAATTTGATAAACTTCCATAAATGTGCTGCACACCTCCTTCTTAAAAAATAGTAGCGTAGAAGGGGTGAACGCTTCATCCATGTGAAATTGTGCAAAACAATCAGCCGGAAACCCGGCAGAAAAATAAATGCAAATTCCCATCCGCCGCAGCCGCTGCAAGGGCAGCGCGGCAGGGGAATTTCTGCGCAGACAGCCTGCCCGCTCAGGGGCGGGACATCCGCACATCAATTTACAGTTTCACTGTGCAGGCACAGCAAAACGCCACAGGGCGTAAAACGTATCCCCCGGCTATGTCGCCGGTTATCATGGCACGCACCTGTCCGGTGCGCACACTATACCATCGATTATTTTACAAGCCTTCTGCCAGATTGTCAAGGGGAACAGAGCAAATAATTGTACAATTTGCATGACCCGCTCCCTTTCCATTGACAACACCCCGCCGCCGTGCTAAAATAACAGCATTCGCGGGTATGGCGAAATTGGTATACGCAGTAGATTTAGGTTCTGCCTCCTTAGGATTACAGGTTCGAGTCCTGCTACCCGCACCATGAAAAACGAGGATTGCTTTTGCAATCCTCGTTTTTCAGTGAAATAAATCCTTCGGATTTGTGAAATGCCCTTTGGGCGTGAAATGTGCTTCGCACGTGAAATGCCTGCGGGCGTGGGGGATTTATTTCATTTCACATTGCGCAGCAATATTTCACGTGGGCGCAAGCCCACATTTCACATTCTGCGGTTAGCAGAATATTTCACGAAATGCAGATGCCTGCACCTGCTGCTCTTCCGTATGCCATACAGCTTTCCAGTCTTATCCGCAGGCAGTCTCTTCCCCCTACCCAAAATGTTCCTCGTAATAGTACCAATTTTTACAGATTTGTTCGTAGTAGTACCAGTCCTCGCCGTTGTTGGGCTTTCCGTATTGTAAGTATCCATTTCCATAGGCCCGTCCGGAAAAATGGTATTTGTCGTCCGGAAAGTAGTAATAACCATATTCGACACCGGCATCAGAAAAGCCTGTCACTGTATAAGGAAATTCCTGGTAGTCCTCGGGATTGTTTGATGCCAGGGTGTCCTGGTTTTCGAGGACATAGGAAAAAATTTCCTTTTTCATCTGACGGGCTTCAACCTTTCCCTTCATATACGTGAACAGGAAAAGGCCGGGAAGAAGTAAAAACAGAATGAGGACTGTGATGATTGGTTTTTTCATGGCAGCCTCCCGAGTGGCAGTCTGAACGAAAGCACCCACAGGGCAAAAGGTCCTGTGGGTGCATTTTTCTGAATTACAGGCCCATCTCGGCCTTGACCTCGCCGAAGCACTTGATGGCGAAATCCAGGTCCTCCTTGGTGTGGCCGGCGGAAATCTGGGTGCGGATGCGGTCCTTGCCCTTGGGGACCACGGGGTAGCAGAAGGCCACCACGTACACGCCCTTGTCAAGCATTCGCTTGGCGAACTCGTGGGCGGTCTTGGGGTCGTAGAGCATCACGGGGACGATTGGATGCTCGCCGGGCAGCAGGTCGAAGCCCAGCTTCTCCATGCCGGCCCGGAAGTACCGGGCGTTCTCGTGGACCTTGTCCCGGAGGGCGGTGCTCTCCTCCAGCAGCTCGATGGTGCGGATGGTGGCGGCGCAGATGGCGGGGGCCACGGTGTTGGAGAACAGGTAGGGGCGGCTGCGCTGGCGCAGCAGGTCCACGATGGGCTGGCGGGCTGCGGTGTAGCCGCCGGAAGCGCCGCCCAGGGCCTTGCCGAAGGTGCCGGTGACGATGTCCACCCGGCCCATGCAGCCGCAGTATTCGGCGGTGCCACGGCCGTGCTGGCCCATGAAGCCCACGGAGTGGCTGTCGTCCACCATGGTAAGCGCGTCGAATTCGTCGGCCAGGTCGCAGATGCCGTTCAGGTTGGCGATGTAGCCGTCCATGGAGAACACGCCGTCGGTGGCGATGAGAATTTTCTTCGCCCCGGCCTCCCGGGCTTCCACCAGGCAGCGGCGCAGGTCGTCCATGTTGTTGTTTTTATAACGGAACCGCTTTGCCTTGCACAGGCGCACGCCGTCGATGATGGAGGCGTGGTTCAGCTCGTCGGAGATGACGGCATCCTCGGCCCCCAGCAGCGTCTCGAACAGGCCGCCGTTGGCATCGAAGCAGGAGGAGTAGAGAATGGCGTCGTCCATGCCGGAGAATTTGGCAATCTTGGCCTCCAGGTCCTTGTGAATCTGCTGGGTGCCGCAGATGAAGCGGACGGAGGACAGGCCGAAGCCCCACTTGTCGTAGCTGGCCTTGGCGGCATCGATGAGCTCCTGGCGGGCGGACAGGCCCAGATAGTTGTTGGCGCACATATTGACCACGCCGCGCTTGGCGGTGGTGTCGATGCGGGAGCGCTGGGGGGTGGTGATGATGCGCTCATCACGCCAGGTACCGGCCTGACGAATGGCCTCCAGCTCGGATTCAATGGCAGTCAGTGCAGATTTCATTTTATGTTCCTCCAAATTTCAAGGTTTTGACGCGCCCCTCAAAACCTTCTCCCCGCAAGGGGGACGCCGCATCCGTAAGCCGCTAAAGCGGCAACGGCTGCGCAGCCCCGGGGGGAAGGTGCCCAGTGCGCACACTGGGCGGATGAGGAACGCGGGCAGTAACCTACGTTGTTGTATGCCTTAGTGCGTAGAATGGGTGAGGATTCAGCAGGTACCAACGTGTACAACCAGTCACGTTGCCGCCCGCATTCCTCATCCGACCCGGCTTGCGCCGGGCCACCTTCCCCCCGGGGGAAGGTTTTGTCCCGTGTCGCACGCTTTTGCGTGGCACCATTCCTTCGGAATGGTCGGGAGGGGGCAAGCCCCTCCCCTACGCAGGCTTTGCGGTTTTTACTTGGTCCAGTCCAGAATGACCTTGCCGGACTTGCCGGAATTCATGGCCTCGAAGCCCTTTTCGAACTCGGTGTAGTGGAACCGGTGGGTGATGATGGGGCTGACATCCAGGCCGCCCTGGACCATGTAGCTCATCTGGTGCCAGTTGTCCATCTTCCGGCCGTAGACGCCCTGCATGGTCAGGCCCTTGGTGATGATGGTGTTCATGTCCATCTCCACAGGCCGGTTGCTGATGCCGAGCAACGAAATCTTGCCGCCGTTGCGCATGACACCAATCATCTGCTGGAGGGCCCGGCCGTTGCCGGACATTTCCAGGCCCACGTCGAAGCCCTCAGTCAGGCCCTCGGCCTTCATGACCTCGGTCAAATCCTCGTTCATGGTGTTGACGGCGGCATCCACCCCCATTTTCCGGGCCAGCTCCAGCCGGTAGTCGTTGACATCGGTGATGATGACCCGGCGGGCCCCGGCGAACTTGGCCACACCGGCGGCGATGATGCCGATGGGGCCTGCGCCGGTGATGAGCACGTCCTCGCCGATGAGGGGGAACATGAGGGCGGTGTGAGTGGCGTTGCCGAAGGCATCGAAGAAGGCCACCACGTCCTCGGGCAGGCTCTCGTCGATGATGATGACGTTGGTTTCGGGGATGCAGACGTACTCGGCGAATGCGCCGTCCCGGTCCACGCCCACGCCCTGGGTGTCCTTGCACCACTGGATGTCGCCGTTGTGGCAGTTGCGGCAGTGGTGGCAGGTGATGTGGCCCTCGCCGGACACCCGCTGGCCTACGTGGAGGCCGGTGACACCGGCGCCCAGCTGGGCAATCTCGCCTACGTACTCGTGGCCGATGGTCATGGGGGCCTTGATGTGCAGCTGGGCCCAGGGGTCCCAGTTGTAAATGTGGACATCGGTGCCGCAGATGGCGGTTTTGTGAATTTTAATCAGAACCTCGCCGGGACCGGGGGTGGGAACGGGAACCTTCCGCAGCTCCAGGCCGGGACCGGCAGCGGGCTTGACGATTGCATCCATGAGCTTTTCCATGGGGTGCCTCCTTGTATATGTAAGAGATTGAGTGTTCTACTTGAAACCAAGATAACAATTTTTTGCAGAAATGTCAAGACAAATGGCGTAATTGGACCATGCAGCCTTGAAAATGGACAGGCGGCAGCAGCGTAGGGAACGGATTCATCCGTTCCGCCCCGGAAGATGCAAAACCGCCGCAATTCACCGGATGAACTGCCTTGCACACGGAGGTGCCCGGAACGGATAAATCCGTTCCCTACGGGTGCAGAGGCGGCGTTAGCCCTCCATCACCGCCTTGAACAGCTCGTTGATTCGGTCGGTCTGGCCGCTGAGATACAGTGCCCCAAACAGGGCCTCCAGGCCGGTGGCCTTGGCGTATTCGGCGGGAGTTGCTGATTTTGGTACCGCGTGGACGTGGGCGTTTTTTCCCCGGCGGTAGCAGGCGGTCTCCTCCTCGGTCAGCAGAGGCAGGAGCTTGTCCACAAAGCGGGCCTGGGACGTGGCCTTGACCATGCTGATGGTGTCCCGGTGGAGACGGTCCACGGTTTTTTCTCCCTGGGCGCAGAGGTAGGCCCGGCAGAGGATTTCGAACACGCAGTCCCCCATGTGGGCCAGGCCCAGGTTGGAAATGCCGTCAATCTGGGCCTTGGTCAGGTTCATTTTGAAATAATTTTCCATATATTGCCTCGATTCAGCAGGAATTGGGCGCAAAGCCCCGTAAAGGTGCCGGTAACGATACTGACGGCCACCATCACCGGCAGGTAGACCAGCAGGCCCGGTGTCTCCAACAGGAGGACGGCCATGGCCATCTGGCCGATGCTGTGGGCCACCGCCCCCAGGGCCCCCGCCACCCACAGCTGCTTTTTCGTCAGCACCCGCCGCAGGCCGATGGTGACCAAAATGGCGCAGACACCGCCGGCGGCAGAGTAGAAAATGGTACCAAAATTTCCGGAAAACACCGCCCCCAGAAAAATGCGCACCGCCAGCACCAGGGCCCCTTCCTTCGGCCCCAGGGCGAACACGGCGAACACCGTCACAATATTGGCCAGCCCCAGCTTCACCCCGGGGATGGGCACCACCGGCGGAAGCTGGGCCTCCACCATAAAAATCGTCAGCGCAATGGCAGACAAAAGCCCCAAAAGCGCCAGCTTTTTCGTTTTCACAGCCTTCACCGCCTTTCGAACTTCTATTCTATCATTTTTTCGGCGGAAAGTAAATAAAAATTAACACATGGGCCGAAGAGTGCCCCATCTGCAAGCACTCCCGGCGACGCACCCCAATACCTTCCCCCGGGGGTGGTGCTCTGCGCAGCAGATAAAAATACCAATGGTTGCCGGTGGCAACCATACCTTAATTTAATAGGTGGCACGGCGCAAGCCGTGACGGATGAGGAATGCGGGCGGCGGGGCTGGATGACGGAAACGTCCGTGCCTCCTGGTGGCTAACGATGCCTGCCAGCAAGCACGTACCTATCCCGCAAATCTCGTCACCGCCCGCAGTCCTCATCCGTCTGCTGCGCAGAGCACCACCCCGGGAGGAAGGCTTTTTCGTACCTGCACCCTGTTGTCGGGCTGTTCGTCTTGGGACTTTACTTTTCCTCCCAAATCGTGTAAAATAGGGGCAAAAAGGAGGGGATTATCATGTTTGACGACCCTGGGAAGAAGCTGAAGGCGCTGGAGCAGGAGCTTCGGGAGGCGGACCCCGAGGCTATGGAGCCGGTGGAATTTGCCGAGGAGGACTATCCCGACGAATTTGACGAAAGCCGGGCGGTGATTGCCCGGCAGCCCAAGCGGGCGGGGCTGAAGACCCTGGTGCTGCTGCTTCTGGTGGCCGGGGCCCTTGCGGGGGCCAGGTGGCTGGGATGGATTTGAGGCCGGTGGGGCGGTTTGCCCCGACGCCCTCCGGGCGGATGCACCTGGGCAATGTGTTTGCGGCGCTGATGGCCTGGCTGTCGGTGCGCAGCCGGGGCGGGGAGATGGTCCTGCGGATGGAGGACCTGGACACCCAGCGGACCAGCGGCGAATTTGCCCGGGTCCTCCGGGAGGACCTGAGCTGGCTGGGGCTGGACTACGACCGGGAGACCCCGCCCCAGAGCCAGCGCAGCAGCGTTTATGACGAATATTTCGAAAAGCTCCGGGAAAAGGGGCTGATTTACCCCTGCTACTGCACCAGAAGTCAGCTCCACGGGGTCAACGCCCCCCACCTGTCCGACGGCACCTATGTCTACCCCGGCACCTGCCGGAGCCTGACGGAGGCCCAGCGGGCAGCCTTTGGCCGGGCTCCCGCCTGGCGGGTCATGGTGCCGGACCGGGTGTGGGAGCTGACGGACCTGGTCCAGGGCCCCTATGCGCTGAACCTGGCCCGGCAGTGCGGGGACATGGTCATGCGCCGGGCCGACGGGGTGTACGTCTACCAGCTGGCGGTGACCGTGGACGACGGGGAGGCCGGGGTCACCGATGTGGTCCGGGGCATGGACCTGTTAAGCTCCGCCCCCCGGCAGATGTATTTGCAGGAGCTGTTCGGCTTTCCCCACCCGGCCTACGCCCACGTGCCCATGCTGCTGGCCCCCGACGGCCGCCGCCTCAGCAAGCGGGACCGGGACCTGGACCTGGGGGAGCTGCGCAAGCGGGTAACCCCCGAGGCCCTCATCGGAACCCTGGCCTTTGCAGCGGGCCTCATCGACCAAAGCACCCCCATTTCCGCCAGGGAGCTGGCGGGGGAGTTCCGCTGGGACAAGGTGAAGGGGGAGAGCATTTATTTGGATTGTGAGGGGCTGTGATGCGGGGAAACCGTCATGGCGAGGAGCCGGGGGCGGCGTGAGGGCACGCCGCCCTACGGTTTATACTCTGGGGGAGGCACGTATCTGTACCGCAAATCAGGTTACCGCCCGCATTCCTCATCCGTCTTGCCCTTCGGGCAATCCACCTTCCCCCCGGGGGAAGGTATTGGGGTGCACCGTTTTCGGGGATATTCGGCGGTTTCTTCGAATCATGTTTTTAACCATTCGTTAAAATCACTAAATTTCTGGTTATTTTTCCCTATTCACTTGCTTTTTTTGTCAGTTTCCTCTATAATGGGGGTATCACAACATTGGCCACCGGCCGATGGAGAAGAAGGAGATATACACCATGGCAAAAAAACCTGTTCTTGTTGTTATGGCCGCCGGTATGGGCAGCCGTTACGGCGGTCTGAAGCAGATCGACCCTGTGGGAAGCCAGGGGGAGGCCATTCTGGATTATTCCATTTATGACGCCCACCAGGCGGGCTTCGACACCGTTGTCATCATCATCAAGGAGGCCATTAAAAATGACTTCCTGTCCACCGTGGGCAAACGCCTGGAGAAGGCCCCGGTGGAGGTTCGCTATGCCTATCAGGAGCTTTCCAAGCTGCCTGCCGGGTATACTGTCCCCGAGGGCCGCACCAAGCCCTGGGGCACCAGCCATGCGGTGATGTGCGCCCGGGAGGCCATTGACGGGGCTCCCTTCGCCGTTATCAACGCCGACGACTACTATGGCAAGACTGCTTTCCGGAAAATCTACAACCAGCTGGCCGCCACCACCGACCCCACCGCCCACTGCATGGTGGGCTACGAGCTGAGCAAAACCGTCACCGAAAACGGCAGCGTCGCCCGGGGCGTGTGCGTCACTGACGAACACAATCACCTGGCCGACATCACCGAGCGGACCCGCATCGAGCAGTACGAGGGCGGCATCCACTTCACCGAGGACGGCGAAAACTGGGTGGACGTGGCCCCGGAGACCACGGTTTCCATGAATATGTGGGGCTTCATGCCCTCGTTCCAGGCGGAGATGGCCAACCGGTTCGCCGCCTTCCTGGACAAGACCCTGGCATCCAACCCCGTCAAGGGGGAGTATTTCCTGGCGCTGCCCATCGCCGAGATGATTGCCGAGGGGAAGGGCACCGTGGAGGTGCTGACCACCCCCGACCGCTGGTACGGCGTTACCTACGCCGCCGACAAGCCCGTGGTGGTGGCCGCCCTGCGCCGCATGACCGACGAGGGCCTGTACCCCGACGGTCTGTGGGGGTAAAACAGCGTTTTCTGAATCGCCGCCTGCCAGCTTCCATATGCCCAGGGACAGCCCTTGCGGCTGTCCCTGGGGCTTGGTTACTGCTGACCGGCTGTGACGATGCAGCGGGAGAAAAAATATCCACAGGGATTTGACGCCCTGTGGATATTTTTTCATGTGCTTATTAAAGCTGCTTGTCATTGTGAGATAAGTCCTCAGACTGGCGTGGCAATCCGCATCCCCTCTGGCTGGCCCAACGGGCCAGCCAGTTCATTTTTCCAAAGGAAAAATGAAAAAGAGAACGGATTGCCACAGGCTTGCAAGCTGGTTCGCAATGACAATCTATAGTTTTAGCCGATACGAACCACTGCGGGCTTTGCGGATACGAATTTTTAATGCCAATCGGGACCGCCGGTCGCCGCCCTCTTGACGGGGTATTCACGGAAAGCGCTCATTTCCGTCCTTCGAAAAATGCCTCGATTTCCGCTTTTGCTGCGCTTACGCTGCCCTGCTGGAAGGTGGGCTTGCCGCCGCCCCGGCCGGGGAAGGCGGTGGTCAGGGCTTTGGTTTCCGGGCGCAGGTCGCCCGCCCGGGCGGCCAGGCAGAAGGTGTAGCCTGCTTCGTCGCTGCCGGTGAACACGGCCGCCCGGCCGCCGCAGGCGGCGGCCACGGCATCGGCCAGGTCCCGCAGGGCGGCACCGTCCAGGTCCTCCTCGAACAGCACCACGTCCCCGGCCCCCTGGCAGGCGGCGGCGGTGGCGGCGGTGATTTTTCGCCGGAGCTGGACAAGCCGGTATTTCTGCCGGTCCACCAGCTCGTTCATCCGCTGGGCCGCTGCGGCGGTCTCCCGGAATTTGGCGGAAAAGGCCTGGGATACCAGCCGGTTCTGGTCGTAGGCATCGTTCAGAATTTCCAGGGCCCGGCTGCCGCAGGCCATTTCCATCCGGGTGCCGCCCCGGAAGCCCACCACGGAAAACAGCTTAATCAAGCCAATCTCCCCGGTGCGCTTCACATGGGTGCCGCAGCAGGCGCAGGTGTCGAAGCCGGGAATTTCCACAATCCGCACCGGCCAGGCCAGGGCCCGCTTGGTGCGGTAGGTGACGGCCTCCAGTTCTTCCGGGCCGGGGACCCAGCAGCGGACAGGCAGGTCCTGCCACACGGCGGCGTTGGCCTGGGCCTCGATGGCGGGCAGGTCCCCGGCGGGGATGACGGTGTCAAAGTCGATGGTGACGGTGTCCGCCCCCATGTGAAAGCCGGTGTTATGGCAGCCGTAGCGGCTGTGAAGGATGCCGGAGACAATGTGCTCCCCGGAGTGCTGCTGCATCCGCAGGAACCGGGGCGCCCAGTCGATAGCCCCTGCCACGGTTTGGCCCACGGTCAGGGGGCCGTCGCAGAGGTGGACAATGCGCCCCGCCCGCTCCCGGGTGTCCAGCACCCGGACTCCGCCCAGGGTGCCGGTATCCCCGGCCTGGCCGCCGCCCTCGGGATAAAAGGCCGTGGCATCCAGGACAATTTCAAACCCCTTCGGGGCCGCCTCGCAGGCGAGAACCCTGGCGGAAAAGGCGGTCAAATGGGAATCTTCATAGAATAATTTCCGGGTTTCCATGTGTTTACCTCATCGATGTTATGTAGGGAACGGATTCATCCGTTCCGGCGGCCCTGCCGCCCAGGGGCGGGTTTGAGGATATGCGGAGAATTTCGTATCCTGCGTAGGGACAGCCCTTGCGGCTGTCCGGGCAGCCGGATTTCCGGCAGATGCGTTACGAGCCGGTGTGCTTTCCTGGTATGGCATTCTCCATGTTTTCCGATGGAAAACATGGACGGCGGCCTGAGGGTGGCGCTCTGCGCAGCAGATTAGAAATATCTATGATTGCCGGGGGCAATCATACCATAATTTATTGGCCGCCCTACGGTTGTAGCTGTTTATTGAATCTTTTTCCCGTCCAGTACCGCTTCCACCAGCGTATCGCCGGAGTATCGCAGGGTCAGCAGGAAGAAGGGGGCGTTCTGCCACAGCAGGTCCAGGAAAATGTCGTCGCCCTCCCACTTGGGCAGCTGGTCCAGGAAGTCCCGGCTCACCCATTGCAGGTCCCCCTCGGGGCAGTCGGTGAGGCTTCCTTCGAAGCCGTCGGCGGTGAACAGGTACATATACTCCCCCTCGCACACATCGCTCAGGAAGGTCACCACGCCCCGGCATTTCCAGTCCGTCAGGGTCAGGCCGGTCTCCTCTTTCGCCTCCCGGAGCAGGCACCCATCGGGGCTTTCGTCCTTTTCAAACTTGCCGCCAATGCCAATCCACTTGTCCTTGTTGATGTCGTTTTTCTTCTTCACCCGGTGGAGCATCAGCACCTGGTCTCCCCGGGTCACGTAGCACAAAGTGGAGTTAATCATTGGCTCTGCTCCTTCTGGACCAGGCGGATGGCCCGGTGGAGATTGTGGACCTCCACCACGGCGTGGCCGTCCTCCCGCTCCCCGTCCAGGGTCCAGGGCATCTCCGGGTCGGCGGTGATTTTGATGTGGCTGCCGGTGCGGAAGGTAATCATGGCGCAGTCGTAGGTCTGGTTCTGGACCGCCTGGATGCACTCGTGGATTTCCATGAGGTTTTTGGGGGCACGGATCATCAGGATTTCAAACAGGCCGTCGCTCATGTCCACCATCCGGGGGTTCAGATTCACCACGCCGCCGACGGAGGTGGAGTTGCAGATGGCCCCGAACAGGTAGTCGTCCTCCACCACCTCGCCGTCAATCTCCATGCGGATGTGCTCGTTGCGAATCTGGGACAGCTCGGAAATGCCGGAAAGGACATAGGCGGTGTGGCCCAGGGCGTTTTTGACGGACTGGGGGGTGGTGTAGCTGGTGCGGGTGAAGGCCCCGAAGGAGGCCACATAGGAAAAATACCGGTCAGCGAATTTGCCCACGTCGTACTGCCTGGGCTCCCCCTCCACAATATCCCGGGCGGCCTGGACGGGGTTGCCGGAGATTTTCAGGCTGGCGGCAAAGTCGTTGGTGGAGCCGGAGGGGATATAGCCCACGGGGATATCCAGCCCGGCCCGCATGAGGCCGGTGATGGTCTCGTTGAGGGTGCCGTCGCCGCCGCAGCAGACGATGAGGTCGGCATCCTCGCCGTGGTACTGGGCCAGCTCCGTGGCCGCCCCGGGGCCGTTGGTCATGTAGACGACCACCTCGTAGCCCGCCCGGTTAAATTCCTGGATAATCTCCGACAGGACCCTGTTGGCCTTCTTCTGCCCGGAAACCGGATTCATAATAAACAGCATTTTTTTCATAGAAACTCGCCTCTCACGCTATTGTATCCCCTATTATACCAGACCAGCCCAAAACCGCAAGGCGTTTGGCCGGGGACAGCGGAAAGTTTACGGTTTTTTCATATGTTGCGGGGGAAGCCCCGGAAGATTGTGCCCCGGCTGCGGCCCCCTCGCCGGGGGCCGACGGGCGGGTGGTGCTCTGCGCAGCAGATAAAAATAGAACGATTGCCGGTGGCAATCGCACCTTAATTCAAGGTAACCCGCCCCTACAGATGCGTAGGGACAGCCCTTGCGGCTGTCCGGGCAGACTGCCCTACAGGGTTTGCTGAACAAGGTCGATAAGCACAAATCAGTATAAAAGTCAGGGCCGCCGTGAAGCAGCCCTGACTTTTCTTATTCAAAAAAATCCTTCAGATTGTCGATGAATTTTTTTCTCTTTGGGGTTTCCTCCATGGTGCCGTCCAGCTGGCGCAGGAGGTCCTTTTGCTCCTTGGTCAGCCGGGTGGGGGTCTCCACCACCACGGTGAAGCGGTGGTCGCCACGGCGGCGGGGGTTGCCCACCTGGGGGATGCCCTTTTCCCGGAGGACGAACTCCCGGCCGGTCTGGGTACCCTCGGGGAGCTCAAAGTCCACCTTGCCGTCCAGGGTGGGCACCTGAATGGTGGCGCCCAGGGCCGCCTGGGTGAAGGAGATGGGCACCTCGCACAGCACGTCGTACTCCTCCCGGGTGAAAATGGGGTGACGGCGGATGGAGATTTCCACCAGCAGATCGCCGTTGGGCGCGCCGTTGGACCCGACGCAGCCCTCGCCCCGGACACGGACGGACTGGCCTGCGTCCACACCGGCGGGGATTTTCACCTTCACCCGGTTGGTCCGACGGACCTTGCCCTTGCCCTTGCAGGTGGTGCAGGGGGTCTTGATGACCTTGCCCCGGCCGGAGCAGGTGGGGCAGGTGGTGGTGGACTGCATCTGCATTCCCATGAAATTCTGGACCGTCCGGACCTGGCCGGTGCCCCGGCAGTTCTGGCAGGTCTCAATGACCCCGTCGGCGGAGCCGGTGCCGTTGCAGGCGGCGCAGTTCTCGATGCGCTGGGCGGCGACCTCCTTTTCGCAGCCGAAGGCGGCCTCCTCGAAGGTAAGCTCCAGCCGGGACATGACGTTCTCGCCCCGGCGGGGGGCGTTCTGGGCGGAGCCGCGGCTGCGGCCGCCGCCGAAGAATTCCCCGAAGATATCGCCGAAATCGCCGAAGTCCCCGAAGCCGCCGAACCCGCCGCCGCCATAGCCGCCGGCCCCGGCCCCGAAGTTGGGGTCCACACCGGCGTGGCCGAACTGGTCATACCGGGAGCGCTTGTTTTCGTCGGACAAAACCTCGTAGGCCTCGCCCACCTCCTTGAACTTGGCCTCGGCCTCGGCATCGCCGGGGTTTCGGTCGGGGTGGTACTTCATGGCGGCCTTCCGGTAGGCCTTCTTTATTTCCTCGGCGCTGGCATCCTTCTGGACACCCAGCACCTCATAATAATCTCGTTTATTTTCTGCCATTGTGTTCACCTCTGGATAGGTTTTGGAAATGTACGTTATTCCTTCCCCCGGGGGGAAGGTGCCCCAGTGCGCACACTGGGGCGGATGAGGGATGGCGTGCAGTTAAAATCTGTACGATTTATCGGTCGTGCATACAATAACCAACATATCGCCATCCCTCATCAGTCACGGCTTCGCCGTGCCAGCTTCCCCCCGGGGGAAGCAATTTGCTCTGCCGTCTCTACTACGCCAAAAGCGAGGGGCGGTTTGCCGCCCCTCGGGAATGGTTGTTCATTAGTCAACGGACTCGTAGTCGGCATCGACCACGCCGTCGTCGCCGGGCTGCTGGGGCTGGCCCTGAGGCTGGCCCTGCTGGGGACCTGCCTGCTGGTAGAGCTTCTCGCTCACTGCGTAGAAGGCCTTCTGGACCTCCTCGGTGGCTGCCTTGATGGCGGCGATGTCCTCGCCCTTGTTGACCTCCTTCAGGTGGTCAATGGCGGACTGGATGGAGGCCTTCTCGTCTGCGGAAATCTTGTCGCCCAGCTCGTTCAGGGTCTTTTCGGTCTGGTAGACGGTCTGGTCGGCGGCGTTGTGGGTGTCCACCTTGTCCTTGTTGGCCTTGTCCTCGGCGGCGTACTGCTCGGCCTCCCGGACGGCCTTGTCGATATCGTCCTGGCTCAGGTTGGTGGAGGCGGTAATGGAAATCTGCTGCTCCTTGCCGGTGCCCAGGTCCTTGGCGGATACCTTCACGATGCCGTTGGCATCGATATCGAAGGTGACCTCAATCTGAGGCACGCCACGGGGAGCCGGTGCAATGCCGGTCAGCTGGAAGCGGCCCAGGGTCTTGTTGTAGGCAGCCATTTCCCGCTCGCCCTGGAGGACGTGGACCTCAACGGAGGTCTGGCCGTCAGCGGCGGTGGAGAAAATCTGGTTCTTCTTCACGGGGATGGTGGTGTTGCGGTCAATCAGGCGGGTGAACACGCCGCCCATGGTCTCAATGCCCAGGGACAGAGGGGTCACGTCCAGCAGCAGGATGTCCTGGACATCGCCGGTGAGCACGCCGCCCTGAATGGCAGCGCCCAGCGCCACGCACTCGTCGGGGTTGATGCCCTTGAAGCCGTCGGTACCGGTGATGGACTTGACGGCATCCTGGACAGCGGGGATACGGGTGGAGCCGCCCACCAGCAGCACCTTGTGCAGGTCCGCTGCCTTCAGGCCTGCGTCGGACATGGCCTGGCGGACAGGCTTCATGGTCCGCTCCACCAGGTCGGCGGTCAGCTCATTGAACTTGGCCCGGGTGAGGGTCACGTCCAGGTGCTTGGGGCCGGTGGCATCGGCGGTGATATAGGGCAGGTTAATGTTGGTGGAGGTCATGCCGGACAGCTCAATCTTGGCCTTCTCGGCGGCCTCCTTCAGACGCTGGGTGGCAACCTTGTCGTTGGCCAGGTTGATGCCCTCGGTCTTCTTGAATTCTGCAATCAGGTAGTCCATAATCCGCTGGTCGAAGTCGTCGCCGCCCAGGTGGGTGTCGCCGGCAGTGGCCAGGACCTCGATAACGCCGTCGCCGATGTCCAGGATGGACACATCGAAGGTGCCGCCGCCCAGGTCGTAGACCATAATCTTCTGCTCCTTCTCCTTGTCCAGGCCGTAGGCCAGAGCAGCGGCGGTGGGCTCGTTGATGATACGCTTGACCTCCAGACCGGCAATCTTACCGGCATCCTTGGTGGCCTGACGCTGAGCGTCGGAGAAGTAGGCGGGGACGGTGATGACGGCCTCGGTGACGGTCTGGCCCAGGTAGGCCTCGGCGTCAGCCTTCAGCTTCTGCAGCACCATGGCGGAAATCTCCTGGGGGGTGTAGCCCTTGCCGTCGATGGTGACGTGGTAGTTTTCGCCCATGTGGCGCTTGATGGAAGAGACGGTGCGGTCGGCGTTGGTGACAGCCTGACGCTTGGCCACCTGGCCAACCATCCGCTCGCCGGTCTTGGAGAAGGCCACAACAGAGGGCGTGGTGCGGTTGCCCTCGGCGTTGGCGATGACGGTAGGCTCGCCGCCCTCCAGAACAGCAACACAGGAATTGGTAGTACCCAGATCAATACCGATAATCTTAGACATAATGTTTTCCTCCTATAGAAATGAAAAAATTTATACAAAGTAAAAATGATTACTGTAGGGCGGCCTGACCTCAGGCCGCCACAACGTAATGGCTTTAACGCCGTAACGGCGCTGCGGCTTGCGCCGCCGGCGGCCTGAGGTCAGGCCGCCCTACGGATTGTTCAAATTTGCGATACGGAACGGATAAATCCGTTCCCTACGGCTGTTCGGCAGTCCCTACCCGTAGGGCCCGGCCTCCCGGACGGGCCGCTGCTTACGGTCCCGGCGCGTCAGGGATGCCGCGCCCTACGGAATTTGCCTTAGTTGGCCACCTGGACCATGGCGAAACGGACCACCTTGTCGCCGATTTTGAAGCCCTTCTGGAACACCTGGGAAACGGTGTTTTCCCCCAGGGCCTCGTCCTCGGTGTGCATAACCGCGTTGTGCAGGTTGGGGTCGAAGCTGTCGCCCGGCTGGCCGAAAATCTCCACGCCCAGGCCGGTGAAAATCTTCACCAGCTCCTGCATGGTCATTTCCACGCCCTTTTTGTAGGCGGCATCCTCGGTGGGCTGGTTCATGGCCCGCTCCAGGTTGTCGTACACGGGAAGCATCTTCGCCACGGCGTCGGACTTGCCGTTGCCGTAGGAGGCCTCCTTTTCCTTGGCGGTCCGCTTGCGGAAGTTGTCGTACTCGGCGGCGATGCGCAGGTGGGCATCGTGCTCCGCATTGTACTTTTCCTCCCAGGGGTTTTCCTCCGGGGGTGCCTCCGCCGTTTCTGTGGGCTGGATGACCTCCTCCTCTGCGGTGACGGTTTCCTCCAGCAGCTCCTCGTTTTCCTGTTTATCCTTAGCCACGTCTAGGCCTCCTTATTTTCAATATGCTCCGGCAGCTGAGGCTGCTCGGGCTTGGCGAACATCTTGCTGAGGCTCTCAGCAAAGTAGCTGAGCCGGGCGGTGACCTGGGCGTAGTCCATTCTGGTGGGACCCACCACGCCGATCATGCCCTGAAGGCCGTCGCCGATGTCGAATTTTGTCATGACCACGGAGGTGTCCTTCAGCTCCTCCGCCACGTTTTCCGGACCCACCAGCACCTTGGTGCCGTTGGCTCCCTGCATGACGGCGGGGAGATTTTTCAGGGTCTCGTCGTCAAACGACTCCATCAGCCGCTGGGCCTTGCCCACGTCCTGGTACTCCGGAAGCCCCAGAATCCGGGACTGGCCCGCCACCGCAATGTTGGCGGAGCTGTGGGACCGCAGGGTCTCCTGGGCAAAATCCAGAATCACCGGCACCAAGGACCCGGCCGCTCCGGCGGAGCGCATGACCCTGTCCAGCAGCTCGGCGGTGTAGCCCTCCGGAGGAAGCTCCGTCATGGAGGCGTTGAGCACGGCGGACAGCAGCTTCAGCTCCGCCTCACCCACATTCAGGGGCAGCTTGATGAGCTTGTTGACCACCTGCTCGTCGGAGAGCATCAGCACCAGAATGAAGCTGCCCTGCCCTGCGGCAATCAGCTCAAACTGGCGGATGAACACCGAGCCGGGCCGGGAGGCGGCGGAGATGGCCGGCAGATTGGTGGCCTGGGAAACCAGCTTGGCAACCTTTTCCACCATTTTGTCCACCCGCTGCATTTTTTCCTCAATGGCGGAGTTGATGGATTTTGTCTCATCGATGCTGAGGCGGTAGTCCATCATCAGCTCGTCCACATACAGCCGGTAGCCGGCAGCGGAGGGAATCCGCCCGGCGCTGGTGTGGGGCTGCTCCAGATAGCCCATGGCCGTCAGGTCCGCCATTTCATTCCGGATGGTTGCGGAGGAATACTTCATGTCCGGCAATGCGGTAATGGCCTTGGAGCCCACAGGCTCGGCGGTGCGGATGTACAAATCGACCACACACTGCAAAACCTTCTTCTTCCGCTGGGTCAGCTCCATGGAAATTCCTCCTTTCCAGTGCATATTGCTGTTTCATGTTTATTAGCACTCCTTATCTCTGAGTGCTAAGCACACTATACCAGAGAGTGCTAAAAATGTCAAGAGGTTGATTTTGAATTATTCTTGAACATTATCGGAAATTTTATGTATCCATGTAAGAGACCGCCACGCCCCCTCATATAAGCACCCCCGACGGCGCACAAAATACCTTCCCCCCGGGGGAAGGTGCCCCAGTGTCGCAACACTGGGGCGGATGAGGAATGCGGGCAGTA
>JAUNPV010000028.1 GCA_030536515.1 Eubacteriales bacterium
CATCCGTAAGCCGCTGACGCGGCAACGGCTGCGCGGCCCCCGGGGGAAGGTATTGGGGTGCGGGGGAAGGTATTGGGGTGCGTTGCACGGCTTTTACCATTATACCAAACATCTCCCCAATGTCAAAATATTACAATCGGTTGACATATTCCTAAAAATCGGGTACAATTTAATGTTAGTAACCTAGGAGGGCGGGAACATGAAAGTTGCGAGATTTTTTGGCATTCTGGCGGGGGCGATTTTTGGCATTGCCGGGGTGCTGGTGCTGATTGGGTCGGTTGCTCTGGCGGTGAACTCTCTGGATGAGCCGGTGCGGCTGTCGGAGACCCCGGTGGCGGCGGAGGAGCGGTCCCAGGAGCTGATGGAGGCCGTGGCCCGGGGGGATTACCAGGGGGTGTCCGCCTGCCTGTACGGCCAGCCGGACCTGGGCGTGGGCCGTGAGCCGGAGGATGAGATGGGAAAGCTGATTTGGGATGCCTTTGTGGGCAGCATCAGCTACGAATTTTCCGGCCAGTGCTACGCCACCGACTCCGGCATTTCCCGGGATGCCTCCATTACCTCCCTGGACATCGCCAGCGCCGGGACCAACCTCAAGTCCCGGGTGAAGGCCATTCTGGATGCCCAGGTGGCCCAGGCCGAGGACATGACGGAAATTTACGATGAAAGCAACAACATCCGGGAGGAGCTGGTGATGGCGGCTCTGTCCCAGGCGGTGGCCGACGCTCTGAAGGAGGACACGACCACCGTCACCCGGGACGTGACCATGAACCTGATTTTCCGGGACGGACAGTGGTGGGTGGTGCCGGACCAGGCGCTGCTTCAGGCCATTTCCGGCAATATGGCAAGCTGAAACAAGGAGAAAACCATGGCATATCAACCGAAATACGCAAAAAACCGGGCAAAGCCCACCCCCCAGCCGCCCCGGCAGGAGCTGCCTCGGCCGGTGAAAAAGCAGAAGAAGCTGAACCCCTGGTTCATCCTGGTGGGCCTGGTGGTGATTCCCCTGGCCCTGCTGGCTACAAGGCAGGTGCTGACGGATATGCTGCCCACCCTGGGCCGCCCCGCCGGACAGGCCGCCTATGAAAAAACCGGGGACATGACCATTATGGACCGGTTCGACACCTTCGTCGTCAACGCCAAGGCCGACGCTCTGGACGGGGTGCTGTCGGTGAAAAAGCGGTTCTGGCTGGCGGAGGACACCAAGGTGGCCCCGGAGCCGGACCAGAGTAAGTTCGGCGAGACCGACGACCCCAGCACCTTAGGCTGGCTGCTGGAGGCGGCGGCGGACATTCTGGAGGGCCAGCAGACCTATTTCAGCCTGGACACCAAGCTCTACCCCGGCAGCAAGGTCATGTACTATCTGGACGAGAGCATCTTCGCCGTCTCCTGGAAGGAGGTCCACGACACCAGCGTCTACACCTATTCCGAGGTGAAAATCTCCCACCCCTCCCAGTTCCGGCGGCACCTGGCCGGGGGCGAGTACGGCTCGGAAATGCAGTTTATGACCACGGAAATGGCCGAAAGCGTCAACGCCGTGGTGGCCTCCTCCGGGGATTTCTACCGGTTCCGGGACTTCGGCACCGTGGTCTACGAGGGGAAGGTCAGAAGGGTGGAGGGCACCTATGCCCACACCTGCTATATCGACCGAAACGGCGATTTGCACTTTTCCTACGGCGGCGAGGTGATGGACATGGCGGCGGCGGAGAAATTCGTGGCCGACAACGATATCCAGTTCAGCCTGGCCTTCGGCCCGGTGCTCATCGACAACGGGGTCCGCTGTGAGCCGGACTGGTACGGCGTCGGCGAGGTCAGCGAGGAATACGCCCGGGCGGCCCTGTGCCAGATGGGCAAGCTCCACTACCTGGTGGTCGCCGCCAACAATGAGGGGGCCTACCAGGGGGTGCCCACCGTCCACGCCTTTACCAACCACATCGAGGCCACCGGGGCCAAAATGGCCTACTGCCTGGACGGCGGCCAGACGGCGGCCATCGTGATGAACGACAAGCTCATCAACCGGGTGGTCTACGGCTACCAGCGGAAAATCAGCGATATCATCTACTTTGCCACGGCTGTGCCGGATGGAGGTTGACGGATGGACAAAATTGCCTTTATTGCCGGGGAGAATTTCATCTACTGGAACACCATCTTCTATGCCCTGGCGGTGGTGACGGCAATCTTGCTGTTTCTGGGCTTCTACCTGGGCAAGAGCGCCAACTTTGCGGCGGGGTTCGCCGCAATCCCTGTGTGCCTGATTTTCGGGCAGTACGCCGGGCGGTTCGTCCACTGGTACTGCCGGACGGACAGCTACCGGAGCTTTTACGCCGCCATGACGGACTTTTCCGCCGGGGGCTACGCCCTGGTGGGCATTTTCGCCGGGTGCATCCTGGCGGCGGCGGTGCTGCGGCTGCTGTTTCTCCACCGGAACCTTCCCCAGATGCTGGACTGTATGTGCCTGGCGGCCCTGGGGGGCATTGTGGTGGGGCGGATGGCGTCCTTCTTCAATTCCACGGACCGGGGCCAGATTGTGGCCTCCATCCAGAGCCTGCCCTGGGTGTGGCCGGTGACCAACACGGTGTCCGGGGCTACCGAATATCGGCTTGCCACCTTCGTCATCCAAGCTATGGTGGCGGCGGCGCTGCTGCTGATTCTGTCGGTGTTTTATCTGACGGGCAGACGGCGGGGCCTCAAGGACGGGGACACCACGCTGCTGTTTCTGCTATTCTACGGGGCAAGCCAGGTGGTGCTGGACAGCACCCGGTACGACTCCCTGTTCTTCCGCAGCAACGGCTTCGTCAGCGTGGTCCAGGTGGTGTGCGCCCTGGGACTGGCTCTGGCCATCATCCTGCTGTCCGTGAGGATGGTGAAGGCCATGGGCTTCAAATGGTGGCAGGTCCTCCTGTGGCTGCTCATTGCCGCCGGCATCGGTGGGGCGGGGTACATGGAATACCACGTCCAGCGCCACGGCGACCAGGCGGTGTTCGCATATAGTGTGATGAGCGGGTGCTTGGCCTTCGTCATCGTGCTGACGCTGCTGATTCGCTTCTTTGCGGTGCATTTTGAAAAACGGAAGATGTACACGGAACCCCTTGCGTAGGGACAGCCCTTGCGGCTGTCCGGCCATTTCCCCTCGGGGAAATGGCGTCATTCCCGCCGGGAATGACCGGGAGCACCCACCGTAGGGCGGCCTCTAAATAATTGTATGATTGCCACCGGCAATCATGGGAATGTGTAATCCGCTGCGCGGAGCACCACCTCAGGCCGCCGCAACCCTACGAAACAGAGCAGAAAACAAAAATAGAAAAACCACGTCATTCGGAATCCATTCCATAGTGACGTGGTTTTTATATTGTTTACTGCGCAATCATCCACCGTTGTGGCGGCCAGGGGTCTGGCCGCCCTACGGGTGCGGGGGTTATTTTACAAACTCCACGGTATCCAGCACGGTCTTGCCCTCGGGGCCCCAGAGGGAGAAGAACTCCATGGTAAAGCTGTCACCCAGGTCAGTTTTCGACATTTCCTCATTATGTTTGTAAAGGCCGGGCTCCAGTTCTTCGGTGTAGCTGCCAGCGGAGGCAGTACCGTATTCGCCGTCAGGGGAGAAGCGGAACATAGCACCCTCATCTAACAGTTTTTGAGGCATTTTGTAGGTGATTTCAATGTAAGTTCTCAGGTCAGTATGACTGACGTTCACATCGGTAATTTCCACACCCTCCACGTTGGGCTGATTGACGGGCCGGTAGCTCTCGGACTGGCTGTTTGCGGTTTCCAGGAAGGAGAAGGGGATTTCGGTGCGGATAATATCCTCAAAATTGACCTTGTCAAATTCCCGGGCGGTTGTCACCAGAATGCCCTCGCCGCTGGCGGGCAGGTCAGCCATGTCGCAGGTAATCAGATAGTCGATGGTGTCGGGAGCCTGGTGCTTTTCCTGGACAGTCTGGACACCGCTGCCCTGGCCGTTTTCTGTGAACTGAACTCCTGCGCTGACTTCCAGCAGGGTCATGCCGTTTTCCTCGGCATACTCGCCGATGGTTCCGTCATAATCGGCACCAAAGTAGCTGGCGGCCATGCCAGGCTCGTCCATCTGGTTCAGCAGCACGTATTTCCCCGGCACGCCGGACTGGAGCCGCACGGTCAGATTCAGCTGGCGGCCGTCGTTGACGGATTCGGTAATCTCACACTTGATAAGCTCGGTGCTGCCGGTCTCGTCCTCCTGGACGATGCTCCCCGTTTCGGTCTGCTGCTGGACAATCTCCTGGGCCTCGCTGGGGAAAGGGCGCAGGCTTTCTCTCTGGAAATCAAAGATACCCCAATGGGTCGCGGCTGCATAGGCCGTCACGCCCAGCAGGCAGATAATGGCGGCGGCCACGGGGAGCTGGCGCAGGATGCGGCGGGCGGTGCTGGGCTTTCGGGCGTAGCGGCCCGCGGTATTGGTGTTATTGTTCTTCGTCATGTGAGTGATAACCTCCTGTTTCCACTGGTCATTGACTCCGCCGATGGCGTCCAGCAAATCAAAGTTATTCATATCCATTCCTCCTTTGTAAGGTGGGCTTTCAGCTTGCTGCGGGTGCGGTAGAGGGAGCTGCCGATTTTGGATGTGGACCATCCGAATTTTTCGGCAATCTCCGGGGCCGACAGCAGCATCCAGTAGCGGTATAAGAAAATGATCCGGTCGTCCTTGGACAGAGTGAACAGAAACCGGTCGATTTCCTGGCGCAGGGCCTTGGCCTCAAAATCCCGGGCCACGTCGGAGGACCCGGCCAGGCACTCGCTGAGCTCGTCCAGGGCAGCCTCCGTCTGGCCGCCGCCCCGCTTCTTGCTGCGCATGGCACGGTAGCGGCTGAGAGAGGCGTTGCGCACCAGAGTGGTGATGTAGGCCCCCAGGGCCTTGGGCCGCTCCGGGGGGATGGTGTTCCACAGGGTCAGGTAGGCATCGTTGACGCACTCCTCGGCGTCCTCCGGGCTGGATAAAATATTCTTCGCCACCCGGGTACACAGCTTCCCATACTTCCGCCCGGCCTGCTCCAGGGCCTCCGGCCTTCGCTGCCAGAATAATTCGATGATCTCTGTATCTTCCATGGTAATGTTCCTTTCTGTTTGAGCGCTCACCTATGTAGACGCAAAAGAGACGGGAGGTTTTGCATGATTCGGAAAAATATTTTTGTAGGGAACGGATTCATCCGTTCCGCCGAACGGGGGGCCTGCGTAGGGACAGCCCTTGCGGCTGTCCGGCCATGTCGCAATTCCCTGGGAGGGTGCGTTCGCAGTGCCCGGCATCCCTGACGGGCCGCAGCGGGGAGGGTTTTGCAGGCGGGAGCAAGGGGGGACAGGACGATATAGGACTCGAGTGCCAATTTTTCCTTCCGTGAGACGGAAAAATTGTATGGTGGCAAACCAGTTTTTGAACTGGTTTGCTGCAAGATGCCACCGGCATCTTGCATGGAATGGGTTCGGGTCCATATCGTCCACCATAAAAAAGAGGAACACCCGCAGGGTGTTCCTCTTTTTTATGGTGGACGATATAGGACTCGAACCTATGACCTTCCGCACGTCAAGCGGATGCTCTAGCCAGCTGAGCTAATCGTCCAGGTTTTGAGCGGTGTCGCTCAAGCACATGACGGATTATACTATAGCTTTCGCTGTTTGTCAAGCACAAATTTCAAAATCCGCAAAATTAGCCGTCCACCTCCTGGTCCCCCAGGAAGCGGATGATGAGTTTGTTGGGCAGGCACACAATCTGGGTGCCGCTGTCGCAGAAGCCCCGGGCCATGCAGTAGTGGTCCGGGCAGGTGGCGGCGGTGACGGCGATTTTGCCGTTCTGAACGGTGACGGTGTTCTCCCCGCCGTTTTCCGCCGGAACGGTGAAGTTCTGGTCCACGCCCAGGTCCACGGTTTTCACCACGGTTCCCCCGCTGGAAATTTCCGCAAAGGCCGCCGCCTCCCGGGGCAGAAGAATATACACGCTGGCCCCCAGACACAGGGCCAGGAGAACGGCAATGAGAATCATCCAGGTTTTGGTTTTCATAAAGACACCTTCCAAGGCAGGGAACGGATTGATCCGTTCCGACGGCGAAGCCGATTGGGTGTGAGGCTTTTCGTAGGGACAGCCCTTGCGGCTGTCCGGGTGGCCGCCCCATTTTGGGCTGTGGCAATGGGGTAAGGGAGCGGGAGGGGGCAAGCCCCTCCCCTACGCAATGACAGAGACAGTATAGCAAAAGAATCGAAAAAACGCAAGAAAAAGTTAGAAAAAGTTCTTGACTTTCCAAAATGGACATGATAAAATATCCAGGCCGCATTGAAGGGGCTTAAGTTGGTCTGCAAAGATTACGCCTCAAAAGCGAGACTACACAATATAAAAGTAGGTGAAACAAACATGAAGGCAGTTATCGTAACCGGTGGCAAGCAGTACACCGTGGCTGAGGGCGATGTTGTGTACATCGAGAAGCTGAACGTGGAGGCTGAGGCTACCGTGAAGTTCGAGCAGGTTCTGGCAGTGCTGGACGGTGAGAACACCAAGATCGGCGCTCCCGTTGTGGAGGGTGCAGCAGTCGAGGCTAAGGTCGTCAAGAACGGCAAGGCCAAGAAGATCGACGTCCTGCGTTACAAGGCGAAGAAGAACGAGAAGAAGAAGATCGGTCATCGTCAGCCCTACACCAAGGTCGAGATCACCAAGATCGCACTGTAAGTATGACCAGATGCGAATTTTTTACCCAGGATAACCGGATTACCGGTTTTTCCGTTTCGGGTCACGCAGGCTTCGCTGAGGAAGGGCACGACATTGTCTGTGCCGCTATCAGTGCAGCCGTTTCCATGGCCGAGGCCACCATCAACGATGTGTGCGGCGCCAAGGCCAAGGTCCGGGTGAAGGACGAGCAGGCTCGTATCACCCTGACTCTCCCTGCGTCCTGCGACGAGGAGGACAGCGTCCAGGCAGTGCTTGCCGGAATGATGCTGTATCTTTGCTCCCTGCGGGACGACTATCCTGATTATATCGAAGTTTTGGAGGTGTAACACCATGCTGAAGATTGGTATTCAGTTCTTCGCTCACCATAAGGGCGGCGGTTCCACCAAGAACGGCCGTGACTCCGAGTCCAAGCGACTGGGCGTCAAGCGTGCAGACGGTCAGTTCGTTCTGGCCGGCAACATCCTGGTCCGCCAGAGAGGCACCCACATCCATCCCGGCACCAACGTTGGTAAGGGCAAGGATGACACCCTGTTCGCTCTGGTTGACGGTACCGTCAAGTTCGAGCGCCTGGGCAAGGATCGCCGTCAGTGCTCCGTCTACGCTGAGCAGTAATTGGTATATCGAAGCAAGGCCGCCGCAGGATTTTTTGCGGCGGCCTTTTTCTCAGAATTGGTACGGCGATAAATGAAAATTGACGGAGGGCCAATAGCTTCCCCCGGGGGCCGCGCAGCCGTTGCCGCTTCAGCGGCTTACGGATGCGGCGTCCCCCTTGCGGGGAGAGGCTGGCACGCCGAAGGCGTGACTGATGAGGGATGGCGATATGTTGGGTTTTGTATGCATCTGGCTGAAATGCAAAAATACGTCAGTGCACGCCATCCCTCATCCGTCGCCTTCGGCGCCACCTTCCCCCCGGGGGAAGGAAGGGGACTTCTGAGAAGTTAGCATTTATGACCGTATCAACCATTCAGACAGAAAGGGAGTTTGCGCTATGGCAGGGATTTATGACCGGGCGGATATTTATGATTTGATTGAGGACGAAGGCCGGTATGAGATGTACAGACGGCACTGGGAAGCGGTGCTGAATGGGAAAAATATCCACAGCCTGCTGGATGTGAGCATCGGCTCCGGCAGCATGACTCTGCCTCTGACGGACCTGGGGGTTACCCTGTCCGGGTCGGACCTGAGCCGGACCATGCTGGAAAAGTGCGCCGGGAAAGCGGCCGGGAAACACGTGGAGCTGCAATGCTCGGACTTCCGCACCCTGGACTGCTGGGCCGGGCGGCAGTTTGACTGCGTGGCCTCCACCGGCAACTCCCTGCCCTATGTGACCAACGCCGACGTGGAAAAGACCCTGGAGGGGATGGATGCCCTGGTGGCCCCCGGCGGGTATTTGTATGCGGACATCCGCAACTGGGACTGGATGCTCCGGGAAAAGCCCCGGTTTTACACCTATAATCCCATTTTCCGGGACGGAAACCGCATCAATTTTGTCCAGCTGTGGGATTATAACCCCGACGGGACCATGACCTTCAACCTGCTGTTCACCTTTGAAAAGGACAACCGGGTATTCCAGAAGGAGATTTTTGAAGAGCATTATCACCCCATCAGCAGACACCTGATTCTGGAGAAGCTGGCGCAGATGGGATATGTTGATATGGAAGTGATGCGTCTGCCTGCCTTTGCCAGGGCGGCGGATTTGGAAAAGGCGGACTGGCATACCATCATTGCCAGAAAGCCCCTGTAACCCGAGGAGGAACAAAAATGTTTGTAGATAAAGTCAGAATCACCGTCATTGGCGGCCGGGGCGGCGACGGGGCGGTGGCCTTTCACCGGGAGAAGTATGTCAACGCCGGGGGCCCCGACGGCGGCGACGGCGGCCATGGCGGCAGCGTGATTTTAAAAGTCAACGACAATATGTCCACATTGCTGGATTTCCGCTACAAGCGCAAGTACCAGGCCCAGGCGGGGGTCAACGGCATGGGCCGGAAAATGGCCGGTAAGCGGGGCGAGCCCCTCATCATCGAGGTCCCCCGGGGCACCGTGGTCCGGGATGCCGAGACGAACCGGGTCATCGTGGATATGTCCACCGATGAAGATTTCGTCATTGCCAAGGGCGGCCGGGGCGGCTGGGGCAACGCCCACTACGCCACCCCCACCCGTCAGGTCCCCCGGTTCGCCAAGGCGGGCCTGAAGGGCCGGGAGCGGGACGTAATTTTGGAATTAAAGCTGCTGGCGGACGTGGGCCTGGTGGGCTTCCCCAACGTGGGCAAGTCTACCCTGCTGTCCGTCACCTCCAACGCCCGGCCCAAAATCGCCAACTACCACTTTACCACCCTGTTTCCCAACCTGGGGGTTATTTACGTGGACGAGGGCGTGTCCTTTGTCATGGCGGACATCCCCGGCATCATCGAGGGCGCCGCCGAAGGGGCCGGCCTGGGCCACGATTTCCTGCGGCACATCGACCGGTGCCGTCTGCTGGTCCACGTGGTGGATGTGTCCGGCAGCGAGGGCCGGGACCCGGTGGAGGACTTCAACGCCATCTGCGACGAGCTGGGCAGCTACAGCGCTACACTGGGAGACCGGCCTATGATTGTGGCCGCCAACAAGGTGGACCTGCTGCCCCCGGACTCCGACAATCTGCGGCGGCTGCGCACGGTGGTGGAGGCCGCCGGGTGCGAGCTGTACGAAATCAGCGCCGGAACCACCCAGGGCACCAAAAACCTCATGCGGGTGGTGGCCCAGAAGCTCAGCACCCTGCCCCCGGTCACCATCTACGAGCCGGAGTACGTGGAGCCCGAGGCCCAGCCGGGAGACCCCCAGGCCGTGGAAATCGAGCACTACGGCAGCACCTGGCTCATCACCGGCCAGTGGCTGGAGCGGATGGTCCAGAACATCAACTTCGACGACTACGAATCCCGGAACTACTTCGACCAGATGCTGAGGAAGTCCGGCCTGTTCGCCCGCCTGGAGGAAATGGGCATCCAGGACGGGGACACCGTGGATATTTACGACTTGGAGTTTGAGTATCAGAGGTAAAAATACCCCAGCTGCGTAGGGACAGCCCTTGCGGCTGTCCGGCCATTTCCATTTGGAAATGGCGCAATCCCGTCGGGATTGCCGGGAGGGGGCAAGCCCCTCCCCTACGAAGGAAGCTCTTAAAAAAATTTTTTGTTTTTTTGTGAAAAACATTTGCCATTTTCAACTTTATCCGATATAATAACAGGGACAGACAAAATGTCCCTGTTATTTTTATATTCATTTTGCTCGGAGGGAAAGCAGCATGATCCGAAATTTGAATCAAATGACCTTTCAGGACTTTGGCACCGTTCCGCCGGAGCGGAACGTTCAGAGCGTCAAAAATATCGATAAAAGCGCCGTGAAAACCTGGGACCTGTCCCAGACGGAGTCGGTGATCTACCGGGCCCGGTCGGAGACCTGGCTTTGGGGCAGCGTGGGCATCAGCGTGCTGTCCGTCAGCGGCGACGGGGAGCAGTATCTGAACTACTACCTGGACAAGCAGGTCTGCATCCGCCCGGGGGTGCTGTTCTCCCTGAGCCCCTTCAAGGGGGATGCCCAGGTCCAGCTCTACGCCGCCCAGGACCCGGAGGAGGCAGGCAAGCGGACCTCCGGCAGCCTCCGGGTGGACTGCCAGCTGAAGGTGGACGGCATCTACACCTTCTTCTACCAGGAGAAGGAGCAGGGCTTCCTCTTTGCCGGAGAGTCCCATCCCATGGCGGAGCTGACCTATGTGGACCAGGGGTCCCTGCACTCCGTGGCCGACGGCCAGGACCTGCTGCTCAAGCAGGGGGACCTGGTGATTTACGGCCCCGGCCAGTGGCATATGCAGTACGCCGACATCGGCGTGGCCCCCCGGTATGTGACCATTTCCATGGACCTGTCCGGGGTGGAGCTGGAGCCGCTGCTGAACAGACGCTTCACCGCCCCCCAGAATGTGGTGACTCTGCTTCAGAGTATGCTCCGGGAGCAGGAGCGGATGGATGTCTACTCCAACGACATCATTCTGACCCAGCTGAACCTGCTGCTGCTTCTGCTGCTGCGGGAGACCGCCTCTCCCCGGGGCGGCAAGCTGCAAACCTCCAACGCCATCCACAGTGAAAATGAGATTATCCGCCAGGCCCAGCAGTTCGTCAGCACCCACATCCGCCAGAAGCTGTCGGTGCCCATGGTGGCCAGGCAGGTGGACGTGAGCCCCAGCTACCTGACGGCGCTGTTCCACAAGAACCTGCAAATCTCCCCCGGCGAGTACATCCGCCGCATCAAGCTCCAGGAGAGCAAGCAGATGATTCGGGAGAACAACCTGAACTTCACCGAAATCGCCGCAGAGCTCCAATACTCCACCGTCCACCACTTCTCCCGCCAGTTCAAGGAGAAGTTCGGCATTACCCCAACGGAGTACGCCAAGTCCGTCCGCTAACTGGCCGAAATAACCGTATGTCATTGCGAACCAGCCCGAAGGCTGGTGTGGCAATCCGCATCCTTTTGGGTGGTGCATTGCACCACCCAATTCCATTTCCATCCGGGAAATGGAAAAGAAAACGGAGTGCCACAGCCAGTGCTGAGGCACTGGCTTCGCAATGACATATTTTTTGAGCGGGGCCAGAAAGGGTCTAACCCTTGCGAAACGGGGAAAGCTGTTATATAATGTAGAAAACCTGTAATTGGAGAGATTGCTATGGAATTGAAAATACTGGCCGTGGGCGATGTGGTGGGCCATCCGGGGCTGAACCGGGTCCGGCGGCAGCTGCGGCAGATGAAAAAGCGGACCGGGGCGGACTTCGTGGTGGTCAACGGGGAGAACGCCGCCGTGGTGGGCATCACCCCGGACATGGCCGAGGACATTCTGGATGCCGGGGCCGACGTCATCACCATGGGCAACCACACCTGGGCCAAGCGGGAAATCGTGCCCTACATGGACGACTGCCCCCGGATTCTCCGCCCCGCCAACTACGCCCCCCAGGTCCCGGGCCGGGGCTGGGGCGTGTTCGAAACCAAGGCCGGGGACGTGGCCGTCATCGATTTGATTGGCCGGTGCAATATGGACTACGGCCCGGACAACCCCTTTTTGATGATTGAAAAAATTCTCAAAGAGGTGCAGGCGAACATCATCCTGGTGGAGCTTCACGCCGAGGCCACCTCGGAAAAGCTGGCCATGGGGTATCTGCTGGACGGCCGGGTCAGCGCCGTGTGGGGGACCCACACCCATGTGCCCACTGCCGATGCCCGGGTGCTGCCAAAGGGCACGGGCTACGTGACGGACCTGGGCATGACCGGCCCCCGGGACTCGGTGCTGGGCATCCGGCCGGACCTGTCCATTGCCAAATTCCGGGGTGACCTGACCGAGCGCTACCGCTGGGCCGAGGGCCCCGCCAAAACGGAAGCGGTGCTGTTTACCATAGACAGCCAGACCGGCAAATGCCTGCGGGCGGAAAGGGTGGACGAATGGGACTGAAAATTTTACACACCGCCGACTGGCACCTGGATTCGCCCCTGACCGGCTTCCGGGAGGACCAGCGGCAGCTGCTGAGAGAAAGCCTGGCGGCCATTCCCGGCCACATTGCGGACCTGTGCCGCCGGGAGAGCTGCGATATGATGCTGCTGGCAGGGGATATTTTCGACGGTCAGCCCCGCCGGGAGACGGTGGAGGGCATGAAGGCCGCTCTGGAAAGCACCGGGGTGCCGGTGCTCATCGCCCCGGGAAACCACGATTTTGCTGCCCCGGGCAGCCCCTGGGTGGAGGAAACCTGGCCGGAAAACGTGTTCATTTTCACCGGCGGCATGGAGATTGTCCCCATTCCCGCCCTGGACTGCCGGGTCTACGGGGCGGCCTTCACCAGCATGGACAGCCCGCCGCTGCTGGAGGGCTTTGAAATTTCCGGGCCGGAGACCTATCACATCGGCCTGTTTCACGGGGACCCGGTCCAGAAAAGCTCCCCCTGCAACCCCGTCACCGCCGCCCAGGTCCGGCGGTCGGAGCTGAACTATCTGGCCCTGGGCCACATCCACAAGGCCGGAGCCTTCCGGGCGGGGGACACCCTCTGCGCCTGGCCCGGCTGCCCTATGGGCCGTGGCTGGGATGAGACCGGGGACAAGGGCGTGTGCATCGTCACGGTAGGCGAAAAAACCGACATCCGGGCGGTGAGCCTGGATGTGCCGAGATTCCATGTGATGGAGGTGGACGTGGGCGAGGATGCCGCCGACGCTCTGGAAGCCGCCCTGCCGGCGGCGGGGGACCGGGATTTTTACCGGGTGACCCTGACGGGCTACGGCGAGCTGGACCTGGAGGAACTGCAAAAGCGGTTCGCCCCCTGGACCAATCTGGAGCTGCGCAGCCGGGTGGAGCCGCCTATGAGCCTGTGGGATAACGCCGGGGAGGACTCCCTGGAGGGAGTCTACTTCCAGATGCTCCACCGGATGCTGGAGCGCAGCCCCGAGGAGGAGCGCATTGTGCTGCTGGCAGCGGAGATATCCAGAAAGCTCCTGCAGGGAAGGGAGGTCACGCTATGAAAATCTATTCCATGACCGCCACCTTCGGCAAGCTGGAACACGAGACATTGACCCTGGAACCGGGGCTGAACATCATCACCGCCCCCAACGAGTGGGGCAAGAGCACCTGGTGCGCCTTTCTGGTGGCCATGCTCTACGGCCTGGACACCCGGGCCAAGTCCACCAAAACCGCTCTGGCCGACAAGGAGCGCTTCGCCCCCTGGTCCGGAGCCCCCATGGCGGGGCGGATGGACCTGAGCTGGAACGGCCGGGACATCACCATCGAGCGAAGCACCCGCCGCCGGGTGCCGCTGGGGGAGTTCCGGGCCTACGAAACGGAAACGGGAGTCCCGGTGGAGGAGCTCACCGCCGCCAACTGCGGCCAGATGCTGCTGGGGGTGGAGCAGAGCGTGTTCCGCCGGGCGGGCTTCATCCGTCAGGCAGAGCTGCCGGTGACTCCGGACGAGGCCCTGCGCCGCCGCCTCAACGCCCTGGTCACCACCGGGGACGAAAGCGGGGCAGCAGACAAGCTGGCCTACAGTCTGAAAGAGCTGAAAAACCGCTGCCGGTACAACCGCTCCGGGCTTCTGCCCCAGGCGGAGCAGGAGCGGGCGGCCCTGGAAGGAAAGCTCCGGGAGCTTTCGGACCTGGACCGGCAGTCCCAGGACATCCGCCTGCGGCTGGAGGACCTGAAGGAGGACCTGGCGAAGCTCTATAACCACCGCCAGACCCTGGCCTATCAGCAGGTCCAGACCCTGTCCGCCCAGGCGGCCCAGGCCCAGGCGGCCAAAGAGGCGGCCCAGCGGGAGCTGGAACCGCTGGAGCAGGCGGTGGCCGCCCTGCCCAGCCGGGAGGAGGCGGAGAAGAATCTCCGGGAGCTGCGCAGCTTCCGGGACCAGTGGCGGTCGGTCCAGCAGGAGCTGTCCATGCAGCCCACCCTGCCCACCGCCCCCCAGTGGGAGGCCCCCTTTGCGGGCATGGAGCCGGAGGCCGCCCGGGCCATGGCCGAGGCCGACGGCAAGACCTTCCGCTCTCTGAAAAAATCCAAGCTGCCCCTGCTTCTGCTGCTCATGGGCGTTCTGGGCATGATTTCCGCCGGGGCGCTGACGGCCCTGGAGGTCTATCCCTTTGCCGCCGTGGCGGGGGTTACCGCCCTGATTGCCCTGGCCGGCGGGGTCTTTGAGAAGATTTCCATGAGAAATCAGTGCCGGGACCTGGTGAAAAAGTACGGCTCTGCCGACGCTGCCCACTGGGCGGACCCCATTGCCGCCTACGAGCAGGAGCGCACGGCCTACGAGGAGGACCTGCGCACCTTCAACCAGAGCCGGGCGGATGTGGATATGCGCTTAATGCTGCTGCACCGGCGGAAGGAGTCCCTCTGCGGCCAGCAGGACCCGGATGCCCTGGTGGAATACTGGAACCGGGTGCTGTCCCAGTGGGATGCCTGCGCCACCGCCCGCCGGGAGGCGGACCGGGCGGACAGCCACTGCCAGGCCATCCGCTCCATGCTGCGGCCGGTGGAAAAGCCCGCCATGGAGGACGGCCTGACCTGCTCCGAGGCGGAGACCGCCCGCCGTCTGGCGGACTGCGCCGCCGAGCAGCAGCGGCTTCAAAACCGCCTGGGCCAGCACCAGGGCCGGATGGCTCTGCTGGGGGACCGGGAGAAGCTGACTCAGGAGCTGGAACGGAAAAACCGGCGGATTGCCCGGCTGGAGGATACTTACGCCGCCCTGACCCTGGCCCAGGAGACATTGGAGGAGGCAAGGACGGAGCTTCAGCGCCGGTTTGCCCCCCGAATCACGAAAAAGGCCCAGGCCATGCTGGAAACCATGACCGCCGGACGGTATCAGAGCCTGACCATGGGGGCGGACTTCACCCTTCAGGCGGGGGCTGCCCAGGAGGACGTGCTCCACGACGCTCTGTGGCGCAGCGACGGCACCCTGGACCAGCTGTATCTGGCCCTCCGGCTGGCGGTGGCCCAGGAGCTGACCCCCCAGGCCCCGGTGGTGCTGGACGACGCCATGGTCCGCTTCGACGACGACCGCCTGGCCGCCGCCCTGACGCTGCTGGCGGACCTGGCCCAGGAAAAGCAGGTCCTGTGCTTTACCTGCCAGGGCAGGGAAGCGGCGATAGTTAAAAAGAAAACTCCGTAGGGAACGGATTTATCCGTTCCGCCGCCCCCCAAAGCGGCCCGTCAAGGATGCCGGGCCCTACGAGTGCACTCCGTAGGGGCGGGTTATCAACCCGCCCGTCGGCCCCCACCAGGGGGCCGCTTTTTTCACCCCACCCGCTGTGGTAAATGCTCAAAATGGGGCGGCTGGCGGACAGCCGCAAGGGCTGTCCCTACGCACACGCCAACCGTAGGGGCGGGTTACCAACCCGCCCGTCGGCCCCCGTCGAGGGGGCCGCTTTTTTTATCCTACCTGCTGTGGTGAATGCTCAAAATGGGGCGGCTGGCGGACAGCCGCAAGGGCTGTCCCTACGCATGATTTGGGCTTCGCCAGCGGAACGGATGAATCCGTTCCCTACGGGGCTTACAAAATGTAACCGGAAATTACATTTTTTGTAAATTCCCTCTTGACAGATTGGGTTGAACGTGTTAAACTAGGCACATAAAAGGTTGAACGTATTAAATCAACCAATGAAGGAGGGAAATCTATGGATGTACCCAAGATTTTTGAAAGCGAGTATCGCTTCTGCCTGATTCTGTGGGAGCACGCTCCCGTGAATTCCACCCGGCTGGTGGAGCTGTGCAAGGCCCAGCTGGGCTGGTCCAAGGCCACCACCTACACCGTCATCCGCCGCCTGGCAGAGCGGGGGGTGTTGAAAAACGAGAACGCCACCGTCACCCCCCTGATCTCCAAGGCCCAGGCCCAGGAGTCCCGGCTGGAGGAGATGGTGGAGGAGACCTTCGAGGGCTCTGTGCCGGCCTTTATCGCCGCCTTTTCCCGGAGCAAGCGCCTGCGCCGGGAGGAGCTGGAGCAGCTGCAGAGCTTCATCGACAGCTATCAGGAGGACTGAGCCATGACACAGCTATTTGAAAACATTCTCACCGCCAGCTTCCACGGCTCCATCGTCATTGCCGTGATATTGCTGCTGCGCCCCTTCCTGCGGCGGGCGCCCCGGAAATTCTTCTGCCTGCTGTGGCTGATGGCGGGGCTGCGGCTGCTGATTCCTCTGGAAATTTCCAGCCCCGTGAGCTTACAGCCGGAGAGCTTTGACAATGTGCCCGCCTTTGCGGCCCAGGACCGGCTTCCCAGTCGGGAGCCGGGCGGCGTGCCGGACTTCTTCTTCGACCAGGCCCCGGTGGTGGAGCCCGAGGCCCAGCCGGTCCGGCAGCAGACCGCCCAGGCCCCGGAGACCCCGGAGGTGCCGGACACCCCGGAGGTGCCGGGCACCCCCGCCGTCCAGCCCACGGTTCAGCCCGTCCGGATTGACTGGACTGAGGCCGCCGCCTTTGGGTATCTTGCGGTGGTGGCGCTCATTGGCCTTTACTGCCTCATGTCCTACGGCAAGCTCCGCCGGAAGCTCCGGGAGGCCATCCGGGTGAAGGAGGGCATCTGGGTCTGCGACCGGATTTCCACCGCCTTCATTCTGGGCTATGTCCGTCCCCGGATTTACATTCCCATGGGCATCAGCCGCAGCAACTGCAAGCACATCCTGGCCCACGAGCGGACCCACCTGGAAAAGGGGGACCACTGGTTCAAGCTGCTTGGCTTCATCGTCCTGGCGGTCCACTGGTTCAATCCCCTGGTGTGGCTGGCCTATTACCTTCTGTGCAAGGACATTGAAATGGCCTGCGACGAGCGGGTGGTCCAGTTCATGGAGCTGGAGGACCGCAAGAGCTACTCTGCCGCATTGCTTGCCTGCTCCGCCGGACGGGCCCATCTGAGCGCCTGCCCTGTGGCCTTTGGCGAGGTCAGCGTGAAGGAGCGGGTCCACCGGGTGCTGAAATACAGAAAGCCCAGCTTCTGGATTTCCCTGGCGGCGGTGATTGCCCTGGCCTTTGTGGCGGTGTGCTTCCTGACCAGTCCCAAGGAGGAGGAAACCCCGGTGCCCGAGACCACCCAGGCCGCCGAGACCCAGACCCAGGGCCAGCCGGAGGCCACCGGCGAGGCTGCCTCCGCCGCCCCGGCAACGGTCACGGTGGATGCAAACCACGACCTGTCCGACATGATGGAGCCTATCTCCCAGGACGACTATGTGGACCCCTTCGGCTACGGCCTGGTCCTTTACACCTATGAGGAGAGCACCTCCGGCATGGGCTACGGCATTTCCTTCAACCGCCAAATGAAGTATGATGACCGGGTGAAGCTGGGCCGGGGCGTTTCCTTCACCGGGGAATACTGGCTGGAGGAAAAGACCGACAGCGGATGGAAGCCGGTGGAGCCGAAGGCCCAGCCCACCTTTGACGACGCAGGCCTTGATTTGAGCGAGGGCCACTACCAGACCCGCATCAACTGGCACGACACCTACGGCGACCTCTACGACGGCCACTTCCGCCTGGGCAAGAATCTGGATATCAACGGCGAGGCCTGCACCTACTACGTGGAGTTCTACATCCTGGACAACGACCCTGAGAAGGAGCCGGAGGTGGCGGCGGTGATGGAGCGCATCAACAGCGCCCTCAGCGAGATTGCCTCCCGGGAGTGCGTCCAGGTGGTGACCTCCGGAGAATCCATTGACCCCTATGGCAGCAGGACCCAGCGCACCGACGTGACCTCCGCCGGCACCGACCATATCAGCATCGAGAGCGGCGAGGGCATGAACGCCAGCAACTACCAGTCCGCCTCCTTTGGCGGCACATCCTATGTGGGCCACCTGGGCCAGTGGTACCAGGCCGGAGAGCGGTCGGATACCACCTGCGAGGACTGGGCCCGGAGCCAGATGCTGAAGGGATACCATGTCACCGTCCAAGATTCCGGCGCATCGGACAAGATTTCCCTGATGCTGGACCGGATGGAATACGGCTTTACCAGAAGCTACCGGGATTTCTACTTTGACGCAGAGGGCCGCCTGACCCAGATTCAAGACACCAGCTATTACAAAATAGACGGCCAGCTGTGCAAGCGCCACACCTCCGTCGAGATTTACCAGGCGGAGAAGTCCAGCCTGACCACCCAGCTGCAGGCCATCCAGACCAACGCCGGGAACCACACCTATGAGGAGCTGGACCAGCTGCTGCGGGAGGAGGACTTTGATGAGAACTTCTCCATGGGCGCAGGCTCCTTCGTCTGGCGGCAGGCGGACTGGGCCTACCGCATCGGCGGCCAGGAGGGCTCCGCCTCCGCCACCGGCGTGATGGTGGACCACGAATTCTGCGGCAGCGAAAGCCAAGGCACTCTCTACACCCAGGGAGCCTTCTGGATTGAGCGGCTCGAAAATGAAAAGTGGAGCCGGGTGCCCGTCCCCGCCGGGAATCCCCTGCCCCCGGAGGAGGCCAAGCTGATTTTTGACACCAACGGCCTCACCGCCCCCACCCGGATGCGCTGCGACTGGAGCGAAAGCTACGGCGTCCTGGAGCCCGGCTTCTACCGGGTGGCCCAGAACTACAAGCTCACCGCCGGCGGTCAGGAGAGCATCAAGACCTGCTACGCCAAGTTCCGGGTCTATGACCCCAACGGCGAACGCTACCTGGCCCAGGTCCGCCAGGGCATGGAGGACCTGCTGAACCGGGAGAGCTACTATATTGAAATCATGGAGGACAACTACCGGGTGAATCAAGTTGAGGGAAGCGACGTTCGCCTGGAATACATCTGGAAGCGAGACAATCAGAACTTCTTCAGGTCCTATCAGCAGGCAAATTCGGACAGACCTGTCAGCTACAGCCAGATGCTGGACGGCAAGGGCTACAGCTGCTCCGGGGAGCCGGGTGACGGCTGGGAATACGTGGCCCACTTTGACCGGGAGAACTTTGAATTCTGGCATACGCATTTTGATATGTTTGATTCCCTCATCAGCTCTGTGGAAAAGAACGGCAATGATATCATCGTCAATCACGACCTCAGCGAATATCCCCAGAAGTTTATCTTTACCTTCGATGACAGCGGACGGCTCATTGCCGGTAAGGCCTATGAGCTGATGGGCGAAAAGCCGGTGCTGGGCGATGAATTCAAGGTGGCTAACGTATCTCAGGAGAGTCTGGACAACCTGTTCGCCAAGAACGACATCACCAAGCCCGCCACCTTCTCCTTCGCCGAGGACGAGAAGCTGTTCGGCACCTATGCAATCAACAAGACCAGCGGCTTTATCAACACCAGCCCCGTCACCATTTCCACGGCCCAGGAGGCCGAGGAGCGGGCGAAGAACGACTGCACCCTGCTCCCCTTCGAGGACGAAACCGGTGTCCACGAGGGCGGCTGGAACCTGACCAAGGCCTTCTTCGATGCCGAGGCTCAGATGTGGAAGGTAGAGTTCACCTTCTCCCAGGGCGGCGTCTACCAGGCCGTCTACATGACCGCCGACGGCGTGACCACCCATGTGATTGGTTAAAAACCCACCGCAGGGGAGGGGCTCGCCCCCTCCCGCCCCCAAAGCGGCCCGTCAAGGATGCCGGGCCCTACGCACGCACTCCGTAGGGGAGGGTCACTGACCCTCCCGTCGGCCCCCGCCGAGGGGGCCGCAACCGGCTTTCCTTATCGGAAAGCCGGTTCATCGTTCACGGTTTGAATTCTGTGAAACGCTTAGTCGGAGTGTTTGCGCCCGTAGGGCACGGCCTCCCGGACGTGCCGTGCTGCCAGCGGCCCGTCAAGGATGCCGGGCCCTACGAACGCACCCACCGTAGGGGCGGGTTACCAACCCGCCCGTCGGCCCCCGCCGAGGGGGCCGCAACCGGGTTTCCTTATTGGAAACCCGGTTCATTCGTACCTGTCGGACCGGCACGTCCAGGAGGCCGTGCCCTACGGGGACAAAAATCATTGGGGTGGTATGCTATTTCAAAGCACTCCCGGCGAAGCACCTAATACCTTCCCCCGGGGGGAAGGTGCCCCAGTGTCGCAACACTGGGGCGGATGAGGAATGCGGGCGGAAACTTAATGTGCGGTATAGGTTCGTGCTTGCTGGTGGTTATCGTTTACCATTCAGCAGGCACTAATGTTTCTATCATCTAAACTTGCCGCCCGCATTCCTCATCCGTCACGGCTTACGCCGTGCCACCTAGTACATTAAGGAGCGATTGCCACTGGCAATCGTTCTATTTCAATCTGCTGCGCAGAGCACCACCCCCCGGGGGAAGGTTTTTTGCCCAACGGGGCGCATACAAAAAACGAGCCTGTCCCAGCCGGGACAGGCTCATTCTCAACTTTTCTTACTTTGCGAAAACCTTCTTCAGGTGGACGAACCGGGGCAGGCCGTCCTCCTTGACCATGCCGGTCTCGCCCTGGATGAGGGGCAGGCAGTAGTCGATGAAGCCCTGGTTGACGCCGTTGCCGGCCTCGTTAATCCACTCCTGGGGCACCTTCTTCTCGGTGTTGGCCACCAGGCTCAGGTCGAACAGCTTGTAGTTGCAGTGGTAGCCGTTTTCGTCCCGGGTGCACTCGAAGCCAACCATCTTGTCGGTTTCACCGGCCACGGCGGCCTCCACGGCGGTCTTGCCGGACATGAAGGACTCGTGAATGTCGGTGCCGGAGGCACAGTGAGCGGCGCAGCGCTGCAGCAGGCTTAGCTCGATGGGCCGGACCTTCACGCCCATTTCGGCCTTGATAATCTCGGTCAGCCGGGAGGCCAGGCCGCCCAGCTGGGCATGGCCGAAGCCGTCGGTGCCGGAGGTCTTGGCCTCGGAGACAAAGGTGCCGTCGGCATAGTGAATGCCCTCGGAAACGGCCACCAGGCAGTTCTGCTTCTCAGCGTAGACCCGCTTCACATCGGAGATGAACTGGTCCATGTCGAAGTCCCGCTCGGGCAGGTACACCAGATCGGGGCCGTCGCCCTTGACGTTGGCCAGAGCGGCAGCGGCGGTCAGCCAGCCGGCGTGACGGCCCATGCACTCCACCACGGTGACCATGCCCTTGTCATAGACCTGGGAGTCACGGGAAACCTCCATGAAGGAGGTGGCGATGTACTTGGCGGCGGAGGCGAAGCCGGGGCAGTGGTCGGTGCCGGCCAGGTCGTTGTCGATGGTCTTGGGCACGCCCATGACCCGGCACTCGTAGCCAACACGGTTCATGTACTTGGAAATTTTGTTGCAGGTGTCCATGGAGTCGTTGCCACCGTTGTAGAAGAAGTAGCGGACGTTGTACTTCTTGAAGATTTCCAGAATCTTCTTGTAGTCGGTGTCGTCCACGTCGGGGTCGGCAATCTTATACCGGCAGGAGCCCAGAGCGGAGGAGGGGGTGTGCAGCATATTGGCAAGCTCAGCGGGGTCCTCCTGGTCCATAATCATCAGCTGGTCGTTCAGCACGCCCACGATGCCGTGGTTTGCGCCGTAAACGGTGGTGATGCTGGGGTTCTCCAGACCGGCCTTAATCACGCCGTAAGCGGAGCAGTTGATGACGGAAGAAGGACCGCCGGACTGACCGATAATCAGGGAACCAACAAGTGTTTTCTCAGACATATATGTTTCCTCCAATATAGATATTGATGACAAATTCGTACCGGGACCCACAAAGCCCCAGTCAAATGCATTATAACACGGAAAAAAGGAAATTTCAATATTGGAAAGCAAAATATTCCGGAATAAACCGCAAATAATCCCGGGATAAAACCCACCCCATCGCCCTCCCAACCGTAGGGCGGCCTGCCCCCAGGCCGCCGCAGGCTCCGATGCCTGAGCACGCCCGGCGGTGCACAAAAACCTTCCCCCGTCCCCAATACCTTCCCCCGGGGGGAAGGTGGCACGGCGTAAGCCGTGACGGATGAGGAATGCGGGCGGAAACCTAATGTGCGGTACAGGTACGTGCCTCCACCGACCTATCACAACAGCACCGTAGGGCGGCCTGCCCCCAGGCCGCCGCAGGCTCCGATGCCTGAGTACGCCCGGCGGTGCACAAAAAACCTTCCCCCCGGGGGAAGGTATTGGGGGCAATGTCACTAAGTTAAGAAAAGCTG
>JAUNPV010000029.1 GCA_030536515.1 Eubacteriales bacterium
CTTTTTTGTAATAGCTGCAGCAAACTTGGCTCTCCCTTTGGGAGAGCTGTCACCGTAGGTGACTGAGAGGGGCAGCTCTCCCTTTGGGAGAGCTGTCACCGCAGGTGACTGAGAGGGGCATTCGATCTTTCCTGTATAGCAAGGTGTATTTGTTCGCAAACGCCTTGGAATTCCCGATCTACATCTCGATTGGAGAACCGGAGTACCTTTAACCCAAGGGATTCCAAGAAAGCAGAGCGTTCCATATCATGGACAATGCCTTGAGGTTCATAATGCTGAGAGCCATCCAGTTCAATTACCAATTTGGCAGAAGCACAGTAGAAATCCACAATAAATCTGCCGATAATTCGCTGTTTATAAATTTTGACCGGGTATTTGCGAAGAAACAAATACCACAGCTTGCGCTCGTGGGGTGTCATCTCTCGCCGTAAGCGGCGTGCGCTTTCTAATTTGGTGTTGTCTTTTGGTATGATCATATACCCTCTCCGTCCTCGCTGCGCTCGGCCACCTCTCCCAAAGGGAGAGGCAAGTTCTGTACCCACACAATACACCGAACTGTTTTACGGACACTGCCCATTTGCGGGGCGCTTCTTGTTTTGTTTATTCCTGGGGCACGGTTTCCCGGCTGCCGATGACGTGCTTGGTGCTGCCCCAGTTGTAGTAGGGCATTTCCAGCAGGTCCCGCATAAGGTAGTAATTCTCCACGTCCCGCCAGCCGTTTCCCATGTGCCAGCCTGCGTCGAATTCGATGTGGGTGTCGGGCAGCTTTTCCGTCAGCAGGGCCCGGGTCTCGGGGCTGATGCCGGTCTGGTTGACCCAGAGGTTTTTCAGCCAGGGCATCTGGGCAAAGACGGCGGCATCGCCGTGGGTATAGGCCACGTTCACATCCTCAAGGGCGGTGCAGCCGACCAGAGGGGCGTAGTCCGTGATTCCCGGGGACTTGAACAGCTCCAGGTAAATCAGGTCCTTCAGCGACCCGATGGGGGTCAGGTCCGTTACCCCGGTTTCCACCAGCACCAGAAATTGCAGATGGGGCATTCCGTAGAGCCACTGCAAATCCTTCACATGGCCCATGTGGCCCACGTCCACCACCAGCATATCCTCGCAGTATTTGAGATTGTCCATCTCCGGGTCCTGCATATTCACGCCCTGCTTCCGGGGCATGAAGGTGGTCTCGTCGGTGCGGATGTCCATGCGGCCCAGATTCACCTTCCAGACCACCTTGCACCTGTCCCGGACCCGGTCCCGGAAGGCGGCCAGGGTCTCGTTGTCCAGGCCCGTGTCGCAGAGAACCAGCTTTTGAAGGTGGGGGAAATAGGGCACGGCAGCCTCCAGCTCATCTACGGAGGTCAGGGGCGTGCCGGAAAAATCCAGCTCCGTGACGGTGCTGGGGTAGGCAGTGCCCAGCACCGTCTTTTCCCAGGAAAAGTCGATGTGCGGGTAGGCACCCTGCAGAGCGGCAAGGTCCGCCGCCGGAAGCACGTCCTCGTCAAAGCGGACGGATTTTAGATTCGGAAGGTATTGGAGCCGTTCCAGCAGCTCCGCCCCGTCGGCCTGGGAGAAGGACAGGTCGGACACGTCCCGGGGATAATCGGTATCTCCCAGACGGATGGAATAGGCCACCGTCAGCTCCGGCCGCCGGGCTTCCAGGGCCGCCAGGGCCTCATAGTCCCGGCACTGGGCGGCATCCACGGTTTTCAGAGCGGTGAGATAGTCCAGGGTCTCCACATCCGCCATGGTCAGCGAGGTCACGGCGATGGTCTCGGCATCACTGGGCCAGGTCCCGCCCTGGAAGGGCACATCCCAGACAATGTCGCACAAGGGCAGCTCCTGACGCAGAGCCTCATAATGGGAAACAGAAATTTCCTGCCCCCGCAGGTCCAGGAACCTTGCATCCCGGTCATAGACCGCATTTTCCACAAACACATGGGTGTTCTGCTCATGCCGCTGCCAAAGCAGCCAGCCTCCCAGCCCCGCCGCCAAAAGCAGCAAAACCAGCAGAACAATCCAAATTCTCTTTCTCACGGACATCCACTTCCTTTTTAAGATGCACCGATTATACCACAAAATCCGAGGAAAAGCAATGACATTCCGCCTCCTTGACGGGCTTGCGCCCGTAGGGCACGGCCTCCCGGACGTGCCGTTCTGACAGCGGCCCCCTCGCCGGGGGCCGACGGGCGGGCGGTGCTCTGCGCAGCAGATAAAAATAGAACGATTGCCAGTGGCAATCGCTCCCTAATTTATAATAACCCGCCCCTACGGTGGGGGGGATAAAAAGAGAGAGCATTTCTGCTCTCTCTTCATTATAATAGGAAATCTTAGCCCTTGATAGCCTCTTCCACGGCCACAGCCACGGACACAGTCATACCGACCATGGGGTTGTTGCCTGCGCCCAGGAAGCCCATCATTTCCACGTGGGCGGGGACGGAGGAGGAGCCGGCGAACTGGGCGTCGGAGTGCATCCGGCCCATGGTGTCGGTCATGCCGTAGGAGGCGGGGCCGGCTGCCATGTTATCGGGATGCAGAGTGCGGCCCGTGCCGCCGCCGGAGGCCACGGAGAAATACTTCTTGCCCTGCTCGATGCACTCTTTCTTGTAGGTGCCGGCGACGGGGTGCTGGAAGCGGGTGGGGTTGGTGGAGTTGCCGGTGATGGAAACGTCCACGCCCTCGTGGTGCATGATGGCCACGCCTTCCCGAACATCGTCACAGCCGTAGCAGTTGACGGCGGCACGCTCGCCCTTGGAGTAGGCAATCTTCTGGACCACGGTCAGCTCACCGGTGTAGTAGTCGAACTTGGTCTGCACGTAGGTGAAGCCATTGATGCGGGAGATAATCTGGGCAGCGTCCTTGCCCAGGCCGTTCAGGATGACCCGCAGGGGCTCCTTACGGGCCTTGTTGGCGGAGCGGGCGATGCCGATAGCGCCCTCGGCGGCGGCGAAGGACTCGTGGCCGGCCAGGAAGGCGAAGCACTTGGTCTCGTCCCGCAGCAGCATAGCGCCCAGGTTGCCGTGGCCCAGGCCAACCTTCCGGTCCTCGGCCACGGAGCCGGGGATGCAGAAGGCCTGCAGGCCGATGCCGATGGCCTCGGCGGCCTCAGCGGCGGTCTTGACACCCTTCTTCAGAGCGATGGCGGCGCCCACGCAGTAGGCCCATGCCACGTCCTCAAAGGCGATGGGCTGAATGCCCTTGGTGATGGTGTAGGGGTCGAAGCCCTTGGCCACGCAGATTTCGCGGCACTCCTCCACGGAATTCAGGCCGTACTGAGCCAGGACACCATTGATCTTGTCGATTTTTCTTTCGTAACCTTCAAACAAAGCCATGTTAGCGTCCTCCTCTTATTCGTGACGGGGGTCGATGTACTTAGCAGCGTCTGCAAAGCGGCCGTAGTTGCCCTTGGCCTTTTCCAGAGCGGTGTTAGCGTCGTCGCCCTTCTTGATGAAGTCCATCATCTTACCCAGGTTGATGAACTCGTAGCCGGTGATCAGATTCTCCTCGTCCAGGGCGATGCGGGTGACGTAGCCCTCGGCCATTTCCAGGTAACGGGGGCCCTTGGCCTTGGTGGCGAACATGGTGCCAACCTGGCTGCGCAGGCCCTTGCCCAGGTCCTCCAGGGAAGCGCCCACGGCCAGACCGCCCTCGGAGAACGCAGACTGGCTGCGGCCGTAGACGATCTGCAGGAACAGCTCCCGCATGGCGGTGTTGATGGCGTCACAGACCAGGTCGGTGTTCAGCGCCTCCAGCAGGGTCTTGCCGATGAGGATTTCGGAAGCCATAGCAGCGGAGTGGGTCATGCCGGAGCAGCCCAGAGTCTCCACCAGAGCCTCCTCGATGATGCCGTCCTTCACGTTCAGGGTCAGCTTGCAGCAGCCCTGCTGAGGAGCGCACCAGCCGATGCCGTGGGTGAAACCGCTGACATCCTTAATTCCCTTGACCTGGACCCATTTGCCCTCCTCGGGGATGGGAGCGGGGCCGTGATAGGCGCCCTTGGCCACGGAGCACATATTCTGTACTTCTGCACTATAAATCATGGCAAATTTCCTTTCTTTCAAAAGGCGGCTTAACCGCCTTCGGATTTACGTACTGCGGATACTCCCGCAGCCGGGATTATCCGAATACATTATACCGTCAAATCTGAAAAAAGTCAATTCCCGACATGAGAATTGACTGAAATAAAATATCTGTTGGGGCCCGCGGCATTCGTAGGGACAGCCCTTGCGGCTGTCCGGCCATTTTCGGCAGAAAATGGCGCAATCCCAAAGGGATTGCCGGGAGGGGGCCCCTCCCCTACGGATGCGCAGCGCAATCGGTGCTTATGCCTGGATGGCCTTCACGAAGGCGGCCCGGTCCGACGCCTTGAAGTAGGCGGAGCCGGTGACCAGGACCTCTGCGCCGTTTGCCTTGCACAGGGCCTGGGTGCGTGCGTCCACGCCGCCGTCCACCTGCAAAATGCAGCCGGGGTTCACCCGGTCCAGCCGGGTGCGCAGGGCCTTGAGCTTGTCCATCATGGGCTCCATGAAGCTCTGGCCGCCGAAGCCCGGCTCCACGGTCATCACCAGAATCATGTCGCATTTTTGAAGATAAGGCTCCGCCGCCTGGGCCGGGGTGCCGGGCTTCAGGGCGATGGCGGCCTTGCAGCCCAGAGAGCGAATCAGGTCCAGACAGGCAAGGTTGTTTTCCTGGGTGTCGGCCTCGATGTGGATGGTCAGCCAGTCGGCCCCGGCCTCCACAAACTGGCGGGCATAGCGGATGGGCCGGTCAATCATCAGGTGAACGTCCATGGGAAGGCCGGTCACCCGCCGCAGGGCCTTGACCACCGGCAGGCCGATGGTGATATTGGGCACGAAGCAGCCGTCCATCACGTCCACATGGAGCCAGTCGGCCCCGGTCTGGCCGATGCTGCGGACGTCCCGTTCCAGGTTGACAAAGTCGGCAGAGAGAATGGAGGCGGAAATTTTTGCCATAACAATGCTTCCTTTCTGCGAATGGGGAAGAAGTCCCACATAATTTTGTTTATCATAGCACAGTTTGGCCGGAAATGCAAGAATGGAAAGAAATACATGAATGAACCGCCGGAGAATCGTCATAATAAAGCAGTACCCCAAAATCAAAAGGAGGATATGTTATGAACTGTCATGCCAACAAATCCATCGAGTGCACTGTCCAGCAGTGCGCCCATCACTGCGAAAGCGAGAACTACTGCTCCCTGGACCGGATTCTGGTGGGCACCCACGAGGCCAACCCCACCGTGGACCAGTGCACCGACTGCAAGTCCTTCCGGGTCAAGTAAAAAAAACGGAAATCCCCCGGTGGGGCGTAATGCCCAAAACGATGTGATTGTCATTGCAAGCCGGTCCGCAGACCGGCGTGGCAATCCACATCCCCCTGATTGGTGCCAAAACACCAATCAGCCGTTTTCGCCGGGGCACGTTCACCCAAGGAAAATGCAGCCTGACCCAGAAATGCCCGCCCCTGGGGCTAAATGCCATGAAGTGAAGCCCACGCCATGACATTGCCCCTGCGGCGGGCATTTTTTCAGAAACAATATAATGGGGTTTGCCCTTCGTTTTCCTTGACGGATGGCGGTTTGGCGGTTATGATAGTAGAAACTGCAATATTCAAATATCGTTTCCCGGACATACATACTTAATTCACAATCCGCCGGTATGATTGGGACAGAAAAACAAAGGGAGGAACCCATTATGGATACTTTCGAGCAAAACGAACAGTTCAATCAGACAAATCAGGACCAGCAGCCCCAGCCGGAGACCGGCGTTTACCACGCCGCCGGAGCAGGCCGCCGGGAATCACCTTACGCCAATTCGCCCTATGCCGCCCAGACGCCGCCGGAGGAGGGCTACCGGTATGAGCCCCAGAGCCAGCCGCCCAGGAAAGCACCCCGGGAGCACAGCGGCGCCGGCCGGAAGGTGCTGGCGGCGGTGCTGGCCCTGGTGATTCTGGCGGGCAGCTGCCTGGCCACCGGTCTGGCGGTCAGCGCCCATATTTCCGATGAAAACGAGTCCATGACCGCTGAGCTGAACCAGCGCATCGACCAGCTGCAAAAGCAGCTGGACAGCAAGTCCGCCACCGGCAGCACCGTTTTTCAGTCCCCGGTGTCTGACGGCACCCTGCTGACCCCGGACCAGCTGTACGCCCAGTGCGTGCCCAGCGTGGTGGCGGTGTCCTCCACGGTGACGCAGATGACCCCCTACGGCTCCAGCGAGGGCAGCTCCTCCGGCTCCGGCTTCATCCTCACCGCCGACGGCTATATCGTCACCAACCACCATGTGGTGGAGGGTGCGTCCTCCGTCAGCATCACCACCTACGACGGCACCAAGTATCCGGCTGAGGTGGTGGGCTCCAACCAGGACAACGACATCGCCGTGCTGAAGGTGGAGGCCGAGAACCTGCCCGCCGCCACCGTTGGCAGCAGCGATGCGCTGAACACCGGCGACATGGTAGCCGCCATCGGCAACCCCCTGGGCACCCTGGCCTCCACCCAGACCGTGGGCTACGTCAGCGGCATCAACCGGGAGGTTACCACCAGCAACACCATCATCAACATGATTCAGACCGATGCCGCCATCAACCCCGGCAACTCCGGCGGCCCGCTGTTCAACATGAAAGGCGAGGTGGTGGGCATCACCACCGCCAAGTATTCCGGCACCACCGGCTCCGGCGCTTCCATTGAGGGCATCGGCTTTGCCATCCCCATTGACGATGTGACCGGCATCATCAGCGATTTGATGGAGTACGGCTATGTCACCGGCGCTTACCTGGGGGTCACCGTCCAGAATACCGACGCTGAGTCCGCCTCTATGTTCGGCCTGCCCACCGGCGCTTACGTGGTCTCCGTCACCGACGGCGGCAGCGCAGACCGGGCCGGGGTCCAGCCCAAGGACATCATTGTGGCTCTGGGCGACCGGCAGATTGGCAGCGTCACCGAGCTGACCCGTGCCCTGCGGGACTACAAGGGCGGGGACGTGACCACCATCACCGTCATCCGCAGCGGCGGCGAAAAGGTGCTGGACATCACCCTGGACGAAAAGCCCCAGCAGACCGACACCCAGACAACCCCTCAGGAGGAGCTTCCCATGCCCAGCGACGGGGACTACGACGAGTGGTACGACTACTTCCGCCGGTATTTCGGCAACTAATGCTGCCCCAAGGGGCCGTCTTCAAAGCAAGGCGGCCCCTTCTTTCTGGACTTTTGCCTTAAAAGACAGGAATGTCGAGATTTGTCGATAATTAACCTGTGCAGTTTCGTTGAAATAACGGGTGATATATGATATCTTTGAGTCATAAAAATTGTGACTTGGAGGTGCCAAATGCATAATCTTGATTTGTTGATCGCGGACAGCAGTGAAGATTTCGCCCAGGCCCTGGCGGCAGAGCTGGAGGAACCTTACCATGTGCACTGCTGCACCAATGGACGGGACACCCTGGAGCTTCTGCGCAGGACCAGGCCGGACATTCTGGTGCTGGACCTGATGCTTCCGGAGCTGGACGGCATCAGCCTGCTGCAGACGGCGGCCCGGGAGGGAATCTGCCCCCGGGTGTTGGCCGTCACTCCCTTGGTCAGCGACTATGTGGTGGAGGCGGCCCGGAGTCTGGGCATCGGCTATCTCATCCGGAAGCCCTGCGATGTCCGGGCCACCGCCATGCGGGTGGACGATTTGAACAACTGTCTGCCGCCCCAGCTCTCGCCGGAGGACCCACGCAGCCGCTGCGCCGATATGCTGCTGGACATGGGCCTGTCGCCTAAGCACCGGGGCTATCACTATCTCCGGGAGGCGGTGGTGCTGATGGCCCGGGACCCGGGCCAGTCCGTCACCAAGGAGCTGTACCCGGAGGTGGCCCGGGTGTGCCGGTCCCAGGCCCACCATGTGGAGCGGTCCATCCGCAGCGCCCTGTCCGCCGCCTGGAACCAGCGGGAGGGGGAGGTGTGGGCCCAGTATTTCCACCGGGACCGGTGCCCCAGCAACGCCGTGTTCATCTCCCGCCTGGCCGAGGAGCTGCGCAACAGCGGCAAAATCGAAGGGCTGGGGCGTGATACCAATTACGGATGAGTGCCATGACTGTGATGTGATGCGTATGATTTGCGGCCACAGGCATATCCTAGTAGGGAAACCGATCTAGGAGGCGTTCATATGCTTCGAACCATGCTTCATTCCATGCCCCGCCGGTTCCTGGCGGGGCTTTGCCTGCTGGCGGCCCTGTCCGGGGTGCTTCCGGTGCCCGCCCGGGCGGCGGAGGAACCGGGGAAAACGGTGAATCTGCTGCTCATCGGCCAGGACCGGCTGCCCGGAGAGCGCCGGGCCCGGTCCGATTCCATCATCCTTTGTACCTTCCGAACAGGCACCGGGGAGCTGATTCTCACCTCCTTCCTCCGGGATTTGTACGTGAGCATCCCCGGCAACGGCAGCAACCGCATCAACGCCGCCTACACCTTCGGCGGCATCCCCCTGCTGACGGACACCCTGCGGGAGAACTTCGCTGTGGAGGTGGACGGCAGCATCGAGGTGGACTTTTCCCAGTTTGCCCAGATTATCGACGTGCTGGGCGGGGTGGAGCTGGAGCTGCGCCAGGACGAGGCGGAGGTCATCAACCTGGAAACCGGCAGCGCCCTCACCGCCGGGACTCATGTGCTGAGCGGCAGCCAGGCCCTGTCCTACAGCCGAATCCGGCGGCTGGATGCCGACGGGGATTTCAGCCGGACCCAGCGGCAGCGGAAGGTGCTGGAGCAGCTGCTGGAGAGCTACCGGGATGCAAACCTGGTCACCGTGGCCAAGGTGCTCAAGGGCATTCTGCCCATGATTACCACGGACCTGAGCACCCGGGAGCTGCTGAGTCTTGCCCTGGAGCTGTTCCCCCTGCTGAGCGACCTGAGCACCCAAACCCAGCGCATTCCGGCGGACGGAACCTACCGGGATGAGAAGATTGACGGGATGTGTGTTCTTGTGGCGGACATGAAGAAGGCCCGGCAGCTCCTGAGCGAAACAATTTCACCAAAATAACGCGAATTTCTTCGGTATTATTCGAAAAACACCGGGATTTTTTCGCTTTTCCCCTCTGTGAATGTCCACAGAGGGGAATTCTATCGAATTGGAAACGTTATCATTCGAAAAATTTATAATAAGTTTCTATTTTTGTAAAATTTTCTATGCGTAAACGAAAAAGAAGCCAAAAAAAGTCATTCTTTTTGGACGGTTTTGATTGACAAAGAAAATGAACGGATATATAATAATAGTGTAACAAAAAAACTACAGAAAAGGAGGCATTTGATGGAACTCACGAAAAGTGAAATGGAAATCATGGATGTCCTTTGGGAATCCAGCAGACCCCTGTCCCGGGCCGATTTGCTGGCGGAGTCTGATGAGAAGACCTGGAAGGACAGCTCTGTGCATATCCTGCTCAACGGTCTGCTGGATAAAGGCGCCATTCAGGAAGCCGGGCTGATTAAGCGAAGCAAGACCTACGGCCGCATCTTTACGCCTACCATGACCCGTGAAGAATACTTCGCCAATACCATTTTTTCCCACCGCCATAAACCCAATACCGTGGGTCTGTTCGAAGCTCTCCTGAATCGGGAGGACATTACGGACGATGACATCGACGGAATCTCCAATCTCCTGGCCAAAAAAAGAGTGTGACTTTTCACGGAGCTGCTTGCAGCTCCGTTTTTTCATGGCCGTTCGTCGGCCTGTGCATTCTGAATGAAGGGAGGAATTCCTCCGAATGACAGTTTTTTGTTGCATCAGCGGAGATTTTGTGCTAAAATAATTTTTAACTACACGCTGGAGGGACACCATGACGGATGAGAACGTGAAATACCAGATTGGCGCAAACATTGCCGCCTACCGCAAGCGCCTCGGCCTGACCCAGGCGGGGCTGGCGGAAAAACTGAATTACTCCGACAAGGCCGTTTCCAAATGGGAGCGGGGGGACTCCATCCCTGACGTGCTGACGCTGATGCAGCTGGCGGAGCTGTTTGAGGTGGGGGTCAACGACCTGCTGGTGGACCCGGAGCAGCTGCCCGCCAATCCCGGGGCTCTGGAAAAGGCCATGACCCAGGTGTCCGAGAAAACCCTGAAGCGCAAGGCCAACAAAAACGTGATTCTGGCTCTGTCCACCACACTGGTGTGGTTCGTGGCCCTGTTTGCCTTTGTAATCATGTCCTCCATCCCCGTTTTGGAGCCCTACAGCTGCCTGCTGTTTATCTATGCCATTCCCGCCAACGCCATTGTGCTGCTGAGCCTGCGCTCGGCCTGGCACGATTTCCGCTGGAACAAGGCGCTGATTTCCGCCATCGTCTGGGGGGGCCTGCTGAGCATTTACGTCACGGTGCTGGCGCTGCTGCACTACAATTTCTGGAAGGTGTTTCTGCTGGGAATTCCCGGCCAGATTGCCGTTTTTCTCTGGTTTCGCTTATTCAGAAAAGGACAGGAGGACAAAACCAATGGATAAAAAGGAGCTGCGCCGGACCATCCGGGAGCAGAAGCGGGCCATGTCCGAGGCCGAAATCGAAAGCCGCAGCGCCCGGCTGGGGGAGCTGTTCGCCGCCTCTGCCGCCTACCGGAATGCAAGGACCATTTACGGCTACCTGCCCTACAACCAGGAGGTCCGCACGGTGCCCATGCTGGAGCGGGCCCTCCGGGACGGGAAAAAAGTGGCGGTGCCCAAGGTCTACGGCGACGAGATGAAATTCATCTGCATGGAGGACCTTACTCAGGTGGCCAAGGGCTACGCCGGAATCCCCGAGCCAACGGCCGACGGCCCTGTGGCCGACGACCCCACCGCCCTGGTGCTGATGCCCGGCCTGGCCTTCGACCCCCAGGGCCACCGCATCGGCTACGGCGGCGGCTTTTACGACAAATTCCTGTCCGCCGAGCCGGACCACCCCACCCTGGCCCTGTGCTACGAGTTCCAAATGCTGCCCCACCTGGACACCGAGGCCCACGACATCCCCGTGGACTGGGTCCTCTGGGCGTAAAGGTTTTAGATTGTCATTGCGAACCATGCCGCAGCATGGTGTGGCAATCCGCGCCCTGCATCCGGGCGTGACCCGCCCTCGCAGAGATTTCCAAAAAAAGAGGTAAAACCATGAAAATTTCAACCATGCTTCTGGTGGCCGGGGCGGTGTTTGCCCTGTGCTACTTTGTGGACAAGGGCTTTGCCAAGGCCTTCCGCAGCAAGGCCCAGCACCGGTCCGGCCTGGCCGTCCGGGCCAACAAGCGCTACGGCGTGTTCGGCGTTGTGCTCACCGCCCTGGGGGTGATGGGCATTGCCGGGGGCAGGGACCGGGTGCTGCTGTTTTGCGGCATTTTTGCGGCGGTGCTGGGCATTGCCTGCGCCGTGTACTATCTGAGCTTCGGCATTTTTTACGACGGGGAGAGCTTCCTGATTTCCAAGTTGGGAAAGCGGGACCGGGAATATGTCTACAAGGACATCCAGGGCCAGAAGCTGTACCTGATTCAGGGCGGAAGCATCGTGGTGGAGCTGCACATGGCCGACGGCACGGCGGTGAGCCTTCAGTCCTCCATGGACGGCGTGTTCCCCTTCCTGGACACCGCCTTTGCAGGCTGGTGCCTTCAAATGGGCCGGGACCCCCGGAGCTGTGACTTCCACGACCCGTCCAAGAGCCTGTGGTTTCCCACCGTGGAGGACAACTGATGGCACACATTCCCTCTGCGGCCACCTCCACCCTGGAGCTGCTGACCTTCCGGCAGGCCCTGGCCGCCGCCAACACCCCGTCAAGGGAATATGACATCGAAAAGTGGCTGTATGCCCCTAATTTCTACTCGGAATACCGGTACATCCTGGGCACCCGGGGGAAAAACCCCCTGATTTGCATTGGCATCAACCCCTCCACCGCCCGGCCCGACGCTCTGGACAACACCCTGAAATCCGTACAGCGCATCGCCCTGGGCAACGGCTTTGACAGCTTCATCATGTTCAACGTCTACGCCCAGCGGGCCACCTCCCCCGACGACATGGAGCGGGAATACAACCCCCTGCTCCACCGGGAGAATCTGGAGGCCTTCCGCTATGTGCTGTCCATTTCGGAAAAGCCCGCCATATGGGCCGCCTGGGGGGCCATCATCGAAAAGCGGCCCTATCTGCCCGGCTGCGTCCGGGATATGGCGGCGGTGGGCAGGCAGTACGGCGCCAGCTGGTACTGCGCCGGGGCCATCACGAAAAAGGGCCACCCCCACCACCCCCTGTACCTGCGCAAAGACGAAAAGCTGAAGCCCTTCGACGTGGAGGGGTATTTGAATACGCTGTAAAACAAACTGTCATTGCGAACCAGTCCTCAGACTGGTGTGGCAATCCGTTCCCTTCGCAGTGCGTAGCAAGAGAGGCGGATTGCCACACCAGCGTACGCGCTGGTTCGCAATGACATACTTTTTTCAACATTTGGAGGAACCGTATGAAGCTCATCATTGCATCTGATATTCACGGCAGCGCCTATTGGTGCCGGAGGCTCTGTGACCTGGTGGCGGCGGAGCAGCCGGACCGGCTGGTGCTGCTGGGGGACCTGCTGTACCACGGGCCCCGGAACGACCTGCCCCGGGACTACGCCCCCAAGAAGGTCATCCCCATGCTCAACGGCCTGCGGGAGATTATCCTGGCGGTCCGGGGCAACTGCGAGGCGGAGGTGGACCAGATGGTGCTCACCTTTCCCTGCATGGCGGACTGCGCCCAGCTGCTGGTGGACGGCCAGAGCCTGTATCTGACCCACGGCCACCACGGCAGTCCCCAGGCCCTGCCTCCGCTGCCAAAGGGCAGTGTGTTCCTGTCGGGGCATACCCATGTGAAGCTGGATAAGGTGGTGGACGGCATCCGCTGCCTGAACCCCGGCAGCGTGTCCATCCCCAAGGACGGCAGCCACAGCTGCATGATCTACGAAAACGGAACCTTCCGGTTCCACATCTGGGAGGAATGACCGTGGAACAGAGCCAATGCGACACCTGCTGGTACTATGATTACGACGAGGAATACGACGAATACTACTGCATGATGGACCTGGACGAGGACGAGGTGTACCGGATTCTGAACTCCCGGTCCCAGTCCTGCCCCTACTACCGCCAGGGCGACGACTACACCCTGGCCAGAAAGCAGTGAGGCGGCTGCTTCTGCTGGTGCTCTGCGCCGCACTGCTGGCGGGCTGCGGGAAAGCAGCCCCCGAAACCCAGGGGGAGCAGGAGTCCGGCTGGCCTCTGGCCGTGTCCGACGGCCGGGCTGTGAGGGCGGTGGGGGACCGGCTGGTGATTTTGTCCGGGCCCTCCACCCTGACTCTGGTGGACGGGGCGGGGAGGGTGCTGGAATCCCGGGACCTGCAATGCGCCCTGGACCCGGCGGATCCCGCCTTCCAGGCAGGGGCAGGGGAGCTTCGCTATTATGACAGCCTGCGCCGGGAAACGGTGGTGCTGGATGCCGGCCTCCGGGAGCTCCGGCGGATTGCCGCCCCCCGGGACATGGTGGGCAGCCCCCTGCTGTCCCAGGACGGCGGGACCCTGTACTACTGCACCCAGGACGCCGTCCGGGCCTGGGACCTGACCACCGGCATCCGCCGGGACCTGCGGGCGGACCTTCCGGCAGCGCCGGTGCTCACGGGGATAGAGGGGTCAATTCTCAGCTGGACCTGCGGCAGCCGCAGTCTGCTGACGGATACCGGGGAGGGCCGGACCCTCTATGACGGTTCCGCCCCCCTGACGCTGGAACAGGCGGAGGACCGGTATTACGCCGCCGTGGAGCTGGGACAGCAGCAGCTGCTGCTGTTCGGCCGGGGGGAGGAGGCCCCCACCCTGCTGACCCCGGCGGGGCTGGAACGGGGGCGGTTTCTGAAAAACCTCCACAAGACGGTGACGGCAGCGGGAAACACCCTGTCCTGCTACGACCTGGCCACCGGCCAGCGGGAAAGCGTGCTGAATCTGGACGGGCCGCCGGTGGACGTGACGGAGGCGGGGGGCCGGGTGTACGTGCTGACCGGGGATGCCCTCTGCCCCTGGGACACGGACAGCACCCCGTCCGGGGATGGGGAGCGTTACACCGCCCCCTATGGGGACGGGGACCTGAATTCTGCACGGCAGCTGGCCCGGGACCTGGGGGAGCGGTACGGCATTGAAATCCTCATCGGCCGGGAGGCCGCCGACTGCCAGCCCTGGGACTACGAATTCACCCCGGAGACCCGGGCATGGCCGGTCTACCGGCAGCTGGAGCTGCTGGGCGAGACTCTGTCCCGGTTCCCGGCGGCGGTGTGGGAGCAGATGCTTGCGCCCTTCGATGCGGTGCGTGTGTGTCTGGTGCGCAAAATCACCGGGACCCCGGCCTCCGGCAGCGTGGCCACGGCCAACGGCCTCCAATTTTTCAGCGGGGACGGCGTGACCCTGGCCCTGTCCGTGGGGCCTCAGTCGGGCCGGGCACTGTATCACGAGCTGTACCATGTGATGGAGGACCGGCTGCTGAGCCAAAGCGACGCTCTGGACAGTTGGGAGGAACTGAATCCCCCGGGCTTTGCCTACAGCCGCAGCTACACCGCCCCCCGGGACCCGGAGACCCGGGCCTATGCCCAGGGGGAGAACGCCGCCTTTGTGGATGTGTACTCCATGACCTATCCCAAGGAGGACCGTGCCAGAATCCTGGAATACGCCGCAGAACCCGGAAACGAGGCCCTGTTCCGCTCCCCAATGTTACAGGCCAAGCTGCAGGCCCTCTGCACCGCCATCCGCCAGGCCTACGGCCAGGAAACCGCCCCGGAAGCATTCCCCTGGGAGCAGTACCTGAAGTTCCACAGCAGCCAGTAATATGAAAGAATGTCATTGCGAGCCAGGGCGCGCCCTGGCGTGGCAATCCGTTCTCTTTTTCATTTTTCCATAGGAAAAATGAACTGCTTGTTGCTGTGCACCAAGCAGAGGGAATGCGGATTGCCACGCCAGTGTTCGCACTGGCTCGCAATGACATTCTATCATTTTAACGGATACAAACCACTTGGGACTTTGAGACAGTCAAGAGTCCCCCTCCGATGAGGGGGACTCTTTTTAGCTATGTGGGCCATAGCCGGTTTGGGAAATTACTCGGCCAGCTTCTTGAACTCGTCGTACACGAACTGAACCTTGGGTCCGATGATGACCTGCACGGAGGTCTTGCCCGGACGGATGACGCCGGCGGCGCCAGAGGACTTGATCTTCTTCTCGTCCACCTGGTAGCGGTCCTTGACCTCCAGGCGCAGACGGGTGATGCAGTGGTCGATGGAGGCAACGTTCTCCTTGCCGCCCACGCCCTCGAGAATGATGGCGGCCATGGCGGTGAAGTCGTTGTTGGCAAGCTCAATCTTCAGCTCGCCCTCCTGGTCGTCCTCACGGCCGGGGGTCTTCAGGTCCCACTTCTTGATGGCGAACAGGAACACCAGGTAGAACACCACGAAGGCGATGGGGCCCAGGATGAAAATCAGCCAGGTGTTGTTGGCAGCGGGCAGAGCAGCGGAGAAGATGGCGTCGGTCAGGCCGGCGGAGAAGCAGAAGCCTGCCCGGTAGCCCAGCATAACGGTGACAACGGTGAAGATGCCGTACAGCAGAGCGTAGACAACGTACAGGGGGAAGGCCAGGAACATGAAGGCGAACTCGAAGGGCTCGGTGACACCGCACAGGAATGCGCAGATGGCAGCGGAGCCGACGATGCCGATGGTGGCCTTACGCTTGGCAGTCTTGGCGGTCTGGATCATGGCCAGAGCAGCGCCGGGGATGCCGAACATCATGCAGGGGAAGAAGCCGGACATATACATACCGACGGACCAGCCCATGTCGGCGGAGGTCTTAGCGCCCCAGTAAGCAGTCAGGTCGCCCAGGCCGATGGTGTCGAACCAGAACACGTTGTTCAGAGCGTGATGCAGGCCGGTGGGGATCAGCAGACGGTTCAGGAAGGCGTAGATGCCGGCGCCCACAGCGTCCAGGCTGACAATGGCGTTGCCGATGGCGACCAGAGCGCCGAAGACCACGGGCCAGATGAACAGCATCAGAGCGGACACAACGATGGAGACCAGGCCCGTGATGATGGAGACGCAACGCTTGCCGGAGAAGAAGGCCAGCACGTCGGGCAGCTTGGTGTCCTTAAAGCGGTTGTAGCAGTTTGCGCCGATGATACCGGCCAGGATGCCGGTGAAGGGGTTGGCAATCTTGGAGAAGGCGACGAAGTTGGTGGTGCCTTCCACACACATGGAAGGAGCGATGACGGAGACCACGCCGGTGCTCAGCAGGGAGGTCATCATCAGCCAGGAGACCAGGCCGGCCAGAGCGGCAGTGCCCTCGTGCTCCTTAGCCAGGCCAACGGCCACGCCGATGGCGAACAGGATAGCCATGTTGTCGATCAAAGCACCGCCGGCCTTGATCAGGAAGAAGCCCAGAACATACAGGAATCCGGAAGTGGGTGCGCCGGGGACGCCCATAACGCCGGGGGCGGCCCAGTAGCCCAGGCCCATCAGGATGCCGCAGATAGGCAGACAGGCGACAGGCAGCATCAGGGAGCTGCCCAGCTTCTGCAGATGTTTCATCATAAGAAAAGTCCTCCTTAATATATTTCGTATTTCCTCATTTTCCGCCTAATTTCGGCCGTCGGCCCACAACGGCAATAGGATGGGATGAGATTCAACAGCCGCCCGTCTTAAGACGGGGAAGCGGGCGCGCCCGCTTCATGGCTTATTGATATGTTGTGCCCCTGTAGGGAACGGATTTATCCGTTCCGTCGCCCGTAGGGCGCTTGCAGCAGGGGAGAAAGCTAAGAAAAAATCCCCATCGAGGTGATTTTTTCTTTCGGAACGGATAAATCCGTTCCCTACGGGGGTGCTTAGAGATTCGCAGCCAGGAAGGCCTGGAGCTCGGCGGCGGCCTTTTCCTCGTCGGGGCCTTCTACCTTGAAGGTCAGCTCCATGCCCTGCTTGGCGGCCAGGCGCATGACGGCCATGAGGCGCTTTGCGTCGGCGGTGCCGGTGGGGGCGGTGATGGTGACCTTGGAGGCGAAGGCAGCGCAGGCCTTCACCATCTGGCCGGCGGGGCGGGCGTGGAGGCCCATGGGGTCTGCAATCACGTGGTTAAATTCTTTCATAAATTATACCTCACTTTCACATACCAGCTTGCGGGCTTCCAGAATCCGTCCGGGAGCCATGCTCAGCTCGGTGTATCCCATTTTCAGGAAGGTTTCGGTCATCTTGGGGTCTGCGCCCAGCTCGCCGCAGATACCGGCCCAGATGCCGGCGTCGTTGGCAGCCTTGGCGATGTGGCCCAGCAGGGCCAGCAGAGCCGGATGATAGGGGTCGTAGAACTGGCCCAGCTTGGCGTTCTGACGGTCCACCGCCAGGGTGTACTGGGTCAGATCGTTGGTGCCCACGCTGAAGAAGGCGGCCTCCTTGGCCAGCTCCTCAGCCAGCACGGCGGCGGCGGGGGTCTCCACCATCACGCCGATGGGCACGTCCTTGGTGGCAACGCCCTCGGCCTCCAGCTCCGCCCGGTAGCGTGCGCACAGGGCCTTGGCGGCCTTCAGCTCCCACACGGATGCCACCATGGGGAACATCATGCTCAGGTTACCGTAGGCGCTGGCCCGATAGATGGCCCGCAGCTGGGGCCGGAAAATTTCCTCTCTGGTCAGGCAGATGCGAAGGCCCCGCAGACCCAGGGCGGGATTTTCCTCCTGCTCTAAGCCCATGTAGGACACCTGCTTGTCCGCGCCGATGTCCAGGGTCCGGATGACCACAGGACGGTGGCCCATGATTTCCGCCACCTTTTTGTAGGCCTCAAACAGCTCGTCCTCGGTGGGCAGGGTGTCCCGGCCCAGGTAGAGAAATTCGCTGCGCATAAGCCCCACGCCCTCGGCATCGGCGGCAATGGCGGCCACGGCATCCTCGGCGCAGCCGATGTTGGCGCACAGAAGGACCTTCTTGCCGGATTTGGAGATGCTCTCTTTGCCCCGGTAGGCCTCCAGCGCCTGGCGGCTGGCGGCGGCCTGGGCCTGCTTTTCCAGCAGCAGCTTCATGGTTTCCTCGTCGGGGTCTGCATACCAGGTGCCGGTGAAGCCGTCCACGGCCAGCACCTGGCAGTCCTCGGCCACGTCCAGGGGAATGTCCGACTGGACCAGGGAGGGGATGTTCAGCGTTCTCGCCAGAATGGCGGTGTGGCTGGAGGAGGAGCCCTGGCGGGTGACAAAGGCCAAAATACGCTCCCGGGGCAGCTGGATGGTCTCGCTGGGAGCCAAATCCTCGGCCACCAGCAGGAAGGAGCCCTCAGGCAGCTGGAAGCCGGTGTTGCCGCAGAGAATATCGTAAATCCGGTGGGACATATCCCGAATGTCGGCAGAGCGGGCGTTCATGTACTCGTCGTCCATGGCGGCAAAGACCTGGGCGAACTCCTCGCCGCAGTCCAGCGCCGCAATGGCGGCAGCCTCGCCGCCCTGGATGGCGGCGGCCACAGCGTCCAGATAGTCCAAATCCTCCAGCATCAGCAGCTGGACCTCCATAATGGCGGCCTGCTCCTCGCCGATGTCCACCTTGGCCTTTTCAAACAGGGCGGTCAGCTGCTCCCGGGCAGTCTCCCGGGCGGCGTCGAACTTTGCCTGCTCCACAGCAGGCTCGCCGCAGGACACGGGCAGGGAGCGCTGGGCCTTGCGGTAGACCACAGAGCTGCCAATGGCAACGCCGGGAAAAACCGGCAGTCCATAACCTTGAATCATAAGTCTACTCCTTTTACGGCTTTGTCAGGAAATCCGGTTACTTGGCCAGCTCAATGACCACGTCGGAATTGGTGACGTCCTTGTCAACGAAGGTGTTGAAGGTGCTGTAATCGCTGCTGTTGCACACCAGCATGGGGGTGACGGTGTTGAAGCCCTCGGCCTTGATGGCATCCAGGTCGAACTCGATGAGCAGGTCGCCCTTTTTGACCTTGTCGCCGTTCTTGGCGTGGATGGTGAAGTGCTTGCCCTTGAGGCTGACGGTTTCCAGACCCACGTGGATGAGGACCTCGGCGCCAAAGTCGGCCACCAGGGACACGGCATGGCCGGTTTCAAACATCATGTCCACGGTGGCATCGCAGGGGGCAAAGACCTTGCCCTCGGCGGGCTCCACCGCAATGCCCTTGCCCAGCAGCTCCTCGGCAAAGGTGGGGTCGGGAACCTGGGAGACAGGAATGGCACGACCGGCCACAGGGGCGCACAGGCAGTCCTGGGGCTTGCTGAACAGTTTCTTAAAGAATCCCATAAAAATACCTTCTTTCGATTTCGATATATTGCCCAACCCTTGCGCAGGCGGAGATATATTCTATGTTAAAAATAACAATAAAATCGGAATTTGTCAACGGACAAAGGGACAATCGGAACGCTTTTGGATTATGCTACAAATACAGGCGGCACAAATTGTCTATAGTGCATAAGACTTTTTTCGAATGGTAATATTTATGATGCGATAACAATTTTTTTAAAAATTGAAAATGGTAAATGCATCCGGAAAATTGGATAGCGAGCGAAAAAACCGGGAAAAGTAACGAAAAATGACGAAAATTGTGCCGGGGGAGAAAAACCGAATTTTCAGCAGAAAATCCCTGTACTTTTCCTGCGGCCTATGGTATACTGTGGGCAGACAAAAACACAGAAAAGGCGGAACTTTCCATGGAACCAGCAACCAGCGTCCCCGGGCGGGATGTGCAAATTGAATTTCACGCAGACGACTACGCCCTGTTCCCCGGCCAGACCCGGCGGATTCTGGGCTGCTACTGCAACGGCTGCCTCAACGGCGTCAGCGTCATGCCCAACAGCAAATACTTGGAGCCCTGCATGAGGGCCCTTCCGGAGGACGTGGCGGTGACTGTTCACCTGAACCTCATCGAGGGCAAAAGTCTCACCGGCCACCCCCTGCTGTCGGACAAGCGGGGCAACCTCAGCTGCTCCTTCGGCGCTCTGCTGCTGCGCTCCTGCCTGCCCGGCCAGGGGGCCCTGCGCCGGGCCCTGGCGGAGGAGCTCCGGGCCCAGATTCGGGCGGTGTCTGCCTGCCTGACCCCGGGGAAGCCCCTGCGGCTGGACTCCCACGCCCACTACCATATGCTGCCGCTGGTGTTCGATGCCATGATGGACGTGGTCCGGGAGGACAAGCTGGACATTTCCTACATCCGGATGCCGGAGGAGCACGTGGGGCTGTACCTGCATCACCTGGGGGAAATTCGGGATTTCAGCCCCATCAACCTGGTGAAGGTGGCCATTTTGAACCTGCTGGTCCAGCGGAACCGGCGCAAATACCGGACTTTTCTGGACAAGCTGGATAAAAAACTCTTTCTGGGGGTGTTCCTCTCCGGCCGGATGTACCGGGAGAACGTGGAGCCGGTGCTGCCCGATGCGTTGAACCTGGCCCGGAAAAAGGGCTGGGACATCGAGCTGCTGGCCCACCCCGGCGGCGTCCTGGAGCTGGAGGACGTGATGCGGATTACCAACAAGTCGGACATGGACTTCCTCTGCGACGACCTGCGCACCAGAGAGGCGTCTTTGTTCGAGCTGTAGGCATAAAAACAATGTCATTCTTTGCCAAAAGCGAAGAATGACATTGTTTTATTTGTGTTTATTGGGTTAGCTCAGCAAAGCCTCCCCTGTGTAAGGGGAGGTGGCCCGGCGCAAGCCGGGTCGGAGGGGTTGCTTAGAGTGCCTATGGTTTGCACAATATTCCCGGCTCCTGCGCAGTGGGCAGCTGCCAGACAACCCCTCAGTCACCTGCGGTGACAGCTCCCCTTACACAGGGGAGCCTTTGGCCTGTACCGCACTTGCTTGCTGAGTGAATCCGATAAGCATTTTTTTAATTTCTCTATTGACCGCAGCGGTTCTCCATGATACAATTGCCGTGAACCGATGCGGTCAATGAGGGGGGACGGTATGAAAACGGTTGGCTTTGAAAAGGCGCCGCCGGAGAAGCAGCTTTCTGTCATCAATGCAGGCTTCCGCTGCTTTGGCAAGGACGGCTTCCAAAAGACCGCCATGAGCGAAATTGCCCAGGCGGCCGGGGTATCCAAGGCGGCGCTGTTTCACTATTTTGGCACCAAGGCGGAGCTGTACGACTTCCTGTTCCGCTTCGCCTGCGATGAAATCAGCAGAAAGATTCCCGTGGGAACCGAGGACTTTATGGAGTGCATTTCCATCGGCACGAAGGTAAAGTTTGAGGTCATGGCCCGGTATCCGGGGATGTATGATTTTCTCGTAGCCGTCATGCAGGACGAGTCCGGGGAAGCGGAAACATTGAGGCGAAACGCCAACACCCGTGCAATCGAAGAAGGCAGCATGACCCTGTTTGCAAAGGTGGACTGGTCCAAATTCCGTCCCAATGTTTCTCCTGCGGACGCTATGAATCTGGTCACCTGGGTCAGCATGGGCTGCCTGAAGGGGAATCTGGAAAAATCTCAGGGGGAAATTCTATCTGAGGTGGAGCGTTATCTTGACCTAATAAAAAAGGCCATATACAAGGAGAACATAGTGTGAAAGTAAGTACCGGTTCAACATAGATGTCAAGAGTGCGCACAAAAG
>JAUNPV010000030.1 GCA_030536515.1 Eubacteriales bacterium
ATGGCTTTCCGCAGTTTCTTTTCGCTTTTCTCCAACTCCCGGTTGAGCTTTTCCAGCTTTGAGGTATCAGGCAAGGGCAGCGTCCTCCTTTCCCGGTATCAGCACATAAATCCTGTTCGGTTCTCCAACGCCTTGACGCACCCGCATGATAAGTCCGGCAGTTTCCAGCTCATTCAAAGAACGCTTGACCGTCATGGGGCTGCGGGACAGGGCTGCGGCAATGGCTGTGATGGGGAAGCAGACAAACAGAATACCGTTCTCGTCCTCCTGACCTTTGCAAAGCATAGTGTCTAACATCCGGCAGTACATAACCTTTGCGGTGCTGCTGACGGGAAATCTTGTCAATGCTCTGGGAAAGGGCATACAGGGTGGCAGCGGCGTGTCTATCGTCATAAATTCAAAATTCATTCGGTGTGTTCCTCCTTTTTCTTGGCTCGTTTCGATAAATAACGGGAGCAGTCAATCACAACTGCCCGGAAACTCTGCTTGCACTCATGCTGGCATTTCCGGCACAATTCGTTGTAAGTGACACGCCCCCGGTCATTAAGATAAAAAGAAAGCTCTGACTTCCTCTTTTTGCTCATTCTCGGCATGTTACGTTTCCTCCCGTTTTTGTGTATGGTTTCGGGGCGATTTTTGGCAAAATTACAGCCATAGAGCCGCTTAAAATCTCCCGAAGTATCAGCGATAGGGTAGACTATCCCCCTATCAAATCGTCGTGTTTCGGTATCATTTCGGTGTCAGTTCGCCAGTTCTTCCCGGTGTCGTTCCTCCCCTGAATCTCACAGCGGCGTATCGCTCCCTTTGGTATGCTCGTTCCGGTCAGGGTTCCTCCATATCCCTGCCGGAAGTCATGGCACTACATCACTGGGGAAGCATATCCCACACAGGCTGGTCATTCGATTGGAATAATCCATCGATGAACTGACTACATTATGGAACATTTTTGACCCCTGTGCCGTATGTCCGCAAAGTAGGAAATCAGCCCGAAAATCAAAAATTTCCACGATTGTGGACAGGGCATGATATAATGAAATCAGCGGCAAGCATACCGCCGCAGGAGGGAGAAACCGCCATGAAAACAGGCTTATCCATACAGGAAAAATTAAAAGACTTACGGGTGGAACGGGGACTGAACCTTGACGAACTTTCCAAAGCCACCAACATTTCAAAATCTGCCCTCGGCAGCTATGAGAATGACGATTACAAGGAAATCAATCACGGAAGCATTGTCACGTTGGCAAAGTTTTACGGGGTGTCCACGGACTATCTGCTGGGACTGACCGAAAATAGAAATCACTCAAACGCAGAGTTGACAGAACTGCATTTGAGTGATGATATGGTGGAGCTATTAAAAAGCGGACGGATCAACAACCGTTTGCTGTGCGAGATTGCCACGCACCCGGACTTTGTAAATCTGCTGACCGATACGGAAATCTATGTGAATGGGGTTGCCACCATGCGGCTGCGTGACTTAAACGCAATGCTGGAAGCAATCCGGCTGACAGTCATTCGCAACTATCAGCCAGAGAGAGAAGATGTATTTTTAGAAACTTTACAGGCTTCGCAAATTGATGAAGATGATTATTTTTGTCACGTCACTCACAAAACTTGGGACGCTATTCTCCATGCCCTCCGCACAGCTCACGCAAACGATACGGAGAGTGCGCCGGATGTTTCCAATGCTTCCAGTGTTATAAAGGCGGCAGAACGGGCATTGCGTACTCCCGGAAATTATCTGGATGTTTTCTGCTATGCGATTTGTGAACAGTTGAGTATCCGGTATGATAAGCTCCCGGAAAAGGAACGCAATGACCTGAAAAAAGTTATGAAGAAATCTCCCCACTATAAAAATTCTCCGTTAGGTAACCGGGGAAAGAGATAGAAAAACCGCTGTTGCATGGTTGTATTGCGCTTCCATGTAGCAGCGGTTTTGTGTTGGTTGTATTCAGTTTATTTCTTCTTTGCACACGGAAATAAATTCACTATCAATGCAACGATGATACCGATTGTAGTGTCTATAATTCGGCTCATGGCAAACGCAATCGGGCTGATGTCATTTTCATGTGTAGTAGTTACGCATAAAAAAACTACACACATCAAAAATGTTCCTTTTTCCTGCCGCAAGTAAAGAGAAAGTTCAATGATAGGAATAAGAAGCACCGACAAAACCGCATATCGCAATAGTTCTGTCTGAATGTGAAACAAGTTCCTCTCTGCTAAAAGAAACAGCATACCACAAATACCTCCGACTATTGTTGCTATTTCCCGGTTTTTTGCTGCTTGAAAACTATCTTGTTGACTGCGTTGTATGCAAAGGATTGCTGCGATTGCTGCATAAAATGGTACTCCTGTATTTCTGAATGTATCTATCAAAAAACAGAGAAACACAGCTATGACCGTTTTGTAAATACGTCCTCCAATCTGGAATGAAGGTATCTCATATTTTCTCATAGATACCTTTCAAGGTATAACTATCTAAAATGTGGTCTGTCATTTCCCGATACAATTCATTCAAAAGAAATCCTTTCTGCAAATTCAACAACTTATCCAATGCAAAAACATGAAGTTCATAAACGTGTGCCCTGTCCGGGGGTGTCATCCCACCGTAAAAGCAGGATAATTCTTTGCTCTGCTGATTTCCCTGAATACTTGTCCAGCTGTTACAGCCTTGTACAAAATCATTTGCTGACTGGCTCTCATTTTCTTTTACTTCATTCCGGGCAATATTGGCTGCCAGCCAATGAATCCATGCAAATCCTCCAGTAACAGGATAAGCGTCCTTATCTTCTAACACAATCGCAAAGCACTGTGTTTTTTTCGGCGCATTTTCGACTTTGAAAGGCAGGGAGTAGGTTGGAATACCATTTTCATTAAATTGTGTTCCACGTCCACCAAACTTGTCCTGAATGATACCATTTACAATTCCTGTACTTGTTACAATCATAATCATACCTCCATGTAATTTATGTTCAAGTCAATCATAACTACATGGAGGTACAAAGTAAATTACCCACTTTTTTGTTGGTACTATTCAGGCACAACACCTTTCTCAATTAGCATTGCTTCTTTTCCCTGACTTTTCAAATATTCAATTCCTATATGCTGCATAATCTTCAATGCTTCCAGCAATTCATAGCCTTGCTTTTCAGTTAAAGAATATTCTACATGAAGTGGATAACCCTCAAAGGTTTTCTTCTCCACAAATCCATAATCCATAAGTTCTTTTAAGTGTTCCAGAAGCATTTTCTGTGTAATACCGTCAATATCTTTTTCCAGTTTTGCAAGAGATGTCGCTCCCAGACGCAATCTCCATAAAATAATCGGTTTCCATTTTCCTTTAATCATATCGTGTACCAGCTCCAAAGGGCAGGTAAATTCTTCACGCAATTTCATATTCATCACTCCCTACAATTATATATAAATCATCTCATGCAGGACAATTTCTTCTGCCCGGTTGTGAATGTTATTGCAACGTTGCACCCATTCCATTTGCCGGGTGCGCTTTAATTCCTCGGTCACGCACTCAGCAGCTTTCATCTGCTCCATGATGGTGTCCAACCGTTCCTGTGCCTGTTCATTCAGGTCTGCAAGGTATGTCCACAACTCCCCGGTCAGCGTCAATGCCTGTAATCTGGCGGGATGGGCTTCTCTCAAATATTCTCGGTGCAACCGTCCGTATTTTCCGATGGGGCGGCTTTCTTCCGGCAGTTTCAAGTCTGGGATGTAATAATCCCCGACAAGGATATAATCAATTCCGTTTTCCGTTATTCTTGGTTTCAGTTCGCTCATGTTCCTTACCTCCTGCGGAAGTAGGCTCGTCTGGGACTAACTCAATCACATCAGTAATCCCGCAATTCAGTGTTTCACAGATACGGGCTAATGTGTCCATACTGATGTGTTTTCCCTCTTTGCCCATGTTGGCAATCATATTCGTTGTCATACCAGCGGCAAGCCTTAAATCCTCTTTTCTCATATCACGCTCTAACAGTGTGTGCCAGAGTGGTTTATAGCTGATGTGCATATTGTTTTCCTGCCTTTCTATCCTTACCACCGGGGCGGCTGCCCCGGCAGGAGCTTTTCTCTCATTATAGCACCTATCTTGTGAAATCACAATTTATTCTTGTAGCCTGCCGCTGATACCGTCTGGATTGTGCTTTTCCTTTCGTTTTTTGTTCCAACTAATTTGCCATGAACTGCTTGACACCTTGGCTTTTGGAGGCCGGATTATCCTGCCCGTACCCCTCCAAAAGATTGATGCCGCCCCATACGCAAAGAGCGCCGCCCAGGCCCACAACGATAGTCTGCAAAGTATCAACCGCACTGTTGAAAAATTCCATAAATTTACCTCCATATTTTAGATTGTGATGTTGTTTGGGTGCAAAAAAGCCGCCGGTCAATTTACCAGCGGCAGCGTCACAATCCGCAGACAGCCCGGAAGTTACTGGCTGTCCTGCCATTCCAGCACGGCAAGCGTATAAATCTCGCCCCATGCCTCACACACCCTGCGGGTCGTTTCCACATCCATGCTGTGGATTTCTGCCTCCGTAGGCGTTCCAAAATCATGCGCCATCATCCAGTCCCACATGACAGCGAAAGCGATCAATCGCTGATAAATGGTTTTCTGTGTGTGGAAACAGTCTGCAAAGGTCTTTTTGCCCGAGTGTTCCATAGGTTTCTCCTTTCTTGGAAACGCCGCTTTACTCTGCGGCCATATCAGCATCCGACAGGTCGATTTCGTAGAGGTCAAAGACTTCCTCCTGCGTCACCACACGCTGCCTTTTGCGGCGGGTGGCGGCTAAATACCTGTCCACATCAAATTTGTTCTTGGGGTCGGCGTCGGAAAGGTACTTGTAGTTGGGGTGGCGGGTGATGTCAAATTTCTCTGACAGGAAAGGCCGCACACCGCGTAACTGCAAGATACATTTTCCTCCGTCCATCACGGCGATTTCGTCCTGGCTCATCAACTCCTTTCCTAATTTCTGATAATTCAGTCCGTGGGAGGTCTGGGAACCCCGGTTTTCGCTCTGGTTGTAGCTGTCAATGGTTTCCTTGCCCAGCGCGTCCGCGATCTCCTTGGCGTTCTTGCCCCGCCCACTAAGGAATAGCACACTGTCGCAGTTGTCCGAAATGATTTCGGCGGCGTCCTTGTAGATGGCCTTTAACTGCGACTGGCTCTGCAAAATAATAGAGGCCGAGATTTCCCGGCTTCGGATGGTGGCGATCAGTTTGTCAAAGTTCGGTATCTGGCCGATGTTGGCAAACTCGTCTAAAATCATCCGTACATGGACGGGCAAGCGCCCGCCGTACTTGTCGTCGGCCCGGTCACAAAGCAAATTTATCAACTGGCTCTGTACCATAGCCAAAATGAAATTAAAGGTCGTGTCCGTGTCGCTCATAATCAGAAACAGCGCCGTCTTTTCGTCGCCCACGGTATCAAGTTCCAGTTCGTCATCCTCCATCAGCTCACGGACTTCCCGAATGTCAAAGGGGGCCAATCTGGCCCCGCAGCTCACCAGGATAGAGGCGCGGGTCTTGCCAGCGGATAAGAGAATTTTTTTGTACTGGCGCACGGCAAAATGTTCCGGGTCGCGTTCTTCCAGACGGGCAAACAGTTCATCGGTGGGGCTTTGAAAATCCGGATCGTCCTCGCGGGCCTCGCTGGCGTTTATCATTTCCAGCATGGTTGTGAAGTTCTTCTCATTCTCCGGGGCCTCGTAGTAGATGTAGCCAATCAGGGCGGTATAAAACAGCCGTTCCGACTTGACCCAAAAATCCTCGGCTGACTTTTCACCCTCCCCCTTGGTATTGCAGATCAAAGTGTTTACCAGCTTTAGGATGTCCTTTTCCGAGTGGAGATAGGAAAAGGGGTTGTAGCGCATGGACTTGGAAAAGTTAATGGTGTTCAGCACCTTTATCCGATAGCCCCGGCGCTGTAAAAGCTGGCCCACCTCACCAATCAGGCTGCCCTTGGGGTCTGTTACGATGAACGAGGTTGGGTAGGTTTTTGAGGTACACTGCATCAGGTTTGGTTTCACAAAGAAGCGGGTTTTCTGATGTGATTATCAGGCGGCTTTTTATCCGCCTCTCCGGGGCTTTCGCCCATTTTCAGCGGTATGTTCATTCATACCCGGCATAGCATAGCTTTTTATCCTGTGGCTCTGCGCCACAGGCCGGAACGATAGCGCGGCCTCTTGGGGCCGTTATATTCCCGGCCATCTCAAACCGGGTTTCAGGCCCTATGCGTTGCGTGTGTGCCGGACGTTGCCCCGGCACTTCCCATCGGATTAGGAGTGCGGCCCCCTTTCCGTCATTTCCGCGCTGATACTCTTAACCGTCTGCTCCGGCTCCGATCAAGACGGCAAATCCCCCTGTCCATTCGCACTATTGCAGACAGGGGATGCTTTTACCGCTGCCGCTTCCTCCAATGACAAGCACATTTTTATTCCGGGCAGTCTTGGGGTCTTTGGGCCGCCCGGTCATGGTAAGGCGCTCCGTTTGGGTCAACAGAAGATTGTTTTCAAATACCGGGTCGATGTAAGGAGCTATATCTTTAGGCCCGCCCCATCTTGCAGACCCGTATTCCATGCCTCGGCGATATTTCTTGGCGTTTTTGCCCTTGGCGTACACCGCCAGCCGCATCAGCACCGCACCCGCGATACCGATAGCCAGGTCAAAGAGGTGGAAGCTGGGCGCGGCGCTCTCAAAGGCCGCCGCAAAGCCCCCGGCAAAATGCAATAGCTTTTCGGACAGGTCGACCCCTGCCGCCAGCCGGTACGCCTGCCCCAACTTCCCGAACAGGTACACGAACAGCAGATAGGGCAGGTTGGACAAAATGAGTTTCTTTACTTCGGGCTTCATAGCTCCACACCCCTTTCCTTGATTTTGGTCTTGGTGCGTTGGCCCTCCTTTTTTGCGGCCTGCGCCCGCTTGGCGGCCAGTTCCTTGCGAACGGAGGGGCGTTCCTCACGGCGCAGCTTCTTGGCTGAAAATTCCTTAAACGCCTGTTCCAGATTGTCCGCGTCCTTGGCTTTGAAAATAACAATCCAGTGGGGCGGCTGGGTGGTGCTGTCTTTCCGCAAAGAGAAATCCACGCCGTATTTTCTGGCACATGGCTTGAATAAGCCAATGTTGGCGTCGGTGATCTCAATGTTGGAAAGGGCCGCCCCGTGCTTTTTAAGCTGACGCAAGCTCTGTTTGCCGTGGTGCAGTTTGGTTTGGCCTTTCTTTCGGGCTTCCAAATACTTGCGGATAGCGGCTTGCAGCACTTGGCCGGTGAGCCTGCCCGCCTTGATGGACAGGGCTATGGTCTTTTGGGTCACATCTTCCTGCACTGGCAATCCCTCCTTTCGGGAAAATCAGCAGGCAGGCGGCAAGATGGCTTAAATCTGCACCCGCAGGCCGGAGAGGTCGTCGGCATGAATACCCACCAGATACCAGCCCTCGGCCATTTCAATGCGGGTCGGCTTCCATCTGCCGCCCACCATCACGTCAAAACATTCTCCGCAGTGCAGGCCGCCGTAGTAGTCTGCCAGATCAAAGCGGATGTCGTAGCGGTCTGTCCGCTCGTCAAAAATCAATGCACCCTGTTTCATAGGGCCGTCCTCCTTTTCAGATTTTCCCGGTGTTCATGTCATGGGCCACCAGGGCCGTATAGTAGCCGTTGATGGTGCTGGGGGCGTTGAACAGCACCGCCAGCAGATATTTCTTGATATTGCGGATTTCCGTGGTGTTCTTGCTGATGCAGTCGAAGACAAACTCAATGTGACTGCTGTTCAGCTTTCCAATGTAGGTGAACCCGGTTTAGGCTGGGGCTGTTCGTAGATGATGTAGTCCGCGCCCCGCAGCCGTCCCTGGCTGTCGCGCTCGCGGGAACGCACGATATATCCGGCTTGTTCCAGCTCTCGGACAGCGGCCCGGATGGCGTCGATCTGCTCCCGGTTGATAAGGGATAAGCCTTTCAGCGTATAGTCCCAATCTTCGGGGAGGGACAGCATTTGCGATAACAGGCCCTTGGCTTTCAGCGATAAGTCCCTGTTCCGCAGGTGGTGGTTGGACATCACGGTATAGCCCTTGTTCCGTTCCACACGAAAAACTGCCATCTCGTCGTCAACTCCTTTCACGGCAAATTTGACCGCATCCAGGGCGGCCAGCTTGCCCGGCTGGTAGGGACATTCCGCATAGACGCAGAATTGATACTTCCAGTGCGGGCGATAAAAACGGCAAGTGCCGCAGTCCTCCGGCGCGACTGCCTCGCCGCTGTCGTAATGGTCGAAACCGGGCTTGCCCCGCATGAGCTGTTCAAAGGCCCGGTCATTGCCGGATGTGAAGTACATAGGTGTGCCTCCTTTCTGCTTTTGGGCAAAAAGAAAAGCCGCAGACTTTTTCAAATCTGCGGCTTGACCGGGAAAGCAGAAACGGGCGCTGCCTTTCTGACAACACCCGTTTTCTGCCTGATTATTCAGTTGTTTTGACCTGCCCCGTTTTCCGCTGCCCTAAAAAACATTGATTTTACTGGGTTTTCTCATGTTTTCTTATGGCAACGCTCTTAACGGGCGGATTTTTTACGCTTTGATCTGCTGATACTTCTTTCCCAGCAGCCCCCGCAAGGGCTTGAACAGGACCAGGGCGATGGTGAAGTTGCCCAGGCAGTGCATCAGGTCGAAGGGGATGCCGGTGATCCACTTGCCCACTGCGTAGCCAAGGCCGCCGATGAAAATGTCCACCAGGCCGCACAGGGCGCCGAACAGCAGCCCGAAGGCTCCCGACAGGATTGCCCAGCCCAGGCTCTGGGTCATGCCCCGCAGGGCATAGGCCCCCAGGGCCAGCACGGCCCAGACGTAGAGATAGCACACATTCCAGATGCCCAGGCCGTAGAACAAAATCTCCAGGCCCACGTACAGATAGATGGGATAGACGCACTTTTTCCCAAAGGTCACCGCAAACAGCATCACCATCAGGCTCACCGGCTCGATGTTGGGCAGAAAGCTCATGACGTACTTGGCGCCGAAGGTCATGGCCCCCAGGACGCTGAACAGCATCATCTCCCGGGTGGTGAGCTTAGAAGCCAACGGTATACACCCACTTAAAGCTGTCGCCGTCGTTCACCGGCTGCTCGTCGGCGCCCAGGGTGGCGTATTCCTCGCCCACGTACAGGGCCCAGTAGCTCTGGTCGGCGTTCCAGTCGGCCAGCTCCCCGTCCACCACGGTGACCATGCCGTCCTGTAACTCCACCAGGTTCTCAGCGGCCAGCACGGGTCCCAGGAACTCTTCGTCGGTGTGGCAGGTGAATACCTTCTCCGAGCCGTCCTTGTGGACCACGGTGATGGTGACGGTTTTGCTGCCGGCGGCGGTTTCGGGCCGGGTGGCAAAGTAGACCCCTGCAAACAGGGCAATCACCGCCACGAAGGCCACAACGGCCAAAATCTGCTTCTTGTTTTTCATGCTTTTTCCTCCCTAAAACAAAATAGGCTGCGGTATCCAAGCGATACCGCAGCCGTTTTTCTGCGACAACCACGCCCCTGTGAGCCGCAGGGGGTGGAACAAATCCGGTGTGCAGGTCTTCTGACTCGTGCCTTGCAGAGTATTTCTGCACCGGGCCCCGCCTTCCCGTTGCCGGTGGCTGACGATTGTCTGGGGTCCGGCAGCGACACATACAGCGGCGGTACCGTCCGGGAATCGCACCCGGTTGTCTTTTTCGCACCAGTATCCAGTTGTCCGGATTATTTTACCACGGCCGCTTTCCGTTGTCAAGGGACGCTCTGAGGAAATCGGCGAGAGCCGGCCCCAGCCGATTTATTCAAAATTATCCCGTGTCTTTTTTTCTTTTGAACGAATTATCTCCACCAGCTCAGACACCCAGACAACAAATTCCTCTGCCGTCGGAATTTCCCCCTCGCAGGGGATGCTGCTCCACATCTCGATGGCTGTCCTGTCCCCTGCCTGCCGGGACCTCTCCATCCCCTGGGCAATTGCCTTCTCAATCTCCTGCCGGGCATTTTCCTCGGTAAGGCCCTGCTCCCGGGCACTCTTCCTGATGGCATCCCCAGCCAATTTCCGCTCCCTGTGTGTCATTATGAGCTCCTCTCTTTCTTTCTATGTGCAAGTTCTTACATGGCGTTTCTTACAGCTGTTTATTTTATTGTAACTTGTGTATACTTGTTTCGTCAAGAGGAAATTTCATAGTTACACAAAAAAACAGGGGAAGGGGGCTGCACATGGAAGCATATGGAAAAATTCGAATCAAGCTCAACGAGCTGATTCAGCAAAAGGGTATCAGCAAAAGCAAGCTGAGCCACCGTGCCGAAATGCAGCGCACCCAGCTCAACAACTACTGCAAAGACCAGGTGACCCGGCTGGACACCGACGTGCTGGCCAGGCTCTGCACCGCTCTGGAGTGCAGCATCGGGGACCTGCTGGAATTTGTTCCGCCGGATAAGGAAAATACCTGAGGGAGGGCCGTGACCGGCCCTCCCTCATATTGGATATCTTCGATAAAAACCTGTCTTTTTTCACCGGCAGCCTCAGCAGCAGAAGAACATACTCCGTCCGCCGCAGCAGAAAATCTGGGCCAGGTAGCACATACACAGGCTGGCGCAGGGGTCGCCGCCCATGGTGAAGCCCCGGAAGGACCCGGCCTGCTGGCGGTAGGCAGCGCCGCCGTGCTCCATCCGGTTCAGGGCGGACAGATACTCCATGTTGTCCGGCTCCATGCTCACCGCCCGGCGGATGTGCTCCAGGGCGGTGACCTGGTTGCCCAGGCCGTCGTTGGCCAGGGCCGACAGGTAATACCACCGGGCGCTTCCGTCCCGGCAGCCCTCCAGCACGTTCAGCGCCTCCCGGAACCGGCCGAAGCGGATATACTGGTAGGCCGCCTGCTGGTACTGCTGGCCGCCGGCGTCGGACTGCTGCTGGCGATAGCCGCCGAAGGGGTCATAGCCCCGCTGGGCCTTTTCCGGATTTTTAATCTGCTCGTAGGCGGCGTTGATCTGCTGCATTTTCCGGGCGGCCTCCGGCCCGGGGTTTACATCCGGGTGGTACTGCTTGGCGAGCCTGCGGTAGGCCCGCTTGACCTCCTCGTCGGAGGCATCGGGACTGACACCCAGCACTTTATAGGGATCCTCCACGGCGCTGCTCCCCCTTTCGTTTGTTTCGGAATTGGACCCACACCCCGCTGTAGAGGATGTTGTCCAGAATGGCCTTGTCCTGGACCAGGGGAAGACGCTCAAAGTGCCTGGTGCAGCGGCCCATGATACTGACCAGATAGTCCTCCCATTTGTCCCAGTCCTTCCCGGCCCCCATGGCTGCGAAGGGGTTGTACTGGGCCTTCTTCACGTCCCTGTCATAGTCCAAAACCCCGTCCAGCAGGTAGATAAACCGGCCCAGCGCGTCCCCCAGGCCTCTCAGGTCCTCCGCCCACATATCCTGCTCGTACACCAGCAGCTCTCCCATAAGCCGGCCAAAGGCCCCGGCAGGCAGGTCCGGGTTGGGGCAACGTTCCTGCTCCAGCCGGGACAGCTCATCAAGGCAGGTCCGGATGGCTCCGCACTGGCGGGGGTAGGCCGCCTCGATAGGCGGCAGCCGCTTTTCCAGCACCCGGGCCATGGCTTTTGCAGCAGTCTTGCCCTCGTCGGTCCAGTCGTCCAGGCAGTTGTAATAGGCCAGGGCCACGTTCATGGCGGCGGCATAGCGGACGTAGGGGCTGTCCACCCAGGGCCGGTGGGCGATGGGGTGGGTGATGCAGGGACCCTTGCCGGAGCGCTCCTGGGGCTCGTACAGGCTCATCAGCAGCAGGGCCAGAAAGGCCATGTCATAGCGCAGGCACAGCCGGGCGGCCTCCCCGGACTGGGCCCGGATGCCCCGGCAGATGCCGCAGTACACAGCGCCGTAGCGCTTTTTCTGCTCCTCGGTCAGCTCCTTCAGGCTGGCGGTCACGTATCCAAACACCCCGCACCCCTCCTTTTTTCCGGTATTGTAGCAAAATTCTGTGAACAGGACGTAAACGGCGGAAAAATTTACATTTTTTCCATATTCTTCTGTCATTGCGAACCAGTCCTCAGACTGGTGTGGCAATCCGTTTCCCCTGCTGCAAGGGATGCGGATTGCCACAGCCAGTGCCGGGGGCACTGGCTTCGCAATGACAGGGGTCTTATTTTTCTCCCCATTTCATCAGGGCCGCATTTAATGCGCCGCCGTAAAAGACGATGGACATACAGAAATACAGCCACAGCATACTCAAGGAAACCGCATACACCGAGCCAAAGACGTTGGACAGCTTGGCGAAGTGCTCCACGTAGATGGAAAACAAATCCGAAAACACCAGCCAGCCCATGGAGGCCAGCAGCGCCCCGGGAAGGCTGTCCCGGAAGCGGTTGCGGCGGTTGGGCAGAGTCATAAACATGGCGGTGAAAAAGCCGGTCTGCAAAATCAGCAGCAGGAAAAAACGGAGGTTGATGAATTCCAGCAGGAACTGCCAGAAGGGGTGGGTGGTGCGGGTCAGCAGCTCCAGCAGCCCCGTGCCGAACACGTGCAGGGCCAGTGTCAGCACCAGCACCACCAGAAAGGCGAAGGTGTACGCCACGCTGATGAACCGGGTGTACAGATACCCCCGGCTCTCCCCCACGTCGTAAATGGCGTTGAGCCCCGTGAGGATGCCGAAGACCCCCCGGCTGGCGGACCACAGGGCCGTCACGGCGGACAGGCCCAGGGTGACCCCGTTCATGTTGTCATAGGTCAGCAGAATCAGCTCCTCGGCCCCCTCCAGGAAGGCCTCCGGCAGAATGCCCTGGAGCAGCTCCCCCATCCGCTCCACCTCCAGGGAGGTGTATTGCAGGGCACCCACCACCAGCAGCAACGCCGGAAACACCGCCAGCACGATAAAGAAGCTGGCATTGGCCGCATACAGCGGCACCCGCATCCGGGCCACCGCCTGGCCCAGGTGCACCGCCTTGCCGATGAGCCCGCCCTTTGGAAATTCCCGCATTGCCAGCACTCCCTTTCAAAAACGGCCCGCCGCCCCGAACAGGGCGGCGGGCTGCCATTATCATATGCCTTCCCCCTGGGGGGAAGGTGCCCAGTTCGCAAACTGGGCGGATGAGGGGCATACCCCATTTTGAGTGCTCCCGCAGACGGACACCACCCTCCATGAGTGCCTCGGTTGTCGCACACCCCTCATCAGTCACCAGTGCTGCGGCACTGGTGACAGCTTCCCCCCAGGGGGAAGCCTTTATTCCGCAGAAATCAGGTAATAGTACACAGGCTGGCCGCCGGACAGGAGGTTCACGTCGGCATCGGGGCAGATGTCGGCGAAGATGTCCGCCGCCTTCTGGGCGTGCTTTTCCTTCACGTCGGCTCCGTAGTAGATGGTGATATACTCCTTGCCCTCGTCCCGGACCTTCTCGGCCAGGGATTTAAGCAAAACCCGGATGTCCTGGCTGGTGCCGAACAGCTGGCTGCCGTAGAGGGCCAGGTAGTCGCCCTCATGGATATCGTAGCCGTCAAAGTCGGAGTTCCGGGCGGCGTAGGTAATCTGCATGGTGTCCACGGTGGAAAGGGCCTCGGTCAGAGCCTGGGTGTTCTCCTCCACGGTTCCCTCGGGGTTGAAGCCCAGCATGGCGGTGACACCCTGGGGCACGGTCTTGGAGGGGATGACCACCACGTTCTTGGGGGTCAGGGCGTTCACCTGCTCGGCGGCCATGATGATGTTCTTGTTGTTGGGCAGAACGAACACGGTCTCGGCGGGCACGGTGTTGACGGCCTCCAGAATGTCCTGGGTGCTGGGGTTCATGGTCTGGCCGCCGGAGATGATGGCATCCACCCCCAGGTTGGTAAACACATCGGCAAGGCCTGCGCCGGCGCAGACGGACACCACGCCCAGGGGCCGCTCCGGCTCGGCAATCTTGGGAGCCAGCTCCCGCTCGCTCATCACCTTTTCGGTGTGCTGCAGCCGCATATTTTCAATCTTCACGGTGACGAAGGAGCCATAGTTCACGGCCTCGTGGAGGGCTGCGCCGGGGTCGTTGGTATGGACGTGGACCTTGATGATCTCCTCGTCGTCCACCAGCACCAGGCTGTCGCCCAGCTCGTTGAGGAAGGCCCGGAGGGCCTGGGGGTCCCGGTCATTTTCCCGGGAGATGATGAATTCGGTGCAGTAGGAGAAGGTGATGTCCTCGGTGTCGAAATCGGAGAAATCGGCGCTTTCCTTCACCTGGGTCTCCCCGCCGGGAGCCTCCACCACCACGTCCTCGCCCCGCATGGCGGCCAGCATGGCCTCCAGGGCGGTGAGCCAGCCCTTGCCGCCGGCATCCACCACACCGGCCTTTTTCAGCACCGGGTTCTGGTTGACGGTGTTGGCCAGGGCAGTCCTGGCCTCCTCGATGGCGGCCTCGTGGACGTACTCGATGAAGGCGTTTTCCTTGGCGGCATCGCTTGCCCTGGCGGCGGCCAGACGGGCCACGGTGAGAATGGTGCCCTCGGCGGGCTTCATAACGGCCTTGTAGGCGGCATCCACGCCGTCCTGCAGGGCCTGGGCCCACAGGGTACCATTGCAGCTGTCGGCCTCCTTCAGCCGCTTGGCAATGCCGCCGAACAGCAGGGACAGAATCACGCCGGAGTTGCCCCGGGCCCCCCGCAGGGTGGCGGAGGCGGCAATCTTAGCGGCCTTGGCCAGAGTGGGGTCCTCGGCCTTGCGCAGGTCCGCGGCGGCGGCGTTGACGGTCATGGACATATTGGTGCCGGTGTCGCCGTCAGGGACGGGGAACACGTTCAGCTCGTTGAGCGCCTGCTTGTTGTTTTCAATGGCAGCAGCAGCGCTGATAATCATTCTGCGCAAATCAGCGCCGGTGATGATTTCTCTCAAAGTAAATTACCTCCGAATATTATGGTTTCAAACCAAAAGCCTCGCAGAGTTTCGCCCCGCTGGGCGAAATAAATTTCAAACATTTTTCGCCGGGGCGTGTACCTGGCGAAAAATACTGCTCAGGCTGCGTGTGTAGAATTTGACCGCCTAAGCGGGCAAATTATGCGCTAAGCAGACTGCATCCTTTTGGCGGAAAGCCCCCCAGGGGATTTTCGCCAGATCAGCCGATTACCATGGAATCGATATACACATTGACGGCCCGGACCTCGGTGCCGGTGCACTGGGTCACCACGTAGCGGACCTCGGAAATGATGGAGTCGCCCACGGCGGCCAGGTTCACATTGTTGTCCACAATGATGTGCAGGTCGATGGAAATGGAATTGTCGTCGTTGAAGTGGACCCAGACGCCCTTGCCCACGGACTCCTTGCGCAGCAGGTGGTACACGCCGTCGGTGACGGACCGGGCGGCCATGCCCTTGACGCCGAAGCAGTTGGTTGCAGCGGTGCCGACAATGTCGGTGTAGACATTGGTGCTGACATTGACGCTGCCGTTTTCATTTTCGTGACGAATCATAATTCAAACCTCCGATTTAAGTTGGGGTTGTAGGGCGGCCTGCCCTCAGGCCGCCGTCGCCATAGCTGTCATTGCGAACCAGTGCTCACACTGGTGTGGCAATCCGCATTCTCCGGTTTCCTGAACGGAAACCGGAGCGGCGGCCTGAGGGCAGGCCGCCCTACGGATGGTGCTTTTTTAGACCATGCTTGCTTCCCAGCAGGAAGGAGCGGTCAGGCCCATCATTTTGACCACGGTGGGGGCAACGTTGGCAAGGCCGTAGCTGCCGTCCTTGATGCTCCATGCGCGGCCCTGGTCGTAGATGATGAAGGGGACGGGGTTCAGGGAGTGGGCGGTGCGGACGGAGGTCTTGCCCTTCTTGGTCTCGGTCATCTGGTCGGCGTTGCCGTGGTCGGCGGTGATGAGGACGGTGTAGCCGTACTTGTCGGCGGCCTCCACAATGGCCTTGAGGCTGGAATCCACGCACTCCATGGCGTAGACCACAGCGTCCATCACGCCGGTGTGGCCCACCATGTCGCCGTTGGGGAAGTTGCAGCGGAGGAACTCGTATTTTTTAGAGGCCATGGCGGCGAGCATTTTCTCGGTAATCTCCTTGGACTTCATGGCGGGAGCCTGCTCGAAGGGAATCACGTCGGAGGGGACCTCCTCGTAGGTTTCCAGGTCCTCGCAGACCTTGCCGGAGCGGTTGCCGTTCCAGAAGTAGGTGACGTGGCCGTACTTCTGGGTCTCGGACACGGCGTACTCGTGGATGCCCGCCTGGCACAGCACCTCGGTCAGGGTGTTCTTGATGACGGGAGGCTGGACCAGGTAGTGCTCGGGGATGTTCAGGTCTCCGTCGTACTGGAGCATTCCGGCAAACTTCACGCCGGTGTAGTCCCCCCGGTCAAACTTGTCGAAGTCCTTGCGGTCAAAGGCCAGGGAAATTTCCTGGGCCCGGTCGCCCCGGAAGTTAAAGAGAATCACGGAGTCGCCGTTGGCAATTTTCGCAACGGGCTGGCCGCTTCTTGCCACCACGAAGGCGGGCAGGTCCTGGTCGATAACGCCGGTCTCGGCCCGGTAGGTTTCAATGGCCTCTTTGGCAGAGGCAAACTGACGGCCCTGGCCCTGGACGTGGGTCCGCCAGCCCTTTTCCACCATGGCCCAGTTGGCCTCGTACCGGTCCATGGTCACCTGCATCCGGCCGCCGCCGGAGGCAATGGCGTAGTCGCAGCCGTCGGTGTTCAGCTGGGCCAGCACGGCTTCCAGCTGCTCCACATATTCCAGAGCGGAGGTGGCGGGCACGTCACGGCCGTCCAGCAGGATGTGGCAGTAGGCTCTTTTCACGCCCTCGGCGTGGGCCTGGCGCAGCAGGGCAATCAGGTGGGCGATGTTAGAGTGGACGTTGCCGTCGGACAGCAGGCCGATGAAGTGCATGGCCCGGCCCTGGGCGTTGGAAACCAGGTCCTTCCAGGTCTCAGACTGGTACAGGCTGCCGTTTTCGATGGACTCGCCCACCAGCTTTGCACCCTGGGAGTAGACCTGGCCGCAGCCCAGCGCATTGTGGCCCACCTCAGAGTTGCCCATATCCTCATCGCTGGGCAGACCGACGGCGGTGCCGTGGGCTTTCAGGTACGTATGGGGGCAGGTGGCGAGGAGCTTGTCCAGCGTGGGGGTGGCTGCAACCTTCACAGCGTCGCCGCTGCCGCCGTCACCCTTGCCGACGCCGTCCATAATGACCAGAACAATGGGTTTTTCCATAAGTTTGTACCTCCAAAAGCGAGATTATCGCATAATTTTACATTGTAACGGTTGTATTATTTTACATCATTTTGTTCCAACTTACAACCCCTTTTTTTATTTTTGACCTGACAAACAAAAAATCCTCCGGGAAGCCTGCAAAACAGGTGATTTTCCCGGAAGATGTTAAGTAAATTTTAAGGGCAGTATCTGTCATTGCGAGCCAGCTCGCAAGCTGGTGTGGCAATCCGTTCTCTCTTTTCATTTTTCCAAAGGAAAAATGAACTGATTGGTGCTTTGCACCAATTCAGAGGGGATGCGGATTGCCACACCAGTGCCTCGGCACTGGTTCGCAATGACACTCTATCATTTTAGCTGATACAAACCGTGAGCGGTCAATCCTCGTACCGTCCGCCCTTGCGGGTGGCGCTGCGGACGATGAGGATGCCGGCCAGGGCCAGGGTCAGCACGCCGCCGATGAGGGCCAGGCCAATCCAGCTCTTGCTGGTAAGGTCCTTCTCCGGCTCCGGCTGGGTTTCCTGGGCAGGCTCGGTCTCCGGGGGAGCCGTGGCCTCCACCAGGCCCTCGGGGATGGTGACCGGCGGTTCGGTGGGAGCCTCGGTGGGCACGGTGGCGGGCTCGGTGGCAGGCTCAGTCTCCGGCTCGGTGGGTGCCTCGGTGGGGGCGGTTTCCGGCTCGGTCTGGGGCTGCTCCAGCTCCTGCAAATAGTTCAGCATATCCTCCCCGGAGCTGGGAATCATGGCAATACGGCCGCCAAAGTTGGCGGAAAGCTCCGTCATGGCGCTCTCCGGCCAGGGGTTGGACACGGGGTAGTAAATGGTAATCTGGTTGCTGTTCCACAGGCAGTTGCTTTTGAACGAGGGCATTCCCCCGGCGCAGTAGACGGTGGTCAGGTCCTCGCAGTCCCGGAAGCACTCCTCGCCGAATTTCCGGAAGGTATCGGGCAGGTAGATGGTTTCCAGCTCGTCGCAGCCCATGAAGCACCGGGCATCCAGCTCCTTCAGCGCAGTGCCGAAGTCAACGGTTTTCAGCCGGTCCCAGTCGGAAAACGCATCCGCCGCCACGTTGGTGATGGCCCCTCTCAAAATCACGGTCTCGATGGTGTCCTTGTGGACGTGCCAGGGGCAGCCCTCCTCCATGGTGCCGTCGCCGGAGATGGTCAGGGTGGTGCCCTCCACCTGCCAGCGCAGGTCCCCCAGGGTCCCCTCGTATTCCTTCTCCTCCGCCTCCCGGTCGGGACGGGTCTGCTCGGTTTCCTCGGTTTCCTCGGTGGTCTCCTCCGCCGCATAGGCCGCCGGGGCCAGCAGGGTCAGAAAAAGGACGGCGGTTAACAGTAAGGTGATAACTTTTTTCAGCATATGTATCTTCCTTTCGGGTTTGTATGTACCATGGTAGGGACAGCCCTTGCGGCTGTCCGCAGGGTGCCTCGCTTTGCGCTGTGGAGCTTGTTCCATGCAGCGGGAGGGGGCAAGCCCCTCCCCTACGGTTTTTAATTCATAGTCCCCTCGGCCCGGGAGAACAGCTCCTGCACCCGGTCCCGGAGGGCCAATGCCTCGGGGGTGTCCTCGGTGCCGTGGTCGTCAATCCACCGGGCGGAGGCGGCCTGGGCCTGCTTCAATGTTTCCAGGTCCATGCTCAGGTCCGCCACCCGGAAGGCGGGCAGGCCCGACTGCCGGGAGCCGAAGAAGTCGCCGGGACCTCTCAGCCGCAGGTCCTCCTCGGCAATCTTGAAGCCGTCGGTGGTTTTGCACAGGGCCTTCAGCCGCTGGAGGGTCTCGGGGTTTCGGTTGTGGGTGGTGAGGATGCAGTAGCTTTTGGCCTTTCCCCGGCCCACCCGGCCCCGGAGCTGGTGGAGCTGGCTCAGGCCGAACCGGTCGGCATCCTCCACCACCATCAGTGTGGCGTTGGGCACGTCCACCCCCACCTCGATGACGGTGGTGGCCACCATTACATTGGCCTCTCCCCGGGCAAAGGCCGTCATGGCGGCCTCCTTTTCGGCCCCCTTCATCTGGCCGTGGAGCAGGGCGATGCGCAGGTCGGGAAACACCGTCTGCTGCAAGGTGTCCGCCCAGACCATGGCGGATTTCACCCCCAGCTCCTCGTTTTCCTCCACCGCCGGGCACACCACGAAGCACTGGTGGCCCTCCGACACGTGCTTGCGGATGAAGGCGTTGATTCTCGCCCGGTAGCTCTCCCCCACCAGGAAGGTGTCCACCTGCTCCCGGCCCGGGGGCAGCTCGTTCAAAACGGAGACCTCCAGGTCCCCGTACATGAGAAGGGCCAGGGTCCTGGGGATGGGGGTTGCCGACATGACCAGCAGATGGGGGTCCTCCCCCTTGGCGCTTAAGCGGGAGCGCTGGGCCACGCCAAAGCGGTGCTGCTCGTCGGCAATCACCAGGCCCAGGTTTGAAAACTGGGTGGCCTCGGTCAGCAGGGCGTGGGTGCCCACGATGACCTGGACGGTCCCGCCCTCCAATTCCTCCCGGGCGGTGCGCTTCTGCTTGGCGGTCATGGACCCGGTGAGCAGGCCCACGGTGATGCCCAGCGGCCCAAACAGGCGGCTGAAGGATTCAAAATGCTGCTCCGCCAAAATCTCCGTGGGAGCCATCAGGGCGCACTGGCGGCCGTTCCGGGCGGCCAGGTAAGCGGCGGCGGCGGCCACCATGGTCTTGCCGCTGCCCACGTCCCCCTGGATAAGCCGGTTCATAGGGGCCCCCCGGCCCAGGTCCCGGACGATGTCCTGAACGGCCCCCTGCTGAGCGCCGGTGAGGGTGAAGGGCAGGGCGGCGTAAAAGTCCGTCAGCTCCAGCCTTTCGTAGGCCTGGGTCCGCTTCTCCGCCCGGGCCGCCCGCATGAGCGACAGGCCGGCGGAAAAGACGAAAAATTCCTCAAATATCAGCCGCCGCTTGGCCTGCTCCGCCTGGGCCATGGACTTTGGCGCATGGATGGCCTCGTAGGCCTCCTGGGCCGGGAGAATGCCGTATTCCCGCCGGACACTCTCCGGCAGAATCTCCGCCGGCGCATCGCAGATGGCCAGGGCCTGGGTCACCGCCTTGAGAACGGCGGCGTTGGAAAGCCCTGCGGTCAGCGGGTAGATGGGCAGCACCCGGCGGGTGGTGACCGGGGCGCTGTCCAGGGTTTCGAACACCGGATTCGTCATATTGTAGCCGATAAAATCCCCGGTGACGGCGCCGTAGAAGATGTACTCCCGGCCGTACTGCAAATTTTCGGCGGCAAAGCGGGAGTTGAAAAAGGTCAGATTCAGCCGCCCGGAGTGGTCCGCCACCTGGACCTTGGTCAGGTCCAGCCCCTTGCGGATGTGGGCGGTCCGGGGGGTGTTCATCACCGTGGCCCGGAAGCAGGCGGGCACGTCGGTTTCGAGGCTGGCAATGGGGACCAGCTTCGTCCGGTCCTCGTAGCCCCGGGGAAAGTGGCAGATCAGGTCCCGGAGGGTGAGGATATTGAGGGCAGCAAACTGCCTGGCCCGGGCCGGGCCCACGCCCTTCAGAATCGTGACCGGATCGCTTAAATGGGCCATAGTTTCCCCTCCTCTTCTATATTATATTGATTATAATACCATTTTCACGAAAGTGCAACGGGATTTTTGTCGGAACGCCTCCGATTTTCCGCATCCAATACCTTCCCCCGCACCCCAATACCTTCCCCCGGGGGGAAGGTGCCCCAGTGCGCAC
>JAUNPV010000011.1 GCA_030536515.1 Eubacteriales bacterium
CACATTTCACAAATCCCGAAGGGATTTATTTCACTGAATCCCTCATCCTCTGCCAGCAAAAACGCAGAGGATGAGGGATTCGAGTGCCGAATTTCCCTTCCGTGGGACGGGAAATTCGTAAGGTGGTCGGCCGGTTTTGTGAAATATTTTGCTTGCCGCAAAATGTGAAATATCAGCTTGCGCTGATGTGAAATATTCTGCTAAGGCAGAATGTGAAATGAAATAAATCCCCTCACGCCCGCAGGCATTTCACGCTGCACAGCAGCATTTCACGTGCGAAGCACATTTCACAAATCCCGAAGGGATTTATTTCACTGAATCCCTCATCCTCTGCCATAAAAAAACGCCGCCCTAAAGGGCGGCTTTTTTATGGCAGAGGATGAGGGATTCGAACCCCCGCAAACGGAGTCAGAGTCCGGTGTGCTACCGTTACACAAATCCTCTAAGTGCGGAACGGTTATATTATAGCTGATTTTTTGGAAATGTCAAGAAGTTTTTGGAAAATTTATGGAGGTATTTTGAAAAACGGGGGCTGGCACGGCGGTTGGCCGTGCCAGCTGGGTTGTTATACGAATTTTTCATAAAACGACGTATGGTTTTATGCGGCGGAAAGCCCCGCCAGCCGTCCGGCTGGGCAATGAAAATCTTGTTAAAGATTTGAGTGAAGAAATCGTATTATCGGATGGGGATTTCGATGTAGTTATCCAGGTAGTGGCCGTTTTCGTCCATAAGATAGATTCCGTTTTCGGCGTTTTCGTCCTGAATATAGTTGTGGAACAGCACGGCCTCCACGTCCTCCACCTTGTACAGGCGGGAGGCTCCGGCGCGCATTTGATAAAGGGTTTTGGCTTCGTCCTGGTACCCGGCGGAGCCGCTGCCGCCGAGCAGGGTCATGGTGGTGCCGTCCTTCATCCGCAGGCCGGCGATTCCTCTGGGGTAGTCTCCCAGGGCGGTCTCGCTGTCATAGCAATTCTTGGTCTGCACCACGGCCCCGATGGACAGGGGAGTGATCTCGATTTCCTTCACCACATCGCCGCTGTCACCCAGGGGCGCGTCCAGGCTTACCTTGTAGGTCTCCTCGGAGCCGGTGATTTTCCAGCGCAGCCTCCACTTGCCCTGTGCATCATTCTCAATATCCGCTCTCCCGACGGAGTGACCAAAAGCATCGAAGCCCACCTCGATGACCTTTCCCAGATGCTCACCCGGCTTTCCGAAGGAATACTCGAGAATGTATTCCATGCTGCCGTCCTGGGCCTGGTAATGTAAGATTGACTCGCCGTTGGCCTTTCTCTGAATGGGCGTTCCGTCCTCATAGACGAATTTTCCGTCGTTATTGAGCACTGTCCCGTCGTAGAACCAGCCGCTGCCGCCGTAGCCGCCTTCGATTGCTTCGTGCATGGGCACCCCGTCCATGGTCGCCTCTGCGGGGAAGGCAAAGGGCGGCATTCCCTCTGTGTATGGCAGGCCCTCAATGCGGAATACCATCTTCAAGTGATAGTTGTCGGCAATGGTCTGGACCGCCGTGACGGTGATGCCCTGGTCCGTCACACTGAGGATATCGCCGGACTGCTTTTCCTTTTCCAGCATGGAGGACAGGCCGATATCCTGGGCCTGGGCCCGCTGCTCTTCGGATGCCTGGTACTGGCCGTCCATGCTTTTGGACCAGCGGGTGTACACCGCCGCCCCGGTCATGGTGGCCAGAATCAGAGTGGCCGCCAGGCCCAGGAGCACCGCCTTTTTCAGGCTCCGCCGGGGCCTGGGTTCCCGAGAGCGGACCGCCGAGAGGACATATTGGTCCTGCACCTGGCCGATGGCATCCAGAAGCTGATTTGCATTCATTGTAATTCCTCCTTTTCCAGGGCTGTACGGAGCCGGGTTCTGGTCCGCAGCAGCATGGATTTGACCTTGCTTTCCGTAAAGCCGAAGCTCTCCGCAATGTCCTTGACACCGTCCAGCAGAAAATACCGCCGCAGGAACACGTCCCGCTCGGTCTTTGGCAGGGCGGCCAGGAAGCGGTTGAGGCAGCGGACGGTCTGCTTCAGCTGGAAGGTCCCCTCCACGTCCCGGGGGTCCGCCACGCAGCCGTCCAGCTCCTCCAGAGCCAGCAGCACCTGGCCGCCGCCCCGCTTCTGGCTGCTGCTGCGCCGCCAGCGGGAAATGGAAATCCGCCGGGTGAGCTTGCCCAGGAAGCTGCCCAGGCAGGCGGGCCGGTGGGGCGGAAGATTGTCCCAGGCCGCCAAATATGTATCGTTGACGCACTCCTGGGCGTCCTCCCGGCTGGAGAGCACATTGTAGGCCACGCTGTAGCAGTAGCCGCCGTATTTTTCCTCGGTCTCAGAAATGGCCTGCTCCGAGCGCTGCCAGTACAGCTCCACAATCTGACTGTCGTCCATTAAGACACCTCCTGTTGTTTTGAAAAGGCCTTTCACCTGTATACTCGCAAAAGCAGGGGTGCGGTTGCATCCTTTTTGAAAAAAATGTAAAAAAGCCCCCGTACCGGTAGTATACCAGATACGGGGGGTATATGTCATACTAATCCTAGATAAAAATATCGACAAAATCGATATTTTTATCGCACAGCGCCTATGCGCTGTGCGATTGCCGGAGGCAATCGAGGATGCAGTCAATACATTCCATGAGGGCGTTTCGGTGCATAAAAGCAAATTTATTTGTTTTTATGCTGGCGAAAAGCCCTGCACATCCGTAGGATGTGCGTTCTAAACCATGTATATGGTTTAGAAATGGAATAGTATCAAAAGGACGGTATTATTCCCCGTCCTCCGGAGGCAGGTCGCCGGTGAGGGAGAAGTCCACCCATTCGGCGATGTTGGAGGCGTGGTCGCCGATGCGCTCGAAGTATTTGGCAATCATCAGCAGGTCCAGGGCGCACTCGCCGGCCTCGGGGTGGGCGGCGATGCGGCCGATGAGGTCGGCCTTGATTTGGCTGAAGTAGTTGTCCACCCCGTCGTCCATGGCGATGACCTGCCGGGCCAGGGCCAGGTCCCCCCGGATGAAGGCGTTCACGCCGCCGTTGACCATGGCAATGGCCGCCCGGCCCATGTCGGCCACCTGCTGGCAGCCGGACCGGTCACAGCCTGCCAGGAAGGGGATAATCTCGGCAATCTCCCGGCACTGATCGCCGATGCGCTCCATGTCGGTAATCATTTTCAGGGCGGCGGACACCTGGCGCAGGTCCCGGGCCACGGGCTGCTGCTTGAGCAGCAGCTTTAAGCACAGGGCCTCAATGTCCCGCTCCAGCTGGTCGATGCGGGCATCCAGGGGGGGCACCTTGGCGGCCAGGGTCTTGTCCCCCTCCGTCAGGGCCCGGACGGCCCAGTCCATGGCCTCCTGGCACAGGCCGCCCATGTTTTCCAGCTGCTCATGGAGCTGCTTCAGCTGGCCTTCAAATTCGCTTCTCATCATCCAAACCTCCCGGTGATGTAATCTTCCGTCCGCTTGTCTCTGGGCTGGGCGAACAGAGCGTCGGTGCTGCCGTACTCCACCAGCTCGCCCAGCAGGAAGAAGGCGGTCTGGTCGGAAATGCGCACGGCCTGCTGCATATTGTGGGTGACCATGACGATGGTGTATTTCTTTTTCAGCTGGGTGGCCAGCTCCTCGATTTTTAAGGTGGAGATGGGGTCCAGGGCGGAGGTGGGCTCGTCCATCAGCAGCACCTGGGGCTCCACGGCCATGGCCCGGGCGATGCACAGCCGCTGCTGCTGGCCGCCGGACAGGCCCAGGGCGGACTTTTTCAGCCGGTCCTTCACCTCGTCCCAGAGGTTGGCCCCCCGGAGGGAGCCCTCCACGATTTCGTCCAGCTGCTGTCTGCCCCGGACGCCATGGGTCCGGGGGCCGTAGGCGATGTTGTCGTAAATGCTCATGGGGAAGGGGTTGGGCTTCTGGAACACCATGCCGATGTCCTTGCGCAGCTGGTAGGGCTCGGCTGTCATAATGTCCTGGCCCCGGTAGCGGATGTCGCCCTCGATGCGCACGCCGGGAATCAGGTCGTTCATCCGGTTCAGGGTCTTGAGGAAGGTGGACTTGCCGCAGCCGGAGGGGCCGATGAGGGCGGTGATGGCATTTTCCGGGATGTCAATGTTGATATTTTTCAGGGCCTGGTTGGCACCGTACCACAGGCACAGGTCCTTGGCGGTAATGACCGGAATCATAAGGTTCTCCTTTTCGTAAAATGTTTCCCCACCATACCGGCCAGCAGGTTCAGCAGCACCGTGAGGATCATCAAAATGGCGGCAATGGCGAAGGCCACGCCGAACTCGCCCTGCTCCTTGGCGTAGACATACAGGGCAACGGTCAGGGTGGCTCCGGCGCTGTTCAGTCCCTTCCAGGGGCCGTTCAGCGCATGGGCAAAGCCGGCGGTGTACAGCAGGGCGGCGGACTCGCCCAGAATCCGGCCCACGGTGAGGATGCAGCCGGTGACAATGCCGTCCACGCAGTTGGGAAGCACCACCGTCCTGATCATCCGCCACTTTCCCGCGCCCAGGCCCAGGGCGCCCTCCCGGTAGGCCTGGGGAACGGTTTTCAGGCTCTCCTGGGTGGTGCGCATGATGGTGGGCAGGTTCATAATGGTCAGCGTCATAGCGCCGGCCAGCAGGGAGGTGCCGCCGCCGCAGAACACCAGCATACCCACCAGACCGTAGATGATGGAGGGAATGCCGGACAGGGTCTCGGCGGCGTTGCTGATGAGGGAGGCCAGCCGCTGATTTTTGGCGTACTCCGTCAGATAAATGGCGGCCCCCACCCCCAGGGGCAGGACAATGGCCAATGTAGCCACGGTGATGTACAGGGTGTTCAGAATATCAGGCAGAATGCCAATCTTGCCCGAGAGATAGCTGGGCTTGGTGGACAGCAGCTCCCAGCTGATGTTGGGCAGCCCCTTCCACAGCACATAGCCGATGAGAAACAGGGTCAGGGCGCAGGTCAGCCCGGCGCACAGGCCCATCAGCACCCGCATGGTCAGAATATAGGCCCGGCGGCCTTTGGACAGCTTCACAGGTCAGCCCTCCTTTTCTCGTTTTAAAAAGAAATTCAGTGCTGCATTACACAGCATGATAAACAGATACAGCACCAGAGCGATGGAGAACAGGGCCTCCCGCTGAAGGCTGCCCACCGGGGCGTAGGCCATTTCGCTGGACACGGCGGTGGTCAGGAACCGGACGCTCTGGAAGATGCTGGGCATATTGGCGGCGTTGCCTGCCACCATCATCACGGCCATGGTCTCGCCGATGGCCCGGCCCACGCCCAGCACCACAGCGGCGGCAATGCCGCTTTTGGCGGCGGGGACGGACACCCGGAACCAGGTCTCCACCGGGGTGGCTCCCAGGGCCAGGGAGGCGTCCTCATACTCCTGGGGCACCGCCTCCAGGGCGGTGAGGGACACCTTCACAATGGAGGGCAGAATCATAATGGCCAGCACGATGATGGCGGCCAGCAGGCTGGCCCCGTCGGGGACCCCGAACAGCACCCGGATGCCCGGCACCAGCACCATCATGCCAACCAGGCCGTAGACCACCGAGGGAATGCCCGCCAGCAGGCTGACGGCCCCCTCCATCAGGCTTTTCACCCGGGCCGGCGCGGCCTTGGCCAGATACACGGCGGTGAAAAAGCCCACCGGCACCCCCACCAGAATGGCCCCGGCGGTGCCGTAGATGCTGGTGAGGATAAAGGGCAGGATTCCGTAGGCAGGCTGGGCGGCGGTGGAGGCCCAGGTGGTTCCGAACAGGAAGGGAATCAGCCCAATCTTCCCAATGGCCGGAATGCCGGAGATTACCAGATACACCGTAATCAGCAGCACACAGGCCACGGTGATGAGTCCCAGCAGAAGGAATATTCCGTGGACGAAATTTTCAAATCTTTGTTTAGTCATATTACACCTTATCAATCAGAACAGACAGCCTCGCAGAGTTTGCCGCCGCAGCGGCAAATCAAATTCAATCATGTTCGGCCGGGGCGTGTGTGTAAAATATGGCCGCCAGCGGCGGCCATATTTTACGTTATTCGGTGTCAGGCGAGGGGCACAGCGCCTGCGGCGGAAATCAGCTCCTTGGCCTCGGCGGAGAGGGCGAAGTCGAAGAAGGCCTGGGCGGTCTCGGACAGCTCGCCCTTGGTCACCAGCACGAAGGGACGCTGCACAGCGTAGCTGCCATCCAGAACGGTGGCCTCGGAGGGGGTCACGCCGTCCACGGTCAGGGCCTTCACGGTGTCCTTGATGGAGGCCAGGGAGGCGTAGCCGATGGCGTTGGGGTTGCCGGCCACGGTGGTGATGACGTCGCCGGTGGAGGTCAGCTCCTGACGGTAGGCGCACTTGTCCTTGGTGCCGGTGATGGACTCGAAGCCGTCCCGGGTGCCGGAGCCGGCCTCACGGCCAATCAGAACGATTTCGGCATCCTGGCCGCCCACCTGGACCCAGTTGGTGATTTCGCCGGTGTAAATCTTGGCGATGTTCTCCAGGGACAGGTCAGATACGGTGTTGGCGGGGTTGACGATGATGGCGATGCCGTCCAGGGCAACGGTGGTGCCGGTGAGGCCCTTGGCGATTTCCTCATCCTTCAGAGCCCGGCTGGACAGGCCGATGTCGCAGCGGCCCTCCGCAGCGGCGGTGATGCCGGAGCCGGAGCCGGTGGGGTTATAGGTGAAGTTCACGCCGGAGTTGGCCTCCATGAAGGCCTCGCCCAGGGTGCCGATGACCTTCTCCATGGAGGTGGAGCCGTCGGTGGCAACGGAGCCGGTGAGGCTGGCAGCGGGGGCCTCGGTAGCGGGAGCCTCAGTGGCAGGGGCCTGGGTGGCGGGAGCCTCGGTGGCAGGCGCCTGGGTAGCGGGGGCCTCAGTGGCAGCAGGGGTCTGGGCGCAGCCAGCCAGCATAGAGGCAGCCAGCACCACAGTCAGAAGGGTGCAGAGGATTCTTTTCATTTCAAATTTCTCCTTTAATATTCAATATCGTATGGACTTTCGTTCCTACGCCTATCATCATACCGGAGCCGTGTAAAATCTAAAAGAATCCTTTTGTCAAATTCCTGCAAAGAAATCAGGCACCAGGTAAAATCCCTGCGGCATTAAAAAATGCCGCCTGCATTGCGTTCAGGCGGCAAAGGGTCGAATTATGGAATTGGCTCCTCCGCATCACCGAACAGGACACGAAGATAATCCCGGCGGCCATAGAGCACCCGGTCAACGAATAGATTTTTTCCGCTTACCCGATAGAACACCATGTAGCTTCCACTGACGAGATAGCGGTAATCGCTGTCCACGTCCGCAGCAGCGCACAGGGGCGTTCCAATCAGGGCATGGTCCCGGAGAGAGCGAATGCTCTTTGTGATGTTCGCCACTGTGGAAAGCGCCGCCTGCGGGTTTTCCAAGTCCTCAGAAATATACGCCTTGAGCTCCGCCAGGTCAGAGAGAGCCTCGGGGGATAAATGCAGATTATTCATGTGCAATTCCGAGACCTTCCTCTACGGCCTCCAGGGTCAGCCAGCCCTTTTCCTCGCCGGACTTGCGGCCCCTGGCAAGCTCGTTCATCAGCCGCAGCGTTGCCTGTGTTTTTTCGTAGTCGTGCATATCCACGATGGCATAACGCCCGCGCCCGTTCTTCGTCAGAAAGACAGGAGCGCCCACCGCCACATCACGCAGGACCTCGGTATAGTTGCGCAGGTCAGAAATGGGTTTGATGTTCGGCATATTCTATCAGCTCCTTTCACCTATAGTATATCCCGCTTTGCTGTAAAAATCAACAGCAAATTTGCAGCAAAATGATTGCCCCACGCTCCCGTTTTCCAGCCTTCCGGGCCTGATTGACGAAACTGGTCCGGAAAATGACGAAATTGGATCAGCGGCCCCATTTTTTCTGTGATACAATAAATACATAGATTATATCCGGCACGGCAGAAGCACCATTCATCGTCAACCGCAATTCAGCGGAGAATTATAAAAAAGGAGAGAAAATCTATGGAGAGAAAAATCAGTTGGGCTTCCGGCGTTTTTGATGAGATTGACCTCGTCTACGAGCGGGCGGAGAAAAATCCGCAAATCGCAGCCATCCTTTCGGAGCTGGAGGAGCGGGCCCTGCAGGAGGGCTTAGATAATTGTGAAACATTCCTGAAAGATAATGAACCTTTAACGAAAGAGATTTATAGCAATCTGGCATGGTATGACCGTGAGATGCTTCTGTACAGGCTAGCACAACGCGGTCTGGACCGCTTTGAGCCATCTGCGGAGGAGCCGATCATCACTGTGACATTTTCTGCCCGCATCCAGCAGGTTCTTGGCTGTACCATGTTCTTTCTTTTGAACAGACTGGAAAAGCTGGACGGCACATATAATGTCCTGCATTTTCCTAAGGCTACCTTGCATCTGCAGGTCCCGCTGGGCGGGAAAAAGGGTCTTATGAAGTATGAAATGCTCATCATGCAGCTTTATCCCTGGCTCTCTGTCCGTGAAACCTCCACAAACGAAATGGCAGAACTGCCGGAAGAAAAGGCTGCTCCCGCTGCCCCGCAGTCCAAAAGGGTGGAGGACCTGTTTCTGAAAGAAATGTTGCAAAAGCCTTCCTTTATTCGTGCTTTTGCTACGGCGGACGCCGAAATTGCAGTGGGAATCGAAACAGGCGTCCTCGAACTATCAAATGATACCGAAGGAACGCTGACGGCAGGGACTTGGCGTGCATTCTCTTTTGGAAGAAAATTTGAACAGATTTTGGCGATAGGCCAACATGGGATTACGCCCAGCACATTGGTGTGCATTGATTATGTCGAAATTTTTCCATACTGTCTGGCAATTGCGCTGCTGTTCTATGCTTATTCAGGGAAAATTGAAAAGCAGCTGCTGGACACGGGTGAGGGTAGTGATATCAGCCGCTTCAAGCAGGCCATTGAGGAGCTTCGGCCCTGCTGGCCTCAGTGGAACTGCAAAATTCTTACCGACCATACGCCGGCAGCTCCCGCTCCCCAGGCTGAACCGAAGAAGCATTCACCCATGCGCTCCAAAATGAGCAGCTTCCTGCGGAAAATAGCAGACTCGCTGTCCAAAGGGTGAGCGGATACCTTTTTATGCACTTTTCGGCTTGCGGCAGAAAAAACCTGTCATTCTGAGGTGCCTGTCGGCACCCCAGAATGACAGGCTGTGTTTCCCTGATAGCCATGCCGAAAATCGGCATCAGTATATCTTTTCGATTTCGTCAATTCCATACAGCTCCATGAACGCATCCAAATCCTCCTGGGTGCGAATCAGGGTGACCTCCTGGAATTTGCCGGTGTGGATGTTTCGGAAGCCCGCCGTCTGCTCGCCGGTGCAGATGCTGCACCGAAGGGCCGGGCGGAGGCTTTCCCTGTCGTAGGTCCCGGTTTCCTTTTTCCGTCTGAACAGCATGGCCCCGCCTCCTTTTTTTCTTTATGATAGCACCGCTTTTTCATTTTGTAAAGAACATTTGCATTTTGTCTGCTTTTCGGTTATAATGTTGGAAAAAGGGGGGATTGTATGGACTTCTTTGCAGTGATTGATACCGAAACCAACTGGGAAAATCAGGTCATGTCCATCGGCACCGTCATTGCCGACTGCGGCACCTTCCGGCCTGTGGATGCAGCCTATCACGTGCTGACACCGGAATACCAGGTGGGCGGGATGTACGAGGGGGTGCTGTTCCCCGGGGCGGGGCTGCCGCCCCGGCTGTGCACCCGGGGCGAGGCCATGGAGGAGCTGCTGGGCTGGCTGGGCCGGTACGGCGTGGCGGATATGTTCGCCTACAACGCCGCCTTCGACCGCAACCACCTGCCGGAGCTTGCCGGCCTGTGCTGGTACGACATCATCCGCATCGCCGCCTACCGCCAGCACAACCCCAAAATTCCCCCCACCGCCGACTGCTGCGCCACCGGCCGTCTGCGGCGAAGCTACGGCGTCCAGCCCATGCTCCGGCTGCTCTCCGGGAACCGCACCTACTGCGAAACCCACAACGCCCTGCTGGATGCCATGGGCGAGCTGGAAATCATGCGCCTGCTGGCCCGCCAGCCCCAAAGCTATATCAGACTGTAATCCTATTTCTTAACCAAAAGCATTCAGGCCGGACAGGGTTTCCTGTCCGGCCTGAATGCTTCAGATGACCCGGTGCTTTTTCAGCAGCTTTTCGATGTCGGTGCCCTCGGTTTTTTTCAAAACCTCCTTCAGGGCCAGGCGCTCCAACAGATTCAGGTCCATGTCGGTAATCGTTTTGCCGTCCCGGAGGGCCACGGCGGCGTTCAGCAGGTCCCGGATGTCGTAGACACTGCCCCAGACCTCCGGGACGCCCCGGTCCACGTTCAGCAGGGTGTACACCGCCTCCATGGCCGTGCGGATGGAATACTCGGTGGTGAACACCGTGTCTCTGGGGGTCTCGGCGAAGTTGCCGATGAAGGCGAAGTTGACAGACCCCTCCGGCACCACGGCGGGACGGTCGCCGGCCTGCCGGGGCTGGAAGTAGGCGCTGGCAAAGGGCATCATCACCGGCACCGTGTTGGCGCTGCTGCGGGCCAGGTCCTCGATTTCACACTCCGGCACGCCCAAATGGTACAGCCATTCCTCGCAGATTTCCATGCCGGTGCACTCCCGCATAGGCTTTTTCACATAGTCGCCGGGGCGGTCGGAGAACATTCCGTACAGCCACACCAGCACCTGGCCTGCCGGCTGGTTCCGGTACTGGGGCTGGCGGTTGATGGTCCAGCTGAGCAGCCAGCTGGAATCCCGCACGCTGACAATGCCGCCGGTGACCACGCCGCCGGACAGGGGGTCCCGCTGGCAGATGCTGCGGATATAGGGAAGTATCCTGTCGTCCAGGGTGTTGACGGTGGCGCTGACCCAGTTGCTGTCCTCCGGGTCGGTGCAGAATTTGTCGGGGCGGCCAAAGGCGGGGTCCTGGGCGGCGATTTTGCGCCACAGGTCAAAGGTGCCGCCCTCGTGGATTTCCCCGTCCATGCCGGTAGCTGTGGTCTGGCTGCCGTAGGTGGAGTTTTCCACGTTGCTGCCGTTGGTATAGAACACCAAATCGTCCTCGGTCAGGTCGATGGAATCGGCCTTCCCCTCCCGCTCCAGCACGATGGAGGCTGCCTGCTTTCTGCCGCCGTGGATGTCGAACAGCACGTTGAGGACCTTGGTGTTGTAGTGGAACTGAACGCCGTGGTCCTCCAGGTACTTCACCATCGGCAGCACCATGGACTCATACTGGTTGTACTTGGTAAAGCGCAGGGCGGTGAAATCGGGCAGGCCGCCGATGTGGTGGATGTAGCGCTGCATATACCGCTTCATTTCCAGGGCGCTCTGGTCGTCCTTGAAGGCGAACATGGTCCGCCAGTAGAGCCAGAAATTGGAGGAAAACACCTCGTCGTCGAACAGCTCCGTCATTTTGACGTTTTCCAGCTGCTCATCCGGCGTCATAAACAGCTTCATAATCTCCATGGCGCCCTTGTCGGACAGGCCGAACTTTTTGTCGGTGCGGGCATCCTGGCCCCGGTTTTCGGTGGCCCGGCACAGGGAGAAGTTGGGGTCGTGCTTGTTCAGCCAGTAGTATTCGTCCAGAACGCTGACCCCCTCGGTTTCGATGGAGGGAATGGACCTGAACAGGTCCCACATACACTCAAAGTGATTGTCCATCTCCCGGCCGCCCCGCATGACGTAGCCCACATTCGGAAGCTGGTCGCCATCCAGGGCGCCGCCGGGAATCGGGCCTTTCTCCAGAATATGGATGCGTGCGCCGGGCATCTGGGCATCCCGGACCAGGAAGCAGGCCGCCGCCAGAGAGGCCAGGCCGCTGCCGATGAGATAGGCCGACTTGTGCTCCACGCCCTCGGGCTTTTCGGGGCGGGCAAAGGCTTCATAGTTACCGCTGGAATAATACATACAATTTTACCTCCGTTGTTTTTGTTTTGTGCCCTCAGTATAGGAAAAAACCGAAGGAAAAACAATAAACAGCTTCGCCCCGGTGATAAAGAATCTGTCACCGGGGCGAAGCTGTCAAAAATTTTATCAAAGGCGGCGGTTTGATGGGAGCCGTCACCGGTCCGTGCGGTAGGCCTCCAGGGCGTGGGCGAAGCTGCCGTGCATCAGCGGGGCCAGGGTCCCCACGATTTCCGCCGGGTCGCCCTTCATGTCGCTGCCAATCCATTCCAGCAGCAGGCCCACAAAGGCGTACTTGTAAAAATGGGCGATGAACTGCTTGTCCTCCTCCCGGACCTGCATCCCCCGGGCCTGGTCGTTGACCACGCCGATGAGCAAATCGTAGGTCAGCCGGTACAGATACTGCTCCACCTGCTCCCGGCTGACGCAGCGGTAGACGTTCATAATGAAGGGCTTGTTTTCCAGCACCGCCTGGAAAATCTGCAAGAGGCCCTGCTGCCAGGTGTCGTAGGTTTTCTTCCCCTCCAGGGCCTTCCGGGCGTCCTCCTGGCAGGCCCATTCGATGAGATCGTAGATGTCCCTGAAGTGATAGTAAAAGGTCATGCGGTTGATGCCGCAGTCCTCGGTGATGTCGTTGATGGTGATTTTGTCCAGCGGCTTTTTCAGAAGCAGATTTTTCAAGGATGCCTCCAGCGCCCGCTTCGTAATCTGAGACACAGCACTTTCCCCCTCCCGGTGTTTGCCCCTATGATACCGCAGACCGGAACGAAAAGAAAGGCTGTTCGTGGGAATTTACAGTATTTTTACGATTTCTGCCCCCACCGGCAAAGGCCCATGCCTTATCCGACGGTGGGTCACAGCCCGGCGGTCTGGAACAGGGCCGCTATTTCGTCCGCTGAATCCTGCATTCCTCTTTGAAACCAGGTTTCAATCCAGCCGTACAGGGCATAGGCCGCAAAGGCCTTGGAATAGGCCTCCGCCGGGCTGCTTTCGGGCTTCAGGCCCACCATGCTGACGATGGCATCCTTGAACAGGAAAATCAGGCCCCGTTTGTTCAGCAGCTCATAAAAGGGGCGGTTCTGCTCAAAATGGGAAATCAGAAGCCTCAGCCGCTGGCTCAGCGGTTCGTCGCTGCTCATGCCCGGCTCCCCGGCCCACTGGGTGAAATGGGCGTCAAAGCACTGTTTGACCACGTCCTCCCGGCTGGTGAAATTGCGGTAGAAGGAGGCCCGGCCCACCTGGGCCTTCTCCACCAGCTCACTGACGGAGATTTCCTCCATGGTTTTTTCCTCCAGCAGCGCCAGCATGGCCTTCGTGATATGCTCTATCACATAGGCGTTGCGGCCCTTGTTGCTCATTGGTGATACATTTTGCTCGTTTTGTCTCATTTTTACTGCCCCGCTTGACTTTTTTTATTTTGCTGATACAATTTACTCGTCGATACAAATGTATCAGCATTATACCTCTGTACCAGACGAAAGTCAACACAGAATAGAAACATCGGAGGGAAAAAATGACACTGACGAAAAAACGCATTCTGATTCTGGCAATCGTCATCCTTGCCGGTATCATTTTAGGCCGCCTCGCTGTGCGTGCCGTGATGAACCTGATGCTGGGCGGCAGCCTGTTTGGAGGGAATTTCCTGTGAGCAAAGTGAAAAAGAAGGGCAGAGCAATGTTTGTATTTATCTGTATTCTTGCATTTCTTGCTTCATTTTCCGGTTCCGCCATGTTCAAAATGACCTATGTGTCGCCGGAAATGAAAAAGTATACGGTGGATTGGAGCGAAGAAATCGGTAAGACCTATACGAACCTCTCTTATGGGGAAAAGCCTGCCAACAGGTTTGACCTGTATGTTCCTGCCGACAGCACCAAAGAAACCTACGGCCTGATTGTCTATCTCCACGCAGGCGGCTTCACAAGCGGCGATAAGGCCGACGATGCCAAAATGCTCCAGTGGCTCTGCTCTCTGGGCTATGTGACGGCGGGCATCAACTACACATTGTTTGGTGAAGCAAATCCCGACGCCAATATCTACACCCAGTCCATGGAAATCAAGGAGAGTATCCCCTATGTGATTGACGAAGCCGCAAGGCTGGGCTACGCCATCGACCGCATGGCCGTGTCCGGCGGATCCGCCGGCGGCTGTCTGGCGCTGATTTATGCCTACCGGGACGCATCGGAGTCCCCTGTCCCCGTGAAAATGGTATTTGAGGGCGTGGGGCCCTCCAGCTTCTACCCCGAGGACTGGAAGTGCTACGGCCTGGACCAGAGCCGGGAGGCCGCCGCCGGGCTGTTCAGCGTGATGACCGGCAAGGCCATCCCCCCTGAGCTGTTCGGCACCCCCGAATACGACGAGCTGGTGAAGGACACCTCGGCCCTCTATTGGGTCAATGAAAACACCGTCCCCACCGTCATGGCCTACGGAAAATACGACACCTTCCAGCCCTTTGAAGGCTCCGTCCGCCTGGACGAAAAGCTGACGGAATATCACGTTCCCCACGAATACATCGTGTTTGAGCACTCCGGCCACGGACTGCAAAACGACAATAAGCAGATGGTCGCGTACAGCGAGGCGATTTTGGAGTATCTGGACCGGTATATGGCCAATTAAGAGGACGTAATTATGAAAAAAGCAGTTAAAATAATTTTGATTGTGATAATTTCTATCATAATTGTAGTTGCTGTTGCATCTGCAATTATGATTGGGATAACGAAAAAGCAAATGAAGGATTTGATGTATCGTAAAGAAATTCCGGCGAATCCGAAAATTGGCCAATGGTATCGGATTACCCCGGATGGTGCACGCAGCTCGGACGGCTCCCAGTGGCACGGCTTAATCAAATTAGGCGACGAGGATAAAGTAGCCGTGTATTTCTATGGCGGCGGTGTCAGCGTAGATGAACATTCGGCTGCCTGGCCGCAGGGAACAGGAGACGGCAGAGGCTTTTATACACCGAATGTAACAAACGATGGCTTGGAAATTATGGGCTTTGGTAACCCCAGTGAGGAAAATCCCTTCCGGGATTGGACAATGCTGGTTCTGCCATATTCCACCGCTGACTTCCACTGCGGCACCGGCGATTATCCTTACACGTCAAAGGACGGAACGCAAAAGGTTCTGTATCATCACGGATATACGAACATGGCCCTGTTTATGGAGAAAGCCATGCAGTATGTGGACGAACCGGATACGGTTTTGATTACCGGTTTCTCCGCCGGTTCCTTCGGAACATCCCTGCTGGCAAATGATATCCTGACGGATTATTTTCCGAATGCCCAAAATACAACCATATTTGCGGATTCCTCCCTGTTGCTGAATGACCACTGGAAAGAGATTGCTCAAAATGTGTGGCAGGCTCCCGCATCTATTGTCAGCCGCCTTCATTCAAACAATCTTGTTTTGGACAGCTTGCAGGCATTGTCAAAAGACCATCCAAATACAAAAATATTGTTTAGCTGCTCCGTACGGGACAGCGCATTGACGGCCGTTCAGAATTACTTTGATATGGGTGATGATATCGCAACAGAAGAAAGCGGGGTAAAGTTCCAGTCCAGCTTAAAGGAGATGGTAAGCGCCATAAAAGAACTGCCCAATTCCGGCGTTCTCATTTGGGATGCCTACCGTGACACGACAATACCGAGTCTGACCGGGCACACCATTATGATGCTGCCGACCTTCTTCGATGAGGGCATTGTCCCGGGCATTACCGCAGCCGATTGGGTCATGGACGGCGTGAACGGAAACATTCAGGATTATGGTCTGGAATTACTTGACCAGCCATAAACAGTAACGGCATGGGCAGCGCATTTCGTATGCAGATTTTTTAAGGATGCATCCAGCGTCCGCTTCATAATCAGAGGCACAGCACGTTCCCCCTCCCGGCGTGCTTGCCCTTATGATGCCACAGGATACAAAAAAGGCTGTCTGGAAGAATTTACAGCAATCTCACCCCAGGGCCACGTCCAGGACCATCATCAGGGCGAAGCCCAGGGCGGTGGCCAGGGTGCCGATGTTGGTGTGGGGGGCGGCCTGGGATTCGGGGATCAGCTCCTCGATGACCACGTAGAGCATGGCTCCGGCGGCGAAGGAGAGAATGTAGGGCAGCACCGGGGTCACGAAGGCGGTCAGCGCAATGGTCACCAGGGCGCTGATGGGCTCCACCACCCCGGACAGGAAGCCCGCCCGGAAGGCCCGGCCCCGGCTCAGGCCCGTGCCCACCAGGGGCATGGAAATCACCGCCCCCTCGGGGAAATTCTGAATGGCAATGCCCAGAGCCAGGACCAGGGCGCTGGCGGCGGACATCATCTCCCCGGACAGCGCCCCCGCCAGCACCACCCCCACGGCCATGCCCTCGGGGATGTTGTGCAGGGTCACCGCCAGCACCAGCATGGACGACCGGCCCAGGGAGCAGGGCGCACCCTCCGGGCAGGAATCGTTCAGGTGGAGGTGGGGGATGACGGTATCCAGCACCAGCAGGAAGGCCACGCCCCCCAGAAAGCCCACCACCGCCGGCACCCAGGCCACCGTCCCGGCGGCCCCGGCCATGTCAATGGCGGGAATCAGCAATGACCACACCGAGGCGGCAATCATCACCCCGGCAGCAAAGCCCAGCAGGGCCTTCTGGACCCCGGATTTCAGCTCCTCCCGGAGAAAAAACACCATCCCGGCTCCCAGGGTGGTCCCCACCAGCGGCAGCAGCAGCCCCGGCAGAATTTTCATAACGTTTTGCATAAGCATTCCCCTTTCCGTTTCTGCTTTCATTATAGTGGATGCCGGTGAAAAGTCAAGGCAGCTGGGTGGGCTGTTTTCCCATCTTTTCAGGTAGAAAACATGGGTGGCGGCCTGAGGGCAGGCCGCCCTACAGTTTTTGCTGAGCATAAGCACATTGACTTAAAAAAGCACCCATTGGCAGCATCCGAAGGTTCTGTCAATGGGTGTTTTGGGTCTGTCAGCCCTGGCCGTAGTAGGCGTTTTTTCCGTGCTTGCGCAGGTAGTGCTTGTCCAGCAGCTCCTGCTGCATCCGGCCCTGGGCGGGGTTCAGGCTCATGGCGTGGTAGTCCATGAAGGCGACCTCCTCCAGGACCACGGCGTTGTGGACGGCCTCCATGGCATCTTTGCCCCAGGCGAAGGGGCCGTGGGACTGGACCAGAACGGCGGGAATCTGGGCCGGGTCAATGCCCCGGACCCTGAAGGTCTCAATGATGACGTTGCCGGTCTCCCGCTCGTAGTCCACGGCAATCTCCCGGGGGGTCATCAGCCGGGTGCAGGGGATGTCTCCGTAGAAATAGTCCCCCTGGGTAGTGCCCATGGCCGGCACGTCCATGCCCGCCTGGGCAAAGGAGGTGGCCCACCGGGAGTGGGTGTGGACAATGCCCCCCAGGGCGGGGAAGGCGTTGTACAGGGCCACATGGGTGTCGGTGTCCGAGGAGGGCTTCCACTTTCCCTCCACTTTTTTCCCGGTGGCCAGACTCACCACCACCATGTCCTCGGCGGTCATATCGTCATAGCTGACACCGCTGGGCTTGATGACCATGAGGCCGGATTCCCGGTCCACCTGGGACACATTGCCCCAGGTGAAGGTGACCATGCCGTATTTGGGCAGCAGCAGATTGGCTTGCAGTACCTTTTCTTTCAGTTCTTCTAACATATCCGTTTCCTCACTGTGTCGTGTGCCTTGTAGGGGAGGGTCACTGACCCTCCCGTTTTTTAATTGGTGTGCCGGGCTGTCATCTGCGGGAGGGTCGGTGACCCTCCCCTACAGATTGCATTCTTTCCCGGTTGGATTACTTTAATTTCCAGGCCAAATCGTTCAGGAACAGCTCCTGCTCCAGCTTTTCCGGGGTGGTGTCCCGGCCGATGTGGACGAATTCAATGTCCATCATTCTTGCCCAGTCCCGCATCTGCTCCGCCGTCACGTCGTAGCTGAGCACCGTGTGGTGGGCGCCGCCGGCCATAATCCAGCACTCCACGCCGGTGGTGAGGCTGGGCTCCGCCTGCCACATGACTCTTGCCACCGGCAGGTTGGGCATGGGCATAATGGGCTTGACGCAGTGGATGTCCTGGCAGATCAGCCGCAGGCGGCCGCCCACGTCGATGAGGGAGACCACGATGGCGTCCCCTTCCTTGCCCTCGAACACCAGCCGGGCCGGGTCCTTTTCGTTCATGCCGATGCCTAAGGGATGGGTCTCAATCCGGGGCCGTCCGGCGGCCAGGCTGGGGCAGACCTCCAGCATATGGGCGCCCAGGGAGTATTCCCGGCCCTCCACCAGATGGTAGGTGTAGTCCTCCATGAAGGCGGAGGCGCCGTTGCCGTTTTCGCCCATGGCCTTCATAATGGCGGTCATGGCGCTGACCTTCCAGTCGCCCTCGCCGCCGTAGCCGTAGCCCTGGGCCATCAGGTGCTGGGAGGCCAGGCCCGGCAGCTGCTCCATGCCGTACAGGTCCTGGAAGGTGTTGGAGAAGGCCATGCAGCCCTCGGCCTCCAGCATCTTCTTCATGGCAATTTCTTCCCTGGCCTGATAGCGGACAGCCTCAGTGTTCCCGGTGGCGATGTCATAGTCGGCGGTGTACTGGGCGACCAAGGCATCGATTTCCGCCTCGGTGACGGCGTTCATCTCTTTGACCAGGTCGCCCACGGCCCAGGTGTTCACCTGCCAGCCCAGCTTCATCTGGACCTCCACCTTGTCGCCCTCGGTGACGGCCACCTCCCGCATATTGTCGCCAAAGCGCATGACCTTCATGTCCCTGGACACGGCCACGCCAACGGCGGCCTTCATCCAGGCGGCAATCCGGGCCTGAACGTCCTCATTTTCCCAGTAACCGGCGATGACCTTCCGGGGGGCTCTGAGCCGGGCACCGATGAAGCCGTGCTCCCGGTCGCCGTGGGCGGCCTGGTTCAGGTTCATAAAGTCCATGTCGATGTCCTCGTTGGGAATCTCCCGGTTATACTGGGTGGCAAAGTGGCACCAGGGCTTCTGGAGGCTGGCCAGGCCGTTGATCCACATTTTGCTGGGGGAGAAGGTGTGGCACCAGGTGACGATGCCGGCGCAGCTGTCGTCGTAGTTGGCCTCCCGGATAATCCGGGTAATCTGGGCATTGCTCATGGCGGTGACCTTGTAGACCAGGGGGAAGGGCAGATTTGCGCTCATCTTCCGGGCCATTTCGGCAGCCCGCTGGGCAACGGTCTCCAGAACCTCAGGGCCGTACAGGGACTGGGAGCCGACGACAAACCAAAATTCGTACTTTTTCATAGCATTTTTCCTCATTAAATGGATTCTACGGCGGTGCGCTGGGCGGCCAGGCCGTTTTTGTAGCGGGTCAGGTAGGCGTTGAATCCGGCGGCATCCTCCGGCTCCGGGGCCAGGGTCACGCTCTTGGTGGAGGCAAAGACCCGGCTGCTCAGGAACTGCTCCAGGGTCATGCCGTTTTTCTCGGCCATGTAGGCGGCCAGCAGGGCCATGCCGTAGGGGCCGCCCTCTCCGGCGGTCTCCATGACGGTGACCGGGGCGTTGCAGGCGGCGGCCATGTACTTCTGGCCCACCACCGGGGTCTTGAACAGGCCGCCGTGGCCGGTGAGACTGTCAATGGCCACGCCCTCGTCGGCCAGGATGTCCATGCCGATTTTCAGGGTGGACATGGTGGCGTAGAGCTGGGACCGGAGGAAATTGGCCAGGGTGAAGGCGCTGTCCGGGCGGCGGACCACCATGGGGCGGCCCTCGTCCAGGTGGGTGACACCCTCGCCTGCCAGATAATTGTAGGTCAGCACGCCGCCGCAGTCCGGCTCGCCCAGCAGGGAGTACTGGTACAGCCGGGTGTAGAGCTCGTTGGTGGTGGGCTGGGCCCCAAAGAGGTTGGCAACCTCCTTCAAAACACCCACCCAGGCGTTCATGTCATTGGTGCAGTTGTTGCAGTGGACCATGGCCACGGCCTTGCCGGTGGGGGTGGTCACCAGGTCGATTTCGGGATAGACCCTTTTCAGCGGCCGCTCCAGCACCACCATGGAGAAAATGGAGGTACCGGCGGACACGTTGCCGGTCCGGGGGGCCACGGCGTTGGTGGCCGTCATGCCGGTGCCTGCATCGCCCTCGGCGGGGGCAAAGGGGATGCCGGGGGCCAGCAGGTTATCCAGCAGGGCTGCGCCCCGGTCGCTGAGCACACCGGCAAACTCACCGGCCACCAGCACCTGGGGCAGCAGCTCCCGGATGCTCCAGCGCTGGTCCGCTGTGAGGGCCTCGAATTTGCGGAGCATTTCCTCGTCATAGTCGTTGGTTTCCGAGTCGATGGGGAACATACCGCTGGCCTCGCCCACGCCGATGGCGTTGACCCCGGTGAGCATGAAGTGGACGTAGCCTGCCAGGGTGGTGATGTGGGCGATGCGGGGCACATGGTCCTCCCCGTTCAGCACCGCCTGGTACAGGTGGGCAATGGACCAGCGCTGGGGGATGTTGAAGCCGAATTCGGCGGTCAGGCGCTGGGCGGCCTGGGCGGTGATGGTGTTCTGCCAGGTCCGGAAGGGAGTCAGCAGGTTCCAGTTTTCGTCAAAGGCCAGGTAGCCGTGCATCATGGCGGACACGCCCATGGCGGCCACGGTCTCCCGGTTCTGGAGGCCCGACAGGGCGGCCTTCAGGCCGGTCCAGACCTCGTCCAGAGAATAGGTCCAGATGCCGTTTTCGTAGGTGCTCTTCCAGGTATAGTCCCCGGAGGAGGCGGGGGCCAGCTGCTCGTCCACCGCCACCGCCTTGATGCGGGTGGAGCCCAGCTCGATGCCAAGATAGGTTTTCATAGGCTCTCTCCTTTTATTTGCTCTTGCCCTTGCGGCGCAGGACCAGGCTCTGAATCACCAGGAACAGGCAGATCATGGCCGCCACGGTGATGTTGGTCCACCAGGCCTCATCCAGGCCCAGGGAGGCCACGATATTCTTGATGGTGCTCAGAGACAGCACGCCGAAGAAGGTGCCAACGATATTGCCGACACCGCCGGTGAGCATGGTGCCGCCGATGATGGAGGAGGCAATGGCGTTCATTTCAGCGCCTGCGGCGTGGGAGGGCGAGCCGGAGCCCACGTGGAGGAAGTAGACAAAGCCGCCGATACCGGCCAGCACGCTGCACAGCACATGGGCCAGGAACCGGGTCCGGCGCACGTTGATGCCCAGCATATTGGCGCTCTGGGCGTTGCCGCCCACGGCGTAGAAATTCCGGCCCAGCTTGGTCCAGCGCAGGAGGATAAACAGGACAATCACCGTGACGATGGCCACAATCACGCCGATTTCCACATAGGCGGGGACGTATTTGCCCAGCTTGTTGATGGAGCCAAGGCCGGGAACGTAGATGCGGGTGGCCTTCAGAGCCTGGAAGCCCTCGTGCTCTACGTTGAACTGGGTGGCGTTGACGATGGTGGTCATGCCCTTGGCGAAGAACATACCCGCCAGGGTGACGATGAAGGGCTGAATCTCCAGGTAGGCCACCAGGAAGCCCTGGACCAGGCCGAACAGCAGTCCGATGCCCAGAGCCATGACCACAGCGGTGGCCACGCTGCCGCCGCTGTAGTCCAGATGAACGGCGCAGCTCATGCACACCAGGGCCGTCAGGGTGCCAACGGAGATATCGATGCCGCCGGTAATCATCACCAGGCTCATGCCGCAGGCCAGGATGATGAGGCTGGCGTTTTCGTTGAGGATGTTGAAGAAGGTCTGGGGCTTCAGGAAGCCTGCACCCAGAAACACCACCGCCGCCGCATACATAGCGAAAAACACGCACACGGTGATGATGAGCAGCAGGTTGGTATCGGACATACTGCCCCGGGGCTTCAGACGCTTGGTTTGGGCATTCAGCTCAGGCATATCAGGCCGCCTCCTTCTTAATCTTGGGATTGTGGGTCAGTTCCTTCCAGGCGGCCGCCATTTTCTCGCGGAACACCGGGGCGCTGAGCACCACCAGGATGATGACCACCACCGCCTTGTAGGCAGGCAGGGCGCTGGACACCACGTTGAATTTATACAGGGTGGTGGTGAGGAACTGGATGACATAGGCGCCCAGGATGGAGGCGGTCATGTTGAACTTGCCGCCGCTGAGGGCGTTGCCGCCCAGGGCCACCGCCAGAATGGCGTCCATTTCGATGTCCTTGGCCACCACGGAGTAGTTGATGCTGGAAAAGCGGCTGACCTTGATGAAGCCGGCCACGGCCACGCACAGGCCCAGAATCACATAGGTCACCAGCTTCACCACGGCGGGGTCCATGCCGTTGAGCCGGGAGGCGTGGGGGTTGATGCCCACGGCCTGGGTATACAGGCCCAGGGTGGTGAATTTCAGGGCCAGGGCAATGAGAATCATGCAGGCCACCGCAATGAACACCGGGGTGGGAATGGGGATGCCGGGGATGAAGTTGCCGAAGTAGCCGAAGACGGCATCGCTGATGATGGGCAGCTCGTTGTTGTTAATCCAGGCGGCGATGGAGCGGCCTGCGGTGAACATAATGAGGGTTGCCACCATGGGCTGAATCTTGAAGTAGGCAACCAATGTGCCGTTGAAGGCACCAAAGAGCATGGACACCACGCAGCACACCAGGAAGGCCACCCAGATGGGGGCCTGGAGCATCTCAGGCCGGGACTCGGTGCCGCACAGCACCCGCAGCACCACGCTGCCTGCAATGGCGATGGTTGCGCCCACGGAGATATCCTGTCCGCCGGAGGCAGCGGTGACCAGGGTCATGCCGATGGCGAGGATTGCCAGCTCCGAGGCGTTGTCCAGAATGGTGATGAGATAGCCGGACAGCACCGGGTCGCCGGCGGCGCTGTAGCCCAATTCGATTGCGAAGAAGGAGGGGTCTGCGATCAGGTTGAAAACCACCAAAATCAGCAGTGCCGCCAGGGGAATGAAAATCTGCTTGCGGACCAGGGCCTTCAGGGCCGATCCGGTTTTCTGATGCAGGGGCGTTTTGGTCTGGGTCATGATTTGTCACCTCCGGCGATGGTTGCCATGATTTTACTTTGGGTCAGGTCCTCTCCGGTCAGCTGGCCCACCACCTTCCGGTCCCGCAGGACAATCAGGCGGGAGCAGGTGCGCAGCATTTCGTCAATCTCGGAGGAGATGAAGGTCACGCTCTTGCCCTCGGCGGCCAGCTTCAGGGCCAGCTTCTGAATTTCGATTTTGGTGCCGATGTCAATGCCCCGGGTGGGCTCGTCCAGAATCAGATACTGGGGGTTGGTCAGCAGCCAGCGGGCCAGAATCACCTTCTGCTGGTTGCCGCCGGAGAGCTGACGGATGGGGGTCTCGGTGGAGGCGGTTTTGATTTCCAGGAGCTTGATGTACTCGTCGGCGTACTTCTCCGCCTGGGCCCGGGAGATGGGATGGAACACGCCCTTGAGCACCTGCATGGCCAGGATGATGTTCTCCCGGACGGACAGGTCCCCCACAATGCCGTCGCGCTTGCGGTCCTCGGGCAGATAGCCTACGCCCTGCTTCATAGCGTCCAGAGGCTTTTTGATGCGGACCTTTTTGCCGTCCATGGACACCTGGCCGCCGGTGACCCGGTCTGCGCCGAAGATGGCCCGGACACACTCGCTGCGGCCGGAGCCCAGCAGGCCCGTAAAGCCGTTGACCTCGCCTCTGCGGATGTGGAAGTCAAAGGGCTTGATGCCCGCCTCGCTGACCAGGCCCCTGGCCTCCAGCACCGGGGCGCCGGTCTCGTCCACGGGGCCGGTCTCGCCCTCCTTCTTAATGTCGGACAGGTCGTCCAGCTCCTTGCCCAGCATTTTGGACACCAGCTGGACCCGGGGCAGGTCCTCGATGACGTACTCGCCCACCAGCTGGCCGTCCCGCAGGACGGTGATGCGGTCGCAGACCTCGTAGACCTGGTCCAGGAAATGGGTGACAAAGATGATGCCCACGCCCTTGGCCCGCAGGTCCCGCATGAGCTTAAAGAGCTTGACAACCTCCTGCTCGTCCAGCGACGAGGTGGGCTCGTCCAGAATCAGCACCTTGCACTCCATGTCCACCGCCCGGGCGATGGCAACCATCTGCTGCACGGCGATGGAGCAGCTGCCCAGCTGCTGCTGGGGGGAGGCGGGGATTTCCAGAGAATCCAGAATTTTTTTGGCCCCGGCATTCATCTGATGCCAGTTGGTCATGGCCCCGGCGGTCCGGCCGATGTACATATTTTCTGCCACGGTCAGGTTGGGACACAGGGTAATCTCCTGGTAGACCGTGCTGATGCCCAGGCCCTGGGCATCCTGGGGGGAGCGGATGTGGGCCTCTTTTTCCCGGCCCTTGATGAACACGTGGCCCTCGTCCTTCTGGTAGACACCGGTCAGGACCTTGATGAGGGTGGATTTGCCAGCACCGTTTTCTCCCATCAGTGCGTGGATTTCTCCTTCCCGCAGGGTGAAGTCCACATTTTGCAGTGCCTTCACGCCGGGGAAATATTTGCAGATGCCGCGCATCTGAAGCACGACGCCCTCTTGCATGATAGTCGCCTCCATTCGTATTTTGCTGCAAGAAAAAAGGCAGGCGGTGCGGATATGCGGATATATCCGTACCGCCTGCTGGTTAGATTAAATTAGATGCCGTAGTTATCCACGTCTTCCTGGGTGATAGTGGAAGCGTCGAAGCCCTTCTCGTCCATAACGACGACCTTCTCAGCAGGCGCATTGCCGGCCTCCAGGCCCATGATGATGTCGTGGATGTAGGAAGCCTGGAAGGGGTTGCACTGGCCGTCGTAGTTCCAGTTGCCAGCCAGCAGCTCCTCCAGAGCCCACTTGTTGCAGTCAAAGCCCATGACGATCACATCGCCGTCCACACCGTGGGAGATGTTGGCCTTGTCCAGAGCAGCCACAGCGCCCTTGGCCATGTCGTCGTTCTCTGCGTAGATGACGTTGAACTCCTTGCCGGAGTCGATGACGGCCTGGACAATCTGCTGAGCGGTCTCAGCGTTCCACTCGGCGGTCTGCTGGGTGACCATGTTCCAGTTGTCGTTGGCGGCGACCATCTCGTCCAGAGCGCCGGTACGGCCGATCTGAGCAGCGGAGCCCATCACACCCTGGATGTGGATGACGTTGTAGACGTCCTTGTTCTGGGAAGCCAGCCAGTCAACGGCGGTCTGGCCTTCCTTGGCCATGTCGGAAACGATGGAGGCAACGTACAGGCTCTCGTCAGCGTCGATGGTACGGTCGAACAGGATGACCTGGATGCCGGCATCCTGAGCGTCGCGCAGAACGGAATCCCAGCCGGAGGTGCCGGCGGCGGACAGCAGCAGGTAGTCAACCTCGTCCTGGATGAACTTCTGGGCGGCGGCAATCTGCTCGTCGTTCTTCAGGCTGTAAGCGAAGGAGGCCTCGTAGCCGTTCTCGGCGGTGAAGGTGTTCTTCATGTCTCTGTCGTTGGCGGTACGGTAGCCGGACTCGTTGGGGTCGTTGTTGATGATGCCGACCTTGATGAGCTCAGCGGGAGCCTCGGGGGCCTCGGTAGCAGCGGGGGCTTCGGTGGCGGGGGCGTCGGCCTTGGGGGCCTCGGTGGCGGGGGCGGCAGCGGGAGCGCCGCAGGCGGCCAGGCTCATAACCAGCATCAGGGCCAGGAGCATCGCAATCAGTTTCTTCATTGTTTTTTCCTCACTTTCAAATTTTCCCGGGGGACTGCGTCCCTGCGGGGTTTGTACCTGTATTATGGAGCGAAACGGCGGGAAAGTCAACGGCGGACGGACGGTTTCGCTTGAATATACAATACAAATTTTAGCCGCTTTTTCGTGATGCGTACCAATTTTCAGTTTCCCCCTTCCGGTTGTTTGATATTTTACGATTTTTACGAAAATTTGTTGAATATTTTACAATTCAGTCCCCCTTTGGTCCGGCTGCGGCCTTGTGAAAACGCAGAGCCGGACCAATCTTCTTTGAAATTTTTCCTGGAAAGTGGGAAAATTTCCGAAAAAACTTTTGGCTTCCCGGGGTATATTTTCACTTTTTCCGTACACAATTCGAAACACCTTAAGTATCTCAACCAAATTTTACTCCACATTAGCCCCGCTTTCTGCTATAATATACAAAACAAGCGAAGGAGGCGGCGAGTATGGCGCTTAAATACCGGGTTCTGGCCCAGCTGCTGCGGGAGGGGATTGCCACCCACGAAAACGAACGGGGCTACCGGCTGCCCACCGAGCGGGAGCTCAGCGAGCGGTATCACATGAGCCGCCAGACCGTCCGCCACGCTCTGGAGCTGCTGGCCCAGGAGGGTCTCATCCAGAAGCGCCAGGGCAGCGGGGCCTACATCACCGGCCGCCAGTCTCCGGCCGCCATGGAAATCGCCGTGATTACCACCTTTGTGGACGAGTACATCTTCCCCAGCCTGCTGCACGACATGGAATCGGTGCTCCAGCACCACGGCTACCGGCTCCGGGTCCACGTGACCCTGAACCAGGTGTCGGCGGAGCGGGAGATTCTCCGGTCCCTTCTGGAGCGGCCGGTGGGAGGCATTCTGGTGGAGGGCTCCAAAACCGCCCTGCCCACCCCCAACGCCGATTTGTACCAGAAGCTCCACCGGATGCACATTCCCATCGTCTTTTTCCAGGGCAGCTACGGGAGCCTCTCCCACATCCCCGCCGTCACCGACGACAACTACGCCGGCGGCTGCCGCCTGGCCCAGTACCTCATGGAAAAGGGCCACCGGGCCATCGGCGGCATTTTCAAAAGCGACGACGCCCAGGGCCCGGAGCGCTACAGCGGCGCTGTGTGCGCCCTCCGGGATGCGGGGCTTCCTCTGCCGGACCACCGAATCTGCTGGTACGACACCGACCAGCGCAGGCAGATTGTGGACGAAAAAAACACCGCCCTGCTGGCCGGGTTCCTGTCCCAGCGGCTGGCCGGTGTCACGGGCATCATCTGCTACAACGACGAAATTGCCTTCCACCTGATTCAGGTGCTGCTGGCCCAGGGCCTCCGGGTGCCCCGGGACGTGGCGGTGGTCAGCTTTGACAACAGCTACTACAGCCAAATCAGCCCCGTGTCCATCACCTCCCTGGGCCACCAGGGCTGCCGCATGGGCGCCGAGGCCGCCCGGGCCCTGCTGCTCCAGCTCCAGGGCCGCCCCAGCCGCTCAGCGGTCCTCCCCTGGGAGCTGATGGTCCGGGACAGCGGCTGATTCCCCGCAATACGGAAATCCCCCTTTGACCGCTGGCCAAAGAGGGATTTTTCTTCGCATTTTGTTGACAATTTCTGTCAGATTTGGTACGATAACACCGGTCCCATCGGGACCCAGGGTGCTGTCTTAGATTCAGGCGGTCATGCCCCCATCTTCGGGGGCGCTTCTTTGCCCCCAGTTCGCAGGAAAGGGGGGCTGTCCCATGAGTACATCCGAAGTTTTAGAGCTTTGTCTTGTAATCATCGGCATTGTCAACCTGGTTTACCAGATTACAAAAAAGAAGTAACCGCCCCAGTCCCACCTGTGCGGTTACTTCCTTAACCAAGCATGGGGGCTGACCGTCTATGGGCAGCACCCTGTTTCTATGCTTATTATAGTCCAGCCGGAGGAAAAAGTCAAGGGGCGGCGTCGTCGAAGACAATCATTTTCCCACACCGCCCGCAATGGCCGGCGGTGGGCTTTGACCAGTACAGGCCCCGGAATACGGTGCCGCAGTAGGGGCAGCGGTTGGCACTCAGCAGCAGCACCCCGGCGGCGGCAATCAGCCCCAGCACCAGCGCCAGGGCCAGCCAGCCCCTGGGCAGCAGCAGCGCCAGCGCCGCCGAGGCAATCAGCAGCACCAGGGCCGCCCGGTTTTTTGCTCTGCTTCCGTTCGGCATGGTTTTCATAGATAAATCCTCCTAATACTCTCTGGTTCCCAGCAGCTCGTCGGTGATGTCCCCGGGCAGGAACACCTGCTCGTCCACATAGTAGTTTTTCTCCGGGGTCTGGCCTGCTTCCAGGCTGCGGATCACCGACTCCGCCAGGGGGCCCAGCAGGGGGTTGCACTCCACCTCCAGGGCGATTTTCCCCTCCCGGCAGTACAGCAGAGCGTCGATGGCGGCATCAAAGGAAATCACCGCCACCCCCTCCGGGCCGCAGATGTAGCCGTTTTCCTCCAGAGCCTCGATGGCTCCGTAGGCCTCGTTGTCGTTTTCGCAGTAGACCACGTCGATTTTGGGCCGGACCGGAAACTGGCTGAGATAGTCGCTCATCAGCTCGTAGGATTTGGCCTGGGTGTAGTCCCCGTCCAGCTGGGCCAGAAGCTCCCAGCTCTCGTTCCGGGCCAGCCCCTCCTCCAGAGCCGCCGTCCGGCCCAGCTGGGAGGTGGCCCCCAGGGTGCCCTGGATGTGGACAATGCGGATGGGCTCTGCGCCGAAGGTCTGCTCCATCCAGGCCACCGCCTTCCGGCCCTCGCCGTAAAAATCCGCGCCCACCCGGGCGGCGATGAGGCTCTCGTCCTCCACATCCACCGTCCGGTCCACCAAAATCACCGGAATGCCCGCCTTTTTGGCCTCCTGAAGCACGGAGTCCCAGCCGGTCTCCCCGATGGGCATGACCACAATATAGTCCACCCGCTGCTGGATAAACCGGCGGATAGCGCTGATTTGGTTTTCCTGCTTCTGGCGGGCATCCTCGAACAGCAGGCGGTAGCCCTTTTCCTCGGTAAACTCCCGGCGCATGGACTCGGTGTTGGCCACCCGCCAGTCGGACTCCGCCCCCACCTGGGACATTCCCACCACAATCAGCTCCTCCTCCGGCTCCGCCGCCTGCCGGGCGCAGCCCGTCATGGTCAGCAGCAGCGCAAGAAGGACGCACAGCACTTTTTTCACGGTCAAATCTCCTTTCCCAGGGGAATCCGGGCGGTAATCACCGTTCCCAGGCCCTCCCGGCTCTCCACCTCCAGGCCGTAGTCCGGCCCGAAGAACAGCTTCAGCCGCTCGTGGACGGTGGACAGGCCGAAGCCCACCCGCTCTCCCCGGTCCATGGCGCTGCGAAGCTCTGCAAGCCGCTCCCGGGACATTCCCACGCCGTCGTCCCGGACCTGGAGCAGGGCCTCCCCCTTTTCCAGCCGGCCGGTGACGGCAATCACGCCCTTGGCCCGCTTCAGCTTGATGCCGTGGTACAGGGCGTTTTCCACCAGGGGCTGCAAGGTCAGCTTGGGCAGCCGCACCTCCCGGAGCTCCGGGGCAATGTCGATGGTGTAGGTCAGAATGTCCTTGTAGCGGACCTGCTGAATCTGCAGATAGCTCCTGACCTGGCCCGCCTCCTGGTCCACGGTGATGACATCCTCCCCCTTGCTGAGGGAGTGGCGGAAGAAGCTGGAAAGGTTGGACACCATCTCCACCGCCTCCTCATTTTTCTCCGCCTCCATGAGCCAGATAATGGTGTCCATGGTGTTGTACAGGAAGTGGGGGTTAATCTGGGCCTGGAGCAGGGCCAGCTCCATCCGGCGCAGGCTCTGCTGCTTTTCGGTGGTCTCCTGAATCAGCTGGCCCATCCGCTGGGCCATTTGCTCCACGCCCTCGCTCAGGGTGCTGACCTCCCGGACATCCGAGGCCACCGGGGTGTGGACCTCCAGGTCCCCGCCGCCAATCTGCTGGACCCGGCGGCTGAGATGGACAATGGGCTGGGCAATGGACTGGCCCAGCCGCAGGGCATGGCGGGTCAGCAGAGCGAACACCGCCCCGGCTCCCAGGGCCAGCAGCACCATTTCCAGCAGCAGCTGGCGGCCCATCTGCTGCTGCAGGGTGTTGAGCTGGACCGCCTCGCTGTAGAGGTAGTTGGACATATACTCCCGAATCAAATCGGTGATGACATAGACGTTGTTTTCCAGCTGAATCTGCCGCTGGTCGTAGCTTTCGGTGTCCCGAATCTGACAGACCTCCGCCTCCAGGTTTTCGCTGAGGTCCAGCACGCTGGTGATGGCCTGCAGGCTCTCCCGGTGGGTGGTGCTGGCGCGCAGCTCCCGGGCCAGGGCCTGGGCCGCCCGAATCTCCGTCAGAGGCAGGCCCTCGGAGTAGCGGCTTTCCACCACGAAGTAGTACATTTTCAAATCCACATCGGTTTTGAAGTCCTGGTTAAATTCCGACGCCGTGGTCAGATTGTGCAGAATCCCCCGGTAGCGGGTCTGGTAAATCAGCAAAGTGGCCGCCGCAATCAGCAGCACCGCCGCCGTCAGGGCCGAGAAGGCATACACCAGCCGCCGCATCTGCCGGGAAATGGAGGCAGGCTTTTTCATCGCTTCCCTCCTGCCCGGTAGTCCCGGGGCGTGCAGCCGTGGGTTTTCTTAAAGAGGAAGCTGAAATAGTGGGGGTCCTTGTACCCCACCTCCATGGCCACCTCGCCGGAGCGCTTGTCGGTGGTGCGCAGCAGCTCCCGGGCCCGGGCCATCCGCTTGCCGGTGACGTATTCAATGAAGGTGCACTCCATCTCCTGGCTGAACACCGCCGAGAGATAGTTGGCGCTGATGTTGACCTCCCGGGCCACCTGGTTCAGGGACAGCCGTTCGTCGGCATAGTGGCTGTCGATATAGGCCACCGCCTGGCCCAGCAGGTCCCGGTACTGATTGGTGGAGCTTCTGTCCCGGAGCTTTACCGCCCGGATGAGCATTTCCACCAGATACCGCCCCAGGTCCCCCTCGCCCACAGGCCGGCCCACCATGTCCAGATGCTCCAGACCTGCCAGCAGCTCCTCCTGGGACACCCCCAGGGACTGCACGTACTCCGTGGCCGTAAACCGGGCGCTGAGCATCAGATACTGGCAGAAGGGCTTGGACCGGAGGGCCTCCTGGACCCCGTGGAGAAATTCCCCCACAAAGCTGGGAATCTCCTCCACCGTGGCGTTCTGCATAACCCCCAGCAAAATGGTGGGGTTGAATTTCGCCACATCCAGCCGAGACAGGCTGGCCTCCGGCTGATTTTCCGGCACGGCCCCCACGGTCTCCGCCGTGAGGATGTGGCTCTGGGGCTGGATATAGCGGTAGGCCCACAGCCGGGACACCTCCTCAAAGCAGCCCGGCAGAGCGCTGAGCCGCCGGGTGGGCTTTCCCACCGCCAGGTACCACTTCTGCTCCTGGTCCAGGCCGCTGTAGCAGCTCTGGACCGCTGCGGTGCAGCGCTGGAGGTAGCCCTCCATTTTGTCGGCGTCCCCCTTCAGCAGCACCATGTAGGTGGTCAGGTTCCAGCGCAGCAGCAGGTACTCCGGGTGCTTCATAAAATGGCCCAGCAGAGCCTCCCGGACCTGGGCGTCGGACTCGGAGTAGGTCTCCCCCAGCACCGAAAACAGGGCCAGGCAGTAGCTCTGGGCCCGCAGGTCCAGCCCCAGCTTCCCCGCCTCCTCGTAAATCTGCTGGACCGACAGCCGCCCCGCCACCACCCGCTCCATGAAGCTGTGGCGGGCGTACTGCTCGTATTCCTGGGAGTCCTGCTGGAACTGGGCCTGGTAGCTCTGCTGGGCCCGCTCCTGCTCGATTTTCTCCCGGACCTCCCGGAGGACGTTCATCAGGCTGGCCTTGGTGACGGGCTTGAGCAGATACTGCTCCACACCAATCCGGATGGCCTGGCGGGCGTATTCGAAATCGTCGTAGCCGGAGATGATGATGATTTTCACCTCCGGAAGCTCCTCCAGCACCAGCCGGCTCATGGCCAGCCCGTCCATAAAGGGCATCCGGATGTCGGTGATGATCACGTCCGGCCGGGCCTTGCGAATCAGGGGCAGGGCCATCTCCCCATCGGAGGCCTCCCCCACAAAGGTATACCCGCACCGGGCCCAGGGCATGGTATCACGCAGAGTCTCCCGGATGACGCTCTCATCCTCCACCAAAAAAACACGCAGCATAGCCTGTTCCCCCCTTTTTTTCTTTCATTATAAAAGCCCGGAAAGGGATTGTCAACGAAAACTGCCCGAAAAGCCCCATTTCCCGGATTGCAAATTCGCCCCGGATATGGTAAGCTAGTAGAAAGCACCGGCCCGGCAGCGGGCTAGGCCGGAAATCCCATCAACACGCCGGAGGTGAGACTGTGAAAATTCAAAGGTCTGCGGAGGACTATCTGGAGGCGATTTTGCAGCTGCGGGAGCAGCTGGGGGCGGTGCGCTCCATTGACATTGCCCGGCATCTGGACTACTCCAAGCCCAGCGTCAGCGTGGCCATGAAAAATCTCCGGGCCGAGGGCTACATCGAAATGGACCCCGACGGCTTCATCACCCTGCTGCCCGCCGGTCAGGTCATTGCCGAGCACATCTACGAGCTCCACCGGCTGCTGCGGGACTTCTTTCTCTCCCTGGGAGTCAGCCCGGAAAACGCCGAGGCCGATGCCTGCAAAATCGAGCACGACCTGAGCCAGGAGACCTGCCAAAGGCTCATGGAGCACATCCGGGCCCAGCAGCATAAAATGTAACTCCCCTGTCACTGCGGGCGCACCGGCCTGCAGTGACATTTTTTTCATTTTCTGCTTGACAAATGCAGTTAGTCATGGTAAACTTCTGTCAGTTAGTTATTCCTAACCAGAAGGAGCGATGCATATGACATTAGACAATCTTCCGCTGAACCGGGACGCTGTCATCCGGACCGTAGGCGGCGAGGGGGCTCTGCGGTGCCGGCTGCTGGACATGGGGCTGATTCCCAAAACCATTGTCCGGGTAGTAAAGGTGGCCCCCCTGGGGGACCCCATGGAGCTGCGGGTCCGGGGCTACGCCCTGTCCATCCGCAAGGACGATGCCCACCAGATTGAAGTGGAGGCGGCAGTATGATTTTTGCACTGGCAGGCAACCAGAACTGCGGCAAAACCACCCTGTTCAACCAGCTCACCGGCTCCAACCAGCACGTGGGCAACTTCCCCGGGGTCACCGTGGACCAGAAGTCCGGCCTCATCCGGGGCCAGAAGGACTGCACCGTGGTGGACCTTCCGGGTATTTACTCCATCCGGCCCTACACCCCCGAGGAGATTGTCACCCGGGACTTTATTCTGAACCAACGGCCCGACTGCATCATCAACATCACCGATGCCACCAACATCGAGCGAAACCTCTACCTGACCTTACAGCTGCTGGAAATGCGGCTGCCCATGGTGCTGGCCCTGAACATGATGGACGAGCTCCGCTCCGGCGGCGGCACTGTTGACATTCAGGGGCTGTCCCAGGCCCTGGGCATCCCGGTGGTGCCCATTTCCGCCGTGAAAAACGAGGGCGTGGACGAGCTGATTCGCATTGCCGTGGCCACGGCCAGAAGCCGCACCCTGCCCGCCGTCTTTGACTTCTGCACCCCCGGCCCCGTCCACCGGTGCATCCACGCCGTGGCCCACCAGATTGAGGACCACGCCCAGGCCGCCCGGATTCCCCTGCGCTTTGCCGCCACCAAGCTCATCGAGGGCGACGGGGACATTGTCTCCCGGCTGGAGCTCAGCGAAAACGAGCTGGAGCTGGTGGAGCACAGCGTCCGGGAGATGGAGCACGACCACGGCATGGACCGCAACGCCGCCCTGGCGGATATGCGCTATGCCTTCATTAAATCCGTCTGCAATGCCACGGTGGTCAAGGGCGGCGAATCCCGGGAGCGGCGGCGCAGCGAGGCCATCGACCGGGTGGTCACCAACCGGTATCTGGCCCTGCCTCTGTTTTTCTCGGTGATGCTGGCCATTTTCTACCTGACCTTCAACGTCATCGGCTCTTTTCTCTCGGACCTGCTGGCCATGGGCATCGACGCGCTGACCGCCTGGGTGGACGCCGGTCTGACGGCCTATGGCCTGAACCCGGTGGTCCAGAGTCTGGTGGTGGACGGGGTTTTCGCCGGGGTGGGCAGCGTGCTGAGCTTTCTGCCCATTATCGTGGTGCTGTTTTTCTTCCTGTCCATTCTGGAGGACACGGGGTATATGGCCCGGGTGGCCTTCGTCATGGACCAGCTGCTGCGGAAAATCGGCCTGTCCGGCCGGAGCATCGTGCCTCTGCTCATCGGCTTCGGCTGCTCGGTGCCCGCCATCATGGCCACCCGGACCCTGGCATCCCAGCGGGACCGGCGGCTGACCATTCTGCTGACCCCCTTTATGAGCTGCTCTGCAAAAATTCCCATTTACGCCGTGTTCACCGCCGCCTTTTTCCCGAAATACGGGGCGCTGGTGATGATTGGCCTGTACATTTCCGGCATTCTGGTGGGCATTCTGGCCGCCAGGGTCCTGGGGGCCACCGCCTACAGGGGCAATCCCGTGCCCTTCGTCATGGAGCTGCCGGCCTACCGGTTCCCCTCCCTGAAAAGCACCGGCCAGCTGTGCTGGGACAAGGCCAGGGATTTTCTCACCCGGGCCTTCACCGTCATCTTCGTGGCCACCATTCTCGTCTGGTTCCTGCAATCCTTTGACCTCCGGCTGAACCTGGTGGAAACCGGCGCAGACAGCCTGCTGGCCTCCGCCGGGAGCCTGCTGACGCCCCTGTTCGCCCCGCTGGGCTTCGGCGACTGGAGGGTGGTGACGGCCCTCATCACCGGCTTCATCGCCAAGGAATCGGTGGTCTCCACCCTGGGCATCCTCACCGCCTCCGGGTCCGAGGTCACCGCCGCCGCCCTGGGGACCCTGTTCACCCCGGTCACCGCCGTGAGCTTTCTCATCTTCACCCTGCTGTACACCCCCTGCGTGGCGGCCATCTCCGCCGTCAAGCGGGAGCTGGGCTCCGGCCGAAGGGCCGCCGGCGTGGCCCTGGGCCAATGCGCCGTCGCCTGGGCCGTGTCCTTCGCTGTATACCGCATTCTGCTGCTGATTGTTTGATTCCATTTTTCAAATTCGAAAAGGAGCTTCTATGGAACTTCTGATTCTGTCCCTCCTGGCCGCCTGGCTCATCCTGGCCCTGCGCACCTGCCGCCGCAAAAAAGGCACCTGCTGCGGAAACTGCTCAAAATGCAGGGGATGCAAATGAACATTGATTCCCCCCGGCCTTATTGGTCGGGGGGAATTTTTGTGCTTTGGGCCTGCTGCGGGGTGTGGAGGGTGAATTCGTTTTTGCGGTATTGGAGAAGGCCCTCTCTTTGGAGCTGGGACAGGGCCACGGACATGGCGGCCCGCTCTACGCACAGGTAGTCCGCCAGCTGCTGGCGGTTATAGGGGATGGTGAAGGTGAGGCTGCCGCTGCGCTCGGCCTGGGCGGAGAGGTAGCTCAGCAGCTTTTCCCGGGTGGTGCGTCTGCTCATGTGGTTCAGCTTCTCCTGGATGCGCAGGGTTTTGCTGGCAATCACGTGGACCAGGTTCCGGATGAGCTGGGCGTGGTGGGCGCAGGTGTTGGGGCAGGTGGACAGCAGCCGCCCCACGTTCAGCAGCAGCACCTGGCAGTCGGCCTCCGCCACCACGCTGACGCTCAGGCAGCTGCCCATGGAGGCGGCGAAGACCTCCCCGAAGGAGTCCCCGGGGGTGAGGTTGTCCAGAATGCTCCGGCGGCCCCACACGTCCTCCTGGAGAATCAGGGCCCGGCCGGTCAGGAGGATGCCCATGGCCTCGGTGCTGCTGCCTGCACGGAGGATGAAGCTGCCCTTCGGCCGGAACACCGCCGACGCTCCCATGCACCCCAGCACCGACAGCACCTCGCCGTCGGACATGGCTCTGAAAAAGGGGGTGGTTTTCAAAATGCCAAGATATGCCTCCATGTTTTTTCTCCTTCCGTTTGAATTCAAACCGACTTGTGGCTTTTATTATAGTATAATTCCAGTACGGTGTCAATCCGAACCGAAATGGAGGAATTCTTATGATTCGCAGAATCATTCAAATCAATCCCGCCGCCTGCACCGGCTGCGGCCTTTGCGTCAGCGCCTGCCACGAGGGGGCCATTGGCATGAGAAACGGGAAGGCCGTTCTCCTGCGGGACGACCACTGCGACGGCCTGGGGGACTGCCTTCCGGCCTGTCCGGCGGGGGCCATTACCTTTGTGGAGCGGGAGGCGGCGGCCTACGACCGGTCCGCCGTGGCCGAGGCCGCCAGCCAGTGGCCGGTCCAGCTCAAGCTGGTCCCCGCCAAGGCCCCCTATTTCCAGGGCGCTTCCCTGCTCATCGCCGCCAGCTGCACGGCCTTTGCCTGCGCCGCCTTCCACCGGGAGCTTTTGGCCGGGCGGGCGCTCGTCATGGGCTGCCCCAAGCTGGACGGGGTGGACTATTCGGAAAAGCTCAGCCAAATTCTCCTGGAAAACCAAATCCGGGACATTCTGGTGGCACGGATGGAGGTGCCCTGCTGCGGCGGCCTGGAGCGGGCCGTGGCCAAGGCCCTGGCCGCCAGCGGCAAGGAAATCCCCTGCCGGACCGTTATCCTCACAACCGACGGGAAAATCAAATCATTTTTGAATTAACAACACTACAAAGGAGCGATTCTATGGAAAATCAAATGTTTTGCTTTCAGTGCGAGCAGACCGCCGGATGCACCGGCTGCACGGGGAAGGCCGGGGTCTGCGGCAAGTCCGCCGCCACCGCCGCCCTCCAGGACCGGCTGACCGGGGCCCTCATCGGCCTGGCCCGGGCCATGGACGGCGGCATCACCGGCGGCGGGAATGCGGAGCTGGTCCAGCAGAGCCTGTTCGCCACCCTGACCAACGTCAACTTTGACGACGAGGCCCTGGCCTCCCTCATCGACCGGGTCCACGCCCAGCGGGCACTGCTGGTCCCCGGCTGCGCCGCCTGCGCCAGCGCCTGCGGCCGCACCGCCGACTACGACATGGAGCTCCTCTGGACCGCCCCCGAGGACATCCGCTCCCTCAAGTCCCTGATTCTCTTTGGCATCCGGGGCGTGGCCGCCTATGCCTGGCACGCACGCATTCTGGGCTGCCAGGACGAGGCCGTCAACCGCTTCCTCTATAAGGCCCTGTTCGCCCTGGGGGAGGACTGGGGCGTAGAGGAGCTGCTGCCCATTGTTTTGGAGGTGGGCAAGCACAACCTCACCGCCATGGCCCTGCTGGACCGGGCCAACACCGGGGCCTACGGCATCCCCGCCCCGGTCACCGTGCCTCTGACCATCGAAAAGGGCCCCTTCATCGTCATCACCGGCCATGACCTCCACGATTTGAAGCTGCTGCTGGAGCAGACGGCGGGCAAGGGCATCAACGTCTACACCCACGGGGAAATGCTCCCGGCCCACGCCTACCCGGCGCTGCGCCAGTACCCCCATCTGAAGGGCAATTTCGGCACCGCCTGGCAGAACCAGCAGCGGGAGTTTGCAAGCCTCCCCGCCCCCGTCGTCTACACCACCAACTGCCTCATGCCCCCCAGAGAAAGCTATTTTGACCGGGTGTTCACCACCGGCGTGGTGTCCTTCCCCGGTGCACGCCACATAGACCGGGACTTCACCCCCGTCATCGAGAAGGCCCTGGCCCTGGGCGGCTATCCCGATGACCGGCCCATGACCGGCATCAACGGCGGCGCCACGGTGATGACCGGCTTTGCCCGGGGCGCCGTTCTGGGGGTGGCCGACCGGGTCATCCAGGCGGTGAAGGACGGGGCCATCCGCCACTTCTTCCTGGTGGGCGGCTGCGACGGCAGCCGGTCCGGCCGGGACTACTACACCGAGTTTGTGAAGAAAACCCCGGCCGACACCCTGGTGCTGACCCTGGGCTGCGGCAAGTACCGGTTCAACGACCTGGACCTGGGCACCGTGGGCGGCCTGCCCCGGCTCATGGACATGGGCCAGTGCAACGATGCCTACAGCGCCATTCAGGTGGCTCTGGCCCTGGCGGAGGCCTTCGGCTGCGGGGTCAACGAGCTGCCATTGTCCCTGGTGCTCTCCTGGTACGAGCAGAAGGCGGTGAGCATTCTGCTGACCCTGCTGCACCTGGGAATCCGGAACATCCGCCTGGGCCCCACCCTGCCCGCCTTTGTTTCCCCCAACGTGCTGTCCCTGCTGGTCAAGCAGTACGCCATCGCCCCCATCACCACCCCCGACGAGGATTTGAAGGCCATCCTGGGATAAAAAACGTCCGCCTGTACGGCCCTCGTACAGGCGGCATTTTTTGCCGCCGGGGCGGCAGGCTCTGCACCGATGTCCTCCTTTCAAAAATGGCAGACTTTTCCTCTGGACTTTTTCGAACATATGTTGTATAATATAAGAACAAACATTCGAAAGGAACTTCTGATGAAATCGGCAAGCGCTGGCAGCGAGGGATTTTGGCCCGCTGTCCAGCCGCAGACGCTTGCTTCAGAGGTTCCGAAAGGAGGCTGCCGCTGTGACGGAGCGTTGGTATGTTGCCATTGATTTGAAATCCTTTTATGCCTCGGTGGAGTGCATTCTTCGGGGGCTGGACCCCCTTTCCACCCATCTGGTGGTGGCCGACAGCAGCCGGACGGAGAAAACCATCTGTCTGGCGGTGTCCCCCTCCCTGAAGGCCCTGGGGATTCCCGGGCGGCCCCGGCTGTTCGAGGTGGTCCAGAAGGTGGGGGAAATCAACGCCCTGCGGCGGTGCGCCGCCCCCGGGCGGGAGTTTTCCGGGAAGTCCCACTTTCCGGAGGAGCTGAAAGCCCACCCCCAGCTGGCGGTGGACTACATCGTGGCCCCGCCCCGGATGGCCGCCTACATTGACTACAGCACCCGGATTTACAATGTCTACCTCAAATACATCGCCCCGGAGGACATCCACGTCTACTCCATCGACGAGGTGATGATGGATGTCACCGCCTACCTGCGCACCTACGGCCTGACCCCCCGGCAGCTGGCGGGGAAAATCATGCTGGACATTCTGGAAACCACCGGCATCACCGCCACCGCCGGCATCGGCACCAATCTGTACCTGTGCAAGGTGGCCATGGACATTCTGGCCAAGCACGCCGACCCCGACGAGCACGGCGTGCGCATTGCCGAGCTGACGGAAGGCGGCTACCGGCGGCTGCTGTGGACCCACCGGCCTCTGACGGACTTCTGGCGCATCGGCCGGGGCTACGCCAAAAAGCTGGAGGGAGTGGGCCTGCGGACCATGGGGGACGTGGCCCGGTGCTCCCTCGGAGGGCCTGAGGAGTTTCACAACGAGGAGCTGCTGTACAAGCTCTTCGGTGTCAACGCCCAGCTGCTCATCGACCACGCCTGGGGCTTTGAAAGCTGCACCATGGCGGACATCAAGGCCTACCGGCCCAGCGTCCACTCCTTAAGCTCCGGCCAGGTGCTGTCCCAGCCCTACCGGCCGGACCGGGCCAGGCTGGTGGTCCGGGAAATGGCCGATGCCCTGTCCCTGGACCTGGTAGGCAAGGGCCTTGTGGCGGACCAGCTCACTCTGACCATCGGCTACGACATGGAAAGCCTGAAGCAGGGCCGGTATGCCGGCCCCCTGGTCCGGGACCCCTACGGCCGGGCCATCCCCCGCCACGCCCACGGAAGTGAGAATTTAGGCGGCCATACCGCCTCCACCGCCCGGCTTTTGCAGGCGGTCTCCCAGCTGTACGACCGGATTGTGGACCCCGGGCTGCTGGTGCGGCGCATCACCGTCACAGCCTGTCATGTAATCCCGGCGGGAGCGGTGGACACCGCCTGCCAGCAGCTGGACCTGTTCGCCGACCCTGCCGCCCAGCAGGCCGACCGCCTCCGGGAGGACCGGGAGCGCCGCCGCCAGGGGGCCATTCTCACCATCCGGGGCAAATACGGCAAAAACGCCATCGTCCGGGCCATGAGCCTGGAGCAGGACGCCACCGCCATAGCCCGCAACGCTCAGATTGGAGGTCACAAGGCATGAGCTTTCCCTATGAGGACATTGTCCGCCTTCCCCACCCCATTTCCACCCGCCACGCCCGGATGAGCGATGCCGACCGGGCGGCCCAGTTTTCCCCCTTTGCCGCTCTGAACGGCCACGAGGAGGCCATTGCGGAAACCGCCCGTCTGACGGACCGGCGGCCCCAGCTGGCCGAGGACGGGGCGGCGGAATTAAACGAGACCCTCTGCGCCCTGGCCGCCCAGCTGGATGAGCAGCCGGAGGTTGCCGTCACCTGCTTCGTCCAGGACGAAAAAAAGCCCGGCGGGTCCCACAGGACCGTCACCGGGCGGATGGAGAAGCTGGATTTATGCAACCAGCGCCTGCTGGTAGCCGGAACCTGGGTGCCCCTGGGGGATGTTATTGCGGTACGGAAACTCGACGCGGCCTGCCCTACGGCTTTCCATCCGGGGCATATTCCAGAATATCCCCGGGCTGGCAGTCCAGGGCCTGGCAGATGGCGTTGAGGGTAGAAAAGCGGATGGCGCTGATTTTGCCGGTTTTGATTTTGGACAGGTTCACGTTGGCAATGCCCACCTGGGCCGCCAGGTCGTTGAGGGAAATCTTCCGGTCCGCCATCACACGGTCCAGTCGTAAAATAATCGCCATAGGCCACCTCACAGCGTTTCGTCAGACTCCTGCTGGAGCTGACAGCCATAGCGAAAAATGCTGAGGCTGCACTCCACCAGTGCCAGGGCGGCCACCCAGCCAAGGCTGATCTGAAGCCGATAGCCCGCCACCCCCGCCGCCATGGGGCCTTCGAAGCCATTTTTCACGATATCCACCAGGAACAAAGCCAGGGCCAGATAAAAAACCCGCCACAGAGGCCGGACGTGGCTGAGCGCAAAGGGGGTCCCACTGCGGCTGACGCTGCGGAACACCTTCGCCAACTGGGCCACGGCCAGGACCAGAAGCACCTGGCGGACAGCCCCCAGGCCCAGGCACAGAAACAGCACCGGCTGCAATTTCTTCTCAGCAGGCACCGCCGACACCATTCGCTCCAGCACCGGCCCCAGGGCCTCCATAGCCTCCACCTGATTTCGGCTGTAAGCATCCCCATACAGCAGGGACGTCACCACCAGCTCCACCAGCCCCACCGCCAGAAGCACGGCCAGCACATTCAGCATCCAATAGGCAAAGCGGCTGGTCTTTTGAATTTTCAGCTTGGTATCTGCCATGTTTTCCTCCTTTACAGCGTTTCGTCAGACTCCTGCTGCAATTTACAGCCGTACTCGAACACGTAGGCCAGGCAGTAGATGATGGCCGCAAAGAGCAGGGCGGCCATGTCCAGCTCCAGCAGCACCAGCCGCTCCCCGGTGAGCAGGGCGGCCTCCAGATTGTCCGCCACGCTGACCATCACCGACAGGGCCAGAGCCAGCCAGGCCACACGCTTGATGCAGCTGACGTGGGCGGGGTTGAAGGGGGTGCCGTCCTCGCCGATGCCCCGGAACACCTGCTCCAGCAGATGGCACAGGGCGGCGGCCACCAGCAGCGCTGCCATGGTGGCGACAATCATCATGGGCAGCAGAACATCAGCGCCCGGGGCCTGGGCATATTTCTCCACGCCCATGAACCACCCCTGGATGTCCGGCCGCCCAATCAGGCCGCACACCAGCCCGGCCCCCGCCAGCACAATGCCCACAATGGACGAGATTTTGCCGATGGAAAGAAAGACCGCAATGGTCCGGCTGGTTTTCCTGAGTTTGGTTTGTGTATCGTTCATAGCGTCCCCTCCTTGTATTTGGTACTTCCGTTATACCACAGGAGAGAACGTTTGTCAACTATTATTTAATGATAAACGTTAATTATTTTACGTTCTGTAAAGGCAATCCGCACACTCGGAGGAAGGCTTTGCACCCGCAGTAGGGGCGGGTTATTAACCCGCCCGTCGGCCCCCGCCGAGGGGGCCGCAATCGGCTTTCCGCCTGGAAAGCCGATTCAGCCAGGTAGGCACGTCCGGGAGGCTGTGCCCTGCGTTGCAGTCGTTTTGGCAAGTGGAGGCACGAACCGATACAACAGTTGAGATTCCCGCCCGCATTCCTCATCCGCCCCAGTGTGCGCACTGGGGCACCTTCTCCCCGCAAGGGGGACGCCGCATCCGTAAGCCGCTGAAGCGGCAACGGCTGCGCGGCCCCCGGGGGAAGGTATTGGGGTGCGGGGGAAGGCTTTGGGCCCGCCGTAGGGGCGGGTTATTAACCCGCCCGTCGGCCCCCGGCGAGGGGGCCGCTTCCCGGTGTTGCGGCTTGCGCCGCCTGATTTGCCGGGGGGGCAAATCAGCGGGAGGGTCAGTGACCCTCCCCTACAGGGCGGTCCCGTAAGGCTTTTCCTGTGGGGGGGCAGCGGCGAAGGGAGGGTCAACGACCCTCCCTAAGCTGTGATTATCGAATAAAGTTGGTCCGGGCGGGGGGTTCCTTTTCCGGCAGGCCGTAGGTCTGCTTGCCCAGGGCGATGGACTTCATCAAAAAGGCCATGTTTCTTGCCAGGGTGCGCATGGTCTGCATTCCCTCGGCATCCTCCGAGGCCTCGCCGGGGGCGCCGCCGTGGACCCCGTTCCAATACTGGCTGGAGGCCACGGGCATTCCGCAGATGGTGAAATACTTGTTCAGCTCGTCCATAGTGGCAGTCAGGCCGCCACGGCGGGCGGCGGCGATGGCGGCTCCCACCTTCATCCGCTTGTCGGACTTGTCAGAGCGGAACAGCCGGTCCAGGAAGGCCACCAGGGTGGCGTTGGCGGAGGCGTAGTACACCGGGCTGCCCACCACCAGGCCGTCGCACTGCGAAAGCAGGGCCGCTCCCTCGTTGACGGCATCGTCAAAAACGCATTTGCCAAGCTGGCCGCACTGGCCGCAGGCGATGCAGCCCCGAATGGCCTGGTGACCGATGTGCATGGTCACCGTTTCGATGCCCTCCTCATGGAAGACCTTCTCCATCTCCGCCAGGGCCAGGGCGGTGTTGCCCTGGGCGTGGGGGCTGCCGTTTACCAATAATACCTTCATTTTGCTCCTCCTAAAAAAAGTTTTTCAAAATTGCCGAATAAAATCCGGTCCCGGGTGGTTTCGTCCAGGCCCAGGTCCAGAAAGCGCTGTACCTCCTCCTTCGGGGTCCACATGGGAAAGTCGGTGCCGAACAGGAACCGGTGGGCTCCCGCCCGGTCGAGAAAATCCAGGGCCCGCTCCTTTCCCAGGTACATCAGGGAGCTGGAGGTGTCATAGAACACGTTTTCCGGCTGGATGTGGGCATAGGACCGGTCCCAGGCCCGCCAGCCGCCGAAGTGGGCGGCAATGGCGATGAGGTCCGGCACCTGGCGGATGAGGTTCGTCAGCCGCTCCGGGGCGGAATAATCATAGCGGTCGTCCCCCATGTGAAACAGCACCGGAAGCCCCGCCCGGGCAATGGCCCGGTACATGGGCACGGCGGCAGGCTCGTCGATGGGGATGTTCTGAAAATCCGGGTGGATTTTAATGCCCTTCAGGCCCAGGGCTTGGATGCGCTCCAGCTCCGGCTCCCAGTCCTCCATGGTGGGATACAGCGAGCCCATGCCCACCAGCTGGGGGTCCTGGAGGACCACCGTGGCGATGTAGCCGTTGACTGAGGCCGCCTGTTTGGGCGAAGTCGCCGCGCTGGAGGCCAGGCACCAGCTGATGCCCGCCTGGGCCTCCTGCCGGACCAGCTCCTGATAGGCGGCGGCATGGTGGGTGGTCATATCGTAAAAATCCCCGATGGACACCGCCGCCTTGTGGGCCAGCTTGTCCGGAAATATATGGGCGTGTACGTCTGCGATTGTCATAGGTCAACCTTCTTTGTTTCTGTAGGGAACGGATTTATCCGTTCCATTTCCCACCGCTGCGGCTTGCGCCGCCAGATTTGCCGGGGGCAAATCTGCGGAACGGATGAATCCGTTCCCTACGAATATATGGGGGGGAAAATCAGGCCAGAACCCCCAGATGCTCCAGGAGGATTTTCAGGCCCAGGAGAATTAAAATCACGCCGCCGGCCACCTGCGCCTTTTTTTCGAACTTGTCGCCGAAAATGCTGCCCACCTTCACGCCGAAGGCCGACAGGCAGAAGGTGGTGATGCCGATGAGCACCACCGCCGCCCAGATGTTCACATCGCCGGCCATGGCCAGGGAAATGCCCACGGCCAGAGCGTCGATGGAGGTGGCCACCGCCATGATGAACATGGTTTTGACGCTGAGGTCAGCGCTGCCGCAGCTGTCGCAGTCGCCGCCGGACAGGGCATCCTTCAGCATATTCAGGCCGATGATGGCCAGCAGGCCAAAGGCAATCCAGTGGTCCAGCACCTCAATGGCCTCGGCAAAGAGGCTGCCCAGGCCGAAGCCAATCAGGGGCATCAGCCCCTGGAACCCGCCGAACCAGGCCCCGCAGATGCACATTCCCTTCGCATCGGCCCGGGGCATGGCCAGGCCCTTGCAGATGGACACGGCGAAGGCGTCCATGCTCAGGCCCACGGCCAGAGCAAACAGGGTAAAAAACGACATAAAAAACCTCCCAGTCAGCTGACAAGCATCGACTCGGAGATTCCATATCCAATATACAGGCCGAGCCCCGCTCCATGCAGGCCTCGGAAATTCCGTGCTCCGGGCGACGACTCCCTTTTCAAAAAGTTTACCATATCCCCCAGGAAAAGTCAACCGGGAACCCAACAGATTCAGCATACCACGTTCCCGGGCGGCTGTCAATAAAATTCTGATGCAATCCAGGGATTTCTCCCATTTGCACTGTTTGGGGCCAACTTTCTTATGGAAAATTCCATCTTGAAAAATCACCGGATGCAGCGTATCATATAGGTACAAAGAGGTGATACCAATGTACTAGTTCACCCCGATTCCTATGAAAAAGGGAATCAAGGACGTGTTTCCCCTTTGGCTTCCGATTATATAGATTTTCGTACCAACAAAAATTGAATTAACACGGAAGGAATTCACGATTTTTGGGAAACAGCGTTCAGTCAGCAGAAACGGAGGTAACCATTGATGCTAGAGCCCGACAACTGCATGAAATAACCCTCGACGTTCACAGTGAGTAGGTGAATGGTCGGGGGTTATTTCTTTTTATGCTTATCGGGTTGGCTCAGCACAGACCGTAGGGCGGCCAATTAATTATGGTATGATTGCCCCCGGCAATCATAGATATTTCTAATCTGCTGCGCAGAGCACCACCCCAGGCCGCCGCCCGTGTTTTCCCATGGGAACACCCCTCATCCGCCCCAGTGCTGCGGCACTGGGGCACCTTCCCCCTGGGGGGAAGGCAATTAGATGAGCACGCCGTTGCAGTGGTCGATTTCGTGCTGGATGATTTGGGCAGTGAAATCCGTGAAGGTTTTGATTCGCACCTGGAACTCGGTATTTTGGTAGCGGACCTTGATTTTGCGGAAGCGTTTGGTTTTTCGGGGGCCGCCCAGCAGGGACAGGCAGCTCTCCTCGGTGTCGTAGGACTCAGAGCCCTTCAATATCTCCGGGTTCAGCATCAGCATAGGCTCCCCGCCGTTATCGAACACGATGATTCGCCGCAGCACGCCAATCATGTTCCCCGCCATGCCCACACAGGTCTCCCGGTGGGCGTTCAGGGTATCCAGCAGGTCCAAGGCCGCGCTTAGGTCCTCCGCCGCAGCCGGGGAAGACGGCCGGGCCAATAAAAAAGGGTCGTGAATCAGGTCTTTTACCATGGTTTTCTCCTTTAGCAACAACTCAGGGCGTCGAAAAAGCCTCGCAGAGTTTGCCGCCGCAGCGGCAAATAAATTCTAAATCATTTTCGGCCGGGGCCTGTACCTGGACGAAAATACATCTCAGACTGCAAGTGTGGAATTTGTACGCCATAGGCGTACAAATTATGCACGCAGCAGGCTGCATCCCTTCTGTCGGAAAGCCCCGAAGGGGGTTTTCGACAGACTGAACTGTCATTGCGAACCGGCGCTCACGCTGGTTCGCAATGACAGTTTCCTTATAGATTTTCCAGCGCCCAGGCGGCGATTTCCTCCCGGCTGTCCCTGGCCTTGTGGCCCTGGATGGCCAGGCCCGGGGCTGTCTGGGCGCCCTTGCAGGCTTTTTCCAGGTCCCGGACGGAGTTTGCCAGGCCGCTGCCCTCGTGGGTGCACAGGGGTGCCACCTTTTTCCCGGTCCAGTCAAAGCATTCCAGGAAGGTAAACACCGGCATGGGGGCGGTGCCGCACCAGATGGGGTAGCAGACGAACACCGTGTCGTAGCCGGACACATCGGGGAGGGGCCCCTTGATTTCCGGCCGGGCGTGGGCGGTCATCTCCGCCACGGCGGCCAGGCAGCAGGCCTTGTAGCCCGCCGGGTAGGGCTTCACGGTGTCAATTTCAAAGATATCGCCCTCCACAGCCTCCCGGATATACCGGGCGGCGTAGGCGGTGTTGCCGGTCTCCAGGACCTGGATGCCGCCGGGCATATGGTTTTCCCCTCTCCGGGAGTAGTAGACCACCAGTGCTTTTTTCATACTCTTACTCCAAAATAATCGGGCAGTTTCCTGCGTTTAAGTGGTTTTTCATATACTCCGCCGCCTCATCCGGAGCCAGCTTCACCTGCTCGCCGGTGGTCATGTTCTTCACGGAGCACTTGCCCTCGGCAATCTCGTCCTCCCCCAGGAGCACGGCGAAGGGAACGCCCAGCTTGTTGGCGTAGGCCATTTTCTGCTTGAATTTCTTCTGCTCGCCGTAGAGCTGGACCCGCAGACCGGCGCAGCGCAGCTGCTCCGCCAGGGCAATGGCGGCGGCGGGGCTGTCGGTCATGGGCAGCACCAGCGCGTCGGCGGGGCTGCTGGGTAGGGCAGGGTTCAGCAGGCCCTGCTCGTCCAGCACGTAAAACAGCCTCGTCAGGCCGATGGAAATGCCCACGCCGGGCAGCTGCTTTTCGATATAGTAGCCCGCCAGGTTGTCATACCGGCCGCCGGAGCAGACGGAGCCAATCTCCGGATGGTCCAGCAATGTGGTTTCGTAAACGGTGCCGGTGTAGTAGTCCAGGCCCCGGGCGATGGTCAGGTCCACGGCAAAGTTCTCCTCCGCCACGCCGAAGGCGGCCAGATTGCCGGTGACGGCCTTCAGCTCGGCCACGCCCTGGTCGAACAGCTCATTTTTCCCGGCGTAGCCCTCCAGAGCGGCGATGACCTCGGCGTTGGAGCCACGGATGGCGATGAATTTGAGAATTTCATCGGCCTGGTCCCCGGTGAGGCCGCAGTCCTCCAGGAGGATGGTTTTGACCTTGTCGGGGCCGATTTTGTCCAGCTTGTCCACGGTGCGCATAATGTCGCCGCTTTTTTCCGCCAGGTCCAGCATGGCGTAGAAGCCGGACAGGATTTTCCGGTTGTTCACCCGGACCTGGAACCGGGTCAGGCCGAAGGCCCGGAAAATTTTGCAGATAATGGCGGGAATCTCCGCCTCGTTGAGGATGTCCAGCTTGCCGTCGCCGATGATGTCGATGTCCGCCTGGTAAAACTCCCGGAACCGGCCCCGCTGGGCCCGCTCGCCCCGGTAGACCTTGCTGATCTGGAACCGGCGGAAGGGGAAGGCCAGGTCGTTGCAGTGCAGGGCCACGTACTTGGCCAGGGGGACCGTCAGGTCGAACCGCAGGGCCAGGTCGCTGTCCCCCTTCTGGAAGCGGTAAATCTGCTTTTCCGTCTCGCCGCCGCCCTTGGCCAGGAGAATCTGAGCGTCCTCGATGGCGGGAGTGTCCAGAGGGGCAAAGCCGTAGGAGGCGTAGGTGGTGCGCAGAATCTCCACCATCCGCTCAAAACGAATCTGCGCCGGAGGCAGCAGCTCCATAAAACCGGACAGCGTCCGGGGTTTGATAATGTCCATTTACAATATTCCTTTCAAAATGTGATGGCATCGTAAAAAACCTTCCCCCGGGGGCTGCACAGCCGTTGCAGCTTTAGCTGCTTACGGATGTGGCGTACCCCTTGCGGGTGGAAGGTGGCCGAGCGTAAGCGAGGTCGGAAGAGGAACGGCGAACTGTACCGATGAGCAGGCACTTACGGATACAGCATCCAGCATAACTGCCCGCATTCCTCTTCCGTCAAAGTCCCCTGACGGGGCCTTTGCCACCTTCCCCCCGGGGGAAGGTTTTTTCGCTCTATCTGACGCTGAATTAAAACCGTGTTCTCGTGCGCAGGGTTTCTCTCCAGTCCAGGTCGCCTCTTTGCAGGCCCATGATGAGCATTTCGGCGGAGGCCAGGTTGGTGGCGATGGGGACGTTGTGCTTGTCGCAGTAGCGGATGGTTTCCATCATCTGGCTGTCGTCCCAGGGCTCGGTGGTGTTGGGGTCCGTGAACAGCAGCACCAGGTCAATCTCGTTGTAGGCGATGCGGGCGTTAATCTGCTGGTGGCCGCCCTGCTTGTGGGACAGCAGCAGGGTAATGGGCAGACCGGTATTGTCTGCAATCAAGCGGCCGGTGGTGGCTGTGGCGAACAGACTGTGCTTCATCAAGACGCTCTTGTAGGCGGTGCAGAACTGCACCATCAGTTCCTTCTTTTTGTCGTGGGCCAGAAATGCGATATTCACAGCGGTCACTCCTTTTATGGTATCTGAAATGGAATTATATGATTATTTGAATTGAATGGGCTGATGAAGGCCCTGGATTCGTTTGGCAATGTTGCGGTAGGCTCTGGCGGCGGCGCAGCGGGGGGCAAATTGGAGCACCGGCCGGGAAAAGGCGGCGGCCAGGGGCACATGGCTGTCCTCCAGCACCACCCCCAGCAGGGGAAGGCCCGCCGTGTCCATCACGTCGTCGATGGTCAGCCGGACGGTGGCCAGCATGGACCGGTCCACCCGGTTCACCACCAGTCGGACGTCCTGCCTGCCCATCAGCTCCAGCAGGTCCGCCACCCGGGCGGCATCCCGGACGGCGGCGGGACCGGCCCCCGTCACCAGCAGGAACCGCTCGGCGGCCCCGGCCACCAGCCGGAACCCGGCGTCCACCCCGGCGGGGGCGTCCAGGAAGATGTAGTCAAAGTTTTTCCGGGCCTGGCGGAGCATTTCCCGGAAGGGCTCCTCCGCCACGTCCTCCGCCCGGCAGTTCACCGGGGCCGTCAGGAAGGAGAGCTCCCGGTATACCGGATGACAGGCGGCCTGGGACAGGCTGTAGCCCCCGGTTGCCACGTCCAGAAAGGACAGGGCCCCGCTGTCGGACAGCCCCAGGGAGATATCCAGATTCCGCAGGCCCACATCGCAGTCGATGCACAGCACCCGTTTTCCGGCTGCCGCCAGGGCCGTGGCCACACCGGCGCAGACCGAGGTTTTCCCCGTTCCGCCCTTGCCGGACAGGACTGCAATCAGTTCGCCCATGCGCCGTCTCCTCCTGTCAATACTTTCCTCCATTATAAAGCAATATCGCACAAAAGGCAAGAGGAAATTCGGCGATTTCGAAATGTTTTTCATCAGATTCACCAAAACCGCAATCGTTTAAGCCCCTCTGCCCCGGGTCCCAGGCGGAAAAAAGCAGAAATTGCCCATTTGCGCAAGAAAGGGGTTGCACCTTGGGGCGGATTGGAGTATAATTAGGGTGTAAAAAAACGGGTACACACCCGATAATTGGAGGAATGATTCCCATGTTCAATGCTATGATTGAGACTCTGAAGGCCAACCCCAGAAAAATCGTGTTCACCGAGGGCCACGATGCCCGTATCCTGGAGGCCACTGCCCGCCTGAAGCAGGGCGGCTTCCTGACCCCCGTGCTGGTGGGCAATGTGGAGACGGTCAAGGCCAACGCCGCCAAGGGCGGCTTCGACATTGAGGGTGTCGAGATTCTGGACCCCGCCACCTACGAAGGCATGGATGCCATGGTGGAAAAGATGGTGGAGCTGCGCAAGGGCAAGATGTCCGCTGACGACTGCCGGGCCGCTCTTTCCAAGGGCAACTACTTCGGCACCATGCTGGTGAAGATGGGCTACGCCGACTCCCTGCTGGGCGGCGCCACCTACTCCACCGCCGACACCGTCCGTCCCGCTCTGCAGCTGGTCAAGACCCGGAAGGGCGCTCACCTGGTGTCCTCCTGCTTCATCATGGTCCGTGGCGAGGAAAAGCTGGCTATGGGCGACTGCGCCATCAACCTGAGCTACGAGGACAGCGTGGACAAGGAGGGCAACGTGACCCTGTCCGCTGCCCAGAAGCTGGCCGAGGTGGCCATTGAGACCGCGGGCACCGCCAAGGTCTTCGGCATCGACCCCAAGGTCGCCATGCTGAGCTTCTCCACCAACGGCTCCGGCAAGGGCGGCACCGTCAAGCTGAGCCACGATGCCACCGCCGTGGCCAAGGAAATGGCCCCCGAACTGGCCATTGACGGCGAGATGCAGTTCGACGCAGCCGTGGCTCCCGAGGTGGGCCAGCTGAAGTTCCCCGGCTCTCCCGTGGCCGGCTACGCCAACACCTTCATCTTCCCCACCATTGAGGCCGGCAACATCGGCTACAAGATTGCCCAGCGCCTGGGCGGCTTCGAGGCCTACGGCCCCATTCTCCAGGGCCTGGCCGCTCCCATCAACGACCTGTCCCGCGGCTGCAACGCCGACGAGGTCTACAAAATGGCCATCATCACCGCCGCCATGGTGTAATTCAGTTCCATACTCAAAACAGCCCCGGCATCAAAAGATGCCGGGACTTTTTGCCGAATTCAAGACCTTCCCCCGCCCAATACCTTCCCCCGGGGGGAAGGTGCCCCAGTGCGCACACTGGGGCGGATGAGGAATGCGGGCGGTAATGTAACGTGCGGTACAGGTTCGTGCCTGCTGGCTGGTATCGTTGCCCACCAGGAGGCACGGGCATTTCCATTATCCAACCTGGCCGCCCGCATTCCTCATCCGTCACGGCTACGCCGTGCCACCTTCCCCCCGGGGGAAGGTATTTGGTGCGCCGCTCATTTGCACCCGCCGTAGGGGAGGGTTATCAACCCTCCCGTCGGCCTCCGCCAAGGAGGCCGCAACCGGCTTTCCTCCTGGAAAGCCGGTTCATTGCAGATGCCCCAATTTCTAAATGCCCCCGGCGGCGCACCCCAATACCTTCCCCCGGGGGGAAGGTGCCCCAGTTCGCAAACTGGGGCGGATGAGGGATGGCGGCAGGTCGGACACGGTATGCACTATCGTCAGATGCTGCAAGCCATAACTGCACGCCATCCCTCATCCGACCTCGCTTACGCTCGGCCACCTTCCCCCCGGGGGAAGGTATTATAGGTGCGACGCAAATTCTGCACCACCCCGTAGGGTCCGGCATCCCTGGCGGGCCGCTGGCGGAACTATTTTTGATTTTTGGGTTTTGTTACAGCCCCTTTTGGGTCTGGGTTACGGTATGGGAATCTCAAACTGCCATGTGCCCACTGCTATTACTTTCTCTACAGCATCTGGATGCCACCAGAAAGAATTGACCAGATTTTCAAGGCTGAGATTCCAGATGGTATCAGCGGCTCCGTCCCGGATTTCAGCCGTGATGACAATGTCCTGTGTATTGTCCAGACCGTCGCCGTCCTCACTGACACCCACGGAGCCGCTGTCCGAGTTGGAGGGCAAATTCCAATTTTCCGGTGCAATGCGGAATGACTTGCCCTTCCGGGTATCGTGACTGATGTCCTCCCCCTCCGGGGCAGTGACACCAATGGTGACCGTGATTTGTGTGCCGTCCATCTCCACGGACTTCAGCACCAGAGTATAGCCGTCCTGGGTGGCCTCCTGGGGTGTTTCCGGCTGGCTTTGCACATCCTCCCGGCTTACCTTGCGGGGCTGAACGCTGGAATCAAGAGCGTCGGCGGTCTGCTCCATCTGCCGGTCTGTAATCTGCACCCGATTGTCAATTCTCACAGAAAGGATGCCTTCGGGCCGGTCACAGAGAATCCAGGCGGCGGCTTCCCCTTCCTTTTCCGTGCGCATCATCAGCACCTGATTCCCGGAAGAAGTGGTATAGTTCCACTGCTTCCAGTCCTCCATGTTCGCAACCAGAAAGGTCTGCGGGTCGAGGACTTCCTTTCGGTTCCAGTGGAGAACACCCCAGGCATTGGTGGCTTCGCTTTCCGAATCCTCCGGCAGACTGACATCAAAATCCAGGCGGAAATTTCCGCTTTCCCAGCAAATCCCGTTGCCGTATTTGACGGTTGCTTCACTGCCTGTTGTCAGCATTTGTTCAATACCCAGGGCAGAGCACATGGCTTTGGTGGAGCCAAATTCCAGCGGCACACCCATCAGCTTCAAATTGTACTTTGCGAGAATACCGTCCAGCGCATCCTTCTTTTCCTGGGAATCCACGAGATACCAGTGATATTCCTCTGGAAATGTTGGATGGACTTCCTGTTCTTCTGTATTGCCCGGCTGATAGCTTTCTTCAAATTCAAACCATTCCTGAGCGGCCTGATAGGCAGGACTCCCCTGAAAACCGGCAAAGGTAATTGCCTGGTAGGAGGTTTCCCCGAAGCCTGCAAGATTTCCGGCATCGGTTTCATAATCTCCCAGCTTTAAGTCCTGCAGACCCATGGCATATACCACCGCACATCCCGCCAGCATCAGCACCATGGCAATGACGGCGGCCAGCAGCAGGGGGCGTTTCAGTGTGTGGATTTTCGACCGGGGGAACTGGCCGTGCTCGGCCTCCTCCACAAATTTCCGGTCGATGTGCCCCAATCCGATAAAAATGTCCTTTCCGTTCATACTGCAATCCTCTCCTGCATTAAAAAAGCCTCCAATTTCTTTCTCGTCCGGTGGAGCTGGGTCTTGACCTTACTTTCGGTCATGGCGTAGCGCCGGGCAATCTCAGCCACGGTGTCCACGTACCAGTACCGCCGCAGGAAAATCATCCGGCTGTCCGCCGGAAGGCCCTCCAGAAATTCGTTCAGAAGCCGCCCCAGCGCCCGGGCCTCCAGCTGCCGCTCCCGGGACCTGTCCGGGATGCAGCTCTCCATCTCCGCCGTCAGTGCCACCACATCCGCCTGACGCTTGGCGGCGGTGCGCCAGTCCAGCCGGTCCATGGCGGTGAAGCGGCAGATTTGGGCCAGGAAGCCGTAAAAATGCCGGGGCCGCTGGGGCGGGATGGCGTTCCAGGTTTTGAAATAGGTGTCGCTGACGCTCTCCTCAGCGTCCTCCCGGCTGGACAAAAGCCGGTTGGCCAGCCCAAAAAGCCGCTTCCCGTAGGCAGCATCGGTCTGCGCAATGGCATCCTCGCTCCGGGAAAAATAAAGTTCGAGAATCTTTTCGTCTGTCACATGGGTCCCTCCGTTTCATTTGTTCTCACCCCTATAGTCGGAGCAGCCCCCGGAAAGGTTACACGGATGATAGCATTTTTTGAAAAATTTTACCAGTACCCAAAGGGGACGGGGGCCTTCGTCGGCGTTGCCTCTCTGGATGGCACCTGCGTTGAAGCGCAAAAAGTCCCGGCACCATCGGTGCCGGGATGCTTTTTAAGTAACTTACTGATGGCGGGTGCCGAAGTTGACGGAGGTGTCGCCCTGCTCGTTGGTGCCGAACTCGTAGTCCTTGCCGGGGAGGATGGCGTTCATGAAGATGCCAACCAGAGCGGCCACGGCCAGGCCGGAGAGGCTGATGGTGATGGAGCCCACGGGGATGACGATGGAGCCGTTGTAGCTGACGCCCACGGCCAGGCCCATAATCATGGCGGCGATGAGCACGTTGCGGCTCTTGGTGAAGTCCACCTGGTTTTCAACCACGTTGCGCACGCCCACGGCGGAAATCATGCCGTAGAGCACCAGGCTGACGCCGCCCATGGTGGCAGCGGGCATGGCCACAATCAAGGCCGCAAACTTGGGGCAGAAGGACAGAATCACGGCGAACACAGCGGCAAGTCTGACCACCTTGGGGTCGTAGACCTTGCTCAGCGCCAGCACGCCGGTGTTCTCACCGTAGGTGGTGTTGGCGGGAGCGCCGAAGATGGCGGCCACGGCGGTGGCCAGGCCGTCGCCGGTGAGGGTCCGGTGGAGACCCGGGTCGGCCACGAAATTCTTGCCCACCGTGGAGGAAATGGCGCACATATCGCCGATGTGCTCGACAATGGCGGCCAGGGCGATGGGGGCGATGGTGACGATGGAGGTCAGAAGCAGGCCGCCGTCAAAGCCCTCGCCGAAGATGCTCATGGCAGTGTTCTCCCAGATGATGGGCAGGCCGAACCAACTGGCGTTTGCCACGGTCTCAGCCACATGAGCCCGGGCGGCAGGGTCCACAATCATGGCAAAGACATAGGAGCCCACCACGCCCAGCAGGATGGGCACAATTTTCACCATGCCCTTGCCAAAGATGTTGGCGAGAACCACGATCAGGATGGCGACGACTGCAATCAGCCAGCTGCTGCGGCAGTTACTGACGGCGGAGCCCGCCAGGGACAGGCCGATGCAGATGATGATGGGGCCGGTGACGATGGGGGGGAAGTAACGCATGACCTTGGAAGCGCCGAACTTCTTGAAGAAGCCCGCCAGCACCAGGTACACCAGGCCCGCCACGACCACGCCGGCGCAGGCATAGGGCAGCATGGCGCTGTTGGGTGCGCCGTCAATCATGGGGGCGATGGCCGCATAGCCGCCCAGGAAGGCGAAGGAGGAGCCCAGGAAGGCGGGGACCTTCCGGCCGGTGATGAGGTGGAACAGCAGGGTGCCGAGACCGGCGAACAGCAGGGTTGTGGACACGTTCAGGCCGGTGAGGGCGGGGACCAGCACCGTTGCGCCGAACATGGCGAACAGATGCTGGAGGCCCAGAACCAGGGTCTTGCCGGTGCCCAGGGTTCTGACGTCATAGACGGCTTCGTTGTTATTTTCCATAGAAACATTCCTTTCGTTTACAAAAAATTCATACGGCGTTAGTATACCGCCTTTGGGCCGCTTTTTCAAGAGATATCCCGCATAAATCGTCAATTTTTTTACGGCCCTTTTCCGTTATCCTGAGCAAAGGGAAGGACCCCGGGGTTCTTCTCTTTGCTCACATTGACAGGAAGCCTCCCCTATTGACATTTGCGCCAATCTGGGCGATAATTAACAGAAAACCAAAAGGAAGTGCATTTCGTTGAATCCCCACAGCAATGACCTCACCCAGGGGTCCATTTGGAAAAAGATGATTTTGTTTGCCCTGCCGGTGCTGCTGGGCAACCTGTTTCAGCAGTTTTACAGCGCCTTCGACTCCTGGGCCGTGGGCAATTTTCTGGGCAAGGACGCTCTGGCCGCCGTCAGCTCCTCGGCCAGCCTGATTATTATGATGGTGGGCTTCTTCAACGGCGTGGCCATGGGGGCCGGCGTGATGATTGCCCGGTACTACGGTGCCCGGGACCACGCCGCCATGAAGCGGGCCATTCACACCGACGTCGCCTTCGGCCTGGTGGCCGGGGCGGTGCTGACGGTGGTGGGCGTGGCCTTCACCCCCACCATTCTGCGGTGGATGGGCACCCCGGAAAACGTGCTGCCCCAGTCCATCGACTACTTCCGGTGGTACTTCCTGGGGGCCATTTTCACGGTGATGTACAACATTTTCGTGGGCATTCTCCACGCCGTGGGGGACTCCCGGCACCCGCTGTACTATCTGATGATTTCGTCGGCGGTGAATGTGGTGCTGGACCTGCTGTTCATCGGCGGCTTTCACCTGGGGGTGGGGGCGGCGGCCCTGGCCACCACCATCTCCCAGGGCATCAGCGCCCTGCTGTGCTGCATCCGGCTGCTGCGGGTCAACGAGGCCTACCGGCTGGAGCTGGGGGAAATCCGGTTCCACTGGCCCTCCTTCCGGCAGATTATCCGCTTCGGCCTGCCCTCCGGAGTCCAGAACTCCGTCATCGCCCTGGCCAATCTGGTGGTCCAGAGCAGCATCAACTCCTTTGGCGACGCCGCCATGGCCGGCTGCGGCTCCTATTCCAAAATCGAGGGCTTCGCCTTTCTGCCCATCACCTGCTTCGTCCAGGCCCTGGCCACCTTCGTGGGCCAGAATCTGGGAGCGGAAAAGTACGACCGGGTGAAAAAGGGCGTGGGCTTCGGCATCGTCTGCTCCATGGTGCTGGCGGAGCTGGTGGGCGTGGCCTCCTGGCTGCTGGCCCCGCAGCTGATTTCCATTTTCAACGGCGAGGCGGACGTGGTGGACTTCGGCGTCCGGCATATGCGGACCATCGCCCTGTTTTACTGCCTGCTGGCCTTCTCCCACTGCATCGCCGGAATCCTCCGGGGGGCCGGCAAGGCCACGGTGCCCATGCTGACCATGCTGGGCTGCTGGTGCGTGCTGCGGGTCAGCTACATCACTGTGGCGCTGGGGTTCCTGCCCCGGCTGGAAACCATTTCCTGGGCCTACCCCATCACCTGGGTCGGCAGCTCGGTGATTTTCCTGATTTACTTCCTCCGGGCCGACTGGATGCACACCTTCCAGCGGGAGGGCGCACGGGCCTAGTCATTGCGAGCCAGGGCGCACCCTGGCGTGGCAATCAGTGGGAATGCGGATTGCCACACCATCCTGCGGGATGGTTCGCAATGACAATGACTACATATCTGCCGTTCAAAAAGGAGCAATTCCTGTGAAAATTTCGGTTTTGATGGAAAATACCGCCCGGCCCGGGTTTGCCGCCGAGCATGGGCTGAGCCTGCTGGTGGAAACCAGAGGGCAAACGGTTCTGTTCGACATGGGACAGACCGGGGCCTTTGCGGGCAACGCCCAGCTTCTGGGCATTGACCTAGCAGCGGTGGACCTGGCGGTGGTGTCCCACGGCCACTATGACCACGGCGGCGGGCTGGAAACCTTCCTGGCCCGGAACCGCCATGCCCCGGTGTACGTCCGCCGGGAGGCCTTCCGGCCCCACTTTCACGGGGCAAAATTCATCGGCCTGGACCCCCGGCTGGCGGACCACCCCCGGCTGGTGCTGACGGAGGGGGACCTGGTTTTGCCCGGCGGGCTGTCCCTGGTGCAGGGACAGAAGCATCAAATTGACCGGACGCTGTGCGTAAGCGGCGGCCAGCCCGACGATTTTTGCCACGAGCAGCACCTGCTGGTGGCGGAGGGAGGCCGAAAAATCCTGTTCAGCGGCTGCTCTCACCGGGGGATTTTGAACATTGTGGACCAGTTCCGGCCCGATGTGCTGGTGGGCGGCTTTCATTTGAAGGAGGTCACGGACCGGGAAGCCCTGGAGGGCACCGCCCGGGCCCTGCTGGCCTATCCCACCCAATACTACACCTGCCACTGCACCGGGTCCGCCCAGGTCCGGGTGATGCAGGAGATTCTGGGCGACCGGCTGGGCTGTCTCTCAGCCGGGGACATTCTGCTTGAGGTGTAAGCCATGTGTGAACTGAAGCTGGTATCCTCCCTCCAAAAGGTATTTCCCGAAACCCGGCTGCCCCGGCGGGGGTTCCGGGGCTTTTCCATGCTGCAAAATGAGCGCTCCGCCTTCCAGGCGGCCTACCGGGTGGCGGCCGACACCCCGGCGGAGCTGCGCATCGACTCCCCTCTGGCGGCCTTTGTCCGGGCCTACCAGGTGGCGCTGATTCCCGGGTCCGTGGCGGCCCCCAGGGTCAGCGACGGCTACTATCTGACCAAGGCCGGAGGCCTGTTTCCCGACCTGCTGCAGCCGGTGGAGGCCGGGCAGGTGACGCTTTTCTCCGGCGGCAGCCACGCCCTGTGGCTGGAGGTTTCCGGGGACCTGCCTGCCGGGGAGTTCCCTATGACGGTTTCCCTGGCGGCCCGGGGCCGGGTGCTGGCCTCCGCCAGTCTGACCGTGTCCGTCATTGGCGCACAGCTGCCGGAGCAGCAGCTGATTTTCACCAACTGGCTCCACACGGACTGCCTGGCGGTCCGCTACGGGGTGGAGGTGTTCTCCGAGCCGTATTGGCAGCTTGTGGAAAGCTACCTTCGCCGGGCCTGCGAATTCGGCATGAACATGGTGCTGACCCCCCTGTTCACCCCGCCCCTGGACACTGAGGTGGGGGGTGAGCGCCCCACGGTGCAGCTGGTGGACGTGACCGTCACCGGTCCCGGGAAATACGGCTTTTCCTTTGAAAAGCTCCGCCGCTGGGTGGCGCTTGCCCAGCAATGCGGAATCAAATATTTTGAAATTGCCCATTTCTTCACCCAGTGGGGGGCCGAGCACGCCCCCAAGGTCATGGCGGACGGAAAGCAGATATTCGGCTGGGACACCGATGCCCGGGGGCCGGAGTACGCCGCCTTTCTGGGCCAGCTTGCCGACGCTCTGATTCCCCAGCTGGACCGGCTGGGCATCCGGGACCGGTGCTTTTTCCACGTTTCCGACGAGCCGGAGGCGGCCCACATCCCCGCCTACCAGGCGGCCAGCGCCCTGATTCACCGGTGCTTTCCCGGCTTTCCCGTCATCGACGCTCTGTCCGACTTCGATTTTTACCGCCGGGGCCTGGTGGACACCCCCATTCCCGCCAACGACCATATCGGCCCGTTTATCGGGAATGTCCCCCGGCTGTGGACGTATTACTGCTGCGCCCAGGGGGCCCATCACGTGTCCAACCGGTTTTTCGCCATGCCCTCCCAGCGAAACCGGGTGCTGGGGTTCCAGCTTTATAAGTACCGGGCCACGGGCTTTCTCCACTGGGCCTTCAACTTCTGGTTTTCCCAGTTCTCCCGCCGCCCCGTTGACCCCTTCACGGAGACCGATGCCGGCGGCGGCTTCCCGGCGGGGGATGCCTTTGTGGTCTACCCCGGCCCCGACGGGACGCCTCTGGACTCCCTGCGGCTGCACGTGTTTTACGACGGCCTCCAGGACCTGGGGGCCTGTCGGCTGCTGGAAAGCAAAATCGGCCGGGCGAAAACCCTGGCCCTGGTCCAGCGCTGGGGCCCCATCACCTTCTCCCACTATCCCCACAGCAGCCGCTGGCAGCTGCGCACCCGGGAGCGCATCAACCGGGCCATTGCCAAAAATCTGTAAAACTCATGTCATTGCGAGCCGGTCTGAGGGCTGGCGTGGCAATCCACATCCCCTCTGCTTGGTGCATAGCACCAAGCAGTTCCTTTTTCCTTTGGAAAAAGAAACAAAGAGAACGGATTGCCACAGGTCTGCGGCACTGGTTCGCAATGACATTTTATTTTCTTTGAGCCGCCGGTCCCCTGGGTCCTGTTTTTTTCGTCACCCTTTTCCCCACGCTTCATACACTGATAACAGGAAACTGCGACATGGAGTGTGACATATGGAATTTCTGCTTGGGCTGTTCATGCCCTTTTTCGGCACGACCCTGGGGGCGGCCACGGTGTTTTTTCTCAAGGGCGGCCTCCATGAGGGGGTGCAGCGGGCGCTGCTGGGGTTTGCCGCCGGGGTGATGATGGCGGCATCGGTGTGGTCGCTGCTGCTGCCCGCCGCCGAGCTGGCCGCCGGGCCCGGGTGGGTCCCCTGTCTGACGGGATTTCTGGCGGGGGTGGCCTTTTTGCTGGGGGTGGAGCGTCTGGCGGACACCGGCGGACTGCTGGCCTTCGCCGTGACGCTGCACAACGTGCCCGAGGGCATGGCGGTGGGGGTGGCCCTGGCGGGGATGGGCAGCGGGCTGTCCGCCGCCTCGGCCCTTGCCCTGTCCTTTGGCATTGCAGTGCAGAACATCCCCGAGGGAGCGGTGATTTCCCTGCCTCTGGGGGCCGGGGGCATGAAAAAGGCCCGGGCCTTCGGCCGGGGCGTTCTGTCCGGGGCGGTGGAGCCTGTCGCCTCGATTTTCACGGCGGCTCTGGTGTCCTTCGTCCGGCCGGTGCTGCCCTACATTCTCTCCTTCGCCGCCGGGGCCATGATTTACGTGGTGGTGGAGGAGCTGATTCCCCAGGCCCAGTCCGGCGCCCTCACCAAATCCGCCACCCTGGGCGCCGCTTTGGGGTTTGCCGTGATGATGACGCTGGATATCGCCCTGGGGTGACCAGCGACCGCCATCCCCGGACAGCCGCAAGGGCTGTCCCTACGCAGCTAAACAGGCCGGGGAACTGCCTTCCCCGGCCTGTTTTTCAGCCCCTCAGCTCCCGCAGCCGTCCGTTTTCCATTTCGATGACCCGGTTGAAGCCTTGCAGGGACCCGGGGGCGGTGTCGTGGGTCGCTGCCACCAGAATGTCGCATTGTAAATTGTGAATGGTGTCCTCCACCTGCTGTTTGGACTGGCCGTCCAGGCCCGTGGTGGGCTCGTCCAGCAGCACCAGTCCAGCCCGCTGGTGCAGGACCCTGGCCAGGTCCAGCCGCCGCTCCTCTCCGCCGGACAGAGCCTCCCGCTCCCTTCCCACGGCCATTTCCGGGCGGCCGCCCCGGCCCTGATACCAGGGCATCAGGTTGGCAGCTTTCAAAACCCGCTCCAACTCCTCCGGGTCCGGCTCTCCCCGGAACAGGCTGACGTTCTCCCACAGGGAGCCGTCAAACACAAAGGTTTTCTGTTCCAGCAGCGCCGCCCTTTCCCGGAAGGCCCCATAGCCATATTCGTGCAGGGGCAGCCCGTTGATGCGGCAGCTCCCCTCCCCCTCCCACAGCCCCGCCAGGGCCTTCAAAAGGGTGGATTTTCCGGAGCCGCTTTTGCCCACCAGAGCCACACGGTCCCCCCGGTGCAGGGTCAGGCAAATATCGTCCAGCAGTCGCCTTTCCCCTGGGCTGTAGGACAGGTGCTCCAGGGAAATTTCGTCAATCTGCCCCAGGCCCCGGCTTCCCCACCGGGTCTGCTCCTCCGGCTGCCCGTCCAGGAAGTCCAGCAGCCGCTTGCACACGGCCTGGGCCCCGATGGTGGCAGAATACCGCTCGCTGATAATCTGGGCCGGTCCGGCCACGAAGGTCATCAGCTGGGAAAAGGTAATCAGCAGCGGCAGGGTGAGCAGCTGTTTCTGGACAAAAAACAGCCCCACCACCCAGGTTCCCAGGAAAACCAGATTCCCGCAGCCGTAGGCCCCGGCATACAGCAGGCTCTGCATCCGGCTGTAGCGAATTTCCTTGGTGCACAGGGCCTCATTGCGCTGGCGGTGTTCCCGGTTTCTGTGGGAAAAGCGGTGGAAAATCTTCAATGTGGTGTAGCCGTTCAGAATTTGGTCCACGCTGGAAAGATAGGCCGCCTTCGCCTGCTGGGCCTCCTCCTTGGCGTGCTGCAATTTTCCTTCCGTCAGCTTGGGAAAGGCCACCAGGAGGATACTGACCCCGCTGATAAGCACCGTCATCACCGGCTGAATGCGCAGTGAGCACGCCAGCGCCAGGGCCAGACAGCACAGCTGAAAATGGATGGCCCCCAGGGAATCCAGATATTCCCGCTCCACCGTGCCGGTGTCGTTGTAAATGAGGGAGGTATACCAGCCGTTGTCATGGCGGCACTTCGTTTCCAGCGGGAGCGCTTCGATTTTGCAAATCAGGTCCATTCGGATATCCCGCCCGATTTTCTGCACCGCCGCATCCCGGGTATATTGGAGCAGAAAATCCAGCAGGGTTTGGATGCCCACATAGCACACCGCGCCCCCCGCCATGCGCCACACCCGCTGGGCGCTCCCCGCAAAGGCCGCATTCGCAAAGTTCCCCAGCAGAAGCGACAGATACACCGAGGACGCCGCCGCCAGAAGGTTGGAAATCCCCAGCGCAACCAGGGCCTTCGCCGATTTTCGATAATACCGCCTCATGTCGCTGCCTCCACCGGCAGCCACAGCTCCACATAGTGGGAATGAGCCGCCGCCTCATTGCCCTTTTCGAAGGGCCAGTGGACAATGGCAAGCTCCGGGGCCTGGGCCAGGCGATAGCCCGAGCCGGGCAGCCACTGGGTCACCACCCTGTACCGCAATTCATCCTGGAGGTCGCAGGGCCACTGGCAGCGGGGTGTCTCGCAGACCAGGTAGGTCTGGGGCGGAATTTCGATTTCCTCAAACCGCTCTGCCTCCGGCCCCAGGTCCTCCCTGCACACGTCCCAGTAGTCCACCTTGGCGGCATAACAGAAGTCGTAGCCATCGGGGCCGATGTTCTGCACCACCTCGTAGGTGGTAAAGCAGTCCCCGGCCATGCCGTGAAGGAGGTACTGCTCCAGCCGGCTCTCGCAGGCGAAAATATGCTCCTGCATCCACCGCTCGTCCCCATCGGGCGTGCCGGTGAACCGCCGCCGGATGCCCACAAGGGTCATGGCGGGGCTTTTTACAATTCTGTGTTCCGTGGTGCTTCCGCCTTCCAGAGATACCTTCACGGACAGGCGGGAAAAGGATTTCAGTCTGGCCCCCGGCTCCCGGGCGGCCGAGGGGGTGATGCCGTGGAATTTGGCGAAGGCCTTGGCGAAGCTGTCGGGGCTGTCGTAGCCGTATTCCATAGCCGCCTCGATGACCTTGGTATTCCCCTCCGCCAGCTCCCGGCCCGCCAGGGTCAGCCGCCGCAGGCGGATGTACTCCCCCAGGGTGTAGCCGCAGAGGATGGAGAACACCCGCTGAAAATGATAGGGCGAGGAATAGCTGATGCGTCCCAGCTCCTCATAGTCGATGTCCTCGCAGATGTGGTCCTCGATATAGTCCAGGGCCCGCTGAATTCCTGTTATCCAATCCATGTTTCCGCCTCCTGTCTGGGGTTATCTTATCACATCGGAATCCACACTGCCCGACTTTTCGTGCGAAGATGTGTCGGACTTTTTTATACTAATTTTTAATAAAACGATTTATCGTTTTATTGGGCGGCAGAATGCCGCCTAATCGCCGCAGGCGATTAAAAATGCAGTCAATACGTTTCTTTGGGGCGTTTCGGAGGAATAAGAAAAACTTGTTTTTCTTATTTCGGCGGAAAGCCCCCAGCCGTCAGGCTGGCTAATAAAAATCTTGTTAAAGATTTTTATTAAGAAATAGTATTATATTATCATTGTTTTTGAAAATTGTCATGGGGTTTTAGGCAGCAGAACACCCCGCCCCATTTGTTGAAAATGGGGCGGGGTGCGTTTTTGGGCGGAGTTCTTCGCCGTCTCTGACTTTCTGCGAATACCCTTTTGTGCTTATCGGCTTGACTCAGCTTGTCATTGCGAGCCCAGTGGTGCTGGCCGCAGGGATTCAAAATCTCTATTTTTGCCAGTGGCAGGTATCACGCAATGCAGCGCAGACCTGTGGCAGTCCGTTTCCCATGCTTTCCTATGGAAAGCATGGGCGGCGGCCTGGGGGCAGGCCGCCCTACAGTCTTTACTGAGTCATCATAAGCACATTTTACATGGCACCCTTGCGGCCCAGGACTACCTTGATTGTCTCAAAGAGGATGCGGAAGTCCAGGCCGATGTCCCAATTGCTGATGTAGCGCATATCCAGCTTGACCACGTCCTCGAAGTTGGTGATTTCGCTGCGGCCGCTGACCTGCCACATTCCGGTGATGCCCGGGCGGAAGGCCATTCTGGCCCGGTGGTGGAGCTGGTATTTTTCCCACTCGTCCAGCGTGGGGGGCCGGGTGCCCACCAGGGACATATCGCCCTTGAGGACGTTGAAGAACTGGGGCAGCTCATCAATGCTCCAGTCCCGGATGTAGTTGCCGATGCCCTTTTTCACCGTGCCGTCGGGGAGCAGCTTGCTGCCGATAATCCGGGGGTCAAAGTCCAGCTTGAACATCATGCCATCGGAGACACGGTTCTGCTCCATCAGCTCTTTTTTCCGCTTTTCCGCGTCCATGACCATGGAGCGCATTTTGTAAATGGTGAAAATCTTGCCGTTGCGGCCCACCCGCTTCTGCTTGAAGATGATGGGGCCCGGGGACTGAATGTAAATCATGGGCCCCACGATTGCCAGGGCCACGCCGCAAATCAGGCAGCCCACCAGGCCGCCGGCAATGTCAATGGCCCGCTTCAGCACCGCCTGGCGCAGGGACACAATTTTCAGGGAGTCGGTGAGCACCGTGTATCCGGCGAACCTCTCCACCAGCTGGTTCCGGCCGGAGTTTTGCAGCCCCAGGCCGATGACCCGGTGGACCACCACGCCGGCGCTGGCAATCTGCTCCAGCTGCTGGCTGAAGCCGTCGCTGCCGCCGTAGACCAGGTGCTCCTCGCCCACCACCAGCAGCTCGTCCACCCAGTTGGTACAGATGTAGTCCGCCACGGTCCTGCTGTCCGCCACCACGGGGATGCCGCCGACGGATTTGTCATCGCAGGCATCCAGCATCACCAGCCCCGTCACCCGGGGCAGGCCGTAGGCGTTGCTGCACAGCTGGGCCAGCACCGCCTCCGCATCCGCCCGGTTGACGGCCACCAGCATAGCGTCGCTGCCCCGGGCGCCGCTGCTGGTTTTCAGCAGCCGCTTCCACAGGCAGCGCACCAGGAAATTCAGCACCAGGTAGATTACGCCGGTCAGGCCCATGACGATGCGGGAAAAATCATCGCCGCTCTGGAGCACGAACAGGTAAAAGGTGGCCGCCAGGGTCACCAGGACAGCGCTTTCGCAGCAGCTGCGAAGCTCCCGCCAGTAGCCCCGGTGCAGCACCCCCTTGAGCAGGCTCGACATCATCAAAAGCAGCGCGTCCGCCCCCATCAGCACCAGGGCGATGCTGCGGTAAACCATGCCGTTGTAGGGATTGCTGAGCCAGCCATGCCGGAGCCAATACGCCAGGACGAAGCTAAGCTGTAAGGTCAGCAGGTCGCAGACCATGAAGTCCAAATGCTTCACCCAGCCGCCGCTGATTCTTCTATACATTTCTCTTTCCTCCCAGGATTTTTCTTTCTGTAGGCTTATCCGCACCAATCACACGCCGTCACTCTGCGAAGCCCTCAGGCGGCGAAGAATGGCAGGGCAATTCGTGCCGATCAGCAGATTATTTCACCAAAATGCTGCCTGCCAGGGGGATGCCGTATTGGCGGCACAGGGCCGCCTCCCGCTGGAGCTGGACCTTGGTGGTGGCGTTGAGCCTGACCAGCAGCACCGCCTGGTTCTCCCGGCCCAGGGCGGCCAAAGTCTTGGCATCCTGGCCCAGCAGGCCCATGGCGGCGACGCCCAGGGCATCCGCCGTCTTTTTCAGGTGCTCGTCCGACGTATCGTAAAGGACCACGGCCCTTTCCAGCTTATCCACCGCCGCACCTGCGTACCCCGCCGGCACCGCCGCCGGGAAGCTCCGGGCCGCCATAGCATCCAGCCGGCGGTCAACGGCGCACTTGGCAGGGCTGCCGCTGTCAATCAGGGCCAGCACGTTCCGGCCGGTCAGCTGGACCGCCTCGTCGGGGGTCTTTACTGCACCGCTCATCAGATATGCCACCACATACCAGGCCACCGCCAGGAAGCCGAAGGCCACGGTCACAAGAACGGGCTTTTTCAGAGGGTTGTCCGGGAACAGCGCACCGGTCACGGCAATGGTCTTGCCGGGGACCACGTTCTCCTCGTAGAAGGCAAACTCCTCCTCGTTCAGCTCCTTTTCCAGGGTGGAGTAGGTTTTGTAGGCCTCGTTGAGCTCATTGAGGATGGCGTTCTGCTCGGCCAGGAGGGTGGGAACTGCGCCCTCGGTCACTGTCTTACTCACATTGGTCAGGGTGAAGCTCTGATTTTCGCTGAGGGATTCCTCCAGTGCCAGCACCATGGTGTCCAGGAAGTCCAGAGCCTGCTGGACACGGACCCGCTCCGCCCCGAAAACCGTCACCGTCAGGCTCATTTTCTCCTTGACGGAGACCATGTCCAGCTGGTTCTCGCCGATGACTAGGGTGTCGGTCTTTTTATCGGTCCAATGGCGGACCATTTTGTCCAGGTCCATCTCGTCGGTGATATTCAAAATCTTGCACAGCTCCAGCCGGGCCGCCCCATCGTTGAAGGCGGCATCAAGATATGCGCCCATCAGGTCGGGGTCCTTGCACTTGGACAGGTAGTACACGCTTTCGCCAGTGAACACGTGGTCGCTTTTCAGCTTCATAAACGGAGAGCTTTCCACGTAGGTTTTCTGCTTTTCGTACTGCTTGCGGTGGGCGGCGGTGAGCTCCATTTTTTCCAGCAGCGCCGCATCCTCCCGGGACAGCTTGTCCAGGTTCTTATCCTCCTGACCCTCCCGGAAGGACAGCAGGTTTGCCCCCTCCCGGTCCAGCCACTGGGGAACCCACTGCCACAGGCAGCCCAGCAGGCAGCCAATCAGGGCAATCAGGATGATGCTTCTCCACTTCTTTAAAATACACGCCGCCATATGGGCAAGATCAATGGTGATCTCATCGTCATACTGTGTTTCTCTTGTTTCCATGTTGCGTATCCTTTCTTACGAATCGTTATATCCTTCTTGATTATACTATACATAGATTTGATTTTCAAGTGGAATCCTATGGTTTTTCTCACTTTCGCCGGGAAAACGCTGCTTGTCTCCCGGTGGGCGTTCCGGCGGCGGGTATAGTAGGTTTCGATAAAGTTTCGTGGGGCCGGGGTGAAAGGGGACGCATTTTTTGGGCAATAATCACAGTTCCTCCCTTGATATTTTGTCCGGGATGGACATTTTGCAGAATCTGTCGAAAACTCCCGAATTGGGTATGGAACTTCTGAAAAAATGTGATACAATGAAATTGTAAATAATACGAAATTTGTCCCATCATAGAAACCGCTTACAAATGGAGGAACAATGATTTATGTTTAGCAAAAGCCCGAATCCCAGCACCTTCTTTAACCCCGCCTCTCAGGTGGCCCATCTGGCGCTGATTGCCTGTCCCGGCGCTGAGGAGCTGACCCAGCTGGTGGACAGCCACCTGGTCGCCTGGGCCAGGGAGGTCGGGATTGACAAGGAGACCTTCCAGATTGGCTGCGACTGCCCCCGGTTCCAGAGCGGCGACGCCAAGGGCCTGGTGACGGAGTCCGTCCGGGGCGATGACATCTACCTGGTCTGCGACCCCGGCAACTACAGCCTTACCTACAACCTCTTTGGCAACGAGAACCATATGTCCCCCGACGACCACTTCGCCAACCTGAAGCGGCTCATCCAGGCCGTGGCCGGCCGGGCCCACCGGGTCACCGTCATCATGCCCTCCCTCTACGGCGGCCGCCAGCACCGGCGCATCGCCCGGGAGAGCCTGGACTGCGCCGTGGCCCTCCAGGAGCTCCAGGCCATGGGCGTTTCCAACATCATCACCTTCGATGCCCACGACCCCCGGATGATGAACGCCGTGCCCCTGATGAGCTTCGACAATGTGATGCCCACCTACCAGGTCCTCAAGACCCTGCTCCACCGGATGCCCGAGCTGAGCTTCGACAAGGACAGCTTCATCGTCATCAGCCCCGACGAGGGCGCCATCAGCCGGAATATGTACTTCTCCTCGGTGCTGGGCTGCAACCTGGGTATGTTCTACAAGCGCCGGGACTACACCCGGGTGGTCAACGGCCGCAACCCCATCGTGGCCCACGAGTATCTGGGCGAGAGCGTGGAGGGCAAGACCGTGTTCATCGCCGACGACATCATCGCCTCCGGCGAGAGTATGCTGGAGGTGGCCCGGGAGCTGCGCAAGCGGGGCGCCAAGCACATCATCGCCAACGCCACCTTCCCCCTGTTCACCAGCGGCCTTGCAAAATTCGACAAGGCCGTGGAGGACGGCACCCTCACCGCCGTCCTGGGCACCAACCTGACCTACCGCCAGCCGGAGCTTCTGAGCCGCCCCTGGTACTTCGACGTGGACTGCTCCAAATACACCGCCTACTTCGTAGCCGCCATCAACCACGATATGTCCGTCAGCTCCATCATCGACCCCATCAAGAAGATTGAAGCCCTGCTGGGAAGCAGAAAGTAAGAATTCAAAAAGTCCCCTCACCAAAAGTTGGTGAGGGGTTTTTTAGCCTGAAAAACCTAATAGAAACGGAAAGCCCCGGGACAATAGCTTCCCCTGGGGCGGTGCTCTGCGCAGCAGATTAAAATAGAACGATTGCCAGTGGCAATCGCTCTTTAATTCATTAGCAGTCACCAGTGCGCACACTGGTGGCTGATGAGGGATGGCGATATGTTGGACGTAGAATGCATCTACGTAAATTCGTGCATAAATTAGGCTGTCGCCATCCCTCATCCGTCACGCCTGCGGCGTGCCACCTTCCCCCCGGGGGAAGGTATTGGGTTGCGGCGACGTCCCCATGTGCGTAGGGACAGCCCTTGCGGCTGTCCGGGTAGGCTGATTTTTTGATTACAAAAAATTGCTCCGTCCCTACCTACCACAGCGTGACGGAGTAATTTCCTAAACAAACTGGGGGTGACACCGTTCGTTGGCGTCCCTTCTGTATTTATATTACCACATCCAGCCTGCAAATGCAAGCCGGATTTTCTGGAAAAACCATCCCAAGCCGGTTTTGTCGGCTCGGGATGGTTTTTTGTATTATCTGCTTCCCTTGTCGTAGGGGATGCCCTCGGCCTTGGGGGCCCGGGATTTTTTGGAGGTGAAGGCCAGAATCACCAGGGAGATGATGTACGGCAGCATATTGTACACCACGCTGGGCAGATTCAGCGCCAGCAGGAAGCCGAAGCCGGAGTACACATTGCCCAGGGCCCGGAAGAAGCCGAACAGAATGGATGCCAGGGCGATTTTCAGGGGGTGCCAGGCGCCGAAAATCATAACCGCCAGAGCAAGGAAGCCGAAGCCCGCCACGCCGTACTCAAACTTCCACACGCTGACACCGGCGGTGATATACACGATGCCGCCCAGGCCGGCCAGGAGGCCCGAAATCAGCACGCCTGCATAGCGCATTTTGTAGACGTTGATGCCCACGGAGTCGGCTGCCTGGGGATGCTCGCCGCAGGCCCGGAGCCGCAGGCCGAAGCGGGTCTTGTACAGGGCCACGTAGGCGGCAATCAGGCACACCACCGCCGCCACCATGAACCAGTTGAACTCAAAGCTGCCCAGCCGCACCAGGAACAGGTCCTTGCTGTGGGCGTAGGATATGTCGGAGGACACGTCGTTGCCCTTGGAGGCCAGGGTGTTCATGGCCTTGACGGCCACGGTGGCCCCGGCGGTGGCCAGCATATTCATGGCCGTGCCGGTGATGGTCTGGTCCGCCTTGAAGTTGATGGCCGCCACGGCCAGCAGCAGGGAGAACACCATGCCGAACAGAGCGCTGACCAGAATGGTGGTCAGCACCATCACAGGCGCTCCCAGGGTCACCGGCAGGAACTTCATCACCAGTGCGCCGCCCAGAGCGCCCACCACCATGGTGCCCTCCAGGCCGATGTTGATAACGCCGCTGCGCTCGGCAAAGCAGCCGCCCAGGGCCACCAGCATCAGCACCGAGGCAAACAGCAGGGTGTATTGCAGCAGAAGGATCATGTGTTGGCCCCTCCCTCCTTTTCGGCAGCCGCTTTTTCGGCGGCGGCCCGGCGCTCGTCACCCTTGCGGATGGAGCTCTGAATGAAGAATTTGAAGAACGCCACGAAGGCGCACAGGTAGATAATCAGGCTGGAAATCAGGCTGGAAATCTGGGAGCAGTAGACCTGCAAGTCCACGTTGCCGCCGCCCAGGGTGATATACTGGATGAAGAAGGCGGACAAAATGGAGCCGATGGGGCTCAGGCCTCCCAGGAAGGCCACGGCGATGCCGTTGAAGCCCATGGCGGGCACCGAGGACACGGTGGTCTCCCAGGCCTCGATGCCGGTGAGGTAGCTCATGGCAGCGCCCATGCCGGCCAGGCCGCCGGAAATCATCATGGTCAGGATAATGTTCCGGTTTTCCCGCATTCCGCAGTATTTTGCGGCGTTATAGTTGTTGCCGGTGGCTTTCAGCTCGTAGCCGAATTTGGTTTTGTTCAAAATCACCCACACCAGCACCGCCATGACAATGGCCAGGGGCAGGGCGATGGTGACGCTCTTTTCGTTGCCGAAGAACTTGCCCAGGCCCAGGCTGGGGAGCAGCGCACTGGGGTTTGCGCCGTTGAGGGCCTTGGTGAAGGGGGAGTTGGGGTCCTTCACGGTGCCCAGGCACCAGTTGGTGGCGTAGAGGGTAATCCAGTTGAGCATGATGCCGGAGATGACCACGTTGACGTTGCAGGCGGTTTTCAGCACGCCGGACACGGCCCCCAGAGCCGCACCCGCCGCCACAGCCAGCACCAGGCACACATACCAGGGAAGGTTCCAGGCCAGCGCGCCATAGAGGGCGGCGCAGGCACCGGCCACGTACTGGCCCGCAGCGCCGATGTTGAACATACCCACCTTATAGGCAAACAGCACCGACAGGGCGCACATCAGCAGCGGCACCGTCCGCACCAGGGTCTGGCCCAAATATTTCATGCGCATTTTGCCGGGGAACCGGAAAAAGCTCCGCATAATGGCCACAATGGCCTGCCAGGCACCGCTGGGCTCGATGAGCAGCAGCACCAGATATCCCACCAAAAGGCCGCCCAGAACGCAGCCCAGGGAGGCAAGCAGGGTCTGGAAGCCATCCCGGCGGATCAGGGATGTCTGTTCTCTTTTCACTGGGTCTTCCCCTCCTTCTTCGCGCCTGCCATGTACAGGCCAAGCTCTTCCACGGTGGTGGTTTTGGGGTCCAGCTGGCCCACAATCTCGCCCTCGTACATGACGAGAATCCGGTCGGACACGCTCATGACCTCCTCCAGCTCCAGCGACACCAGCAGCACTGCCTTTCCGGCGTCCCGCTGGGCCACAATCTGGCGGTGGATGTACTCAATCGCGCCCACGTCCAGGCCCCGGGTGGGCTGGACGGCGATGAGCAGCTGGGGGTCCCGGTCGATTTCCCGGGCGATGATGGCCTTCTGCTGGTTGCCGCCGGACATGGACCGGGCCACGGTGACGGGGCCCTGGCCACTGCGGACATCGTACTGCTCAATCAGCCGGTTGGCGTAGGAGCGGATGTTCTTCCGGCGCAGGAATCCCAGCTTGTTGGTAAACTCCGGCTCAAAATACCGCTGGAGCACCATGTTGTCCTCCAGGGTGTAGTCCAGCACCAGGCCGTGCTTGTGCCGGTCCTCGGGGATGTGGCTCATGCCCAGGGTGCCCCGGGTCCGGATGGGGGCGTGGGTGATGTCCTGGCCGCAGAGGGTGATTTTGCCGCCGGTCACCGGCTCCAGGCCGGAGATGCCGAACACCAGCTCACTCTGGCCGTTGCCGTCGATACCGGCGATGCAGACGATTTCGCCGCCCCGGACCTGGAAGGACACGTGCTTGACGGCATCCTTTTTGCTGGTCTTGGAGGGAACGGTGAGGTTTTCCACATCCAGCACCACGCCCTCGGGCCTGGCCTCGCCCTTCTGGACCACGAATTCCACGTCCCGGCCCACCATCATCCGGGACAGCTGGTCCTTGGTGGTGGCGGCGATGTCCACGGTGCCCATGTATTTGCCCTTGCGCAGGACGGTGCACCGGTCCGCCACCTCCATAATCTCGTTGAGCTTGTGGGAGATAAAGAGGATGGACTTGCCCTCGGCTGCCAGATTCTTCATAATTTGCAGCAGCTCCTCAATCTCCTGCGGGGTCAGCACGGCGGTGGGCTCGTCGAAAATGAGGATTTCATTGTCCCGGTAGAGCATTTTCAGGATTTCGGTCCGCTGCTGCATTCCCACGGAAATGTCCTCGATGAGGGCATCCGGGTCCACCCGCAGGCCGTACCGCCGGGACAGGTCCAGCACCTTCTCCCGGGCCCTGGAGCGCTGGAGCAACCCGTTTTTGGTGTCCTCCACCCCCAGGATGATGTTGTCCAGCACGGAGAAGCACTCCACCAGCTTGAAGTGCTGATGGACCATGCCGATGCCCAGGGCGTTGGCATCGTTGGGGTTGTTGATTTTGACCTCCACCCCGTCCTTGCGGATGGTGCCCCCCTCCGCCTGGTACAGGCCGAACAGCACGCTCATCAGGGTGGACTTGCCAGCGCCGTTTTCCCCCAGCAGGGCGTGAATTTCGCCCTTTTTCAGCTGCAAGGTCACGTCATCGTTGGCGATGATGCCGGGAAACCGCTTGGTAATGTGGAGCATTTCCACTGCGTAGTTTTCCAATTCTCTTACCTCCTAAATACAAACGGGCTTTTCCGCCGCCCCCGGGAGGCCTGGAGGCGCGAAGCCGAAGCCTGTTGCAGATTGTAAGTTCAGTATAGCATACTCTTGGTGGGTTTGCAAAATATTTTTCGCTTTTTTGCGTGGATTTTTATATTTTTGGACTGCCGCCCGGAAACGTAAATCCTTCGTCTGCGGCGGCCTGAGGGCAGGCCGCCCTACGGTGGGTGTGCGCATGGGCTGAAAAAAGGACGCACCCGCAGGTGCGTCCTTCTTTGAACTTGAAAACTGCTTACTTCAGGTTGCCAAAGTCCTGGACGGTCACGCCCTCCACGGTGGGGATGGCGGAGGTGTCGTTGGACACGGTGATGGTGCCGTCGAACATACCCTTCACCAGAGCGGCGTAGTCAGCCTCAGTGAACTTGCCCTCCTCGAACTGGGTGGTGGGAGCCAGCTGGACATAGTTGGCAGCGGGGTCCTCGCCGTTGACCAGGCCCAGGTTGGCAATCTTGCCGGAGTAGTTGGCCCAGTTGTTGTTGAGGATCACGTCGGTCAGGGTGTCCACGGTGGTGGGGAACAGGCCCTTCATGGCGGAGGTGATGGTGATGCCCTCGCCGTACAGGCCGTCGATGACCGCGGACTGGTCGGTATCAACGCCGATCAGCTTGCCGCCCACCTTCTGGGCAGCCTCACCGGCGGAGGTGTAGATGCCGCCGCCGCAGGCGAAGACCACCTGGGTGCCGGCAGCGTACCAGGTGTCCATGACGGCGGTGATGTCAGCGTCGCCGAAGAACTGGTTGCCGTAGGCGTACTTGACGTTCACAGCAACGCCCAGCTCCTTGGCAGCAGCGCCGGCGCCCTGGACATAGCCGTGGCCGAAGCGCTGAACGGCGGGCACAGCCATGCCGCCCAGGAAGCCCAGCTCGGTGTAGCCCAGCTTCACGGCAGCGTAACCGGCCATGTAGCCGGACAGCTCCTCCTGGTAGATGGCGCAGTAGATATTGCTCATATCCAGGTAGTCGGCCATGTTCCAGTTGGCGGGGTTGTAGTCATAGGTCTCGCCCTTGGCAGCCACGGCAGCGCCCAGCAGGTCGCCCTCGGCCACGTCCAGTGCGATGAACTTCACGTCGGGATAGTTGGGAGCAACCTCCACAATGGCGGCGGCGAACAGGAAGCCGGGCAGGACGATGACGTTGTAGCCATCGGCAATGGCCAGCTCCATGGAAGCGGCACGGCCGGCATCGTCAGCGGTGGTGGGCTTGTAGTACTTGTAGTCCACGCCGTTGTCCTCGCCGAACTTGGTGACGGCTTCCCAGGTGGTCTGGTTGAAGGACTGGTCGGTGATGTCGCCGGAGTCGGTGACCATGGCCACACGGTAGTCTACCTCGGCGGCGGGAGCCTCAGGGGCCTCGGTGGCCTCGGCAGCGGGGGCCTCGGTGGCAGGGGCCTCAGGAGCGGCCTCAGTGGGAGTTTCAGTCTTGCCGCCGCAGGCAGCCATGGACAGGGTCATAGCCAGAACCAGCAGCAGAGCCAGAATCTTTTTCATTTTTTCATTCCTCCATAAAAGTTTTGGTACTTTCGATACCACTTCTATTGTCGCACAAATCTACAAAAAAATCAATACCTTTCGTAAATCTTTCGGGCGGCCCGCAAGGCGGGCGGCTAATGCGTTACGGGGCGTGGATACATTATGAGACTGTAGGGCGGCCTGACCTCAGGCCGCCGTCCCTGTTTTCCCTTGGAAAACAGGGGAAACAGCTTCCCCCACCAGGAAAGCAAGCTGACTCGCATAGACATTTTGCAAAAACCGTGGTATTCTATGACTAGGCATACGGGAGTCGAACACGCACCGGTTTTCAGGGGCTGTTTTCCGCCAGCACGGCAGAAAATCCCTTGGCAATACGTCAGTATTCCCGGCGTGATTTTCCTTGTTCTGACGAAAAACAGCTCCCTGAAAACTGCGAAGCACCTGTCAGCTGTGGATATTGGAGGGATTTCCGCCGCAGAGGACGCAGCCTTGCTGGCGCAAGGCAAGGACGAACAGGCGAAAAGCACCCAATAGACACGCTGACAGGCGGTGCAGGTTCGACTCCCGTATGCCTAAACCAACGGTCGAGCCAGGGAAACTGGCAGTCGGTTGCAATTTTTGGAGGGAGGACGTATCATGGGCACATCCAATTCAGGAAAGGATGATACTATGAAAAAGCAAACTCTGGGCTCGCAGATTGCGGCCCTTCGGAAGGCGGGGGGCATGACCCAGCAGGCCCTGGCGGAGCAGATGGGGGTCACCGACAAGGCGGTGAGCAAATGGGAGCGGGACCTGGCCTGTCCGGACGTAGCCTCCCTGCCCCACCTGGCCCAGGTGCTGGGGGTCAGCGTGGAGGAGCTGATGGAGCCGGGGAAGGTCCGCCCCGCCGGGGGCGGCGGGCAGGTCCGGGAAATGGTCTGCCTGATTCTGAAGGCCATCCCCCTGGCCATGGGCGTGGCCGTGACGGTGCTGTCGGCAATGGGCTCGCTGGACGCGGAAGCCGGGCTGGGGATGCTGGGCCTCGGCCTTGCCTGCCTCGCCCTGGGCCAGCTCCAGCCCCGCCCCTGACCGGCGGCCCCATGGCCTTCTCCATGGGCAAAATAGGTGAATTGTGGAAGAACAAATTGTAAAATGATTGTGATTTCATTGACAGGCCACCGGTTCCGGGCTATACTGAGTACAGTTTACTGCGGATTTCCCGGGGCGCCCCGGGAAAATCCCCCGGAAGGAGGGCGGCCAGGAAGTGCGTCCAAAGCTGAAAAAATTTCTTCAATTCATTGCAAATCCCCGGCTTCTGCTCTGCTTCGCCATTGCCTGGCTCATCACCAACGGGTGGTCCTATCTGATGCTGGCAGCCGGCGCATATTTCAAAATCGGCTGGATGACCACCGTGGCCACCGCCTATCTGGCCTTTCTGTGGCTGCCCTTCTCCCCGGAGAAAATCGCCACCTTCGCCATAGCCATCACCCTGCTGCGGGCCCTGTACCCCAACGACCAAAAAACCCTGGCGGTCCTGAAGCGCTTCCACCGAAAGGCCAAGGCCGCCATTCAAAAGCAAAAAGAAAAACACCGCCGGGAGGACTAGCAGTTTGTAATGTCTAAAACTATGTAATGTCATTGCGAGCCAGCGCTCACATTGGCGTGGCAATCGCTCCATAATTTCTAGTGACCCTCCCCTACGGGATTTCGGTAATCAGGATACCTTCCTCCCCCATGGGCAGGGATGCTGACACTGTTCCGTTTCTGAAATGGGCACAGCCGCCGAAGGCAGGGGCTTCTCCCCCTGTCACAGAATTGATCAGAAGGACATGAGGGCTGATGGTTCCAGCGTGTTCTGCATAGTCGGACAGTTCTGTTTTCTGCCATTCCTCAACGGAGAAATTCACAAAAATCGGCCAGAACAGGACATCCGCCGTTCCACGGAACCGCTCTGGGTAAACCCACAGGTCGCCGCATAGGGCAATGGCACAAGTCCGGCCCTTGTAAAGGAACGGTTCACTGGAATTGCCCTCCCAATAGTGGCTGTCTGCTTCTTGCTCCTTCCAGCCCGGAGAAATTCGGCGGTATTTGTGGAGAATTTCGCCGCAGCTGACCAGAACACAAGTGGAAAAGAGGGTCTCCGCCTTCCGCTCGATGAAGCCGAACAGTACATCAATTCCAATCTCCGCCGACCAGCGTTTCATGTCCGTCAGTTCTGGAGAATCCAGAGTGCAGGCAATGTCCTTATCCTGCTCATAATTCCAGGTAAGACCGTCAAAGCCCTGTAGAAAGCTCTCGCCAAAGCATACCAGCTCCGCTCCCTGGGTCCTGGCCTTTCGCATATAGCCTTCCATCTGGGATAGATTAAATGCCACGTTGCCGTTGATAAATCGGGCAGCGGCCAATGCGATTTTCACTGAAATCACGTCCTTTTATTTTCTAAGGTCAGTATAAGACAATTCTGCATCTTCGTCAAGATAAGTCTTTTGGACAGCCATTCTTCGCACACTAAGCCGCACTTCGGGATGCAAAGTCTAGGGAACGGCCTCTTTGACGTACCGTTCTGACCGAATGTTCAACGAAATTCAAACCTTAAACGATGAACCGGCTTTCCAGGCGGAAAGCCGGTTGCGGCCCCCTCGCCGGGGGCCGACGGGAGGGTCAGTGACCCTCCCCTACGGTTGGTGCGAAGAAGCCTTCCCCCGTACCCCAATACCTTCCCCCGGGGGGAAGGTGGATTGCCCGAAGGGCAAGACGGATGAGGAATGCGGGCGATAGCCTTAACTGTTGAATCGGTTCGTGCCTGCTGGTGGGTAACGACATCTGCCAGCAAGTCCGTACCTGTACCGCACATTACGTTTGCGCCCGCATTCCTCATCCGCCCCAGTCTGCGAACTGGGGCACCTTCCCCCCGGGGGAAGGTATTTTGGTGCGCCGCCGGGCGTGCTCAGTTGACGGAGCCAGCGGCGGCGTGGGGGCACGCCGCCCTACGGTTTGGCTGCTATAGAATGTGCGCCCATTGTTTTGAAAACACCCTCCCGCTTTTGCGGGAGGGTGTTGGTTGTCAAAGCCCCGGAGGGGGTTTCTATTACTTGAGGGCTGCCTGTGCAGCGGCCAGTCTTGCGATGGGCACGCGGAAGGGGCTGCAGGAAACGTAGTCCAGGCCGATTTTGTGGCAGAACTCCACGCTCATGGGGTCGCCGCCGTGCTCGCCGCAGATGCCGGTGTGCATGGTGGGACGGACTTTCTTGCCCTTCTCCACGGCCATTTCCATCAGCATACCCACGCCGGTCTGGTCCAGCTTGGCGAAGGGGTCGTTTTCGAAAATCTTGGCATCGTAGTAGGCATCCAGGAACTTGCCGGCATCGTCACGGGAGAAGCCGAAGGTCATCTGGGTCAAATCGTTGGTGCCGAAGCAGAAGAACTCAGCCTCGGTGGCGATGGCATCGGCGGTCAGGCAGGCTCTGGGAATCTCAATCATGGTGCCCACCTCGTAGTGCAGGTCCATACCGGCGGCGGCGATTTCCTCGTCGGCGGCCTTGACCACGATGTCCTTGACGAATTTCAGCTCCTTGACCTCGCCGGTCAGGGGAATCATAATCTCGGGCACCAGCTTCCAGTCGGGATGGCGGCCCTTGACGGCCAGAGCGGCCCGGATGACGGCCCGGGTCTGCATGGCGGCAATTTCGGGATAGGTGACGGCCAGACGGCAGCCACGGTGGCCCATCATGGGGTTGAACTCATGCAGGGAGGCAATGATATCCTTAATCTGCTGGACGGTCTTGCCCTGGGTCTTGGCCAGCGCGGCGATGTCCTCCTCGGTGGTGGGGACGAACTCATGGAGCGGGGGGTCCAGGAACCGGATGGTCACGGGGTAGCTTTCCATGGCCTCGTACAGGGCCTCAAAGTCGGCCTGCTGCATGGGCAGAATCTTCGCAAGAGCGGCCTCCCGCTCCTCGGCGGTGTCGGAGCAAATCATCTCACGGAAGGGAGCGATACGGCCCTCCTCGAAGAACATATGCTCCGTCCGGCACAGGCCGATGCCCTCTGCACCCAGGGAGCGGGCCTTGATGGCATCCCGGGGGGTGTCGGCATTGGTGCGGACCTTCAGCCGGCGGTACTTGTCGGCCCAGGCCATGATGCGGCCGAACTCACCGGCGATGGTGGCCTCCACAGTGGGAATCTGGCCGTCGTAAATGCAGCCGGTGGAGCCGTCCAGGCTCAGGTAGTCGCCCTCGTGGTAGGTCTTGCCGTCCAGGGTGAACTTCTTGTTCTCCTCGTCCATGGCAATGGCGCCGCAGCCGGAGACACAGCACTTGCCCATGCCACGGGCCACAACGGCAGCGTGGGAGGTCATGCCGCCCCGGACGGTGAGAATGCCCTGGGCAGCCATCATGCCCTCAATGTCCTCAGGGCTGGTTTCCAGACGGACCAGGACCACCTTCTCGCCACGCTCGGCCCAGGCCTTTGCGTCCTCGGCGGAGAAGACGATCTTACCGCAGGCAGCGCCGGGAGAGGCGGCCAGAGCACGGGCGGCGGGGACGGCGTTCTTCAGAGCGGCAGCGTCAAACTGGGGATGCAGCAGGGTGTCCAGGGTCCGGGGCTCGATCATGGCAACTGCCTGCTTTTCGTCGATCATGCCCTCGTCCACCAGGTCGCAGGCGATCTTCAGAGCGGCGGGGGCGGTGCGCTTGCCGTTACGGGTCTGCAGCATATACAGCTTGCCGTTCTCAACGGTGAACTCCATATCCTGCATATCATGGTAGTGGTTCTCCAGGATCTGGCAGACAGAGGTGAACTGGGCAAAAGCCTGGGGGAACTTGTCGGCCATTTCGCTGATGGGCATGGGGGTCCGGACACCGGCCACCACGTCCTCGCCCTGGGCGTTGGTCAGGAACTCGCCGAACAGCTTCTTCTCGCCGGTGGCAGGGTTCCGGGTAAAGGCCACGCCGGTGCCGCAGTCGTCGCCCATGTTGCCGAAGGCCATGGACTGGACGTTGACGGCGGTGCCCCAGGAGTAGGGAATGTCGTTTTCACGGCGGTAGACGTTGGCACGGGGGTTGTCCCAGGAGCGGAACACGGCCTTGATGGCGCCCATCAGCTGCTCCTTGGGGTCGGTGGGGAACTCCTCGCCCAGCTTGGCGAAGTACTCCGCCTTGAACTGACCGGCCAGGTCCTTCAGGTCCTCGGCGGACAGCTCCACGTCCTGGGTCACGCCCTTGGCCTGCTTCATGCGGTCGATGAGGGCCTCAAAGTACTTTTTGCCCACCTCCATGACCACGTCGGAGTACATCTGGATAAAGCGGCGGTAGCAGTCCCAGGCCCAGCGGGGGTTGCCGGACTTGGCTGCCAGCACAGCCACCACGTCCTCGTTCAGGCCCAGGTTCAGGATGGTGTCCATCATGCCGGGCATGGAGGCGCGGGCGCCGGAGCGGACGGAGACCAGCAGCGGGTTCTCCTTGTCGCCGAACTTCTTGCCGGTGATTTCCTCCAGCTTTTCCACATATGCCATGATTTCAGCCTGGATATCGTCGTTGATTTTCCGGCCGTCCTCATAATACTTGGTGCAGGCCTCGGTGGAAATGGTAAAGCCCTGGGGGACAGGCAGACCGATGTTGGTCATTTCGGCCAGGTTGGCACCCTTGCCGCCCAGCAGCTCGCGCATTTTGCCGCTTCCTTCAGTAAACAGGTAAACATACTTGTGAGACATTCACATATACCCCTTTCGATTTTGTGTTCACTTTCCGATTTTTTTGTTGCATTTTTGACTTGTTTCGTAACGCCCGTATAGTATAGCACGCTCCCGGCGGAAATGCAAATGGTTTTGCAAAATTTATTGCATTTTTACGAAATTTTATTCTCTTTTTTGTGACTTGCGCCCCGGCGGCGCAAAAAACCCGGGAACGCCTACGAAGCGTTCCCGGGAATATCGCCGGAAATTTTTGGAACACCCTTTTCCGCCCGAAAAACCGTCAGCGGCAGCACCAGCGGCACGGTGACAAACACGGGATAGGCATACCGGAACTCCGCAAACACCGGCGTTCCCACCCAGAGCCCCAGCAGAATCACCAGCGTCGGCAGGCCCAGGTACCATTCCTCCCGGCCCTTCACGGCGCACAGAATCATGCACAGCAGCAAAATCCAGACCTGGAAGCCGATGCCGAACAGAGGCTGGGCCACCAGCGGCAGCCGCTGCTGGACATGGAACAGCCCGGCAAAGGCCTCCTTCACGGGATTTTCCAGCGCAGGCCGCACAATGCCCAGCTCGGCCCCCCGCTGGGCATCCAGGTCCGGCTCGGGCCAAATCCAGTAGTTGTACCCGGCGTTCCAGTAGCCAACGGTCTCGTCCACCCAGGCCTTCAGGTAGGTCCAGGGGTGCTGGACCCCCAGCCGGAGCCACAGCCCGGCGTAGGTCCCCAGGTTCTCCCGGAGATAGTCCTGCCGGTCCCTCCGGAAGGCCTCGAATTTCATATTGTTGACGGACAGGGGGTCGTGAAGGGCCTTCACCTGCTCCAAATCAAAAATCTCCTCCAGCAGTGCCAGGTCGGCCTCAGAAACCGCCTCCCCCTCGGCCACCACCCGGGTGACCTGCTGGAAGGGAATGGCCAGGGCCTCCACGAAGTCCGTATCCGGCACCTCCAGCGCATCCAGCACCGGCCCGTTGCACAGCCACCCCACCGCCAGCACGGCGCAGAGGATGACCAGCAGCCTTTTCCCAAGCCGCCGGACCGAGGGAACCAGCACCAGGGTCAGCACCAGGCAGGCATACAGCCCGTTGGTCCGCATCAGGCAGAAAAACAGGCTGCCAACGGTGAACACGGCGGCATTCCGCTTAGAGCTGCCCAGGCCCTTCAAAATCCGGTACAGGGCCGTCACCATGGTCAGGGCCCCCAAGGAAAAGGGGATGTCCTTCCAGAGGGTCACGCTGTAGGCGATGTTGTAGGCCGCCAGGCCGTACACGGCGGCCACCGGGGCCAGACACCACCGGGGCATTCCCGCCTGGTACAGGGTCACCAGCACGTAGGCAAAGGCCGCCGCCATGGCCATGCTTTGCAGGACGGCGTAAATCCCCACGGACCCGCTCATATCCAGCCCCAGCAGGCCCCCGGCCTCCAGGCAGAGCTTCACCACCATGGTGTGCCAGAAGGGGCTGGTGTTGTCATACCGGCCGGTGACGCACTGGGCCACCGCCGAAAAGGAATCCCGGGAAAACAGCCCCGGATAGGCGGCAAAGAAGAAATACAGCAGATAAACCGCCCAAATCACCCCAAAGCTCCCCCAGAACACCCGTTTGGGGTGGCTGCACCCCCGGGGCTTCACCATCAGGGGCAGCCGCCGGATGCCAAGACCCACAATCTGCCAGCCCACGCAGAAGCCCCCCGCCAGGGAGAGGGCAGCCTCCAGCGGGGCCTGGTCAAAGGCCGGGTAGTTGGCCAGCACGGTAGCCAGGCCATAGACCCCGGCCGCCAGCCCGGCCACCACCGACTCCCGCCGGGTCAGCCGCCGGGGCCGCAAAGCCCCCTCCGCCATCCCCAGCACCGCCAAAGCCATGCAAATCAGGTACAGCCCGTCAAATTTATTAAACCGGTCGCCGTTGACGCTGTAAAGCTCAAACCGACTGATGCACCGGAACCAGATAACCATAAGCCCCGCCTGGACCGCAGCCAAAACCAGCCGCCCCCAGTCCGGTTTCTTTTTCAAACCAGCCATAATTTCACCTGTTTATCACAAATTTCTGGGTTTATGATACCATTAAAAGGTCATGGAGTCAATAGAAGAACACACCGCAGGGCGGCCCGACCCCAGGCCGCCGGGCAGTGATGGGACCCGGGAAGTCAGGTCCTCGTTTCATGGGGGATTCTTGTTTAAGAAAAAAGCGTCAAGATACAATACCTCGCCGCCCTTTCACGGAAATGCCCCCGGCGACGCACCAAAATACCTTCCCCCGGGGGGAAGGTGGCCGAGCGCAGCGAGGTCGGATGAGGGATGGCGTGCACTGGAACCTTGTACACTACCTTGCCGCCCTGCGTAGGGGAGGGGCTTGCCCCCAATGTCACTAAGTTAAGAAAAGCTGGGTCTCGC
>JAUNPV010000012.1 GCA_030536515.1 Eubacteriales bacterium
AAAGGGAGAACCACCCCTCTCAGTCACCTGCGGTGACAGCTCTCCCAAAGGGAGAACCACCCCTCTCAGTCACCTGCGGTGACAGCTCTCCCAAAGGGAGAACCACCCCTCTCAGTCACCTGCGGTGACAGCTCTCCCAAAGGGAGAACCACCCCTCTCAGTCACCTGCGGTGACAGCTCTCCCAAAGGGAGAGCCAAGTTTGCTGCAGCTATTACAAAAAAGGACAAGTATCATTGACTGATACTTGTCCTTTCGCTGTTTTACAGACACCCGTCTAAGCGGGGCGCTTCTATATTATAATATTATTATGTATCTCAGTCCTCGGGAAACAGCTTATCCTGGCAGTACTTGATGATGGCCTTGCGGGTGATGAGGCCGATGAAGGAGCCGTAGTCGTCCACCACGGGGACAAAATTCTGGTTGGAGGCCCGCTCCACCAAATCGTGCATGGAGGCGGTGATGCGGACGGGGATGTTGTCCTTTTTCCGGGGGATTTCCATGACCCGCCGGGCCTCCGCCTGGCGCATATCCATGTAGCACATATTTTTCAGTGCCCACAGCAGGTCCCCCTCGGTAAGGGTTCCCCGGTATTCGCCCCGGCGGTTGAGAATGGGAATGGCTGCATAGCCGGCGGACTCCATCTTTTCCAGCGCCTGCCGGATGGTATAATCGTCCTGAAGGTGGGCGCACATTGCCTTCGGTGTCAGAAAAAATAAGATACTGTTCATAGGTTCTCCTTTTCGATCCGGGGCCTTGCCCCTGCCGTTAGGCATACGGGAGTCGAACCGGAGCGTGTTCGACTCCCGTATGCCTACTATTATTATAGCACAGCCGGACCGGAAAAGTATGAAATTTTATCGTTATCTCTCCCAAATGGTTCCCAAATAATCGTTTAAGTTTTTGTGTATTATGCCCAATTACTCCCCGAAGGCAAACTCCGTGCAGTCCAGGGTGGCAAAATAGTCCTTTACGGACTCCGCCCGGCGGATGAGCTTGAAGCCGCCATCTTTCGTCAGCAGCACCTCGGCGCTGCGGAGCTTGCCGTTATAATTGTACCCCATGGAGTAGCCGTGGGCGCCGGTATCGTGGATTACCAGGATATCGCCTCTGTGAATTTCCGGCAGGCTGCGCTCAATGGCGAATTTGTCGTTGTTTTCGCACAGGCCGCCGGTCACGTCGTAGACGTGGTCCAAAATGGCATCCTCCTTGCCCAGCACGGTGATGTGATGGTATGCGCCGTACATGGCCGGGCGCATCAGGTCCGCTGCGCAGGCATCCAGGCCCACATATTCCCGGTAGATGTGCTTCAGATGGAGCACCGTGGAGACCAGATGGCCGTAGGGCGCCAGCATAAACCGGCCCAGCTCGGTGAAAATGGCAACATCGTCCATGCCGGCGGGGGTGAGAATCTGCTCAAAGCGGCGGCGGACCCCCTCGCCAATGGTCTGAATATTGCTGGCCGGCTGCTCCGGGCGATAGTCCACCCCAATGCCGCCGGACAGATTCACGAATGCAATGTGAGCGCCGGTGGCGCTGCGAAGCCGCACCGCCAGGCGGAACAGCTGGCTGGCCAGCTCCGGGTAATACTCGTTGGCGGTGGTGTTGGAGGCCAGGAAGGCGTGAATGCCGAAGTGCCGGGTGCCCAGCTTCATCAGCCGGTTGATGGCCCCGGCCATCTGGTCCTCGGTCATGCCGTACTTGGCATCCCGGGGCATATCCATAATGGTGTTGCCCAGGCTGAAGGAGCCGCCGGGGTTGAAGCGCAGGCACACTGTCTCCGGCACCGGACCCAGGGAGGCCAGGAAGTCCACATAGCTGGCATCGTCCAGGTTGATATAGGCCCCCATGCTGCGGGCCTTGCGCATATCCTTTTCCGGGGTCACGTTGGAGGAAAACATCACATCCCGGCCGGTGACCCCCACCGCCTCGGCCAGCAGCAGCTCGGCATAGCTGGCGCAGTCGCAGCCGCAGCCCTCCTCCTGGAGGATGCGGATGATATAGGGGTTCGGCGTAGCCTTCACCGCAAAATACTCCCGGAACCCCTCATTCCAGGCAAAGGCCCGGCGCAGGGCACGGGCGTTTGCACGGATTCCCGCCTCGTCATACAGGTGAAAGGGCGTGGGGATTTCTCTGGTAATCTGCCGGACCTGGTCCAGGGTGACAAAGGGTGTTTTCTTCATGGGAATACCTCGCTTCCGTCATATAGTTCCGATTGTATGAAATTACAGGCCGTTTGTCAATGTTTTTCTGACTCTACCCCGGGTAGAATTCCCGTTTCTCCCGCCGGGAGAGGGATTCCGACCGGTTATGGGTGGTTTTTTCCCGGGGCTGTGATAGGATGATGGTATTCCAACACGAAAGGCTGACCCATATGAAACGAACCAAGCTATCCGACCGCTCCCTTCCCAACTACACCCGGGGGGAGGAGCTGATGAACATGATTACCCACATCATTGGCGGTGCCATGGGCATCGCCGCTCTGACCCTGTGCGTCATCCGGGCGGCCCTCCACGGCAACGTCTATGGGATTGTCACCTCCGCCATTTACGGCACCACCCTCATCGCCATGTTCACCATCTCCGCCGTGTACCACGGCCTCCGGCCCAACCTGGGCAAGAAGGTCATGCAGGTCATCGACCACTGCGACATCTACTTCCTCATCGCCGGGACCTATACGGTCATCGTCCTGTCCGCCATGCGGCCGAAGTACCCGGCCCTGGGCTGGGGGCTGTTTGCCTTTGAGTGGGCCCTGGCCCTGCTGGCGGCCACCCTCACCGCCATCGATTTGAAAAAATACAGCGTCTTTTCCATGATTTGCTACATCGGCATGGGCTGGGCGGTGATTCCCTTCTACCGGCAGGCCCTGGAGGTGCTGGGGGTGGGGGGCTTTTCCCTGCTGCTGGCCGGCGGCATCGCCTACACCATCGGCTCCATCCTCTACGGCCTGGGCCGCACCCGCAAGTGGATGCACTCGGTGTTCCACCTGTTTGTCAACCTGGGGGCGCTGCTGCAATTTCTGGCGGTGCTGCTGTATGCGCTGTAACGGTGCCCCCCTCTGCCGCCAGAATTGAAATATGCAAAAGGGCCGGATATATGCAGGCAAAATTTCACTGATTTATTTTTCATTTGGTCAAAAAGTATAAATTTGCCAGCAATATTCGTCGTTCTTCACAAAAAGTTAATATGTGAACAGATTGTGATTGCCAAATGTCGCCGATGGTATTATAATAGGAGCTGTACGGAGGTGCGTCCTCCGTAACCAATATTTTTTCAGGAGGAAAGATATGATTACTTTCGTTCTCTGTGTCATCCTGCTGATCGTCGGCTACCTGACCTACGGCAAGTTTGTTGCCAAGGTCTTCGGACCCGATGACCGCCAGACCCCCGCCAATGCCATCAACGACGGCGTTGACTACGTCCCCATGCCCACCTGGAAGGTGTTCCTGATTCAGCTGCTGAACATCGCCGGCACCGGCCCCATCCTGGGTGCTCTGGGCGGCGCCCTGTTCGGACCCATCGCCTACCTGTGGATTGTCTTCGGCTGTATCTTCGCCGGTTCTGTCCACGACTATATGTGCGGTATGCTGTCCATGCGTCACAACGGTGCCTCCATCTCCGAGCTCACCGGTAAGTACCTGGGCAAGGGAATGCTGCAGGTCATGCGTGTGTTCTCCATCATCCTGCTGGTCATGTGCGGCGTTGTGTTCACCACCGGCCCTGCCGGCCTGCTGGCCATGCTGACCCCCGAGGTCCTGGATGCCACCTTCTGGCTGTGGGTCGTTATGATCTACTACGTCATCGCCACCTTCGTGCCCATCGACAAGGTCATCGGCAGACTGTACCCCCTGTTCGGCATCTGCCTGATTATCATGGCTCTGGGCGTGTCCGGCTCCATGCTGTTCTCCGGCGACTATGTCATGCCTGAGCTGTGGGACCACTTCGGCAATATGCACCCCAAGGGTCAGCACGTCTGGTCCTTCATGTTCATCGCCATTGCCTGCGGCGCTATCTCCGGCTTCCATGCCACCCAGTCTCCCATGATGGCCCGCTGCTGCAAGACTGAGAAGGAAGGCCGCTTCGTGTTCTACGGCGCCATGATTGCCGAGGGCATCATCGCCATGGTCTGGTGTGCTGCCGGCTGCTCCGTCTACCCCGTTATCAAGGACTCCCTGGAGGCCGGTGTCGCCATTGGCACCCCCACCGTTGTTTACGCCATCTGCCAGTCCACCATGGGCAAGGTCGGCGGCGTCCTGGCTCTGCTGGGCGTTATCGTCTGCCCCATCTCCTCCGGTGATACTGCCTACCGCTCCGCCCGTCTGACTCTGGCCGACTGGTTTAAGATTGACCAGGCCGACTGGAAGAAGCGCCTGGCTCTGACCGTGCCCATCCTGGGCGTTGGCGCCATCATCTGCCAGCTGGATTACTCCATGGTTTGGCGTTACTTCTCCTGGTCCAACCAGACTCTGGCTATGATTGCCCTGTGGGCCGCCTCCGTGTACATGATTCAGCAGCACAAGAACTACTGGATTACCGTCATTCCCGCCACCTTCATGTCCGCCGTTTCCGCCACCTACTTCATGGCCGCCGGCGAGTGCATGGGTCTGCTGTGGAACGCCATCGGCTTCACCGGCTTCTACCCCGTGGCCGTGGTGGTTGGCATCGTCTTCGCTGCCGCTATGCTGGCTGTGTTCCTGAAGACCACTGCCAAGTACAAGGTCGCTGCTCTTTAAGCTCCATAAAAAAAGTCTCTCCTTCGGGAGAGACTTTTTTTGCCCTTTCGCTTCTATTGGTGCTTCCAGCCGGTGATGTACATGGGCACGAACAGGGCGGCCAGGGTGATGAATACCAGGAGCTTTTCCGCCCACACCGTCCACAGGCCCAGGGCCCCCAGGGCCAGCGTCAGCAGGGGCAGGGCCGGCAGAGCGGCGGCGGTGCCCAGGCGGGCGGCCTTCAGAATGTGGGGCCAGTTGCGGTTGGTGAAGCGGACCCCCGGCAGATTCATCCGCACCGGGCCGTCGGAAAAGGCTCCGATGGCGTTCCGGTCGTAGTACCCCGGCAGCCGCAGCTGGGCGAAAAAGGTGAAATAGGCCCCAAAGGCCGCTGTCACCGCCATGCAGGCGGCCAGGGACTCCGTCAGCAGCCCCTGCCGCCAATTGAGCCAGGCCAGGACCGCTCCCGCCGCCAGGGCCAGGCCGTAGCCCGGTTTCCAAAGGCTCCGCTCCTGCCAGGCCCGCTGTCCCTCGCCGCAGGAAATCACCGCCTGGACCAGGTCCTCCGCCTCCTCCGGGGTGATGCTCTTATCCAGACGCTTCCCCCGCAGCAGCTCCGTCACCGTGACCCCCAGGGCCTCCGCCAGGGGCACCAGCAGGGCCGTGTCCGGAATGCTGACCCCGGTCTCCCATTTGCTCACCGCCTTGTCGGAAATTTGCAGCCGCTGGGCCAGCTCCCGCTGGGTCATGCCTTGCGCTTTCCGCAGAGCCGCCACGAATGCGCCGAATTGGGTTTTGTTCAGTTCATACATTTTCATCGCCTCCATAGGCCTATCATACCGCCCCTGCCCGGTTTTGGCAACCGATTGTCGGTAGAATCGGCTCAATTGCCCCTTGAGTTTCAAAAATCCCGCCGTTCAACCTTCTCTTGATTGCCAAATTCCCCCTCATGTGCTATGATTTTGGCATACAGGAGGCCGGCTCCCGAAAAAATTGGAGGAATGACCATGTTTGACAATATGAAAATCGCAAAGCGCATCCGGGAGGCCCGGATTGCCAAGAATCTGACCCAGATGAATCTGGCCGACGCCATGGGTGTCAGCTATCAGGCGGTGAGCAACTGGGAGCGGGGCAATTCCCTGCCGGATATTTCCAAGCTGGAGGACCTGTGCCGGGCCCTGGACCTGACCGTGGGGTCCCTGCTGGGCACGGAGGCTCCCGCCGTGGAGAAGGTGCTGGAGGCGGAGCCTCTTTCCATGGAGGAGCTGGCCGAGGCCGCCCCCATGCTGCCCCCCGCAGAGGTAAAGGCCCAGGTGGAGCAGGAGCGGAAGCGGAAAAAAATCGATTTAAGCGCCATTGCCGCCATTGCGCCATTTCTGGATGAGGCATATCTGGACAGTCTTTTGCAGGAGGCGGAGCTTTCCAGCCTGGACTGCCTGGACGAGGTGGCCCCCTTCCTGAGCCGCAAGACCCTGGCCGCCCTGGTGGAGCGGGCGGACCCCAGCCAGCTGGCGCTGTTTGACGATGTGCTGTGCTTCCTGGGCCACGATGCCGTTGACCGTCTGATTCTTCGGTGTTTTGCATCCGGGAATACCGATTTTATTGAGGAGGCCGCTCCCTTTGCCTCCAAAAACGGCCTGGACGCTCTTGTAGATGCCTGCATTGCTGCAAATAACACGGAATGCCTGGAGGACATCTACTGCTTCCTGGCCAAGGGTTCCGTGAAAAAGCTGGCCCAGCACCTGATGGAGAAAAAAGATATCGAAGCCCTAAGTGAAATTGGCCCCTATCTGTAAAACACCCCACCGCCCCCCCAATACCTTCCCCCGGGGGGAAGGTGCCCCAGTTCGCAAACTGGGGCGGAAGAGGAATGCGGGCGGTAACCTAAAGTGCGGTACAGGTCCGTGCCTGCTGGCTGGTATTGTTACCCATCAGGAGGCACGGACGTTTCCGTCATCCAGCCTTGCCGCCCGCATTCCTCTTCCGTCACGGCTACGCCGTGCCACCTTCCCCCCGGGGGAAGGTTTTTTGGGGGTGCTTGCCAGGATTTGCCCATACAAAATCCCGGCCCTCTCCGAAATTGGGGAGGGCCGGGTCCGTCAGTCAGGGCATGGGAATTTGCACGCCGTCGGGCATCTCAATGTGGTCCACCTGGTCCAGGGGGATGGGCTGCTTCGCCTCCAATTCCGCTGTGCCGCCCGAAGCGGAGCGGACATCCAGAGTGATGCGGCTGCCGTCCTTCAAGACTGCCTGGACAAATGCGCTGTTGGCATAATCGTTGAAATCCGGGCAGATGGTTTCGTCCTCGATGGTCACCACAGCCCCCAATGCGCTGAGTGCAAAGGAGCGGATTTGGACCTGCCCATATTCGTTCTGTCCATCCTTCCAGCCAACAATGGAGCGGGTCGCCACCGGCTGCTGAATCAGCTCCACCGTGCGCACATCGGCATCTGCAAAGTCCAGTTCAAAGTCCCAGGTTCCCTGGGCCAGGGTCACCACAGGATTCACCCGCTTTCCCTCCTCCTCGGTAAAGGAGAAGTTCTCCTGGCCCTTGTACTTGTCCTCCATCAGTTCGTTCATGTAGGCCTCATTGTGATAGATGGCTTTCAAATTCTCCATGTGGAGCTTCCACACCCGGCCGGGGGCAAAGGGGATTTCCCCGGCCTGTGCGTCTGGCTTGAATGTCAGCAGCAGGTCCTGGGTGTTGTCCAGCCCATCGCCGTCCTCCAACGTGTCGATGCTGCTTCTGCCGACGAATCTTCTTCCCTCTGCATCGGTCAGGAAGCCCTCCATCCCCCAGTTGTCTAACAGGATAGCCGGGGCTGCCGGGTCATAGCCCTCAATCACCGTCTTGCTCAGAACAGCGTCGGCCGGTCCAGTGATGCCAATGACGATGTGGGCGGTCCGGCCGTCGGTGATGGCGGACTTCACCCCCAGGGTGTAGCCGTCCCGGGTCTGGCTTTCGTTGATTTCCTGCTCGCTGCGGTCGATGAACTCCACCTGCTCCGGGGTCAGGGGCGTGTCGCTCTGCTTCTCAAAAAAGCCCCGGAACCAGCCCAGCTCCGCTGCGCTGGCGGTGAGGGTCAGCAGGGAGACCATCGCCGCTGCAATCAGCACCTTGCCGATGACGCCGGTTGCCCGTCTTGTCCGTTTTGTATTGTTGTTTGCCATGTTCAGTACCCTCCTGTAGGTGTCCTGGGAGGCGGTCACTTTGGAAAAGGCCGCTTTATAATCTTCCTTAAACATTTGCATCCACCTCCGTCAGTGTTTCTTTCAGCAATTCACGGCCCCGCCGCAACTGGGTACAGACCGTATTTTTCGGCACCTTCAAAATATCCGCAATCTCCTGGGTGGTGTAGTCCTCGTAGTAGTGCAGATACAGTGGCAGGCGGTAGTGCTTGGGCAGGTCCATCACCGCATAGAACAGGTCCGAGTGCCTGGCATCCTCAAAGGGGATGGTCGCCGCATAATCGTCGATGTTCTCCTCCCGCCGCCAGTGCTTTCTCGTCAGATTCTTGCATTCATTGATGGCCACCCGGATGAGCCAGCTGCGAACGTGCTCGTCGCTTTCAAAGCACTTTTTCTCCCCCAGCAGCTTGATAAATGCCTCCTGGGTTACATCCTCCGCATCCGCCGCCGATTTTAAGTAGTTCAGCGCCACCCGGTACACGGTATTGAGGTACCGCCGGACATAGGCCGTAAATTGCTCGTTTGTCAGCATATGTTTGTTCTCCTTGTGAAAAGCCTTTCACCTATTATACAACTGAACCGGGGCATTTGCGTTCATCCTGGGAAAATTTTTTTGATTTTTCCCAAACCCTCTGCCAGGTCCGGCAGAGTTTACACTTTTCTAACACAACCTCCACAAATGGCTCTTGATTGTTGCCGGGGTTTGTTGTATAATATGGGCAGAGTTTACATAGCGCCAGGGTTGGCTTGCTCCCGCTGTGTTTCGGCACGGCGGATTTTTGATATCATGGAGACAATGGGATGAATTTCAGAAAGATAACCTGTCTCGTTCTGGCCCTCTGCCTGAGTCTGAGCCTGTGGCCCATGACCGTCCGGGCCGAGGAGACCGTGCCGCAGACCGCTCCCACAACCGAATCTTCTCCCACCGGGGAGCCTGTCCCCGTGCCCACCGTTCCGGAGGAAACTACCGAGGCCACCGAGGCTACCGCTCCGGAGGAGACCACGGAACCCACCGTCCCGGAGGATACCACCGAGGCCACCGTCCCGGAGGAGGACGACGCTCACCTGTCCCAGAGCTCCTCCATGGGCTTTGGTGCCGAGGCTGCGTCCATGCTGTTCCTGGACGTGCCCAAATACTACCAGGACGACTACCCGGACACCCCCTACGGCGACGGCACCGTGGCCACCAGCGGCTGCACCATCACCTGCCTTGCCATGGCGGCCAGCTACCTCCAGGGCAGGCGGTACAGCGTCCCCCAGCTGGCAGCCCAGTTTCAGGATGCGGGCAGCGACAACATCCAGCGGATGGAGGCCGCCGCCGATGCCCTGGGCCTTGCCTACCGGAAGGCCTTCGACTGGGACGACGTTCTGGATGCTCTGGACGATGAGAAGCTGGTGATTCTCCTGCTGGATGGGTCCTCCCCCTTTACGGATGCCGACCACACCATCCTGCTCACCGGCTACGGCTCCACCGGCATTCTGGTCAACGACCCCAACCGGCGCAATTACGACAACCCCCAGCTGGAATACGGCTTTGAAAACGGCTTCCTGGACTCCACCGTGTCCGAGGGCTTCGCCGGGGGCTGGATTTTTGAGGACACCGACACCGCCCGGCAGGCCCGGGATGCCAAGGCCCTCCAAAATGGGTCCGAAACCCACAAGCCCCTGTCCCTTTCCAGCGTTCCGCTGTACTTACAGACCGACTACCCCTACATCCGCTACGGCGACGGCTCCATCGCCACCAGCGGCTGCGCTCTGACCTGCGCCGCCATGGTGGCCAGCTACCTGCGCCAGGAGGAAATTCTCCCCGACGAGCTGGTGCGGCGGTTCGGCACCTACGAATCCAGCCACATCCAGCGGATGGAGGCCGCCTCCACCGTGCTGGACCTGACCTACGAGCCGGTTCTCAGCTGGTGGGAGGTCCGGGAGGGCCTCCGGGCCGGGAAGGTGGCCATTGTGCTGCTGGAAAGCGACTCGGAGTTTACCAACATCCAGCACACCGTGGTGGTCACCGGCCTGACGGCGGACGGCAAGGTCCTGGTGAACGACCCCAACGGCCGGGCCTATGACGACCCGGACCTGAAGGACGGCTTCGCCCACGGCTTCCCGGAGGATATGCTCCAGGTGGGCTTCAGCGGCGGCTGGATTTACGATGCCTACACCCCGCCGGAGCCAAGGGAATCCCGGTATCCGGACTTCGCTCTGAGCCAGGAGGACCTGCACCTGATTGCCAGCACCATCTATCTGGAAGCCCGGGGCGAGTCCTTTGAGGGCCAGCAGGCCATTGCCGAGATTATCTTCAATCGCCTGGCCTCCGGGAACTTCTCCAAAACCGTCCAGGGCACCATCCTGGCCGAGGGCCAGTTCCGCACCGCCAAATTCCTGGACACCGCCCAGCCCGGCGAGCTGCAATACAAGGCCATCGAAAAGGCCCTGTCCGGCCCCAACGTCCTGCCGGAGGATGTCTACTTCTTCGGCCGCACCCCCGCCAACAAAAACATCTGGGGCTATATCGGCCGCCACGTGTTCTGCCGGGCGTATTGAACAAATAAATTTTGACCCATAGGTGAAATTCACCTATGGGTCATTTTCTGCTATTTTACTCCACCCGCAGCATCCGGTAGCCCACGCCGATGTGGGTTTGGATGTACTGGGGGGAATCCGGGGCCTTTTCCAGCTTTTTGCGCAGGGTGGCCATAAACACCCGCAGGGAGGCCACGTCGTTTTCGTAGCTGCTGCCCCAGATGTTCTGGGTCAGGAAGGTGTGGGTCAGCACCTTGCCCACGTGCTGGGCCAGCAGGCACAGCAGCTTATACTCCATGGGGGTCAGATGCAGCTGCTCCCCGTCAATGTAGGCGCAGCCGGAGGCATAGTCGATTTTCAGCTTTCCGTTTTCAAACACCGACTCCCCGCCGTCCCCCATCAGGGCCAGCCGCCGCTGGGTCACCCGGAGCCGGGCCAGCAGCTCCTCCACAGAGAAGGGCTTGGTCAGATAATCGTCGGCCCCATTGTCCAGAGCTTCAATCTTGTCAGTGTCGTCGCTGCGGGCGCTGATGACGATGATGGGCATATTGCTCCAGGACCGGAGGCGGCGGATGACCTCCACCCCGTCCATGTCCGGCAGCCCCAGGTCCAGCAGCACCACATCCGGATTGTGGGAGGAGGCGGCCAAAATGGCCCCGGCCCCGTTGCTGGCTGTGGTGTAGCGGTAGTCGTGGAGCTTTAAGGTGGTGGCAATGAGGTTGCGCACCGCCGTGTCGTCCTCCACCACCAGAATGCTGGGTTTATTCATGGATATCCACCTCCCCCAAGGGTATTGTAAAGGTAAACCGGCACCCCTGGGGCACATTGTCCGCCAGGGTCAGGCTGCCGCCGTGGGCCAGAATGATGGACCGGCACAGGCTCAGCCCCAGGCCGATGCTCCGGCGGCTGTCGGCCACGCCGCTGGAGCCGGTGTAAAACATCTCAAAAACCTTGTCCTTCTGGGCATCGGGAATGCCCGGGCCGTCGTCCACAATGTGAACCGCCGCCATGGTCCCAATCTTTTCGCTGGAAATGCAGATGGTGGAGCCCGGCGGGGTGTATTTCAGGGCGTTGTCCATCAGGTTGATGATGACCTGGACGATAAGGCGGCTGTCCGCCCGGACCAGCAGCAGCTCGCTGCACTCTTTCAGCCGGATATGATGGTCCTTTTCCCGGCGGCCGGTGTGCCGCAGGGCCTCGGTGATAATCTCGTCCATGAGCTGGACCGAGGTTCTCAGCTGCATCTGGCCGTTTTCAATCCGGGTCACCGCCAGCAGATTCTCCACCAGGTTGATGAGCCACAGGGAATCGTCGTAAATGTCCGTGTAAATCTGCTGTCTGGCCTCCCGGTCGATGCTGTCGCCGTTGGACATGAGGTTGCTGGCGTTGCCGGAGATGGAGGTCAGGGGCGTGCGCAGGTCGTGGGAGATGGACCGCAGCAGGTTGGCTCTGAGCTGCTCGCTCTGGGCCAGCAGGGCCGCCTGCTCCTTTTCCCGGGCGTTGCGCTTGTTCTCCATGGCCAGGGCGCACTCGCCCAGCACCGACAGGACCATGCTGTATTCGAAGGCCTCCAGCGGCCGGTCGCCGATGTGGATGCCCACCACGCCGCAGGCATTTTCCCCGGCCCGGATGGCCAGGTACAGCCCACGGGCCTTGGGCAGCACCTCGGTGGTGGCCCCGGAGCGCTTGTTGTGCTGAAAGGTCCACCGGGCGGCCTCCTGCTCCCGGGGACCGGCCATCCAGCCGGTGTCCTCCTCTCGGGTGTCAAAGACCTGCTTTTCCCCCAATTGGGCCCCCTGGGCCGGATACACCAGAACCGTCCGCCGCAGGAGCTTGGAAAGCTGGCTGCCCGCCACCTGGAAAATATCCGCCTCCGCCTCGGCCTTTTGCAGCAGCTGGTTGGCCTCAAACAGCACCTGGCTGCGGTAGGCGGACCGGGCGGACTCCCGGGCGTGGTTTTTCAGCTTGGCTGCCAGGGTCCCGGTGATGATGGAGGCGGAAAACATGATAACAAAGGTCACAGGGTAGCCCTTGTCGTAGGCCACCATGGCAAACCTCGGCACCGTAAACAGATAATTGAACACCAGCACGCTGACAATGGAGGCAAGCAGATTGCACACCCACCCGGTGGTGAAAATGGAAATCAGCAGCATCCCCAGCAGATACACGGTGATGATGTTGGCCTCCGTAAAGCCCAGGTTGTAGAAAACCAGGCCGATGGCCGTTGCCAGCAGCAGAATTCCCAGGGTTTTCCCAAAATCCGCCGGAGTCAGCGACCAGGTCAGCCGGCGGCTGTGGGGGCTGCGGTTTCCCTGGACGGCGGAGTCGGGGATGATGTGGATGTCCAGATTGGGGGCAATCTCCGTCAGCTTCTCCGTCAGGGTGGGCTTGCTCCAGGGGTGCCGCCGCCGGACGTTGCTTCTGCCGATGACGATTTTCGTCACCCCGGACAGCCGGGCAAACTCGGCAATCTGATAGGACACATCCTCGCCGTAGGTGGTCTCCACCGACGCCCCCAGCTGCTCGGCCAGGGCGGTGTTCTCCCGGAGCCGCCGCCGGTTCTCCGGGGTCATAGCGTCAAAGTCCGGGGTCTTGACGAACAGGGCCGTCAGCTTTCCCCGGAATGCCTCCGCCATCCGGGCGCCGGTGCGGACAATTTTGGAATTGGAGGGGGCGGAGGACAGGCACACCAGGATGTGCTCCTGGACGGCCTCCGCCGACTGCACGCACCTTCTTTTTTCATCTGCATGGGCCATGACCGCCGCCTCCTCTCGTTTCCCCTATTCTATCACATCTGACCGGTGTGAATCAAGCCAGATAATTGCGAATAAAGGCAGCGGTCCACCGTCCCGGCGGCTGGCGCAGCCACAGAGCGTCCTGCTTCCGGACCCCCGGCTCCGGACCGTCCAGGGTCAGGCCGGACATCAGCTCCAACGGACAGCTTTTCAGGTACATCTGCCGCAGGTCAATCTCCCCGGCCAGCGGCCCCGCCGGAGACAGGAACACCACGTCGGCAGCCCCGTCCTCCAGGCGCTTCAGCAGCACCCGGTCCGGGGCAGTGGTCAGCCGGACCTCCACGGCGGGGTGGTCCTTGGAAAACCGTTCCAGCACCGGCGTCAGGCTCTGGATGAGGGTGGGGTCTGCCACGGCCAGGCGCAGGGTCTCCCCCTGCCCTCCGGCCTGCTCCGCCGCCCCCCGGTCTGCGGCGGCCCCAAAGCGGAGCACCGCAAAAAGCCCCAGGGCAAAGCTCCCCGCCACGCCCAGCAGCAATATCATATCCAGCATACTCGCACCCTCCTTCCGATATTCTAGATACGGAAGCACTTCTGCAGGTCCCGGTTTTTCCCCAGGACCAGAATGGTATCGTCCTTTGCAAACTGTGTTTCGGTGGTCACGCTCAGGTGGAGCTTCCCCTCCCGCTTGACCCCCAGAATGTTGATGCCGTATTTCCGGCGGATGTCTATTTTTCCAACGGTCTTTCCCTCCCAGTCCTGGGGCAGGGTCACCTCGAAAATGGCGTGCTCCTCGTCCAGGGAGATGTAGTCAAGAATGTGGTTGGAGCTGAAGCGGATGGCCGCCCATTTGGCCAGCTGCTTTTCCGGATACACCACCTCGTCTGCGCCGTTTCGCAGCAGGAGCTTGGCCTGGCCGTCCCGCTCCGCCCGGGACACCACCAGCTTGGCCCCCAGCTCCTTGAGCAGGCACGTGGTTTCCAGGGAGGCCTGGAAGTCCCCGCCGATGGTGACGAAGCACACGTCAAAATTCCGGATGCCCAGGGAGGTCAGGAAGGCCTCGTTGGTGCTGTTGCCAATCTGGCCGCCGGTGATATAGGGCAGGCACTCGTCCATCCGCTCCTCGCTGATGTCCACCGCCATGACCTGATGGCCCAGGGCGTTCAGCTCCACGGCGATGTGCTTTCCGAACCGGCCAAGGCCGATGAGTAAAATCGATTTCATAGGTTTCTCCTATCCCACAGTGATTTTTTCCAGAGGCAGCTTGCCCACCTGCTTTCTCCCGGAGGAGGCGGCGTACACCAGCGTCAGGCCCCCCACCCGGCCCAGGAACATGAGTCCCATCAGCATCCACCGGGAGGCCGTGCCCAGCCCCGGGGTGATGCCCTGGGACAGGCCCACCGTGGCCACCGCCGAGGCTGTCTCATACAGGCAGGTCAGCAGGGGCAGCCCTTCCAGGCGGCTGATGACCATGGCGCAGCCCACGGACAGCCCGATGTACAGACAGGCCAGGGTCACCGCCGTGGACACCGCCTCCTGAGCCACCCGCCGGCCAAAGAGCTGGGTGTCGTCGCCCTTGCGGAACACCCCCGCCCCGCAGGCCAGCAGCACCGCAAAGGTGGTGGTTTTCATGCCGCCGGCGGTGGAGCCGGGGGAGCCGCCGATGAGCATGAGGAAAATCATGGCCAGCTGGCCCGATTCGCTCATGGCCCCCAGGTCCGCCGTGTTAAACCCGGCGGTGCGGGCGGTGACCGACTGGAACAGGGAGGCCAGCACCCGGTCTTTCAGAGGCAGGTCCCGGTATTCCAGCAGGAAAAACAGGGCCGCAGGTATGAAAATCAGCCCGGCAGTGGCTGTCAGTATCACCTTGGTCTGCATTCTGTATTTCCGGAAGGCCAGGCCGTGGCTGCGGATGTCCTCCCAGGTCAGAAAGCCCAGGCCGCCGGCAACAATCAGGGCCATGATGGTTCCGTTCACCAGAACGCTGCCCCGGTAGGCCGTCAGGGAGGAAAAGGGGGCCACAGTGCCGGTCAAATCCAGTCCTGCATTGCAGAAGGCGGATATCCCGTGGAACACCGCCATCCAAAGCCCCCGGCTCAGGCCAAAATCCCGGACAAACACGGGAGCCAGCAGCAGCGCCCCTAAAAACTCCATCAGAAAGGTGGCCTTCAACAGAAATCCGGTGAGCCGGACGATGCCGCCCAGCTGGGGAGCCGCCACCGCCTCCTGGAGGGTCTGGCGCTGGAACAGGTCAATTTTCCGCCCGGCCGCCAGGGAGAAGGAGGCGGCCACGGTGATAACGCCCAGTCCCCCCACCTGAATCAGCAGCAGAATCACCCCCTGGCCGAAGCCGGACCAGTAGGTGCCGGTGTCCTGCACCACCAGGCCGGTGACGCACACCGAGGTGGTGGCCGTAAACAGTGCATCCAGGAAGCTGGCCCCCGTCCCATCCGCCGCCGACACAGGCAGCGACAGCAGCAGCGCTCCCGCCAGGATGACCCCGGCAAACCCCAGCACCATAATCTGAGGCGCCCGGATTACCACCCGGCCCCCAAACAGTTTCCGCATACCCTTTTTCCTTTCCATCGCTGTTCTTTGTCTTTATCATACAGCATTTGGGATAAAGACCGTGCAAAGTTCCCCCGCCGGACATTAAGACTGTATAAAGACGGCCCCGACCCGCAAAAAAGTCCGGACCCCCTGGGGGTCCGGATATGGACGATTTATTCGCAGATTCCATCACTGAGGGTCCTTTGAAGCAGCTCCACGCAGCCTTCCTGGCCCAGGGCGCTGCTGTCCAGGACCAGGTCGTAGCTGTGCAGGTCCTCCCAGCGCTGCTTTGTGTTGGCGTTAAAATAGTTCCGGCGCTTGCGGTCGAATTTGCGCATCACCGCCTCGGCGCTGGCAGGCGGAATCCGGTAGTCCTGGACGACACGCCGCTGTTTCTCCACGGGCGAGGCGTGGATAAACACCCGCAGCACCCCCGCCCGGTCCTCCAACGCCTTGGCGGCGCAGTGGCCCAAAAAGACGGCAGGGCCGTTGTGGGCCAGCCGCCGGATGACGGCCTGCTCCTCTAAGTAGATGTAGTCCTCCCCTGCCAGGAAATTGCTGCTGCCGGATTGGAGCCGCCCCAGCATCACCAGGGAATAGAGCATACTGCCGGTGGAATTTTCCTCGTACTGCTGAATCAGCTCCACGGTGGTGCCCAGCTTTTCCGCCACCTGGTCCAGAATCTCCCGGCCGTAGCAGGGAATGCCGCACCGGGCGGCCAGCCGGCGGCCGATTTCCGTGCCGCCGCTGCCGTACTCCCGCTCGATGCAAATATAGCGATAGTTCATCTTGTCTCCTCCTTACCCTGCCTGCTCGAACTGGCTGTTGTACAGCTCTGCGTAGAAGCCGCCCTGGGCCATCAGGGCCTGGTGGCTGCCGCTTTCGATGATGTCGCCGTCCTTCATCACCAGAATCAGGTCGGCGTTGCGGATGGTGGACAGCCGGTGGGCGATGACAAAGGAGGTGCGGCCTGCCATCAGCTTGTCCATGGCGCTCTGAATCAGGGCCTCCGTGCGGGTATCCACCGAGCTGGTGGCCTCGTCCAGAATCAGGATGGGGGCGTTGGCAATCATGGCCCGGGCAATGGTAATCAGCTGCTTCTGGCCCTGGGACAGGCTGGCGTTGTCCCCCAGCACGGCGTCGTAGCCCTGGGGCAGGGTCATAATATAGTGGTGCAGACCCACAGCCTTGCAGGCCCGGACCACCTGCTCATCGGTGACGTCCTCCTTGGAATAGACGATGTTCTCCCGGATGGTGCCCTCGAACAGCCAGGTGTCCTGCAAAACCATGCAGAACTGGCTGCGCAGATTCTCCCGGGTGACGGACCCGGTGGGAACGCCGTCAATGCAAATCTCACCGGCATCGGTCTCGTAAAAGCGCATCAGCAGGTTCACCATGGTGGTCTTGCCTGCGCCGGTGGGGCCTACGATGGCGATTTTCTGACCGGCCTTCACCTGGGCGGAGAAATCGTGGATGATGGTCTTTTCCGGGGTGTAGCCAAAGCGGACATGGCGGAATTCCACATCCCCCCGGACCTTTTCAAGCTGGCCCGTCTTGCCGGTTTCGTCCTCCATTTCCTGCTCGTTCAGGAATTCAAACACCCGCTCGCAGGCGGCTGCGGTGGACTGCAAACTGGTGACGGCCTGGGCCAGCTGGGACAGGGGCTGGGTAAACAGCCGGACGTACATCATAAAGGCCACGATAACGCCGAAGGTAATCTGCCCCTTCATGGCAAGCAGTGCTCCCACGATGCACACGGACACATAGCCGAAGTTTCCCACAAAGCCCATCAGCGGCTGCATCAGGCCGGACATGAACTGGCTTTTCCAGGCGCTGTCGTAGAGGCGGCGGTTCATCTCCCGGAAGGCCGCCACCGCCCCCTTCTCCCCGTTGTAGACCTTCACCACATTGTGCCCGGCGTAAGTCTGCTCGATGTGGCCGTTGATGACACCCAGCTCCCGCTGCTGGCGCATGAAATACTTCTGGGAGTGGGCGATAATGGTCATCATCAGGCCAAAGCCCAGCAGACTGGCGGCAATGGCGGTGACGGCCATCAGGCCGTTGGTGGTGAACATCATCAGCAGCACGCCCACAAAGGTGGTCGCCGCCGTCACCATGCCCCCCAGGCTCTGGTTCAGGGTCTGGGCGATGGTGTCCACATCGTTGGTCACCCGGGACAGGGTGTTGCCGATGGAGGTGGAGTCAAAATACCGCAGGGGCAGCCGGTTGATTTTCCTGGAAATATCAGACCGGAGGCCCCGGGAAACCGCCTGGGTCACATAGGCCATAATCTGCCCCTGGAGCAGGCTGAAGGCCCAGCTGCACAGGTACAGCACAACCAGGCTCCAGCAGACCGCCTGGGCCGCCGGAACGTCAATGGCGCCGTTCAGGCCGGCGGCAATCAGGTCCGTAATCTGGGACAGCTTGTCCGGCCCGATGATGTGCAGCACCGAGCCGGCGGTGGCCAGCACCAGGGCGGCCAGGATATAGGGCAGGTATTTTTTGCAGTAGGCTGCCAGCTGGCCGATGGCCTTGCCGAAGTCGTTGGGCTTTTCGCCGGGGCGGCCGGGGCCGCCGGGGCCGCCGTGGGGGGGACGGCGGCGGTATTCGTCTTTCTCAGGCATTTTCAATCTCCTCCTTTGTCAGCTGGGACTGGGCAATTTCCAGGTACACGGGGCAGCTTTTCAGCAGCTCCCGGTGGGTCCCTTGACCCACCACCCGGCCCTCGTCCAGCACGATAATCCGGTCGGCATCCACAATGGTGCCGATGCGCTGGGCCACGATGAGGCTGGTGGCGCCGCTGGTCTGCTCCCGCAGGGTTTTTCTCAGAATACGGTCGGTTTTGTAGTCCAGGGCGGAGAAGGAGTCGTCAAAAATGTAAATCTCCGGCTGGCGGCACACCGCTCTGGCAATGGCCAGCCGCTGCTTCTGGCCGCCGGACACATTGGTGCCGCCCTGGGCAATGGGCGCGTCGTAGCCGCCCTCCATTTTGGAGACAAACTCCTGGGCCTGGGCAATGGCGACGGCTCTGCGTATCTCCTCCGGTCCCGCCGGGGCCCGGCCGTTTTCGCCGTAGGTCACGTTGGAGGCCACCGTGCCGCTGAACATCACCGCCCGCTGGGGCACATAGCCCAGCTTGTTGTGCAGGGCCTCCTGGGTGTAGCGTCGGACATCCACGCCGTCCACCAGAACCTGGCCCTCGGTTGCGTCGTAAAACCGCGGCACCAGGTTGATGAGGGTGCTCTTGCCGGAGCCGGTGGAGCCGATGAAGGCAACCGTTTCCCCCCGGTGGGCGGTGAAACTGACATCGTGGAGAATGTCGTCCTCGGCGTCGGGATAGCGGAAGCTCACATGGCGGAACTCCACCTCCCCCTGGCAGTCTGCCGGGGAGGCGGTGACGGTGCCGTCCAGAATCCGCTCCCGGGTGTCCAGCACCTCGTTGATGCGCTTGGCGGACACGGCGGCCCGGGGCAGGATGATGAAGGTCATGGTCAGCAGCATGAAGGCCATAACCACCTGCATGGCGTACTGGGAGAACACCACCATGTCGGAAAACAGGTTCAGCCGCGCCATGCCCGAGGCCCGGTCAATGAGAATCAGGCCAATCCAGTAAATGGCCAGGCCCAGAGAGGACATGAGCAGGGTCATGTTGGGCTGCATGAAGGCCATGGCCCGGCTGGTGAACAGGTGGTTGCCGGTGAGCTCTGCGTTGGCTTTTTCAAATCTCGCCTGCTGGTAGTCCTCGGCGTGATAGGCCCGGACCACCCGCAGACCGGTGAGGTTCTCCCGGGTCACCCGGTTTAGGTTGTCGGTGAGCCTCTGGATGGCTTTGAATCTGGGCATGGTCAGGGAAATCAGCACCGCCAGCATGGTCACCAGCACCAGCACCGTGCCGCCGGTGGCCGCCGTCCAGGCCCAGCCCTTGCCGGCAATCTTGCCAATGGCCCAGACGGCCATAATGGGGGCCTTGATAATGGCCTGCAGGCCCATGGTCACGCACATCTGAATCTGGTTGATGTCGTTGGTGGTGCGGGTGATGAGGCTGGCGGTGGAAAAGCCGCTGACCTCCTCCATGGAAAAGGACATGGTCTTACTGTAGACCCGCTCCCGCAGCCGCATGGCCAGCCCGGCTGCCACCTGGGCCACCAAATAGCCCACAATCACCGCCGACAGGAGGCTGCCCAGGGCGCACAGCAGCATTTTGCCCCCGGCAAGCAGAATCTGGCTCATATCGCTGCCGGGGGTCTGGACCAGGCGGGTAATCTCGGACATATAGTCCGGCATCCGAAGGTCCAGCCACACCTGGGCCACGATGAACCACAGGGAAACGAAAATCCGGCCCCAGTCCTTTGTTTCAAGATATTTGATGATTTTCAGCATACGGAACCTCCACGCAAAGTATGTATTCAGCATACAATACCGTTTTCAAGCAGAAATGAACCAAAATTCAATTTTTTGTGAACGCCGCCGGGCAGCAAAACGCCCCCGGAGGTCCGGGGGCGTTTTTGCCAGTGAAGCATTACTCCTCTGCGGGAGCCTCCACAGGGGCGGCGTCGGTGCTGAACACCAGGATTGCCTTGGCGGAGTTGGTGATGGACATGGTCACCAAAGCGTAGCCCTGGGCGGCCATTTTGTTTGCCTCTGCCTCCACGGCGGCGGCCATTTCCTTGGTCTTGGGTGCATAGTTGATGATAACAGTTTTGTAAGTCATGGTTTGTTCCTCCTGTTTCAAATGTATCACGGGCGCAGCCGCCGGACCAGCTGGCGCAGCTGCCCGCCCAGAGAGTTTGTCAGTCTCCTTTTCGCCGGGACGAAAGTAGTCTCGGCGTGGATGGAGCAGTCCATAAAATGCTGCTGGCAGTCAAAGGTATTGTACAGCTGGCCGATTTTCCGGCTGTACTTGCCGTTGGACATGAGGAAGCTGGCCTTTGCGTTGTCCTTCAGCTGGCAGTTCAGAATCCACATCAGCTGCTCCTTCCGCTCCGGGTCATGGACCGGGCAGGCAATCTCCACCCGCCGCAGCTGATTGCGGGTCATCAGGTCCGCAGAGGAGATGTAGAGCTTGGCCCCGGGTCCCTTGCCGAAGCAGTAGATGCGGGCGTGCTCCAGGTAGCGTCCGACGATGCTGGTCACATGGAGATTGTCCGTATAGGTGGGCACGCCGGGCAGAATGCAGCAAATGCCCCGGACAATCAGCTGTATCTCCACCCCGGCCCGGGAGGCCTCCATCAGCTTGTCGATAATCTGCCGCTCGGTGACGGAGTTGACCTTCATGCAGATATAGCCGTCGGTCCCCAGGGCAATCTGCTCGTCAATCAGGCGGAAGATGGCAGGCCGGATGCCGGTGGGAGCCACCAGCAGCTGCCGGTACTCCCCTGCCAGGTTGTTCACCAGCATATTCTGGAAAAAGACGGTGCCGTCCTCGCCGATGGTCTGGTCGGCGGTCATGATGCTCAGGTCCGTGTACTGGGCGTTGGTTTTCTCGTTGTAGTTGCCGGTGCCGATTTGGGTGATATAGCTGAGCCTGCCCCGGTTTTTCATGGTGATGAGGCAGATTTTGCTGTGGCACTTGTAGTCCTCGATGCCATAGACCACCTGGCAGCCGGAGTCCTCCAGCAGCTTTGACCAGGTGATGTTGTTGGCCTCGTCAAACCGGGCCCGCAGCTCCATCAGCACGATGACCTCCTTGCCGTTCTCCGCCGCCCGGCACAGCATTCTGGCAATCTTGGAGGAGGATGCCAGGCGGTAAATGGTAATCTTGATGGAGATGACATCGGGCCGCTCTGCGGCCTCGCTCAGCAGCTTTAAGAAGGGGTCCACGGAGTCGAAGGGGTAGAACAGCAGCAAATCGTGGCTCTGAATCTGCTCGATGACGCTGTGCTCCCGGCTGATGTCCTCGGGCCACCGGGGGGTATAGGGCGGGTAGAGCAGGGTCTGCTGCTTCTGGGGGGATATCTCCCCGGGCAGGGAAAAGACGTACTTCATGTTCAGCGGGCAGCTGTCAAAATAGATTTGATGCCTGCCCACCTTCACCAGCGCCGTCAGACGCTCCAGGAAGTCGGCGCAGATGGGGCGGCTGATTTCCAGCCGGACCGGGGAGAGGTGGTCCCGCTTTTTCAGCAGCTTCGACACCTGGCTGCGGAAGTCGATGTCGCTGTCCTCAAATTTTTCGCCGTCAAAGCTCAGGTCCGCATTTCTCGTGACGCTGATGACGCAGGACTCCGCCACCTCGTAGGCGCCAAAGAGGGTGCCGGAAAAATGCTGAATCAGGGTCTCCGTCCGGATGAAGCGCAGGTCGCTGCCGGGCAGCTTCACATAGGCGGCCACGGAATCCGGGGTGGGAATCAGGCCGATGGCGTTGCGCCCCTTTTTGTCCCGGAGCAGGGCGGCGATATACAGCCGCTTGTTGGCCAGATGGGGGGCCGGGTGGTGGCTGCCGATAATCAGCGGCGAGAGCACCGGGGAGATGCCGGTTTTGTAAAACTGGCTGACATACTCCGCCTCCTCCGGGCGCAGCTGGCTGTATTGCAGGTCCGAAATGCCCACCCGGTTCAGGTCCGACATCACCGAGGCGTAAATCTGCTTTTTCAGCTCGATGAGGCCGGGGATGGTCTGGTAAATCTGCCGCAGCTGCTGCTGGGCGGTCATGCCGGACTTGTTGTCCCGTTCCTCCGGGGAAATCAGGGAGACATCGTAGAGGCTGCCCACCCGGACCATAAAGAATTCATCCAGATTGCTGGAGAAGATGGACAGAAATTTCAGCCGCTCCAGGGTGGGCACGGTCCGGTCGCAGGCCTCCTCCAGCACACGCTGGTCAAAGCTGAGCCAGCTCAGCTCCCGGTTTTGGGTGTAGGCGTATTCCACTGCCTCTGACACAGATACCCCTCCCTTACGCCGTATTTGCTCACAAGCAGCTCCTCGCTCCGGAACAGCCGGAAAATATGCCGCAGAATAAGGGTCCCGGGCATGATGGTGTGAATCCGCTCCGGCTCGTGCTTGAGAATCAGCGACACCGCCGCCTGGTCCCCCCGGAGCAGGAAGTCGCAGAAGTCCTCAAACTGGCTTCCGGTCAGACGGCAGCAGTCATCGCCCAGGTCCAGGCGCTTCCCGGCCAGCTTCACCACCGCTCTGGCGGTGCCGCCCACGCCCACCAGGGCGCTGCGCTTGTCAAAGGGGAACAGCTTTTTGTCGTCGATGTGGGCCTCGATGGCCGCCTCAATCCGCTTCTGGCTCTTTTCGCCGGGGATAATCTTCTTCACGCACTGCTTATACAGGTTCAGCGAGCCCACGCCGAAGCTGATGGCCGCCTCGGCCTGGCCGCCGTGAAAGGTGACCACCTCGGTGCTGGCGCCGCCGATGTCCACATAGGCCCCCCGCTGGACGGAAACGGCCTGCATGGCCCCCAGGAAGCCATAGTCCGCCTCCTGCTCGCCGCTGAGAACGTCCACACTGTAGCCCGTGGCCCGTTCAATGGCCGCCACCGCCTCGTCGGTGTTCTGGACGTTTCGCAGGGAGGCGGTTGCAAACACCCTGGTTTTTTCAATGCCCAGGGCATCCAGAATCTCCCGGAAGGCCAGCAGCCCCTCATAGGCGCAGCGGATGCCCCCATCGGTCAGAGACCCCTGCTCCACATAGCCGGCCAGACCGGCCATGATTTTCTCCTTGAACAAAATTCGGAAATTGGCCCCCTCGGTTTCGTACACGCTCAGACGCATGGAGTTGGAGCCGATATCGATAATTGCCTGTTTCGTCATTGCCACCTACCTTTTCCGGTTATATTATACGTAATAAACCGGTTTTTTTGCATTGTAAATTGTATTATACCAGGGCAATGTAATTTTTTCGACCTGGGTTTTGTAAAATTTACTGCAAAACAGCGGCCCCGGGGCATGGTATCTATTTTGTCTGGGGGCAGACGGTGCGGACGAACTGGCGGATTTCAAGCCTTGCCTCCCGGCTGGCGTTGGTGATGAGGTAGAGCCTGCGCTGCTGGACGTGGCACACAGGCAGGGCCGCCACCCGGTCAGACAGGTGCAGCAGCCCCTTCCAGTGCTCGGGGAAAATGGAAATGCCGGCGTTCTGCTCCACGAATTTCAGGTGGGTGATGGGGTCGCTGGATTTGCGGACGATGTTGGGCGTTTTTCCCTGGTCCGCAAACATCCGCATCAGGGCGGCGTAGTCCTTGTTCCGCTCGTCGGCGGCGATGACGGGGCACTCGCCGATGTCGCCAATCTCCAGGGCCTCCCGGCCGGACAGGGGATTGTCCCGGTTCACCAGGGCCAGCAGGGATTCGGCGGCCAGGGGGTAGCTTTTGATGGCCGCCGAGGAAAAGGGGCCGATGCAGAAGGCGGCATCCAGCTCCCCCTTCAGCAGCTTTTCCTCGCAGACAAAGTCCGTTTCGCTGAGGATATCCAGGGGAATGTCCGGAAATTCCCGGGAAAAGCGGTTCAGGAGCTTCTCAAAATCCAGCATTCCCGCCACGTTGGAGGCGAAGCCGACCCGCAGACCCCGCTGCCGCTGCCTGGCCCGAGCCAGGACCTCCATGGACTGCCGGTACCGCTCCAGCAGGTCCACCGCCTCCCGGTAAAACAGGTCCCCGAACTCCGTGGGAATCAGCCGGTTTTTCACCCGCAGAAACAGGGGGCTTTCCAGCTCCTGCTCCAGCCGCTGGATCATCTTGGACAGGCCCTGCTGGGAAATGGCGATTTGCTTCGCCGCCTCCGTCAGATTCCGCTGCCGATACACGGCGACAAAGGATTCAAGCTGCCGGAAATCCATGGTATCCGCCTCCGTTTTTTCTTCCATTATACCACAACGGAAAGTTGTGGCGCAACAAGAATTCTCTGTTTGAAACCACACTTTTTTTCCTGTACAATAGAGTTATCAAAAAAATAACAAAGGAGATACTGCCATGCCCAACGTAACCTTCCATTTTGAAGACGAAACCGCCGTCACCGTATCCGCTCCCAAGGGGAGCAACCTGCTGGCCGTGGCCCGGGGGGCCAATGTGGTCATCGATACCCCCTGCTCCGGCAACGGGGTCTGCGGCAAGTGCCGGGTGAAGCTCCTTTCCGGCCAGGTCCGCTCCCCCAAATCCCAGCACCTGTCCGACGAGGAATACGCCGCAGGCTGGCGGCTGTCCTGCGTCAGCACCGTGGAGGAGGACGTGGAGGTCCAGGTGCCGGACATCGCCTCCGCCTTCAAAAGCCGGATGAAAATTGCGGACCTGAACTCCGGCAAGGAGATTGCCATTTTCGAGGAGGCCCGGTCCGCTGTAGAAGCCGCCGGAATGCCCATGGAGAACACCATGGAGCTGCTGCCCCTTTCCATGAGCCAGCCCACCCTGGACGACACCATGCCCGACAACGAGCGCCTGGCCTGGGCCATCCGCCGGGCCACCGGCATCGAGCAGGTGCGCATTCCCTACACCGTTCTGAAAACCCTGCCTGTGGTCCTCCGGGACAGCGGCTTCCAGGTGACCTGCGTGGTCCGCAGGACGGACAAGTCCGTGTTCGTCTACGATGTGCTGCCCGGCAGCGAGAAGGCCGTCATCGGCGGCCTGGCCATTGACATCGGCACCACCTCCGTGGCCGCCCTGCTCATCAATATGCAGACCGGGGAGATTATCTCCCGGGCCTCCACCGGCAACGGCCAGATTCGCTACGGCGCCGACGTTATCAACCGCATCATCGAGTCCTCCAAGGAGGGCGGGCTGAAAAAGCTCCAGGATGCCATCATCCAGGAGACCATCAACCCCCTGGTGGCCCAGATGTGCCGCAGTGCCCACTTTCCTGCCCGGCACATCTACCGGATGTGCGTGGCCGCCAACACCACCATGAACCACCTGTTTGCAGGGGTCCCCGCCGACCATCTGCGGATGGAGCCCTACATCCCCGCCTTTTTCAAAACCAACGCCCTATTCGCCTCGGACTTGGGTCTGAACATCCACCCGGACGCCCATATCATCATCGCCCCCAACGTAGGCAGCTATGTGGGCGGCGACATCACCGCCGGTACGCTGGTGAGCATGGTGTGGAATCAGCCGGACTATTCCCTGTTCATTGACCTGGGCACCAACGGCGAGCTGGTCTTTGGCAACAGCGACTTTATGATGTGCTGCGCCTGCTCCGCCGGACCTGCCTTTGAGGGCGGCGACATCTCCTGCGGTATGCGGGCCACCGACGGGGCCATCGAGGCCTGCACCATCGACGGCAACACCATGGAGCCAGCCTTCCGGGTGGTGGGCGGCCAGAAGCCGGTGGGCCTGTGCGGCAGCGGCATCATCGACGTGATTGCCGAGCTGTTCCGTACCGGCATCATCAACGCCAAGGGCAAATTCGTCCGGGAGGGCCGCCGGGTGTCCTTCGACCAGCACGGCAACGGCAGCTACATTCTGGCCTTCCGGGAGGAGGCCGGCGGCCCCAAGGATGTGGAAATCACCACCGCCGACATTGACAGCTTCATCCGGGCCAAGGGCGCCATTTTCTCCGCCATCCGCACCATGCTGGCCTCCCTGGACTTTGACGTGTCCATGATTGAGCGGGTGTACGTGGCCGGCGGCATCGGCAGCGGCATCAACATGAAAAACGCCGTGCGCATCGGAATGTTCCCGGACATCGACCTGGACAAATTCCACTACATCGGCAACTCCTCCCTCACCGGGGCCTACTGTATGCTCCTGTCCCGGGCGGCGGAGCGGAAAACCTACGAGCTGTCCCGGAACATGACCTACCTGGAGCTGAGCACCATCAACTCCTACATGGACGAATTCGTGGCCTGCTGCTTCCTGCCCCACACCGACGCCTCTCTGTTCCCCAGCCTGTAAGCGCTGCAAACCGATGGAGGAATACAGCATGAAACTGGTCCATATCACCATTCACACCGCCGCCATCCGGGAATCCGTGGACTTTTACCGGGAGGTGCTGGCGTTTTCCGTGGATGCGTCCTTTACCAACACCGCCGGAACGCCCATCGTCTTTCTGAAAAGCCCCGCCGGGGAGGTCCGCATTGAGCTGATTGACGACCCGGCCCGGGCCTACTCCGGCTCCGGCCTTTCCCTGGGCTTCCGGACCGCCGACCTGGCGGCCGCCTGGGATGCCATGGAGCAGCGGGGCCTGCACCCCACGGCCATGGTCTCCCCCAGCCCCAACGTCCGTTTTTTCTTCATCACCGACCCCAACGGGGTCCGGATTCAGATTTTGTAGGAGGATGCCATGCTGGAATTCAAATACGACACCCAGCTGCTGATAGAGGGCAGCGGCCTGGACGAGGATGCCGTCCGGGACCATTTCCTCACCCATTTTCAAGGGGACTGCCTGCTGGTCTGCGGCGACGAGGAGCTGATGAAAATTCACTATCACACCAACGAGCCCTGGAAGGTCCTGGAATACTGCGCCTGCGTGGGAGAAATTTTCGACATTGTCATCGAGGACATGGACCGCCAGGCCCGCGGGCTGAAAGGATAGGTGCCCCATGCAAAGTAAAATCGCACAGCTGCTCTGCCTGACCGGCCAGCCGGTGGCAAGGAGACCTGGACCCGCCTGTCCGCAAGAATCCACTGATTTTCCGGCAGGCCCCGAGAATATAGCAAGCCGCCCCAGTGATGCCGGGGCGGCTTCAACTTCTATTCCAATGCCTGCTTCAATTTTTCCAGCGTCACCTCCCCCACCGTCACAGCGTCCTCGATGGTCAGATAGCGGTCGGCGCTTTCCGTCAGCAGGAGCTTGCCGGAGGCGGGGAAATCCTCGTCGGCGTACCAGGCCTTCAAAACCAGGGGTATCCGGGGCAGAAAGGGCAGCCGGGCGGTGAAATCGGCGTTGGTCTGGATTTCCCGGCCCCCCAGGGCGGAAACCGCCCGGCGGAGCCGGTCCGGCTCCAGGCCGTGAAGCAGCCGCGCCAGCGCCTCGGCACTGGTCCGGTCAAAGCCCCCGCCCCGGATGAGCCCGTCCTTCAGTGCGCCGAAGGTGCACAGCCGGTCCGACACCGGCGTCCCGTCTGCCAGGTCCAGATGGTGCAGCACCACCAGATACTGCCAGGGCTCCATCTCCGGGCGGCACCGGTAGTCCGGAAGCGCCAGGGTGTAACGAACCCCCAAGCTCTCCACCGTCAGGGCCGCCGGGTCCCAGGAAACCCCGGCGGCCCGGGCCAGGGCAGCGGGGTCCCGGCCAGCCAGCCGGGCCAGCGCCGCCCCGGTCATCTCCGAAAACATCTGATTTTGGTTCACAGGTGTGCCTCCCTCTGCTTTCTTTCTCCCGGCGAAGCCCTTGGCTACAGCTCCAGCCGGGCGGCGATTTCTTCCAGAGCCCTCCGGACCGGGGAGTCCTCCGGCAGCTGGACAATGGGCTTTCCGTCGCAGTCAAACCGATAGACGCTGTCGTCCTGGGGCACCACCCCCAGCAGCGTCAGGCCCTGGGCCTGAATCTCCGCCAGGGTCCCGGCATCCAGCTTGCCGCCCGGCGCCCGGTTGACAATCAGGCCGCTCTGCCTGGGCTTGAAGTTCAGCTCAGCCATGAGCTGTGCAATCCGCCCGGCGGCCTGGACCCCCCGGCGGGAGCAGTCGCTGACCAGAATGGCGGTGTCCATGGCCGGCAGCAGCCCCCGGCTGATGTGCTCCATGCCCGCCTCGTTGTCTACCACGATGTAGGGGTAGTTGCTTTGCAGCTTCTGAATCTGGGTCTGGACCAGGCCGTTGACGAAGCAGTAGCAGCCCTGGCCCTGGGACCGGCCCATGACCATCAGGTCGAAGCTGTGCTCCTCCGTCAGAGCGTCGGAAATCCGCATTTCCAGATAGCTGTTCTTGGTCATGCCGGCGGGAATCACATTGTTGGTCCCCGCCCGCTCGATTTCCTCCCGGATTTCCCCCAGGGTAGGCGGTGCCTCGACTCCCAGCACCTCGTTGAGGTTGGAGTTGGCATCGGCATCCACCGCCAGCACCGGGGTCCGCCCGGTTTGACACAGATACTGAATCAGAAGGCCGCACAGCGTGGTCTTTCCCACGCCGCCCTTTCCGGCCACCGCAATAATTTTTCCCATAAGAAGCCTCCACGCACAGGTCGTAAATTTATCAACAAGGTGTTGACTTTTCCTGCTGCTGCCATTATACTGACAGAGGCGGTCCAGTGCAATACGCAGATTTTGCAGACTGTGCCGTTTCTCAACAAGCCTGGAAAATTGTCGATTATTCATTAAAAAATAGTATCAGGAGGAGCCTATGGAGCGAAAAGCCACCAACCCCCAGGACCGGCGGACGAAATACACCCGTGGGGTCATCAAGGACTCTCTGCTGGAGCTGATGGTCCGCAGGCCCTTCGCCAAAATCACGGTGACGGAGCTGTGCCAGCGGGCGGAAATCAACCGGGGCACCTTTTATCTGCACTACTACGATATGGACGACGTGCTGGACGATTTGCTGACGGATGCCTTTGCCGACACCACCGGGGTGCTGGACCACGTGCTGTGCCCCCGCCGCCCCAGCTGCACCTATCCCCTGTGCGAAAAGGTCCAGGGAAACCCCGCCTACCGTCCCCTGTTCATGGACGACGGCGTGGCCCCCCGGATTATTGAAAAAATCTCCGACAGCTGCAAGGAGTCCTTCGTCACCAGCCTGATGCAGCGCAGCCAGCTGACCTTCCAGCAGGCGGAGGCGATTTTCTGCTTTCAGATTAACGGCTGTCTGACCATCAACCGGATGATGCTGCAAAACCACTGCACCGACTGGCGAACCATCCAGTCCACCATCGACCGCTTCCTGCGCTCAGGCCTGGAGGAATTCCTGGAGGAAAACCGGTAGCGAGCGGTGAAAAAGTCCTGAAATCTCACGATTTCAGGACTTTTCTTTTGGAATTGCCGGAAACAGCGGCATCATTTGTCTCTGAGAAGCAGCTGCATATAGTCTGTTCTGCTGTCCAGGATTCTGGCTATCAGAATCAGCTCCCCTTCCACCCGGTAAAAGGCAATGTGCTGCTCGCAGAGCAGATAGCGCAGGTCGGTGTCCTCGCCGGTTTTGGCGGCCAGGGACATTCCCAGCAGCGGATGCTCCTTCAGGAGGGCGCAGCGGTTCAGAACATCCAGGGCAATTCGCCTTGCAGCCCGTGGATTGTGCAGGACCTTGGAAATATAGGTCTTTGTCTCCTGCAGGTCGGCAATGGCCGCCGGGGTATACCGGAGAATCATGCGTCCTCACCCAGGAGGCGGCGGGCCTCCTCCTCGGATATCCAGTCTGTATCCCGGGACACGGAGTCCCAGCCCTTCTGAATCTCCGCCGACAGGCGGGCCGTGGCCTTGGCTTTCATATACGCCGCATTTTCCGGCGAGAGCAGGAAGGGTAGCCCCTGGGCATTCAGCGACTGCTGGATGAAAATATTGATGGCATCGGTCAGGCTCAGGCCGTAGCCCGCAAACACGGATTCCGCCTCCCGGCGCACCTCCGGGTTCATGCGCATCTGGAAGGTGCCGGTTTTGGGGGCGCTGGCCATATTGATTCGGTTCTGCATGGAAATCACCTCACCCATATGATATCACCAAGCCCGCCATTTGTCAATACATTGTCATTACATCCCCGGCATTTCGCCGGGCCTTACCGCTTGTTTCTGCGGATGTACTCGCCGGCGGCGGGGTTTAGGGCGGTGATTTTGTCCAGGGTGCGCTGCTGGGGGTTTTTGTTGTAGATGTCAATGGCCACGTTGAGGTTGGCAGCAATCTGGGGCTCCAGGTTGGCCTTTTTTACCTTTTTCCACCATTTTTGGAACTGGGTGTGCTCTGCTATTTTTCCACTGAGCAGCTCTGCGCCGATTCCGATGCCGATGCCCAGGGCAGCAATAGGGATGCCCATAAGCTCCTTGGAGAACAGTGCCATCACACCGCTCAGCACCATCAGGGAGCCAATGGCACGGCCCACGAAGCTGACCATCGTGGCCAGCGGGGCACCTTCGTAGCTTGTATAACCGAATTTCATTTTGATTTCTCCTTTTTCTTTAATGTCCATTGCAGACCGGGCGGTCTTTTGGAATCCTTGATATAAAAAGATATCAACCAACAAACTTTTCAACCATCTCGTAGAGATAGCCTTCGTCGGTTCCGCTGTACTGCAGCTCAAGGTAGGTGTTATCAACAATCACAGCCACACCTCTTCCAACGCCTACACCAATCGGCCACATACACCAGTTGTCGCCCTGTTCCACGCCGCCGTTCTTCAGTTCCTCCTCGGAAGTACCTTCAAAGATTGAGTCAAACATCTCCTGATATGTTACGTCTTGAACAATGAAAAGTATACCTTGAACTGTTTCACTGGAGCTGAGACCCTCCTGGCCGTCCCACTCATAGTACCACTGATCAATAGCCATCTCGTACTTAAAGCCATTTTCTAATTCGCCTGATGTAATATTACCGTCGACTAATCCCTGATGCTCTTCATCGCTCAGTACTGCCAGCTCCGCTTTCACCACTTCGTTAAACTTTTCGAACGTGAGAGGATTTTTTGTGTTCAGAGCTCGAGGTGCTTCCGTCGCGTCTTCCAGATGGGCAGGGTCGGCAGGGGCCTCCGTGGGTGCGGGTTCGTTGGTGATGGCGGCGGGGGCTTCCGTGGGGGTGTCTGTCTTTCGGCCGCAGGCGGCGAAGGACAGCGTCAGCAGGATGCACAGGGTGATGAGCAAAAACTTTTTCATGATGATTCTCCTTTTTTACTTTCTTTCTATTTTGACCGGCTTTACCCGGCTGGTCACAGGGTGTGGGCCGCCTCCCCTTATGCAGGGGAGGCTTTTGCTGCGATTGAGGGGTTAGCGCTTGATGTAGCCGTCCCCCAGCAGATTGCTGTTGCTGGCCTCGAAGGAAACGGGCTCGTCGTTTTCCAGCAGACCGGCCAGCACAAGGTTCCGCCTTCCGGACTCGGTATCCACCGAGTCGCAGGACACCTTGACGTAGCCGATGTGGTCGCCGGGGAAATGGCTGCCCGTGACGGAAATGCTGCCAAAGCCCATGTTGTCGTCGATATATTCACGGGCGGAATCGCAGATTGCCGCCTCATCCTGGGCAGAGTAGCCCAGGCCGCTCATAATATAGTAGTATTCATAGATGACGGCGGTGACCTCATCCCCAAATCTGCTGTGGACCAGGGTGATGACCTCCAGCAGGGGGATTTCGCTGTCCTCGATATAGCCGATGTACTTGGCGCATTTCTCCCCGCTTTCCAGGTAGGGCTCAGTGATGAGATTGGTAATGCAATACTGGTCCGTCATCTTCTGAAATTCCGGGTTGACCCGCTCCGCCCCGCCGCAGCCGGCAAGGGTGAACACCACCGCAAGGCACAGGACCAGACATAATAAACGTTTCATTTTTATTCCTCCTAAAGTATATTTGTTACGCATTCTCGGTCTGAATTTCTCCGTTATCGGTCAGTTCGCTGTTATCCCAATAAATAATCGGCAGATGTTTCTGCTTGACGGCTTTGCCATCCTGATAAATATGATATCTCTTTTTCATCTGAAAAATAAAATTCAGGGCAGCCAGGATGGCTCCGCCAATACAGCCGACTGTGAAACCGGACATTACAGCATCCTCAGTGAAGGAATCCAGGACAACCGTCCCTATGACAGCCACTGCGATGCCGCCAAACAACCCAGCACCTAAACTTGTGAGGATATCACTCATCACAAAATGGGAGAGGTGATTACTGGCCCATGACTGGTGCTTGCCACAGTGGGGACAAAGGCTTTTGAATTTCAGATCGTCATATAATTGGGAGTTCTCAACATCCTGTCTTGCCTTGCGCAGGCGGTTATCCAAATCTTCGGCAGCGTTTGTAATCAAACGTTCCCGCTCTTTGGTCTTTAACTGCGCAGGATATCCACCTTTTGTGTAGAATGCGGTTCCAGTGAACTGTGCGGTCTGAATGCCAGACTCTTGACCGCAGTGCTCACACTTGAACTCATATGGGACCTTTCGCACGAAGCTCTTCGTGAATTTCGTTTTAACACCAGGCATACTATTTTTCTCCTTTTTATTTTTTATAAATCACACGATATGGGTGCTGCCCCACTGGTTGGGGCCGTCGCTGGCGCCGCAGACCTGGACCAGGGCGACAATCCAGCCCACCAGGGGGACCAGGACGATGAGGACCCACCAGCCGCTTCTGCCCGTGTCATGGAGCCTGCGGACATACAGGGCCAGGCCGGGAATCAGCGTTGCCAGCATCCAGATGGGCTGCGCCACAGGCAGCAGCGCGATGATGAGCGAGGCTGCCAAAAAGCTGAACAGGAACACATACCAATACTCACTGCGGCAGGACCGGGTGGAAAAATCGGCATAGTGGGTGAAGTACAGCCGAATGGCATCCAGGAACCCCACCGGCCGGGCAGCAGGCTGGGCCGGGGTGAAGCTCGCCCCCATCTGAACCGGGGGAATGCCCGTCTGGACCGGGGGAATGTCCTGGGGGGCCGGGGTCACGTAGCTGTAGGACTGGTCGGGCTGGCTTCCGCCGCCGAGGGATACGCCGCACTCAGGGCAGACCTTCACCAGGTCAGAATACACCCTTTTGCACTGGGGACAGGTTTTCATAATACATCTCTCCTTTTATTTTTTATGCTTATCGTATTAACGCATCAAAGGCGCAACCTAAGGCTTCTCCTGGAGGAGAAGCTGTCATAGACCCCGTCAGGGGGCTATGACTGATGAGGTGTTACCCGCAGTACGTCTATGAAACAGCTCGGTAAACCAGCAGCACCTCATCCGTCACGGCTTCGCCGTGCCACCTTCCCCTCAAGGGGAAGGCTTTGCTGAGCTAATCCGATAAGCATTTTTTACAGCTCAATGCTGATGGATCTGGGGATGGGGTCCAGGTCTACGTTGGTCATGGTGGGGTTGGAATTGGAAATCACGCTCATGCTGCTGGACAGCCAGACGAAGGCCTCCTTGAAATTGGACTTGGTGGCCTTCAGCACCGGGCCGCAGCCGTCGTGGGTGTACTGCTTCAGCAGGGGGATGTTAGCCTCGCCGCCAATGCCCATGGGGAAGAAGGTCACCTTCTTCCGGTCCAGCGCATCGTGGAGCCGGTTCAGGGCGGCGGATTTGAACTCGTTGTCGTTGGGCTCGCCGTCGGTGAGCAGGAAAATCCAGGGCTTCCAGTAGGCAACCCCCAGGTCCTTGTAAACCTGCTTGCGCAGCTCAATGGCATCCAGGCCGGTGATGATGGCCTGGTTCATGCTGGTCCAGCCGTTGGCCGTCAGCTGGGGCGGCTGGAAGGAGGCGGCGGGGCAGAAGGGCACCACCTCCCTGACCTCGGAATCAAAGCTGATGACGCACACGTCTGCACAGCCGCAGGCCTTGGAATCGGACTGCAGGGCGGCCCCGAACTCCCGCAGACCCTCGTTCAGCTCCACAATGGCATGGGGGTTCATGGAGCCGGAGGTGTCCACCAGAAGGACACAGGCAATGTGCTTTTCACCGCTGTTCATAATTTCAATCATGTTTTTTCCTCCGTTTCTTGTTTTCTTCTTTTATCGGATTCCCGCTCATGCGGGTTCACCTTCTGTGGTTTCGGGGGGCTGGGTGGCCTCCGTCGGGTCGTCCTGCTCCTGCCGGAGCCTGTCCAGCTCCTCCTCCAGGGCCTGAATCCGGCTGTCCTTTTCCTCCAGCCGGGCCTCCAGGGCATCGATGAGGGTATCCAGGCCGTCTGTGTTCTGCCGGAGCTCGGAATAGGACTGGGCCAGCTCCTTATGCTCGGTGAGCAGTACGGTCCTGCCCAGGGTGATTCCCCCGCTGAAGGCCACCAGCACCACCAGGCCCGACAGAACGCCCTTCAGGAAGGATAGGGTTGCGGACCCCCGGTACAATGGGTAGTCCCAGGGCTCTACCGGCGCCTCCCTGGGCTTTTGGGCCGGGGGCGGCGGCGTAACCGCCTTGACGGGCTGCTGGCCGTACAGGGCCTTCTGCCAGGTCTGGCGGAGGGCCTCCTCCTCTGCCCGCCAGGTATCCATGCTGAAATCCGGATGGACACCGTCCCGGATGGCCTTGGGGTTAACCACCGCCACCATGGTTAAGTCGTCGGCCACCTGGCGGAGGTAGTCGGCGGTTTGCAGGAAGCGTCTGTATTCCTCCAGCGCCCGCTTGGGGGACCCGGGCTTTCGCTCGGCCAGGGTGTACATCGCCTTTTCCATAAAGGCGTAGCAGATGCCGTTAAAGTAGGCGCCGCTGCCGGAGGCCACGAAGGAATCCAGCACCCCGTCGGTTGCCATGACGAAGCCCGCCACGTGAGGGGTCACGCCGAACTGCCAATACTGCTCGCCGCTTTGCAGGGGGAACACGCTGTTGGCCTCCTCGCCCTTGACCCGCTGGGTGGCCATTTCCACGGTGCCGTCGGGCTGCTGGGCCACAATGCCGTCGTCGCCCACGTGGCCGTAGAACAGGTAGTCCCCGTCGTAAATGGCCAGGGTCAGGGTGGACTGGAGGGCAAACACCGGCTGGGGCGGCCGCCCGCTGTCCGCCAGGTCCTCCACGGCCTGCCGGGCCGCCCGGAAGGCCTCCACCATAACCTTCTTCATGGCCCCCCGGAAGCCGGGGGTCTCGTCGCTCAGCTTCATGGCGGCCCCCTGGGACAGCGCCTCCAGGCCCTGCTGGGCGCTGTCCAGCGCCGTGCTGACCGCCGACCGGGCCCCAAAGTGGGACAGAGCGCAGCTGCCCACGCCGTCGGCAATGGCGGCAATCAGCAGCCCCTGGGCAGCCAGCCAGCGCATTCCATGGCAGTCCTGGCAGGGCACCGGCGGCTCCCGGCTGATATGGGATGCCCCCTGCAGGGTCAGGCCGAAGGCGGCAATCCCCTTCTGCTGGATGAGGGTCTGCCCCTGATTTTCCAGGGGTTCATTGAAAATATCCATATGTTACCTCCGAATTCTTCAATTGGAATATGACCTAATCATCGTACACCGCAATCCCATGTACCCAGGAGAAGTTGCCGCCGTTTTTGGGGACGATGCCAATGGCGTCGATGGTGGTGGGGCTGTCCAGGTAGATTACCTTGTCGGTGGTTGCCTCCCCGTTTGCGTCATAGCTTACCGTCAGGGTGTCAATCTGCCGCCAGCTACCGTTGCCGATTCTGGCGTAGACCCGCCACTCCTCGCAGCGGATGCTGCCGGTCATTTCCACGTAAAAGCCAACATGGACACTGGTGCGGTTGCGGATGGGTGAGTTCAGCATCCAGACGGAGGTGGACCAGTCGAGGACGTTGTGCGTCTCGTAGTAGCCGCTGAGGGCCTCGCCGCTGGGGGCCTGGGTGGCCTGCACCTGGGGCTGCTGGGCCTCCTGCCTTGAGGGCATCACGCCTGTCTGCACCACGTCGGTGATGTCGATTTCCTCACTCCAGGAGAGGCTTCCCTCCGTGTTGGGGTAGAAGGTGAGGGCTTCAATATAAAGAGAGCCGTCCAGGGTGAAGGTTTTTCTGGCGGTTCCGCTGCTCGACAGCAGCATCGTTCCCAGCTCCTCCCAGCCGTTCTGGGTTCTGACATAGACCGACCAATTCCTGCACGTTGCCCCGCCGTCAATTTCCGCCGAATAGTCAACGGTCATCGACAGGCAGCCCACAATGGGCTTGGAGAGCACATAAACGCTTGTCTCCCAGTCGCCCACAGTGTCCGGCTCCATGGTGCCGGTGACGTGTGCAATTTTGTTTTCATCGTACTGGGTCTGGGAGGACGGTGTTTTGTCCGGCTCATATTCAGATAGGGAATACATCAGCAGGGCAAAGGCTGCAAACAGCAGAAAAACCCAGAGGAACGGCTTCAGCCCGGAACCGGTATTGGGCCCGGAGCCGGAACTTGGCCCGGAGCCGGAGCTTGGCCCGGAACCGATACTTGGCCCGGAAACGGTGCTTGGCCCGGAGTTGGAGTGGGACGGGATAGAAATCTGAATCTTCTTTATGGACGAAAGGCCCTGGACGTATTTGTTATACCGCTCCTGCGCCGCGCACAGGCCGCATTTGCCCTGGCTGCTGATGTAAATGTGGGTGGCGTTTTGGGGGCACTGGACCCGCTGGGCCCCCGGCGCAAGCAGCTGCAAAAAGGCGGACAGGTCGTTGACCCACTGCTGGGCGGTGACCCGCTGGCGGGCCTTGGCCAGCACATTGGTTTCGTCATAGGTAAAGCTCCGGCAGAAGTCCCCCACCAGCTTTGGTGTGACCATTTCCACCAGATAGGGGGCCTGCACCGGGATGGTCATATTGGGGATATCCCGGACGAAGGGGCACCGGCCCTTCTGGATGTTTTCCAGCTGCTGGTTGACGGAGGAGTCCTGGTTCACCGCCAGGTTTTTCCCCGTAAAGGGGTGGAAGTTGTTCATCAGCAGCTGGAAAATGTGAATGGCCAGAGAGAAATTGTCGGATTCGGCGGTGAATCTGGACCGCTCGTCCCGCAGGTTCCGGCCCTGGAGCTCCGGGGCCAGGTACTCCTGGGTGCCGGCGGTGCATTTGAAGTGGTGGCCGGTTTGGGGGTCGGTGATGTCGAAGCTGTCGTTGTCCAGAATGATGACGCAGCACTTGGGCCCCACCAGGATGTTCTGGCTGTTCATATCGCCGATGATGTAGCCGTGGGCGTGGAGGTGGGCCACGGCTCTGGCCAGGTTGGTGGCGGCCACCACATTGTGGACCCGGGTGTACCGGGGGAACATGGCCTTGGACGCCGCACTGTCGCAGCCCCGGGCGATGTTGAAAATGCCCACGCCCTGCTCGATAAAGGGCATGATATAGCCCACGAAGGCCCCGGTGTCGTCGTAGAGGATATCCTGGGGCCAGGCCAGCTTCATGTATGGGTCGCCGTCGGCATCCTTCAGGTTGTCCACCGGGTGGTCCACCATGTAGGTGAGCTTCTGCTCAATATCGCCCACCACCTTTTTGTAGATTTTCGCCACCATCCACTGGCCGGGAATTTCGAACACACGGCCCTCGCCGCCGGCGCCGATTTCCCTGCCCAGGGTGTAGCTTTTGTTCTTCTTGCTTCGCAGGGTTGTGTTTACTCCAATCGTCATATCGGTCATCTTCCTTTCGTTTTGCTGGTCTGTTCTTTTTCTATTCACGAATCATTCACATCTTAATTATACAAGAGATTTTCTCTTCCTGCCTGACCAGTTTCGTCGAAAATCGAACCAGTTTCGTCAATTGGCCCTTTTGAGCCGGAAAACGGCCCTGGGGGCAGTTGACAAAACCGCCAAAAAATGCGACAATGCCTTCAGAAACGACGGCAAACTTTTTGGACGGAGGATGTGATTTTCGTGCTGGCACTGGCCATATGCGACGATAACCCTATCTTTTTGGAGGAGGTCCGGCAGCTTGTGACCGACCTGCCTCAGGTGCGCAGGACCGCCTGCTTTATTTCCCCGGAGGATATGATGCAGGCGCTGACCGAGGAGCGCTTCATCCCGGACCTGATTTTGATGGACCTGCAGTATGACGACCGCAAGACCGGCCTGGACTGGGCGGAGGAGCTGCGGCAGGTGGGGCCCAACATCGGGGTAATCTGCGTCACGGGCTACAATGACCGCTATGCCCAGCATATCCTGCTGCACAATTTCAATCTGGTGGGCTATCTCACCAAGCCGCTGGACCGGCAGCTGCTTTGCCGGTATCTGGACAAGGCGCTGGAAAAGCAGCAGAGCAGGGCCTACTTCCCCTTCATTCTCAAGGGCAAGGCCTACAGCATCGCAACGGACAGCATTTTGTTCATCGAAAGCAACAACCACACCGTAACCCTCTACACGGACGACGATATCTACACCTTTTACGACAAGCTCAGCATTCTCACCACCCGCCTGCCCGCCTCCTTTGCCCAGTGCCACAAGAGCTATCTGGTGAATCTGAACCACATCGTCCGGCTGGAGCCCCGGTGCGTGACCATGTCCTGCGGCCGGGCCATCCCGGTGAGCAAAGCCTTCTTTGCCCAGCTTCAGGAGGCATTCTTTTATCACATCGGTCAGGAATTCTGACCCGGAACGGAGAGAGAAGTTATGGAGATTATTCGAAGACTCATCTGCACCTTTGTCTGGACCATGCAGGGGACCTTCTTTGGCGTGTGTCTGGAAAAGATGCTTCCCGTCAACGACGACGCCTGTTCCAGGGCGGGGCGCACCTGGCTGTGGAGCGGCTTTATGCTCGTCGTCGGGGCCATGCATTCCTTTGCCCTGCCGGGCCCCTGGCAGATGGTCAGCCTTGGGCTTCAGTGTGTGGTGGCTCCCCTTCTGCTGTACCGGTGCTATCAGGGCCGGTTTTTGACGCGGCTGGCCGCCTTTGTGTGCCTGTACGCCATTCCCATGGCGCTGGACGTTCTTTTTTCGCCGCTGATACTTGTCTTGATGGGCCGCAGTCCGGCGGAGCACTACGCCTCCATGGATAGCTCCTATGTGCTCAATGTCATCGCCCTTCAGCTCACCGCCTTCGCCCTCCAGGGCGTGGCGTGCACCATCTGGTGCCGCCGCCGGCAGGACAGCGCCTCTGCGCACCATACGCCCTATCTGCTGGGAATCGCCCTGGTGGGCATCTGCATTCTGTTTTCCTCGGTCTTCGGCGTGGACGATTCTGTCTCCGGCGGGCGGGAAATCTATATGGTCATGGTCACCAGTATCTTCTTCGTGGCCTGCGCCTCGGTGTTCGTTCTGGTGAATCAGGCGGAGAAGGAGACCCTCAGCAAGGCTCTGGCGGACACCCGCCGGGTCTCCGAGCTGGAGCGGGTGCACTATGGGGAGATTGAATCCCGCCGTGCGGAGCTGTCCGCCCTGCGCCAGAGCTACCGCCGGACCCTGGACACCGTGCTGACGTGCCTGGAAACCGGCGATTTGGAGCAGGCGGAGGGGCTTCTGAACGAGCTGTCCGTCCGCATCGCCGCCACCCGGGAGTCCCCCTTCTGCTCCGTTCCCATCATCAACGCCATTCTCACGGAAAAGCAGCAGACCTGCCAGCAAAGCGGCATCGACCTGCGCTGCGACCTTCTGCTGCCGGACAGCCTGGAGGTTCAGAATCTGGACCTGTGCTCCGCCTTCAGCAACCTGATGGACAACGCCATCCGGGCCTGCAAAAAAGAGCCCCTGCCCCAGATTACCCTGTCCTGCCGGGTGGTCCAGGGGTATCTGGTCATCAAATGCGCCAACCCCGCCGCCAAGGCCCCCGGCGCAAAGCCCGAGGGCACCGGCTACGGCCTGAAAATTCTGGCCGACATCGCCCGCCGCTACCACGGGAACTTCTCCACCGAGTACAAAAACAAGACCTTCACCGCCCAGCTGAGCCTGCTGGCCGCCGAGAAAGGAGAGCAAGCATGACCCTTGAAAATGTTTACCGCCTGCTCTGCGCCCTGATGTGGATGATGGAGGGGCCGCTGATTATCCTGTTCCTGCGGGCCATGCTCGCCCCCAGCCCCAACACCCCGGGGCGGAAGGCGGTTCTGGGCTTTATGTGCCTTGCCCATATTGTCGGCTCCTTCATCCACTATTTTGTCCCGTCCCACTTTTTCATGGCGATTCAAAATATCGCCCTGGTGGCCAGCACCTTCTTTGCAGCCGTGTGGTGCTTCCAGGGGCGGCTGACCAAGAAGCTCTTTGCCGTTAGCCTCCTGATGGTAACGCCCGCCATTGCGGATATGGTCACGGCGGCCACCCATCTGCTCATGTACGGCTACGCCATCACCTTCGGCCCCACCGACCTGGATGTCCATGCGCTGCTCATCAGCACTGCCACACTGACCATGGGCATCGCCCTGCAGGGCCTTGTCTGCATTCTCTGGTGCCGGTTTATCAAGCAGAACCGGATTCTCAGCTACACAGTCTACCTGGGTGCCTTTCTGCTGCTGGGCATCAGCATGGTGGCCTCCTCCCTCTGGCCCAGCCAGGACAGCGGCACCATGTTTATCTTTGTTTATTTATGCGTGTTTCTGGCCCTGTGCTGCGGCATTTTCGTCCTGGTGAACCAGGTGGAAAAGGCCCAGATTCAAAACGAGCTGGAGGAGGTCCGCCGGCTGTCGGAGCTGGAGCGGGTCCATTACAAGGCCATGGAGACCCGCCAGGAGGAGCTTGCCAAAATTCGCCACGACTACAGCAACGTTCTGACCTCGGCCCTGCATCTGATGAAAAACGACGACACCCCGGAGGCCGCCCAGCTGCTCACCCAGCTGACCCAGCGCATGGCCGAGCCGGAGGAAACCTGCTACTGCGCTCTGCCGGTGGTAAATGGAGTCCTGGCGGAAAAGCAGCGGCAGCTGGAAAAGGCGGGCATCGGCTTCCACGTGGAGCTCTCCCTGCCTGAGGGGCCGGGCCTGACGGAGCCCGACCTGTGCTCGGCGCTGTCTCACCTGGTTGACCTGGCCGCCGAGGCCTGCCGGCCGGAAACCGCCGTCAGCCTCACCTGCCGGGCGGTCCAGGGGTATCTGGTTATCAAGTGCAGCGCCCCCTCCCATCCGGGAAAATGGGACTCCACCGCCCGCCCCATTCTGGAGGGCATCGCCGGGCGCTTCCACGGAGATTTCTTCACGGAGTACCGCAGCCAGACCTTCACCGCCCAGCTGAGCCTCCTCCTCCCCACCCCCACGGAGGCCCGGTAAAACGTTAAAAAAAGCCAAAGGCTTCCGGGCAAAAATGCCCGGAAGCCTTTGGCTAATATCAAGAAAAATCCCCGGCGAAGGCTGAACTGCTTTCGCCGGGGAAGAATTTTTTACACGAAGAACTGGAACAGGCAGAAGGCGGCGTAGATGCACAGCAGGACGATGCCCTGCCAGCGCTCCAGCTTTTTGCGGGTCAGGGCGGGGACCGTCAGCAGCATCATCACAATCACCATCAGGGGCATATCCAGCACCAGAGATGCGTTGTGGCCCATCAGCAGCTTGCCCACCGGCACCTCGAAGGGAGCCAGGGTCACGGCGATGCCGGACACCAGCACCAGGTTGAACACGTTGGCACCGATGACGTTGCCGATGCCCAGAGAGGCGTGGCCCTTGCGCAGGGAGGTGATGGTGGTGACCAGCTCCGGCAGGGAGGTGCCCAGGGCCACAAACGTCAGGGCAATCACCGTTTCCGGCACGCCCAGGGTCTGGGCGATGATGGTGCCGTGCTCCACCAGCAGGTCTGCGCCCACGGCGATGAGGGCGGCGCCGATGATGAGCAGCACCAGCTCCATCAGCAAAGAGCGGGGCTTGGCCTCCCCCTCCTCCTCCGGCTCGGCCTCGTTGGGGTTCTTAAAGCCTTGGCGGACGTTGAGAATCATATAAACAATGAAAATGGCCAGCATGACCAGGCCCATCCAGCGGGGGAACTCGCCCAGCAGATAGGCGGCCACGCAGTACAGGGCCGCAGAGCTGAAGAAGAAAATCACGGGCATTTTCATAGTTTTCACGTTGACGGGGCCGGGATTGCAGGCAACGGAAATGGCCGCAATGAGGGAGGTATTGCAGATAATGGAGCCAATGGCGTTGCCGTAGGCCATGGCCCCCTGGCCCAGCATAGCGCCGGTGGCGGAGACCATCACCTCAGGCAGGGTGGTGCCGATGGAAACCACGGTGGCGCCCACGATAATGTCGGGCAGATGGAAGCGGCGGGCAAGGCCCGTTGCGCCGTCCACAAACCAGTCGCCGCCCTTGATGAGCAGCAGCAGGCCCACTGCAAACAGCAGGACAGATACAATCATTTGGATACTCCTTCAAAATGGATTTGCCGAGGCACCTCCTTTGGGGAGGTGCCTCAGCCGGGGATTCAATCACACGGGGAACATCAGCAGGCAGCCGGCGGTGAGGGCCAGCAGGCGGATAAAGTACTGGGGCACGGTGAACTTCCAGAACTCCTTCAGGCTGTACTTGCCGGTGCCCATGCACAATGCGGGCAGGCCGTCAATGGGCAGGAAGTGGCCGTTCCAGCCGGAGACCACGATGGCGGCGGCAGCGGCGGTGGGGTTCAGGCCCATGTTGACGCAGGTGGCGACGGCCATGGGGGCGAAAATCAGCACGGTGCCGATGGTGGAGCCGGTCAGGGTGGCCAGCACGGAAGTCAGCACGCAGAACACAAAGATCAGGATGAAGGCGTTGACGTTGGTGCCCAGCATACCGGCGACGGTCTCGCCCACCAGGGCGGTCAGACCGGTGACACCCATGGCCTCGGCCACGCCAATCACACCGGCGGACATCAGGATGATGGGAGCGCCCATCTCATTGCGGACCTCGGTGAAGTTCAGCACGCCGGCGAACAGCAGCACGGCAGCGGCAACGGCGCACAGAGCGTAGCCGGGATCGCCGATGAAGGAGTAGAGAATCATGCCGGCAATGCCCAGCACGAAGCAGATGTAGGTGATGGTCTCCTGGGTCTTGGTCAGCTGGGGCTCGGCAGCGGCGGTGGTGGCAGCAGCGGAGGTCGTCTCAGCGCCCTCAACGCCCCGGGAGGGCAGCAGCTTGTAGGAGAACAGGCACCAGGCAAAGAAGGCGGCGGACAGGATGAAGTTGGCAATGGCGAACTTGGGCAGGGACACGCTCATGGCAGCGCCGCCGGCCTCCAGCACAGCCAGCACATAGCCGAACTGCAGGGCGGTGTTCACAGGCAGCAGGGGGTGGTTGCAGGCGAAGCCCACAGGCATGATGAACTTGGTGGCGGGCAGGTTCTCAGAGGAAGGAATGGTGGACAGCAGGCCGATGACCATAACATACCAGGCCGTGGAGCCGGTGCCGAACAGGGAGGTGCCCAGCATGACCACCAGCAGCATCATGGCATAGGCCTTGAAGCCGCCCTTGTTGGCCATTGCCACGACCACCTTCTGGAACTTGGCAATGAAGCTGGTCTTACGCAGGCCTGCGATGATGACCATGAAGGAGGCCAGCATGATGATGCTGGGGTTGGAGAAGCCGCGGAATGCAGTCTGGATGTCGGTAACGCCGAACAGCACCATCAGGGCGCAGGCGATGATGGGGGGTGCGCCGAAGGGGACCTTCTCGGTCATGATCAGGTAAATCATGAACACCGTGACGGCCAGCGAGATAATCATGGGAATTGTCATTGAATTGTTCTCCTCTCTAATTTTGGGGTTCCGATGCGGTGATTTATTTCAGCAGAGCAGGTTGGACGCTCTGCAAAAATACGATTCTTACACAGGCTTGTTCAGGATGTGAATGGCAAAGCCGCCGAACTCGCCGTCCAGGTAGATGTTCTTGAGCTTTCCGTCGTCGGTGTAGGCAGCGGTCTCCATGCGGAAGGAGTAGCCCTTCTGCTTCAGCTCCTCCACGGCCCCGTCCAAATCGTCGGTGCGCATGGCGATGTGGCCGTTGGCACCCAGGAAGGGGGTCTTCATGCACTCAAAGTAGTCGCCGCCGAACTCGGACTTGTTGCCGTGACGGGGATTCAGATTGAACAGGGTGCTCAGCAGCTGTGCCAGGCTTGCAGCCTCCTCCGGGTTTGCACAGTTGATGCCCACGTGCTCCAGTGCGAACTTGTGATTCATGGTAATTCCTCCTATTTTTCCCCGGGCCTCCTGAGAGGCCCGGTTGTGTAAAAATTACTGCTCCTGCTTGGCGATGGCCATGCGGATGGCATAGTCCATGGCGTTGACCAGGCTCAGCTCGTTGGCGTGGCCGGAGCCGGCGTGGCCGAAGCCGGTGCCGTGGTCCACGGAGGCCCGGATGATGGGAAGACCCAGGGTGACGTTCACACCGGCGACGGCATCCCAGTGGCCCTCGGCCTTGTTGTAGACAAAGCCCTTGACCTTCAGGGGGATGTGTCCCTGGTCGTGATACATGACCACCACGATATCATACCAGCCGCCCAGGGCCTTGGAGAATACGGTGTCGGGAGGGGTGGGCTTCTTCTCGGGCACGTTGATGCCCTCGGCCAGGGCCGCGTCAATGGCGGGCTGGATTTCCTCAATCTCCTCACGGCCGAACATTCCGTTCTCGCCGCAGTGGGGGTTCAGACCGGCAACGCCAATCTTGGGCTCCTTGATGCCCAGGGCCTTGCAGCCGGCGTTGGCAATGCGGATGCAGTCCAGGACCCGGTCCTTCTTCACCCGGTCGCAGGCCTCCCGCAGGGAGACATGGGTGGAGACATGGACCACCCGCAGCTCCTCGTGGGCCAGCATCATGGTGTACTTGCTGGTGTGGGTGTAGTCGGCGTAGATTTCGGTGTGGCCGGAGTAGTGGTGACCGGCCATGTTGATGGCTTCCTTGCTCAGGGCGTTGGTGACGGTGGCGTCGATGTCACCGGCCATGGCCAGCTCGATGACCTTCTTGACATACTGGAAGGAGGCCTCGCCGCCGATGGCGCAGGCACCCACCTTGAAGGGCTTCGGCTCCTCCAGGTCGGAGGAATCGGGGATGCTCTCAGCGGGGACCATGCCCATATCCAGCAGGTCGATGGTGCCGTAGGTGTACTTGCCCTCGGCGGGGGTTTTGACCACATTCAGCGCCAGGTTGATGCCGTTGACCTTCCGGGCCACCTTCAGCGCATAGCGCATGGAGGTCTCATCGCCCACAACCAGAGGCTTGCAGCGGTCGTATACGGCGGCGTCTGCCAGGGCACGGACGGTAATCTCGGGGCCGTTGCCGAAGGGGTCGCCCATGGAAATACCAAGAATCGGTTTGAACATATGCATATCTCCTAACTTTTAACGGATTACTTCAGGCCCTCGGTATCCTTCAGGACAACCTTCAGTGCCTCCACGCCCTCGTCGCACAGGTAGTTGAAGGGGCGGCGGCAGTCGCCGACGGGATAGCCCTTCAGGGCAACGGCCTTCTTGATGATGGTGTTGGGGTTGCCAAACTTGAACACCGGCTGGATTTTGCCAATCTCAGCCTGGGCAGCCTCGGCCTTCTCCACATCACCGGCCACGAAGCTGTCGTAGATGGAGGCAACGGTGCCGGGCCAGATGTTTGCACGGCCGGCAATGCCGCCCTGGCCGCCGTTTTGCAGGCAGAACAGGATGTTGCCGTCGTTGCCGGCCAGGACGGAGAAGTTCTTGTCCAGGTCCCGGGTCTGCTCGATGTAGGCCTTCAGGTTGTCACGGTCGCCGGAGGAATCCTTGGCGCCCATAATCACGTCCACGTCCTTTGCCAGCTTGGCCACGGTCTCGGGCAGCAGCTTGTTGCCGGTGCGCATGGGGATGTTGTACAGCACAATGGGAATGTTCACGCTCTTGGCAACGGCGACGTAGTGGTCGTACAGCTCCTTCTGGCTGGCCAGGGCGAAGCTGGGGGTGATGATGGACAGCACGTCGGCACCCATCTGCTCGGCACGCTTGCTCATGTAGATGGTGTCGGCGGTGGAAATGCAGCCGGTACCGGCGTACACGGGGACACGGCCCTTGACCTGGTCGATGACGGTCTCCAGGACCTCCTCCTTCTCCTTCAGGCTCAGGATGTAGCCCTCGCCGTTGGTGCCGAAGGGGAACAGGCCGTGAACGCCGCCTGCCAACAGCCGCTCCACCTGGTTGCGCAGCTCGGCATGGTTGACGGTCTGGTTCTCGTCGCTGTTCATGGGGGTCAGAATCGGAGGAATGATACCCTTGATTTCACAGTTTTTCATATTTGACACTCCTTTTTTATTCAGCGGGAGGGCGGGCCGCCCTCCCGTCATTTCTTACAGAATTTCCTGATACAGCTTCCGTGCGTCGTCGGCGGTGAGCTTGACCATGTTGTTCACCAGCAGGCGCTGCACCTGCATACCGGCCTCCACCAGGCCCTCCAGGTCCTGGGCGGGAACGTTGAATTCCTTCAGGCTGGTGGGGATGTCCAGGTGCTTGACAATGGCCTCCATCCGGGCAATCATCCAGGCTGCCTTCTCGTCCACGGTCTCGGCCTTCACCTTCTCATGGCAGCAGCGGTCATAGGCCAGGGCCAGACGCTCCCGGAAGGCAGGGTCCTGGGCGTTGAAGCGCATCACGGGGGCCAGCAGAATGGCATTGGACACGCCGTGGGCGATGTGGTACTTGCCGCCCAGAGGATAGCTCAGGGCATGGACGGCGGTGGTGCCGGAGGCGGTGATGGCCAGGCCGCCGTAGTAGGCTGCCATCTGCATCCGGTTCTTCTCGGCCATGGCCTCGGGGTCGTCGCAGGCCCGCTCGATGTTGTTGAGAATCAGGTCGCAGCCTTCCAGGGCATACATATCGCTGAAGGGGTTGGCCTTGTTGGAGGTGAAGCACTCGATGCAGTGGGCCAGGGCATCCACGCCGGTGGCGGCGGCAATCTTCCGGGGCAGGTTCTTGATGAGGCGGGCATCCAGAATCACGTAGTCGGCAATCATGTTCTCGTTGACAATGCCGATTTTCAGCTCCCGCTCGGGCACGCCCACGATGGCGTTGGGGGTCACCTCTGCGCCGGTGCCGGCGGTGGTGGGAATCAGCACAATGGGCACGCACTTTTTCGCCATGCCGGGGTTGTCCAGCAGCTCCTTGACGCCGTACTCGTCGGTCACCAGCACGCTTGCCAGCTTAGCTGCGTCCATGACGCTGCCGCCGCCGCAGGCCACAATCAAATCTGCGCCGCTTTCCTTGAACTGGTCCACGATTTTCTGAACAGCCATGTAGGAGGGCTCCGGGGGCAGCTCGTCCAGCACGTAGTATTCAACGCCGGTGGTCTTTACCACGTCCTCGGCCAGGGTGAACAGGCCCAGAGCCCGCAGACCCTTGTCGGTGAACATGGCCACCTTTTTGGCGTTCATGGTCTTGATGATGGCGGCAATGCTGTCCATTGCGTTTTCGCCGCCGTAGACGGCGTGAGGCATTTTCAGATTGTAGGTTTTCAGCATATGATTCACTCCTTTTAAAGAATCGAAATTACTTGTGTACCAGAGAGCGCTGCCGGGCGCCCTCGCCGGAGGTGGGGTTGTAAACGCTGTATTTCTCCCGCTTGTCGCCCATGACATCCGCCTCGGTGAAGCAGATGTACTTGACGGCCACCCGGGTGAAGGCCGCAGAGGTCAGGTGCAGGCGGCCGTCGGCGCTCTGCATCAGGTAGGGATACTCATACTGGCGGTTGTTGCAGGCGTTCTCAGCGCCGATGAAGCCCTCGCCCCGCTCCATCCAGCGAATCAGTGGGAAGGTCAGGCCGTTATCCTCGGACAGGGCCACCGCCACCGGGCACCGCAGGCCGGGCCAGGCGCAGTCGGAGGCAAAATCCTCGGGCACCCGGGTGGGGTTGTAGGCAATGGCCAGGCGGCCGCTCTGGGTGCGGATGGCGCTGATGGAGGAGTTGTTGTTGGGCAGCTCCGTGGGCTTGGGCTCGGACCAGCTGCTGCCCCAGTCAAAGGACTCGCTGCGGTAGATGAAGTCCGCCTCCCGGCTGCGCATAAAGGCCACCAGATGGCCGGGCACATCGAAGCACTCCACCACGGTGGGGTGGACTCTGCCGTTGGAGCCGGGCATATAGATTCGGTCGGACCAGGTTTTTCCCTCGTCGTCGGAAATGCGGAAGGCGGAGGGGTCCCCGGCCAGGCCGTTTGCACTGTTGCAAATCCAGTTTCCGTAAATCCAGCGGCCGTTGGACAGGACCTGAATGGGCTGGCGGGAGAAGGTGCCCTCCTCGGGGAACACGGTTTCCGGCTCGGACCAGGTCAGGCCGCCGTCGAAGGACTTCTGGCAGCGGACCTGGGCGGTGAACTGCATATTGTTCTGGCCCTGGTCCCGGCCTCTCTGAGCGGTGTACATACACCAGACAGCCCCGTCGGGGCCGTTGAACAGAGAGGGGTTCTGCTCCGAGCGGGTGTCGTCGTGGGAGATGTCCGCAGGCTCGGTCCATTTGCTCTCCCCCTTGGGCAGGCGGGAGCAGACAATGTGGACATCGGTGTCGCCCTCAAAGGTTCCGGCGAACCAGCAGCACAGCATATCCCCATTGGCAAGCTCCACCATGCCGGGGCCGTGGCAGGTGCGCCAGGGGCCGGGGGGGATGATGGCTTCCAGAGTGCCCATCTCCCCATTGCGGTAAATCTGACCGTCCATGGTCAGACCGGGCAGCGCAGGATAGTTCATAATGTTTCCTCCATTTTTATTGTTTCGGTTTTTTCGTCCGTTTGTGATGCAGGTTTATGCTTCGGCGCCGTTCAGGGCTGCGGCCAGCTCTGTCAGCAGGTTCTCCCGGCCAAAGCCGCCGGATTTGGAGATGACGTAGCGGGTGATGCCGCTGTAGGTAAACCGGGAGAGGACCACCCCTGTGTCCAGCTCGCCAATGGGCTCAATTTCGTGGATTCCCATGTACTCCATGCATTGCAGCAGCGTATCGCCGCCGGTGATGAGCAGGGTGCCCAGGGCCTCGTGGGAGAACAGCCGGCTGACCAGATAGCCAATGGTGCCGGACACCGCCCGGCGGATGTCCTGAATGCCCATGCCGTACCTTGCGGCATACGCCAGGGTCTCCTGATTGGAGCCGGGGTCGTTGGTGTCGATGATGCGGTGGGGGTTGGTTTCCAGCATCCGGTAGAGCCTGGCCAGCATTTCCTCTCCGGCCGGGGTCTGCCAGTATCCGCTGGTCAGCTTCTGCTCCGGGGCCAGCTGGATGTGAGAAAAGCCGTGGTGCTCGGCGTAGGCAAGCTGGTCCACCGTAATGGGGTTGACGCTTCCGCAGACCACCGTAAACCGGTCGCCCAGGGCCGGGATTTTCTGAGGCTTCCCGGTGCCAAGCTCCAGCAGCTCCGGCAGCACCGCTGCGAAGCCGGCGCAGCCGGCCAGGATGTGGAGCTTCCCCGCCTGCTTCAGCCGCCTTCCGGTGGCACGCAGGTCCTCCACGCTTTCTGCGTCAAAAATCCAGATGCCCTCCTCCTCCGGCAGGGCGGTGTCCTCCCCCGGAACCGGGCAGCTGACGGAGGGCTGCTGGGTTTGCAGGGCCAGCAGCTGGCCCACCTGGGAGCAGGTCACCGGCTCGAAGGGGTCCTTTCCGAACACGCTGTCCGCCACCGGGGTACCCTGGATGTAGTGAATGCCCCGGACCGTGTGGCGCAGCATCTGGGGGAAGGCCGGCAGGAAGGGCAGCTGGCGTTCGCCGGAGGCCTTCAGCACCGCCGCCAGCTCTGCGCCGATGTTGCCCCGGAGGGCGGAGTCCGTTTTTTTATAAATAAAGGGGATGTCCAGCTCCACCGCCTGGGCGGTGTAGCCCTCAACAATTCCTGAGGCCTCCGTGCCGGTCAGGTGCCGGGTCTCGGCATCCACCACCAGCACCTCACAGGTATCGGCGTAGGCCTCCAGAGAAACACGTTGGCCGGTGATGACTCTTGTGACGGCGCCGGTGGAGGCAAACTGCACGCCTGTGTCCAGTGCGCCGGTAAAGTCGTCCGCAAGGATCAGCAGCTGCGTCATGTTTTTCACCTGTCTTTCTGTTTTTTCTGTTTTGGATACCTTTATTATAAGGATACTCTCGGATTTTTCCATGTAAAATTTCCATGTTTTGTTCTTTTTTGAAACAATTTATAGATTATTAAAAATTTGCTTTTTCTTATCGTTCCATATCCGAACGTTTTTCAATATCGGGATGGACATTCCTGTTTCACTATGGTACAATTATAAAAACCAAGCAGCATTTTTTGTGAGAGGTGACGAAAATGAAACAGGAGCAGACTGTGGTGCGGATTCTGGGCATTGCCCCCTACGAGGGGATGCGGCCGTCCATGGAGCGGGCGGCGGAGGGCAACGCCGCCATTCATCTGGACGTGTACATCGGCGACCTGGAGGAGGGCGCCGCCGTGGTCCGGGAGCACCAGAACGAGGATTACGACTGCATCCTCTCCCGGGGCGGCACGGCCCGCCTGATTCAGCAGGTCACGGATATCCCGGTGGTGGAGATTCCCGTTTCGGTGTACGACGTGCTGCGCACCATGCATCTGGCGAAAAACTATGTGGACCGGTATGCCATTGTTGGCTTTCCCAGCATCACCGAAACCGCCCATATCCTGTGCGATTTGCTGAAGGACCCGGTCAACATCGTGACCATCCACAGCGCCCAGGAGATTCGCCCGGCCCTGTCCCGGCTCCAGGCCACCGGCTACCGCATGGTCATCGGCGACATGGTCACCAACACCATGGCCCGGGAGCTGGGCATGAACGCCTTTCTGATTACCTCCGGCGTGGAAAGCCTGCACACCGCCCTGGACCAGGCGGCCTCGGTGGGGCGCAGCTTCCAGCGCCTGCGCTATGAAAACCTGATTCTGACCAAGGTCCTGGGCGAGGAGACCGGCAGTATGCTGGTGCTCAACGAGTCCGGCCAGGTCCACTTTTCCCAGAACACCGAGCCCTCGGCGGAGCTGATGGCCCTGCTGCGGGGAAAAATCCCCGAAATTCCCTCCCACGGCACCCTGCAGTTCTACCACAACCGGTCTGGCACCCTCTACCGGGTGGTGGCCCAGCTGCTGCGGACCAGCGGCGGGGTCTACTATCTGTTCCACTACAGCGCCGCCCACATTCCCCTGCGGTCCGGGAAAAACGGCCTGCGGTCCCTGAACAAAAACGAGTGCGAGCACCTGTTCAACAGCAGCTTTTATTTCCTCAGCGGCGCTCTGGGGGAGCTGGAGTCCAAGATTCTGTCCATCGCCGCCACCCGAAAACCCGTTATGATCATCGGCGAGACCGGCACCGGCAAGGAGCAGATTGCACTGCTGATTTATCTGCACAGCACCCTGGTCAGCCGGCCCTACATCGTGGTGGACTGCACCCAGGCCAACGACAAGGTCTGGGACTTCCTGCTGAACCACTACAGCTCCCCTCTGAACGGCAACGGCAGCACCATCTTCTTTCAGAATTTCGAAGCCCTGCCCGAGGCCAGGGCCATGGAGCTGCTGGCCTCCATCCAGGCCAGCGACTTGGCCGGGCGAAACCGGCTTGTCTTTTCCTGCACCTGTCCCGAGGGCGACAAGCTGCCGGACTCCGCCGAAAAGCTGATTCAGCAGATTGCCTGCCTGATTCTCTCGCTGCCCACCCTCCGAAGCCGCCGGGACGAGATTCCGTCCCTGGCCAGCCTGTATCTGGGCAATCTGAATCTGGAGCTTGGCAAGCAGATATCCGGCTTTGACCCCCAGGCCATCGAGCAGCTCCGCCGGTTCCGCTGGCCGGGGAACTACACCCAGTTCAAGCGGGTCATCCAGGAGCTGGCAACGGTTGCGGACGCCTACTATATCCGCAACTCCGACGTGGCGGATATCCTCAGCCGGGAGCGGCGGCTGTCGTCGCCCGTCCGCTGGGAGGACGAAAAGCAGCCCACGCTGACCCTGAAGCAAATCATCCGCCAGGCCGTGGAGCAGGCCCTCCAGGACAACGACGGCAACCAAACCGCCGCCGCCCGCCAACTCTCCATCGGCCGCACCACCCTCTGGCGGTATCTTAATCATGAGGATTGATTGAAAAAGCACCGCCGCCCCATCAGAAATGATGGAGCGGCGGTGCTTTGCCACGCAACATATATTCACTCTGCCCGCTTTACCCTTCCTCCGTCGGTCAGGGGGTGGGTGGTGGAGGTGATGACCGGCTCAGGGAAGTCCAGGCCGGCGGTGACGGCAGTTTTGGTGCTGTCGAAGCCGTCGATGAACACCTTCCGGCGGACGGTGTAGTATTCGGTGCCCAGGGGGCCGTCCTTGCTTCGGACCAGCCAGACGTAGTTGCCGTTGGGCTCCCGGCTGACGGCCTCGTTGGGAAGCAGGGTCTGGTACTCCCGGGAGGTTTTTTTCAGACTGACGGACACCGCCTCGCCGCTGGGGATTTCGGCTGCGCCGCAGGTCAGCGTCAGGGTGATGGTTCCGTTTTGAGCGGTCATGTCCGTCACCTGGGCCTGGGCCGTAATACCGGTGGCACCGGCGGTCACGACAGCCCCGTCCCCCAGGGCCGCCGCCCGCCCCTGTGCCTCCGGGACCGTGATTTTCAAGACCCCGTCCTCCAAGATTCCGGTGCCGGTTATCTCCAGCGCCAGAGTCCCGGGGGAGGGCATCACCGCCGTCACCGCCGGAATGCTGCGGTTATAGATGGTTTTCGAGCAGAAAACCAGCGCCAGCATGGCGGCGATGTAGACATACAGAACGCCCCGCAGAACACCCTTGTTGATTTGCATACACATTCTCCTATCGCAATGCGGACAGCCTGATGCCCTTCTCGAAGGCATCCTGCCCATACAGGAACAGCCACACCACCGGGGGCATATAGAACACCGAGGCCGCAAAAATCAGCCCCATGTCCCCCCGGCTGATTTCCGACAGCGTCACGGACAGGGGCTCCAGAGCCGTGTCCTTCAGGAAAATCAGCGGCTGCTCCACCATGGCCCAGCAGTCGGCAAAGCCCAGAATCAGCACGGACATCAGCGCTCCCCGGCACATAGGCGCCGCCACCCGGAAAAACAGCTGCCAATGGCTGCACCCGTCCATCCGGGCGGCCTCCAGCACGCTGACGGGAATGCCCTTCATGCTCTGGCGCATGATAAACACCGGCAGAGGCGAAAAGCCCAGAGGTAGGATAATGGACCAGTGGGTGTTGACGAGCTTTAAGATGTCCGCCGTCAGATAGTTGGCGACCAGGGTCGCCTGGAAGGGCAGCACCATGACGATGATGTACAGGCAGAACAGCGGCTCTCTCCATTTGCTCCGCCAGACGGTGAAGCCGTAGCCCGCCGTGGCCCCCAGCACCAGCTGCATGGCCACAGTGGGCAGGGTCAGCTTCAGCGAGTTGAGGAACAGGTCCAGGTACACAGGGGTTTTCAGCAGCAGAGTGTCGTACTGCTCCAGGGTGATGCGGTCCGGGACCAGCCGGTATTCCACGCAGTGGAGGCCCTCCCGGGCGGCTTCGAAGGCATCGTAGCTGTCGCTGTAGTGCCGGAATATCTCCCGGGGGGACATGAAGGAATTGGTCACAATCAGCAGCAGAGGCAGAATATAGAGCATGGCCACCGTCAGCAGCAGGCCGCAGACCAGGATGCGGGAGGATTTCTTTTTGATTTTCATAGTCAGTGCTCCTCCAAATCCGCTTTCCGGTCCAGCCGGAAAAAGGCGATTACCAGCAGGGCAATCAGGGCCGTCATGGTAAAGGAGGCCGCCGTCAGATTCTGGTAGTCCAGCTTGTCAAATTGGTTGTTCATATAGTGCTGCAGCAGATACAGCTTCTCGTGGGGGTAGCTGCCGGAGAGCATATACAGCTCCCGGAACACCTTAAAGGAATTGATGAAGGACATGACGAACACGATGAACAGGGTGGGAATCATGTACACCAGGGTAATTTGGAAGAACATCCGCCCCTCGCCCATGCCCTCCACGCTGGCGCATTCGTAGTATTCCTTGGGTATGTTCGCCAGCCCCGCCAAAATCAGCACCAGATTGTAGCCCATGTTTTTCCAGAGGTACACCCCCACCGCAATGGCGAAGGAGGCGTCGGTCTGGAGCCAGTCCCGGCTGCTGCCCAGCAGACTGCTGACCAGTCCGTTGGACTGAAACAGGGTCTGGAAAAAGAAGGCGGCACAGGCGGCGGGGATGACCAGCGGGGATAGGAACACGGTTTTCAGCCAGGCGGCCCCCTTCAGCCGGAACAGCATCACCCCCAGCACCAGGGGAATGAATATGCCCAGGGGGATAGCCACGGCCATGAATTTCACCGTGTTGGCCGCCGCCAGACGGAAGGCGGCGTTTTGAAAGAGACTGGCAAAGTTGGAAAGGCCCACAAAGCGGCCCTCCACGTCCGTCACCGCATAGCCGAAGGACCGGAAAAAGGGCAGAACAAAGAACACCGCCACCCCCAGCAGACTGGGGACCAGGAACCAGAGGGCTCCTCTGCTTTCTGCTTTTTTCATATCACTCATTTAAGTACATGGTCAGCCGGGCCTGGAGATTTTCCGCTGTCTCCCGGGCGCTCTGGCCGCCGGCAAAGTATTTCTCCAGGGCGGACATGACGAAATCGTCCACCACGGCGTCGCCGGAGTCCACATGGGTCAGATGGGAGGCCATGGCGTCGAAAATCGCCAGGTTGTTTTCCAGGTCCAGGCTGGGCAGGCCCCGGCCGGCGGCGGTCTCGTCGGCCAGCTCAAACTCCGCCACCCGGCGCACGCCATTTTTGTTCACGGGGCAGGAGGTAATCTCCGGCATGGACTGAATCTCCTCGGACAGGAGGAACTGGATGAAGTCGATGGCCAGGCCCTTGTTGGGGCTGTCGGCGCCGACCGCCGGGGTGAAGCCCTGATTTTCGAAGCTGCTGCGGCCCTCATCTCCCAGCAGCACCATGCCGGTGGCGTCGTACAGGGCCAGGGCCGAGGAGGTCGGGGTCCAGATGTTGTTGCAGTGCAGCACCGCAGGGCGGCCGTTCTGTCCGTTGATGCGGCTGCCGATGGAGCGGATGCTTTCCAGCATGGAGATGAACTTCTCGCTGTTGACGTTGGCGGTCTTGTTTTCCAGGTCCACATAGTCCGGGCTGGCGGCGCTGAACAGCAGGAAGGCCACCCGGGCGGGGGAGTGGACGGAGCCGATGTTGTTGCCAAAAATGTCCGCATTGGGGAACCGCTCCGCCAGGGCCGTCAGTGTTTCCACGGAAAGGTTGCCCATGGCCTCCTGACCGGCCACGTCCTCATTGAAGCCGTAGGCGAACATGGTAAAGGCCAGGGGCACGCAGAATCTGCCGCCCTTGTACAGATAGCTGTTGACCACGTTCACATAGTAATCGCTGCTGTTGAAGGGAATCTCCCCCCGCAGGTCCAGCAGGCGGCCGCTGTCCGCCAGCTTGGCCCAGAACATGGGGGACACATCCACGATGTCGGAGGCGGTGCCGCTCATCAGCTGGGTGTTGACGATGTCCCGATACTTGGACTTTTTGAAGCCGTTGTCCCGGCCAACCTCTTGAATGGTCACGGTGGAGCCGGGGTGGGACTGCTCGTACCGCCGGGCGGCGGCACGAAGGAAGCCGCTTTCCGTGTCGGCAAAGGCCGTCACCGTCAGATTGCCGGGAATGACCTCATAGTGGTTGTAGGCCCCAGCGTCGGAGTCGTCGGTGCTGACCGGGGCAGGCCGGTCAAAGGGAATGCCGTCCTGGGCCGCCGTTTCCGTGGGGACCGCAGTCGCTTCGGTGTCCTCAAAATACACCGGCTCCGAGGGCTCCGGCCCCTTGTCTCCGCAGGCCGCCAGCCCCAGCGCCAGGGCCAGAACCAAAATCATAGCAATACATTTTTTCATTGGGATTCTCCTTTGTGGTTTTGATGGGCACATCATAAGCTCTGCGTCTCTAGCTTATCTCTAAAATTCAGAGAAATGGCAACAATTTTTCTGAACTTCTGCTGGCTTTCAACGGGGCTTGAGAGAATATCTCAAGCCCCCAATTTTTATACAGACGCCAGTCAGTTTAAACAGTTATTGAAACCCACCCCATCTTATGATACGATGAATATAACTAAATCATTTGAGATCGGCGGTGAAAAGCATGGACAAGCACGCAATCATCCACAGCATCGAATACACTCTTTTAGAAGTCCTTCCGAGTCTTGATGGAGAGCAGACTGTTATTTGCGAAGATATGCACGGAAACCGCTATGCCTGCCCGGCCTCATTATGGGTGTCTCATACGCCGCAGCCAGCCACCGCCGTCCATCAGCGCTGTTCTTCAAAAGAGAAAATTGCTTTATTCCGCTCCCTGTTCCGGGGGCGGGAAGATGTGTATGCCAAGCGGTGGCATAATGTAAAATCCGGGAAGAGCGGCTATTCGCCGGCCTGTCAAAACGAGTGGGAAAGAGGCCTCTGCGATAAGAAAAATGTATCCTGCGCTCAATGCGATAACCGCCTTTTGAAGCCTTTGACGGATGAAGTGCTGTTCCGCCATCTGGCAGGGCAGGACGAGTATGCCCGGGATGTGGTTGGGCTATTTCCCATGCTGCAAGACGAAACCACGTATATTCTGGCAGCAGACTTTGATGATGATGGCTGGCAATCGGACGTTGCTGCTTTCTGCGACGTCTGCCGGGAGTTTGATTTGACTCCGGCGGTGGAGCGTTCCCGTTCGGGCGAAGGCGGCCATGTCTGGTTCTTCTTCGAAGCGCCTGTGCCTGCGGCAGATGTGCGAAGGTTGGGCAGCGGTCTGCTGACCCGGGCCATGAAGCGGAGAGCTTCCATTAAACTGAAATCCTATGACCGCCTGTTTCCCAACCAGGACACCCTGCCCAAGGGCGGCTTTGGAAATCTCATTGCGCTGCCCCTGCAAGGCCAAGCCCGCCGCAACGGAAACAGTCTGTTTGTGGATGAGAACTTCCAGCCATACCCAGACCAATGGGCTTATCTGTGCAAGGCTCCCAAAATCAGCAGAGTACATTTGGATGAACTGCTGAAGGCCGTTTGCCCCAGAGGCGAATTAGGCGATTTGGTGGAAGCGGAGGCAGGGGGCCCGAAGCCCTGGCATCGACACAAGCCGGAGGATATTTCCCCCATGGAGCTGCAAGTGTCTGTCAATGTCACACTGGCAGATGGTATCTACATCGAGAAAGCCGGGCTGTCCCAGCCTGTACTGAACAAGCTTCGTCGACTGGCCGCCTTCCGCAACCCGGATTTTTATAAAGCCCAGGCCATGCGGCTGCCTACCTATAACAAGCCCAGAGTAATCGATACCTCCGAAAATCTTGACAAATATCTGAAACTGCCCCGTGGGTGTTTTGAAAATGTGACGCAGCTCCTCCCCAATTGTTCCGTCACAGATGAACGTGTACCAGGGAAACAGATTGCAGTTCAGTTTCAGGGAAGTCTGCGGGATGAGCAAATTCCAGCAGCGGAAGCACTGCTGACTCACGAGACAGGCGTACTCTCCGCAACAACCGCCTTTGGCAAAACCGTTATCGGTGCCTATCTGATCGGAAGCCGAAAAGTCAATACGCTGATTCTTGTCCACGCCTCGGCCCTGCTGGCCCAGTGGAAATCTGCATTGGAGCAGTTCCTTGTGATTGAGGAAAAACTGCCGCCGCTGCCGCCCAAACGGGGGCGAAAAAAGCAGCGCCCTTTGATTGGTCAGCTGGGCGCTGGAAAGAATACTGTCAGTGGAATTGTGGATATTGCCATCATGCAGTCCTTGATGGACGGCGACGGTGTCAAAGAGTTGGTGAAAAATTACGGCATGGTCATCTGTGACGAATGTCACCATGTTCCGGCGGTCAGCTTTGAACGGGTGCTGTCGTCGGTACAGGCAAAGTATGTCTATGGTCTGACCGCAACACCTCTGCGTGCAGACGGTCACCAGCCAATCATTTTTCTCCAATGCGGCCCCATCCGCTACCGGGTGGATGCAAAGAAACAGGCAGAAAAGCGGGCGTTTTCCCATTACATCATTCCCCGGTTTACATCCCTGCGAATTGCGGATGAGAATTTGAAAATTCAAGGGATTTATGGGGAGATAGCCAAAAATAAATCCAGAAACAGCCTGATTATCCAGGATATACAGGCTGCTCTCGCCGAGGGACGAGCGCCACTGGTGCTGACTGAACGGAAAAGCCATGCGGAAATCTTGGCTGCACTTCTGGGAGAAAGCTGTCCCAATGTGCTTCTGCTGACCGGAAGCGGCGGGCAGAAAGCCAAACGGGAGAAGCTGGAACAGCTGCATAGCATCCCGGATTCGGAACCGCTGGTTGTGGTTGCCACAGGAAAATACATCGGCGAAGGCTTCGACGAGCCTCGTCTGGACACCCTGTTTCTCGCCATGCCCATCTCCTGGAAGGGCACCCTCGCCCAGTATGTGGGGCGGCTTCACCGCAGCTTTGACGACAAGCAGGAGGTGAGAGTCTATGATTATGTGGACATTCACGTGGCTGTGCTGGAACGAATGCACCGCAAGCGGCTGAAAGGCTATGCAGAACTGGGCTATCAGGTCAAGCCGTCAGCAACTGCGGAATCTCCGGCAATCCTTTATGATGGGAGCCAGTATTATGCTGCATTCCAGAAGGATGTGTCCCAGGTGCAATCAGAAATCGTCATTGCCTCCCCACGGCTTCAAGCGAACTATGTCAAAAGTCTGCTAAATGCGCTTCCCCCATCTGTTACTCTGACAATTATGACACAGCCCAGTCAGGAAAACATATCAGAACTGTTGGATAAAAATGTTCAAATAGAAGAAATCCACGGCCTGCGATATAACTTTGCAGTCATTGATCGGAAACTGACCTGGTATGGTGATACACCATTTTTATCCTTTACAAGAGCAGAATCCACCGCACTTCGCCTGGAAAGTCCGGATGTCGCGGGGGAATTGCTGGAGATATTGGGAAAGTGAGATTTAGAAAATACATTTTGCGTAATGAGCCTTTGGTTGCCCCATTTCCTCTCCGCCACTCTATTCTCCGTGTCATTTTTTCCTATTTTGGGTCACCGTTTGGGTCAAAACGCTCCCCGCAAAATCTCACACAACTATTTAGCCCATAAAACGGAGAAAATCTCCTGAAATCTGACGATTTCAGGAGATTTTTGGTTGCGGAGGCAGGACTCGAACCTACGACCTCCGGGTTATGAGATACGCTTGCACTTTCGTGAGTAGTTGTAAAATTCGTGGTTAGTTGCGAATAGGTGAAAGTAATGCAACTTTAATTTCGAGTAATTTGAAGTAGAGTCGCGCTGTTCAAAGTAGTTGTGAGTAACTAAACCCCAAATAAACCCCACATACTTTTTTCATAATTCCTATTTTTGTTCGGAATTCGACTATTTTACAAGTATGTATTATTTCATGCTCTCTTCTTTTTTGGATTCGCCGCTCTTCCAGCAAATACGCCGGCTCGAACATTCGCTGCATTGATCTTTGCTATTGAAATCTGGTGCACATAAATCATTGCCGTCGTTGTAGCATTGGCATGACCAAGTTCATTGGCTGTAGTAACCAGATCCACGCCATTGGCTATCATCATAGAGGCTGCTGTATGGCGGAAAGCATGGGGATGTATATGCGGCAGATTATTTTTCTTACTGAAATTATCCAGCCAGTCGGTAATACTATCAGGATGCAATCGGTTCCCATCCTCTTGCGTAAAGATGTACCCACTGTCTATCCACCTGTCCCCCTGTGCTATTCTCATTTTCTGCTGTTCCACTTTCCACTGCCGAAGAAGCATCAAGGATTGTGGAGCCAGCATCACAGCTCTTGTCTTTCCTGTTTTGGTTTCGCCCTCATATACGCCTTTTGATTTGGTATACAGCAAGGCATGGTCAATTACAATTACACCATCTTCATAGTTCACATTTTCCGGTTTGAGTCCAAGGATTTCTCCACGCCGAGCGCCGGTATCCATCAGCAAATAGGTGATCGCTCGCCATTTAAGCGGTGCAGCCTCCAAGGCCGCTATAATGTCCTCAATCTCGTCCGGTTGGTAATAATCCGGTTTCGATGCCTTTGGTCTGGGAGGTGAAGCCTTAGCCGCAGGATTATAGGTAATCAGCATTTCTTTTTCTGCCTGAGCTAGAATCGTGGATATAAGCCGGTGATGTTCCAGGATTGTTTTATCTGAAAGAAGCATCTTATTCTCTCGAACCTTGAACAACTCATCAAACTCCTCATCCAGAGCCTTTGCAATCTTCTCAGCCATATCGACCCGAATAGGGTCTCCACGGGTTGCATTGGTTACAGTACTTGCCGAGATACCCGCCATCTGAGCTAACTTTGTTTTTGGCAGTTCCAGCTCTCCCATTGTGATCTTCAACGCTCGTTTGGCAACGGCCCTTTCTGTATTTATCCGGTAACCGTTCTCTTTCATATCGGTATAAAAGGCGTTCAGGTGCTGGGGACGAATCTTGCCTATTGCAATATGTCCAATTTTCTGATTGATGCGAACCAGCAACTCGATATATCGATCCAGCGTTGATGGCCGTACTCCCTCGGTTTCTTTTACCTGAAGAACATACTGCGCATATTGATAAAAGGGCTGTGCATTGTCTAGGATATATCCGTTGTTGATTTGCTCCTCAAACTTGTATGCATAGGCAGTTGCTTCCTTTTGCATCTGCCGTTCTGTCATACCATGTCTGGGAGGAGTCCAAATACTCCTGTGACGAATTTGTGTTCCAGTACAGTCATATCCCGCAGATACGACAATCTTGTAGCTTGTAATATCCCCCTGAGTGTTGCGACGGGCTTCAATGTAAGGCATATTTCTTTCTCCTTTCAAATTATCTGCCTAAATGATAATGAAAAAAGGGATTTACTGCAAAGGTGCAACCAATCACTTCGCAAACTGGACACTTTCATCCTCGCTCTGCACCGGATTATCACAGCTGTCCATACATGTTACCCAGTTAACCAGATTTTGCCAGGAAACCAAGTAGGTTCTGCCAACGATGCGGCAAGGGAGTTGCCCTGAGCGGATTGCCCGTCTCAGAGTGTACTCACTAAGATCCATACCGTTTTCCCTCGCACGGGCGACGGCATCTCTTATCTTCAAAATATCTGTATGTCTTTTTTCCTGCATGGTAATGTCTCCTTATCCTTTATATTTCACTGTATCAATCGTGGGCATCCTGAAATTTCAGCTCATACATAATGCCGTTGTTTTTGCCACAGCACTTGCATTTCCCGTTGTCATCACGCCCGCTGTTATGTCGGCGTAAAATAAATACTCCAACTTTTTTGAAGTTGTTTGCACAAGCTCTGCAAAGGGTTAGGCCAACAGATTTGACTGCTCCTTCATCCAGCCCAATGCTAACTGCCAGCGCATAGTTTATATCCTTGATATGCATTTTGTTCAGCTGGCCTACATATCCCTCAAGCCGCCTTTTATCAATCGTCCGCAACTGCTCCAACAAAACAACAGACGAAGAATTCAATCCACATTCCTCTCCCACACAACAATGCGTAGGTAGTTTCGCTTTTGCTGCATGGTCGGTTGTTATTGGTGCAATAATGACGGTAGGGCTATATTTGTTTCCTACATCATTCTGTACGATTACCACTGGACGCCGGCCTTCTTGTTCCGATCCAATGCCCTTTCCTAAATCTGTATAGTATATTTCTCCTCGGAAGCATTCTTTGCTCACCTGATATTACCTCCGTATCTTGATTTTTCTTATGGGGTGGCACTATGCTTCTATGTAAAGAATCCGCCAAAGGGCATACTAACACCTTTGGCGGATTCTTTTTTTGTGCCTATTTGTCCTCGACACCCCGGCTTCTGGGAAGTCATCAAACGGCTGGCGGCATACCAGCTCCACGGGTTACTGTACATTGAATTGCAGTACCCTCGCATGGTTCTCATGCAACCGCCCTCATTGCGTGTGGCTGTGACTGGACGGGAGTATCATTGTCCCTATTGCTGGTTATCGCCCCCCTGGGAGCCATCCAGAGGTCATAGCATGCTGTTTATCGCTCCGTGCTATATAGAAGAAGTGCGTAACTGACCGAAAAGAAAATTGAGATCATATTGCTCTTTCTATATAACACATTCTGGCGCAGCTGCTAAAGCGGCTTATGCTCATCGCAATAACAATAGGAATGTGTTTAATGAATGGGTATGCTGTTTTCAAGGTACAGACCCATTCATCCTTGCGACAAACAGGTGAAGGATTGCCCCTTCACCTGTTTGCTCACTTATCCGTTAAATTGTAACCCTACTTCAAAAAATATTTTTTTAGGTTTTTCTCAGCTGCTGCCACAGACTTGATAATTGCCGGATGCTTACATCCCTCTATTTCAGCGATCTGCTCGTATGTATACCCTCCAAAGTAGTACATAAGCAATCTACGGCGCTGTATTTCTGGAAGTCGGCTTATTGCAGTATGCAGCTCCTTGTACATCATCTTCCGATATACGCCTTCTTCTAGCGGTTCAGGGCATATAATCGCTCTATTATTCAGAGTACCCTCTGTCAATTCAGAATGTTCCTGGTAACGGCTGACCGTATTCAGATATGATATATCCTCCAATTCAAAACCGTTAAATGCTGCGTATATTGATTCACCAATCTCCATTTTCTGAAACACCCCTTGTCCATCTGTAAAAGAGAGGAAGTAGCGGCTATCTTCTATTGAAAGCACATAGGGGTTATATTTATCTTTCTTTCGGTTTGGATGCTTTCCATCCATTGTTGTTTCCTCCAATCAATCTGAAATTCAAAAATCAGATTGATCGGAGGGCTGCGGCACCGCAGATCCGAAAGCGGATTGTTTACATGTATGTCAAATAACGATGTGAAATTTGTTTCACATATAAAGTCATGGATGCTCCGTACAAAAGGTTGAAATGCAATATAGTGAACATTACGCTATTGCATGGAACAGCCATTGATATGAAACCTCTTTCTTTACATTAGTGAAAAATATTTCATATAAGAGGTGAAATGTATCGGATTCCACAAAAATGATGTGTAATGTAAAATATACTTGAGGTGAAATATATGTCAGATTGCTCTCGTGTATTAGGCGATATATTAAAGACAGCCAGAGAAAATACTGGACTCTCGCAGATTGATGTAGGTCGTGCTACCGGCGTGGATGACCGAACAATCTTGAATATTGAAAACTACAGAGGGAACCCGGTATTTAGTAATCTGTATTCTCTTGTTCGGTTTTACAAAATTGATCCCAGGGTAATTTTCTATCCAGAATCACGGCAGGAGTCTCCCAAAATCTCTCAATTAAGGTCATTGATCAGTGATTGTACAGAGGAGGAAGCTGCTGCAGTATACCCAGTGGTTCAATCCGCAATCAATATGCTCAGAAATAATGAATCTCGTAATGTCGAATAAAAAGCATAGAGCCTGCCTCCCGAACGGGAAGCAGGCTCTGCATCGTTATGTCTGGCTCATTTGCTTATTGCTATTTTCAGTTGCATTACATCAATTTTCGTTTCCTTTTTACACTTTGGGCAGAAAAGAGGAAACTTGAACATCACCGTGTCGGCATACACCCTGGTTCGCGTTTTGGAATTGCATATTGGACAGCGAATCCATCGAGACTCATATTGCTTTTCACGCACGGAATAACCTCCAACCCCCCTTGCTCTGCGTTGCTTGCGTCTGGCTTTCCTTGGGCTGTTGTATAGTAATCTAGAAACGGATTCGCAAAGCTAAGTAGTAGATCCTTCGAAGTATTGGAACCTATGCCATTGATATTTACAATACTTCTCACTCGATTAGTATTTTGAGCGATTAAGATATGTCCAACATATATTGGAGAGAAAAATTGGATTATTCGTTAGAAATCGGAATTATTGAACCATCAACAGCATTCATTGCCAATAGCTGTCTTTGCTCAAGACAACAGATTAACTCATCTGTTGCTTTGTTGTAATACTCTATAGTGCCACTTAATATAATACCGGGAACAAAATAATAACTTGCGTCTGTATTAGGTTTCTTGACACGAACCAAGTTATATTCAAGTCCATTAATTTCGACACTGCATCCCAACTCAATTTGCTGTTCTTTGCAGAGATCAACTATGGCGTTAAAATCATATGCGTATATATCACTTAGTGAGAGGGTATTTTTAGCTGATTCTAACAGTTCGGAAATAGGATACACGGATACATTATCATTTACAATTTGGTTAATGTCCACCGGGGATTGTAACTCAAAATATAACAAATCACCATTGGGAGTAAAGCGAAAACGAGCATCTGTTAAATAATAATTGGACGCAAAAACCGCTTTGCTTTTCAAATTATTCAACTGTGGCATACGCAGTACCGCAACATTCTGAATCTTCGGGACTGCATTCACATGAACAATATGCTCATTTCTTTCTGTTGTTTCAATGTAGCATTCATCCACCTGCCATTCGCCAAGATTCATCTTCTTAAGCATGTCATCCGCTTTTGTTTTAATTTTTTCAATCTGGGCATTGTTCGGTTTTTCTGTACGACATAATTCCGCAATGTACATCGCCTTATCGCCTAGCGCATATTCCACCGGATACATGTATAAGGAGCTTAACTTAAAATCTTCCGAATCTCGTATCGAAGCATAAAAATAGTATGGAATCTCATTTACATATGCAATAGCTTGGATCGATTGGTTTTCTTCATAAGCATTCCTGCTGCTTTCTTCAGCCAAAATTGGAGAATAATAGGAGTCCTGGCGAAATACCCACTCACACAATTTATGTGGATTTTCTACAGGTGCAGATTCATAAGCCTCCGAATATGCTTTAACACTCTTTTTCAATAGTTCGATTCTCCAATCAATAGTGCTTTCGCCTGTAGGCGGGAGCAAATCTCGCATTGCATCTCTGTCTGTGTACGGAATCCATCGTTGAAGACATTGTTGGATTTCACCTTGAGATAACACCTGATCCTTTTCGTAAAAAACAGCATCTCCCAAAAATATTTCAGCAATTTTTTTGCATTCGGCTCCTGTTAAAAAATGTGGCGATACCTCAGCAATCGGCATATCTGCATTTGAAATACATGTATCAATATTCACCTGAAATTCGACATTTCCGTCTGTGCTTAGAAACTCATTCGAATAGTCAAATTGCATTACAGAATCTGATTCATGATGTTCATTTGACGATATTGCACTATTCGCATCAAAAGTACCATCGTTTTTACTGGTTATCACATCCTTTTGGGGGCTATACTGACACGCAGTACAGCACAAAGCCAAAGAAAAAACCGCTGTCAGGAATAATACACTTCTCCATTTCATAAAAAAATGTTCCTTTCCGCAATACATAAATCTGGTAGTGTAGCAAGCTTCAACAACACGTATCTAACGCTTCTGTTGATAAAAGCGTTTTCAGCCTGCTCCTTTCCTCAATATAATGAGACGTTTTGAAGGAGCTACTTAAATTGTAGTACCTCCAAATTTTCTCACATTTGATTCATGCACGGGTCATTGCTGACCCGTGCATGATTTTAAGTTATTTATGCAGTCCGGAAGATAGTCCAATGTCCAGGCCACATATTGTAAAATGAGTATTCAATTTTGCTTCCAACAGTTCTAATGCGGTAAATGTAGTTATCCCACAGGTGATACAGATCATAGGTATGCCCAGTGATATCATCTGTCATCTGTCCCTGCTGCACAACAGAATCTCCAATTGCTCTCCATGTGTTGGACCTACAAACGCCATCATGGTAAAGCTTTCTGCTGCCAATAAGCATCCTCCCGATCCTGCTTTTCTTCTGACAAATACACCTGGGTCCGCTCCAGTCCTGCACCAACGATGTTCATCGTGCGCTCATAGGAGCGTTTGGTAGCAGAAAAAGTGCTTTCGTCAAGCTGAAACATCTGCGGCCATTGCTCCAACTGCTCCACATCCAGAGGAAGAATATTGTATTCTGTTCTTCCGGCACTGTTTCTTCGCATATTCACCCAGGTAGGCAGCACATTTGCCCCGGCAAGATACACCGTACCATCGGAGTATTTTTCAAATGTCACAAAAAACATGACACCATCCTCGGTATGTGCGGTTGTAATGGAGGAGAGTTTTCCCTGGCGTTGATTGGATACGGCGTTCCCTGTGGAATACAGGCACACCGTTTTATGCGCAGGATCGATGTCACTGGACAGTAGATCGACTGTTTGAACCACATGTGGGTGACCGCCAATAATTACATCAATACCCAGATTGCACAGTGCCTGCGCTATATTCTGCTGCTCCGCTGTGACAGAAAGCCCATACTCCACCCCCCAATGGATGAAGAGAATGGTAGCTTCCGCACCGGCGTCCTTCATCTGGGCGAGATAGGTTTCCACTTCCTTATAGAACGCAGGTAAATTTCCAGAGTAGAAGTAATTGCAGATGCCAGCCTCCGCTAATGCCATATTGCCGTTGAGACGGACGGCCGTCGTCAGATACACCGGATGCCCAGGTATAGCACAGCATACCGATTTTAATTCCATTAATATCCTGAATATGCCACTTGGTCTCTTCGGGGGAAACATAGGTTCCCAGGGTTTCTACGCCCCTTTCTCGTATGACATCCAGCGTACGTTTGTAGCCGACGATACCAGTATCATAGCTGTGGTTGTTTGCTGTAAGCAGCATATCAAAGCCGGCGTTTTTCGCGCCATCCACAATTTCATCAGGACAATTAAACAGCGGATAACCATGGTAGGCATAGGTGTCATCATCTTCTCTGACTTCGCCGGCTCGCAGCATTTCCATGACCATGGGAAAGTTCTGTTCCTCCTCTGGGGCTTCGTACATCAGATAGAAAATAATGGCAGACAGCAGCATAGATGCTGCCGTGTCCCAGAAAGGGTCATTGGACTGACTTCCCTTGGGCGTAGTCGCTTTGAACAGGTTGGTAACCAGCTTCTGTACATCGTTGTCAGTTTCCAAATAGGCGAATGGATTGAAGCAGTGGCTTTTCTCCATGGAGAGAAGATCCAGCACCTTGATGGTGTAGCCCCGCTGCTCTAAAAAACTGCCTGTCATTCTGAGCAGTTCGCCTTTGCAGTCGAGGACAAAATAGGATGAACAGGCTTGGAGCAGATTAATCAGCGCATAGAATCGGCTCTTACCGGAACCGCTGCCGCCCACCACAACGGTATTCAGATTGCGCCTGTGCTTTCTGCCATCCAATCCCATGCGGACATGCTTGGTAAATACCTTATTGGCTTCTGGATTTTTAGCCCGATACTTCCTGTTCACTGTACCGGCATCACCCCATTGGGCAGAGCCATGTTCTTCTCCTCTGCGATAATTACGGCGAGAGGACACAGCCACACCAACCGCCATCGCATACGCAAGCAAAAAAATTAGGACAGTTTTTTTACTGTCCTCACATAGCACGATATGAAATGGGTTATCGATTGCCGCCGGGAACTCAGAGACAATTTCCATCAAGCCGCCGGATACAAACGGTGCAACAAGAAGTGCCAGCCAAACCACAGGAATGATGCCAAAGATACACAGCCATTTGATTGTGCGCTTTTCATCGTTCTTCACGGCTCTTTCCCCGTACCTTTCTGGTGGGAGCGTCTATAGTTTTCAGCAGCACTTCATCCACAATATCTGTGGGGCGCTCCTCACCGATCAGGTCATTGCGCATTTCATTCAGAGCATTGATTACAATACCATGCTCATACTTATCCAGTGTTAAAACACGCTGTTCCTCCCGTGCCATCTGTCATCGCTCCTGTTCCTTGGATTTTGCTCCCCGGTTCTGCTCCAGCACACGGTACATTCTGGCAGATACCTGGTTGGCAGAATCCCGCATCTCCGTCAGAGAATCACGGATGCCTCTTGCATCATTCTCCCGGAAGGAGGCAGGCATACGGCTGAAATTGTAGTCGGACACATCGATGCCATACTTCTTGCAGAGCATATAGGATGCACTGTAAGCAGCAAAGGCAGCTTCTCCACGGCTGTATTCCTGCCGCATTCCGGCGATTTCCGCATGGCACAGTTCTTTGGACACACTGCGGAAAATATCAGCTGCGCCCATGCCCTTGCAGACAAAAATTACCTGCTGGTCGTGGTCATACAGTGCGCCCATATTATTGGGCAGTGCATCCACCGACTGAATGGGAACAGGGCTGCGATGAATCAGAGCCTTCAGCAGCACACGATCATCGTATGAAACTGCGGGCGCATTCCTTACCCGGCCTTTGGTTTGGGAAACATCAAAGACACGCTTCACCTCAAAGGATGTACCCCGTGTGCCATCCTCACGCTGGTACTCCTTTCCCGGCTCCAGAATGCGGATGCTGACCGGTTTCCGCTGGACAGATGCACCGGCTTCTTTCCAACCTTCAAAGTCCTTTAACTGGGTAGCCTGGGGCATCTGCGCCAAAACCAGAAGCGCATTGGTGGAAGAGTAGCGGTCAAACCGGGACTGCACATCCAGATACTGCCGGAACTTTTCACCGTCCTGGCTGATCGCTACGGCTGTGGAATCTGCAAGTTCATACAGTCCCTTGCGTTCTTCCTGCTTCTTTGCAGCCCAGGCTTCTTTGTCAAAGGGCTTTTCGCTCCAGCCCGGCTGGTCGGACTGACCCGAAAAGATGTCATCAAAATTATTCATTGGTTACCTCACTTTCTGTTTGGGCCTTTTCTTCCCCGGATCAAAGTGCATTGGCACCGGGGTCTGGGGTTGCATTGCAGGAAGCTTTTTCTCCTGCTGTTTGGGTACTGCCGCTTTTTCCTGCCGAGCTGCCTTGATCCCACGAAGTTCCTCCCGGACGGAGGGGCGGACAGCTTTAGTAGTACCCTCGGCGGCTTTCTTTTGCATCACGGAGATAGGCTCGGACGGAGGGCTTTTTCTCGTCTTTGCCGCTGTAGGGTTTTCGAGAGTCTGCTGCTCCTTTTGGATTGGCGCTCCCAGCAGCTCATCCAGCAGAAGATCCTCCGTATCCTTTTGGGGAACGCCCTGTTCCGGGACTGCGGGGGTAGATTCCTTTTCTGCACGGCTGCGCTCAATGTCATGCTTGATGGATGCGGCATCCACAGTAGCCAGCTTGAACCGTTCTACAATGCGGTTGATTTTGGAGGCATCCTCCGCACGAACCATCACATCAACCATGCCGTCTGCCGATCTCTCTTTCCCCCGGAGGGCGCAGTAGACGACACCATACCGTTTGGCTTCAATTGCAAACTGTTTAAGATGCTCCTCGCTGATGGTGAACACCTTAAGCTCCTTTCCGCTTTTCAGCATGGCACTTAAACGCTGGTGACCCTTGATTTTGTTTTTGTCCTTGTTCTTTGCGATGGTATACAGAGCGGCGGCGATGTTTTTAGCAGCAGAGCCGGTAAGCCGAACAGCAATTTCCGTACCTTCAAGCTGCTTTGATTCATATTATTCGATTATATAACTTAGCCGTCCTGTTCGTCGCAGAGCATCAGATCATTTCTGGTCTGGGCCATCGCTTTTAGTTCCTCTGTAAATCCGGAGGCACTGAACAGCACATACCATATCTTTCGCTTGTCCCGCTCCCATGCTACGGAATCAGCTTTGGCTTCCAGATCCCGGAGGACACTAACGCCAACCGGTTCTGCCCAGTATTTGCACTCGCCCAGAACCAGATTTTTACCCTCCGAATCAAGGGCTGCAATGTCAATTTCGTCTTTGGAATCCCAATACCGCCCCAGCTTCGTAAAGTTAAAAGGCCAAGCATCTTCTGCGTTTAGTTCCCACATCCTTTCCCTGCATACATCCTCATACACAAAGGCAATGTGGTTTTTTACAAGACTTTTCTTGATCTTGTTCATGACGATGCGGCTGTGACCACTTTCGATGAAGCTCATATTCGGGTAAACAAAGGCAAACCAGAATCTAAGATAATTGTCTTTGATCTTGTACAGACCTTTTTTGCTCTTCTCCGGGTTATCTTCCGTGATGGGAACTTCCCGTTCCAGAATATCCAAATCCATGAGGGTTTTCAGATACTTGGTCAGACTGGTGGACTTGATTTCCAGGACTGAGGAAATAGCAGACAGTTTACTGTTTCCTGCGGCAATGGCTTTGATGATAGAGAAGTAGCTGCCTACCTCACTGACTTCCTGCTGCAACAGGAAATGGGGTTCATCGTACAAATAGCCAGACCGGTTCAGCACACATTTCTGGATTGCGCTGTAAATGTCCTTACTCTCGGAGAACAGTTCAATGTACTTCGGCACACCGCCTGTGATGGCATACATCTCGATCAATTCTCTCCGATCCTTGCCGGGGAAAAACTCTTGATAAAATCCAAACGGAATCTGCTTCAGCCGGATCTGTGCTGTCCGTCTGCCATACAAGGGGCTGCCATAGGCTAGGGTCTGGGACTCCATCATGGAAATCAAGGAACCGCAGAGAATGACCATGACGGACTTATCTTTCAGAATTTCCTCCCAAATCCGCTGGAAGATGGATGGAAAGGCAGGATTGGCCTTGCCCAAATACTGAAACTCGTCCAGCACAATGACAGGTTTGGTTCCAAAGGGAGTATCCATGATGGATTGGAACAGCACATCCCAATTCTTAATGTCAGCACTGCGCAGCAAGTCGCTGTCGATGAACTCCGCAACCTTTTCCTTAAAGGCACTTCGGTTCTGTGCTTCTGCTTCCTCGCTGGCAAGGAAGAACAGGGCATTTTTATCTTTGATGAACTCGGAGATCAGGGTTGTCTTACCAACTCTCCGCCGTCCGTACAGGACAACCAGCGCACTTCCGTCTCTTTCATATTCGTTTTGCAGGGTTTCCATTTCCTGCTCCCGATCTACAAACTGCTTCATAGAATCGCCTCACTTTCTTTAGGATTATTATACTCCAAATTATTATAATTTCAAGTATAACTTGTCAATTTATAGGAGGGAAAGGAATTATCTTTCCTGTGATTTGTTCTTTCTTCGTGTAATCGGGATTCCCAGCTTCATGCAGAGAAAGTCATTATAATCTTTGCCGTAGGGTGGTGGCTTAACTGCCACCTCATACTGATCAGACAGCATGGCAACCAGGGCTTTTGCCGCCCGTCCACCTGTGGCATCATTGTCCAGCCGCAAATGGATGTATCGAATATTAGGGTATTCCTATAGATACCGCTTCAGTGCCAGCGGCAGGGAGCTTTCCTGAAGTTCCTCTTTGGGTTTGTAGACACCTGCCAGGGAAACCAAATGCTCCCGATGCCAGTCTCTCCCATGCTGCTTGACCAGAGTGGCATAGGACAACAGATCGATGGCACTCTCAAACAGATGGAGTGTATCATTGCCGGCAGCCGGGATACTGAAAGAGAACCGCTTATCGCTGCCGGTGGCATCGCCAATAAAGTCCGTACCGATGCCTCTGAGGTTGGCATAGCGGGGCTTGCTTGTGTCATAAAATCACTCCTTAAAAAAGCCAATCAGCTATGTAAGAAATATATTTAAGTTTCAATACGGCAAATTTTAGAAAGTAGTCTGTCAAACAGTATTGGCCAATTATTGAATAGTATTGTTCAGCATTATATTCGTCTCTACATGACATCATCATAGAAAAAATATATCCATCACCAGAAATAGGTTTTTAGTTGAAGATCTACTACACTGTTGAAAGCAATCACATCAAAGTTATACATTCTATCGCATTTCCAGAAAACTGTATGGTTAGGCACAAGCATTTTGGTTTGATAAAGTACAGTCTCCGTGGATGGATTCTCAGATATATTTTTCCCATCCTTAGGTTTGTGCAATTTCCATCGCCACCTTTTCATGTAACGGCCAATTTAGTCATATTACTTGTGCGGTTCTTTGCCTCGACCACCATTTCTTTTTTCGGACTTCTATTTAATGATCTGATTCTGATACAAAGCAAGCGTACTCAGTACAACAGTTCCAATAAAAGAACGTACTTCTCCAGCATCCCATTCTGCCGCAAAAAAGGAAGTAATGCATTCACCTTGGACATAATATTAATAAAAAGCGGTATGCCCCCCAATTATAGCTACTGTAATAACAGATACAAGAATTATCTGTTTCAAAGCCAATGAAACATACATAGCTGCCTCCCTTTGATGTAATACTATAAAACAATTAAAAAAACATTCCAAACTGACGAGTCTGGTTGAAATTAAAATAGACTGTATTGCAATTTGATGCACATACAAAGCCTGGACGAATTTGTTTACAAAAAAGCAACAAGAAATTTACAAAAATTTTACTTGACATTTAGTGCGGTTCTTCATACAATAAATTAAGGTTTGCGCAGCAAGCCTAGAAAATACCGCATTTTCTTGGTAATCAAGATCTGGAACTGTTGTCAGACACCAAGCGAAGCGAGTTCAGGAGTTGGCATTATGCTTTCTGTTAATTTTATACTAGGTAAGCGGGAACGTCAAACAATTTTTGAAAAATCTACTCCACGGCCTGTTGCACATTGGGAACAAAATGCTGTTTCTCAACCAAAGCTCACCACTTATTATGCCAATGCAAAGATTTTCTCCTTTCATACAGAACGAGATGAGACGCAGGCGGTCGGTAAGCTCTACAAAGGTACTGTAGGTGACTAATTCTTCTTGTTGCCTCCTATCAATTAATGTAGTTTTGACCATTACAAGGATCATTTCTTTGTAATGGTCTTTTTTATATCCTATGTCGTAATTTGTCAAAAAGGATGTTGGTGTTATGTGGTTTGTTGGCTTGCTGAAAAGGTTTCTTTCATTTTTTAATAAATTGAGAAAAAGTATCCATACATTTGTGTGTATTCATTTTTCAAGATGGTTTATTCCTTATTTTCTGCTTTTAGTAATTCTCTTGTACTCTTGGAGAATGGAAATTGCTTTTAAAAGAAGTATTATTGAGACATTCCTCCCAGGCTGTGTATGTCCAATCTACCTACAAGCACCAACGATCCTCGAAGCAATTAAGGTCGTCGGTTTCTCAACAATTTTGATTGGATGGGTATATAAATCCCTTGATGAGCAAATGCTGGGACTAAGTTATGGTGAACTATTAAGGCATAAATTCAGCTCTTACCATGCCTGTTCCGTTGCTCATATTTGCTCAACGATAATATGTATTTTATCTGCAGCAGCTAATACATCTGAAAGCGCTGTTATCGCACTAGTTGCTGTTTTATATGGTTTTTTCTATCAGTGGATTGTGCTCTATCAAATTGTACTGAATTCGACATCTTGCGAAAAAATAGCTTTAGATAGATGGAAAGTAACAATTAAAGAATGCAATACCAATACTGTGACACCTTGCTTATTTAGATTAGCAGAAACAGTCCCATCTCCAGAAAGCGAGCATTACCATGGACATCTTCACTGCTTTACTGAAGCATTTATAAAATATTGCTCTCAGAGTATATCGTATAATTCGATGCGTGAAGTGGCACATCTTTGGGCTGTGTTTTTTAGTGCTACAAAGCTACAAGATAATTTCTCGGTTGTAACTTCTGTAATTCACAGTTTTTTTGATGTTAAGTTCGAAGATATTCCAAAGGATCAAAAGGAACAAGCTGTACATATTCTTTTGTCGGGATACTTAGTCTACCTGCTATCCTTTGCACAGAATCCAGAAGACTTAAATCAATCAGATTCCATAGATAGTGCTAATCATTCTGAAAATAGTGAAATATTTAGATCTTTGGCATCAAAAATAGCGCTTTTATCAGTTTATTTGACAAATAATTCATCTCTTTCTGGTGATCCTATAATTAACTCCTCAATAAACTGCTTAAAAACGAACTATTGTGTTATGGCATGGGTGTATTTTCAGCAAGGAAACATTACCATGTCATCTGAAATACTAAGCCTAACTCCCCCTGTTTTGGAACGTAAAATGGTCAAAAATGTAGTCTACTGTTTGATTCCTCCAGTAGACAATGATGCAATAGCAGATTTGGATTTGACCATTAGTAAAGCATTTGCTCAATGCCAGAAGTAATTTGGAGAATAAAAATATGAATCAACTAGATGTTATTCTTTTACGAAAAAACTTGGACACCGACTGCTGCGATGCAGGTGCCTGGTTAACCTATCCATATACTCGTTGGATTACTTTAGGTCATTTTGACGAGATATATATTTATTCGTTAAACCAAGAGCATGATTTCTTTTCTGGTATTTATACCGACAAGGCACATATTGCTACCCATAATAATGCTACTTTCTATTATCATCCATTGTATCTAGTTCCAGATAAAAAAAGAATTATGGAAGATCATAATTCTCGCTGGTTTATTGCCATTGTTCGTATCCATCTTTCCTTATCTCAAGAACAGGCCAACCAGTTCCAACGACTGAGCACCTCATTTGAAGAAGATCTAAGTTCACAAGATATGTCATACCAAATTTACTATGCAACTGAGTTTAGTGACATGGTGCTAGATATTCGGTCTACGAAACTATGTGACCTTCTAGATGTAGTATTGAAAATGCGAAAGTACGTAGAAATCGGAAAAATGTATACATATTTTGGAATTAATTCCGAAATGTTATCCACTTCGACAGCTATACCCGATGAATCAGATGTAATCCCCCTTTTTTCTATGCGGTTTTCTGGGACCGATTTACCCGTTGTTGTACAACAAATAAAAAAGATACGGGAAAAATTATGTCAGGAACCTGAATATAGCGTAAATGGTTTGGATGATGTATTAGTACTGTATAAGAATCTTCCCGCTGCTTCTGTGGTTAACCTATATCGAGACTGGTTGTTTAATACAGGAAGTGAAAACATACGGCAATCAGAATCTACTACAAGAGTAGGTATCCAGATCAATATTGAACACGATTTTGCGATATCTGAAAGAGATAATTTGACACCTCTTTGCCCCAAATTGCTTCCTTTGCGTGATGAAATAGTTCAACGGATTAAGCATAAGAACAGTACATTTGATTATAGCTGGTTTCATGCCGTATCTGAGATTGCTAATTCTATGGTACGTATGAGCAAATCTCCTGTTATGGATGAAGTTGTATATTTGCTTGCACCGGAACTTGAAGCGTTTCTTGAAAACATCCTATTCCAGTTAGATAACAGTTGCATGACTTCGTCCGACTTATCAGTTTATAATTATTTTGTTGAAAGCTGCATATATTTAATAGAGCAATTAATGCGTATTGAGGGACAGCTATCGCAGCAGCCTGAAATACGTCCTGTTATTTATGATATTCCTGTTTTTATGTTGGAATATACCGTAGCTTTTTTAAATAAAGTATCTGATTTACTCCGAATGACGGATTCGCACCCTAATAAGCATCACGTGTTTTTGCTGATTCCCCGTCCGTGTGAGCAAATATCAGCTATTGAGCTTTTTCATGCAACATCAAAACTAACTGGATTGGTTCAATTGCAAATTCCAGAAAAGGCATTATACAAACCTACAGTGATCTTGCGTGCGTTATGCCACGAAATATCCCACTATGTTGGCGAAAAATATCGTAATAGAATTCTGCGCAAAACGTATTATTCCCGAGCTTCAGCAGCAATATTGACCGAAGCAATCTTCAAGAGCAAGCAACATGACCTTATAAGATTTTTTGAGCTTACTTTCTTAAATGCGCTAGATAATGTTGGTGAGCCTACAATTGAAGAGATGAGAACCCTAATAATGTCTGATGTGGAATCTATTTTTGCATCAGATGATGCATTGGCGGCTTTCCTAAAAGCATATCTAGAGCATTCAACAGAAATCGCACGAATTTCATTTCCAAAGAGAGATGCTATTGATCGTGGTTTGCAGCGTTTTTATGGAAGATGTGATGATTTAGACATCCTATTTCGAGAAATCTATGCTGATATTTGTATGCTATATATCTTAGACATCTCAGCAGATGACTATATTGAGAGCCTATTGCAAGAATTGGCTCTCAATGCCAATCCATTATCTACTTGCGAAGAACTATTCGCCATACGGATCTATGTGAGTCTTATGGCAACAGGCAAAATGAGTGCATATCAGCGTAATAAGTATCGCGACTTGTGGGCTAAAATACGAGCACTTATTTATAATATTGACGAAGAAATTCGTGAAGGTATCGATGGTAAATACAAACTTCCATTGCCTATCAGCTCAATATATGCATTATTACAATACGCTCAGATCTGTTACAATACAATTTCTACATCAGTAAAACCGATGCATACAATCGAGGTAAGAGAAATGTTCTCCTGCCTTACCCGAGAGGATTTTGAATATAAAACGATACTAGACAGAATTGACGAATGCCGTTCTAAAATGATTCAGGCATCCAGCAGAGCATAGAATATAAGATATGTGGCACAGAATTGTGCCACATATTTTTATCTTTCATGTTCCCGCCGCTTTTCTTTTTCAGGCGTATCTTTTTCGGGGCATTCATCCGAAACGAAGTGATCTTTCTGATCCATATTCAGCAGGATGTTCAGTTCCTTTAACCGTGCGGATTTCTCCGCCAGCTCTGCTTCCTTGGCAAACGGTGTCTCCATCTCAGCCTTGGCGTTGCCCAACTGTGTCTGGACATCCCGCAGATCTTCCTGAAGCTCTGCCAGTGTTCTGGTTAAACCATCTACCAAATTATCGATCCGAGTGGTATTGCCAATGGCATCAGCGCTCAAACTGATAATGTGTGACAGGTGCCCCTTTATAGTCAGCCGGTAGTCGCTCGTGGAGCTGTCATATTCCAGAATAAGAGAAAAGCCCCGGTACTGTCCCAGCTGGACAGTAGCAGAGCCATTCAGAGAGGTGCAGGCATTGATGATCGCCTTACCTGCTTCTTTTCTTTCGGAATATACAGTTCCCAGAACCTCCATACCGGCAAATCCCTCTGCAGGCTTGGGATGGGCGGCTGCAATGGCCACATCTTTCTCGTACCCATTGATCTCCTCCCGCAACTCAGCGATTTTAGCCGGGTACTTCCTCAGCACAAGGTTTTCCAAAGCAAAGCGCTGGTTCAGGTGGTTGGCTTTCAGCATATTCAGCTTGCTGACCTCCACATCCAGATTACACTTTTCAATAATGAGCGGATTGCCTGTGGCAAGTGCCTTAATTTCGGAGTAGCTCAGGGCGGTTTCATCCACATCGTCTGCGATACGGGCCGGGGCTTTGCTGGTCATAATCTGAGCAATAAACCGCTGCTTATTCTCCACCAACTGATACAGATAGGCATCAAAGGTATTTTCCGTGACATAGCGAAATATCTCAACCTCCGGATTTCGGTTGCCCTGGCGAACGATTCTGCCCAATCGCTGGGCAAGGTCACTGGGTCTCCATGGACAATCAAGGTCATGCAAGGCAATTAGCCTGTCCTATAGTGATAGGTAATCCTTTGGTGAATCACCTCCGGATTTTCCCCCACCCCAAACCGTGCATGAGAGCTTTCCTCTCACACGGCTTTCCATCATTTACAAATTCTCGTTCTAATCAGCAACAGGAAGGTTCATCTGCTCAGGCACGATAGCTTCGTTTCCGGCAAGTTTTCTCAAACTATTCAACTTCTTGAGTTCTGCCGGTTTTAACTGTACTTTCTGCAAAATTGCAGAAATGGTGTCTCTTTGCGTGGCGTGAACCAGCTTATGGACATTTTTGTGAAGAATTATCAGATTTGCGTATTCGTCACCACCGCCCTGCGACTTGGGCGTTTTGTGGTGACAGTGGATTTCTTCCACAGACAAAATTTGCTTGGTAATGGCGCACGTCCCATGCTGTGCCGCATACAAAGACAGACGATTATCTTTGTACTCGATACTGGCACCCGCTATGGGATTTCGCATGAGAATGTGTAAAACCGTCATATCCACACTCTCCAGATTCTTGTGTATTTCCGCTCTGCCTTCCACGGTATATTTGTTGATTGCTTTCTTCTTGTGGATGGGCGGATGGTGTTGAATATACCCGATAGGCAACAGTATGGTCTTGCCGACAAATCGGATTTCCTTACTTTTGCTGTATCGCTTGGCATATTCCGGGATTGGTTCTTCTGTTCGTCGCTTTACTCGCTCTTGGAGCCTGTTTTTTATAGAAATCTTGATTTCGTACGCCAGGGTTTGCATATCCGGGTTGGCGCAGGTAGCCATACAGTAGTAGTTATGGATGCCCATAACAAAGCTGTTGTAATCGTTGACCGCCTGATATTCCTCCAACTGCCCGGAACAAAACTGAATCTTCGTGACTTTCTCCTTTGCCTTTTCCTTGATTTTCTCTAAGGCTTTGGGTGCGATGTGCGAAATAATAACATATTTGTTCTTTTTGCCTTTGTGGACTTTGATTCTGAATCCCAGAAAATCTGAGTAGTCATGCTTTAAGTTCACGATTTTTGACTTCTCCGGGCTGATGTCCAGATTCAGTCTTTCTTTCAACCATGCCTGAACTGCTGCGAACAGCTTAACGGCATCGCTGTGTTTTCGGCAAAAGATTTTGAAATCATCCGCATATCTGACGATATAGCACTCTTTCAGTTTTGTTTTTCTGAGTTCACGGAATTTTTTGGATTGGTCTTTGGTGCCTGTTGCATGGATGCGCCCGCTGTACTCGTGTCGGGTAGGTATCTCAATCCACTGACTTGTGCGCGACACGAGGTCGCGTAATTAAACTGTTCGGCGCTGACCGAACCTGTTATTC
>JAUNPV010000013.1 GCA_030536515.1 Eubacteriales bacterium
CCGGGGGGAAGGTGCCCCAGTGCGCACACTGGGGCGGATGAGGGATGGCGTGCACTTGGTTTTAGTGAATCGTGAAGAAGTAAGAAGTGCGGTATTGGCTTCGCCGATGAATTTTAATAAGTGGCGAAGCCACACCTCAACTCTTCACTCTTCACTATTACTTCTTCACTAATTTTAAGCGGTCGCCATCCCTCATCCGTCTTGCCCTTCGGGCAATCCACCTTCCCCCCGGGGGAAGGTATTGGGGTGCGGCAAAAAAATTTTCTCCTAAAAAGTAAAGCGCCCTTGACATTTCCGAAAACTGTGCTATACTAACAATGTAAAGCGAGCTTTACTTCAAGGAGGTGCCTATGAAAAATAAAATTGTGGAACTGCGCAAAAGCCGGGAGCTGACCCAGGCCATGCTGGCGGATGCATTGGGGGTGTCCCGGCAGACCATTATTTCCCTGGAAAACGGGCGGTACAGCCCGTCCCTGGCCCTGGCCCATAAGATTGCCGGGGTCTTCGGCCTGACCATTGAGGAAATTTTTATCTTTGAGGAGGACTGAAAATGTATAACAAAAAGAAAATGACCCTGTATGCCCTGTATCTTGTCCTGGGCGTTGGCATTGTCATCGCCAGCATCTGGCTGGATGACCACAGCTTCTGGGGCGGCTTCGGCGGCGCAATAGCCGGTGTCGGCGGAATGCGGCTGTACCTGGGTCTGCGCTACCGGAAGGATGCGGAATTCGCCAAGAAAACCGACTACACCTATCAGGACGAGCGGATGCTGTATCTGGCGGACAAGGCCCGGTCGGTGACGTTTATCCTGTCCGTGCTCGCCCTGGCCCTGGCCTCCATCGTCCTGCGGTTCTGCCAAATGGAGCCCCAGGCCAACCTCTGCGCCTGGATTTTGATGGGAATGGTGGCCGTCTACTGGCTGGCCTATTGGCTGCTGGGGAAGAAATACTGAGGTGGGCCTATGCGGCACTGTTACATTCGCCTGACCCTGGGCATCGTGTTTGTGGTGTGCCTGGTGTTCAGCCTGCTCACCGCCAATATTCCCTTTGCCCTGCTGTATCTGGTCTTGGCCGTGACCTATCTGGTCTCCGCCTGGTCCATCTGGAAGAAGGAGAGGGGGGACCGGCCTTGACCGGCCTGCTGTCCCTCCGGGATTTGACCGGCTGGTACACCCCGGACCGGCCGGTGCTGGACCGGCTCAGCCTGGAGCTGGAGAGCCATGAGGTGGTGGGCCTGATGGGGCTGAATGGGGCGGGGAAGACCACTCTGCTGAAAATTCTATCGGGTCTGCTGGGCAGCTTCCGGGCCGGGGAAACGGCCTGGCATGGGCGGCCCGTGTCCTTCCGGGACGAGGCTTTCAAGCGAAGCCGGTTTACGGTGCTGGCCGAGGGCTGCCCCTTCCGGTATTTCACCTTCCGGGAGTATCTGGCCTATGCGTCGGCCTGCTATCAAAGGCCGCTGCCAGAGGTGGGGGAGCTGGTGGAGGGCTTCGGCTTTGGCCGGTACACCGACTACCTGTTGAAGGACCTGTCCACGGGGAATCTGAAAAAGGCATACCTCATCACCGCCTTCGCCCTGGGGCCGGAGCTTCTGCTGCTGGACGAGCCGGTGAACGGCCTGGATTTTCAGAGCACCGAATATCTGTACCGGCGCATGGGGGAGTACAAGGCCCGGGGGACCATCCTCTTTTCCTCCCACATTCTGGAAAGCCTCTGCCTGACGGCGGACCGGGTGCTGGTGCTGGACCGGGGGCGCATCTGCCGGAGCTTCACCGGCCCGGAGCTGGATGCCGGGGCCATCCGGGAGGTGCTGAACCGTGAAAGCCAGTCTTAAAGCGGTGCTCCGGCAGCTGCTGGGGCCGGGATACGGCCAGGCGGGGAAAAGCCTGCTGACCTGCGGAATTTTGTTCTGCTCCCTGTATTTTGCGGAAATCCGGCTGAAAACGGCGCCGATTGTGGTGTATTTGACCTCCTTTGCCCTGTCAGGCGCTGCCCTGTGGCAGAGCCTTCAGGCGGCGGGCCGGGGGGAGCTGGTCCGGGGGCTGCTTCTGCTGCCCGGCAATGGCCGGAGGCTGCCGCTGACTCTGGCGCTGGCCTTTGGGACCCATACCCTGCTGACCAGGACGGCCCCGGTGTGGGCGGTGCTGGCGGCGGTCTCGCCCCGGCCGCCTCTGGAAATGGCGGCGGCCCTTCTGTGGGGCATTCACGGCTGTCTGGCGGCGGCGGGGGCCTGGGCTCTGGCACGGGAGAAGCGGGGGATGCTTTCCTGGCTGGCCGCCCTGTCCATCCCCGGGGCGGCGGTGTGGTATCTGCTGCACATGGACCCCTATAGGCTCCTGGCGGAAGGCCCCGCCTCCCGGGCCCGTCGACTCAGAGCCGCCGGAGTGGCCGGGTATCTGCTGCGGTATCTGCTGGACAACAAAGGCTGCCTGGTCAATACCCTGGCCATGGCGGGGGCGGGGTGCGTCCTGCCTGCCCTGCTGGGCCGGGGGCTGCTGGCGCTGGGCCTTGCCATGGTGACCATGAACACGCCACTGTCCGTGCTGATTTCCCGGGACCGGGATTTGGAGCTGGCCCTGGGAACTCTGCCAGGCCGGGGCCGTCGGTTTTGCCGGGGGTACTGGCTGGGCCTTTCCGGGGTAAACCTGGCGGTGAGCAGCGTGTATCTTCTCAGCTTTCAGGTCCAAATCGGGGGCGTTGCGGGGCGGGAGGCGCTGCTGGCGGTCCTGTTTGCCCTGCAAAGTGCCCTTTTGTCGGTGCGCCTGGAATGGAAGCACCCCATCCGGGGCTGGAAAACGGAAAGCGACCTGTGGCGGCACCCCCGGAAGTACCTGACGCCGGTGGCAATGCTGCTGGCGGCGGTGGCGGTGAGCACCTGGCCGGTGCTGATTTGGGTGTGGCCGGGGGTTCTGGGCATCGAGTGGGTCCTGTTTTTCCTTTTTCCGGGGGAATGCGGATTGCCGCGCCGGTGTGCCGCTGGCTCGCAATGACGATGCATAGGCTGCCAGAATGACAAAAAAACGTCCCTCCGGGCTTCGGAGGGACGTTTCAGTCTGTCGAAAAACCCCTTCGGGGCTTTCCGACAGAGGGGATGCAGCCTGCTGCGTGCATAATTTGTACGCCTATGGCGTACAAATTCCACACTTGCAGTCTGAGATGTATTTTCGTCCAGGTACACGCCCCGGCCGAAAATGATTTAGAATTTATTTGCCGCTGCGGCGGCAAACTCTGCGAGGCTTTTTCGATGCCCTGAAACGTCCCTCCGGGCTTCGGAGGGACGTTTTGGATTATTCGGCATCCCAGGTTCTCTGGGCGGTGTAGACCGGGTCGTCCCGTCTGGGGGGCATTCCCAGGTCCTTGGTCCGGTTGAAGAACAGGAAGAAGGGCTCGGTGACGCCGAACAAAATGCTCAGCACCAAAAACACCACGCAGTTGTTGGGGTCCATGGACTTGTACACATCGTACAGGGCCATGTAGTAGATAATGGCCTGGGCAATGGCAATGGCGGCGGCAGGCAGCCCCAGCCCCAGAATCCGCAGGATGGGACCGGTGACGCTGTCAAACAGCACCGCCTGGGGGGTACCGCTGATAACGCCCCAGACCAGATTCCACACCATGCCCGCAGTCATGGCCCCGGAAATCACCCCCAGAATGGCGGACAGGATTTTCAGAGTCAGCAGGCTTTTCCGCTTGGAGCGGTTCTGGCCCAGCACCACATACCGGTACTGGTCCGACAGGGAGCCCAGAATCCACACGTTGGCCACGGGAATCCAGGCCAGCCAGGGGCTGTGGATGCCCCGGCGCTTGGCCAGGGTGTACAGGGCCAGAGAGGACAGCACATACCCGGCAATGCTCAGCATGGCAGGCAGAGTCAAAGTGGGGACCAGCCCCATCAGCAGCCGCATTTCATAATAATCGAAATTGGTCATAACAGAACCTCCGTTTCTCTATATGGGTCCAGTGTACCACAGGAACAGGCCGGGCGCAAGAAAAATAATTGTGAATAGACCATAAAACACACTGTAGGGCGGCCTGCCCTCAGGCCGCCGCAATCGTACAATCCGTAGGGCGGCCTGCCCCCAGGCCGCCGCAACCGTACAACCCGTAGGGCGGCCTGACCTCAGGCCGCCACAATGTCACGATGCTGAGTGTGAAAAAGGAAAAGAAAAAACCACAAAAAACCGCATTTAATTGCTGCCTCGAATACGTAAGTGCCCGGCGGCCTGGGGGGCAGGCCGCCCTACGGGTACTTGGTTATTTCATCAGCTTACAGACCAGCTCGGTATAGGCGTAGGGGTCGTCCAGGGGCAGCTCGGCCATGAGCTGGGCCTGATAGCACAGCAGCTGGGCGTAGTCCTTGGCCTTCACGGGGTCCTCGGTCATGGCGGCTTGCAGGGCCTTCACGGCCTCATGCTCGGTGTTCAGCTCCAGAATCCGGCCAACAGGGAAGGCAAACTCCGGGTTGGCCCGCTTCATGTACTTCTCCATTTCGAAGCTCATGCCGGCCTCCGGGGTCATGCACACGGGGTGGCTGCCCAGGTTGTCAGACAGCCGGACCTCCTTCACCTGGTCCCCCAGGCTCTCCTTGACGAAGGTCAAAAAGCCCTTGAGCTGCTCGGCCTTTTCCTCGGCCTGCTTCTTTTCCTCCTCGGTCTGAAGGCCCAGGTCTTCGGAGGAGGCGTTGCAGAAGCTCTTTTCCGCATAGCTCACCAGAGTCTGGGGGATGAACTCGTCCACATCCTCGCTGAACAGCAGCACATCGTAGCCCTTCTTGTCAAGGGTCTCCACCTGGGGCAGCTTGGAAAGCCGGTCACGGTTCTCGCCGGGGACGTAGTAGATTTTCTCCTGGCCCTCGGCCATGGCATCCACGTACTCTTTCAGAGAAATCAGCTTGCCCTGCTTGTGGCTGTAGAACAGCAGCAGGTCCTGGCAGGCTTCCTTGTGGGCGCCGTACTCGGCCACGGTGCCGTATTTCAGCTGGCGGCCGAAGGCGGCGAAGAACTCCTGGTACTTTTCCCGCTCATTATCCAGCATGGCCTTCAGCTCGGACTTAATCTTCTTTTCGATGTTCCGGGCGATGATGGTCAGCTGGCGGTTGTGCTGGAGCATTTCACGGCTGATGTTCAGAGAAAGGTCCTGGCTGTCCACAATGCCCCGGACGAAGCGGAAGTGCTCCGGCAGCAGGTCCTCGCAGTTTTCCATAATCATCACGCCGCTGCTGTACAGCTGCAGGCCCCGCTTGGCGTCCTTGGTGTAGAAATCGTAGGGGGCCTTGCTGGGGATGTACAGCAGAGCCTTGAAGCTGACGCTGCCCTCCACGCTGGAATGAATCACCCGCAGGGGAGGGGCGTAGTCGAAGAACTTCTCCCGGTAGAAGGCGTTGTACTCATCCTCAGTGACATCCTTCTTGGCCCGCTGCCAGATGGGCACCATGGAGTTGAGAGTTTCCATTTCGGTGTAGCTCTCGTACTCGGGCTTATCCTCCGGGGAGTCCTCCTTCTTCCGGGACTTGGTGACCTCCATGCGGATGGGGTAGCGGATGTAATCGGAGTATTTTTTCACCAGATTGCGAAGCTCGTATTCCTCCAGGAAGTTGGAGAACTTGTCCTCGTCGGTGTCCTTTTTCAGAGTCATAATCACGTCGGTGCCGGGGTAGTCCCGCTCGCACCGCTCCATGGTGTACCCGTCGGCCCCGTCGGAGACCCACATCCAGGCGGTATCCTGGCCGTACTTCCGGGAGATGACGGTGACGGAGGAGGCCACCATAAAGGCGGAGTAGAAGCCCACGCCGAACTGGCCGATGATGTCGATGTCCTCATTTTTCTCCATGGCCTGCTTGAAGCCCAGAGAGCCGGACTTGCAGATGGTGCCCAGGTTTTCCTCCATCTCCTCCTTGCTCATGCCGATGCCGTTGTCGGACACGGTGAGCTTGCCCGCCTCAGGGGCCCGGGTGATGGTGATGGCGAAATCCTCCCGGTTGATGCCCACCTTGTCATCGGTCAGGGCGGTGTAGGCCAGCTTGTCGATGGCATCGGAGGCGTTGGAGATAATCTCCCGAAGGAAAATCTCCCGGTGGGTGTAAATGGAGTTGATCATCAAATCCAGCAGACGCTGGGATTCGGCCTTGAATTGCTGCTTTTCCATAGTGAATGACACATCCTTCAAAAAAGTTTTAGCACTCTATCTTGCTGAGTGCTAATATTATAGCGCACATAAAAAAATTTGCAACCCCTTTGTGAGAAAATTCTCTGATTATTCATAAATGGCACCGTACCAAAACCTTCCCCCGGGGGGAAGGTGCCCCAGTTCGCAAACTGGGGCGGATGAGGAATGCGGGCAGTAACCTAAAGTACGGTACAGGTACGGGCTTGCTGGTGGCTATCGTTTACCGTTCAGCAAGCACGTACGTTTCTAACATCCAGACTTGCCGCCCGCATTCCTCATCCGTCACGGCTTACGCCGTGCCACCTTCTCCCCGCAAGGGGGACGCCGCATCCGTAAGCCGCTGAAGCGGCAACGGCTGCGCGGCCCCCGGGGGAAGGTTTTGGAGCCTCAAAATAATTTACCCCTTGATTATTCCAATATTTCTGGTACAATTATTCTGTGAAATGATATTTAACAAGGAGCACGAATGAATTTATGATTACTGTCAGCAATTTGGGAATGCAATTCGGCGGTCAGTGGCTGTTTCAGCACGTGGATTTGCAGTTCCTGCCCGGCAACTGCTATGGCATCATCGGCGCCAACGGGGCCGGTAAGTCCACCTTCCTGCGGATTCTCACCGGGGAGCTGGACTCCACCACCGGCAGCATCTCCATCGACCCGGACAAGCGGCTGTCGGTTCTGAAGCAGAACCAGAACGCCTACGACGACTACACCGTCCTGGACACCGTTATCATGGGCAACCAGCACCTGTACGACGTGATGAAGGAAAAGGACGCCATCTACGAAAAGCCTGACTTCTCCGACGAGGACGGCCTCCGGGCCGCCGACCTGGAGGCGGAGTTTGCGGAGCTGGGGGGCTGGGAGGCCGAGTCCGACGCATCCCGGCTGCTCCAGGGCCTGGGCATCGGCACGGAGCTGCACTATGACATGATGGGCACCACGGACCCGAGGCTCAAGGTGAAGGTGCTGCTGGCCCAGGCCCTGTTCGGCAATCCCGACATCGTCATGCTGGACGAGCCCACCAACAACCTGGACATCGAGGCCATCAACTGGCTGGAGGACTTCCTGCTGGACTTCCCCGGCATGGTCATCGCCGTGTCCCACGACCGCCACTTCCTGAACACCGTCTGCACCCACACCGTGGATATCGACTACGGCAAGATTAAGATGTACGTGGGCAACTACGATTTCTGGTACGAGTCCTCCCAGCTGGTCCAGGCCATGATGCGCAACAAGAACAAGCGCAACCAGGAGAAGATTGAGGAGCTGCAGCTGTTCATCCAGCGCTTCTCCGCCAACAAGGCCAAGGCCAAGCAGGCCACCGCCCGCCGCAAGCTCCTGGACAAGCTGACGGTGGAGGAAATGCCCTGCTCCTCCCGCCGGTACCCCTTCGTGGGCTTCCAGCCCGAGCGGGAGCTGGGCAAGGACATCCTCACCGTCAAGGACGTGTCCGTCACCGTCGACGGCGTGAAGCTGCTGGACAACGTCTATTTCTCCGTGGGCAAGAACGACAAAATCGCCTTCGTGGGCGAAAACGAGCTGGCCCAGACTGCCCTGTTTCAGATTCTCATGGGTGAGCTGGAGCCCGACGAGGGCAGCATCAAGTGGGGTATTTCCACCTCCCGCAGCTACCTGCCCAAGGACAACTCCGCCTATTTTGAGGGCAACGAGGACGAGCTGGTGGACTGGCTGCGCCAGTATTCCGCCAAGAAGGACGACGTGTACCTCCGTGGCTTCCTGGGCCGGATGCTGTTCGGCGGCGAGGATGTGTTCAAGCACGTGAACGTCCTGTCCGGCGGCGAGAAGGTCCGGTGTATGCTGTCGAAAATGATGCTGTCCGGGGCCAACGTGGTGCTGCTGGACCAGCCCACCAACCATCTGGACATGGAGTCCATCCAGGCGGTGAACAAGGGCCTGGAGGCCTTCCCCGGTGTGGTGCTGCTTGCCTCCCACGACCACGAGATGCTGAGTTCCGTCTGTAATCGTGTCATCGCCTTCCAGCCCGACGGCACCATCGTAGACCGCTACGGCACTTATGACGAATACCTGTTCTGGACGGAACAGCAGAAGAAGTAAGCCCGCATAGTCGTCAGCAAACAGAAACGTTTCAAAAACAGGCCGCACCCGGTTTGGTGCGGCCTGTTTTGCCGTCCGCTGGATGCACCGCAGGGCGGCCTGCCCCCAGGCCGCCGGGCAGTTGGTTTCCGGAGGCAGTAGAATCAAAGGGCAACCGTTTCCGTATTCATCCAAAGGCCCGGTCCCGTCAGGTTGCGGCGGCCTGGGGTCAGGCCGCCCTACGGCTGTGTTCATCCGTTGGCGGAGCGGCCGGCCGGACAGCCGCGAGGGCTGTCCCTACGCATACGGGAGCACCGTAGGGCCCGGCATCCTTGACGGGCCGCAGCCGAAGCGGCACGTCCGGGAGGCCGTGCCCTACGGGTGCGTAGAATATGTCATTGCGAACCATCCCGCAGGATGGTGTGGCAATCCGTTCTCTTTTTCATTTTTCCAAAGGAAAAATGAACTGGTTGGTGCTACGCGCCAACCAGAGGGGATGCGGATTGCCACGCCAGGAAAGAGGACTGGCTCGCAATGACATTATGGAATTTTTGGGTTGTCCCCCAGGGCCGGACAGCCGCAAGGGCTGTCCCTACGCATTTAGGTGAAATCTCTTTATACGGGCTCTTTCCTTCTTACACCATCTGATGTATAATGAAAGAAAAACAAGGAGGCTTTGCCATGAAGAAAATGACTTTGGTCCTGATGCTGGCGGCCATGCTCCTGCTGAGCGGCTGTGCCAGGAAGGAAGCACCGGCGGTTACCGGCGGGACCACGACCCCAGTCCAGACGGAGGTCACCGCCCCGCCCACGGCCCCGGCTCCCACCCAGGCCCCTACCCAGGCCCCCACCCAGCCGGAGGAATCCGTCTTTGCCAGCCTGGGGAACCGGTATTTTACCTTTTCCAGCGGGGCCGGCGGCTGGGCGACGGAGCTTCGCATCCGGCCCGACGGCAGCTTTTCCGGTGAATACCAGGACAGCGACATGGGCGACAGCGGACCGGACTATCCCAACGGCACGGTGTACCGGTGCAGCTTCACCGGCCGGTTCAGCCAGCCGGAGCAGGTGGACGACACCTGCTGGGCCTTTACCATGGAGGATATCCAGTTTGCGAACCCTTTGGGTGAGGAGCTGGTTGACGGTCGGCGCTGCATCTACACCGATGCATACGGCCTGGAAAACACCCAGACGCTCTACCTCTACACCCCCGGCAGAGCCCTGGCGGACCTGCCCCAGGCCTTCCTGGACTGGGTGGGCCTGCACAACTGGCAGACCATGGAGAAAACGGCCCTGGACTTCTATGGCCTTTACAACGAAAATGACCAGACGGGCTTTCGCAGCTGGTGCCCCTACGAGCAGGTGCTTGACATGATTGATAATGCGGAGGCCGCGGCGGCGGAGCTGGAGGAAAAGGTCCGGACCGACGGCTCCATGACCCAGGCGGAGTTGAATGAAAATGCCGAGACCCGGTATCGCGTCTGGGACGACGTGCTGAATATGCAGTGGCGTCTGCTCCTTGACAGTCTGGACCAAAAAACCATGGATACCCTGACCCGGGAGCAGATGGACTGGATTGCCGAAAAGGAGGCGGCGGCGGACAAGGCCGCCGAGGAGGTCCAGGGCGGCAGCCTGAGTCCCGTTTTCTACTATGGCAAGGCCGCAGAAATGACCCGGGACCGGGTCTACGCCCTGGCGGAGTATTTGAAGTAGGTGAACAGCGTAGGGGAGGGGGCCCCCGCCGTTCCGCCGAAGCGGCCCGTCAAGGATGCCGGGCCCTACGAGTGCACCCTGTAGGGGAGGGTCACTGACCCTCCCGGTCATTCCCCCAGGGAATGACGCCATTTCCCCACGGGGAAATGGCCGGACAGCCGCAAGGGCTGTCCCTACGCATGGTTTGAATCGAAAAAGGAGGGCTTTCGCCCTCCTTTATTTATTGATTTTCCTCCCGGTCCAGCTCTGCCAGCAGCTTGGCGGCCTGGGTTTGGAGTTCCTCGGCCTTGTCGATGCCCTCGGTGCTGTCCTTGCTGAAAATAATCCGCAGGGTCAGGATGATGAGCTTGATGTCCAGCATCAGAGAATAGTTCTCAATATACATCAGATCCAGCCGCAGCTTGTCGTAGGCGGAGGTGTTGTACTTGCCGTAAATCTGGGCGTAGCCCGTCAGGCCGCCCCGGACCTTCAGCCGGTAGGCAAACTCCGGGATATCCTTGCAGTATTCGTCGGCGATGACCTTCCGCTCGGGCCGGGGGCCAACGATGGACATATCGCCCTTGAGAATGTTGAGAATCTGGGGCAGCTCGTCCAGCCGGGTAGCCCGGATAAAGCGGCCCACTTTGGTGATGCGGGGGTCCCGGTCGGTGGCAAGCACCGGCCCGGCCTGCTTTTCTGCATCCACAATCATGCTGCGGAATTTGAGAATGTCGAACTCCCGGCCGTTCCGGGTCAGCCGCTTCTGGCGGAAGAACACCGGCCCGCCGTCCTCCAGCTTAATGGCAATGGCCACCACGGCCATAATGGGGGCCGCCACAATCATGGCAACCGAGCACAGCACAATGTCCACCGCCCGCTTGGCCACCCGCTGGGCGGGGGTCAGGCCGCTGCCCTTGACCAGCAGCAGAGGGGTGTCGAACAGGGTGTTGTTCCGGGCACCCCGGAGCATAATGTCCGTCAGCTTGGGGGCCACATAGGTGCGGACCCGGTGCTGGTAGCAGTATTTGAGAATGTCGTTGCGGACCTGGGCGGGAACATCGTTGAGAATCACGGCGTCAAAATTGCGGACCTCGGCGAAAATCGCGTCCAGGCCGTCGTCCACGCACATGAGGCGGCTAATGTTATATTTATCCCGGCGGGAGTCCATTTTGATTTTCAGGCTTACGCCCCGCTTGTTGCCGTAAATCAGCAGCATATCGTGGGGGGCGTAGAGCTTGTGGTAAAGGCCGGTGTAGATAAACACCAGCACCACCGCCGCCAGAGCCTCCCACAGCAGCAGCCACAGCAGAGGCACCGGGGAGAGCATATGCTGGGCAATGAGGCACAGCTGGAAATAGGTGACGAAATTCACCAGCAGCAGGGCGATGACCTGGCCCAGAATCAGGTCCACCCGCTGCAAATGCCCGAACATGGTGCAGTCGGAGTTCTGGAAGAAGATATACATGAGGACGGCGTATACCCCCATCAGCACATACTTGCCCTTGTAGCCAAAGGCGGGAATATCGTAGCCCCGCTTGAAGGTCATGTAGTACATAACCGACAGCGCCAGCACCTCCAGCACAGTCTCCGCCACCCGGACAAAGCCCTTCATATCCTCATAGGCCCCACGGCTCAGCTTTTTCATACGATTTGTGCACATCCTTTGATGTCGTTATTTTGTACATTTTACCACATTTTACCCAAGGTTGCAAGTGTTTTATCCGATGCCAAAATTTTTGCTGCACAAAAAAACCTTCCCCCGCACCCCAATACCTTCCCCCGGGGGGAAGGTGCCCCAGTGCGCACACTGGGGCGGATGAGGAATGCGGGCAGTAACCTTAACTGATAGCATCGCTTCGTGCCTGCTGGTGGGTATGTTTTACCATTCAGCAAGCACGGACGTTTTTATCATCCAGCCTTGCCGCCCGCATTCCTCTTCCGTCACGGCTACGCCGTGCCACCTTCCCCCCGGGGGAAGGTATTTGGGGTGCTCCGCTGGTTTTGCACAATCCCGTAGGGCACGGCCTCCCGGACGTGCCTACCTGGCTGAATCGGCTTTCCGATAAGGAAAGCCGATTGCGGCCCCCTCGCCGGGGGCCGACGGGAGGGTCAGTGACCCTCCCCTACGGGTGCGCCCAATAGCTTCCCCCCGGGTGCGTTGTTGCTTTACTTTTCTTCCACGTAATACTGTGCCTGGGCGTTCCACAGGTCCTGGTATTTGCCGCTTGCGGCCACCAGGGAGTCGTGGGTGCCGGTTTGGACGATACTTCCGTGGTCAAAGACGGCGATTTCGTCGCAGAAGCGGCAGGAGGACAGGCGGTGGGAGATGTAAATGGCGGTTTTATCGGTGACGATGTCGTTGAATTTGCTGTAAATCTCCGCCTCGGCGATGGGGTCCAGGGCGGCGGTGGGTTCGTCCAGGATGATGAAGGGGGCGTCCTTGTACAGCGCCCGGGCAATGGCGATTTTCTGGGCCTCGCCGCCGGATACCTCCACGCCCTCCTTGTCAAAGTCCTTGTAGAGCATGGTGTCCAGGCCCTTTGGCATGGTGGACAGCCGCGTATCAAAGCCTGCATCCCGGAGGGCCCGGGCGGCCTTGTCCCGGTCAAAGTCCTTAGCCCCCGCCACGTTGGAGCCCAGGCTCTGGCTCAGGAGCTTGAAGTCCTGGAACACCACGGAGAAAATGCCCATGTAGTCGTCGTAGCGGTACTTGCGGATGTCGATGCCGTTGAGCAGAATCTGCCCCTCCTGGGGGTCGTAGAGGCGGCACAGGAGCTTGATAAAGGTGGTCTTGCCGGAGCCGTTCTCGCCCACCACGGCAAGGCGGGAGCCCACGGTGAATTTGGTGGACACATGGCGCAGAGCCCAGCTGTCTGCGCCGGGGTAGCGGAAGGACACATCCTTAAATTCCACCTGATACTTCCGGTCGGCCCGCTTCTCGGTGGTGAGACTGCCCTGGTACATTTTGTTGGGGATGTCCAGGAAGGTAAACACATTGAGAAGATAGGGGGCGTTGTTTTTCAGCTGCCCCAGGCCCTCGGCGAGCCGGCTGACGCTGCCGGTGAGGGCGGCGACGGCTCCCACATACTGGGTGACGGAGCCAATGCCAAAGGCCCCGGCCCAGGCCTTCAGACACACGAACACATAGATAAACGCGGTGACGATGACGCCCCCGGCGCTGCCCATAGCGCCCCACAGGCCCATGGGGCCTCGGGCAAACCGGGCGATAGGGCCGTTTGCGCTGAAGGCAGTATCCTTGGTTTCGTAGTAATCTGCAATATCGCGCTGATTGTACATCCGGCGGTCCATGGCCTTGGAGGCATCATCGCCCAGAAAGCCGAAAAAGGTGAACAGGCGGTTGCCCAGCATACTTTCTTCGCCTGCCCGGGTCCAGTAGCCCTCTGCCCTGGTTTCGCACGCCGGGCCCAGCATGGAGACCGCCAGCAGAACGGCCAGGGTCGCCAGAAGAAACAGCGGATGGTTCAGCACCGTCCAGCCGCCTGCCGAGGCAGGCACCGGGGTGGCGAACAGGCTTACGGTCAAAACCACAGCGCCCAGAATGCCCATGACGCCCCATGTCATATGGTTCGCCCCCCATATCAGCGTATCCAGGCCCCAGCTGTGCCAGTTTTCGCCCTGTTGAATCTGGGAGTACAGGTCGCTGGTCTCGGTTTTGTCCACATCGGCAAAGTCCATGCCGAGGAACTTTTCGGAGAACATCCAGATCTTCCGCACAGCATATTGCTCCTGCTTTGCGGTCACCCACCGGTCCAGCACGCCTCGCAGAAGGGTGGTCAGGGCAATGGCGGCAACGGTCAGCGCCACCAGGGGCCACAGAACGTCGGAGCGCCGCTGGCCTGCCAGCTCGTTGACCACCCGGGCGGACAGCCAGATGGTCAGATATGGACTCAGAGCTTCCGCTGCGGTGGACAGAAACACAGCGCTCAGCAGCCGGGGACACAGCTTGCGGAGCACCCGGTAGCCCCGGAGACTCAGCCGGGAGACCTGCTTCCAGCTTATGGTAGCTTCCTTCTTTGCCATTAGAATTCTCTCCCTTCCCGGTAGTACCGGCTCTGGACCTCAAAGAGGTCTGCGTATCCGCCGCCCATTTTCAGCAGCGCCTCGTGGGTGCCTTCCTCCGCCACCTTGCCGTTCGCCAAATAGATAATCCGGTCGCAGAACCGGGTGGAGGCCAGGCGGTGGGAGATGAACAGGGAGGTCTTTCCGGCGGTCATGTCGTTGTACTTCCTGTAGATATCGTTTTCCGCAATGGGGTCCAGGGCGGCGGTAGGCTCATCCAGCATGAGAATGGGGGCCTCTTTATACAGCGCCCGGGCCAGCATCAGCCGCTGGGTCTGGCCGCCGGAGAACAGAACGCCGTCGTAGTACACATCCCGGCCCACGTGGGTCTCGATGCCCTGGGGGAGGGTTTCAATGAATTCCGTCAGCCCGGCCCGGTCCAGACAGGTGCGGACCTTGCGCTCGTCAATGTCCTTGTAGTCCTGGGCCACGTTTTCCGCAATGGTGCATTGGAGCAGGTCGTACTCCTGGAACACGGCGGAGAGCTTTGCGTAGTATTCCTGGCGGTTAAACTCCCGGATGTCGATGCCGTTGCAGAGGACCCGGCCCTCGGTGGGGTCGTAGAAGCCGGACAGGAGCTTGACCAGGGTGGTCTTGCCGGCGCCGTTGAGGCCCACCACCGCCAGCTTTTCCCCGGGGTGGACGGTGAGGTTCAGATGCTCAAACAGATTTTTCTCGGAGCCGGGGTAGCGGAAGGTCACGTCCTCCAGCCGCAGCTCATAGCCCTCGCTCTGGGGCACCGGGCGGCCGCCCTGGAAGCGGAAGGACTCGGAATAGTCCAGGTATTCCCGGATGATGGAAATGCCCAGGCTCTCCTTGCGAAGGGTGGCGAAGCCCTTCAGAATGCCGGTGACCCAGCTGGAAAAGCCGGAGACAGCGGCAAAATACAGCAAAAACTGAGAAGCGGGCAGCCCCCGGTCCAGGGCCAGGCGGATGAGGTACAGGTAGGCAATGCCATTCCGGGCCACAGCCACCAGGGTATCCACCACGGTGGCCCACACGTAGACCCTTTCCCGGCGGCGGAGGAAGGCACCCAACATCCGCTGGCCGCTTTCGTGGATATCCCGGAGCCACTGGCCCAGGCCGAAAATCCGGATATCCTTTGCGTAGCTCCGCTTCATGGCGTGATTGGCGGCGTAAGTTACGGACTTGGAAATATCCGCCCGCTCCTCCCGGTGGCGGTAGCCCCAGTCGTTGATTCGGCGGCTGATGAAAAAGCCCAGAACGGAGCTGACCAGCACCACCGCAATGAGCAGGGCGTTGAGGTTCGCCAGCAGGGTCAGGTACACCGCAAAGCCCAGCAGATTCAGCAGCACCTCCGTCAGGGTCTCCCAGATGTGCTCTGCGGAGGACTGGTTGGAGTTTATGTGGTCATGGGCGTTCTCCCGGAGCTTGAGGAACTGAGGGTCCCGGGTGTTGGGGTAGGAGGTCTCGCAGCCCTTCCGGTCCATGGCACGGGTAATGAAGGTCCGCACATCGATGCGGCCAAAGAGCTTGTTCTGATTCAAATAGCCAAAGAGGCCGTACAGCAGGAACAGACCGGCGCAGAAGCCGCCGATGGTCCCCAGCAGCTCCCCCAGCGGGGCGTGGGTCTCCACCCGGGCCAGAACCTGAGGGGCCAGGAACAGCTCGGTCAGATTGATGGAAAGCCGGACGGCCACAATGACCAGGCAGAGAAGGGGAACGCTCATGCGCCCGGACTTCCAGGCGCATTTCAGCATGAACCAGGTGTTCTGCCATTCGGTGTATTTTGCTTTTTCGTGTTTCTTCATGGCGTTACCTCTTTTCAAAAGCCCAGCAGGCCAAAGCCGGGATACGGGGACCGGCAGCGGCCATAGGCGCTGACCCGGGCATTGCGGAAAATAGAATGCAGTTTCATCATACAGACCTTCCTTTCCTGTGCGGTTTGATTTCACTGGCATCATCATAGCACAGAAAAATCAAAACGGCACATTCCGGGGACGAATTGTAGTTTCCGGGGGACGAATTGCAAAAATCATCCTCCGCACCCAATAGCTTCCCCCGGGGGGAAGGTGCCCCAGTTCGCAAACTGGGGCGGATGAGGAATGCGGGCGGAGACCTAACGTGCGGTACAGGTCCGTGCCTGCTGACAGGTATCGTTATCCACCTGGAGGCACGAACCGATACAACAGTTAATGTTGCCGCCCGCATTCCTCATCCGTCAGGGCTTACGCCCTGCCACCTTCCCCCCGGGGGAAGGTATTGGGGGTGCGGGGGAAGGCATTATCTTACTCCTTCGGCTGAGGCAGAAGAATCTCCGTTGTAAAGGCCCCGTCCTCGGAGTTTCTGGAAATATACCCCTCCAGCCGCTCCACGATGGTGTCGATGCGGACCAGGCCGAAGCCGTGGCCGTCGCCCTTGGTGGTCTGGAAGCGGCTGCCCAGCTTTTGGAGCTTCTTTCCGGCGGTGAAGTTGGTGAAGGAGATGTACAGCTGGGTCCCCTTCATGTCCATGTACACCCGAATCAGCCGCTGGTCCTGGGGCAGGGGGAGGCTGGCCTCGATGGCGTTGTCAAAGAGATTGCCGATGATGCAGCACAGGTCCAGCTCCGACAGCCGCAGCTTCACGGGGATGTGGGCGTCGGCCTGGACCGGGATGCCCTTGGCCGTGGCCAGGGAGATTTTGGAGTTCAAAATGGCGTCGGTCATGGGGTTGCCGGTTTTGATGACCGTGTCCACGGTGTTCAGGTCCGTGTCCAGCTCGTCTAAGTAGGTGCAGATGGCATCCCAGTTGCCCTGGGCGGCGTAGGCCTTCATCAGCTGGATGTGGTTGCGGTAGTCGTGGCGCCAGCCCCGAATCTGCCGGTACATATTTTCCACCTCGGCGTAGTGGGTTTCAATCAGCTCCCGCTGGTAGGCGGCCAGCTGCTTGTCGATTTTCTTTGATAAAATTCCCATGGCGTTACCTCATGCTGATAATGGCCCGGTTCACCTTCTCATAGGCCCCCCGGGGCAGGGGCAGACTGTCCCCGTCCTCTAAATAAATGTCGGTTTTGGTCACCCGGCTGATGCAGGTCAGATTCACAATGGCCGACCGGCCCACCCGGCAGAACCGCTCGTCCAGCTGCTTTTCCAGCTCCCCCAGAGGCATTTTCACGGTGAAGGGGGCCTTGGCGTGGACGGTGATGTAGTTGGACTGGACCTGGGCCCAGCGGATTTGATACACCGGCACCCGCAGGACCTCGCCGCCGACCTCAAAGGTCAGCACCCGCTCGTTCTTTTGCAGCTTCACCGCCGCCCGGTCCAGCACCGCCAGGAGCTTTTCGCCGTTGACCGGCTTCATTAAATAATGGAGGGCCGCCACCTCGTAGCCCTCGGAGATATAGTCGGAGTAGCCGGTGACGAAAATAATCTGCACAGTCTCATTCTCCCGCCGAAGCCGCTTCGCCAGGGTCACCCCGTCCATGTCCCCCATTTCCACATCCAGCAGGGCGATGTCATAGTCCTTGACCTCGGCATAGTGAAACAGAAACTGCTCCGCCGAGGAAAACACATCCAGCTGAATCCCAGCCCCCCGCATCGCCGCCCAGGACCGGACAAACCCCTCCACAAACCGGGCATCCTCCGGGCAGTCATCACAAATGGCAATTTTATAACTCATACCAGCACCTCGTTTCCTTGGGGATATTGTAACAGAGCGGGGGAGGAAAATCAATGCGCAGGAAAAGAAAGGAATAACCTCGTAGGGCGGCCTGCCCTCAGGCCGCCGCCAACTGTCTATAGGACAGTTGGTTTTTGGGTTCGAGTTTCTGCGAACAGAAAAAAACCAGACACCCTAAAGGGTGTCCGGTGGTTGCATAACGGCAAAAGGGACTCGATTGCCGAATTTTCCTTCTGTGGGGCGGGGAATTCGTAAGGTGGGCGGGCAGTTTTAGTGAAATATTCTGCTGACGCAGAATGTGAAATGTGGGCTTACGCCTACGTGAAATATTGCTGCGCAATGTGAAATGAAATAAATCCCCTCACGCCCGCAGGCATTTCACGTGCGAAGCACATTTCACGCCCGCAGGGCATTTCACAAATCCCGAAGGGATTTATTTCACTGAGTCCCTTTTGCCGAATTTTCCTTCCGTGGGACGGAAAATTCGTAAGGTGGGCTGCCAGTTTTTGAACTGGCAGCCTCCAACTGTCCACCGGACAGTTGGATTTGATGGGTTCGAGTCCCTGAGCGTACCAAAAAAGCAGACACCCTTCGGATGTCTGCTTTTTTGGTACGGCAAAAGGGACTCGAACCCCCGACCTACTGATTCGTAGTCAGTCACTCTATCCAACTGAGCTATTGCCGCATAACGCCTCAGCGCTCAGATATAATAGCACATCCCGTCAGAAATTGCAAGCCTTTTTTTCATATATTTGAAAATATTTTTAAACTGCGCCGCCTTGACAGGGGGACCGGGGGTATAGTAAAATATAAGTCGAAAAAAGGAGGGCGGAAATTGGAGAAAAAGGTTGACTTATCCCCGCTGCCCGGGGTGCTGCTGCCCTGGTATCGGGCTAATCGGCGGGACCTGCCCTGGCGGGCGGACCGGGAGGCGTACCATGTGTGGCTGTCGGAGGTCATGCTCCAGCAGACCCGGGTGGAGGCGGTGCGGGGCTACTATGCCCGGTTCCTGGAGCAGCTGCCCACGGTGGAGGCCCTGGCTGCGTGCGATGACGAGGTGCTCCAAAAGCTCTGGGAGGGCCTGGGCTATTACAGCCGGATGCGGAACCTGAAAAGGGCCGCCCAGGCGGTGATGGAGCGCCACGGCGGGGTATTCCCCCGGGACTATGGGGCGGTGCGGGCGCTGCCCGGCATTGGGGACTATACCGCCGGGGCCATCTGCTCCATCTGCTACGACCTGCCCACCCCGGCGGTGGACGGCAACGTGCTGCGGGTCCTGGCCCGGCTCACCGACGACCCCGCCCCCATCGACCTGCCCGAAACCAAGCGGCGGGCGGGCCAGGCCCTGGCGGACATCTACCCAAGGGAGGCCGGGGCCTTTACCCAGGCGCTGATGGAGCTGGGGGCTACCCTCTGCGGCCCCAACCGGAAGCCGGACTGCGTCAGCTGCCCCTGCCAGGCCATTTGCTTAGGCTTTGCCAACGGCACGGCGGAAAATCTTCCGGTGAAGTCCCCCAAAAAGCAGCGGCGGCAGGAGGACATCACGGTGTTCATCCTCAGCTGCGACGGCCGGTATGCCCTTCAGAAGCGCCCGGGCAGGGGGCTGCTGGCGGGGCTGTGGCAGTTTCCCAACGTGACCGGCCGCCTGGACACGGCCCAGGCCCTGGAATCGGCGTCTTCCCTGGGGGTCTCGCCCCGGGAAGTCTACAAGGAAGTGGAAAGAAAGCACATTTTCACCCACATTCAGTGGAATATGAAGGGAATTTATTTGGAGGTTTCCGAACCGGCCGGGGACTTCCAGTGGTTTACGGCGGAGGAAATCCGCACCCGGGCGGCGCTGCCCACGGCGTTCCGCCTGTTTTGGGAGGAGGAGCAGAATGTTTGATTTTCATATGCACTCCCGGGTGTCCTTTGACGGGCACGACCGGGGAGAGGACATGGCGAAAGCGGCTGCGGCGGCGGGCTTGAAGGAGGTCTGCTTTACAGACCATGTGGACTACGACCCCGCCGGGAAAATCCCCGGCATGGCCTTCGACACGGCGGCCTACAACCGGGAATACGACGGGCTGGACGTGCCGGGGCTGTTCATCCGCCGGGGCATGGAGTTTGGCCTGACCCCGGACAACCGGGAGGATTTGCGGCGGGACCTGCAGCGGCGGCCCTTTGACTTTGTGCTGGGGTCCATCCACTTTGTGGACGGGCTGGACGTGTACTTTGAGGATTTCTGGCGGGGCAAGACCGTGTTCCAGGCGGAGCGCCGGTGCCTGGAGGAGACGCTGGCCTGCCTGCAGGTCCACGACGATTTTGACGTGCTGGCCCACCTGACCTACATCAGCAAGACCCGCTGCCATCCGGCCCCCAGGCCGGTGCCCTTTGAGGACCACCGGGAGCTCATCGACGAGATTCTGCGGCTGACGGCGGCCAAGGGCAAGGGCCTGGAGCTGAACACCAGCGGCATGGACCGGTGCGGCGGCTTCCTGCCCACAGCGGATTACTTCCGCCGGTTCCGGGAGCTGGGCGGCGAAATCGTCACCGTGGGCTCCGACGCCCACAACACCGGCCGGGTGGGCCAGTACACCCGGGAGGCCTGCGGGCTTCTGGGGGAAATTTTCGGATATGTCTGCACCTTTGCGGAAAGAAAGCCGATTTTCCATAAGATTTAGTAGGAAAATATCCATTTTCCGGAGGAATGCTTCCCTGCCCGGGGCACCGTAAAAGGACATATTTTTCATCACACGTCCGCCCTGCACGGGCGGACGTTTCTGCTGGGAGAACATTTTGCTTGACAATTTGCCTCCGGTGGAGTAACATATTGGAAACCGAGGGAAGCTCCTGACGATTGACGCAGAGTTTCCCAAGCAATCGAAAGAAGGAAAACCATGGTCAAAAAATGGAATGTCACCATTCCGAAGCTGTCCGGCGACACCCCCCGCCTGGCCTACATCTACCTGCCGGAGAGCTACCTCACCGACGACACGGCCCGCTATCCCGTTTTGTATATGTTCGACGGCCACAACGTCTTTTTTGACGAGGACGCCACCTACGGCAAGTCCTGGGGCATGAACAAATACATGGAGGAAAGCGGCAAGGAGCTGATCATCGTCGCCGTGGAGTGCAATCACGAGGGCAACCGCCGTCTCATCGAGTATTCCCCCCTGAACTTCCAGAATTCCGAGCTGGGGGTCATCCGGGGCAAGGGGCACATTCTGATGAACTGGATGGTGGGGACCCTGAAGCCCTACATCGACGCCAACTACCGGACCCTGCCGGACCGGACCCACACCATCATCGCCGGGTCCTCCATGGGCGGGCTGATGGCCCTGTACGCCGTCACCGCCTACAACCACATTTTCCAGCGGGCGGCCTGCCTGTCCCCCAGCCTGTGGGTGGCCCCGGGGAAGGTGCTGGAAATGGTAGCCCGGGCCCACATCCGCCGGGACACCACCATTTATATGGACTACGGCGAAAAGGAAATCTTCAACCACCCGGCAAACCAGGAGTCCATGATTTCCACCGCCCACCTGCTGATGACCAAGCGGGTGAACCTGGCCCTGCGAATCGTCCCCGGCGGCGACCACTCCGAGGCCTCCTGGGAAAGACAGGTGCCGATTTTTATGGAGTGCCTGGGACTATAGCAGCACCGTAGGGCGGCCTGCCCCCAGGCCGCCGCAATCTGACGTGTTGAACGCACATACCACAGCGGCTTACGCCGACGGCGGCCTGGGGGCAGGCCGCCCTACACAGAGGTAATGATTAAGGAGGAGATACACATGAACATCCAATACCGCTGCCATTGGAGCAGCTATCTGAACCGGAATATGGAGTACAAGATTTACGGTCACGGCGGAAAGCCTGTGCTCTTTATTCCCTGCCAGTCGGGCCGGTTCTTTGACTTTGAGGGCTTCCACATGACCGACCACTTTGCACCCTGGATTGAAAGCGGCCGGTGCATGGTCTTTTCCGTGGACACCATCGACAACGAGGCCTGGGCCGCCCAGGGGGCGGACAACCGCTGGCGCATCCAGAACCACGAAAACTGGATGAACTACATTTTCAACGAGCTGGTGCCGGCCATTAAGCATGAGGCAGGCCTGGCCAACGGCCATGACCAGGGCATCCTCACCTTTGGCTGCTCCATGGGGGCCATGCACGCCGCCAACCTGTACTATCGCCGGCCGGACCTGTTCGACAGCTGCTTTGCCATTTCCGGCCTTTACGACAACAAGCTGTTCTTCGGCGACTACTGTGACGACCTGGTCTACAACAACTGCCCCTGCCTGTACTTAGACAATCTGCCCGGGGACCACTTCTACCGCCAGATGTACAACAGCCAGAAAAGCCTCATCGTCTGCGGCCAGGGAGCCTGGGAGGAGCCGCTGCTGGAATCCACCCGGTGGCTGGACACGGTCTGCTGCCGCCAGGGCATCGGCACCCGCTTTGAATACTGGGGCTACGATGTCAACCACGACTGGCCCTGGTGGTATAAAATGGTGGAAACCTACCTGCCCTGGTTCCTGGGCGACTGCTGAATCAGATTAGCCGTAGGGCGGCCTGCCCCCAGGCCGCCGCAATGTAAAAACCATTGGGTGGTAAATTGAACGGGATAATTTACCATATACGGCATATACGGCACATTTCGAATTGTGAAGTGCCCGGCGGCCTGAGGGCAGGCCGCCCTACAAAACACGGATTTGCGAAAAGGAGAGAGAACCCATGAAAAATTTTGTCTTTATTTCCCCCAACTTCCCCCTGACCTACTGGAAATTCTGCCGGGAGCTGAAAAACAACGGGATGCGGGTGCTGGGCATCGGCGACTGCCCCTATGACCAGCTGCTTCAGGAGCTGAAGGACTCCCTGGACGAGTATTATAAGGTATCCAGCCTTGAAAACAACGATGAGGTCTTTAAGGCCGTGGCCTTCTTCTCCTTCAAGTACGGCAAAATCAGCTGGCTGGAAAGCAACAACGAATACTGGCTCATGCGGGATGCCTGGCTGCGGACCGAGTTCAACATTACCACCGGCCCCAAGCTGCCGGACATGAACAAAATCAAGTTCAAGTCCGCCATGAAGGAATACTATGCCAAGGCCGGCATCCCCACCGCCCGGTACCATATGGTGGAGGGCTATGACGACTGCGCCGCATTTATCGAGACCGTGGGCTACCCGGTGGTGGTGAAGCCTGACAACGGCGTGGGAGCCAACAACACCTATAAGCTCACCTCCGACGAGGACCTGCGGTTCTTCCTGGACCACAAGGACGACAATGTCTACATCATGGAGGAATTCGTCAAGGGCTATGTCCAGACCTACGACGGCATTGTGGACTCCCAGGGCCAGCCCCTGTTCGAGTCCGGCAACGTCACCCCCCACTCCCTCATGGACATCGTCAACGAAAACGGCGACTGCACCTACTACCTGGTGAAGGACCTGCCGGAGGAAATTCGGGATGCGGGCCTGCGGACCGTCAAGTCCTTCGGAGTCAAGAGCCGGTTCATCCATCTGGAGTTCTTCGTCCTCACCGAGGACCAGGAGGGCCTGGGCAAGAAGGGGGATATTCTGGGCCTGGAGGTCAATATGCGCCCCGCCGGCGGCTTCACCCCGGAGATGTACAACTACTCCCAGGAGACCGATGTTTACAAAATCTGGGCCGACATGGTGGCCTTTGACACCAACACCAAGGGCACCGGCAAGCACCACTACTGCGCCTTCTACGGCCGCCGGGACGGCCGCAGCTACAAGCTGGACGACTACGAGGTGATGATGAAGTACGGCGACAAAATGGTCATGTGGGGCCGCACCCCCGACGCCCTCTCCGGCGCCATGGCCAACCAGATGTACGTAGGCAACTTCGACACCGAGGAAGAAATGATGCAGTTCTATGCCGACGTGTCGGCACCGATGGAATAAAAACTTGGGAGGGCCTCGGCCCTCCCAAATTGTATATGTGCAGCAACCTCTGTAGGGGAGGGTCACTGACCCTCCCGGTCATTCCCTCCGGGAATGACACCATGCGGAGCATGGCCGGACAGCCGCAAGGGCTGTCCCTACGAAGTGGGTGCGCAGGGGAGGGTCATTGACCCTCCCCGACAGGCACATTTTTATGCTTCCTCGCTCTCCCGCAGGTGTTTGGCCAGGGCTTTGGTTACCTGGGCGCAGCGGTGGGCGGCGATGGCTTCGAAGGTGGGGTAGTCCATTTCGGCGGAGTCGTCGGCCTTGTCGGAGATGGCGCGGAGGATGACGAAGGGGATGCCGTTGCGGTAGGCGGTCTGGGCGATGCCGGCACCTTCCATCTCCGTGCACAGGGCCTGGGTCACCTGGATGATGCGGGCCTTCTGGACGTGGGTGCAGACGAACAGGTCCCCGGTGGCCACCCGGCCGATTTTGGTGTGGCCGGGGTTGACTGCCTCGGCGGCGGCGAAGGCCAGGCCCAGCAGGGTATCGTCCGCCGGGAAGGCGGTGACATCCAGGCCCGGCACCTTGCCCACGGGATAGCCCACGGCGTTGCAGTCAAAGTCGTGGTACATGGCGTCCCGGCTCACCACCAGGTCCCCGATGTCCAGCTCGGCGCTGAGAGACCCGGCCACGCCGGTGTTGACGATGTGACTGACATTGTAGAAATCGCACAGGGCCTGGGTAATCATGGCGGCGTTGACCTTGCCCACGCCGCACTGGACCACCACCGCAGAAAGCCCCTCCAGGGTTCCCTCGTAGAAGACGGACCCGGCCCGGGTCTGCTCCCGGACATTCTCCATGGCCCCCACCAGGGATTCAATTTCCACTTTCATTGCGCCGATAATGCCAAGTTTCATAGGTTTTTCTCCTTTTTAATAATAAATAGGTATGTCATTGCGAGGAGCGAAGCGACGTGGCAATCCGTCCTTCCTTACACGGTGCGGGGGAATACGGATTGCCACACCAGTGCTGCGACACTGGTTCGCAATGACAGAATATTTTATTCCGGGTAATGCAGATGGGCCTCGTCGATGGTTTCCAGAAGCTCCGAATACCGCCGGCCCCAGTAGTTGGCCATGGGCAGGTTCATGTCCAGGTAGTTGCCGCAGTCCCGGGCGGAGGCCCCGGGAATTTCGTCGTGATAATCCCGGATGAAGCGGAAGCAGTTCAGCACCAGAGGCAGGACCTCCCGGGCACTCAGGTCCCCGGTCAGCAGCAGGTAGAACCCGGTCCGGCAGCCCATGGGGCCGAAGTAGAGGACTCGGTCCTTCCACTGGGGGTCGTTTCGCAGATATGTCGCCGCCAGGTGCTCCATGGCGTGGATTTCGGCGGTGTTCATAACCGGCTCGCCGTTGGGCTTGGTCAGCCGCAGGTCGAAGGTGGTGACGGTCTCGGCCCCCACCCGGTCCTTCCGGGACACATACAGCCCCGGCTCCAGTTTGATGTGGTCAATGGTAAAGCTGGTGATTTTTTCCATGATGATAACCTCGTTTGCTTCTGTTTGGAATGACTTTTTTAGATTTTTCCGCAGTTGGCGGCGTCGATGGCGATGACCAGCAGAAGGCCGGGCATTTCGTTTTCCGGGTCGGGAACGTCCAGAACGTAGGTGTCGGTCCAGTTGAGGACCTCCTTGGAAATGGTCATCACCGGGCGGCCGCCGGAGGTGACCCGGTAGTCCCAGCCCAGGAAGTCTCCGGCCACCTCCCAGCCCCGGTAGTCCACCGAGTAGCGGGGGCGGAAAAGGGTCAGCTCCCTGGACACCGTGCCCTGGACCTGGCCGCCGATGACGATGTCGAACCGGGGCAGGAGGGTCAGAAGATGCTGGTGGATGGAGCCCACCTCCCGGCCCGTCCCCTTTTGGTAGATATGAATCTGGTGGCCCAGGGTCAGCAGCTCCGCCCGGACCTCATAGCGGGCCACCCCGGCCTCGTCGTAGACATCGTAGCTGTCCGTCCAGGAAAACATCCGCTGCCGGATGAGAAGTTTCACAGAAATCCCTCCTTTTTGATGGTATCATAGCATAAGAAGTCCCAAATAGCAAGTCTCCTCCGGCAGGCCCGATGGGGGAAAACACCGGTTCAACTGTCCGTTGAGAGGAAAACAACCGGCGGTTGTGTGAAAAAATCCCGGGACTTAACGAATCATTGATAGCCTTTCCGGCAAATTTGTGGTATTGTATACCTATCGAAAAAAGAGGAGGGTTATTCATGGAAATGACACTTGGAAAGCGGCTTGCCGCCGAACGCAGGAAGCTGGGCATCACCCAGGACAAGCTGGCCGAGCAGCTGGGGGTCACCGCCCAGGCGGTGAGCAAATGGGAAAACGACCTGTCCTGCTCCGATGTGACCATGCTGCCAAGGCTGGCGGAGATTTTCGGCACCACCACCGACGCGCTGCTCGGCATGGAGCCGGTCCACCAGGCGGAGGTGGTGAGCACCGGCGAGGCGGAGGAGGAGGGCTTCCACTATCAGGACGACCGTGTGGAAATCCGCTATGACGGCGGCCGCCGGGGGACCTTGGGCATTGCCCTGTGGGTGCTGCTCACCGGCGCTGTGCTGCTGGCAAGCGTCCTGCTTCCCAGGCTGGCGCCTCAGATGACGGTTCTGCCCCTGTCTCTGTGGAGTGCGGCATGGCCGGCGGGGCTGCTGGTGTTCGGCCTCATGGGGCTGTATCCGAAGCTGTCCTTCTTCCGGCTGGGCTGCGCCCTGTTCGGCGGGTATACCCTGGCCGGGTATTTCCTTGGCCGCTTCTTTAACAGAGATGTGCTGCTGCCCTTTATCCTGGTGGTTCTGGGCCTGAGCCTGCTGGCGGATGCCCTGCGCAAGCCCAAAAAGCCCCGCTTCTCCGTCCGGGGCGGCGGCAGGATGGACCGCAGCCAATTCACCACCCAGGGCCAGGGCTTCACCTGCTCCACCTGCTTCGGCGAGGACACCCGCCGCATCGACCTGGCCCGGCTGATGTCCGGCGATGCCTCGGTGAGCTTCGGCGAGCTGACGGTGGATTTGACGGACTGCGGCCAAATCGGCCCCAACGCCCGGGTGAATCTCAGCTGCTCCTTCGGCGAGCTGTGCGTCCTGGTGCCCAGGACCTGCCAGGTGGAGTACACCGACAGCAGCAGCTTCGGCGGCGTGGAGGTCAAGGGCCGCCCGAACGACGATGCCCGGGACCATCTGACGCTGGAGTGCAACGTCAGCTTCGGCAGCATTGAGGTCCGGTACGTATGATTTTGTATATAATTCTATCCAGGAAGGGGAGGGCGGAAGCCCTCCCCGGATGCTTTTTCCTGGAAAATTGGAATATGCCGATAAAATATCTTGCGATTCATCTTGCTTTTTTTGTGCAGGGATGCTAGAATAAGATTGACTACAGCATAAAGGTAGGGATGATAAATGGCAAAAGACGAGTTTGACATCGATTTCGACTTTGAGGACGAATACGGCTTTGACCCCAAGGCCTTTCTGAGCAACGAGGAATACGATGAGGATATTGACCTGGACCAGTTCACCGACGAGGAGCTGGGCCTTCACGACCCCAGCGAGGAGGAATCTGCTGACGAGCCGGAGGCTGTTGACCAGCCGCTTCCGGAGGACGAGGAGCTGCCCTATGCCCCGCTGGAGGATTTCCAGCACTACGGCGAGGCCCCCTATGCCCCCGACGCCTCCTATGAGGAGGAGCCGGAGGAGGAGCTGACCGGAGAGTTTGAGGGCGAGGAGCCGGAGGAGCCCGACGACGCTGAGCCTTTGGAGGAAGAGCCTGTGGACGAGGAGCCGGAGGACGACCAGGAGCCGAAAAAGCCCAGGCGGACCAGAAAGCCCCGGGAGCCCAAGCCCAAGCGGGAATTCCACACCCCCAAGTTCCTGGAAAAATTCTATGACATCTACTTCGCCCCCCTGACCAACAAGCGGATGCTGGAGGAGCCCCAGGACCCCAACAACCCCCGCCGCCGCCGCCGGAAGACCCGGGGCCAGATTTTCAAGGAGGTCTATCTGCCCGCCATTCTGGTGGGGCTGTGCATGGTGATGGTGCTGTCGTTCGCCATGGGGGCCGTGGCCAACGCCATTTCCCAGTACACCGCCGACAGGGCCCTTCAGCAGGGGCAGCTGGAAACCTCCAGCAATGCGGCCCAGCTGGCCCAGCAGGAGTACCAGCGCATCATGCAGGAGGCCGAGGCCTATGCCACCGAGTATAACTATGAAAAAGCCATTGAGGTGCTCAACGGCTTCACCGGCAGCGCCACCGAGTTCCCCGACGTGTCCGCCAAGAGCGCCGAGTACGCCCAGATTCAGAATCAGCTGGTGGAGTACAAGGACCCCTCGCTGATTCCCAACCTGTCCTTCCATGTGCTCATCAACGACTTTGAGCGGGCCAAGCAGAATACGGAGCTGGCCGGCAAGTACAACCAGAACTTTGTCACCACCAAGGAGTTCAAGGCCATTCTGGACCAGCTCTACGCCAACGGCTATGTGCTGGTGGATTTGGACAGCTTTATCAGCACCCAGAAGGGCGTGGACGGCAGCGATATGTTCTTCGACGTTCCCGTTCTTCTGCCCGACGGCAAGAAGCCTGTGATGCTCACCCAGACGCTGGTCAATTACTACGGCTATATGATTAACGACGAGGACGGCAAGCTGGAGGCGGATGCCAACGGCGACGGCTTCGCCAGCAAGCTGGTGCTCCAGAACGGAGAAATCAAGGCCGAGTATGTGGATGCCACCGGGGCCACCCTGGTGGGCGACTATGACTTCGTGCCCATTCTGGAGACCTTCATCGCAGAGCACCCCGACTTTGTCTACCGGGGCGCCCGGACCATTCTGGCCGTCACCGGCAACCAGGGCGTCTTCGGCTACCGCATCAACACCGACCTCATCAGCACCAAGGGCAACGACTACCACGACAAGGAGGTGTCGGGTGCCAAGGAGATTGTCCAGGCCCTGCGTGACAAGGGCTACCGCATCGCCAGCTTTACCTACGGCAACAAGAGCTACAAGGAATTGACCGTCGCCCAGATTCAGGACGACCAGAAGAACTGGGCCTCCCAGGTCACCCCCGTCATCGGTGCGGTGGACACCTTGGTGTACGCCCAGGAGGCGGATATTTCCGAGTACCCCGGCGCCGCCTTCGACGTGCTGTACAACGCCGGCTACCGCTTCTTCATTTCCAACACCACCGACGACCCCTGGGCCGAGGTCAACGCCAGCTACGTCCGCCAGAAGCGCCTGATGGTCAGCGGCAAGAACATGATGTGGCACAAGGACGCCTTCGACGGCATCTTCGACTGCGGCGCAGTCCTTGACCTGAACGTCCGCGGCGGCACAGTGCCCAATTCCTGATGACTGAACCAATTTATTAAAAAATACATATCAGCCGCAAAAGGGCACAGAATTGGAAGCACCTTCCAATTCTGTGCCCTTATTTTTATTTGCGGACGGCTGTCAGGACCTCGCGCATTTGTGCGGGAATGCGGTGCAGGCACTCCTGTTTCAGGTCTTCGGGAACGCCGTAGAACGCCTCGGCGATGCTGCCTGCGATGGCGGTCAGGGTGTCGCAGTCGCCGCCGAGAGAAACGGCGGTGCGGATGACATCTTCGAAGCTGTCGCCTTCCAAAAAGGCGGTGATGGCTTCCGGGACGGTTTCCTGGCAGGATTCCACGTGGCGGTAGGCCGGGCGGATTTCGTCGCAGATGCGGCTTAGGTCGTATTGAAACTCTCCGCAGATGTAGTCCCGGATTTCGGCCTTGGTGTGGCCGGTTCGGGCCAGGAAGATGGCGGCGGCGGTGGCCTCTGCGCCCTTGATGCCCTCCGGGTGGTTGTGGGTGACCTCGGCGGTGGCCCGGGCTGCTTCCCGGGTGCGGTCCAGGCTGTCATAGAGCCACCCGGCGGCGGAGACCCGCATGGCGGAGCCGTTGCCGTAGCTGCCGTAGGGGGCCGGGCTGGGGCTTTGCAGCCACAGGTGGAAGCTGCCGCCGTAGCCTGCCCAGGGGTACTTGCGCCCCCAGAAGCGCAAGCTGCGGATGCAGTTGCGACGGATGGTTTCCTCATCTGCATCCACCCCGGCCAGCATCAGAGCCTCCGCCACCGCAATGGTCATGACCGTATCGTCGGTGAATTCCGACCGTGGTGAAAAGAGGGGAAGATCCTTGGTTTTCCTGCTCCGGTCAAACTCATAGGGACTGCCGATGATATCGCCTAAAATTGCTCCGTACATATTGAACTCTCCTTTTCCATTTTATGTTCATTTGTTACTTTTCTTCAAAGGACTTGACCCGGATTCCGCAAGTGTCGATACCGCGGAAACAGCCCAACTCCCAGATGCTTTTTATATGGTGGTGGGTTTTGGTCATGCAAAGAGAAGAATAGGCCACATTCAAGGTACTCTCCAGCCACTTTTCATCTGCATCGTAAAGCGAGTATCCATTGCTCTCATAATCTGTGTTAAAATATATCATTTTGTTGGCGGTCAAACAATGCTGTCCGAGAATGCAAAAATGGTTTCCCACCACAGCTTCGTCCGCAATCTTGCTGAAATTGACATTGGTCACCACCGGCTCCATTTTCCGATCCTTTTTTATATGCCGTGAATCAAAATAAGCACAAGCTCTGGAAATGCGGCTGATGACCCTGCCGGGCATTTGATCTTCGCTAATTTTTCCAAGGAAGTATGTAGGGTTGTAGTAGAACTCGTAGTAGCCGTCTATATGCAGTACCCAGTAATAATCGTTCACAAATAGCTGCCACCGCTTGTGATTTTCTATACGGCTGTCAATTCTAATCGGCACATTACATTTTAATGTCTCAAAATTATTTTCCGGGTATGCCACTTGCTGCCGCTCAATGTGAAAGTCATTTCTCGCCACCGCTTCACAATAGTCAGCCATTTCCGAAGGAATTCGCTTCCGACACTCTTCCTCCAATTCCTCCGGCATTCCGTAAAACGCCTCGGCAATGCTGACAGCAATGGCCGTCAAGGTGTCGCTGTCGCCGCCCAGGGAGACGGCGGTGCGGATGACATCTTCAAAGTCCCTGCCTTCCAGGAAAGCGGTGATCGCTTCCGGGACAGTTTCCTGGCAGGTGGCTCTGGGGAAATAGGTAGGACGGATTTCATCACAGGTACGGCTCAAATCGTAGCCGAAGGTTTTCACGATATACGCCTTGATTTCTTCTTTGGACTTCCCGGTACGTGCCAAATAGATTGCTGCTGCAACAGCCTCGGCACCCTTGATTCCTTCCGGATGATTGTGCGTCACCTCAGCGGTGGCCCGTGCTACTTCAACCGTTCTCTCCAAGCTGTCGTAAAGCCAGCCGGCGGCGGAAACACGCATGGCAGAGCCGTTTCCGAAACTGTTATAGGGCTGTGGATTTTCTTCAGCCAGCCATCGCCGGAATGCGCCGCCATAGCCGGCCTGGGGATACCTGCGCCCCCATTTCTGCATTTCCTCCCGGACATTGGCTCGGATGGTGTTTAGTTCTGCATCCTTGCCCGATTTCAGCAATGCAGACGCAACAGCAATCGTCATCACCGTATCGTCGGTGAATCTGGAGCGCTCACTGAACAACGGAAAGTTTTTTGTTTTAATGCAGTGCCTGAATTCGTAGGGACTGCCGATAATATCGCCTAAAATTGCTCCGTACATATCCTTTTCTCCAAATAATTGAAATTTACTTCGCACTCCATATATGCTGATAACTCGGTCACAGACGTAAACCATTGGCTCTGTCATTCGAAATTTGCACGCCTTCTTCAATCCTTCCGGCATCCCGTAGAAAGCTTCAGCGATACTGCACGCAATTTCCACGACCTCCTGCGAAGAAGTTTTCAACGCAAGGCGAGTGACACTTTCAAAAGAATCCCCCTCCAAAAAAGCAGCTATTGCTGCTGTAATAATACTCTGCCGCCATTGTTCATAGGTATCGACTCTTTCAGATATACAGAGTAATTCAGCGCAGCTACGACAAAAATCAAGTTGAAATTCTTTACAAATGTACATTTTAATCTTCTTTTTGGATTTTCCTGTACGAGCCATGTAAATGGCAGATGCAATTGCTTCATCAATTTGATTGCCACTGACAATTCTGGACACCGCTCTTGTTCGCTCCATTGTATCGAAGCACCATCCAGCTATACAAACTTGAATCTCATCATCAGGATCGCCTATACCTCCCCATATAGTATCCCAGCTGTTATACCACCAATCTATTGAACTATACAAATCTTCCCGGACCTTTTGGTCATCTGCACCTGGATCCAACCCAAGGAAAGCGTCTGCCATGGCAACGTACACAGTCGAACATCCGCTGGCATACAGCAGTTGCTCCGGCTCAAGCATAAAATCTATATTTTTTCTACTCGGATCAAGCGATAATGTGTAGCATATGATATCACCCAGAATTTCTCCATACATAGTTATTTCCCCTTTCCCAAAATATTTAGGGTTCGATACTCATGCTGCCCCTGGTAGTATTTGTCCAGCACCTGGCCGAAGACTTTTTCTTCGGGGGCAACGATTTGGAAGAGAGTCATGCAGCATTGCAGCTTCCACGCATCGGTAGAACCGAAGATTTGTTCAGCCGTCAGCCCATCCAGATGCAGCAGTGCCTGTGTAATCTCCACCAGCCGCTTTCCAAGCACCGGGTGATGGATGAATGCCTTTGCTTCGTCTGCACCGCGAAGTCCGTAAAGCCGAGCCATTTCGCTATGCCCCAGTCCCCATAAAATCGGAAAGACGTACCACATCCAGTGGCTGTATTTGCAGCCCGCTCTGATTTCTTGTAGTGCAACTTCATAGGTATATTCCTGCGCCTGCAAAAATCTAGCCAGCGATTCATCCATTTTGCTTGTCCTCCTTATTTTCTCAGCTTCTTTTTCCACTCCGATGCCATCATCGGTTTGCTGCGCCGAACAGCCTCTACGGCGCAGTCAACTGCTTCATAGACGCTTTGGGTTCCTCTCGAAGTCTGGCTGTAGTTGGCCGCCCGCTCCGGCCGGATTCCGATATGAGCGGCAGTTTCCACGGCATCGATGTTCGCCGCCACAAACAGGAACTCCCAGCCGTACTGCTCCTGCTGGCGGGTAATCAGCTCCTTGACCCGGCGGCTGCTGTACTCCCGGCTGGCGTTTTCCATGCCGTCGGTGGTGATGACGAACACGGTTTTCTCCGGCACATCCTCGGGGCGGGCGTATTTGTGGACGTTGCCGATGTGGTGAATGGCCCCGCCGATGGCGTCCATGAGGGCGGTGCAGCCCCGGACCACGTACTGCTCCCGGGTCATGGGCTGGACCTGCCCGATGTCCACCCGGTCGTGAAGCACCTGGCAGTCGTTGTCAAACAGCACCGTGGACACATACGCCCTGCCGGGAAGCCGTTTCTGCCGCTCAATCATGGCATTGAAGCCCCCGATGGTATCCGCCTCCATGCCCGCCATGGACCCGCTGCGGTCCAGGATGAAAACCAATTCTGTGATGTTGTTACCCATAATGAAATCCTCCAAATTCTGTTGGTTGGTTCTTACGGGGATATTGTACAGAATTGGCGGGGAAATTTGGTCGCTTGGCGGGAGACTTTTTTTAATATATCTAATGTGTTTATTCCAGATACTCCATGTGATAACTTGATTTTAGCACCCCAGCAGCACCTGGTCGAATTCAAACAGCGCCTGATTGATTTCGTAAATATCGTAAATCCCCTTTGCAATAAAGTATTCGATAATCAAATCAAACTTGTTGCTTCTGGACAGGGTCATGCCCACCGTCCTCAGCAGCTGCTGGGTTTCCTCCAGGTTCAGCCTCAGCGCAATGCAAAAGGCCACGGCGGTGGGCTTGGAGGGGCGGTAGTCCGGCTTGCATTTGATTTTGGAGAAGGTCTTTTTGTCCACGTTGGCCCGCTTGTAGCACTCCACGTCGGTCATGCCCTTGGCGTCGATAAGGGCGAACAGGGTCTCGGCGAAGCCTGCGTCCATTGTTTCCAGAAAGTCGGAAAGGCTTCCGGCGGGCCCAGGGCACGGCATGGTGCAGGGCATGGCCTCCGGTATGGCCTCGCAGGGGGCGGCCTTTTCCTTCCGGGGGATGAGGGGGCGCCGGGCCATTTGGGGACGGGCCATCTGGGGCAGGGGGAGGCTGCTGGCGTTGATGAAGCGGGAAATGTCGGCGTACAGGCTGCGGCTGAACTCGTAGGAGGCCGGGTCGAAAACGCAGAGGAACACCGTCAGCTCCTCGTATTTCAGGTATTCCGAGATGGCCGCCACGGCCTGGCGGAGCACCTGGTCCTTGGGGTAGCCGTAATACCCGGAGGAAATCAGGGGAAAGGCCACGGTTTCGCAGCCCTGCGCTTTGGCCAGGCCCAGGGATTCCAGGTAACAGGACCGCAGCACCGCCCGCTCCCCATAGCCCCCGCCCTTCCAGACCGGCCCGGAGGTGTGGATGATGTACTTGCAGGGCAAGGAGAAGCCCGGCGTTATTTTTGCAAACCCCAGCTCCAGCGGAGCCAGCTCCCGGCAGGCCGCATCCAGCCCCGGTCCGGCCTTCTGGTGGACCAGGCGGTCAATGCCGCTGTAGCCCACCATGCGCTCGTTGGTGGTGTTCACAATGGCGTCCACGTTTACGGTGGTGATGTCCTGGCGGATGATGTGTAAGGGCATGGCGCTCACCTCGTTTTTTCTTCCATTATAGCACCGGATTCCCGGGAGCACAAGGAAGGTCCGCAAAAAAATGCCCCCCGATTGAATTTTTGACGTTCAATCGGGGGTTATCCGAACTTACCGTAATGCGGTTGAATCGGGTTTTGAAAAATTAGTATGAGGCCGGTTTGCTGTTCAACATATCGTGCAGCTTCTTCCGGCTGAAGGGGGCGATGGCCGAGGTGGCGATTTCGCCGGATTCGTACCCCGCCAGCAGGTAGGCCGCAGCCTCACGGCAGTCGGTGGCGCCGCTTTTCAGTGCAAGCTGAAAATCTCTTGTGTGAATGGTAATCGAGGGCCGATGGCCAGGGCGGCTTCCGGCCTTTGCGGTGCAGTACACATGGGTAATCTGACCGTATGGAATGGATGTATAGGATAATTCGGTGGCTTTTACCCGCTTTTTCATCTGATAATCCCGTTTTTTGTAGCTTGTGAGAGCTTCCTTGCAGGTGTTTGAAACGGCCCGGCGGTCAATCTGCCCGGCTTGGCACTGGTTCAGCAGATACTCCGCCATTTCGGAAAAGCCCTTCATGCTGTGCTCCAGCTTCAGCGTCCGGTCCTTGGTTTTGATGGTGAGATAGTAGACGGGCGCACTGATTGCCTTATGATGGAGCATTTCCTTGGAGCAGAAAACCCGGCTGATCTTTGAACAGGGAAATGAGAACCTTTTTCCGCTCCGGGTCCGGCCCTCCAGCGTGGAGCGGCTGACCTTGATTCGAAACAGCATTCTCGGGATGAGGGCGGCGGCCGTCATCAGGCAGTAAATCAGAGCAATCCAAAGGGTGCACCTTATTTCCTGCGTAAAGCCGGCTGACAGGCCGTACAGAACCGTTATCACCGTCAGAGACAGGGGCAGGACAATCCATCCGGCGATGCTGAGCCTGGAATAGGATATCTCAAATGCTGCCTTTTCCATCCCCCTTTTACCCGGTCCCAGCGACATCACACGGTCGCAGTATTCCAGCTCCGTCAGCCATCCGTCACGCCAAAGCCCGTAGGTATCACCGGGATACCACGACTGAATTTCCTTTTTCCAGGCCTCCGGGCTTTCGTAATACTTCAAAACCATCTCCTGGGACTTTTCGCACAGCTTGCGCAGCTCCTTTTCGAGGAGCTCAGCGAAAAAACGGTCCGTTTTTGTATAGTATGAGAAAATGCAGTCATGCCCTTTGGCTGTCAGAACCCAAACGGCATTGTTTCCGGCTGCCTTTGGAAAATACGCCTGCTTTTTCAAAATACGGAACAGGTCCTGATAGGTGGCATCGCCGGGCAAGGAGACTTGCCTGCGGTGATTTGCCGCGGCATCCTCTGGGCAGACGCTGTCCCGGTCCACCACAATTTCCAGAGCCGGTATCCGGCTTCTGCCAAAAAGCTGCTTCATAAGAATTCCACCTTTCTGCCCAATCACCCGGTTGTGCGCCCGGGATTTTGGCTCCGCTGCATGGTGCATTTTCTATATTATAGCACGGCGGCCCGGCGTTGGCTATACCTTCTGCGCAAAAGTTCCGATTCTCTGGTTATAATAACAGAAGAAACAGGAGTTATAATAAAAGAAGAAAGGAGCCAACGAATATGGCTGTGAAAAACAGGAACGCAGAGGCATTTGACCGGCGCATCCGGGACCGGCTGGGACGCTGAGGGAGGGCCTATGGAACACATTTACGATATGATTGTCATTGGCGGCGGTCCCGCCGGATACACCGCCGCTCTCTATGGTTCCCGGGCGGGGCTGGATACCCTGGTGCTGGAAAAGCAGTCCGCCGGAGGCCAGATGGCCATTACTAACCGGGTGGACAACTACCCCGGCTTCCCGGAGGGCATCGACGGCTACCGGCTGGGCCAGAGCATGGAGCAGGGGGCCCGGCGGTCTGGGGCCAAAACGGAGTATGCCGAGGTCACCGCTGTCCGCCTGGCGGGGGCGGTCAAGGAGGTGGACACCGGCGCAGGGACCTTTCGGGCCAGGACCGTGGTGCTGGCCACCGGGGCGGAGCCCAGGGAGCTGGGGCTTCCCGGGGAGGGGGCGCTGGTGGGCCGGGGGCTGCACTACTGCGCCGCCTGCGACGGAATGTTCTACCGGGGCAAGACCGTGGTGGTGGTTGGCGGCGGGAACACCGCCGCCGCCGATGCCCTGATGCTGTCCAGGCTTGCCCAGCGGGTGATTCTGGTCCACCGGCGGGACAGCCTCCGGGCCGCAAAAATCTACCACCAGCCTCTGAAAAGCGCCGCCAATGTGGAGCTTCGGTGGAACACCGTTCTGACGGAGCTGGTCTGCGGAGACAAGCTCACCGGCGTTGGGCTGCGCAATGTTCTGACCGGGGAGGAAAGCCGCCTTGCCTGCCACGGGGTGTTCGTCAGCATCGGCAGAAGGCCCGCCACCGAGCTGGTCCGGGGCCAGCTGGTGCTGGACGAGGGGGGCTATGTGATGACGGACGAATCCACCCGGACCAATGTGCCCGGGGTCTTCGCCCCCGGGGACGTGCGGACCAAGGCCCTGCGCCAGATTGTCACAGCAGTGGCCGACGGCGCCATGGCGGCACAGGGAGCGGAGGAATACCTGGCCGCCCGGGACGGTGCCCCATCGCCGCAGGCAAAAAATCTTCTTAAAGATTTTCCGCTAAAATAGTATGACTTCTGCTCCATCTGTGGTACAATGAAAGAAAAACCGCCGGAGGAGAGAAAAAATGCCCAAGGAATACCGGAAAACCGCCTACGCCTGCTATCTTGCAGATATGATTCAGGCTGTGGTCATCAATTTGACGCCCCTGCTGTTCGTGCTGCTGAAGGACGCTTACGGTCTGCGCTATTCCCAGTTCGGGACCCTGGTGTTTGTGAATTTTGCCACCCAGGTGCTGGTGGACATCGGATGCAGCAAGCCGGTGGACCGGTATGGCTACCGGCCCTTTGTGGTGGCGGCCCATTTTCTCTGCGGCGGCGGGCTGTGCTTCTTTGCGCTGACCCCCTGGCTGCTGCCCGGCCGTGAATTTGCCGGATTTCTGATAGGCACCGTGATTTTCGCCGGTGCGGGAGGCCTGTTTGAGCTGCTGCTGAGCCCCATTGTGGATGCGCTGCCCAGCGAAAACAAGGCCCGGGAGATGAGCCTGCTTCACTCCATGTATGCCGTGGGCAAGCTGGGCTGCATCATCCTGACCACCCTGGCCCTGGTGCTGGGGCTGAGCTGGCAGAGCATCGTGCTGACGTATGCGGCGCTGCCGTTTCTCAACGCCCTTTTCTTTTTCAAGGTGCCGCTGGTCCGGAAATGCAAAAGGGAGGAGGTGACCTCCTCCGGGAAAATGCTGATGTCGCCCACCTTCCTGCTGGCGCTGGCGGCGATTTTGTTCAGCGGCGGGGCGGAGTGCACCATGTCCCAGTGGAGCAGCACCTTTATGCAGGAGGGCCTGGACCTGCCGAAGGCCTGGGGAGACCTGCTGGGCGTGGGAGGCTTTGCCCTGATGCTGGGGCTGGGCCGCCTGGTCCATGGGCTGTACGGCTACCGGTTCGACCTGTCCAGGCTGCTGGTGCTGGGCAGCTGCCTGGCGGTTTGCAGCTATCTGGTGGCGGCGGTGGCCCCGGTGCCCTGGATGGGGGCAGCAGCCTGCGCGCTGACGGGCTTCTTTGTGAGCATCTCCTGGCCCGGGACCCTGTCCATGGCCTCGGCCAGCCTGCCAAAAGCGGGAACGGCCCTGTTTGCCCTGCTGGCCGCCGGCGGCGACATGGGCGGCTCCATCGGCCCGTGGATTGTGGGAAAAGCGGCGGATATGCAGATTCTTCACGGTGTCAGCAGTGAGAGAAGTTTAAAAAACGCCATTTTCCTGGCAGCCCTGCTGCCCCTGACCGCTGCCTTCTTCCAATGGAGGCTGGGCAAAGCCCGCCAGCCGTCCCGGGAGGGTACATAATCAGAAAAACCAAAAGGAGGTATCGCCGAAGCGATACCTCCTTTTATCATGTATGGGAAATTACTTCTTGGCCAGAGCCTTGGCGGTTTCGGCGGCGGAAGCGGCGTCGTCGGAGTAAGCGTCGGCACCGATCTCCTCTGCGAAGGCGGGGGTGATGGGCGCACCGCCGACGATGACCTTGAACTCGCTGCGGCGGGGATGCTTGTTCAGCGCAGCAACGGTCTCCTGCATGGCGGGCATGGTGGTGGTCAGCAGAGCGGACACGCCAATCAGGGTGATTTCGGGGTCGGAGGCGGCCTCCATGAAGCGCTCCACGGGCACGTCGATGCCCAGGTCCACCACCTCGTAGCCGGTGGACTCAATCATCATAATGACCAGGTTCTTGCCGATGTCGTGCAGGTCGCCGGAAACGGTGCCCATGGCCATCTTGCCGATTTTGGCGGAGTTGTCACCGGCCAGATGGGGCTTCAGGACCTCAACGCCCTTCTTCATGGCCTTGGCGGCAATCAGCATTTCGGGAACGAAGATTTCGTTCTTCTTGAACTTGTCGCCCACGATGGCCATGGCGTCGATCATACCCTTGTTCAGAATGTCGATGGGGGCGTTGCCCTCATCCAGGGCCTCCTGCACCAGGCCGGGGACCAGCTTGGCCTTGCCGATTTCTACTGCATGAGCCAGTTCTTCAATCTTGGACATAATGTTTTTCCTCCTAAAAATATGTGATGATTTGAATGGTCACATGACCAAAGGTTTACGCTTTCACAGGGCCGAACTTGTTCTCCCGGTAGGCACCGATGTACTCCATGCAGTATTCGTCCAGGCCCAGCATGGCCTCGGTGGCGTACATCATGCCCATCATGTCCCGGTTGGTGGGGTCCATAACGCCGGAGTCCATGCCGGCGTTCATTGCCAGCACCAGGAAGGCCTGGTTCAGCAGCTTCCGGACGGGCAGGTTGAAGGAGATGTTGGAAACAGCGCCGGTGACATGGATGGCGGGGTACTGCTTCTTGACGCTCTGGATGACCTCGATGACCATGGAAATGCCGTCCTCAGAGGTGCACAGCATTTCAACCAGAGGGTCGATGTGGATACGGCTGGGGGCGATGCCGTACTCCTTGACCTTGACCATCAGCTGGTCGAACACCTGCAGCCGCTCCTCGGCGGAGGAGGGGATGCCCTTGGCGCACAGCAGGGCCACGCACTGCCAGCTGGTATTGGCGATGGCCGGGAAGACCACGTCCACCTTGTTGCCCTCCATGGAAACGGAGTTGATCATGCCGGGCCTCTTGCAGAAGGGCATGGCGGCAACGCAGGACTCGGGATTGGGGCTGTCGATGCAGATGGGGGTGTCGGTGACCTCCTGGACCAGGTCGATGAGCCAGTGGAGGGTCTCCACCTCGTTGTCCTTCACGGATGCACAGACATCGATGAAGTCAGCGCCGGCCTCGGTCTGAATCTTGGCCAGGTGACGAATCCAATCCTCGTTGCGCTCGGCAATGGCCTTGGCCACGGAGGGAATGGAGCCGTTGATTTTTTCGCCAATAATGATCATGGTTTGCAACTCCTTCTTAGTTATTATGGATAATTGCATTATAGCATAGATTGTCGAAATGAAAAGCAGTTGTATTTTGCGGCTTTACGCAAATTTTCGTTGCGCCCCTGCATCTTACTGTTGCGTTCTGTCAAAGGCTGTGATAGAATGGAAAAAAAGGGGAGAGGAGGGACCGCATGGAACTGAGGCAGCTTCGGTATTTTTTGGCGGTGGCGGACAGCCGCAGCATCGTCAGCGCGGCGGAGTCACTGTACATTTCCCGCCAGGCGGTGTCCAAGGCGGTCTGCCGCCTGGAGGAGGAGCTGGGGGTGGAGCTGTTCGTCCGGGACTCCGGCGGCGTGTTTCTGACCCCCACGGGGGTGCTGTTTTACGAGCGGGTCCGGGCGGTGGTCAAGGAGCTGGACAGCATTGCCGACCAGATGCGCACCAGCACCGAGCGGTTCCGCCTGCGCATCCGCATGGCCTTTGCGGCGGGAACCCTGCTGCTGTTGGAGGATAATCTGATGCGCTATTGCAGCCAGAAGGAGAATCTGGAAATCTCCTGCTCTGAGCACACCCAGGAGGAGTGCACCCGGCTGCTGCAGGAGCACCAGGTGGACCTGGCGGTGGGCGGCGCAGCCTCGGACAATCCCCAGTTTGTTTCGGAGGAGCTGCTCCGGTCCCCCATCGGCCTGCTGCTGCGCAACCAGCCGGACCTGGAGGACATGGACATCATCGACATCAGCGACCTGAGCTGGCTGGCGGTGGCGGTCCTCAGCGACGCCCAGCTGCTGGCCTTCTGCCAGCGGCACAAGCTAAGCCCCCAGTACCAAGGCCAGGACCTCTACCGGCTGTTCACCCTGACGGCGGCGGGCAAATGCGCCCTGCTGCTGCCAAAATGTATGACCCCCCGGGAGGACCCCCGGCTGCGGTGGTTCCCCCTCCGGCAGGAGGAGGACTGGAGGCTCTATTGGACCTATCCGCAGATTGCGGAGGCAAATCTTCTGTTCAGCTCGGCCCTGGAGGAGCTGCATCTTCATCTGGGACCGGCAGTAGAATGAAAGGAAGGATCGCATGGACTACAAGGTAACCATTCAGAACACAGGCCGGACCCTGCGTGCGCCGGCGGGGGAGACGCTGCTGGGGGTCCTGCAAAGGGGCGGGGCTGCGCCAGACGCGCCCTGCGGCGGCCACGGCACCTGCGGCAAGTGCCGGGTGCTGGTGGACGGGAAGGAGCAGCTGGCCTGCGGCACGAAAATTGACAGGGACATCACTGTGACCCTGCCGGAAAAAACCAAAACCGACATTCTCACCGCATCGGTGGAGGTAAGTGCCCAGGCAGACGGGGAATGTGACTACGCCGCCGCCTTCGACGTGGGCACTACCACGGTGGTGTGCTATCTGCTCAGCGGCCGGGACGGGCACCTCCTGGCCCAGGCCAGCGCCGTGAACCCCCAGACCCGGTACGGGGCCGACGTGATTTCCCGCATCCAGTATGCCATGGAGCAGGATGCCGCCGCTCTGTCCGGCTGCATCCGCCATGGCATGGAGGCTCTGCTGCGCCAGGTGTCGGAGCAGGCTGCCATCGACCCGGCTCAGATTGGCCTGATCAGCATTGTGGGCAACACCGCCATGCACCATCTGCTGCTGGGCATCGACCCCAAATCCCTGACGGTGCCCCCCTATATGCCCAAGGTCAGCCACGCCATGGACTTGGCGGGGAAGGACCTGCTGCCGGTGTGCCCCGGGGCCCGGGTGCGGATGCTTCCCAACATTGCAGGCTTCGTGGGGGCGGACACCGTGGGCTGCCTGGTGGCAACCCGGTTTGACCGGCTTCAGGAGCTGACGCTGATGATTGACATTGGCACCAACGGCGAAATGGTGCTGGGCGACAGCCGCCGCCGGATTGCCTGCTCCACCGCCGCGGGACCGGCCTTCGAGGGGGCCAAGATTCAGTGCGGAATGCGGGGGGCTGTGGGGGCTGTGGACCACGTGGCCTGGAAGGATGGAAACATCACCTTCTCCGTCATCGGCGGCGGGGAGCCGGTGGGCCTGTGCGGCTCGGGGCTTCTGGACCTGGTGACGGCTCTGCTGCAAAAGGGCGACATCGGCGAAAGCGGCCGCATGGAATGCGGCGACCGGTACACCCTGGAGGGAACGGCCGTATTTCTGACCCAGAAGGACGTCCGGGAGGTCCAGCTGGCCAAGGCCGCCATTCGGGCGGGCATCGAGCTGATGTGCAGGGCCATGGGTGTCACCCCGGCGGATATCCGGCGGGTGTACCTGGCCGGGGCCTTCGGCAATTACTTAGACCCCGCCTCCGCCTGCGCCATCGGCATGATTCCGCCGGTGCTGCTGGACCGGATTCAGCCCATTGGCAATGCGGCGGGAGCCGGGGCACGGCTGTGCGCCGTCAGCGCAGGGGAGTTCCAGTACAGCACAGCCCTGGCCCAGGGAACGGAATTTTTGGAGCTGGCCTCCCGGCCGGAGTTCAACGATACCTATGTAGACTGTCTGATGTTCGAGGAGGATGAATAGCATGGATTATGCGGAAGCGGCTGCCCTGGCGGAGGCCACGGGCTTTACCCACACCGGGCCTCTGGACCCCAAGACCCTGGTTTTGAAGCAGGAGGTCCGCCAGATGTGCCAGGCCAACACCTGCGGCCAGTACGGCAAGCGGTGGAGCTGCCCTCCGGGCTGCGGCACCCTGGAGGAGCTGGCCGCCCAGATTGGGGCCTGCACCAGCGGCATTCTGGTCCAGACCGTGGGCCAGCTGGAGGACAGCATGGACTGGGAGGGCATGATGGAGGCGGAGGCCCGGCATAAAAAGCACTTTTTGCAGATGTACGAGTCCCTCCGGACCCGGGGCGTTCCGGTGCTGGCCATTGGGGCCGGGTGCTGCACCCAGTGCAAGACCTGCTCCTACCCCGACGCTCCCTGCCGGTTCCCGGAGAAAATGGTCCGGTCCATGGAGGCCTTCGGCATGGTGGTGTCCGAGGCCTGCAAGGCCAATCACCTGCCCTACTACTACGGCCCAGACACCATCGCCTATACCAGCTGCTTTTTGTTTGAATAATACGAATTGTGCTTATCGGGTTAGCTCAGCAAAGCCGATAAGCAAACAATGCTATCCCCCCGCCGCAATGCGCCTGAGAATGGCAGAATATAGAGCCCCCCTGATGCTATTGCACCAGGGGGTTCGTTAATTTAGAAATATCTCTTGCTTGCCAGGTCAATCTGGCGGGTGGTTTCCTCGTAAACGCCGGGGAAGGTGCTCATGGGCAGACCCTGGGAGGCGCCGGGGATGAAGTAGAGCTTGCCGCACTCGGCGCAGGCCCGGTCCACCTGCTTGGCCACGACCTCGGGGGTCCAGCCCTCGTAGTCGATGGTGGCGCTGTCGATGCCGCCCATGAAGGAGATTTTGCCGCCGTACTTTTTGATGAGCTCGGGGATGTTGTTGGTGGTCATCACGCCCTGCCAGATGTCGATGCCCATGTCAATCATGTCGGGCACCAGGGTGGCGGCGTAGGAGTCGGAGTGGTGGATGACCAGCTCGACACCGTGGGACTTGTAGTAGCCGTAGATTTTCTCGTAGGCGGGCTTGAAGAACTCCCGGAACATATCGGGGGAGATGAAGGTGGACTGCTGGCTGCCCCAGTCGTCGTGGTGGAAGATGGCATCGGGCTTGATGTACTTGCACAGCTCGGCGGCGTAGTCCAGCTCAAACTGGGTGATGCAGTCCACCAGCTCGTGCATCTCGTCGGGATACTCATAGAAGGCCATCAGGCAGTTCTGAATCTCCATCAGGTAGTGGCACTGCTCAAACACGCCGGGGGCAAAGAAGGGAGCCAGGAACTGCTCCTTGCGGTCCACGGCCTCGGCCTTGGCAATGAAGGGCTCCCACTCCTGGGCATCGTAGACCACACGGGGGACCTTCACATACTCACGCCAGTTTTCGATGTCCTTGATGACGATTTTATCGGGGGTGTGGACAGGGAAGGCGCCGGGGGTGCCCACGGGGAAGGACTTGGTCACGCCCCAGGCGTTGACCACATTCATCTCGCCGTACTTGGGGTTGGGGTTGCGGTTGCCGAAGGGGGAACCCAGGAGGATGTTGAAGGCCTCGTACTGGTTCACAAACCGGTCGGGGTGGCCGCCGTGGATGGTTTCCAGAAGATTCTGACGCTTGGTTAACATGGTATGTACCTCCCAATTATAATTTTCAAAATATATTTTCAGGAAAGGGTCAGCCCGAATTCCTGAGAAATAACGGTTTGCACCTGCTCCGGCGCCAGGTCGGCCTCCGTCCGCAGGCCCCGGTCCAGGCGGACCAGGTGCCTGTCCACCAGGGAAATCCAGCCCCCGGGGGTGCAGCGGTAGAGCACGGCCTTGCCTTTGAAGGGGGAGTGGGGGTGGGCGGCAAAGTAGCCGCTGAGGGTGCCGAAGTCCTGGTCCTGCCAGACATCGGTGTCCCGGAAGCACAGCACCGGCTCCCAGCGGCCGCCGTCCAGGCGGGAAATGGTGATTTCGCCGGGGTACCAGCCGGTGTAATCGCCGGTGTTGGGGGTGACGCGGAAGGTGTCGCCGAAAACGGTCTGTTCACCGTCGGTGTCAATGGCAATGGCCCCCTTGGGTCCGGCACCGCCGAAGCCCACGTCACAGTACCAGGTCCGGCCGCCGGCGGTCACAAGGGTGGCCCGGTGGGTGACGGGACGGATGACCGTCCGCAGGTGAATCACCCGGGCGGGGACGCTGCGGCAGCGGTAGCCCAGTTCGGTCAGCAGCAGATAAAACAGCTTGTTCAGCTCAAAGCACCAGCCGCCCCGGCGGCGCTCCACCACCTTCCGGTACAGCCCCTCCGGCGAAAGGTCGGGCTCCCGGCCCTCCAGGCAGACCTCCAGATTCTCAAAGGGCACCGCCTCCAGATGGGCCCGGGTCAGCCGGAGAAGATTTTCCGCCGTGGGCTCCAGCGGCCCTTCCATGCCGATGCGGCGCAGATAGGCGGCGGTATCGAGTTTGAATTGAGACATTTTCATCCTTCTTTATGGAAAAATTTGCGGAAATACAGGGAAAAAGCCACTGCCCCATTCGCAGAAATGAGGGAAGCCCGCCCGGGAGAAATGCTTGCTTTTTGTGCATAATTTATAATTATAGGATACCACCGAACATGGTTATTGTCAAATAGAACTTACAGAACAAAATAAATTCCTTCTTTTTATTGATTTCGGATATTGCTTTTCCTAAAAAATAAGGATACAATGAAGAAAATTTGACGCAGGGAGAGGATTGCCATGCAGAGCTTGCAGCCCCGGGACACCCGGACCATCCGGCTGAATATTCAGATGCTCGCCGATACCATGGAGGAGCTGTGGTGGGAGTTCGAGGCCCACCGGCCCGGGGAGGCTCCCTGCCTGTCCGGCTGCCAGATTTACTGGGGCCAGGGGGAGCTGCGGCGGGATATCCTCTATCTGATTCCCCAGGGGGCGGAGGCGGGCTTTCCGGCGGACGAGTTCTGCTATGTGACCACCGGCCCGCTGGCGGGGGACGCGCCCCATCTGCGCCGGGTGGACAAGCCCTTTCCCCAGGTGGCCAACCATGTGATGACCACCTTCCAGCGCTACGGCGAATTTGAGCACCGGATTAACAACATCATCAGCGGCGGCGGGACCCTCCAGGAGCTGTGCCGGGCGGCGTCGGAATTTTTCCGGAACCCTCTGTACATCCACGACAATATGTTCTCCGTCATCGCCATGTCCAACCATGTGGACGGAATGCTGGAATTTGAGTACAACGACAAGACCCAGAAAACCTACATCCCCCTGTGGCTCATCGACGAATTCAAATTTGACGATGCCTACCGCAAAACCATGCAGCTGCACCACGCCGGAATCTGGGACATCGACCAGTATCCCCACAATATGCGCAGCCTCTACGTGAACCTCTGGGACGGGGACCACTACTGGGGCCGCCTGCTCATCAACGAGCTGGGCACCCCCCTCCAGCCCGGCCAGGCCTGGGCGGCGGAGTATTTTGGGGAGTATATCATCGCCTGGATGCGCAGCATGGACCAGCGCAGCTACCGGCGGAGCCACAATTTTGAGGAGACCCTGGTGGAGCTGATGACCACCGGCAAGACCAACGAGCGGGATTTGCAGGCGGTGCTGAGCATCCTCAACTGGAAGCCCGAGGAGCAGTACCTGTGCCTGAAGGTCCAGAACCAGAACCAGAGCCTGTCGGTCCGGTCTGACGACGCGCTCAACAGCCGCCTGTCCTCTATTTTGGCCGGGTGCGTCACCTTTTTCTACGACCAGCAGCTGTGCGCCGTCATCAACATGGACCGGTCCCCGCTGAAGTTTGCCGACGTTCGGGCAAGGCTGGCCCCGCTGATTCGGGACGCCTGTATGTACTGCGGCATTTCCAACCCCATCAGCGGCATCCAGGCCATGCAGCAGGGCTTTTTGCAGGCGGATATCGCCATGCGCTACATCGTGGAGGAGGACAGCAGCGACTGGCTGGTCTCCTTCGCCGCCTGCGCCCTGTCCTACATCCGGGACCGGTCCTGCGGGGAGCTGCCGGTGACCATGGTGGTCCATCCGGTGCTGCTGGAGCTGAAGGCCCACGACCAGGCGGTGGGCAGCGAGTATTACAAGACCCTGAAGGTCTACCTGCGCTGCGAGCGGAGCGTGCCGCTGACGGCCTCCGCCCTCATCATCCACAGAACCACCCTGACCTACCGGCTGGGCAAAATCCAGGAGCTGACCCGCCTGAACCTGGACGACGCTTCCCTGCGGCTGTACCTGCTGCTGTCGTTTCAGCTGCTGGATGCGGCGGACATGGCAAGGCACAGATGATAGGATACTAAAAACTGCCGCACCGGCCAGAAAACCGGTGCGGCTTTTTTCAAAACCAGCCGAAAGTTTTTTCAGTATGCCGCACATTTGGCATGGGGAAACCGTTAATCATTGTGAAAGGAGGTTTTGCCGGTGGCAATGGATTTGGAAGAACAATATGACCGCATCTACCGCTACTGCTATTTCAAGGTCCGCCAGCGGGAAATGGCGGAGGACCTGACCCAGGAGACCTTTCTCCGGTTTCTGGAAAGCGGAGAGCAGGGCGGCGGGCGGTCCATGCAGTATCTGTACACCGTGGCCCGAAACCTCTGTGTGGACGAATACCGCCGGCACAAGCCGGAGCCGCTGGACGAGCAGGCGCTGGAAGGGGACGGGGAGGACGCCATGCTCACCCGGGCCGCCGTGCGGATGGCCCTGGCGGAGCTGGATGAGGCGGACCGGGAGCTGCTGCTGCTGCGCTATGTCAACGAGGTGCCCATGTCGGTGCTGAGCGGCCTGTACGGCCTGTCCCGGTTTTCTCTGTACCGCCGGGTATCCCAGGCGGCGAAAAAGCTGAAGAAAAAATTAGGGGAGGAGTATGGATGAACAAAAATTTGAAAAACGCACTGAAAACCGCCTTTGAGCCCCCAAAGCCCGCCGGGAAGCGGGCATTTCTCCGGGCCCTGCCGGCACCGTCCATGGGCACCCCGGCCTTTCTGCTGGCCCAGGCGGGGTATGTGCGCAAATGGGTCTGGGTCCTGTCCGGGGCGCTGTTTGCCGGGGCGCTGGCTGGGACGCAGTGGCTGGAACGGGATGTGCTGTGGTGGCTTTCGGCGTGTATGCCCCTGCTGGCCTTGTCGGTGCTGACGGAAAGCGGCCGGTCCCAGCGGTGGGGGATGGCGGAGTTTGAGCTGTCCACCCGGTTTTCGCTGAAAAGCGTAGTGCTGGCCCGGCTGCTGATTTTGGGGGCGGCCAACGGCGCTCTGTTCTGCCTGCTGGTGCCCTTTGCCGCCAAAAGCAGCGGCGTGGGGCTGGCCCAGACCGCCGCCTGCATGGCCTGCCCCTATCTGCTCACCGCCTTTGGGGGGCTGTGGGCGGTCCGCCGGGTCCGGGGCCGGGAGGGGGACTTCCTGTGCGCCGGGATAGCGGCGGCGGTGTGCGCCGGAAGCACATTTCTGCACCAGTCCTTCCCGGCAGCCTATGAGGCCCCGGCCCTGGCCTGGTGGCTGGCAGCCCTGGCGCTTCTGGGCCTGGGTACCACAAAGCAATGCTGGCAAATGGTAAAACAAACGGAGGAATTGGCATGGAGCTGATGATTGACAGACTGACCAAGCAGTATCAAAACAAAATTGCGGTGGACCGCATTTCCCTGACCCTCCACCGGGGGGTATACGGCCTGCTGGGGGCCAACGGCGCAGGAAAGACCACCCTCATGCGGATGATCTGCGGCATTTTAAAGCCCACCGGCGGCACCGTCGCCTTTGACGGCATCGACGTGGGGCAGGAGCGGTACCGGGCCGTGCTGGGGTATCTGCCCCAGGATTTCGGCTACTACCCGGAGTTCACCGGACGGGACTTTCTGCTGTACATGGCGGCGCTGAAGGGGCTGCCCAGGGCCGTGGCCCGGCGGCGGACGGAGGAGCTGCTGGCGCTGGTGTCCCTGGAGGGGGCGGCGGGGAAGAAGGTCAAAACCTACTCCGGCGGCATGAAGCAGCGGCTGGGCATTGCCCAGGCCCTGCTGAACGACCCGAAGCTGCTGGTGCTGGACGAGCCCACCGCCGGGCTGGACCCCAAGGAGCGGGTCCGCTTTCGCAGCCTCATCGAGGACCTGGGCCGGGACAGCATCGTGCTGCTGTCCACCCACATTGTCTCGGACATTGAACACATCGCCCAGGAGGTGCTGATGATGAAGGACGGACAGCTGATTTACAGCGGAGAATGGGACGAATCCAGGGGAAGCCTGGAGGAGTTCTACCTGCGCCGGTTCGGGGAGGAATGAGCCATGCATATCTTTGGAAGACTGTACCGCTTTGAGTGCAAAAAAATATGGGACCGGAAGCTGGTGAAAACTGCCTTCGTCCTGTGCCTGCTGGTGGCTGTGGTTTGCAGCACCGCCCGGCTGTTTGGCCGGTATGTGGTGGACGGGGCGGTGATGGGCTCAGCATACGATGAAATCCGGAAGGACCAGGCCTATGCCCGGGCGCTGGACGGCAGACCCATCGACCAAAGGCTGCTGGAGGAAATGTCCCGGGCCTATCAGAAGGTCAGAATCGTCCCGGGAAAGCACTATACCGGCACCCCGGAATACCAGACCTATGCCCGTCCATACAGCGAAATTTTCAACTTTGCCCTGGGAAACACCGCCCTGACGGGGACGGACATTATCGAGGGCAGAGCACCCACCGAGCAGGCGCTCTACGCCCAGCGGCAGACCCTGCTGGAGCAGAACTGGCGGGACGCCCGGCTGACAGAGGGGGAGATTGCCTTCTGGACGGAGCGGGAGAGCCGCATTGAAAAGCCGGTGGTGTTCCGGGAGTACGAGACCTATAACCAGATTTTCCTGGGCTATCAGACCGTGGGATTCCTGGTTATCCTGTTTTTGTCCATTGCCCTTTCCGGGGTGTTTCCGGAGGAGCACAGCCGCAGAACGGACCAGCTGCTGCTCAGCAGCCCCAGAGGAAAGGGCCAGCTGTACTGGGCGAAAATGCTGGCCGGCATCAGCTGTGCGGTGGCGGCTGCCCTGGTGCTGTGCGCCGTGACCGTGGCCATCACCGTCATGCTGTACGGCGGCGGCGGGTTCCACGGGGCCTTCCAGCTGGACAACCGGGGCAGCTCCGACCCCATCACCTGCGGCCAGGCCATGCTCATCGCTTACGGCAATCTGCTGGTGACGGCGGTGCTTGTGGCCGTGGCTGTGATGCTCCTGTCGGAGCTGCTGCGCAGCAGCATGGCGGCCATGGCTATTTCAGCGGGGATGCTGCTGGCATCCATGCTGGTAAACGTGCCGGAATATGACCGGGTGCTGGCCCAGCTGTGGGACTGGCAGCCCTGGGCCTTCCTGGCCCCCTGGAATGTGTTCGGGCGATACACCCTGCCTGTACCCGGCGGGTATCTGACTGCCTGGCAGGCGGTGCCAATCCTGTATGTCCTGGTCTGCGCGGCGGCGGCCTGGGGCGGAAGGTGGGTCTACCGGCGCTACCAGGTATCCGGGCGGTAGAAAAATGGGCTTTCCTCATTACTGAGGAAAGCCCATATGTTTTTCTCACGAAAATGTGCATTGAATTATTGTGCTGTTTGCATATATAATAGGAGTATCATCCGGGGCGGTTTGGAGATATTCACTGATTCTCCCCGGCTGCCGGAGCCTTGTCCTCCCGGGGCGGCTTCCCAACGGTGACGGGCAGCCCGCCGTCAAAGAGCACCATCACAGTATAGCGGATTTCCCCGCCGCCCGGCACCTCCGCCAGCCCATCGCACAGGAACAGGTCCCGGTTTTGAACCCTGGCGTGCATATCCCGCAGGGGATAGGTTTTCAGCCAGGTGCGAAGGCACTTGCCCATGCGTCTGCCGTCCTGGCCGCACAGGGCCGCCGTATACTGGACCGGAAGCTCCCGGCGGTTTACCACCTCCAGCCGGCGGGCGAAAATGGGATGCTCTCCGGAAAGGGTGTCCAGCGACCGGGCCACCATGTCCATATAAACAGGCTCGGTATCGGCGTTCAGTGCCAGCGACTCGGTCATGGCCAGCACCCGGATGCCCTGGGTGTGGGCGGGGACGTCCTGGTCCGGCTGATCCTCCAGCCCCCGCTCAAAAAAGGGAGTCAGGGCGGGCAGGGGGAAGTACCTGGCCCGGAACCGGTCCCACAAAATCAGCACAAAGCTCACCACAGACTTGCCCACCAGCATGGCCACCACCGCAATGAGAATGGACACAAAATAGTTTTTCGTCCACAAAAAGCCCAGCGCTGCCGCAGCCAGCGACAGCATTCCAACAACCAAAGATGAAGCAGTTCCCATCGTATTCTCTCTCTTTCGTAGGTTATGGCATCATTATAGCAGAAGCTGCGGCGCAGTGCAACGCTTTATTTGGTTTCAATCCGTACCTTCCCTTCACGGCAGGGCCCGGGTTTAAACGGTCCGGCGGGATAAGCGCCTCCGGGCAAATATATATTTTTACAGAGGAGGATCATCATGTCACAGAAAGCTCCCGCAACCGAAAAGAAGCCCCTGTCCAATGCCCTGAAATTCTGGTATGGCTTTGGCGACTTCGGTTTCACCCTCATGACCAACGTTGAAACGTTCTACTTCAACGCGTTCATGACCAACGTCGCCGGCTTCAGCGCAGCTCTGGCCGGTACCGTCAGTACCATCACCTCCACCGTGGATGCCTGCCTGTCCTGGGTTTACGGCGGCATCATCGACGCTGCAAAGGCCGGCAAATGGGGCCGCTACCGCACCTGGCTGATTATGGTGCCCTGGATTATTCCCTTCCTGTTCGCCTTCCAGTTCCTGAACATCAGCGCCAACCCCACTGTCTCCGCCGTTGTCATCTGCGCCGCCTTCATCCTCAGCCACATCGGCTGGAACTTCCCCTATGTTGCAAACGTGGCCATGGTTTCCAAGGCCGGCGGAACGCCGGAGGGCCGCGCGGCTCTGGCCTCCTCCCGTGCCACCTGGAATAACCTGTCCGGCGTGGTCTTCTCCTATGCCTTCCAGGCTGTGGCCATTGTGGTGGCGGACAAGCTGGGCGCTGACGGCTATCAGTACGCCGCCGCTGCCTTCCTGTTCGGCGTTGTGATGGCTGTGGGCTACTTCGTCCACTTCAAGATCACCGACGGCTACGAGGAAATCGAGGACCCCAAGGCCCCCAGAATCAAGCAGAAGCAGACCACGCCCAAGGATATGGCCAAGGCCCTGCTGGAAAACCAGCCCCTGCTGCTGCTGGTCCTGGCTGATTTGGCCAAGTGGATTGTCAAGTTCCTGGTGGCTGCCTCCGCCGTTTACTACTTCAAGTACGCCATGGGCACCGGTTTGCAGATTACCTATGTGTTCTTCGCCAACCTGGCCGCCGTGCTGGGCGCTTTCCTGGCCCGGTACATTGCCAAGAAGATGAGCAACCGTGGCTGCATCCTGTTTGCCTATCTGGCCATGGCCATTCTGATGATTGCCGCCTACTTCCTGTACGCCATGCCCACGGTGGTGTTCATCCTCATGCTGCTGGCCCAGTGCGGCTACGGCGTGTGCTACGCCTGCTCACCCGCTCTGTACGCCGACACCGCCGTCTACGCCAAGTGGAAGTCCGGCAAGGACAGCACCGGCTTCATCATGGGCCTGCAGAACGTGCCTCTGAAGGTGGCCGTTATGATTAAGTCCGTCATCCTGAACGCCTGCCTGGCTCTGGCTGGCTACGATGCATTCAAGACCCTCATCAACGAAGGCGTTGCCGCTCTGGACTTCAGCTATGTGGCCCAGCTGCCCGCCTCCCTGCAGCGGGGCATCTGCGCCTCCTTCTGCCTGTGGCCCGCCGTGTTCCTGCTCATCGGCTTCTTCCTGCTGAAGTTCGGCTACAAGCTGACCAACGAGCGCATCGAGCAGTACCAGGCCGAAATCGACGCAAGAGCCTGATACCCCCATAAACCTGTAAGCACATACATTATATGATATAAGCGCTTACGCAGAGAATTTCATATTCTCTGCGTAAGTTTACGCAACGCATAGGAGGAACGACATATGCTTACCGCAAAGCAGAATTTTCTGGAGACCCTGAAGCCCGACGGCCACCCGGACCGGCTGGTCAACGACTACGAGGCCGTCAAGGCCGTGATGGTGGACCCGGTCCAGCGGTTCACCCGGGGCAACCGGAAGAAGGGCTTCACCACCAAGGACCAGTGGGGCACCACCTACCTGTGGCCCGAGACCCAGATGTTTGCATTCCCCAGCGAGGACGATTTGGTCTGCCCGGAGGTCACCGAGTGGAAGGACACCGTGAAGGTCCCCGACCTGGTGGCCAACTGCTCCGCTCCCGAGCTGTGGGCGGATGCCAGGGCGGCCGCTGCCCAGGTCAACCGTGACGAGCAGCTGGTCATGTCCTTCATGGGCACCGGCGTCTGGGAGCAGGCCCACAACCTGATGGGCATTGAGAATCTGTGCATCAACCTGAAGCTGGAGCCCGAGGACACCCTGGAGCTGCTGGAGGCCATCGGCGAGTACCGCTTCCAGTACACCAAGCTGCTGGTGGACAACCTGCACCCGGACATCATCATCTCCCACGACGACTGGGGCAGCAAGGGAAGCCTCTTTATCAGCCCGACTGACTGGCGGGAGTTCATCAAGCCCCAGTACGTGAAGATGTACAACTACATGAAAGACCACGGCGTTCTCATCATGCACCACTCCGACAGCTACTGCGAGCCTCTGGTGGAGGACATGGTGGAGCTGGGCATTGACATCTGGCAGGGCGTGCTGAATACCAACGACATTGTGGGCATTCAGAAGCGGCTGAACGGCCGCATGACCCTGATGGGCGGCATTGACTCCATCATCGACCGGCCCGATGCCACCGAGGAAGAAATCCGTGCCGAGGTCCGCAAGGTCTGCCAGACCTACGGTCCCGGCGGCCACTTCATCCCCAGCATCACCTACGGCCTGCCCGGCACCCTGTACCCCCACGTCAACCCCATTATGGTGGACGAAATCGCCCGCTACAACAGGGAAGTCTACGGCGTCGGCTAACTTTCATCTGCAATCCCCGGAGCGAAAGCTCCGGGGATTTTATAATGTGCTTATGGGTTTCGCTCAGCAAGCAAGCATGGCACAGGCCAAAGGCTCCCCTGTGTAAGGGGAGCTGGCTGCCCGAAGGGCAGACTGAGGGGTTGTCTGGCAGCTGCCCACTGCACAGGAGCCTGGAATATTGTGCAAACCATAGGCTCTCCAAGCAACCCCTCCGACCCGGCTTACGCCGGGCCACCTCCCCTTACACAGGGGAGGCTTTGCTGAGCTAACCCGATAAGCACATTTTGCCATGTCATCCTGAGAACCCTCCGGCAGAAAAATGCAGTTGACAACTGTAGTCTCATATGCTATACTACCAGTAGACCACAACTGTAGTCCAAGGAGGTATCCCCATGGAAGAGATTTTTGAGAAGATATCCGATTCGGAGCTGGAGGTGATGAAGGTCCTCTGGGCTTCGGCGGAGGCGCTGCCTGTTTCGGTGCTGCGGCAGACCCTCCGGGCCTCCCAGGGCTGGGAGGCCACCACCGTCAAGACCCTGGTCCAGCGGCTGTGCGCCAAGGGAGCTGTGACCCAGGAGAAGCGGAAGATTTTCTACTACCGGGCGGCGGTTTCCCAGACCGATTACAACAGCTGGGCCGCCAGAAGCCTGGTCAGCAAGCTCTACCAGGGCCGGGCCAGCAACCTGGTGGCCGCGTTGGTGGACAGCAAGGGCCTGTCCGCCGACGACATCGCCGAGCTGAAGGCCATGTTCGAGAAATTCTGAGGGAGGTGTCAAAATGCAGGACTTTATCAAATGTCTGCTGTCCCTGACCGTGGGCGGCAGCGTCCTGGCGGCGGCGCTGCTTCTGCTGGGGCGGATAAAAAAGCTGCCCAGGAGCTTCCTCTACTGGGCCTGGGTGCTGGTGCTGCTGCGGCTGGCTCTGCCCATGCCCGGTGCCCTGACGCTGAAAGCGCCCCAGCTCCCTGCGGCCCTGGTCAACACCCAGCCCGCCCCCCGGGTGCTGCTCCCGGCGGACGTGACCTGGGAGGACGCTCTGTTTCAGGCCCCTGCCCCGGCGGAAACCACCCCGGTGCGGCCCTATCTGGACGTTCAGGAAAGGCCGGACCCGCCGCAGCCGTATGTGATGAATCCCAGGACCGTTTCCGGCTGGGACGGGCTGTTTGCCCTGTGGCTGCTGGGCTTTGCCGGGTGCCTGGGCTGGGAGCTGGCGGGGTATTTCCGGTTCCGCCGCCATGTGATGAAGGCGGCAATCCCGCCGGACAGCTCGGACTTGGCCCTTTACGCCCCCCTGGCGGGAAAGAGAGGGCCGAGGCTCATGCGGTGCGCCGCCGTGGACAGCCCTATGCTTCTGGGGGTCCTGCGCCCGGTGCTGGTGCTGCCGGACCGGGCCTACAGCCCGGAGATTTTGCAGTGCGTCTTCCGCCACGAGCTGACCCACTACCGGCGGGGGGACATTTGGCTTAAATGGCTGGCCATGCCCATTCTGGCGGCCCACTGGTTTAACCCCTTGACCGTCCTCATCCGCCGGGCCTTTCACCAGAGCTGCGAGCTCAGCTGCGACGAGCGGATTCTGAAAACCATGGACCACCACCAGCGGAAATGCTACGGCGAGACCCTGCTGGTGCTGGCGGCCCGGGGGGACCCGGGGAGGACCGCCCTGTCCACCAGCTTCTGCGCCGAGAAGCGGAATCTGAAAGAAAGGCTGGTGCATATTATGAATTTCGGACCCAAATCCAAGTGGATTCTTGCCATAACCGCCCTGCTGGTGGTGGCTGTGACCGCCGCCTGCCTGGCCCTGGGCCCCGCCCGGGAGAAGGCCCTGGAGGAGCCTCAGGAAACCCATGCCGCCGAGGCGGTCCAAGGTGATAACAGCTATCTCTCTCTGGGCTGGAAGGAGGTTCCTCAGGCCTACACCGGCGAACCCCTCCACGTCATTCCGGAGCTGAAGGCCTCCAAGGACAACTGGGGCGACGGCATCGGCCTGCTGCTCCTGCTGAACGGCCGGCCCCAGCCCTACAAAACTGCCGAGGATGCCACCCTGCGCTATATGCACACTTTTTCCAAACCGCTGAAGGGGTCCTGCCAGCCGGAGCTGATTATCGAGCCGGTGGCGGGCCATGAGGGCGAAACGGTGACCCTTTCGGCCTTCACCGTGAAAAATCCCCGGCGGTACACCTTTGATGCAAGCGTCCCCTTTGACCATGCAGACGGCGCACTGGCCGCCACCGCCAAGCTGGAGCTCCAGGCGGAGCCGGCTTTGCCCCGGAGTCCCGATACCCCCAGCATGGGGGAGATTGCGGAGATTGATTTCCAGAAGCGCACCGGGGATTCCTACGGGTTCACCTTCACCCCCGGCGTCCGTCTGGGGGATACCCAGAAGTTCCAGGCCTCGGCCTCCGGCCCCGCCGGGGCGGAGCTGTGCTATGTCATCTACTTCAACAACGAGCCGGTGTTCTGCCATCCCTTCTTTGTAACCGAAGGCCGGCAGCAGACGACCATTGACACCAACCTGAACTTCCGGAACTTCCAGGGGGAGGGCATGGTTTACGCCGTCCTCTCCGGAAAGAAACCCAATGACCCCGGCGCCAGTTTCATCGACATCAGCGACACCTATTACCTCACCGTCCCCAAGGTGGACCGGGTGGTCCAGGGGGCGGATGTTCAGACCAATAAGACTGTGGCGGTTGTCTCCAACGTGGATGAATTTCTGGCGGCCATCGGCCCGGACACCATCATCGCTATGAAGGCCGGGGTCTATGACCTCACCACCGCCAGCGACTACGGCCAGTCCGGCGGCCCGTCTCCCTACTACCTCTGGAATCCGGTTTCCGACGGCTACGGCCTGAGCATTTACAACGTGGACAACCTGTTTATCACCAGCGAGCGGACGGACAGCTGTGAGATTATCACACAGTCCAAGCGTGCCCCGGTGCTGGACTTTGTCAAATGCAATACCATCGACCTCAACTGCATCAACGCCGGGTTCGGGGACCAGGCCGCCGGAGCCACGGCCCCGGTGCTCCGGGCCAACGGATGCAAAGACTTCTTCGTTCGTGATTGCGAGTTCTACGGCGGCAGCCGGGCCCTTCAGCTGAAGGACTGCGAAACCCTCACCGTCTGCAACTCCCGGCTCCGGGACTGCTCCGACGGTGCGGCGATACTGACCTCCTGCGTGGACACCTTCCTGTATAGCAGCCCGGTCGCCGGCATCGGCGCACCGGCAAAGGCGGATTCCAACGAGGTCCCCCGGGCCCTGTATGAGGTGTACACCTCCAGCAGCTGCGCCGTGCTGGACTGCCACATGACGGACAGCATTGCCAAGAGCCTGCTGCTCACCGACGAGTCCCAGCAAATCTACTTCATGGGCAACACGGAAAGCGGCCTGGATATCCGGGACGGGGTATTCGCCAGCTGCAACGGGGCCCCCATCGTAGACGGCTGCCAGCTGCAATACGGCGAGAACACGGTCTGGATGAATGAGGAATACGGCGGCATCGACTACGTCTATTCCATCCAGGGCGACAAGCTCTACAGCGAGGACCTGGATGAGATGGATTACCGCTCCTGGCCCCTGCCCCTGTCCTTTATGAAGCCGGAATATGTGGACTACTACCAGGAAAACCAGACGGAATGGGACCGCCTGAAGGCAATCCGGGAAATGCTGAGACAATAAAAACACCCCGGGCGGAAATTCCGCCCGGGGCCTTGTGCTGTAGGGCGGCCTGCCCTCAGGCCGCCGAAAAAACCTTCCCCCGGGGGGAAGGTGGCCGAGCGTAAGCGAGGTCGGATGAGGAATTCGGGCGGCAATGTCCTGTGTTGTATATTTTAGTGCTTGCTGAATCTTACATATACGACGCACGAAGGTATCCAACAACGCAGATTACTGCCCGCATTCCTCATCCGTCAAAGTCCGCCAAAGTCGGCCTTTGCCACCTTCCCCCCGGGGGAAGGTTTTTGGTGCGGCAGAAGATATCAAATACAAAAAGGAACGGACAAAATCCGTTCCTTACAGGCTTAAAAAATTGGAATTCCCGGTGCCAAGAGTGTCGAGATTTTGCAGGTCGGCTTCTCTGACTGCAAAAGCCCCCATGGCTTCCAGCTCGTTTGCGCTCTGGCTTCCGTCGTCAAACACCGCCACGGGGCTCCACCCCCGGTCCAGGTTTTTTGTGGTGCCGTCCCAGGTGCCGCCCTGGCCAAAGGTGCACTGGGCCACGAACACCAGGGACCCCAGACAGTGGATGATGCGGTTGCGGCTCAGGGCCCGCTGGGCGGAGAAGGGGGCGTCGCAGTCCTCCTCGCTGACAAACAGCAGGTTTTTGGAGGGGATTTTCGTGGAAAGCTCGTCGGCCACCACGCTGATGACCCGGCCTCCCGCCGCCAGACAGGCATCCTGGGCGGCCCGGTCGGCCCCCCGGGCGTTGCCGGACACCAGGGTCAGCCCCTGACGGGCGGCCTCCAACCCCACGGCCCGGGCAAAGTCCCGGTTGGCGGGCTGGAGGTCCCGGCTGCCCACCAGGGCAACGGTGGGGCTGTCCAGCAGGGAACAGTCCCCGCTGGTCCACAGGCAGCCGGGGGCATCCTCGCCCAGCCGCCGCCGGAGCAGGGGCGGGTAGTGGGCATCCGCCCGGGTGACGGGGGTCATGCCCCGGTTTTTTTGCAGATAATGGTCCAGCACATCCTCCTGGCTTAAAAGAAGCAGGATTTGGGCCGCCGCACCGGGGCCGTAGCCCAGGGCCAGCAGGTCCCGTTCATTCAGCTCCCGGTCCTCCCCGGGCCGGTCCCAGGTCTGGACCCGCCGGGCCAGCAGCCGCAGCTGGGCGGTGGTCAGAGGCCTTCGCTGGGGGTCCCCCAGGTGGCTGCACAGCAGCAGAAAGCCCCGCTGGGCCCCGGTCAACGGAACCGCCTCTTGGGGGCGGGAGGGGCCTTGACAACCTCCTCGGTGAGGCTGCCGTCGTCGGCCATGACCATGGATTTGATTTGAAAATCGCAGAATTTGGCAATTTCGTCCAGCTTGGCCTTTTCGGGGAAGTTGCCGATGATGCTCCAGGCCTGGCCCTTGCGCTTGGCCCGGCCGGTGCGGCCGATGCGGTGGACGTAGTATTCGTTTTCCTCGGGCACGTCGTAGTTGATGACGCAGTCCACGTCGTCCACGTCGATGCCCCGGGAGGCCACGTCCGTGGCGATGAGCACCGCCAGCTTTCCGTCCCGGTAGCGCTGCATGGTCTTTTCCCGCTGAATCTGGCGGATGTCGCCGTGGATGCAGTCGCAGTCCAGGCCCGCCCGCTGGAATTCGTCGGACAGCCGCTGGCACATATGCTTGGTGTTGCAGAAAATCATCACCCGCTCAAAGCCCTGGGATTTGATGAGCTTCAGAGTTTTCTCCGCCTTTTCCAGAGGGGTGCAGGTGATGGCGTACTGGGCGATATCCGGCCGGTCCTCCTGCTTGGGCTCCACGGTAATCTCCACCTCGTCCCGCTGGTACATCCAGGACACGGTCATCACCTCCTGGGAGATGGTGGCGGAGAACAGGCCCAGATTCCGGCGGTTTTTCACCTTGTCGATGATGCGGGTTACGTCCTTGAAAAAGCCCATGTCCAGCATCCGGTCGGCCTCGTCCAGCACTACGGTCTGAATTTTGTCCAGGCGGATGGTCTTGCGGTTGTAGTGGTCCATGAGCCGGCCGGGGGTGGCCACCACAATCTGGGGCCTGCGCTCCAGCTGCTTGATCTGGCCGCCGATGCCGGCGCCGCCGTAGAGCACCGCCACCCGGATGCCCTCAAAATAGGTCAGCAGCCCCCGCAGCTCGTCGCCAATCTGAATGGCCAGCTCCCGGGTGGGGGCCAGAATCAGCCCCTGGACATCCTGACAGCCGGGGTCCACGTGCTCAATCATGGGAATGCCAAAGGCGAAGGTCTTGCCGGTGCCGGTGGGGGCCTTGGCGATGACGTCCTTCCACTGCATGAACTCCGGAATGGCCTGGGCCTGGATGGTGGTGGGGTAGCCGTAGCCCTTGGCCTCCAGGGCTTTCAGCATAGCCCCGGACAGCCCGAGGCTTTCAAAAGTGATTTCCATAACTATTTCTTTCCTTTGTCTGAATTCATTCCGATATTATACCATAATGCCGTGAAATTTGCAACTGTGGAATGAAGAAACAATGTGATGGCACGAATAAAGCCTTCCCCCGCGCCCAATACCTTCCCCCGGGGGGAAGGTGGCACGGCGAAGCCGTGACGGATGAGGAATGCGGGAGGCAAGGCTGGATGTCGGAAACCTGCGTGCCTGCTGAAAGGTAAACAATACCCAACAGCAAGCACGAACCGATACAACAGTTAAGATTTCCGCCCGCATTCCTCATCCGCCCCAGTGTGCGCACTGGGGCACCTTCCCCCCGGGGGAAGGTATTGGGGGTGCGGGGAAGGTATTGGGAAAACATTTTACATTTACAAAACGACTTTTCTGTGGTATATTGTATTCTATGATATTATGTCCAAGCTGTAAGGAGATAGGAAAATGGGCAAACTGATTGTGATTGAGGGGACGGACGGCTCCGGCAAGTCCACCCAGTTCAGGCGCTTGACAGACCGGCTGGAGGCCCAGGGATGCAGCTTTCAGCGGCTGATTTTTCCCCAGTATTCCGAGCCCAGCTCGGCGCTGATTCGGATGTACCTGGGAGGCGAGTTTGGCAGCAGCCCCTCGGATGTCAACGCCTACGCCGCCTCCGCCTTCTATGCGGTGGACCGGTATGCATCCTTCAAAAAGGTCTGGGGAGAGTGGTATGAAAAGGGCGGCCTCATCGTGTCCGACCGGTACACCACCTCCAACGCCGTCCACCAGGCCTCCAAGGAGCCGGAGGAGAAGCAGAGGGCCTTTCTCAAATGGCTCTACGACTTTGAATACGACAAGCTGGGCCTGCCCAGGCCCGACCTGGTAATCTACCTGGATGTGCCCACGGACTTTACCGAGGCCATGATGCGCCGCCGGGAGCAGGACACACACACCAGCGCCGACATCCACGAGCAGGACATGGCATACCTCGCCACCTGCCGCCGGATGGGCCGGGCCGCCGCCGCCTACTACGGCTGGACGGTCATCGACTGCGTCAAAAACGGGGCCATGCGCTCCGTGGAGGATATACACGAGGAAATCTACCGCCATGTGGCGGCCTGTTTGGAGGAAACAAAATGATTTATATGCTGCTTGGAACCGGCTTTGAGGAAACCGAGGCCGTGGCCCCCCTGGACCTGCTGCGCCGGGCCGGACTGGATGTAAAGACAGTTGGCATCAACGGAAAAACCGTCTACGGCAGCCACAAAATCGGTATTGAGGCAGATATTCTGCTGAAGGACGTGGACGAAGGGAACCTGGACATGGTGATTCTGCCCGGCGGCCTGGGCGGCGTGGCTTCTATCAAGGCAAGCCCCGAGGCCCTGACCTTGGTGAAAAACGCCTGGAAGGCGGGGAAGTATGTGGCCGCCATCTGCGCCGCCCCCACCATCCTGGCGATGCTGGGCATTGCGGAGGGCAGAAGGGCCACCTGCTACCCCGGCTGTGAGGAAAGCATGGCGGGAGCCGTCATGGTAAACGCCGCCGCCGTCACCGACGGGAAGCTCATCACCGGCACCTCTGCCGGCTGCGCCGTGCCCTTCGGCCTGGCGCTGATTACGGCGCTGAAGGGGCCGGAGGCCGCCCGGGCTGTGGAAGCGCAAATTGTCATCCGCTGACAGGAGGAACACTATGGATTTGAAAGATTACCCTCAGGACGAAAACGAAATGCTCCCTCTGGAGCTGGAATTCGTCCCTGAGGACCAGCAGCCCCCGGCCCAGGAGCCTATCCCGGAGGACATCCCCGCCCTGGAGCAGACTGCCCCGGAGGAGGAAGTGACTGCTTCTGAGGAAGAGCCTGCCGCTGAGGAGGTGAGTGTCTGTTCTTAGGAGGGTGCCGCTGAGGAGGGGCCTGTTGCTGCGGAGGAGCCTGCCGCCGTTGAGGAGGAGCCTGCCGTTGCGGAAGCCCCCGCTCCTGCGGAGGAGCCCCCTGCCCAGGAGGCGCCTGCCTTCCCCCAGGAGACCGTCCCGCCGGAGGACGACATCCTCCGGGAGGTGGAGTCCCTGCTGGCACCCAAGCCGGAGCCGCCGGTCCAGGAGGACAGCACCCCCGACCAGGAATACCGGGACAACGGCCCGGAGTTCGACGAAATCATGAACGCCCCGCCGCCGGAGCGGAAGGTCCCCTCCCGCAAGCGCCCCGCCCGGAAGGGCCGCCCCAAGAAAACCACCGGCGAGGGCCTGTGGGGCATCCCCAACATTTTAGTAACGGTGGTGTGGCTGGCTCTGATTGTGGCCATCGGCGTCACCGCAGGGCGGATGATGTGGGTCTGTGCCGCCGACGTGCTGGCTTTTGGCCGGGAGGACAAGGCGGTCACCGTCACCGTCTACGAAACGGACACCATGGACGACATTGTGGACAAGCTCTACGATGCGGGCCTGATTCGCTACAAGAGCCTGTTCAGCTTCTACGCCAAGTTCGCCCATGCCGAGGAAAAAATCCAGCCCGGCTTCCATGACCTGAACACCAAGTACGACTACCACGCCCTGGTGAACTTCATGGGACCCAGATCCAGCCGGACCGTTATCAAGCTGATGATTCCCGAGGGCTACACCAGCGCTCAGATTTTCGCCCTGCTGGAGGAAAACAAGGTCTGCACCGCCGTGGACATTGCCTCCTATGCGGCCACCGGGGAGCTGGACGATTACTGGTTCCTGGCGGACGTGGAGCGGGGCAGCTCCAATTCCCTGGAGGGCTTCCTGTTCCCGGATACCTACGAGTTCTACCAAAACGACACCCCCCGGAACATTCTGCAAAAAATGCTGAACAACTTCGATAACCGCTTCGACGAGGAGATGATTGGAAAAATCGACAGCCTCAACGCCTACCTGGCGGACCTGATGCGCCGCAACGGCCGGGACGAGAGCTATATCGAAGAGCACCGCTTCACCGTCCGGGAGGTGGCCATCGTGGCCTCCATGATTGAAAAGGAGACCGCCCACTCCGGCGAAAGCCCCATCATCGCCTCCGTCATCTACAACCGTCTGTTCAACTGGGGCGACACCCCGGCCTATCTGAACATCGATGCCGCCATTGTCTATGCTCTGGGAGGCAAGACGGACCTGACCCGGGAGGATTTGCAGGTGGAAAGCCCCTACAACACTTACCTGAACACGGGCTTGACCCCCACCCCCATTGCAAACCCGGGCCTCACCAGCCTGAAGGCGGCTTTGGAGCCGGAGTCCACCGACTACTACTTCTACGTGCTGAATCCTGCCGAGGGCAGCCACCAGTTCGCCACCACCCGGGAGGAGCACGAGGCCAACGTGGCAAGATTCAATTCGGCGGAGGGCTAACGTGAGAAAATTAGAGCTTTTAAGCCCCGCGGGCGATATGGAGCGGCTGAAAATGGCCGTCCTCTACGGGGCGGATGCTGTGTACCTGGCGGGGACCAGCTTTGGAATGCGCTCCTTTGCGGGGAACTTTTCCCCCGAGGAGCTGCCCCGGGCGGTGAAATTTGCCCACGACCACGGGGTCAAGGCCCACGTCACCGTCAACACCATGCCGAGAAACGACGAAATCGCCCAGCTGCCCGCATATTTGGAGCAGCTGGACGACGCCGGGGTGGATGCGCTGATTGTGGCGGACCTGGGGGCCTTCACCCTGGCGGGGAAGTACGCCCCCCGCTGTGAGCGGCACATCTCCACCCAGCAGTCCATCGCCAACTACGCCTGCGCCCAGGGCTGGTTTGATTTGGGGGCCAGGCGGGTGGTGCTGGCCCGGGAGCTGAGCCTTCCCGAAATCCGGACCATCCGGGAAAAGGTGGACCCGGCCCTGGAGATTGAGACCTTCGGCCACGGGGCCATGTGCGTCAGCTATTCCGGCCGGTGTCTGCTGAGCAACTATATGACGGGCCGGGACTCCAACCGGGGAGCCTGCGCCCAGCCCTGCCGCTACCAGTACGCCCTGATGGAGGAAAAGCGGCCCGGGGAGTATTTCCCGGTTTTCGAGGACGAAAAGGGGACCTACATCTTAAATTCCCGGGATATGTGCACCATTGACCACCTGAAGGACCTGATGGATGCCGGCATCGACTGCATCAAAATCGAGGGCCGGGCCAAGTCCGCCTACTATGCGGCCATCGTCACGGGAGCTTACCGCCACTGCATCGACGATGTGGCGGCGGGCCGGGAGCCGGACCCGGTGTGGCGGGACGAGGTGGAGCACGTGTCCCACCGGATTTATTCCACCGGCTTCTACTTCGGCCAGCCCGGGCAGTATACGGAAAATTCCCGGTACATCCGCCAGTGGCAGATTTGCGCCCGGGTGGAGTCCTGCGACGAAAACGGCGTGGCCCTTTGCAGCCTCAACAACAAATTCCGGGCGGGGGATAATCTGGAAGCCGTTGGCCCGGACCTGCGGCCCTTCCCCTTCACGGCCCGGGACATGAAAACCGAGGACGGTTTTCCTCTGGACGAGCCCCGGACCCCCCAGATGAAATTCACCCTCCGGCTGCCCAAGCAGGTCCCGCCCCTGACCATGCTGCGGCGGGGCGTGGATTTGTCGGCAAAATAAAACAAAACTGCCCAGGGACTTGCAATGATGCCATGCAGAGCATGGCCGGACAGCCGCAAGGGCTGTCCCTGCGCATCAAACAAGGAGAAACCATGGAACCAAACGAACTGAAAGAGCGGATGCACAGCGGCAGGCTCTACTATCCCGGCGACCCGTCGCTGATGGCCCAGCAGGCCCTGGCGCTGGAAAAGCTGTGGGAATTTAACCGCACCCGGCCCTCGGAGCTTCCGCGCCGGGAGGCCCTTTTGAAGGAAATGCTGGCGGAAATCGGGGAAAACTGCTACATCGAGCCGCCGTTTTACGCCAACTGGGCCGGAAAGCACGTCCACTTTGGCAGCGGTGTCTACGCCAACTTCAACCTGACCATGGTGGACGACACCCACATTTACGTAGGCGACCAGGTCATGTTCGGCCCCAACGTCACCATCTGCACCGCCGCCCACCCCATCGGCCAGGACCTGCGGCGGAAGCAGGCCCAGTACAATAAGCCGGTGCGCATCGGCTCCAACGTGTGGGTGGGCGCCAACGTGACCATCCTGCCCGGGGTCACCATCGGGGACAACACCGTCATCGGGGCAGGCAGCGTGGTGACAAGGGACATTCCCGCCAACGTGGTGGCCCTGGGCACCCCCTGCCGGGTCCTCCGGGAGATTGGAGAACAGGACGCAATATACTACGACCACGATAAGCGCATTGATATTGAATGACAGAAAAAGCACGCACCGAACAGTGCGTGCTTTTTCATTACTGCGCATACCGGACCGTCACGTCCATGGACATTCCCTCGGCGGTGATTTTGCACCGGCCGTCGCCGCAGACGTAGGCGCCGTTCTGGGTTTTGACGGGCAGGTCGGACTCGAAGTTGCAGCTCATGCCGTCTACCTTGGCGGTGAAGCCGCTGTCCCTGGGCAGGGTCACGTCCAGCTTCCCGGACATTCCGTCCATGGTCAGCACGGCGGGGCAGTTGGTAAAGATGCCTTCAAAGTCGGTGGAGGCTCCGTCCATGTCCAGAACGTCCAGGCTGCCGGTGAACACCACGTCCCCGGAGGCTCCGTCAAAGTCCAGTTCCCCAATGGTGCAGCCCTCCAGTATCAAGTCCCCGTCGGCCCCGTCAAAGTCCAGCTCGCCAATGGTCATATCCGAAACCGTGACGTTGCAGCTGGCCACGTCCAGGTCCAGCTCCGACAGGTCAAAGTCCCGGGGGACGGTGATGGTGAGATTTTTGTCGGTCATGGACCCAAAGCCGAACCATCTGTTTCGCCGCTGGGCGTATTCGATGTGCAGGTCTCCGCTTTTCAGGGTGACGGACATGGGCTCTGCGCCGCCGGCAGAGTCCTCGGCAATGCGGATGAGGTCCGTGTCGTCCTTTTGAATGCAGATATCACCGGCGGCCCAGTCGATGTCCAGGGCGGACACCTCGGCGGGGGAGAAGGTGGCGGCATCGGAGGTCCCGTCCAGCCGCTGGGGGGCGTACTCCGCATGGCTGTCCGGGCCGCCCTCCACCCAGTGGTGGAACAGGGAAAAGCCGTTCAGCCCCCACAGCAGCACCGCCAGAAGCAGCAGAAGCAGCAGAGAATAGATGCAGATGCGGATGATGGCGTTGTTTTTCATGGCGATTTCCTCCTCACTTAGGCTGGCTCTGGTGGAAGCTGACCCAGCCGGATGCGGTTTCGATTTGAACCTTGCACTGGCCGTCGCCGTAGATGCGGCTGTTCCCGGCGGACTTGGTGTCAAAATCCGTGGAGAGCTTGCCGCTTCTGCCCTCAAAGTCCAGGGTGAGGCCGCAGTCGGCGGGCAGGGTGATGTCCAGATTGGCGGAAACCGTTTCCAGGTCCAGCTTCTTGGGGCAGCTCTGAATGACGGCGGTGAGAGGACCGGAGGCCCCTTCAAAGTCCAGACGGCTGAGGCTGCCGGTGAAGGACACCTTGCCGGAGGTGGTGTCCACCCCCAGAGCGTCCACGGTGAGGTTCTCCAGCTGGCAGGGCCCGGAGCCGGTGTCCAGCTCCAATTCGCCTACGGTAAGCCCATTTAGGGTGCAGCCGCCGGAGGCGGTGTCAATCTCCAGCTCCTGAATCTCGCCGGTGAGGCCGTCAAGGGTGACGCTGGCGGAGCCTGTTTCGATTTCCACCTCACGCAGAGGCAGCCCCATGGGCACGGTGACGGTCAGGTCATGCTCCTTGAAGCTGAGCAGCTGGCTTTCGTGGTGGATTTTCAGCCTGCCCTTGTCGGTGACGGCGATATCCACCGGGGCCTCGCCGTAGCGGACCTCAAAGCCGTCCACATCCCCGGGCTGAATCAAAACCTCGCCGGAGGGCCAGGAGATATCCAGAGCGGTGATGGACTCATAGATTTTCCGCAGACCCGGCTCCCCCTCCTCTAAAAAGGTGACGGTGGTTTCCGGGACCTCGGACTCGGTTTCCAGGTGTTCCAGCAGCACCCAGCCGTGGGTGTCGCCCCATTGAACGTAGGCCCAGGCGGTGCCCATGGGGCTCTGCTCCTGCAAAATGGTGACCACGCTGCCCTTTTCCAGGGTTTCCAGAACAGGGGCGTTTTCAGAGGGGGTGGTGCGGATGTCGATGGTTTCCTTCGCAGTGCCGGTCCCAATCCCGGGCTCCGGCAGGGGAGGCGGGGCGGGCTCGGTGGATGCGGCGATATCTCCGTCCACCGCCAGCAGAGGCATCTGGACCCAGCCGAAGGCTTCGCCCCGGGTCACGCAGGCCCAGTCCTCGCCGTTGGTGGTGACAATCTCCAGAATATTCACGGAGTCCCCTTTGAGAAGATTCCCGCTGCTCAAAGAGCCGGTGGCGGGGGATTCGTAAAGGACCAGATCGTACAGGGCCTGGCCGGTGGCAAGGACCGTCCGGTCCTCCACAGGCCGGGTGACCGGCACGGCGGGCTCGGACATGGCGGCGGGTTCTACGGAAAGCGGACTCCACGCCCGCCTGTCCCGGATGCCGACGAAAATGCCCACAGCCAGAACGGCCAGCAGCAGCAGAATCAGCCCCGCATACACGCAGATGCGGACAATTGCATTACGTTTCATGGTTGTCAGCCTCCTTTAAGTCCCAAATGGCCCGAATCAGGCCCTTGACAGCTGCCGAAATGGGGAAAATCACCCAGGTGATGAACCAGGCTCCGGTGGAGAAGCTGAGGACCAGGTAGAGCACCCAGGTCAGCGTGGTCATCAGATGGGAAATGCTGCGGTGCAGCTCGCTCTGCTGGCTCCAATCCTCCTGCTGACGCTGGCGAATCTCCACGGCCTTGTTGTCACCGACCCAGACCAGCAGCCCCGTGGCAATGCCCACAAAGGCCAGCAGCAGGCACACACCCAGCTCATTCTGGAAGGTCAGCACCGGCACCGGGCAGAGGATGAACAGCGCCACCGCAATGGCGGAGACCAGCTTCCGGCTCCACTTTTTGGGCGCTTCCGGCTGCGCCGGGGCAGGGGAGGCGGCCATGGTGCCCAGAATTTCGTTGATGTCCCCGATGCCGGAAATGGCCAGCTGATAGGCGGCCTCGGGGGATTTCCCCTGGTCCACCAAATCGTCAAAGCGGTCCAGGGTGTTCTGCAATATCTCCTGCCGGACCTCGTCGTGGACGGTGGAGCCCGCAAACAGAAGCTCCACGTATTGAATCAGTTTTTCTCTCATTGTTCTCCCTCCAATTTCAGCAGTTTGTCCATAATTTCCTTTGTTTCCGCCCACTCCCTCAGGAGCTGGTGGCAGGTGTCCCGGCCGGTGGCGGTGATGGTGTAGTACCGCCGCCGGGCCCCGGCCCCGGAGCCGCCCCAGTAGGAAGCAATGCACCCAGCGTCCTCCAATCGCTTGAAGGCTGTGTAGAGCGTGGCTTCCTTTAATTCGAACCTGCCCGCGGACAGGGTGGATATGGTCTTGTTAATCTCGTAGCCGTAGCTGTCCGAGCGCATGAGCCGGGCCAGAATAATGGCGTCGGTATGCCCCCGGATCAGGTCCCCCGCAATGGACATGAAACCGCCTCCTTTCTTGGAATTACTATATCACGAAGTACCTCACCTGTCAAGGTATATCCAAAGAAAAAATACTGCCGCAGGAGAGGGGATGCCTCTACCGGACAGTGATATGTGAACGAAAGCAAATGCTATGCAAAATAATCAGAACTGCAACCGTAGGGCGGCCTGCCCTCAGGCCGCCGCATGGTAACGGAACTGAGCGTTAAATGCTGAAAGGATAGCTTGCAAAGGCATAACCACAGCATGACGGTCCAATCGTCGCCCGGCGGCCTGAGGGCAGGCCGCCCTACGGTGGGCGCTTAACAAATGGCATTGGGCGGTTGACCCCGCCCGTATTATTTATGGTACTTACTCCCCGCCTGGATGGCCTCGGCCCGGTACAGCTGCTCCAGGACCATGATTCTCGCCAGGTGGTGGGGGAAGGTCATGGGACCCATGGAGAGCTGGAAGTCCGCCCGGGCCTTTACCCTCGGGGCCATGCCGAAGGAGGAGCCGATGAGAAAGCAGGCCGAGGACTTGCCCGCATTTTTCACATCCCGGAGCTTGGCGGCAAAGGCCTCGCTGGACAGAGTTCTCCCCTCGGGGGTCAGCACGCAGAACCAGGCCCCTTTGGGAATTTTGGCGAAAATGGCCTCCGCCTCCTTTTCAAGCCCTGCGGCAATCTCGGCAGGGGAGGGGTCCTCCGGCAGCCGCACCTCCGGCAGCTCCAGCAGGGTAAACCGGCAGTAGCCCCCCAGGCGCTTACAATATTCCGCCGCAGCGGAAGTGTAAAATTTTTCCTTCAGCTTTCCCATGGTAATCAGCGTGATGTCAAACATAAAAGCCCTCCCTGTTCTCCTTGTAGGGACAGCCCTTGCGGCTGTCCGGGAGGGGGCAAGCCCCTCCCCTACGAAACAGGATAATCCTATCATTTCCTCTACAAAAAGGCAAGGATTCTTTCTCTGCTACCGAGGAAAACTATTCCCAGGAGGTGAGAACATGGAGAAAAAGCGAAAGCCCATCGTCACGGACCCCCAGGGCAGCTACACCGGCCGGGGCACGGACCCCTATGAGAAGCCGGTCCAGGATGCAGACGATTTGTAGCCCGGCGGCCCGGCGGACCTGTCCGCCGGGCTGGGAATCATGCAGGCCGTTGCCGCTGGTATTTCCGCTTTGTGGCCAGGCCGCCCCGGATGTGGCGCTCCTGCTTGTTGCGGTCCAGAAGCTGCCGCACCTGGGCGTAGAGGCCCGGCTGGCAGGCTTCCAGCCGCTGGCTCAGGTCCTTGTGGACGGTGGATTTGGAAATGCCGAAGTGCCCTGCGGCGGAGCGGACGGTGGCCCCGGTTTCAATCATGTACACAGCCAATTCACAGGCCCGTTTGCTCAAATCCTCTTTCATAGGCTCCCCCCAAAAGCTGTGGTGGAACAGCCTATGAGCGGCGCAGGGCGGATATGCCATGGAATAACGGCTTGACATGGCCGCTTTCCGGGGGTAAAATAGGCAGAAAAAGGGAACAGGAGCGATAACCATGATCTACTTCAACAACGACTACGCCGAGGGCTGCCATGAGAAAATCCTGGAGGCCCTGGCCCGCACCAACATGGACCAGACCCCGGGCTACGGGGAGGATGCATACTGCGCCGCCGCCGCTGCCAAAATCCGGGCGGCCTGCCAGGCCCCGGAGGCGGCGGTCCACTTCCTGGTGGGGGGCACCCAGACCAACCTCACCGTCATCGACGCCGCCCTGCGGCCCCACCAGGGGGCTCTGTGCCCCGTCAGCGGCCACATCAACGTCCACGAAACCGGCGCTGTGGAGGCCACCGGCCACAAGGTCCTCACCGTCCCCTCGGAGGACGGCAAGCTCACCGCCGCCCAGGTGGAGCAGGTGGTTGTGGCCCACCGGACCGACGGCTCCTTTGAGCACATGGCCCAGCCCAAGCTGGTTTACATCTCCAATCCCACGGAGCTGGGGACCCTGTATACCCTGTCTGAGCTGGAGGCCCTGTCTGAGACCTGCCGCCGGCTGGGGCTTTACCTGTTCCTGGACGGGGCCCGGCTGGGCTACGGCCTGGAGGCGGCGGGCAACGACGTGACCCTGCCCGACATTGCCCGGCTGTGCGACGTGTTCTACATCGGCGGCACCAAGGTGGGGGCCCTGTTTGGGGAGGCCGTGGTCTTTTCCAACCCGGCGCTGACCGAGGATTTCCGCTACCTCATCAAGCAGCACGGCGGAATGCTGGCCAAGGGCCGTCTGCTGGGAATCCAGTTCGACACCCTGATGACGGACAATCTGTACTTCAAAATCGCCGCCCGCGCCGACCGGCTGGCGGACAAGCTCCGGGCAGCCTTCCGGGCGCGGAAGGTCCCCATGCTGGTGGAAAACACCACCAACCAGCTGTTCCCCATCCTGCCCGACGAAGTGCTGGCCAAGCTGGCGGAAAAATACGTCTTCTCCGAGCAGCAGCGCATAGACGAAACCCACCGGGCCGTCCGCTTTTGCACCAGCTGGGCAACCAAAGAAGAAAACGTGGAGGCACTGTGCGGGGATTTGAAGGCACTGCTGTAAATGCTGCTGGGCCGTTTAACATACAAAAAGGAACCATCCCGGGATGGTTCCTTTTTTATATCAGAAGAGTGAACTTCTTTGCCTTTTACGGAAAGATAGCAGTGGGCGAGAAGCATACCTCTCTTGCCTGCTAAAGTTTATTGAATGGTAAAAGGAACGCAATATATTTGATTGCTACCAAAGTCCCGCATAAGTGGATGTCTGTATAGGTGAGAGAGATTTTTGTCGGAAAGATCATAAATATCCATGACCCATACAGATAGATGATATTTTCCTGGCTGTAATTGGTTAGACAAATGATGCCAATCTAAATCTATTTCAGTAGTATTATTTTGTAGAATTGGAATAAATGTGGAGTGCGGTACAGTCCACTGCAAGTTTTGTTCTTCACTGACAATTGTGTACTGATAAATTTTAAGATTTCCTAGTTGCTGACCGTTAGATTGCGTACAATAAAGGCGCAGTCCGGTAGGAGAAGAAGAATCCACAGAGAAACTGAGTCCCCAATCTTCGCGAGTTATCCAGTCGTCTCCGTCCCGCTCTCTGAATGAAAATAAAGCTCTATCCAAATCCGTTTCGCCTGGGCGGGAAATTGACAGATATTGAATATGTCTCTGAGGGCCGCTTGGCGCTTCAAAAACATCGTTGATAAGCCGTATATCGTAGTTTGGATATTGACAAATATAATTGGTTAAACTTGCTTCGGAGATGAAAGATATGTTGCAATAACCATTTTTTGCATCCTGATGAGCATAGTAAATCAGATCATCCATAGAAACAAGTTGCCGTTCCACTGCTTTTTCCAATTTTACAGGAACTGAGTTGATTTTAATTGTGACATTGGATATACCTTTGCCATATACAATATTGTTTAGAATGTCTCCTGTGAATTTAGTTGTTGTGAATAATCCTCCCCAGTTATCACTATCTGGATTAACATCAACGGAAATTGACAACATTGGGTGTTGGGATTCCTTGTGCAACACATTGTAAATGGCAATTCCGCCTAGGGTGCATACAATACATAGAATGAGCAAAATAGCATTTTGCACCTTTTGTGTTGTTCTTGAGCACATATCAAAAGTCTACCTCTTTCTGAGCTAAGAAATAGTTAAATGATGTGATTGTAACAAATAGAGGTATGTTGTAAAAGCCTTTGCTTGTACAATATGTAGATATTTCAAGCTAAAGATGCTAATTTACTTTAGAGAAACTGTAATTTCGTTGTTTCTTACAGTAATTGCCAGCGAACCAGGAAAGGTTCCACTGGAATTTCCAGGCGAGTGAAATTGAAATGGGTAGTGAACAGATGCAGCATTGGATGCCGTTTCCTGTAAACTATAAACAACAACTGGATATCTTGTGCAATAGGAAGAATTATTCACAGAAATTGTGCCATAGCTATTTATTTTGTCGTATCCGCTGTCATATACAGTTGCCTTGAAGTTGCTAATATATAAGACTCCGGGGTAATATTCAACAAAATCACTAGTAGCCGCAATTTTGTAGGATAGAGTATATGCTACACCATTAGTAACAACCTTTTCATTAGCACTTGTTTCTATAATGTCGTGAGAACTTATTTCCGATTGTTCAATAATAATGGTTGCGCCGTTTGAGTATCGGGCTAGCGTAATTTCCTCGGTGTTGGAGATAGAGCGAGTTTCTTGATAGACGACATCGGCGGGTCCATTAGGATTACAGTATGCGGAAAAAGGAGAAATGTCCCCAAGAATCATCGGAGCGTACTCCGGGAATACCTCGCAAGCCAACGCAATCAGTTCCGCTCGTTCGTTGGGAGCATCTTCTGCTGCCAGAACGCACATAGGTAGCATGGTCATAATCAGAACCAGCGCAAGGGCAAAAGATAAAATCTTTCTCATTATAAATTCCTCCTCGGTAGATTGTTGACAGCTTCCATCAAACAGCCTGACCCATGGGACTCACCCCTTTCCGTATTTCCACTTTTATTATTGCACAAAGAAACTTTTTTGTCAACGATATTTTTCTAAAAAAGGTATTGCATAATATAAAATATTTGGTATACTATCATTAAGAACAAAAGGGGGCGATAGCATGGGCACGGACAGTGGGCAGAGCAGCTTTCGCCGGGGGGTGATGTCCCTGGTGATACTGGCTCTGCTGAAACGGGAGGATATGTACGGCTATCAGCTGGTGCAGGAGACAGCCGCATCCAGCGGGGGGCGGTTGACCACCCAGGAGGGGTCGCTGTACCCGGTGCTGTACAAATTGCAGGAGCAGGGCTTCATCTCTGACAAGCGGGTGAAGGTAGGCAAGCGGATGACCCGGGTGTACTATCATCTGGAACCAGCCGGGGAGACCCGGCTGGCAGAGCTGAGCCAGGAGTACAGAGAGCTGACCCAGGGGGTTTTTCAAATCATGGGGGAGGTGATGGACCATGGAGAAGCGTAACCGGGAGGCCCGCCGCTATCTCCGGGCAATCAGGGGCTGGCTCCCCTGCGCCGGAAAAATGAAGGGACAGATGCTGGGAAATATCCAGTCCAGCCTGGACGAATTCCTCAGTGAGAAGCCGGACGCCGACTATCAGGCTCTTGTAGACCGCTTTGGCACACCCCAGCAGATTGCGTCAACTTATGTGGACGAGGCCGAAACCGGGGAGCTGCTGCGATTGCTTCGGGTGCGGCGGAAGGTTGTTTCAATTATCAGCGCAGTGGCAGCAGCACTGGTGCTGACCTGGGCGGCCTATGTGACCATTGAGCTGGTATGCGATGCCTATGATGCGCAAACCTCTTATGTAAATGTTACGATTACAGAAGTGGAACGAACGCCACTGGATTAAATAAGGAGAATGAAAATGAAGCGTTTTATCTGCTATGCACTGTTGCTATGTATGTTTTTCTCTTTGATTCCGGTTACCGCAAATGCTGCCGAGGTATCAGACAAAAATGAAGAAGTGATTTATTTTGAGGATGGAAGTTTCCTGATGGTGTCTGTTAGGACCAGAAATACACGGAGTTCAGGAAGTGTAAGCGCAGATAAGGTTTATACCTTTGACACTGGCAGTGGGGTGAAATGGGAAGCAGTACTCAGCGGCTCCTTCACCTACACCGGGTCCAGCGCAACCTGTACATCTTCCAGCGTAAGCGTTGACATCTACGACAGCGCATGGTACACCGTTTCCAAGAGTGCCGGAAAAAGCGGCGCCTCTGCCACGGGTTCTGTGACCATGGGCCGGAAGGCGGGGGGCATTACAGTTGACAAGGTCCCTCTCAGCCTGAAACTCACCTGTGATGCCAACGGAAATCTCAGTTAAATCCAAATCCCCGGATGCACTGCATCCGGGGATTGTTCATAACAAATTTACTGGACATTTTCTGCTCCCTGCGGTATACTATAGGGAAGAAAAGGGGGTCGGGCAGTGACGATGGATAAGAAATTGATGCACCGGGTGTTTGCGCTGATGGCGGGCGGGATTTTGTTTGCCTGGCTTGTTTTGGATACCACCCGGGCCACGGAAATGTTTCACCAGGTTTGGAGTATGTTTTCTCCCTTCGTGGCGGGGGCGGTGGTGGCCTTCGTGTTCAATGTGCCCATGCGGGCCATCGAGCGGCAGCTGGACGGCATCCGCCGGGACGGCCTGCGCCGGGGCCTGGCCATTGTGCTGACGCTGCTGGCCATTGTGCTGGTGTTCATGTTCGTGGTGGAGCTGCTGGTGCCCCAGATTCAGCTGACGGCGGCATCCCTGATGGAGACCATCCCCGCCTTCGTGGAGCGGACCGCCAAAAACCTCATGCAGCTGATGGAGGAAAACCCCGAGGCCCGGGAGTTCATCCTGGCGGCCATCAATCAGGAGAGCCTGAACGGGGCGGATATGCTGAAATGGACGGATGCGCTGAGCAAGCTGCTGACCTTCCTGGGCAACCAGGTGTCGGGCCTGACCAGCAACGCCGTCAGCGTCATCGGAAGCCTCACCAGCGGCATTGTGAATCTGGTGATTGCCCTGGCCTTTTCCATGTACTGCCTGGGCCGGAAGGAGATTCTGGCCCGCCAGGGACGCCGGATTCTCTACGCCCTGGTGCCGGAAAAGCGGTCGGATGAGATTATCCGCGTCATGCGGCTGACCAACGCCACCTTCTCCAACTTCATCTCCGGCCAGTGCCTGGAGGCCTGCATTCTGGGGGCCCTCTTTGCGGTGGCCATGGCCATTTTCAAAATGCCCTATATCCCCCTGGTCAGTGTGGTCATCGGGGTGACGGCCCTGGTGCCTGTGGTGGGCGCTTTCGTGGGCTGCATTGTGGGCGCATTCTTCATCCTGGTGAACGACCCGCTCCAGGCCCTGAGCTTTGTTGCCCTGTTTCTGGTGCTCCAGCAGCTGGAGGGGAACCTTATCTACCCCCGGGTGGTGGGCACCTCGGTGGGCCTGCCCGGAATGTGGGTGCTGATGGCCGTCACCGTTGGCGGCGAGATTATGGGCGTGGCCGGTATGCTGCTGATGATTCCCCTGGCCTCGGTGCTCTACGCCCTGGCCCGGGAATTCACCGACAAGCGCCTGGCCCAGCGGGAGATACCGGCGGAAAAGCTGCTGAACCACCCGCCGGAGCTGAAATCCCGGTTCCGGGAAAAGCGGGAGCACAAGCAGCACGAGAAGCTGATGAAAAAGCTGAAGGAAATCCAGCTGAACCGAAACAAATAGCGTGCAGCGTCACCGGGAATCGGCGGAAAGGCCGGCTCCCGGTGACTTTTTCTGCCCGCCGGGGTTGCATTGGGGCCGGGAGGGTGGTACAATGAACACATATTATTTGGAAACGGGGTGTATGATGGTGAAGCATTGGAGAAGAAGCCTTGCGCTGCTGCTGGCGCTGACGCTGGCGGCGGGGTGCCTTGGCGCTTGGGCGGTTCCGGCCTCCGCCTCGGAGACAGAGGAAACCACCCAGACCACGGCGGAGACCACCGTGGAAACGGAAGCCACCGAGGCGGCGGAAGGCCCCCTGGCCGTGGACGAGGCCCGGTTCCCGGACCCTGTGTTCCGGGCCTACGTGCTGGAAACCGTGGATACCGATGGCGACGGCCTTCTGAGCCCGGAGGAGGCGGCGGTCACCGGCGTGAATGTGGCGGGCCTGGGCATTGCCTCTTTGGAGGGCATTGCCAGCTTCCCGGCGCTGACGGTGCTGGAATGCCAGAACAACGCCCTGTCGGAGCTGGACCTGTCGGGCAATCCGGCCCTTGAGGAGCTGCGGTGCTACCGAAACAGCCTGACCCGGCTGGATGTCACCGGCTGCCCGGCGCTGGCCCGGCTGTACTGCGGAAACAATCAGCTGGAGGGGCTGGACCTGTCGGGCAGCCCGGCACTAACCCTGCTGCAATGCCAGGAAAACCGGCTCACCGCCCTGGACTTGAGCGCCTGCCCCAAGCTGGATTTTCTCGTCTGCGCGGATAACTGCCTGGCCTTTCTGGACCTGGCGGCCAATCCGCTGCTGACGGAGGTCCAGGCAGCGGGAAATACAGCCCCGGCGGGGGAGCTTCCCCTGGACCTGGGGACCATTCCCGGCTTTGACCCTGCCCGGGCATCGCACTGGGAAAATGCCCACGTGGAAAACAGCCTGGTGACCCCGGAGCCCCGGGCGGAGGAAATCGCCGTCACCTACGACCTGGACGGGAAGGGGCGGACGGAGACCTTTACCTGGCATCTGCCCCAGCCCCAGGGCATTCCCATTGACCGGCACAGCTTCCCCGACGATAGGCTCCGGCTGCTGGTGTCCCACCGGCTGGACACCACCCCCGACGGCATTCTGACCCCGGAGGAGGCGGCGGGGGCGGCGGTTCTGGATGTGGAAAATTACGATATCGCCTCTTTGGAGGGCATCGCCCTGCTGACCGGCCTGGGGGAGCTGCACTGCGGCGGCAACCGGCTGGCCTTTGTGGATGTCAGTGAAAATCCCCAGCTGGCAGTCCTGTCCGCCGACGGCAATGAGGCGGACCTGGTGGGAAGCTGGGACAGGACCCTGGACCTTGCCACGGTCCCCGGCTTTGACCCCGCCCGGGCCAGCGGCTGGGACGGGGCACAGGAGGAAGCGGGGATTCTGAACATCAGCGACGGCGTGGACACCGTCCGCTTTACTTACGATGCCGACGGCCCCGCCGGGGACAAAACCGTCCTGTTGACCTGGCATCTGACCTTCCCCCAGCGGCCGGAGGGAGTGGCGGTGGACGCTGAGACCTTCCCGGACCCGGTGCTGAGAACCTGGGTCCTGGTGAACCTGGACCGGGACGGCAACGGTGTCCTCAGTCCCCGGGAAATTGACGATGTGACGGAGCTGGACCTGTCCGGGGCTGGAATTGCCTCCCTGGCAGGGGCGGAGTGCCTCACCGGCCTGGAAACCTTAAATTGCAGCGACAATCAGCTGACCCGGCTGGACCCGGGCCTGTGGCCGGGGCTGAAGGTTCTGGATTGCAGCTTCAACGCCCTTTCGGCACTGGACCTTTCCCACAGCAGCCTGCTGGAAGAGCTGGACTGCGGGGGCAACCGGCTGGTGTCGCTGGACCTGTCCGACTGCCCGGAGCTGAAGGCCCTCAGCTGCCGGGGCAATGGGCTGACCGCCCTGGATTTGACCCGAAACGACCGGCTCGCCGCCCTTTCCTGCGGGGAAAACCGGCTGGAAGCCCTGGACCTGCGCAAATGCCCCCGGCTGGCGGATGTGAACTGCGACTACAACCGGCTGACCGACCTAGCCCTTCCGGAGAGCGGCAGCTTATGGAGCCTGTCCTGCAGCTTTAACCGCCTGACCCGGCTGGATGTCGGCGGCCAGCAGGACCTTCGCTGGCTGCTGCTGGGGGGCAACCGGGTGGAGCAGCTGGACCTGTCCCGGCACTACGATTTGGAAAAGCTGGACTGCGCCGACAATGCCCTGACGGAGCTGGACCTCAGTGCCTGCCCGGTGCTGGACCATCTGGTCTGCGGCGGCAATAACCTTGCCCGGCTGGTGGTCAACGAGCTGGCGGACCCCCGCCTGGACCGGGAAACCCCTGTGACCCAGGCTCCGGCGAAGGAGCCCCAGGAGGAGCCTCCGGCGGAAACCCAGCAGACCCAGCCTCCGGCGGAGGAAGCCTGCGAGCACACCTTCGGCCCCTGGATTTCCAGAGTCCGCCCCACCTGCACCCAGACCGGCCTGGTGGGCCACAAGGACTGCACCCGCTGCGGCCGCCATTTTGACAAAAACCGCCGGGAGCTGACGGACCTGACCATCCCCACGGAGCCGGACCGCCACATGAACACCGAAAAAATCCCCCGAACCGAGCCAACCTGCACCGAGGACGGCTTCACCGCCGGAACCTACTGCCACGACTGCGGCGCCTACATCAGCGGCCACACCCCCATCCCCGCCCGCCACACCCTGACGGCCTGGATTCGGGAGGTAAAGCCCACCGCCGCCCGCCCCGGCACCCTGGCCCACATGGACTGCAAGGTCTGCGGCAAGCACTTCGATGCCGACGGCAGCGAGCTGACGGACCTGACGATTCCTTTTGAAACCGAATAGTCTGCACAAAAAGCCTCCGGCGAATGGGCGGAGCGCATAATACAGTAAAAAACATCCTGTCCGATATTCCATCGGACAGGATGTTTCAGTCTGTCGAAAAACCCCTTCGGGGCTTTTCGACAGAAGGGATGCAGCCTGCTGCGTGCATAATTTGTACGCCTATGGCGTACAA
>JAUNPV010000043.1 GCA_030536515.1 Eubacteriales bacterium
GGGAAGGTGCCCCAGTGTCGCAACACTGGGGCGGATGAGGAATGCGGGCGATAACCTTAACTGTTGTATCGGTTCGTACTTGCTGATAGGTATCGTTTACCATTCAGCAGGCACTAATGTTTCTATCATCCAAACTTACCGCCCGCATTCCTCATCCGTCACGGCTTACGCCGTGTCACCTTCCCCCCGGGGGAAGGTATTTTCGCTCTACGGGGGTGCGGCATAATAATGTCATTGTCGCCCTGACAAATTCTCCCCTACAAATCCCTCAACAAAAAATATCCACAGGGCTATAACACCCTGTGGATATTTTTATATAACCTTACTTGCTCAGGAAAGCGTCGATGCTTGCGGCGCCCTTTTTGCCTGCGCCCATGGCGAGGATGACGGTGGCTGCGCCGGTGACGGCGTCGCCGCCGGCGAAGACGCCCTCGCGGGTGGTCATTTCGTTTTCATTGACAATCAGGCAGCCCTTGCGGTTGGTGTCCAGGCCGGGGGTGGTGGAGCGGATCAGGGGGTTGGGGCTGGTGCCCAGGGACATGATGACGGTGTCCACATCCAGCACGAACTCGGAATTGGGGACCTCAATGGGGCGGCGGCGGCCGGAAGCGTCGGGCTCGCCCAGCTCCATGCGGACGCACTTGATGCCGCAGACACGGCCGTTCTCATCGCCCAGAATCTCCACGGGGTTGCACAGAGTCTTGAACTCGATGCCCTCCTCCTTGGCGTGGTGCTGCTCCTCCAGACGGGCGGGCATTTCGGCCTCGCCACGGCGGTAGACCACATACACGTGCTCAGCGCCCAGACGCATGGCGCAGCGGGCACCGTCCATGGCCACGTTGCCGCCGCCCACCACGGCCACTGCCTTGGACTTGATGACGGGGGTGTCGTAGTCCTCGTTGTAGGCCTTCATCAGGTTGGTCCGGGTCAGGTATTCGTTGGCGGACATCACGCCCTTCAGGCTCTCGCCGGGGATGTTCATGAACATGGGCAGGCCTGCGCCGGAGCCTACGAAAATGGCCTGGAAGCCCATTTCGAACAGCTCGTCGATGGTCAGCACCCGGCCGATGACCATGTTGGTCATGACCTTGACACCCTGGGCCTGGAGCTTGGTAATCTCATTGGCCACAATGGCCTTGGGCAGACGGAACTCGGGGATGCCGTAAACCAGCACGCCGCCGGCGGTGTGCAGGGCCTCGAACATGGTCACGTCGTAGCCCTTCTTGGCAAGGTCCGAGGCGCAGGTCATGCCGGCAGGGCCGGAGCCCACCACGGCCACCTTTTTGCCATTGCTCTCCACCTTCTCAGGCATGGCGTTGACATTCTCCCGGTACCAGTCGGCCACGAACCGCTCCAGACGGCCGATGGCCACAGGCTCGCCCTTGACACCCCGGACGCACTTGCTTTCGCACTGGGTCTCCTGGGGGCAGACCCGGCCGGACAGAGCGGGCAGGGCGTTGGTGGAGGTGATGATTTCATAGGCGGCCTTGAAGTCGCCCTCCTGGACCTTTGCAATAAACTCGGGGATGCGGACGTTAACGGGGCAGCCCTCCACGCACTTGGGCTTCTTGCAGCCCAGGCAGCGCTTGGCCTCTTCCATGGCCATCTCGGCGGTGTAGCCCAGGGTTACTTCCTTGAAGTTCCGGGCACGGACCTTGGGGTCCTGCTCCGGCATGGGGGTTTTCACAAGAGTCATATTAGCCATTTTCTGCTTCCTCCCTTACTTAATGAGTGCCTTGCCCATGGCCTCGATGCGGCAGGCATGATGCTCATGGACCTGGGCCTCCCGGTCACGGTAGGTGGTGTTGCGGCTCATCAGCTCGGCGAAGTCCACCTTGTGGCCGTCGAACTCGGGGCCGTCCACGCAGGCGAACTTGGTCTCGCCGCCCACGGTAACACGGCAGCCGCCGCACATACCGGTGCCGTCCACCATAATGGGGTTCAGGGACACCATGGTGTGTACGCCGAAGGGCTCGGTGGTCTTGCAGACGAACTTCATCATGGGCACGGGGCCGATGGCCAGAACCTCGTCATACTGCACGCCGCTTTCCAGCAGGGCCTGGAGCTTGACGGTGCCGAAGCCCTTCTCGCCGTAGGAGCCGTCGTCGGTCATCAGGTACAGGTTATCGGAGCAGGCCTTGAACTCGTCCTCCAGAATGACGATATCCTTGGTACGGAAGCCGATGATCACATCCACAATGGCGCCGGCCTCCTTGAAGGCCTGGGCAGCAGGCAGAGCGATGGCGCAGCCCACGCCGCCGCCGACCACGCACACCCGCTTCTTGTTCTCCACCTCGGTGGGACGGCCCAGGGGGCCCACAAAGTCAGAGATGTAATCGCCCTCGTTCAGAGCGCCCAGAGCGTTGGTGGAGAAGCCCACCTTCTGGAAAATAATGGTCACGGTACCGGCCTCCCGGTCGTAGCCAGCGATGGTCAGGGGCACGCGCTCGCCCTTCTCATCGATACGGAAAATGATAAACTGACCGGCCTTTGCCTTCTTTGCGACGAAGGGAGCCTCAATCTCCATCAGGGTCACTGCGGAGTTCAGTTCCTTCTTGCGAACAATTTTGAACATATCCGAATCCGTCCTTTACAGATTTTTCTTGTTGCTGAGCTTTGCTCATACAGATTCATTATAACGGGTTTGTCCCCTTTTGTCAAATCTTTTCGGTAATTTCAGGGAATAAACTGATTTTTGCAGGATTCCGGGTGGGGCATCAATTTGTCCTGATCTTTTTATGAACGCCACCGCCCCGTAGGGCGGTGTGCCCTCACACCGCCGCTGGCTCAGATAATTGAGTATTACCGGCGGCGCACCCAATACCTTCCCCCGGGGGCTGCGCAGCCGTTGCCGC
>JAUNPV010000031.1 GCA_030536515.1 Eubacteriales bacterium
GGTCACTGACCCTCCCGCCGAAAATCCGTCCAGGATTTTCGGATAAACCCGATTGGACTGAGCGTTTCAAATGAACGACCCCGGCTGCGGCCCCCTCGCCGGGGGCCGACGGGAGGGTCAGTGACCCTCCCCTACAGAGTATTTCCCGAAATCTAAAAAAGTTGTAAAGGAACCTTGACAAAAGCGGCTGCCTGTGCTACAATGCAGATGTAAAGGAACCTTGTCAGCGGAGGTGAGGCTATGGAGAACAGGGTTGAGCTGCTGCGCAGGCAGCTGGGGTTGAATCAGGAGGATTTTGCCAGGGCTATACGGGTGTCCCGGCAGACGGTCAGCTCCATTGAGACAGGAAAGTACAATCCCTCGCTGGAGCTGGCGTTTACAATCTCCGATTTTTTCGGAATGCAAATCGAGGACATTTTTATCCATGAAAGGAGCGATAAACATGAAAAAAAGTAACTTACTGTGGGGAATCGGCTATTTGCTGGTGGGGCTTTCCTGTCTGCTGCTGGCGATATTCACGGAAACGGCCCTGGACGGCCTGCTGTCCGGCCTCACCGGGGCAGGCATTGGCTGCGGGGCGGTGACAATCTACAAGTATTTCTATTGGAGCGCACCGAAGCACCGGGAGCGGTATGCGGAGCTATTGAAGGCGGAGGACATTGCCCTCCACGACGAGCTGAATGTGAAGCTCCGGGACAAGGCCGGGCGGTATGCCTACGTCTTTGGAATTTATGTGCTCTGCGTCCTGCTGCTGGCGGTTTCCGTTTTGGACAGTCTGGGGGTTGCGATAAATGCCTGGATGGTGATTTTGATTTTGGGCGGCTATCTTGCCTTGCAGCTGATTGCCGGCATTGTCATCCAGGTCCATCTGACGAAAAAGTATTTATAATTTTGTGCTTATCGGGTCAGCTCAGCTTGCCATAGCGAGCAAGTTTGCTTTCCTGGCGCAGCAACCTGTTTTCCCCTGTTTTCCAAGGGAAAACAGGGGCGGCGGCCTGAGGTCAGGCCGCCCTACAGTCTTTGCTGATAAGCGCGAATCATTTTATAAAACTGTGCGGCGGTCGGTTTGACCGCCGCTTTTTGCTTCTTTGGGGGCTGTTTTGATGTCTGGGTTGACTTCTTGGCCTCTTTTGCGTATAATACACTTGAATTACTATGGAAAACTATTGGCAGGTATGAAAATGGCAACAAAAAAGCAAAATGAACAGTACGGCAACTCCTCCATCTCCATGCTCAAGGGCGAGGACCGGGTCCGCAAGCGGCCCGCTGTCATCTTTGGGTCTGACGATTTGGAGGGCTGCAAGCACGCAGTTTTTGAAATTCTCTCCAACGCCATCGACGAGGCCAGAGAGGGTCACGGCGACACCATCATCGTCACCCGTTACGAAGATCTGTCCGTTGAGGTCGAGGACTTCGGACGGGGCTGCCCCGTGGACTACAACGAAAAGGAAAAGCGCTACAACTGGGAGCTGGTGTTCTGCGAAATGTACGCCGGCGGCAAGTACGGCGAAAACGGGGAGAACTACGAGTACTCCCTGGGCTTAAACGGCCTGGGCTCCTGCGCCACCCAGTACGCCTCGGAGTATTTCGACGCCACCGTCCGCCGGGACGGCTTCCGGTATGACCTCCACTTTGAAAAGGGCCGGAACAAGGGGGGCCTCAAAAAGCAGCCCGCCGACCGGAAAAAGACCGGCTCGTGCTTCCGCTGGAAGCCGGACAAGCAGGTGTTCACCGACATCAATATCCCTGTGGAGTACTACCGGGACGTGCTGCGCCGCCAGGCGGTGGTGAACAAGGGCATCTGCTTCCAGTTCCGCAACCAGGTGGGCGGCAAATTCGAAACCGAGGAATACTGCTATGAAAACGGCATCCAGCAGTATATCGAGGAAATGGTAGGCGACAACGCCTTCACCATGCCCACCTTCTGGGAGACCGAGCGCCGGGGCCGGGATGCCGACAACCGGCCGGAGATGAAACTGAAAATCACAGCCTCCTTCTGCTTTTCTAAGCAGCTGAGCCACATTGAGTTTTACCACAACTCCTCCTGGCTGGAATACGGCGGCAGCCCCGACAAGGCGGTGCGAAACGGCTTTACCTACGCCTTCGACAAGTACCTCCGGGACAACAATAAGTACACCAAAACCGAGGGGAAAATCCTGTTCCAGGACATCCAGGACTCCCTGGTCATGGTGACCAACTGCTTTTCCACCATCGGCTGCTTTGAAAACCAGACCAAAAAGTCCGTCAACTCCAAGTTCACCCAGGAGGCCATGACCGCCTTCTTCAAAGAGCAGCTCCAGGTCTGGTTCATCGAAAACGCCCAGGAGGCCGCCAAGGCCGCCGAGCAGATTCTCGTCAACAAGCGGGCCAGAGAGTCCGCCGAAAAGACCAAGTCCAGCGTGAAAAAGAAGCTGTCCGGCTCCATCGACATTGCCAACCGGGTCCAGAAGTTCGTGGACTGCCGGAGCCGGGACGTGGGCAGGCGGGAGCTGTATATCGTGGAGGGCGATTCCGCCATGGGCAGCGTCAAGCTAAGCCGTGACGCTGAATTCCAGGGCATTATGCCCGTCCGGGGCAAAATCCTCAACTGCCTGAAGGCGGACTACAATAAAATTTTTGCCTCCCCCATTATCACCGACCTGATGAAGGTGTTAGGCTGCGGCGTGGAGGTCCAGGGGAAGAAGGCCAAGGAGCTATCTAGCTTCGACCTCAGCGCCCTGCGGTGGAACAAGGTGGTCATCTGCACCGATGCCGACTTTGACGGCTTCCAGATAAGGGTGCTGATTCTGACGATGCTCTACCGGCTGTGCCCCACCCTCATCTGGGACGGCTATGTGTATATCGCCGAGTCGCCGCTGTTTGAAATCACCTGCAAGGACAAGACCTGGTTTGCCTACAACGAGCAGGAGAAGGCCCAGATATTAAAGGACCTGGAGGGGAAAAAGGTGACCATCCAGCGCTCCAAGGGCCTGGGCGAAAACGACCCGGAGATGATGTGGATGACCACCATGAACCCGGAAACCCGCCGGCTCATCAAGGTCATGCCCGAGGATGCCGAGCGGACGGCCCACTATTTCGACATTTTCCAGGGCGACAGCCTGGACGCCAGAAAGAACTTTATTGCAGAAAACGGCGCAAGGTATCTGGAGCTGGCGGATATTTCCTGATCCCAAAGCGTAGGAAACCTGCGTAGGGGAGGGGCTTGCCCCCTCTCGGCAATCCCAAAGGGATTGCGCCATTTTTATTCAAAAATGGCCGGACAGCCGCAAGGGCTGTCCCTACGCAAACGGAACGGATAAATCCGTTCCCTACGGTAATGTGTAATCTAAGAGGTAAATCATGGCAAAAAAGAAGCAACCTGAACAGAATATCAAGAAAGTAAACACCGACGGGGTTATGGGCCTCCACGGCTCCACCACGGAGCAGCCCATTTCCGAGACGCTGGAAATCAACTATATGCCCTACGCCATGTCGGTGATTGTGTCCCGGGCCATTCCGGAAATCGACGGCTTCAAGCCCTCCCACCGCAAGCTCCTGTACACCATGTATAAAATGGGGCTTTTAACCGGTGGCCGGACCAAGTCCGCCAACATTGTGGGCCAGACCATGCGGTTAAACCCCCACGGCGACTCCGCCATTTATGAGACCATGGTCCGCCTGGCCAAGGGCAACGAAAGCCTGCTGCACCCCTTTGTGGACTCCAAAGGCAACTTCGGCAAGGTCTACTCCCGGGACATGGCCTACGCCGCCTCCCGGTACACCGAGGCCAAGCTGGACCCCATCTGCGCCGAGATTTTCAAGGACATCGACTCCGACACCGTGGACATGGTGGATAACTACGACGCCACCATGAAAGAGCCCAGCCTCCTGCCCACCACCTTCCCCAACGTGCTGGTGTCCGCCAACCAGGGCATTGCCGTGGCCATGGCCAGCAACATCTGCTCGTTTAACCTGAAGGAAATCTGCGATACCACCATCGCCCTGATGAAAAACCCGGACCACGACATTTTGGAGACCCTCCCCGGCCCCGACTTTTCCACCGGGGCCCAGCTGCTGTTCGACGAGAATGCCACCCGGGAAATCTACGCCACCGGCCGGGGCAGCTTCAAGCTCCGGGCCAAGTGGCGCTATGTCAAGGAGGGCAACCTCATCGAGGTCACGGAGATTCCCTATTCCACAGCCACCGAGGTCATCATGGACAAGGTGGCGGACCTTATCAAGCAGGGCAAAATCCGGGAAATTGCCGATATGCGGGACGAGACGGACCTGGGCGGCCTGAAGCTGACCATCGACCTGAAGCGGGGCGTGGACCCGGACAAGCTCATGCAGAAGCTGTTCCGCATGACCCCTCTCCAGGACTCCTTCCCCTGCAACTTCAACATCCTCATCGCCGGAATGCCCCGGGTCATGGGGGTGGGGGAGATTCTGGAGGAGTGGACCGCCTGGCGCACCGGCTGCGTCAAGCGGCGGCTGTACTTCCAGATTAACAAGAAGGAGGAGCGGCTGCACCTGTTAAAGGGCCTGGAGCGCATCCTTCTGGACATCGACAAGGCCATCGCCATCATCCGGGAGACAGAGCTGGAAAACGAGGTGGTCCCCAATCTGATGATTGGCTTCGGCATCGACGAGATTCAGGCCAATTACGTGGCGGAAATCAAGCTGCGCAACATCAACAAGGAGTACATCCTCCGCCAGACCAAGGCCACCTCCGCCCTGGAGCAGGAGATTGCTGACCTGACCGACACCCTGAACAGCCCCCGAAAGCTGAAAAACCTCATCATCCGGGAGCTGGAGGAGGTCTCCAAAAAGTTCGGCAAGCCCCGGAAAACCGAGATTGTCTACGATGCCGAGACCATCGCCATAGAGGACGAGCAGGAGCAGGTGCCGGACTACCCGGTCACGGTGTTCCTGTCCAGGGAAGGCTATCTGAAAAAAATCACCCAGGCCTCCCTGCGGATGTCCGGCGAGCAGAAATTCAAGGAGGGCGACAGCCTCCTGTCCACCCGGGAGACCACCAACCGGGCGGAGCTGCTGGCCTTTACGGACCAGTTCCAGTGCTACAAGGCAAGGCTGTCCGACTTTGACGACAGCAAAGCCTCCCTGCTGGGGGACTTCCTGCCCCAGAAGCTGGGCTTTGACACCGGGGAGACCCTGAAAAGCCTGGTCATCACCGCCGATTACAAGGGCTTTGCCCTGTTCTTCTTCGAAAACGGCAAGGCGGCCAAGGTGCCCCTGTCCGCCTACGAGACCAAAACCAACCGGAAAAAGCTCACCGGCGCTTACTCCGACAAGAGCCCTCTGGTCCAGGTAAATGCCCTGGAGGAGGACATTCAGATGGCGGTCTACGCAACCGACGGCCGGGCGGCCATTTTCTCCACCGCCCAGCTGCTGCCCAAGACCACCCGGAACACCCAGGGCGTGGCGGTGATGTCGCTGAAGAAAAAGGCGGTGCTGGAAAAGGCCCTGCCGCTGGAGGAAAGCGGCATCGTCAACGTCAGCCGCTACCGCACCAAAACCATCCCCTCCGCCGGTGCCCTTCTCAAGGAGGAGGATTCCCCGGAGAAGCAGCAGACGTTTGACGTATAATATTCCCACATTGTCATTGCGAACCATGCCGCAGCATGGTGTGGCAATCCGTTCTCTTTTTCCTTTTTCCAAAGGAAAAAGGAACTGCTTGGTGCCGTGCGCCAAGCAGAGGGGATGCAGATTGCCACGCCAGTGTGCCCACTGGCTCGCAATGACACCCCTAATTTCCCCGGTCATTCCCATGGGGAATGATGCCACGCCTTGCGTGGCCGGACAGCCGCAAGGGCTGTCCCTACGAAGGTGAAACAGATGATATGGAGGTAGAACAATGGGCAAGCTCTGGCACAAGTATGGGTGGATTATTTCCACGGTTCTGGGCAGCGCCATGTTTTCCCTGGGCTGCGCTGTGTTTCTGCTGCCCAACGATTTCAGCCCCGGCGGCATTTCCGGCCTGGCTCTGGTGATTACGGAGCTGCTGGGCTACGGCAGCGTGGGCGGGCTGTCCATCCTCATCAACCTGCCCCTGTTCATCCTGGGGGGCATGAAAATCGGAAGGCGTTTTTTTGCCGGGTCCCTGCTGGGAATGCTGCTGAGCTCAGTGCTCATCGATGCCTTTTCCCTGGTGGTGATTCCGGACATGGAGCCGCTGCTGGGGGTGCTGTACGGCAGCGTCATCTGCGGGCTGGGCCTGGGGTGGGTGTTCGTGTCCGGCACCTCCACCGGCGGGTCGGACATTCTGGTGCGGCTGCTTAAGCTGCGCTACCGGAACGTGCCCATCGGCCAGATATCCATGTGCTTTGATGCCATTGTGGTGGTGCTCACCGGCCTGGTGTTCCGGGATTTCAACAAGGCGCTGTACACGGGCATCACCGTGTTTGTGGTGGGCAAGGTCATCGATGCCGTTGTCTACCGGTTCGACTATTCCAAGGTGGCCCTGATTATTTCCCGGGAGTATGAGCCCATCGCCCAGGCCATCGGCACCAAGCTGGACCGGGGGGCTACCTTCCTCCACGGCGAGGGCAGCTTCAGCCACCAGGGCACCAAGGTGGTGCTGGCGGCGGTGAAAAAGCAGCAGATTACGGAGCTGAAGGAGCTGGTCATGGAGATTGACCCCAGCGCCTTCGTCATCGTCCAGGAGGCCCACCAGGTGCTGGGCGACGGGTTCTCCCGGTATTCCAAAAACGCCCTGTAGGGAACGGCTTTATCCGCTCCGCATTGACGCACCAGAGAAAACGGAAGCAGAGCAATCTGCCTGCAACACATCCTGCCCCGGAGGAAATGCCATGAAGCGAGTCTGCACATTGATTATAATAGGGACCTTGTGCCTGTCTCTTGCCGGCTGCGGCTGGTTTGACGGCAGCTATGTGTCCGTCAAGCCCCACTGGGAGCCGAAGCAGGACATCCAGTCGGACACCCTGTCCGCCTCGGATTACCTGGGCCTCATCGATGCCATGGGGGAGATGATTGCCAAGGGCACCGAGGAGGCCCCCATCGTCGTGGCGGACTACCGGTCCGGAGCGGTGGAGGCGGGCATGGACATTGCGGTGGAGTACCTGATGAAGACGGACCCTCTGGGGGCCTACGCCCTGGAGGGGGTGGAGTATGAGCTGGGCACCAGCGGCGGCCTGCCTGCCCTGGCGGTGAAGCTGAGCTACAGCCACACCCGGGCCCAGATTCAGCGCATCCGCACCGTGGCGGACATTGCCGCCGCCCGGCAGGTGCTGGCCGATGCCCTGGACAGCTTCGCCACGGAGATGGTGGTGTATGTGGAAAGCTACGAGCCCACAGACTTCATCCAGGCGGTCCAGGACTATGCCGCCCAGTACCCCCAGCGGGTGATGGAAACGCCCCAGGTGACCGAGGTCCTCTACGGCAGCGGCAGCGGCCGGGGCCGGGTGGTGGAGCTGCAGTTCAGCTACCAGACCAGCCGGGACTCCCTGCGGCAGATGAAGCGGCAGATTCAGCCGGTGTTTGATGCCGCCTCCCTGTACGTCAGCGGCAGCGGCTCCCAGCGGCAGAAGTTCTCCCAGCTGTTTGGCTTTCTGATGGAGCGCTTCGACTACACCTACGAGACCTCCCTGACCCCGGCCTACAGCCTGCTGAGCCACGGGGTAGGGGACAGCCGGGCCTTTGCCACGGTCTACGCCGCCATGTGCCGGGGGGCGGACCTGGAGTGCAGGACCGTCACAGGCACCTGCGACGGGGAGCCCCGGACCTGGAACATCATTGTGGACAACGGCCAGTATTTCCACGTGGACCTGCTGAAAAGCCACGAAAGCGGCCAGCTGAAGCTGTCCCGGGACTGGGAAATGACGGGCTATGTGTGGGACTATTCCTCCTATCCCGCCTGCGTGGGCGCCGCCGCCGAGGAGGAGCCCACCGAGGCCTCCACCGCCCCGGAAACCACAGCGGAACCGACGGAATAAAAAATTTGCCGAACTCAAAAAAAGGACTTGACTTTTTCGGAAATCCGAGTATAATAAGCCATGTTCCTCGCGGGTGTAGCTCATCCGGTAGAGCGCCACCTTGCCAAGGTGGAGGTAGCGAGTTCGAGCCTCGTCACCCGCTCCAGAAAAAAGACGGTTGCTTTGCAACCGTCTTTTTTCAGTGAAATAAATCCTTCGGATTTGTGAAATGCCCTTCGGGCGTGAAATGTGCTACGCACGTGAAATGCCTGCGGGCGTGGGTGGATTTATTTCATTTCACATTGCGAAGCAATATTTCACGTGGGCGCAAGCCCACATTTCACATTCTGCGTCAGCAGAATATTTCACTTGATTCTTCAACCTGATTGCCTTGCAACCGTCTTTTTTTAGTTCACATTTTTTCGTCAGAAAAAATATTTCACTAAAAAAGTCGGAATTAGGTCTTTACAAACGTCCCACCATCTGGTATAATACCCAAGCTGTCAATACACGGCCCGGTGGTGCAGTCGGTTAGCACGCCAGCCTGTCACGCTGGAGGTCGACGGTTCGAGTCCGTTCCGGGTCGCCAAAAAAAGAAGTCATCCCTTCGGGATGGCTTTTTTTTGCTCCCAGAACGGACTCGAACAATCAAATGCAAGGATCCGGTGGAGCCTTGCTCGCCCCCGGCTCGACGGGGGCGACACCATACGATTTTTCCTTCCAGGAAAAATCGGCCCCGAGTCCGTTCCGGGTCGCCGTCCGATGACAGAGCGCTTCTGTAGAACGCTGTAGGGCGGCCTGACCTCAGGCCGCCAGCGGCGATCGCCGCACCGCCGGGACAGCGTTTAGTGGGTAAAATAGCGGCGGCCTGAGGTCAGGCCGCCCTACGGATGTTACATATTATTTTTTCTGCAATGCCATTCCTGAAAAACGATTATCAATGCAGAAAACAAAAGAACTGCATAAAATGCGACAATCACATACACGTTTTGCAGGGCAAACCCAGCAGACCTGTGTTCACAGGTGTCAGAGCAAGCCGCAGTACAGCCCGTCGGCGGTTCCAGCCTTCGTTTCGGCGGGTCCAGGCACGAAGGCCGCTCCACAGCAGAATGCAGCAGGCAGCGCCTCCGGAGAACAGCTCGCCCCAGGTCATGTCCCCGCTCCCCTACGATACCGCACCATGGCCACCACCGTGGAGCCCACGGACAGGCCGTGGGTCATCAGGTTGGTGTAGGCCCCGGTGGTCAGGTCGTAGACCATCCACAGCAGGCCGTTGACCAGGAACAGCCCCCGGAACTTTTCCGAATTCTCCTGGACCACCGCCAGGGCAAAGAGCACGGCGCAGGTGCCGGACACCAGGTCCCCCCAGCCCTTATAAAACCAGGCCGTGCCCAGAACATACACCAGACAGAACGCCGCCGCCAGAATGCCGCGGTGTGTTTGCCTGCCGGAGTGCCTGTTGAAGCAGAACATGGTCACCGTCTGCACAATGGCCACCACGCAAATCCAGGCCCCGGAGAAGCCGCCCAGCAGCCCGAACACCAGGGCGGACAGCAGATTGGTGAGGATTTGGCTCACCAGAATGTGGTTGATGCTTTTGAACTGGACTCCCACCAGGGCGATAACCGTGGTGGCCACGCCCAGCCATTGGGCAATGACGAAATTCACCGGTCCAGCACCTCCCGGGCGGCCCGGACGGCGGCCTGGCTGGTCTGCTGGATGTGCCACTCGTCCAGGCCCGGCAGGCCCATGGGGACCCCCTCCCGGCGGAAGCGCATTCCGCTTTCCATCTCGCACTTGCCGCTCATGTGGAAGGCCCGGGCGGCGGGGAATTCCCGGCGGAAGGCCTCGATGACCCGGGCGTTGACCCCGGCGCCGATGAGCACCTGGGGGCCTTCCAGGGCCAGCATTTCCCCGATGACCGCCTTTCCGGCGGAGCAGCTGCCGGCACCGCCGCTGGTGAGCACTGTGTCAAAGCCCAGAGCGCCGGCGTCCCGGTAGGTCTGCACCGGGTCCCGGGACACGTCGATGCACCGGTGGAGGGTCAGACCGCAGCCCTTGGCGGCGGCCAGCAGGGGAGCCATGGCGTGAGCGTCCAGCTCGCCCTCGGCATTCAGGCAGCCAATGACAAAGCCGGAGGCCCCGGCCTGCTTCAGCGCCGCCATTTCCATGGCCATCTGCTGAATTTCCTCGGGAGTGTAGAGAAAATCGCCGCCCCGGGGCCGCATGAGGCAGCGGACGGGAATGTCGGACACCTGGCGAATCTGGGCCAGCAGCGCCGCCGAGGGGGTCAGCCCGCCTACCGCCAGGGCGCTGCAAAGCTCCAGCCGGTCCGCCCCGCCCCCAATGGCCGCCATGGCCGAGGCGTAGGAATCCACGCAGATTTCAAGGATTTTCGTCATAGAGTAACCAACTCCTTTTTCTTTTCAGTATAGTGGATTTTGGGAGAAATGGCAAGATAAGAACAAAACGAATTGTGCGTATCGGCTTAAAGCAGCTTTTCATTGCGAACCAGTCCGCTTTTCTGGTGTGGCAATCTGTTTTTCCTGTTTTCCTATGGAAAACAGGGGCGGCGGCCTGAGGGCAGGCCGCCCTACCGTCTTTGCTGAGCCAGCCCGATAAGCACAAAACGAATTATCGCAGAATAGCCAAATCCAGCTGCTCGCCCTCCAGGGTCAGCAGCTCTAAAATGCCGTTTTTCAGGCGGCGGGCCTCGCCGCAGAGAATCTGGACCCCGTTTTCCTGGCGGATGTAGCTGCCGTCGGTGAGGGCGTAGAAGCTGCGGCCCAGGCTGTCGGGGTAGACCACGTCCTCAAACAGCCGCTTGCCGTCCAGGATGTTGTCCTTTACCTTCTGATAGTGGGGCAGGATGTTCACATCCGTCAACCCCAGGCCCGGCTGGAAGCGGACAAAATCCGGCAGGGACTCCCCGGGCTCCTCCGGCTGGACGTAGACATCCCTCGCCAGGTTCATGGACCCGGCGCTGATGCCCATGACCACGCCGCCGTAGTCCGCCATGAGCTCCGCCAGGCCGATGTCCCGGAAGAAGGCGTTCTGGGTGGGCACATGGCCTCCGGCCAGGACGATGAGGTCGCTGTTTTCCACCAAAAGCGCCGCCTCGTGGCCGTTGTAGCCGTCCAGCACGTGATAGCTGCGGAAGGCCAGCCCCGCCTCGGCAAAGGCCATGGCGGTGTCGGCCCCCCAGCGGCAGGTGTTGTCCCGGTCAAAGGGGTCCGAGGCCACGAACAGCGCCCGGGGGTAGGGGGGAAGGTGGGCGGCCAGGTCCTCCACAAAGCCGTTGGCAGGGCTGAGAATGGGCCGGTCCGCATCGCAGACATAGGGACTGCTGGTGATAAAGAGAGTCAAAGAGGTTCCCTCCTAAAAACAACGGTAGGGCGGCCTGCCCTCAGGCCGCCGCTGTGAAAAGTGTGTATCGTATCAACAGATGGGGGAGACTGCGGCGGCCTGGGGGCAGGCACGCCCTACGGTGCAGCGGATATGTTCACCCCCGGGAAGTACTCCTGGGCAAAGTCCACGCTTTCCACCTGGAAGGTTTTGCCGTTCAGGTGCTCCAGGGCTCCGGCCTCGGTGGTGAAGGCGAAGGTCAGCTTGTAGGAATAGAGGGCCTGGAAGCTGCGGTCAAAGCGCTTGTCCAGCTTGCCGTATTTGCCGTCGCCCAGCAGGGGGTGTCCGGCGTGGGCGAACTGGGCCCGGATTTGATGGGTGCGGCCGGTGATGAGCTGGCACTCAACCAATGTCAGGCCGTTGGCGGCGGCCAGGGTTTTGTAATTGGTCTGGCAGGACTTGGCCCCCTCCTGGGGCTTGTCGGTGACAAAGACCCGGTTTTTCTTGGCGTCCTTGAAGAGGTAACCCTTCAAAGAGCCGTCCTTGGGTCTGGGGGTCCCCTCCACAATGGCCAGGTACCGCTTGTCCAGCTCCCGGTCCTTGATTTTCTGGTTCATCACCCGCAGGGCCTCGGCGGTTTTGGCGGCGATGACGATGCCGCCGGTGTTCCGGTCGATGCGGTTGCACAGGGCGGGGGTGAAGGCGTTTTCCTCCCGGGGCCGCCACTCCCGCTTCTGGTAGAGGTAGGCCTGGATGTGGTCGATGAGGGTCCGGCCGTACTCTGCCCCGTCGTGGGGGTGGACGGCCACGCCGGGCCGCTTGTCCACCAGCAGAATGTGCGCATCCTCATAGACGATGTTCAGCTTGGGAGCCGCCACCGTGAGAAAGGCGTTGTCCTCCCGGGGCTTGTCGAAAAATTCGTCGTTGATGTAAAGCTGCAATACGTCCCCGGCCTTCAGCCGGGCATCCCGCTCGGTGCGTGCGCCGCCTAGTTTAATCCGCTTGATGCGGATGTACTTCTGGGCCAGGGAGGCGGGCAGCAGGGGCACTGCCTTGGCTAAGAACCGGTCCAGCCGCTGGCCTGCGTCGTTGGGCCCGATGGTCAATTCCTTCATATTATTTCCCCAAATTAGCGTCGAAATGCTGATTCATCTGCTCGGTGAACTCAATGGCGGAGTTGTAGCCCAGCTTCCGCTGGCGGTTGTTCATGGCCGCCACCTCCAGAATCACCGCCAGATTCCGGCCGGGGGTGATGGGAATGGTGTAGGTGGGGATGTCCACGCCCAGAATTTCCGTGGTCTTTTCCTCCAGGCCCAGCCGGTCATAAACCGCCTGGGTGTTCCAGGGGACGATGTTCACCACCAGGTTAATCTGGTTTTCCTGCTTCACAGCGCCCATGCCGAAGAGCTTCGCCACATTGACAATGCCGATGCCCCGCAGCTCGATGTAGTTGCGAATTAGCTCCGGGGAGGTGCCCATCAGGCTGTCGCTGGAGACCTTCCGGATTTCCACAGCGTCGTCGGCAATAAGCCGGTGGCCCCGCTTCAGCAGCTCGATGGCGGCCTCGCTTTTGCCGATGCCGCTGCCGCCGGTGAGCAGAATGCCCTCGCCGTAGACCTCCACAAAGACCCCGTGGCGGGTAATCCGGGGGGCCAGGGCGGCCTTCAGGTAGGTGATGATGGAGGAAACGATGGTGGAGGTAGGCTCATCGGTGCCTAAAATGGTGATGTTGTGCTTCCGGGCCATGTCCAGAATCTCCTGGTGGGGGGTCAGCCCCCGGGCGATGAGCAGAGCGGGGATTTTGTAGGAGAACAGCCGGTCAAAAATCTCGGACCGCTCCTGGGAGGACAGGGTGGTGACGTAGCTGATTTCCACATTGCCCAGCACCTGCAGGCGCATCGGCTCAAAGTGGGCAAAAAAGCCGGTCAGCTGAAGGCCGGGCCGGGCCACGTCCTCAACGGTCAGCCGGATGGCATCCAGATTGGTGGCAGGGCTGAGAATGCTCAGCTTAAACTGCCGAATCACATCGTGAAGGGGGATGGAGTATGTATCAATCATAAAAAATCCTTCCTACTTGCCTTCCCCCGAGGGGCTGCGCAGCCGTTGCAGCTTTAGCTGCTTACGGATGCGGCGTCCCCCTTGCGGGGAGAAGGTGCCCCAGTTCGCAAACTGGGGCGGATGAGGGGTGTACGACAACAGAGCGAAAAAGGGGGGGCGCAAGATAACAGAGCAGAAAAGGGCGTACAATCTTTGCACTGCAAAGCCTGCCGTGCCATTCCTGGGACCATTATACCCGGGCGGCGGGGGAATATCAATAGATTTTGAAAATTTCCAAAAAATTTTGAAAATAATGCTTGCATTTTACCGCAAAGTCTGTTATCATACATAAGCGCCTGTGAAGGGCGTAGTTTAGTGAGTAATCAACCGGATGGGAGGTGCAAAGAATGGCGAAATGTGATTTTTGTGGTAAGGGTGTTACCTTTGGTATCAAGGTCTCTCACTCCCACAGACGTTCCAATCGTGCATGGAAGCCCAACGTTAAGCGCGTGAAGGCTGTCGTGAATGGAACTCCCTGCCATGTGTACGCTTGTACCAGATGCCTCCGCTCCAATAAGGTCGAGCGTGCCATCTGATGTCCTGGCTGTAAATCCGCCGCCGAAGTATTTCGGCGGCGTTTTTATTGCCCGCAGGGCGGGCGGCCAATGCGTTACGAACCTGGGTGGTAGACCAACACCGCTGGGGGGTGGCTCGGTAACGCAGTGCGGCGGAAGCCGGGCTGTAGAATGGGGGGCCAATTCGTGACGAACCTGGGTGGTAGACCAACACCGCTGGGGGGTGGCTCGGTAACGCAGTGCGGCGGAAGTCGGGCTGTAGGATGGAGGGCCAATGCGTTACGGAACTGGGTGGTGGACGACTGCCGCTGGGGGGTGGCTCGGTGACGGGGTGCTCAGGACGGCAGCGGATAGGGAAAAAATGGCCCGAAAACCGGGCTGCTTAAAACTTTTGTAACATTTCCAGGGGAAAAACCGCAAAAAAAGAAGGCGGTAACCAATTTAGCAGTTGTAAAATCCTTCCCGATGTTGTATAATGACTCAGATATAAACTGTATGATTAACCTGCGGGGGTTTTATTTTTATGGTGAAAAGCAAAAAGATTACCAAATATTTGACGGCCGGCCACCATGTCCATCTGGTTGGCATCGGCGGCGTGTCCATGCGGCCTCTGGGCCTGGTGCTGGGCGGCATGGGCCTGACGGTCACCGGCTCTGATATGAGTGCCTCGGTGTCCACCCAGGAGCTGGAGGCCAAGGGCATTCCCGTGGCCATCGGCCATCGGGCGGAGAATATCCGGGGGGCGGACTGTATCATCCGCACCGCCGCTGCACACAATGATAATCCGGAGATTGCCGCTGCCCGGGCCGCCGGCATTCCCGTGTTCGAGCGTGCCCAGGCCTGGGGCGAGATTATGAAGTCCTACAAAAACGCCATCTGCGTCTCCGGTACCCACGGCAAGACCAGCACCACCTCCATGCTCACCCACATCCTCATGGAGGCGGACATGGACCCCACCGTTATGATTGGCGGCTACCTTCCTCTGCTGCGGGCGGGCCACCGGGTGGGCGGCGGCGACACCATTCTGCTTGAAAGCTGCGAATACTGCGACTCCTTCCTGAATTTCTTCCCCACCCTGGCGGTGGTGCTGAATGTGGAGGCGGACCATCTGGACTATTTTGAGGACCTGGCAGCCATTCAGCGCTCCTTCCATAAATTTGCCCAGCTGGCCACCTTCGGCGTGGTGGCCAACGGCGACGATCCCCACACGGTCCAGGCCATGGAGGGCATCGACTACATCTCCTTCGGCCTGGGGGAGTACAACCGGGTCCATGCGGAGAATATGTGCCCCGACTGGCGGCACTTTGACGTGGTCTGCGACGGGGAGTTCTACTGCCACCTGGACATGGGCGTCCTTGGCAGGCACAACGCCATGAACGCCCTGGCCGCCGCTGCCGCCGCCTGGATGACGGGCATTCCCGGCGAGGCGGTGTCCCGGGGCATGGAGTCCTTCCACGGGGCAGGCCGCCGGATGGAGTTCAAGGGCAATTACCACGGTGCCGATGTCTACGACGACTACGCCCACCACCCCGACGAGCTGGCCGCCACCATCGAGGCCGTCCGCTCCATGGGGGACCACCGGCTGGTGCTGGCCTTCCAGCCCCACACCTACACCCGCACCAAGGCCCTGTTTGACGATTTCGTCCGGGAGCTGAAAAAGGCCGACGTGGTGGTGCTGGCGGAAATCTACGCCGCCCGGGAGCGCAACACCGTGGGCATTTCCTCCGCCGACCTGGCAAAGGAGATTCCCGGCGCCGTGTTCTGCGAGACCCTGCCCGAGGTCACGGACTGCCTGCGCCAGATTGTCCGGGAGGGAGACACCGTGGTCACCATGGGCGCCGGAGATATTTTTAGAGCCGGCGAGGCATTGCTGAACGAGCAGTAAAAAAAGATGTCATTGCGAAGCCAGTGCCGGGCACTGGCTGTGGCAATCCGCCCTCTGCCGGGGAATACGGATTGCCACACCAGTCTGCTGACTGGTGTGGCAATGACATATTGGTTATTCTTCCAGCACCAAATGGTCCACGCCGGAGGCCTCGAATTCATCCATATATTTGTCCATCCGGGTGACAATTTCGTCGTAATTGTCCGGGCCGATGTCCGGATAGTCCATGTCCCGGCGGGACAGCTCCTCGGCCAGAATTTCATAGAAGACATTGTCCTCATAGTAGGCAATGGCCTCGTGAATGCCGCCCTCGGCATAGGCCCGGGAGGGGACAATTTCCCCGTTCCAGGTCTCCGACAGGGCGGGGGAGTAGGAAAAAATCTTGCTTTCCACATGGTCGTAGTCGGCAAAGCGGTCATTTTCCCGGGTGGAATTCAGCACCCAGTTTCCGATGTACACCAAATCCAGGAGTCTGCGGTACTCCTTGGGGGTCAATTCGATCTGCATAGCGGTTCTCCTTTTTCATGCAATCCGTTCTTTGAGGGTATTATACCACCAAATAAAAGTTTTTCCAGTGAAATTTGTAAATAAATGAGGCGATGATTTGAAAAAACTCAGTGTTTGTATTCTCTTCGGCGGCATCAGCCCGGAGCACGAGGTGTCTCTGCGGTCGGCTGAGTCTGTGCTGAACAACATCGATAAGGAAAAGTACAACGTTTTCCCGGTGGGCATCACGAAGGAGGGAGACTGGATTCTCTACGGCGGCGACGACTATTCCCAGCTGCCCACCGGCGCCTGGAAGCATCACCCCGCCAACCGCCGGGCGGCCATTTCCCCGGTCCGGGGCCAGGGCCTGCTCAGCTTTGAGGACGACTGCGTGGTCCGGGAGCGCATCGACGTGGTGTTCCCGGTGCTCCACGGGGAGAACGGCGAGGACGGAGCCATGCAGGGCCTGCTGCAAATGGCCGGCATCGCCTACGTCGGCCCCCACGTGGCCGCCTCCGCCGTGGCCATGGACAAGACCCTGACCAAGCTGGTGGCGGACAACGCCGGTATCCCCCAGGCCGCCTGGGAGCTGGTCCGGGCCTCCCAGCTGGAAAACCACATGGAGAACACCCTGGACACCCTGGAGCTGCGCTTCCGCTATCCCATGTTCGTCAAGCCCGCCGGCACCGGCTCCTCCGTGGGCGTGTCCAAGGCCGCCAATCGGGAGGACCTGCGGACCGCTCTGGTGGAGGCCGGGAAGTTTGACGGGAAAATCCTGGTGGAGGAGTTCATCAACGGCCGGGAAATCGAGGTGGCCGTCATGGGCAACGAAAGCCCCATGGCCTCCATCTGCGGCGAGATTGACTCCGGCGCCCAGTTCTACGACTACGACGCCAAGTATATCACCAACACCTCCGTGGCCTATATTCCCGCCCGCATCCCCGAGGACGTGGCGGAGGTGGTCCGGGAGTCTGCGGTAAAGGTCTACGCCGCCATCGGCTGCCAGGGCCTTTCCCGGGTGGACTTCTTTGTGACCTACGATGAAAACCGGGTGGTGTTCAATGAAATCAACACCCTGCCGGGCTTTACCTCCATTTCCATGTACCCCAAGCTCTTTGCCGCCAGCGGCATTCCCTACAGCCAGCTCATCGACCAGCTCATCGACCTGGCCGTGGAGGCAAGAGGATGAAGCAGGAGGTGGTGCTGTCCGTCCGGGGCAGCCAGCGCTATGGGAACCAGGAGCCGGAGGTCATCGAGCTGGTCACCGAGGGAACCATGGAGTATGTGTCCGGCGGCTGGGACATCAGCTACCAGGAGACGGAGCTCACCGGCATGGAGGGGGTCACCACCACCTTCCGGGTGGAGCCGGAGCGGGTGACCCTGCTGCGCACCGGGGCCCTGAACTCGAAAATGGTGTTCCAGCAGGGGGTCAGTGACGACAGCCTCTACCAGATGCCCTTCGGCACCCTGATGCTCACCGTCACAGCCACCCACGTCTTTTTCGACATCGTCCCCGACGGCGGCGTGGTGGACCTGAGCTACGAAATCAACATCGAAAACAGCGAAGCCGGCATCATCGATTACCACCTGGACATCCGGGCAAAATAACCCACAACGCCCCTGTAGGGGAGGGTTACCAACCCTCCCGCCGGCCCCCGGCGAGGGGGCCGGCGGACGGCGCACCCAATACCTTCCCCCGGGGGGAAGGTGGCACGGCGTAAGCCGTGACGGATGAGG
>JAUNPV010000014.1 GCA_030536515.1 Eubacteriales bacterium
GCCTGCTGACAGGTATCGTTATCCACCTGGAGGCACGAACCGATACAACAGTTAAGGTTGCCACCCGCATTCCTCATCCGTCACGGCTATCGCCGTGCCACCTTCCCCCCGGGGGAAGGTATTGGGGGCCCTGTAGGGGCGGGATATCATCCCGCCCGTCGGCCCCCGGCGAGGGGGCCGCTTTCCGGTACTGCGGCTTGCGCCGCCTGATTTGCCCAGGGCAAATCAGCGGGAGGGATAATATCCCTCCCCTACGGGTGCGGGGGAAGGCTTTGGGCCCCTCCGTAGGGGAGGGTCACTGACCCTCCCGTCGGCCCCCGGCGAGGGGGCCGTAAAAACGCCTGCCCTGATTGGGCAGGCGTTTTAAGTTGGGCAGTTCGTTGCTTGGAACGCTCACTTTACGAAGGTTTATCCGAAAATTCTGAACGAATTTTCGGCGGGAGGGAGGTGCTGCGCGCAGCGCATCAAAATCTAACGATTGCCGGTGGCAATCGCTCCATAATTCATAGATGACCCTCCCCTACAGGGTGCGTTCGTAAGACACCCTTCTTCGCACCTCCGTCCCCGGTGCCTCCGGGCCGTCCACGGCGAACAGGCCGTACAAATCCCCGGCCCGCTGTTCCAACTGCCAGTAGGGGTGGTCGGGTGCTTCCCCCGCATTGAGGAAGAAGCCCTCCTTTTTCACGCCGCTTAAAATCCCACGGCCCACGTCGTTGAAGGCCAGGACCCGGGCGTAGGGCAGGGGGGCGGCCATGGCCTCCGCCGTGATGCCGAGAAAGGCGCACATCACCATCCGGTCCAGCCGGGACCGGGTGTAGCGCTTGGATTTTGCCGCCGTAAGAATATCCTCCAGGGTGTTTTCCGCCCGGCAGGCGTGCATGAGTTTCCGCCACAGGCCCTCGGAGCCGAAGGGCAGAGCCGCAAATTCCGCATCCGTCATGGTCCGCAGCTTCCCCAGTACCGCCCGTTCTCCCGGGGCCATACTGTGAAGCGCCGCGCCTTCGAAGATTTTCCGGGCGGCCTCCGGCACACAGAAGCGCCAGTTGTGCCGGTTCAGCATCAGCTTTCGGACGGCGGTGGCGGAGGGGCTGTCCTCCTGAGGAATCTCGGCGTGGTAATCCCCGGGCCGGTGGATGGGGAAAATCTCCATCGCCGTCCCGGATTCCAGAATGGCCTTGCAGTATTCCACTCCCAGAATGTCGTTGGGCGATTTCACCCCGGGCAGACCCAGGGCCTCCAGCGCCGCCTGACGGGCCGCCGGGAAGGAAAGCCCCCGGTCCAGGCCTTGTCTGAGCAGCGGGGGAAAGGCAGGCCCCAGCAGGGCAGAGGCGGTGTCCGTGAGGACCCCGGCATCGGCAGTTTCCGACCCGAAGCACAGGGTATCGCAGAGCTTCCTCAGCACCTTAACGCCTCCCCGGGCGAAGCCCTCCGCCGAGTTCAGGGCCGCCGTGATGGGAAGCTCCACCACCAGGTCCGCCCCGCAGGTCAGGGCGGCCTTCGCCCGGAGGGACTTGTCCACAATGGCCGGGGCCCCCCGCTGGACAAAATTGCCGCTCATGGCGCAGACCACGGCGGTGTCCGGGCCGAATGCCTCCCGGATTTTGACAATCTGCCGCCGATGGCCCAGGTGGAGGGGGTTATATTCGCAGATTATGCCGACGGCTTTCAAAAAAATCCCTCCTTTGTGAAAAAATTTCCTGATAGGGGTTGAGAAATGAAGGAAAATGGACTATAATAGATTCAGCTATGAGCGCAGCTTCATCTGTGCATTATCATAACACGTTTTACCGAAAAAGAAAATATTTATTTAGGAGGCAATTTCCCCAATGAATGTTCTGATTATCAATGCCGGCTCTTCCAGCCTGAAGTACCAGCTGATGAATCCCGAGACCGGCGACGTGTCCGCCAAGGGCCTGTGCGAGCGCATCTACATCGACGGCCGCCTGACCCACAAGGTCGGCGACAAGAAGGTCGTCAAGGACATCCCCATGCCCACCCACTCCGAGGCCATCGCTGCCGTTCTGGACATCCTGGTGGACCCTGTTGACGGTGTCATCAAGTCCACCGATGAAATCGACGCTGTGGGCCACCGTGTGCTGCACGGCGGCATGGAGTTCTTCGACTCCTGCATCATCAACGACGAGGTCATCAAGGCCATCGAAAAGTGCATCCCCCTGGGCCCCCTCCACAACCCCGCCAACCTGATGGGCATTCGGGCCTGCCAGGCTGTCATGCCCAGCACCCCCCAGGTGGCCGTGTTCGACACCGCCTTCCACATGACCATGCCTCCCGTCGCCTACCGCTACGCCATCCCCACTGAGTATTACGAGAACGACTCCATCCGCCGCTACGGCTTCCACGGCACCTCTCACAAGTACGTCACCAAGCGTGCCATTGAGCTGATGGGCCGCAAGGACATGAAGCTCATCAACTGCCACCTGGGCAACGGCTCCTCCCTGTCCGCTGTCAAGGACGGCAAGTGCCAGGATACCTCCATGGGCCTGACCCCTCTGGCCGGTGTGCCCATGGGCACCCGCTCCGGCGACCTGGACGCCGCCGTGGTCCAGTTCATTATGAACAAGTACAACATGACCGCCGACGAGTGCCTGAATATGCTCAACAAGAAGTCCGGCGTGCTGGCCCTGTCCGGCGTGTCCTCTGACTTCCGTGACATCGAGGGCGAGGCCGACAAGGGCAACGAGGCCTGCGCTCTGGCGCTGGACAAGTTCGCCTACGAGACCCGCAAGTACATCGGCTCCTACGCTGCCGCTCTGGGCGGCCTGGACTGCCTGGTGTTCACCGCCGGTGTGGGCGAGAACTCCGCCGAAATGCGTGAGCGCATCTGCCAGGGCCTGGAGTATCTGGGCGTGAAGATTGACCCCGTCAAGAACAACGTCCGTGGCAAGGAGGCTGTCATCTCCGCCGACGACTCCAGAGTCACCGTCTGGGTCATCCCCACCAACGAGGAGCTGATGATCGCCCAGGACACCGCCGAGCTGGTCAACGCTGCCAAGTAAGGCGATTTACCCAAGAGCCGCCGCTTATCTGCGGCGGCTCTTTCCCATATGGATGCGCAGGGGAGGGGCCCCCTCCCGCCGCACTGCCCCATTTTGACCGCTCAAAATGGATTAGATAGGCGGACAGCCGCAAGGGCTGTCCCTACGGAAAGGAAGAAAATGGAAAAAGAACAATTACAGCAGCTTTTCTCAAAATTCGGCAAAGCCTTCCGGGAGGTGACGAGCTTTATTGACTCCTCCCACGGCGAGCAGGACCGGCGGCTGAATTACATTCTGGACGATGCTTACGTGCTGAAGCTCAACTCCCCGGTGTCCATGTGGGAGGAACGCTTGCAGCAGATTGCCCGGCTGACGGACCGCTACCGTGCCATCGGCGTCTACTGCCCCCGGCTCATCCCGGCTCTGGGCGGCGGCTACAGCGTGATGCACGAGGGCCTGGTCTGCTATGTGGAGGAGTACGCCCAATACCCCATCTGCGGCGAGGAAGTAGTGCTTCCCCGCAGTGAGGTCATTGCCCACCTGGGGACCCTGGCGGCGAGATTTTCCGGGGTGGATTTGACCGATATCCATTCCATGTGGAGCATCATCGACCTGGCCCCGCTGGATGGGGACGTTGACGAGAAGCAGGAAAATGCCAACCTGCTGACAAAGGCTCTGGAGGAAGCCGGGGAGGGGGCGCTTGCCCGGCAGGTGGCGGATTTCAATGAAGCCCTCCGCCGGAGAATCCTGGAGGATTTCCGGGCGCTTCCCCGGTGCGTGTTCCAGGGGGACCTGAACAGCGCCAACTACCTGCACAGCGGCGGCCATTTTGCCGGGCTGATTGACTTCAATATGTCCGGCACCGATGTGAACATCAACGTGTTTGCCAATGAAACCAACGACTTCCCCGATGATGAGCAGCTGGACCAAATGACCGTCCCGGAAATTCTGGAAGGGATGAAGCAGGAGCAGGCAAGACTGCTGGACGTGATTTGGAAATCCTACACCATGAACGACCTGGAGCAGAAGCAGCTGCCCTGCTTCCAGAAGCTCTGCGACCTGTTCCAGTGGCCCAACGTATGCAGCCTTCGCAGATGGCTGAAGGACGACGCCCGCCGGGACAAGGCCCTGGCCCTGATTCGGGGGATTATGCAAGAAAAACAGGAGGAAACAATATGAACGTAACTGAGCGCTTTCTGAAATACGTGTCCTTTGACACCCAGTCGGACGAAAGCTCCGAAACCGTCCCCTCCACCGCCAAGCAGAAGCTCCTGGGGGCCTATCTGGTGGAGGAAATGCAGGCCATGGGCATTGCGGATGCCCGGATGGATGAATTTGGCTATGTCTACGGCTCCGTCCCCGGGGACCCCAGCCTTCCCGCCATCGGCCTCATCGCCCATATGGACACCTCCCCGGACTGCTCCGGGGCTGACATCAAGGCCCGCATCGAGGCCTACAACGGCGGAGATATCTGTCTGAACGCCGGGAAGGACATCTGGCTCCGGGCGGCTGACTATCCGGCTCTGCAAAACCACGTGGGCAAGCACCTGATTGTCACCGACGGCACCACATTGCTGGGCGCTGACGACAAGGCCGGTGTGGCGGAGATTATGGCCGCCGCCGAAATTCTGCTGAAGCAGCAGGGGCGGCACGCCACCCTGAAAATCGGCTTCACCCCCGACGAGGAAATCGGCAGCGGCGCAGACCACTTTGACATTCCCGGCTTCGCCGCCGACTACGCCTACACCGCCGACGGCGGCCCCATCGGCGAGATTGAGTACGAAAACTTCAACGCCGCCGGGGCGAAGGTCACCTTCCGGGGGCTGAACATCCACCCCGGCTCCGCCAAGGACAAGATGGTCAACTCCCAGCTCATCGCCATGGAGTATAACGCCCTGCTGCCCGTCCACCAGCGGCCCGACGCCACCGCCGGCTACGAGGGCTTCCTCCACCTGACGGATATGCACGGCGAGGTGGAGCGCACCGAGCTGCGCTACATCATCCGGGACCACGACCTGGACAAATTCCGGGAAAAGAAGGCCCTCATGGCCGAAGCCGCCGCCTTCCTGAACCGGAAATACGGGGAGGGCACCGTGGAGCTGGCGGTGAAGGACAGCTATTTCAACATGAAAAAGTGCATCGAGCCCTGTATGTACGTGGTGGACCGGGCCAAGCGGGCCATGGCCGCCGTGGGCATGACCCCGGTGGAGGTCCCCATCCGGGGCGGCACCGACGGCGCCCGCCTCAGCTACGAGGGCCTGCCCTGCCCCAACCTGTGCACCGGCGGCGACAACTACCACGGCCGCTTCGAGTTCATCCCTGTGGAGGACATGGAAAAGTGCGTGGAAATGCTGGTGGAAATTCTCAGCAGCGCAGAATAATACTATGTGCTTATCGGTTTCTCAGCAAAGACTGTAGGGCGGCCTGACCTCAGGCCGCCACCCCTGTTTTCCACCTGAAAACAGGGGAAACAGATTTCCACACCAGGAAAACGGACTGGCTTGCAATGACAAGCTGAGCTAACCCGATAAGCACAAAACGAAAACATCCTGTCCGGCAACCGCTCGGACAGGATGTTTTTTCAAATTGTAAGGAGTCCGGCCACCAGGGCGCAGGAAATCAGGAATCGGACCACATGGTGCATCAAATGGAAGTGTCCGCTTTTCAGCCCGTTCATCACCGCAGCCATGCAGACGGCCAGCGCACCTACCACGGCGGCCACGGCCACACCCGGCAGATTCAGCAGCTTCAAAATTCCGGCGGCTGTCAGCAGGAGCCCGCCGCACAGCATGATGACCATGGGGACACGCTTTTCCCTGTCCTTTCTCTGCGACAGCGGCGCAGCAGCGGACAGCAGACCGTAAAGGATTGTGATGACGCAAACGGTTATCTTCATCCTGCGTTCCTCCTTCCCGGTTATCAGGCCCGGCTTTTACGTGAAATTACTCGGCGAAGTCATTCTCCTCGGCAACGGGCTCGTTGGCGGGGGCGGGGTCCTGGACGGGGGCCTCCTGGGCGGGAGCTTCCTCGGCAGGGGCTTCTTCGGTTTCCTGGGGCTCCTGGGCAGGGGCGTCCTCCACGGGGGCCTCGGCGAACTCGCCGTCGTCTGCGGCGCAGGTGCAGTCACAGGCGGGGCACTTGGGCAGGGATTCCATCAGGCGCTTGGCCCAGGCAACGATCCGGTCGCCGTAGGTGGCAACCACATAGACCACGCCGGCAACGGCGGCCAGGGCGGTGATGATTTTGACAATGGTGTTCAGGGTTTTCATAAAAATCGACCTCCGATCATTTATCTGTACCTACCAGTATAACCAAAACCTGGGGAAAAAGCAAGACTAAATCAGCACTTTCCCGGATTTTTTTACACATAGCCGTACATTCCCCGGACGCTGACCTCTCCGGCGTTGACCGCCTCCCGGGTGCCGTCCTCAAATTCCACCACCAGGGCCCCCTGATCGTCTACGTCCAGGGCGTGGCCGTGGCGGACCTCCGGCCCCCGGACCAGGGATACATCCTGGCCGATGGTGATGCAGTCTCTGCGGTACCGGGCCAGAAGCTCCGGGCGGCGGGTCAGCAGGGAGTCACTCAGTGACCAAAAGCCCTCCATCATGGCGGCGGCCACGGCCCCCCGGTCTACCCCATGGCCCAGGGCCATGGCCAGGGACCCGGCGGTGGCCTGAATGGCGGGGGAAAAGTCGGCGGGGGCTTGCAGACAGTTGACACCCACGCCCACAATGGCCCAATCGACCTGCCCCTGGGGGGTGAGGCTCAGCTGGGTGAGGATGCCCGCCAGCTTCCGCTTGCCCAGCACCAAATCGTTGGTCCACTTGATGCCCGGGCGGAGGCCGGTGACCTTCTCCAGAGCGTCGCACATGGCCACCCCGGTGGCGCAGGTCAGGTGCATCAGTTCCCCGGGGCCGCAGTCCGGCCGCAGGAGGATGCTCATGTAAATGCCCATCCCGGCGGGGGAGTCAAAGGACCGGCCCAGGCGGCCCCGGCCGCCGGTCTGCCGGTCGGCCAGCAGCACAGTGCCGTGAGGCGCACCCTGCCGGGCCAGCTGGACCAGCCGGTCGTTGGTGGAGTCCAGCTCGGGGAAAAACTGAAACCGGTCCCGCCAGGGATAGTCCGGGGACAGATGGGATAAAACCGAATCTTTCATACTCAGTCGATGTCCCGGACCACTTCCTCCGGGGGCTGGTCCAGCAGCTCGGGATGCCGCAGGACACGCTTGAAGTGCTTGAAGAAGGCGGCGTAGTAGAACCCGTCCACAATCCGCTCGTCCAGGGTAAAGCGCACGTCCAGATATTTTCTGACCACCACCGTGCCGTCCTCCAGCACCTCGTTGGCGTGGCGCTTGGTGCCGAAAGCGCCGAAGGCGGGCATATTGCCGAAGTTATACAGGTGGTGATACACAGGCTTGATGCCAAGAGAGCCCATGGAGGTGAAGTACAGCGAGCCGTGGAAGGGGCTGACCTCCAGCAGGAACTGGGGCAGCATTCCAAAGTAGTCCAGCAGCTTTAAAAGCCACACGGTGAATTTCAGCACCACCCCGGGAATCAGGTTCAGAAGCCCGGCGGTGTTGTCCAGGCTTGAATCCAGGGGGGTGTTCTTGACCTCCTCCACAGCCGCCTGGAACTTGCGGTAGACATCGGCGGCGGTGTCCCGGGGGGACAGGTGGAGCTTAATGACGGTCTCGGGAGCGTCGGCGGACATTTCCTTCTTCACGGTCATGCAGAACTGGATGTCCTCGCCCCGGGAGAAAATCTTCTGGCCGGACAGGAAGCGGTTGACGCCGGGGTACTTGGCCGCCGTGCGGCAGTAGCCCGCCAGCAGCACATGGGTCAGGCCAAAGCTGGTGAGACCCTCCCGCCGCTTCTGGCGGATGTAGCGCTCGATGCCGGTGATTTCAATGGCATCCTCATAGAGGATGAAGGACTCATTCCGATGGACCATGAGGTAGGGGACCACCTGGTTGATGGGGTCCATGGAGCGGATGCGGCGGCCGTCGGTGCGGTCGCCCCAGGTGGGGTGGTATTCGCCCATGGGATGGACCCGGATGGCAAGCAGCCCCAGGAAGGCGCCCAGCAGCATCAGCAGGTCCCCCAGCAGGGGCCCCACCCGCAGGAAGCTGCCCACCATCAGCAGGCCCCGGTAATAGTAGAGAATGAAGGCCATGGGGGTGGCCACCACAGGCAGCAGCAGCAAAATGGCGTGCTTCCGGCGGCCGGCGGTGATGTCGGTATAGAGGGAGGCGAAGAAAATCAGGGCAATCCAGAACAGTCCGGCAATCAGGCGGCTGGGCATATTCTGGGAGAACCACAGTCCGGAGTACAGCGCGGCCATCCAAACGGGGATGGCGGTTTTGTAGAACTGTTCCTCGCCGTAAGCCAGGGCAATGAGCACATACAGCAGGGCGGCCGCAGACGGCAGAAGAATTTGGCTCCACAGATTCACCGCTTCACCGGTCCCTTTCCAACCGGGAAGCGCAATGCGGGCCACTACCGAGCCAACCATGCACAGTGCCATCAGCCAGGTCAGCGCATTTTTGCGGCTGACATAGAGATGAATTCTATTTTTCATAACCATGTAATTATAACAGAACTGTGAACGAAGTGCAAGAAAAATGTGAGAAAATGTAGGGGAGGCATGGTCCATTGCGACAGTTCAAAAGGAATCGGTCCCCGGACAGCCGCAAGGGCTGTCCCTACGCATACGGGAGCATCGTAGGGCCCGGCATCCTTGACGGGCCGCAGCCGAAGCGGCACGTCCGGGAGGCCGTGCCCTACAGGTGCATAAAATATGTTATGCGAACCATCCCGCAGGATGGTGTGGCAATCCGTTCTCTTTTACTCCAATCAAAGGGAATGCGGATTGCCACGCCAGCGTGAGCGCTGGCGTGGCAATGACATTCTGAATTTTCAGCTGTTTGGCAGAATGCGCTCCTTAACCGCCCGGATATGGTCTGCTGTTGTGCCGCAGCAGCCTCCCAGGATGGTGGCGCCGTTTTGGGCGCAGGCGGACAGGATGTCTGCAAATTCCGGGGGGGTCATGGCGTATTGGGCCTGGCCCTGGCTGTTGATGACGGGGATTCCGGCGTTGGGCTTGCAGATCAGAGGGATTTTTACCTGGCGGCGGAGCTTGGTTACCAGATAGGGGGTCATGCCGTCCGCCGCCACGCAGTTGAAGCCCACGGCGGCGGCTCCGGCGTGCTCCAGGTCCCGGAGGATTTTCCCGGCGTCGGCCCCGGAGAACAGGGAGCCGTCGGGCTGCATGGTGAAGGAGTACAGCACGGCTCCGGCCCCCTCCAGCTCGGCGGCGGTGAGGATGGCCTCCGCCTCCTGGGCGTACAGCAGGGTCTCGCCCACCAGCAGGTCCGCCCCGCCGCCGATAAGGCCCCGAATCTGGCGGCGGTAATTTTCAACCAAAAGGTCAAAATTATTTTCGTCCCAGCTGTCGCAGAAGGACACCAGGGTGGTCAGGTCGCCGGCAATGAGGCAGCCCGGGGCGGCGGACCGGGACAGGGCAACCAATGCCTCGTTCATCCTCTCGGTCTGGCTTTCCAGTCCCACGGCCTTCAGGGCAATGGGCTGGGCCTGGAAGGTGGGGGCGTAGATAATCCGGCTGCCCGCTTCGGCATAGCTCCGCTGGAGGGCCACCAGGGGCTCCGGATTCTCCAACACCCACTGCTCGGCGCAGCAGTCTTTTGGCATTCCGGCATTGCGCAGATTGGACCCGGTGGCCCCGTCCAAAAGGGTGATTCCGTCGGATAAAATTTTGGAAAGTTCTTCTTTGGTCAGCATAGGTAAAACTCCTTTGAGAGAATGCCCTCCCCGGGAGGGAAAGCTGCGGGGTGTGTCTGACCCAAGTATAGCGCAAACCAAAATTAAATGCAACAATCATTGACCTTTTGGGTAAAATCTGTTACGATAGGAAAATCTAAGGAAAAGGAGATATATTCCATGAAGAAAACAATCCTGCGTGAATACGCCCGGCTCATCGTTCGCTGCGGCGTCAATGTCCAGAAGGGCCAGGAGGTCATGATTTATGCGGACCTGGACCAGCCTGAGTTCGTCAAGCTGGTGGTGGAGGAGGCCTACAAGGCCAAGGCCGCCAAGGTCATAGTGGAGTGGAACTACCAGCCCCTCCAGAAGCTCCATGTCCGCTACCGCTCCCTGAAAACCATGGGCACCGTGGAGGAGTGGCAGAAGGCCCGGCAGGAGCACTTCTGCCAGGTCATCCCCGCCCGCATCCACCTGGTGTCCGAGGACCCGGACGGCCTCAAGGGCATCAACATGACCAAGGTGGCCAAGGCCAACCAGATGGTCTACCCCATTATGAAGCCCTACCGGGACCGCCGGGAGAACAAGGAGCAGTGGTGCATTGCCGCCGTCCCCGGCGCAGCCTGGGCCAAGAAGGTGTTCCCGGGCCTGCGGACCAGCGTTGCCATGGAGAAGCTGTGGGAGGCCATCCTCACCACCTCCCGGGTCACCGAGGACCCCATCAAGGCCTGGGAGGACCACAACGCCGACCTGAAGGCCCGCTGCGACTACCTCAACAGCCTGCACATCCAGTCCCTTCACTACACCGCTGACAACGGCACCGACCTGACCGTGGGCATGATTCCCCAGGGCTGCTGGCGTGGCGGCGGCGACACCAGCCTCCAGAACGTCTACTTTAACCCCAACATCCCCACCGAGGAGTGCTTCATCTCCCCCAAGCGGGGCCAGGCCGAGGGTATCGTCTATTCCTCCAAGCCCCTGTCCTTCCAGGGCCAGCTCATTGAGAATTTCTCCATCCGCTTCGAAAACGGCAAGGCCGTGGAGGCCAAGGCAGAGGTGGGCGAGGACCTGCTGAACACCATCATCTCCATGGACGAGGGCGCCGCCTACCTGGGCGAGTGCGCCCTGGTGCCCCAGCGCAGCCCTATCTGCGAAAGCGGCATCCTGTTCTACAACACCCTGTTCGACGAGAACGCCGCCTGCCACCTGGCCCTGGGCATGGGCTTTGCGGACACCATCGAGAATTTCCAGGACAAGACCCTGGACGAGTGCCGGGCGCTGGGCGTAAACGACTCCATGGTCCACGAGGACTTCATGATCGGCTGCGACACCATGAACATCGACGCCACCTGCGAGGACGGCAGGGTGGTGCCCATCTTCCGGGACGGCAACTGGGCGTTTTAAGGTTAGCGCTGTCATTGCGAGGAGCGCAGCGACGTGGCAATCCGTCCTCTTTCTGCTGCACAATCGGATACGGATTGCCACAACCAGTGCAGAGACACTGGTTTCGCAATGACAGAATTACCTAAGTATGAGGAAATGCCAATGCTGGAAAAATGGCTGAAAGGAATATGCGGCGCGGCCATGGTCATTCTGTTAATCGGCTGTGGAATCAGCGTCTGGAGCTCCCTGTCTGCGGAGCTGGCCGCCGCCCGGGACCTAGGCGAATTTGAGGGCATCCCCCAGCTGCACCTGGATGGAAACATGGACATCATGTGGGTCAAGGAGGACGTCCGGGAGGTCTCGGCGGAATACCGGGACGAAAACGGCGTCATCCGGGCCTATGCAAAGCTCAACATCCAGGGCGCCTCCAGCGTGGACTATGACAAGAAGAACTACACCGTCAAATTCTACCGGGACGAGGACTGCTCGGATAAGAAGAAAATCGACTTCGGCTGGGGTCCTCAGAGCAAATACTGCCTGAAGGCCAACTGGGTGGACAGGACCCACGCCCGGAACATTATTTCCGCCCGGCTGGCGGCGGAGGTCCAGGAGAAATACGATGTGCTGCCCCAGACACCCAACCACGGACTGGTGGACGGGTTCCCCATCGAGCTGTACAACAACGGAAAATTTCTGGGCCTGTACACCCTGAACATCCCCAAGGACGAGTGGCTGCTGGCCATGGACAAGGACAACCCAAACCACCTGGCCTTCATCAGCTATAACTGGAATCCCTCTCCCATGTTTGAGGAGGAGCCCAGCTACACCGACTGGGGCATTGAGGTGGGGGAGCAGAACCGGAAAAATCTGGATACCTTTTCCAGACTGTTCCGGTTCGTCATGGAGGCCTCCGACCGGGAGTTCCGGGAGCAGCAGCCCGACTATTTTGACCTGGATGCGGCGCTGAATTATATCATCCTCTGCGAATTCGGCCTGATGGTGGACAATTCGGTGAAAAATATGGTTTTTGCCACCTACGACGCTCAGGTGTGGTATCCCAGCCTCTACGACATGGATTCCAGCTGGGGCTCCGACTGGTCCGGCACGGAGCTTTACCCCTACACCTATGCCTCCATCACCTCCACCAGCCAATTTCTCAAGCGGGTGAAGGAGGTGTTCGCCCAGGAGCTGGTTGAGCGGTATTTTGAGCTCCGGGAGGATATTCTCACCAAGGAGCACGTGATGGCTCTGTTTGAGGACTTCCGGGCGGGCATTCCAGCGCAGACTTGGGAAAAAGAGCAGCAGCGGTGGAAGCACATTCCCGGCTATGACTATGGGCAGATTGAGGACTTCCTGGATGAGCGGATTCCCTGGCTGGACGGAAATATGCGGGAACTGCTGGACGGGGAATGACCGCCGACAATTTCTTTTGAAAAAACTGAAAAAAACACTTGCATTCTTGCGCCCTATGTGGTATGATATCCGGGCGATTGAAGATTGCTGGGGCCTCTGTGCCCTTTACATGATATGAAAGAGGTGAACGAAATGAAGGAAGGTATCCATCCCAAGTACGAACAGACTACGATCCGCTGTGCCTGTGGCAACGTCTTTACGACCGGCTCCACCAAGAAGGACATTCGTGTTGAGATCTGCTCCAAGTGCCACCCTTTCTATACCGGCAAGCAGAAGCTGGTTGACACCGGTGGACGTGTTGATCGCTTCAACAAGCGTTTTGGCCTGAAGTAAGAGCAACTGAAATTTCCGCACGACGGGTTTCCCGTTGTGCGGATTTTTTATGCCCAAAGCACGGCAGGGAACGGTTTCGACTGTTCCTATGCAAGGCACAGAGCGGCCCGTCAGGGATGCCGGGCCCTACGGCTTTGCTGGTTGCAGGGCACGGCCTCCCGGACGTGCCGGGCAAGCAGGGGCGTGCAGCCCTGGGGATCCTTTGCGGACGCACAGAATGACAGTAATATTCACAAATTTTTGTGGAAATAACGGAGCGTACGTGGTACAATAATAGAAAATGTAGGGCGGCCTGTTTCTTAAGGTATGATTTAGGATGTGCTGCGCACAGCACCACCGCAGGCCGCCGCAGCGTAACATGACAGCACCGGTTCGTCCATTCGGCTGAGGCCGACGGCGGCCTGAGGGCAGGCCGCCCTACGGATGTGGTGCTTGCGGATAGGAGATTGTATGGAAGAAAATTTTGAAAAACACATTCAGGAGCGGGCGGTGCTGGTGGGGCTGAACGCCGACCTGTTTACCAAGGAGCAGACCGCCACCGACGAGACCCTGGACGAGCTGGAGGCGCTGCTGGAAACCGCCGGGGGCTTCTGCACCGGCAAGGTTTTGCAGAACCGCCATGCCCCGGACAGCCACTCCTTCATCGGCGAGGGCAAGGCCCTGGAGGTGAAAATGCTGGTGGAGGCCACTGCCTCCACCATGGTGGTGTTCGACAACGAGCTGTCCCCGGGCAACATCCGGGCCCTGGAGGAAATCATCGGGGTCACCGTCTTAGACCGCAGCGCCCTGATTCTGGACATCTTTGCCCAGCGGGCCAAGACCCGGGAGGGCCGCTTGCAGGTGGAGCTGGCCCAGTATAAATACCTGCTGCCCCGGCTGTCCGGCATGGGCAAGAGTCTCAGCCGCCAGGGCGGCGGCATCGGCACCCGGGGCCCCGGCGAGACCAAGCTGGAAAGCGACCGCCGCCACATCCGGGAGCGCATCGGCCGCCTGGAGGAGGAGCTGGAGCAGGTCCGGAAGGTCCGGGGGGTCCAGCGGGAGCGGCGGATGAAAAATTCCGTCCCCGTGGTGGCCATTGTGGGCTACACCAACGCCGGCAAATCCACCCTCTTAAACCGGCTCACCGGGGCGGGCATCCCCGCCAACAACCGGCTCTTTGACACTCTGGACACCACCTCCCGGCAGCTGACGGTGTCCGACAATCTGGACGTGATTCTCAGCGACACCGTGGGCTTTATTGCGAAGCTGCCTCACCATCTGGTGAACGCCTTCCACGCCACGTTGGAGGAGCTGGAATACGCAGACCTGCTGCTGCACGTCATCGATGCTTCGGACCCCAACCGGGAGGAGCACATGGCCGTGGTGGAAAAGCTGATTGCCAAGCTGGCAAAGCCGGAGACCCCGGTGCTGAACTGCTTTAACAAGGCGGACCTGGTCTACCCCGAGGACATTCCCCACGGGGAGAACACCGTGGCCATTTCCGCCGCCCGGGGCATGAATATGGAGGGCCTGCTGAAGGCCATGGAGCGGCTGCTGGTGGATTCCCTTCATCATGTGGTGCTGCGCCTGCCCTATTCCATGGGCGGCACGGTGGAGACTCTCCACGACGGCGCTCAGGTGAAAAATGTGGAATACACTCCGGAGGGCATTGAAATCCAGGCGGTTTTGGACGATATCCTCTACGGCCGCCTCCGGGCGTATGTGGTGAAGGAGTGCTGAGCTTGGACGAATATCTGGTGCCGACTCAGTTCGGCGAGGACGAATTTTACGAAAAAAAGTCCCACTTCATCGGCAGGCTCTGGCCGGTGGACACCGAGGAGGAGGCCCTTGCCCATATCCAGGAAATGAAAAAGCAGCACTACGACGCCACCCACAACTGCTGGGCCTATATCATCCGGGACGGAGCCGTCCGTTTCTCCGACGACGGGGAGCCGGGGGGCACGGCGGGTATGCCCATGTTACAGGTTTTGCAGCGGGAGGGCTTATATAATGTAGTCTGCGTGGTGACAAGATACTTTGGCGGCATCCTCCTGGGAGCCGGTGGCCTGGTCCGGGCCTACACCAAAGGGGCCAAAATTGCCGTGGATGCCGCCGGAAAATCCATGAAGCGGGTGTGGACGGTGCTGTATGTGCCATGCCCCTACCCCTATTACGAGCGGGTGAAGCTGGAAGTGGAAAACTTTGAGGGCATCATCCGGCAGACGGATTTTGGGGCCGAGGTGGAGCTGGAGCTGCTGTTCCCGGAAAACCGGACGGCGGCCTTTTTGGAACGGCTTACCGACATGACCTCCGGCACCGTGGAGGGCATGGAGGTGGGACAGGAGTACCGGGCGTTCCCCATTACATAGCACCCCTTCAAAAACCTTCCCCCGGGGGGAAGGTGCCCCAGTCCGCAGACTGGGGCGGATGAGGGAGGGCGTGCACTTCCGTCTTAAAAACAGGTGAATGACATGGAAATTTTACAATATTCTCAAGCGGATTGGCCTGCTTTGCAGGAAATCCACGATTTGGCCCGGATGCAGGAGCTTTCTCTTGCCGGGCTGAAAGCCGCCTTTGTGCCCCTGGACCTGGCGGCAGAGCGGGAGGGGCTGTTTGATTACCGGGTGTACGTGGCAAAAGAGGACCAGCCGGTGGGCTTCGTGGCCTTTACGGAGGACGAGCTGGCCTGGCTGTACGTCCATCCTGACCACCAGCACCGGGGCGTGGGCCGGGCCCTGGCCCAATTTGCCCTGGAACACATGGCAGAAGGGGACCAGACCGTGGAGGTCCTGGCCGGAAACGAGCCCGCCCGGAGCCTCTACCGCAGCCTGGGCTTCACGGAGGAACAGCTGCTCCACGGCCATATGCCCGGCAATGAGGAATTTGAAGTTTCGGCCTGGCAGATGACACGCAGGCAAGATTGATAAATCAAAAGGAGTGATTTCCATGACAGTACGGGAAGAGCTGGAGCGTTTGGAGCACCGGCGCTTGAACCCCCTGGCGGCCTTTGCGGATAAAAGCATGGGCCGGCCCCGGTTTGAGCCGGACCGGGAGGTGGACGTGCGGACCTGCTACCAGCGGGACATTGACCGCATCGTCCACAGCAAGTCCTTCCGGCGGCTCATGCACAAAACCCAGGTGTTTTTGCAGCCCGAGGGAGATCACTACCGCACCCGCATGACCCACACCCTGGAGGTCATGCGCATTGCCAGCACCATCACCCGGGCCTTGGGGCTCAACGAGGACCTGGCCGAGGCGGTGGCCATGGGCCACGACCTGGGCCACACCCCCTTCGGCCATGCCGGCGAAGCGGCCCTCAGTGAATGCCTGGGCAGGCCCTTCCGCCACAACGAGCAGAGCCTGCGGGTGGTGGACTATTTGGAGCGGGACGGGGCGGGGCTGAACCTGACCTGCGAGGTCCGGGACGGCATCCTCTGCCACACCGGGGCCAAGTGGGCGGACACCCTGGAGGGGCAGATTGTCCGCCGGTCGGACCAGATTGCCTACGTCAACCACGACATCGACGATGCCATCCGGGCGGGGATTTTGTCGGATGACGACATCCCGGCGGCCATCTCCCAGGTGCTGGGGGGCAGCCACAGCGTCCGCATCAACACCCTGGTCACCGACTGCATCCAGGTCTCCCGGGAGGCCGGGGCCGTGTGCCTGTCCCCGGCGGTGGAGCAGGCGCTGAAGGACCTGCGGGAATTTATGTTCGCCAGAGTCTACCGCAATCCCGTGGCCAAGGGCCAGGAGCAGAAGGCCCGGGAGATGCTGAAGCGGCTGTACGAATACTACATGAACCACCCGGAGGAGCTTCCGGCGGACTTCCAGCCCCAGCTGTCCTTCGGCGGCATGGAGCAGACCGTATGCGATTACATCGCCGGCATGACCGACAACTACGCCGTGGACAAATATACGGAGATTTTCATTCCCTCGGGCTGGAATGTTCGGGGATAGTGTGCTATAATAGCAGAAAAAAAGGAGAGGTCCCTATGAAAAAATTTGACTTCCGGCGTTTGATGCTGATGCTGCTGCCCCTTGCGGCGGTGGGCCTTGCCACCACCAACAATTCGGTGATGATTCTGGACACCCTGACCGGCACCGCCGTCTACCACTCCTACTTTGATTTGGCGGAGCTGGAACGCTTCCGGATGGCAGCGCCGATGGCGGCCATGCTGAGCATCGCCGCCGGTGTGCTGGCTGCCGTGTACCTGGGGGCCAAAAAGCACAGCTGCCTGCGTGCGGTGGTGTGGGTGTCCTTCCTGGCCGCCACGGCGGCGGTGCTGCCGGTGCTGGGGGGCGGCGAGACCAAGGTGGTGCCCAATGTGATGCTGCCCATCCTCATGCTGATTGAGGCCGCCCTGGCCTATGTGATGAGCAAAAAGCCCATCCGGACCGACCGCCCCGATGCCCCCAGACTGGAAAGACACTGACTTTGTAGGGAACGGATTTATCCGTTCCGTGGATTACGGTTAAATTGACGAAAGGAGGGGACAGCCATGGCATTTCCCCCGGCATTTATTGACGAGCTGGTGGCCCGCAATCCCATTGAGGACGTGGTGGGCCAGTATGTGAGCCTGAAGCGCTCCGGCTCCAATTTATTCGGCCTGTGTCCCTTCCACGGGGAAAAGACCGCCTCCTTCTCCGTGGCCCCGGAGAAGGGCATTTACTACTGCTTCGGCTGCCACAAGGGCGGCTCGGTCATCAATTTCCAGATGGAAATCGAGGGCCTGTCCTACCCGGATGCCGTCCGGGCCCTGGCAAAGCGGGCGGGGATGGAGGTCCCCGAGGACGAGCAGTACCAGAGCCGCTACCGCCAGCAGGAGCGGCTGTGGGCCCTGCACAAGGAGGCCGCCCGGTTTTACCACGCCCAGCTCTACGCCCCGGTGGGGGCGGCGGCCCTGCAATACGCCGCAGGCCGGGGAATGCCCCAGGCGGTGCTGACGAAATTCGGCATCGGCTACGCCCCGGACAGCTGGACGGACCTGGTGGACGTGCTCCGGAAAAAGGGCTACACCGACCAGGAGCTCCGGGACTCGGGGCTGGTCACCGTGGCGAAAAAGACCGGCAATCTGTTCGACCGGTTCCGGGACCGGCTGATGTTCCCTATCATCGATGTCCGGGGCAACGTCATCGGCTTCGGCGGCCGGATAATGAAAAAGGACGACAACGCCGCCAAATACTTAAACTCCCCGGAAACCCTGATTTTCAACAAGCGAAAGAACCTGTTTGCCCTGAATCTGGCGAAAAAATCCAAGATGGGCTATCTCATCCTGGTGGAGGGCTACATGGATGCCATCGCCCTGCACCAGTATGGCTTCGACTGCGCCGTGGCCTCCCTGGGCACGGCCCTGACCGAGGACGGGGCCAACCTGCTCTCCCGGTACACCGAGCAGGTGGTGCTCATCTACGACGGGGACAACGCCGGCCAGAACGCCACCAAGCGGGCCATTCCCATTCTGGAAAAGGCGGGCTTGCAGGTGAAGGTCCTGCAAATGCGGGATGCCAAAGACCCGGACGAATTCCTCAAAAAATTCGGCGCCGACCGGTTTAAGCTCCTGCTGGAGGAATCCTCCAACCGGGTGGAGTACCAGCTCAGCGCCATCTTCAAAAAATACGACCTGAAAGACGACGACCAGAAGGTAAAATATTTACAGGAGTCTGCGGAGCTGATTAGCAGCCTTCCCAGCGCAGTCCAGCGGGAGGTCTACGGAGGCCGGGTGGCGGAGGCCGCCAAAATCGGCCCTGATGCCATGAAGCTGGAGGTGGAGCGGGCCAGAAAGCGCCGCTTGGCCCGGGAGAAAAAGGCCCAGGAGAAAATCGACCTGGCCCCGGCCCGGGCCTTGCAGCCCAAAAGCCGGTCCATCCGCTATGACAACATGAAATCCGCCATGGCGGAGGAAATGCTTCTGGCCCTGTGCCTCCGGGAGCCGGCTCTGCTGGACCGGGCGGCGGTGCTGACCGAGGAGATGTTTTCCTCGCCCCTGCTTGGCAGCGTCTACACCCAGCTGTCCCGGCGGCACCGGGCGGGGCTGGAGGTGTCTCTGAGTGGGCTGGAGGACCTGAGCCCTGAGGAAATGTCCCACGTGGCGGGCATTTTGCAGCGCCAGCAGGGACCCGTCAGCGACCAGGCCCTGGATGACTGCATCCGCACCATCCAGCGGGAATACAAGGCCGGGTCCGTGGAGACAGCAGAGGATTTGATGGCCCTGCGGGAGGCCATGCAGAAAAGAAAAGGAATCGGCCAATGACAGACCTGTTGACAAAAGAAGATCAGCCCCCCGTCAGCGGGGGCGAGGACGATATGCGCCAGTTTCTCTGGGAGATTCGGGAGTTTCCCCGGCTGACCGCCCAGCAGGAGCGGGAGCTGGCCAAGCGCTGCAACCAGGGCGACCAGGAGGCCATCCGCCAGATGGTCGGCTCCAATCTGCGGCTGGTGGTGTCCATTGCCCGGGAGTATGCAGGCCGGGGCGTGGCCCTGATGGATTTGATTCAGGAGGGCAGCATCGGCCTGCTGGTGGCGGCGAAGAAATTCGACGGCAGCCTGGACTACCGCTTTTCCACCTACGCCACCAAGTGGATTCGCCAGGGGGTGACCCGGTGCCTGCTGAACCACGCGGGCCCCATCCGGGTGCCCCTGCACACCGCCGAGCGGATGCGCAAGGTCCAGCTGACCCGGGCCAACCTCCGCCAGGAGTCAGGGGAGGAGCCTACCCCCGCCCAGATTGCCGAAAAAACCGGCATCCCCGAGGGAAAGGTGAAGGAGCTTCTGCTGCTGACCCCGGAGGTGTTCTCCCTGGACATCCCCACCGGCGAGGACGAGGAGGGAAGCCTGCACTCCCTGCTGGAGGATGTCCAGGCCCCCCAGCCCTACGAGGAGCTGGTGCGCCGGGAGCTGGAACACACCATGGACCAGCTGCTGTCCACCCTGAATGCCCGCCAGCAGCAGATTCTGCGGCTCCACTTCGGCATGGAGGACGGCACCTGCTACTCTCTGGAGGACATCGGCAAAAAGCTGGGCATCTCCAAGGAGCGGGTCCGGCAGATTGAGAAGCAGGCCATGGAAAAGCTGCAAAAAAGCGGCGCCAGCCTGGGACTGGAGGAATTTTTAAATGAATAGCCTGGAATTTACCTTTGAACAAAGCCCCTGGGAGAAGTTTATTCTGTCCAAAACCATGGGCGACACCATCCCCGCCGCCCAGGTGCTGGCTATGATGGAGGGGGAGGAGGCCCTGGAGGACGCTCTGCAGGACCTGGAAACGGGGTATATGAACCTGTCCCTGGAGGGCCTGCCCAGAGGCGTGGCCGGGGGAGAGGCGGCCCTGCGGCTGAAGCAGGAAATGGCCCTGGCAAAAAAGGGCCTGCGGCCCGAGGACCTGAGCCCCAACGACCCACTGCGGCTGTACTTAGAGGAGCTGGCCCGGACCCCCGCCTGGGGGGACGAGGCGGCTCTGGCGCAGCGGTGCGAGGCCGGGGACGAGAAGGCCATGGAGCAGCTGACCAATCTGGGCCTTTCCCGGGTGGTGGAGCTGGCGGCGGAGCACGTGGGCTACGGGGTTTTGCTGCTGGACCTGATTCAGGAGGGGAGCCTGGGCCTGTGGCAGGCGGTGCGCAGCTGCCACGGGGACTTTGCCGCCCACCGGGACCACTGGATTCGCTTCTACATGGCCCGGGCCATTACCCTTCAGGCCCGGAACAACGGCGTGGGCCAGAAGCTGCGCGCCGCTCTGGAGGACTACCGGGCGGTGGATGAGCGGCTGCTGTCTGAGCTTGGCCGGAACCCCACCATCGAGGAGATTGCCCTGGAGCTTCACATGAACGTGGAGGAGGCACAGGTGGTCCAGAAAATGCTGGAAAACGCCCGGCTTCTTGCCAGCGCCGCCCCCGCCCCGGCGGAGGAGCCCCCCGAGGAGGAGGACCGGGCGGTGGAGGACACGGCGCTGTTTCAGATGCGCCAGCGCATCAGCGACCTGCTGTCGGGCCTTTCCGAAGAAGATGCAAGGCTTCTGACCCTCCGCTTCGGCCTGGAAGGGGGCAGGCCCCTGTCCCCGGAGGACACGGGCCGCCGGCTGGGCCTGACCCCCGACGAGGTGGTGGCCCGGGAGAGCGCCGCACTGGCTTCCTTAAGAAACGTAAACTAACGCTCCCAATTCCTTCCCCCGGGGGGAAGGTGCCCCAGTTCGCAAACTGGGGCGGATGAGGGATGGCGATGGGTAAAAATGAGTGAATAGTGAAGAAGTAATAGTGAAGAGTTAAGGTGTGGCTTCGCCACTTATTAAAATCATCGGCGAAGCTGATACCACAACTCTTCACTCTTCACTCTTCACTCTTCGCTAAAACCAACTGCACGCCATCCCTCATCCGTCGCCTTCGGCGCCACCTTCCCCCCGGGGGAAGGAAGAGGGGGGCCTACAATAAATAAAAAGGGGAAATTATTATGGCTAAAACCATTTCCATCGCCATTGACGGCCCGGCTGGGGCCGGGAAGTCTACCATTGCCCGGCGGTTGGCCGCCGAGCTGGGCTATCACTATGTGGACACCGGGGCCATTTACCGGACTGTGGCCTATTTCTTTGACCTGTGGGGCGTTTCCCCCAAGGATATCGACGGCATCCGCCGCTACATCGACGAGCTGAACGTGGCCATTGAGTACGACGGCGAGGGGGTGCAGCATATGCTGATGAACGGCATGGATGTCACCGACGACATCCGCACCCAGGAGATATCCCAGAAGGCCAGCCTCATCTCCGCCCACGCCATTGTCCGGGAGATGCTGCTGGATATGCAGCGGGAGGTGGCTCAGAAGCACAACGTCATCATGGACGGCCGGGACATCGGCACCGTGGTGCTGCCCAAGGCCACAGTGAAGATTTTCCTCACCGCCTCCGCCGAGGTCCGGGCCCGACGCCGCACCGACGAGCTGCTGGCCAAGGGCAAAAAGGCGGACTACAATACTGTTTTGAAGGAAATCCAGCAGCGGGACTACCAGGACACCCACCGGGAGGTGGCCCCCCTGAAAATGTGCCGGGACAGCGTGAAGCTGGACACCTCGGATATGGACATCGACCAGGTGGTGGCCGCCATGAAGGACATCATCGCCAGGAAGGTCAGCCTATGAGCGTCCGCATCGCAAAAAGCGCCGGCTTCTGCTTCGGTGTCAGCCGGGCGGTGGAGCTGGTGGAACAGGCGGCTGCCGCCGGCAAGCAGGTGGTGACCCTGGGCCCCATCATCCACAACCACCATGTGGTGGACAAATTCAAGGCCCTGGGGGTTGGGGTCATCACCGCCCCCGAGGAGGCCGCCCCCGGCCAGAGCGTCATCATCCGCTCCCACGGAGTCAGCCGGGACGTGATGGAGCGGCTGGAAGGGCGGGGCGTGGAGATTATCGACGCCACCTGCCCCTTCGTCAAGCGCATCCACAGCCTGGTGAGCCGGGCGGAGGACGAGGGCCGCCTGCCGGTGATCATCGGCACCCCCACCCACCCGGAGGTGGAGGGAATTGCAGGCTGGTGCAGCCGCTGCCGGGTCTTTGAAAGCCCCCAGGAGCTGGAAAAGTGGGCATTATCGGGTGATGTTTCTGATGATGTGACAATTTGCATGGTTTCTCAGACAACATCCACCGAATCTTTGTGGAAAACGTGCGTGCAATTTGCAAAAAAACAGTTTACTAACCCCAAAATATTTGATACAATATGTAGAGCAACTGAGTATAGGCAAAGCGAAGCAGCAGAATTAAGTCAATCCTGTCAGGCAATGGTCGTTGTAGGAGACCCCAGCAGTTCCAACACAGGCCGACTCGCTATGATTTGCCGAGAGCACTGCTCCAAGGTCTTCCTGGTGGATAACGCCGGAGAGCTTCGAGCCGAAGACTTTGACAGTGTTACCGATGTTGGAATCACGGCCGGTGCGTCAACGCCGGCGTGGATTATAAAGGAGGTCAACAAGACTATGAGCGAAATTACGAATACTGAAACTGTGATGGAGGAGAACTTTGCCGAGCTTCTCGAGCAGTCCATCAAGACTTTGAATACAGGAGACAAGGTTATGGGCACCGTTACCGGCATCGGTAACACCGAGGTTCAGGTGGATTTGGGCACCAAGCACGCCGGCTACATCCCCTATGACGAAGTCAGCACCGATCCTTCTGTGAAGCCCGAGGACATCCTGAAGGTGGGCGACGAAATCGAGGTCTTCGTGGTCCGTGTCAACGACCAGGAGGGCACCGTGCAGCTGTCCAAGAAGAAGCTGGACGGCCTGAAGGTCTGGGACGACATGGCCCAGTGGGTGGAGGACAAGACCACCGTGGAAGGCACCGTCACCGAGGAGAACAAGGGCGGCCTGGTGGCCAATGTCAAGGGCATCCGGGTGTTCATCCCCGCCTCCCAGTCCGGCATTGCCAAGGGCGGCGATATGTCCGCCATGGTGGGCCAGACCGTGCAGATGAAGATTACCGAGGTCAACCGTGCCCGCCGCCGTGTCATCGGCTCCATCCGTGCCGTGTCCTCCGAGTCCCGGAAGGCCGCACAGGAGAAGATTTGGGCCGAGATTGAGAACGGCAAGAAGTACCACGGCGTTGTCAAGTCCCTGACGTCCTACGGCGCCTTTGTGGACATTGGCGGCGTTGACGGCATGGTCCATGTGTCCGAGCTGAGCTGGAACCGGATTAAGACCCCCGCCGACGTGGTGAAGGTTGGCGACGAGATTGACGTTTACGTCATCTCCTTCGACCCCGAGAAGCACAAGATTTCCCTGGGCTACAAGACCACCGAAATGAACCCCTGGAACCAGTTCATGACCAATTACTCTGTTGGCGACGTGGTGGATGCCAAGATTGTCAAGCTGATGACCTTCGGCGCCTTTGCCGAGATTCTGCCCGGCGTTGACGGCCTGATTCACATTTCCCAGATCGCTGACCGCCGCATCGGCAAGCCCGAGGACGTCCTGTCCGAGGGTCAGCAGGTCCAGGTCAAGATTACCGACGTGGATGCCGAGAACAAGCGCATCTCCCTGTCCATCCGCGCCCTGCTGGAAGGCGACGGCGAGGACGCCGAGTAATTTCCAAAACAAATACCGGGACTGCTCTCAGTCCCGGTATTTTTCAAAGCCTATCAAACGGGAATGTCATTGCGAACCAGCCCGCAGGTCTGTGGCAATCCGTTCTCTTTTTCATTTTTCCAAAGGGAAAATGAACTGATTGGTGCTATGCACCAATCAGAGGGGATGCGGATTGCCACGCCAGTGTGCCCACTGGCTCGCAATGACAGTCTAAATTCTTATACGTTATACCCCATTACAATTAAGATAGAAACAGGAGGATATTTTTATGGTCAAGCACATCGTACTGTACACCTTCAAGGAGGGCGTTGACAAGGACGCCTCCGTCAAGCTCATCGCCTCCGTCCTGGAGCCTCTGGTGGGCAAAATCCCGGGCCTTCAGCACCTGGAAATCCGCCGGGCCTTCAACGGCATGGACTATGCCCTGTACTCCGAGTTCGAAAGTCGGGAGGCCCTGACTGCCTACGCCACGCACCCCCTGCACCTGGAGGCCAAAACCCACTTCTTCCACCTGCTGGACAGCCGGGTGGCGGCGGATTACGACGTATAATGAATAACGGCGGCCTGTCATCGGGCCGCCGCATTTTGTAACATAATCTAACCTGTAATTCCAAAAATTTTTAGTTTTTGGAGTACAGTATCAATTCTGGTTTCAGAGATGCCGTTATTCAACAGTGCATTTCTGCATTTTTCAAAAACAATTCTGTTGCATTCCGATATTTGTGTAATTTCTTCGCTGCTGAATATAGAAAGGGCATCATCATGCAGTGCGATGTTTTGCAAAATAGCGGTGTTACTCGCATAATGACAAGGGGTGAAACCGAAGGTTGCAACAAAGGAATCTGTGCTGGTCTTGGCCTTGGTTAATCCATAATGATAATCAATATGAGAGTTTAGATCAATAAATTGGAAGCCTTCCTCGGTATCATAGAAGAAGTTGCTTCTGCCAAAAAAATCAATCAAAATATCCTGCTCATAGATTGCAATTATATCATGGATAAACTTGTCGAAGTGAACCTGTGGAATTTCGGAGATTTCCGTTATGCGGGAATAGAGATATTTGTGGCTGTCTTCTGTGGTGGATAAATAGAAACTGTCGCTGCTTTGCCCCCAAATGTACAGGGACTTCATAATAGCATCGTCATACAGTTCTCTGCCCTTTGCGGCTGGTTCGATAATGTAACCATCCCCATCATGGCTATCCGGGTCATAACAATAGCCCAGAATTGGAATAACGCCAACGCCCTGCTGGTGCAACTTCATAAGCGAATTGATTAACTCATCGAAGAATTCTAAATTTTCGTCATATGTAATGACATTTCTTAGTTTAATACTACTGGATTTCAGAACCGCATATTCATCCACAATATAAGCATGGCTGGCAATACCATTTTTTGTAGAAGTAACCTCATTTGCCCGTAAAATGAGTTCTTGGGCTTTGACTGCTGAAATATACGGAAATTTATTCATCATATATCAATACCTCCATTCGTTCCGGTATGACACTTCACCGTTCCTGAATTGGGTCAAAACTCCCCGGAATCGGATATCACCGCGCCATTTTCATCCAAAAGATAGATAGCAAAAACGGTTCCAAGCTGTAAAGGATTGCTTTCCAGGATTTCACCGTTAAATACAACACGAATCGGATTGCCAACGGCCAGCTCCGGCACCCCATTGGCTGCAACCACGTCCGTTGAAACAATGACTTCCGCATGAACAGAAATGCCGCTGTTATAGGAATTCGTGCATTTCACCCGCACGGAGCCATCGTTCAATTCCAAAACGGTGGCACTAAAATAGGCTTGCCCCTTTTCTTGTCCGCATCCAAACAGGGCCGTCATGCAAACCAGGATTAGCAAAGGCAATATCCATCTTTTCATAAACAATTCCCTTTCAAATTTGAGAACATTCTAGAACGCCAGGCAATCCTCAAAACTCCCCGGCATCATACATCACCGCCGACAATGCGCAAAGCGGCGCTGTCTCGCACCGTAAAATCCGCTTGCCCAGGGTGCACACCTGCAAGCCCGCTGCCCGGGCCTGGTCCACTTCCTTTTCCTCCAGCCCCCCCTCGGGGCCGGTGAGCAGGCTCACGGTGCCGTAGCTGCCCTCAGACAGGGCGGCCTTCAGGGTCAGAGCCTCCTCATGCTCGTAAAACATCAGAGCCTTGTCGGCCTGGGCAGCCCGTTCCAGAGCGGCGGCGAAGCTGGGGAGCGTCAGCACCTGGGGAATCCGGCCCCGGCCCGACTGCTGGGCGGCGGAGGCGGCAATCTTCTGCCACCGGTCCAGCTTCTTGCCCAGCCCCTTTTCGTCGGGCCTGGAAACGCACCGGGCGGAGGGAAAGGCCACAATCTCACAGGCCCCCAGCTCCGTGGCCTTCTGAATCACGTGCTCCAGCTTGTCCGCCTTGGGAAAGGCCATGTACACACTCACCGCCACCCGGGCCTCGGTCTCCGATGCCCGCTCCTCCAGCACCTCCAGGTCCCAGCAAGAGGCATCCGCCACCCGGCACAGCCACTCCCGGCCCCGCCCGTCGCACACCAGCGCCTCCTCGCCCTCCCGCAGCCGCAGCACCCTTGCGTGCTGGGCATTCTCCCCGGTGAGGGTCAGCGCCTTCCCCGCAACAGCCCCGCTCTCCACAAAAAATCGAACCATACCAATTCCTCCCATGTGCTTTGTACCTACAGTGTAACAGACAAAGGCCTGACTTGCAAGAGTTTTCAAGGGAAGCTCCAAAGAAATTGGCAAGAGCTTTCCAAGAAAAACCCTTGACAAAACCTCCATCTAAGGTTATAATATCCAAGCACATTTGCGAGAGTGTTGGAATGGTAGACAAGCACGTTTGAGGTGCGTGTGGTTACGCCGTGGGGGTTCGAGTCCCCTCTCTCGCACCATGAAAATAGAAATCCATCGCTGTATCCTGTGGATATAGCGGTGGATTTTTTCTATATCTTGATAAAATTCCTCTCGGGTAGAAAAACAGGTAGAAAAATCGTCCTCCCGATTGGTCACAAAAAGTTTACATTTTCTTGCATTTTGCGACATACCATTTTCACCAATGAATCGTTGGCGCTTTTGCGTACTTTTTTGAAAATTTGACATTTCTAATGTTATAAAGTATAATATATCCATGCAGAAATAAAGAAAGAGAGGACTTTTATGAGCAGAAACAAGGTAGAAAAGAACATTGCATACGACGACGTGAAGGGACTGTACTATGTCACCCTGTACTTCGGAACAGGCGAAACCGGCAAGCCCATCAAGAAAACCGTAACGACCACATCCAAAAAGGAAGCGCAAAGAACGCTGAGAGAACACAACAGGCAGAAGGAAGCAGGGACAGCAGTTCCACCAGCAAAGGACACCTTAGCAGAGTACACCAAGGACTACATCAATTTCAAGGCTACCATCTTGGAGGAAACAACCATACACGGATACAACAACATCTATAAGAATCACATTGTACCCTTCTTCGGGAAAAAGCCCATTCAGGAGGTTACAGCAAAAGACCTTCAGGACTACATCTCCTACAAATCCTCCACAGGGCTGAGTATGAACTCCATTAAGAAACACATGACCCTGCTGTATTCCATTTTTCAGAACGCATACAAGAACCGGGTCATCAATGAAAACCCTGTAACCAGAATGGATCGCATCAAGACCAAGAAGCCTGAAATTCTGTGCATGGATGCTGGCGAAATCCGGGAGCTATGCCAAAGTGTTAAAGGCACATCGTTGGAGGTACCCGTGATGCTTGGCGTATACCTAGGGCTTCGCAGGGGTGAGGTTGCCGGACTAAAATGGGAAAATATTGATTTTGAGAAGTCTATTCTGGACATCAAGAACACCCGCACCAAGGTTGGCAATAAAATCGTTGAAAAGGCTCCCAAGACAGATCACTCGACCCGTCAGTTGATGATCCCTGCTGAACTGGTTCAGATTCTCAAGGAGCATAAACGGAAGCAGCAAAAAATAATGAATGCCCAAGGCCTAAAGCATGACTACGTTGTGACAGGAATAACCGGAAGCCCTACAAATCCCAATTATATAATGTCGCCGCAATACTCCTGCAGGGACAGAATCTTGGTGATAGTGGAACTGTTCCACTTTGTAGCGGGCTGCTGCTTGCCCTTTCCGGGCCGTTTGATACCCTTTTTCAGCCAGTAGGCACGAGGGGTAAGGATTTCTTCCTTTTCAAGCTGTGCTGCAATCTGCTCCGTTCCAAAACCGTCCAGGGTCATTCTGTAAATGCGGCGCACGACTTGGGCGGCTTCATCGTCCACGATCCAGCGTTTGGGATTTGCGGGGTCCTTGATGTACCCATAGGGCGGCTGGCCCATCGGCTCGCCTGCGTTGCCCTTGATCTTATTGCTGATACGCCGTTTCTTGCTGATGTCACGGGCGTACCACTCATTGAACAGGTTGCGGATCGGCGCCAGCTCATTTTCTCCTTCGGCGGTGTCGATGTTATCCGAAATTGCCACAAGGCGAATATCATGGTCCGGGAAAAATTCCTCCGTCAACCGGCCGACTTCAATGTAGTTCCGCCCCAGACGGGAGAGGTCCTTCACAAAAACGGCGGCGGCCTTGCCCTGTTCAAGCTGCTGGATCATGTCCACGAAACCGGGACGATCCATGGTCACGCCGGAAATGCCGTCATCCAGGAAGTGGACGAGGTTGGTATAACCTTTTTCCTTTGCAACCTTGGTCAGCAGCTTTTTCTGATTACCGATGCTGTAACTTTCACCTTCTAGGTTATCGTCACGGGAAAGTCTCTCGTAGAGGAACGCCGTCACATCACGGGATTTTTTATTGTTCGACTGTTTCATAAGTCCTCCTTTCCGGGACAGCCGAACAGCAAGTATCTTGTATATCCATTACAATTATACCGCTGTTCTCAGCCCGTGTCAGCCGGGTAAAAGAGATGTTTTAGATTTGTTCGCTTTCTTCATTCATCAACCGAAGGAGAACGCTGCCCAGGGTATCCGGGCCTTCTTTCTTAAACACCGGCTCAACAACAAACGACCTATTGCCGATGCGATAGGTCGTTTTCTCGTCCAGAGGATTTAGATTTTGTTTTTTGCTTTCGGGTTTACTATCTTGCATATATAAAATCCCCTTTCGTTGTGTAAGAGATGAATAAACAAAAGAGGCATAAAACGGACGGCTGCTGGCACAGCTCCACGGGAATCTCACCCCTCCGACGGTCTGCCGGAGCCCTACTCATGGCCTGTGACGCCTCGCCGCCTGAAAACGGCTGCACGCTCGGACTATGACGATAGGGGAGTACCTGGCCTTCTGCGTGTCGTTGCCCGCAAGCTGCCACACCTGCTTTACGGTGAGAGTGTTTGTCGCTCGCTCATTACAGGGGTCCCATCCCGTGGACTTGAAATGAGGTCATGGCGCACCCTCCGCCCGGCTCGGCGCAGAAGGGATGTATCCGTATGCCTTATACTGCACCGGGATTTGGCCGGGCTTTCTTTGAATGAGGTGCAGGGCAGCCGAATGGAAAGGGGGAACATTCAGCGCCCATCCTGGGTCAGTTCAGGTCAAAACTCAGGATAGAGATAATCAGCTTTGTTTCCAGCCTGCGGCGCAAATCTTCATCCACTTGGGAATAAGGATTGCCATGTGCGTCATAGCTTGTCCTCGTTGCAAGCGCCGCTATGTAGCCGGAATAGTGACGGATCACCATGTCAACCGCGACCGGATCACCCCGGACGGCGGCGGCAATCACCGGGTACGGGAGCAGGTCCCCCCGGCGGGTTGCGGTGTTAAGCATCCACATCACCTCCCATCAGCTCTTTGAGCAGCCGATAGGATTTCAGCCTGCGGTTGTTGACCGTCTTGCGTGCCAGATGCAGATATTCAGCGATTTCACGGTCTGCCATATCCAGGAACCAGTACATCAGAAGGATTTCCCGGTTCTCCTGGGACAGCTCATTGAGTGCATCGGCCAGTTGGTCATTCTCGATCAGGATCACATCCCCACAAACTGTGAAGGAGGTGTACTCCCAGGGGTAGCGGTCATAGGCCGCAAGCTGCTCCATCGCTTCCTCCGGCAGTTCGCTGAAAGAGATTTCGTACTTCTGCCTGCGGCTGATTTCTCGGTAGCCGTTGTAGGCTTCGCACTTCAACACTTTCTTGCAAAAGCTGTCAAAGGTATGCTGCTTGTGTTCTTCGTGGCGATCAGGTGTCATGTTCTCACCTCCCGACCTGCCGGGAGGCAGGTCTTTTCTTCCCCTTTCGCCCACTACTCGTTCATGGGAGGTAGCTTTTGGCCTGTATGCAGAAAAAAGTTGAGAATTATTTTTTGGGTCGCTCATTTGCGTACTCCTTTCGTCTCGTTCGGGTGGTTGGCCGGAACGGGACGAGGGGGCGAGCGACAGCCTACAGAAATGCAAAAAGCACCCGTCTGCATAACGCAGACGGGTGCAAAGGAATTACAAGAAGTATCTACATGATTTGTGAGTTCATATTTCTGAATAGAGTATCCCGTTTTAGAGGACAGGTTTTTTTAGGCAAATTACCAGATGACGATGATTGTTGATAGAGTAAGTGAACCACGGCGGTACCCTCCCAAAATACCGCCGTGAAATTACATGGTGACTGAATCGTCGCTGGTTTCTGTTTAAGGCGAAAAGAAACGGCGGCTTTGAAAATCAAAGCCGCCGTAAATAGAATAGGCGCATGGAAATGTGTCTGCTATACGACGGCTTTTTTTCTTTTGCCGTCGTGCGGCAGATTGAATCAGTCTATTTCCTATACAGGAGTCTGCAAATAAAAAGTCAAGCCCCAAATGAAGAAAAATAGAGAAAAAGTTTTTCCGCAAAAGGGCATGACAAAACAGCCGGTGAACAAATGCGTTCATCGACTGGATATACAGCCGCAGTTTTTAGGTAGTTTCAGCGTCGGCCCCCACAGGCACTTCCAGCTTTGCCATACACTCTTTGACCCTGGCGTAGTAGATCCGCAGGAACTTGTTGGCTCCGGCAGTCATGTAGACATAATAGGGCTTGCCCTCGGCACGCTTCTTGTCCAGGAACTGGTACACTGCCTCGTCAGCGGGCATTTTCTGCAGATAGATGGTCATGATCTGGAACAAGGTTTTCCGCAGATGAGGCGAGCCACGCTTCGTGGAGGGATTACTCTTGCTGTTCATCTTTCCAGACTGGTCTACTTCAGGGTCTACACCGGCAAAGCCTACAAGAGAACTTCTGCGGGGGAAATTCCGCACATCACCGATTTCGGCCATGAGCTGGGCGGCAGTGACCTCGCCTACGCCATACATGGCGTGAACCGTTTCATATTCCGGCAGTTCCTTTGCCAGCCGCACCATCTCAGATCTCACAACGGCAATCATCTCATTCATTGCGGTCAGCTCCTTTGCAGCCGTCTGGATGAGCAGCTTGGTGTTGTTGTTCTTGGGGAGGGTGGTAATGTGACCGAGGCTGTCCGTGTAGACATCGGCGGCCTTAGCGGCTGAGAAGTTGTATCCCATCCGTTTGCACCATTTCCGGTAGCGTTCGGTGAATGCTTTCTCGCTGACCAGGCTGATGCAGTCGCAATGCCAGAAGGTGGTGAAGAAATCCACCCATTTCTGGTGTCCATCGGCTCGCTCCGGACTCTTGAACATCTCGTTTACACCGGGAAAGACCTTGTCTGACAGAGAAATAAGATTGCTTTGCAGGGCTACACTGGACTTCATGTAAAGGTTATACTGGCGGCTATAGATTTTCAGTTGTTGTCTAACAGTGTCCATAGGTGTATATTCTCGCAAATCTACCCAATGGTCAAGTACAAATTTTGCTATTTTTAGAGAATCGTAAGGATCGCTCTTGACCTTGCGGACAGTTCCGTTTGGATTGTAGCCATAAATAGCCAGCGGATTTAGGACTGACACAAAAATCCCATGCTCATGCAGCTCCTGGGCGACCGGCTCATGGTATCGTCCGGTTGCTTCCATGAGAACTCTGGTGTTTTCTCCCAGAGCCAAAATTTGATATGCCAGTTGTTCCAAACTGGCTGCGTCATGTGTCACCTCTTTAGGTGCCTGCACAACTTCCCCCATGGGTCGGAGAATTGTCTTGCCCTTGGACACATCGATACCAACAGCGTTCATTTGAGATACCTCCTGATTGATTTGGATAATGGTGATCCGCTTTACTCATTGCCTATTCAATCTCCCGGTCATTTACACGAACGCACCGACTGACGGTGGTACAACCTGCTTAAATCGAATGCTGCGAATGAGAGAGGCGGCTGACGGACTCCTGTACGAGCGTGTTAGCATCTGGGAAAAAAGCGCCAGACCATTCCTCTTTCATTCTACAGCTTCGGCTTTGAGATGGAAATAGACACGGCTGGCTGCCGTGCCTAAAACCTTAAACTATATTGTAGGAGATCGGCATAAACCACAAATCATAGTGCTGTAATATTATGGATTGCTGTAAGATGATTGTTCAATGTACAGCGGGCTTGTCTTTTCGTGACAACACGCCATCATCCATTTCAAAGATTTCATCACATATTTCCATATCCTCAGCATAATGGATTGCCGTACTCCCGCATGACCACAATATCCGAGACGGAAAGCGAGTGGCCGTGAAAATCATCCGGGCGGTGAATGTTCAAATCGGTGTAAATGGTTTCCAGGGTTTCACCGGGCGTCAGAGGAGCGGCATAGACCAGCTCATAATTCGCAGGATCAACGGAAAGGCCAGCGGAATGCAGACGGTCAAGAGGCTCAAAACGGAAATCCCGCAAATCAGCTCCGTCCTTTAGCTGATACACCATGTAGGTATTCACGCCGTTTTCCCTTTCAAAGGCATCCAGTCGGGCAACTCTATCTCTATCTTTGGTGGACGAATGTCGGACAAATGTCCGCCATCTGTCCGGGGCGCACAAATTGCCCTGTTTTGGAGCCGCGCCGCCCGCTTTCGCTCAGCTTCGGTTGAGGACTGACCGATCAGCAGCTCGATGTTGCTCATGTAAAAAGTGCCACTGTCCAGCACTTCCACAAGCCCCAGCTTCAGAAAGATTTGTAAGGCCCTCTCCACGGTGCCGATCTGCTGGCGGGTGATGGTGGCGATCATCTGGGCGGTGTAGGGAATATCCTCGTCAAGCTGAAGCCGCCCTCCGTTTTTCAAAGATTTCAGATAGAGCTTCAGCAGGATATTGGAGTAGAGAACACCGTCCTGCATACTTTCCAGCAGTACGATGGAATCATCGTCAAAATAGTTCTCTTTGAGTTTCAGGTAATAATATTTTCGGTTGTCTGACATGGGTTCCTCCTTTGGGGTTGTTTTTGGCCTCTGTACGCATTTAGAGGACTGTTTTGGGGGTGAGAGGATAAATGTATCACGCCCCCGCCGACACCCTCGAAAAAAGCCTTGATTTACAAGGGTTTTTCAGCCCCTAAAACGTGACACTTTGCCCTCTGTTTCCGCTTGCGCTGGGCAGCCTTGATCCGCTTCATGCGTCCGGCACATTCCTGGCAGTATTTGGCCCGGTTTGAGCCGGGGGTAAACAACGCCCCGCATACGGCGCATTTCTTGGCGTCCAGCCGGTGAAACAAGGCAGTTTCCAGTTCCCTGTCCAGCGGCAGCACCGCCGCCCGGAACCACCGGCAAAGCAGGGAGTAGGAAATGGACTGGACACAGACACATTCCTCTCCATCATCCAGCGCGATACAGTGTCCGCCGTCATAATTGCAGCACTCATGTACCAGCCGCCGCGCCCGCCGGTACTGGCGGTAGTCCATAACGGGAATTGGATTAACGCTGTTCTTCTTCATGCTGGTACTTCCCACACGCGCCGCAGCCGGGGCGGGCATGGGACTTCGATTCATCCGGCTTCGTCTGCAACAGGGCAAGGGACAGGCTGATTGTAAAATTGGCAGTAACAGAATCATGGGTTGGGGGCATAAACAAATTCTCCTTAATATTTTGTAAATTTTATGTCTATTGCATTGATTTTGCGTTGCAAATGACATATACTATAAGTGCAATAAACTTGAAAGGGGCTGATACAATGGCAGATACTACAAATTTCAGCGTCCGAATGGACAGCGACATTAAAAAGCAGTGTGAAACGCTTTATAGCGAATTAGGCGTAAACCTCACCACCGCTATCAATGTTTTCCTGCGTCAATCGCTTCGCGCCGGTGGCTTTCCCTTTGAAGTCAGGCTGGAACAGCCGAACAAAGAAACCATAGCCGCTATGTTAGAGGCGGAACGGATTGCGCGTGATCCCAGCGTGAAACATTACTCCGATGTGGAAGAAGCACTCCGGGAGCTGAAACGATGAAGCGTGATATTGTCTGGACGACAAAATTCAAAAAAGACTACAAACTGGCAATCAAACGCCACATGAACATTGACCTGCTGGATGATATTATCCGGGCTTTGTCGCGGGGCGAAAAGTTACCAGAGAAGAACAAAGACCACGAATTAACCGGCGATTGGATAGGACATCGAGAATGTCACATCCTCCCGGACTGGCTGCTTGTCTACCGGATTGAGGACGATGTGCTGGTGCTGACGTTGGCCCGCACCGGAACACACAGCGACTTATTCGGCAAATAAACCGGCTGCCGCCGTATGGGAAAATCCTGTACGGCGGTTTTTCTATGCCTGTCAGCGCTCCGGCTCCCGGTCTTTTGACTGTTCCTGTCTGGCAAGCTGGTCGGCGGCCTTTTTCAGCCGCTCCAACCATAAGAATCCTTGCGCCAACATGAGAGATGCTAGCCTGGTTCCCTCTAACGACGTTTAACAGCGATTTACTTACATTCACCATACTACACAAGCCAAGCTCCCCAGCCGGACGTTGCTTCCAGCTTTTCGCCTCTGCCTCGCGGTTTCGGCTTGACCCTTTCGGGAGGGCTACCTTTTCTCGTCATGCTACCTCACGACCGTTGCCAGCCGCTTTGGTGACGATAGGCTACTGCTAATGGAATAACAGGTTCGGTCAGCGCCGAACAGTTTAATTACGCGACCTCGTGTCGCGCGTAGGCGAAGGGGTTATATTTCATGCTCTTGCTGAAATTGATGGTGTTGAGGACTTTGATACGGTAAGGCTCATAAATGACTTTGCCTTTGGCGTCCCTCATGGGCTTGCCGTTCTCGTCCAGCTTCGGGGCGCCCCGGCGAAGCATGGTCCCTACCTCCGAAAGTAGCTGGCCCTTGGGGTCTGTGACCACATAGGACGCGTGCATTTGCATAAGGGAGGGCTTCACAAAGAACCGGGTCTTGCCGGAACCGCTGCCGCCGATGACCAGGATATTTTTGTTCCGGGCATACTTGGGAATCTTCGGGCGGCTGCTCATGGTCAGCTTTTCGGTCTGGGTCAGGGGGATATTCCAATCCGGCACCGGGTCAACATAGGGGGCTATATCCGCTGCCGTGCCCCACCGGGCAGAGCCGTACTCCATACCCCTGCGGTACTTCTTGGCGTTCTTGCCTTTGGCATACACCGCCAGCCGTACCATGACCGCCCCGGCAATGCCGATCCCTAAGTCAAGAAGATGGAAGCTGGGCGCCATATTGGAAAACGCCTCCGAAAAGCCCTGGCTGATATGCAGCAGCTTTTGAGAGGCGTCCATGCCCGGTGCCAGACGCACCGCCTGGCTGATTTTGTCAAAGGCATATACGAAAATGAGGTACGGAAGATTGAGCAGCAGAACTTTTTTCAGATTTCCCGTCATAGCTCCACGCCCCGATCCTTGGTCTTGACCTTCTCATGCTCCCGGTGGGAGACCTTGACTTTCTCCTGCGCCTGGGAGAGTGCCTTGCGGATGGAGGGCTTTTTCTCCTTTGCCAGATTCTTTGCGGAGAACTCCCGGAAGGCCGCTGTAATAACATCGGCGTCCCTGCCCTTGAAAAACACCAGGTACCGGGGTACCTCGCCGGAGGTATCCTTTTTCAGCGCAAAGTCGATACCGTACTTTTTCGCCGTAGCGGAGAAGGCCTTGATATTCTGGTCGGTGATCTCGATATTGGAAACGCCCGTGTTGTGCTGCATAAGCTGCCGGATGGTCTGCTTGCCGTGGTGGAGCTGACCGTGTTTCTTCTGCATTTCTGTGAGAACTTTCTTCATGGCCTTTTGGAGAAGGCTGGCGGTCATTTTGCCTGCCTCCACGCTGATGGCGATTGCGCCCTGGGTGATTTCTTCCTGCATGGCTACCTCCTTTCGCCGCTGCCGTACATATCGTGGCTGACCAGGGATGTGTAGTAGCTGTCAATGGTGGTCGGTGCGTTATACAGGGCGGCCAGCAGATATTTCTTGATGTTGCGGACATAGGTGGTGTTCTCCCGCATACGGTCAAGAACATATTCGATGTGGGAGCTGGTCAGCTTCAGGAACCGGGACTTGACCACCTCCGCCGGATAATCATCCCCGGCAATGCGGATCGTCTGCCGACGGGAACACACGGTATCCACCATGAGCTCCACCAGCTCGTCCAGACGGTCACGGTCAACACCGTGGCTCTGACAGAGAATATCATACTCGATATTCTCCAAAATCAGTTCACGGTAATTCTCTCTTTCACGCATCCTATCCTGTCCTTTCTGATCCTCGCCCCTGGGGGTATGGGGGATTGATTGGATAGGATTTGATCCTTGCGTAATTGATAAATCTTTTTTTGATTTCTGGTTACTTGATCTATCTATATTTAATTGTGCGGTGTTTTCCAGACCTGGGTTATCCATATCCGGGTTTTCCGTATCTGGATACACCGTATCCGGCGAAGCCTCGTGTGGTCTGCCCGTATCCGGGGTATGGGGCGTTTCGTAGATGACATATTCCACATCCACGATTTTGCCCTTGCTGTCCCGCAGACGGTTACGCACAATGTACCCGGCACGCTCCAGCTCCTTCAGGGCTGAACCAATGCTGTCCGTCCCCTCCTTGCAGATGGAGGCAAGACCTCTGGTGGTATAGTTCCAGTTCTCCGGGAGGGACAGCATCATAGAGAGCAGCCCCTTTGACTTTAGGGACAGTTCTGTGTTTCGCAGATGATGGTTTGACATGACCGTATAATCACGGGTCTTTTCTATGCGAAAAACTGCCATGTCACAGACCTCCTTCCTGTTGATTTGAAAAGTGTTGTTTTCGAGGGGTTAGCCAGCCTCAGACCTTCTTGGTTATGGAGCATGAGAAAACACCCACACCCCTTGCAGTTCGCCCGTGTGGAAGGAAAGAATGGTGACTTTTCAACCCTAATCGCTACACTTGATTTAGGTATAGAAAAAGGGCGGCTGTCTAAAAAACAGTCGCCCGGAAAGGGATATATACAAGATAAATTACTGTTCGGATGCCCCAAAACCGTTGATATTACTGGGTTTTTCAAAAAGTTCTGTATCGCTGCTCGTACCCATTTCATCCAACTGTCCTGTGGACAGTTGGGCCGCCAGTTCAAAAAGTGGGGGCCGCCACACAAATTTCTCCTAAAGAGAAATTTGACAATGGAGTCCCCTTTCTCGCATCAGACGAGGGTATAGACCCAGTAAATCAGGCCGTAGACCACGCTGGCGGCCAGGCCGTAGACGATGACCGGGCCGGCGATGGTGAACATTTTTGCGCCGACGCCCAGGACAAAGCCCTCGGTTTTGAACTCCACGGCCGGGGCGGCGATGGAGTTGGCGAAGCCGGTGATGGGCACCAGGGTTCCGGCGCCGGCGTGCTTGGCCAGGTTGTCGTAGAGGCTCAGGCCCGTCAGCAGGGCCGACAGGGCCACCAGGCTCATGGAGGCCGCCGTGCCTGCCGCATCCTCGGAAAGCCCCAGGTTGGTATACCAGTTCAAAAAGGCCTGGCCGATGACGCAGATCAGCCCGCCAATCCAAAAAGCATGAAAGCAGTCCCGGCCCATGGGAGACTTTGGCGCCATTTCCGAAACCAGCTTGGCATATTGTTTTTCCGTCATAAAAATCCCTCCGGCGTTAGCTTGCGCCAAAGCCGGAGGGATATTCCTGCGATTATACTATTTCTGTTTTCTCCCTGTTTTCCATTGGAAAACGGAGGCGGCGGCCTGGGGTCAGGCCGCTCTACAGGCTTTGCTGAGTCAGCCTGATAAGCACAAACCTTTTTTCAGACAGCCTCTAAATCACAGGCATCAAATGGTTCCTCTCCAGAGCTTTGCGGATGGCGATGGCCAGCATGGGCGCAAAGACGATGGCCACCACGGCGTTGAAGATGGTGGCGGGCGTCTTGCCGGCGACCATAACCAGGGCGGCGTCAGGGGTCAGGCCGCTTTTCAGAAGGCCGGAGTAGAAGTAGCTTTTCGTCAGGTACAGCACAGCGTAGGTTACGGCTCCGGCCAGCGTTGCCAGGGTTGCTCTGCCGTAGCCCCAGCTTTTCCCGATGACCAGACCCACGGCCACGCCGTAGGCTCCCTTGGTCAGGAAGGTAATCCAGCATTCGGAGATGTAGGCGGGGTAGAACAGAATGTCGTACAGGGCGGAGCCCAGCCCGGCGGCCAGCCCGCCCAGCCAGGGCCCCAGCAGAATGCCGGAAAGGGCGCAGATGATGTTGCCCAGATGGAAGGACGTGGTGTCCCCGATGGCAAGGGGCAGGGTAATCCGCAGGGCGGAGCCTGCCACCGTCAGAGCGGCCAGCAGCGCAGTCGTGACGACCTTTTTTGTTGAGATGGACGGATTGTTCATAGCGTTTTGCCTCCAATCTTGATTTGTCCTTATTATATTCCAATCTGGTAATAAATATAGTGCCAAAAATCGAATATAAAATAAGGCCAGTACAAAGGGCGGTCACGAAAAAACAGAGAATTTATCGAAATTGACTGAAATGAACGAAAGGGACTGTACAGCTCTCATAACTTATGCTACAATGAATCCAGAAAAACATATGCAGGAGACTGCATGAATTTTGAAAGGGGATACCGAACATGAGACTGATTCGCGCAAAGGATTACAACGACGTAAGCCGCAAGGCTGCCTACATCATCGCAGCACAGGTACACCTGAAGCCCGACTGTGTCCTGGGTCTGGCCACCGGCAGCAGCCCCATTGGCACCTACAAGGAGCTCATCGCCAAGTATGAGTCCGGCGAGCTGGACTTCTCCCAGGTCAAGACTGTGAACCTGGACGAGTATGTGGGCCTGACCAAGGACCACGACCAGAGCTACGCCTACTTCATGCGCACCAACCTCTTTGACCACGTGAACATCAACCAGGCCAACTGCAACATCCCCAACGGCATGAACCCCGACGCCGAGGCTGAGTGCGCCCGCTACGATGCCGTCATTGCCTCCTTCGGCGGCGCTGACTTGCAGCTGCTGGGCCTGGGCCCCAACGGCCACATCGGCTTCAACGAGCCCTGCGACGAGTTCGTAAACGGCACCAACAAGGTGGAGCTGACCAAGTCCACCATCGATGCCAACGCCCGCTTCTTCGCCACCCGGGAGGACGTTCCCACCCACGCCTACACCATGGGCATCGGCTCCATCATGAAGGCCAAGCGGGTCCTGCTGGTGGTCAACGGCGAGAATAAGGCCCAGGCTGTGAAGGACTGCTTCTTCGGCCCCATCAAGCCCCAGGCTCCCGGCTCCATTTTGCAGCTGCACCCCGACTTCACCCTGGTCGCCGACGAGGCCGCCCTGTCCCTGGTGAAGGACCTTATTTAAGGAAACTCTGAATCGATCCAAAGGGCGCACCGCTTTACAGCGGTGCGCCTCTGCTCTTTTTTATGAAGGATGGTCGTATGAAACAAAAAAAGCAGCCCCCCTGGCGGAAGTGGGACCTGAACCGGGGCTTTCGCCACATTCAAAACAAAAAGACCATGAGCCGGGTCTATTTTGTCCTCCGGCTGTCGGTGCTGCTGGTGATGGCGGCCCAGTTTTTCAACCGGAACTATGAAAATGTGTTCCTGTGCCTGCTGACCCTGGCCCTGTTCCTGCTGCCGTCGCTGATTGAACGGCGGCTGAAAATCGACCTGCCGGACACCCTGGAGATTATCATTCTGCTGTTCATTTTTGCGGCGGAGATTCTGGGGGAGATACGGGCCTACTATGTCCATTTCAAGCACTGGGACACCATGCTGCACACCCTCAACGGCTTCCTCTGCGCCGCCATCGGCTTCTCCCTGGTGGACCTGCTGAACCGGAACGAGCGATTGACCTTCCGGCTGTCTCCTGCCTTTATGGCCATTACCGCCTTCTGCTTTTCCATGACGGTGGGGGTGATGTGGGAATTTTTTGAGTATTTCAGCGACACCGTGCTGGGTCTGGATATGCAGAAGGACACGGTGGTGAACACCCTGGCCACAGTGATGCTGGACGAGACCAGCTCCAACAAGGTCATCACCCTGTCCGGCATTGCGGACACGGTGCTGGTGTTCCGGGACGGCAGCACCCGGGCCCTGGGCCTGGGAGGCTATCTGGACGTGGGCATCCGGGACACCATGAAGGATTTGCTGGTGAATTTCCTCGGGGCGACGGTGTTCTCCGTGGTGGGGTATTTCTACGTCAAAAGCCGGGGCCAGGGGAAATTCGCCCAGCGGTTCATCCCCCAGGTGATGGAAAACGAAAAGGACGACCCGGGAGAAGGGGCGGAGGAATAGCGCTGCGCCGTGCATAGTTTCCCTCCTTTTGGGCATCCTTACCCCGAAAGGGGATGCAGAATATGGATTTTAACCGTTCGGACACCAGGCGGAACCTGGCCCGGTCCTTTGCCGGGGAGTCCCAGGCCAGGCAGCGCTATACTGTCTATGCCCAGATTGCCCGGAAGGAAAACTGCGAGTGGATTGCCCGGGTTTTCGAGGAGACCGCCGATAACGAGGCGGTCCACGCCGAGGAATTTCTGGAGGAGCTGCGGGACCTGGGAGGCTGCGGGGAGAATATCGACCTGCAGGCGGGCTATCCCTTCCAGCTGGGGACCACGGCGGAGAACCTGGCCTTCGCCGCCCGGGGGGAGAACGAGGAGCACCGGGACATCTACCCCGGCTTTGCGGAAATGGCCCGCCGGGAGGGCTATCAGAAAACGGCCCTGCTGTGGCTCCAGATTGCCCGCATCGAGGCCGCCCACCGGGACCGGTTCCGGAGCCTGGAAAAGCAGCTGAAAGAGGGGACCCTCACCAAAAAGAACGCCCCCCAGCTCTGGAAATGTCTCAACTGCGGCTACCCCTACGAGGGCCAGAACGCCTGCGACCCCTGCCCGGTCTGCGGCAAAAGCGCCGGCTGGCAGGAGGGAAAGCTGGAGGGCGTGTCAGAGCATCCAAATGAGAATTGATTCGCCCAAAGCCTTCCCTCCGGGGGGAAGGCTTTTTTTGTAGAAATTCAGAAATTTTTCACTTTCCATTTGCACAACCGGCGGTTCTGTGGTATGATATGCTTAGAAATATGGGATACACGAGGTTGTGAACATGGATTATATTGTTATGGACATGGAATGGAATCAGCCCTGGCCCGGCTCGCCGTCGGCTAAGAAGGTGCTGCCGGTGACCATCCGGGGGGAGATCATCCAAATCGGCGCCGTCCGGGTGACTGAGGACAGGCAGGTGGCGGACGAATTCCAGATTATGGTGAAGCCGAAATTCTACCGGCACCTAAACCGCCGGGTCAGTAAGCTCACCGGCATCAAGGAGGCGAGACTCCGGGAGGAGGGGGTGCCCTTCCCCGAGGCTATGGAGCGGTTCAGAGCCTGGTGCGGGGAGGACATCGTGTTTCTCACCTGGGGCTTTGACGACATCGGCATTTTACGGGAAAATCTCCAGCTGTTTGGCCTGAGCACCGCCTTTACCGACCGCTGGTACAATGCCCAGATGATTTTCAACGCCCAGACCGACGGCTCCACCTCCCAGAAGGCCCTGAAAACCGCCATGGAGATGTTTTGCATTGAGGCCAGCCGCCCGGCCCACGACGCCCTGGGGGATGCCTACCACACGGCCCTTATCTGCGCAAGGCTGGACCTGAAAAAGGGAGCCGCCGAATATGACCAGGCACTGAAAAGCCACGAAAACGGCTTCCACGGGGCGGAGCTGCCCGGCTGCATCTGCCGCAGCGTCTACCACGACTTTGCCGACAAGCGGGCGGCCCTGGCCGCCATGGCCGGGGAGGAAAACCGCTGCCCCGTCTGTGAGGGCCGGATGCTGGGCTCCCGCTGGTTTGCCCAGCCGGGCCACCGGTACATGGACCTGGCCACCTGCCCGGAGCACGGGAAATTCCTCATCCGGGTGCGGCTGTCCGAGCAGCCCGACGGCCTCATCCGGGTCAGCCGCCTGACCTACGAGGCCACCTCCGAGGCCGCCGAGGCCTACGCAAGGCGTGCCGAAAAGGCCGACCCCGAGGACACCCCCAGACCCAGAAGACGGCGCAGAAGAAGCGCTGCCGAAAAGTGAGAAAAAGCACCCGAAAGGGTGCTTTTTTGCATCATATGGACCGATTGTCCGTAGGGGAGGGTCAGTGACCCTCCCGCGGCACTTCCCCATTGCGCCAGCTCAAAATGGGGAAGCCCGTCCGGACAGCCGCAAGGGCTGTCCCTACGCAGAGCGGAATGTTTGTTCAGAAAAACCACCGGACCGTGAGGCTTGCCATGAAAAAGCCCACGAAATCTGCAAACAATGCAGCCGGGACGGTGTAGCGGGTTTTGGAAATGCCCGCAGCGCCGAAATAGACGGAGATGGTGTAAAAGGTGGTCTCTGTGGAACCCAGCATCACCGCTGCCGTGCGGCCCACCTGGGAGTCCACCCCGTAGTGCGCCATCAGCTCGGCCCCCACGGCCAGGGCGGCGCTGCCGCTGATGGGGCGGATGAGCACCAGCAGGGCCGTTTCCGGCGGAATGCCAAAGAGGGAAAACACCGGGGCCAGGGTCCGGCCCAGCAGGTCCGCCGCCCCGGAGGCCTGGAGCATCTGCACCGCCGTCAGCAGCAGTACCAGAGAGGGGACAATGGAGAAAAGCAGCTTCAGCCCCTCCGCCGCTCCGTCCAGCATCAAATTGTAGGCGTTTTCCTTTTTCCGAAGGGCCGCCAGCCCGGTAAACAGCAGCAGCCCCGGCACGATGTAGTCAGCCACGGCCCCACACCCTTCCCAGCGCCCAGGCGGCGCAGACCCCCAGCCCGGCGGACAGCAGGCTCGTCACCCACACGGCGGGGAGAATGTCGAAGGGGGACCGGCAGCCCAGGGCGCTGCGGACGGCGGCCACGTTGGCGGGCAGCAGCTGGATGGAGGCGGTGTTCAGCACGATGAGCCGGCACAGCTCGTCGGTGGAGGTGTTCTCCCGGGCCATGGCCCGGGCCGCCCGGATGCCCATGGGGGTGGCGGCGTTGCCCAGACCCAGAAAATTGGCGCAGATGTTGGCGCTTAAATGCCCCGCAAGCTGGGCGTCGGCTCTGGCGGAGGGGAACAGCCTGTACAGCAGTGGCCGCAGCCCCCGGGACAGAAGCCCCGTCAGCCCCGCCGCCTCCATCAGCCGCCCCACCCCGGACCACAGGCAAAGGCTCCCGGCGATGGACACCGCCAGCGTCACCCCCGCCTGGGCCCCGGCCATCACCGAGGCCGCCAGCTCCGCCCCCGTCCCCGTGACCAGCGCGCAGAACACGCTCACCGCCACCGCCCCCGTCCAAATCCAGCTCATCACCATTGCCACGCCCCCTTTGGGGACAGACTATGCGCCAGCACCAATCATATGCACACAATCCGTAGGGCGGCCTGCCCCCAGGCCGCCGGGCAGTTACGGAATATGGGAAGCAAAGGATGCGCACAGAAGGGAGATTTTGAAGCCAAAGTTCAGCGCACAATTCCCGTACATTGCGGTGGAAAAAAGTCCCCAGGGCGAGCCCTGGGGATGCGGTCAGGTATCCAGTTTTTCTCCGCAGAAGGGACAGTAGCCGCCGTCGGCTCTGCCGAGAAATTTGCCGCAGTGGGGGCAGCGGTAGAATAAAAAGCCGAAAAGGACGCCTCCCAGCAGCGGCACGAGTCCAAGAAGCGTCAGCGGAAGCAGCCGCAGATGGACGCCCAGACAGAGCATCAGAAGCCCGACGGCAAACAAAATGGCACGGACCCATTTCACCTGGTTCAAAGGCATCTTTTTCATTTTACATTCCTCCAATCATCAAATGTCCGATAATGACACCGACAGCGGTGAGTCGATAGATTACAGCGGAAACAGCCAAAACCAGGACCCAGGACACACAAAAACGGCGGGATTTTTTGCGGAACAGTCCGAAAATCACAAGGCCCAGAGCCAGCATTGCCAGAGCGGCCCCGCCGAAGCGGAGGGCAAAATAGAGGCTCTGAGGCACCATGAGCCAGTCATGCCGCAGCGCAAACATGGCCCTCACCTCCGCCTGCTGTGCCAGGACACGACCCCGCAGACTGCATAATAGGCCGCCAGAGCAATGCCAACCAGCTTTTCGTCAATGATGGGGCTTTGGTTGTTCACGCCCAGCCAGATGAACCAGCAGCCCAGGGCGATTTCGGGAATGCAGCCGAGCCAATGGCCCCGGTCCAGCAGCACGGCGGAAAGAACAAATACCAGAACCACCCCGGCCTGGGCCAGCAGAATTTCCCAGCTGTCCAGCAGACGGCCCCAGAAGCCATACAGAAAATAGGCCAGAACCCCAATGGCCAGGGCCGCAGGCAGATAAAACAGTACCTTTTTCATACTCAGTTCCTCCTTAGATGATGATTATGTGACATACCGTGCAGAGCGGCGAAGCCGCCAAACCTTCCCCCGGGGGCTGCGCAGCCGTTGCCGCTTCAGCGGCTTACGGATGCGGCGTCCCCCTTGCGGGGGGAAGGTGCCCCAGTGTCGCAACACTGGGGCGGAAGAGGAACGGCGAAACCTTATAGTCAGTACTGTTTTAACGAAGTGCAGACCATGTCCAACATATCGCCGTTCCTCATCCGTCTTGCCCTTCGGGCAATCCACCTTCCCCCCGGGGGAAGGTTTTGTGGGTTGTCCGACGTTTTTCGAATTACGCCTCATCTTTCAGCGCAATGTCGTACACCACGTTTTTCGGCAGGTCCAGCTCCTTGGCGGTCTGCTTCACGGCATCCTTGCGGCTGAGACCCTGGGCCATCAGCGCCTGTACCCGGGCGGCGGCATCGGTATCGGAGGCCGCCTCCTTTTCCTCGGCGGGAGCGCCGGCCACAATCAGCACGAACTCGCCCTTGGGGGGATTTTCGGTGTATTTTTCCACAGCTTCTCCTAAGGTGGTGCGGACCACCTCCTCGTGGAGCTTGGTCAGCTCCCGGCAGAGGCTGATGGGGCGGTCCGGGCCGAAGGCCTCCGCCAGGTCCTCCAGGGTGGCCAGGAGCTTGTGGGGGGCCTCGTAGAAAATCATGGTCCGCTGCTCCTTGACAAGGCTTTCCAGATGCTCCCGGCGGCTTTTTTTCGCCGTGGACAGGAAGCCCTCGAAGCAGAACCGGCCGGTGGCCTGGCCGGAGATGCTCAGGGCCGTGATGGCGGCGCAGGGGCCGGGAATGGCGCAGACCACGATTCCGGCGGCGGCGCACTGGCGTACCAGGTCCTCGCCGGGGTCGGAAATGGCCGGGGACCCGGCGTCGGACACCAGAGCGCAGGTTTCCCCCGCCAGGATGCGCTCCACGATTTTGTCGCCCTTGAAGGCCTTGTTGTGCTCGTAGTAGCTGACCAGGCTTTTTTTTAGCCCTAAGTGGTTCAGCAGCTTCAGACTCACCCGGGTGTCCTCGGCGGCGATGAAATCCGCCTGCTCCAAAGTCTCCCGGGCACGGATGGAAATATCCCCCAGGTTGCCAATGGGGGTGGGGACCAGATATAACATACCAGCCATGAAATATTCTCCTTTTCGAATAGAAAAAATGTGTTGCGCTTTGTCATTGCGAAACCAGTCCGTTCCCCTTTGCACAGTGCGCAGAGGATGCGGATTGCCACACCAGCTTGCGAGCTGGTTCGCAATGACAAGGTGTTTTTTACACAGGGATATGGTAAATTTCGTTGTATTGCTCGGTGGGGGAGCCGTCGGGATTGCGGAGGATGATGTCCTCCCATTTTAGCCCCGGCCTTCCGCCCTTCCGAAATTGCAGGAAAATCAGATTGACCGGCCCGTCTGCCCGGTGGCGCAGGAGCCCCAGCCGCTTGGCTTCCAGGCCGAACCTGGCCCCGGTTTCAATCAGCTCCGCCAGCCGCTCCGGCTTGTGGACCAGATAGAAGTCCCCGCCGAACTTCACCGCCCAGGCCGCCGCCCGGAACAGGTCCTCCGGGGTGCAGGCATCCTCCCGCCGGGCCAGGGGGTGGTCCCGGCTGGCAGGCCCCCCGGAAAAATAGGGGGGATTGGAAATGACGGCGGAAAACTGCCCCGGCGAAAACCGGTCAGATACCGACCTGAGATCGGCGCATAGACTATCCATACGACCGGCCAGCCGGTTCCGGCGGATGTTGGCAAGGGCCCCCAGGTGGGCCTTCTCGTCCAGCTCCAGCCCTGTGACGGTGCACGAGCCGTCCCCGGCGCACAGCAGCAGCCCCAGGGTGCCGCAGCCGGACCCCAGGTCCAGCACCTGCGCCCCGCGGGGCAGCCGGACAAAATAGGCCAGCACCATGGAGTCGGTGCTCAGGGGAAAGGCCCCGTCGCTCAGCTCCAGGGTAAAGCCGTTGGGTAGGTGTTCCATGGGTCAAACAGTCCCTCCGTAGGGGAGGGGCTTGCCCCCTCCCGGGTCCTTCCGTAGCGGCCCGTCAAGGATGCCGGGCCCTACGGGCGTGTTCATCTTCCAAAGCACCGGGGCAGTCCATCCGTCGGAGGCCGTGCCGCCCGGACAGCCGCAAGGGCTGTCCCTACGCATATAGGGTCATTATACTATAAAAAATTGGACTGCGCAAGATACGCAGTCCAATTCTGGGGTTTGAAGAAATCAGCCTTCCTCGATAGCTTCGTTGGGGCAGGTGTCAGCGCAGGAGCCGCAGGAAACGCAGTCGTCAGCGTTGATGACATACTTGCCGTCAACCTCAGAGATAGCCTCAACGGGGCACTGCTCGGCACAGGAGCCGCAAGCCACGCACTTCTCAGCGTCGATAACATAAGCCATGGTATTTACCTCCAAATTTCTTGTATGTTTTGCACGTTAGTTTGTAACGTAAAACCATTGTAGCATGAATTTAAGAAAATGCAATTCCTTTTTTCAAAAATTTTCGAATATTTTATTTTCCGGCTGTCAATGCTTTTCGGAAAAGCGGAAAAGGGGATGTGGTATGCGCTATCATGTTCAGACGGCCCGGGTGATTGAGCTGGCGGCCCAGACGGCCCGGGCGTTGGGCCACAGCTATGTGGGCTCGGCCCACCTGCTGCTGACGCTGTGCCGGGAGCCGGGAGGCGTGGGCCAGGTGCTGCGGTTTGCCGGGGTGGATGCGGACACCACGGAGGCCATGGCTCAGCTGCTCTACGGGGCCGGGGTCCCGGACCTGCCGCTGCCCCAGGGGCTGACGGAGGAGGCCCGGGCCATCCTCCGGGGGGCGGCCTGGGAGGCCCGTCAGCAGAGCTGCCGGGAGATTCAGCCGGTCCATCTGCTGGTGGCCCTGGCACGGCGGGAGGACTGCTCTGCCGGGGAGCTGCTGCGGCTGGGCGGCGTCACCGGCCAGGAGCTGTTTAACCAGGCGGTGGAGTATCTTCGTTGGGAGCAGCAGGCTCCCGTTCAGGGAAAGAAGGAGGCGTTCAGTACGAAACTTTTGGAGCAGTTCAGCGAGGACCTGGTGGCCAAAGCCGCCGCCATGGAGCCGGTCATCGGCCGGGAGCAGGAGATTGACACGGTCATCGGCATCCTCTGCCGGAAGAATAAGAATAACCCCGCCCTCATCGGCGAGCCGGGGGTGGGCAAGACCGCCATTGCCGAGGGCCTGGCCCAGCGGATGGCCATGGGGGATGTGCCGCCCCAGCTGAAGGAAAAGCGGCTGGTGAGCCTGAACATGGCAAACCTTGTGGCGGGGACCAAGTACCGGGGAGAATTCGAGGAGCGGCTGCGGGATGTGCTGGCGGAAATCCGCCGCAGTGGAGATGTGATTCTCTTTGTGGACGAGATGCACACCATTGTGGGGGCCGGGGCGGCGGAGGGGGCCATCGACGCTGCCAACATCTTCAAGCCTGCCCTGGGCCGGGGGGAGCTGCAAATGCTGGGGGCCACCACCCGGGAGGAATACAGAAGATATATTGAAAAGGATGCCGCTTTGGAGCGGCGGTTCCGTCCCGTGGCGGTGGAGGAGCCCAGCCCGGAAAACGCTCTGGCGATTTTAAGGGCGCTGAAGCCGGGGCTGGAGCGGCACCACCATCTGCGCATCACCGAGGAGGCCCTGAAGGAAAGCGTCCGGCTGTCGGACCGGTATCTGCCGGATTTGTATCTGCCCGACAAGGCCATCGACCTTTTGGACGAGGGGGCCGCCCGGGCAAGGATGGAGGAGCTGAGCCACGCCCGGGGCGGAGCCGCCCGGAAGGAGCTGGAGCAGGAGCTTCAAGGGGCGGTCCGGGAGCGGAAGTTTGAAAAGGCCGCCGAGCTTCGGGACAAAATGCAGCACCTGACCCGGCCAGGGGAGGGCCGGAAAAGCCGGGCGGTGTCCGCCCAGGACATTGCCGCCGTGGTGTCCGCCCGGACGGGAATTCCCGTGGGCAAGCTCTCCGCCGGAGAGCGGGAGCGGCTGCTGGCTCTGGAAACGGCCCTGTCCGCCCACGTGGTGGGCCAGGAAAAGGCGGTCCGGACCGTGGCCGAGGCGGTGCGCCGGGGCTACTCCGGCATCCGGGACGCAGGGCGGCCCATTGCGTGCCTGCTGTTCACCGGCCCCACCGGGGTGGGCAAGACTGAGCTGTGCCGGGCTCTGGCGGAGGAGGTCTACGGAAGCAGAAGCGCCATGATTCGCCTGGACATGACCGAGTATATGGAAAAGCAGAGCGTGTCCCGGCTGCTGGGGGCCCCTCCCGGCTATGTGGGCTATGAGGAAGGGGGCAAGCTGACCGAGGCGGTCCGCCGCCGGCCCTACTGCCTGGTGCTGCTGGATGAGCTGGAAAAGGCCCACCCGGATGTGCTGGGCATCCTGCTGCAAATCATGGAGGAGGGGATGCTGACGGATGCCACCGGCCGCCATGTGAGCTTCCGCAATGCCATTGTGGTGATGACCTCCAACGTAGGCGGCCAAATCCGGGGCCAGGGCCTGGGCTTCTGCGCGGTCGGCCGGGAGGGCCAGGTGGGCCAGGAGCTGCGCCAGACCTTCAGCCCGGAGTTCCTGGGCCGCCTGGACGAGACCGTCCACTTTGATGGGCTTTCCCGGGAGCACCTGGAGGCCATTGCGGAAAAATACCTCCGCCAGCTCCAGCAGCGGACCCAGGCCATGGGCACCCAGCTGACCATCGACCGGGAGCTGGGGGCCTTCCTCCTGGAAAAATGCCCGGGCCAGGACGGGGCCAGACAGCTGCGTCGGCTGGTCCAGCGGGAGGTGGAGGGGCCGCTGTCGCTGTACCTGCTGGGCCTTTCCCGGAAGCCCGCCCGGCTCCGGCTCCGTTTGGAGGACGGAAAAGTCTCATTTTGCTAGAACGACTGTTCGAAAATACAGAAAAATCGGGATAAAAACGAAAATTCCGGGAGAAAAAGATTGATTTTTTGTTAAGACAGTAGTATACTGTCCATAAATGGAGTAAAAGGGCAGTAAAGTGGAGTGAAAGGGAGGTGAGCGCATGATTGGCAAGTACAGCGCCAAGCTGGACGACAAGGGCAGACTCTTTGTCCCCGCCAAGCTGAGACAGGAGCTGGGGGAGACCTTTTTCGTGACCCTGGGTGTCAACTGCGGTCACCGCTGCCTCACAATTTACACCGCCCCCGAGTGGCAGCGGCTGTCGGATAACTTTAACGCCCTGAGCATTTCCCAGCGGGCGGGGGCCACCAGCCTGATTTTTATGAACGCCGCCGAGTGCGCTCCCGACAAGCAGTTCCGGTTTACCCTGACCCAGTTCCTCACCCAGTACGCCGGCATCCGCCGGGACGTGATGATTGTGGGCCGGGCCGGTCAGGCGGAAATCTGGGATGCAGAGGAATTTGCCGCCTTTGAGGCGGAGAATCTCAGCCCGGAAAAGCTGCTGGCATCTTTGGAGGCAATCGGCCTATGAGTGAATTTCATCATGTTTCCGTGCTGCTGGACGAGTGCATCCAGGGGCTGAACATCAAGCCCGACGGCATCTATGTGGACGGCACCCTGGGGGGCGCCGGGCATTCCAGCCACATCGCCGCCAGGCTCACCACCGGCCGCCTCATCGGCATCGACCGGGACCCGGTGGCGCTGCAGGCCGCCGGAGAGCGGCTTTCCCCCTTTGAAGGCCGGGTGACCCTGGTCCATTCCAATTTCTGTGAGATTGCTTCCGTTTTGAAGGACCTGGGCATTGCCGGGGTGGACGGCATTCTGCTGGATTTGGGGGTTTCCTCGCCCCAGCTGGACGACGGGGCCAGAGGCTTTTCCTACATGGCTGACGCGCCTCTGGATATGCGCATGAATTCCGGGGACACCCTGGATGCCGGGACCGTGGTGAACACCTGGTCCTATGAGGAATTAAAGCGGATTTTGTTTGAATACGGCGAGGAGCGCTACGCCCCCCGCATTGCCGCCGCCATCTGCGCCCGCCGGGAAACGGCTCCCATCGGGACCACATTGGAGCTGGTGGATGTCATTCGCAGCGCTATGCCGGCGGCGGCCCTTCGGGAAAAGCAGCATCCGGCCAAGCGGAGCTTTCAGGCCATCCGCATTGCCGTCAACGACGAGCTGAATTCCGTGGCCAAGGTCATGGAGGATGCCGTCCCCTGCTTAAATCCGGGAGGCCGTCTGGCAGTCATCACCTTCCACTCTTTGGAGGACCGGATTGTGAAAAACGCCATGGCCGCCGCCGCCAGGGGCTGCACCTGCCCGCCGGAATTCCCGGTGTGCGTGTGCGGAAAGAAGCCCCAGGTCCGCATTCTCACCAGAAAGCCCATTGTCTCCGGCCAGGAGGAGCTGGACCGGAACCCCAGAGCCCGCAGCGCCAAGCTGCGCATCTGCGAAAAACTCTGATTTGAACCGCCCGGGGAGGGGGAACGACCATGACTCAGAAGCCAAAAATTCAATACGTCGGTCAGTTCTACGTCCACGGCAGCGAGGCCCGGGCGTTGGAGCGGCAGCAGAGAAAGGCCAAGACCAAGCTGCCCCAGGCCAGAGTCCAGCGCATCGAGCGGGTTTATGTGGACCCGGTGGCCCTGGTGGGCATTGCCGTGGCGGTGCTGATGCTGGCGGTGATGGTCCTGGGGGCCCTGCGCATCCGGGACGACTGGACCCAGTTTGAACGGATGCAGCAGCACGTCTATGAGCTCAAGCAGCAGAATCTGGCCCTGAACCACCAGTACCGGGCCGCCTACGACATGGAGGTCATCCGCTCCAAGGCCGTCGGCATGGGCATGGTCCCCCGGGAGGAGGCCCCAACCCGCGCCATCCGTGTGACGGTGCCGGAGCCGGAGGCCGAGGCCACCTGGCTGGATGATTTGAAATGGTTCCTTGACGGCCTGCTTCCCCGGTCATAAATCAGGCACGTCCCCATACAATGCAATAACAGCTGCAATGGGCGGCGAGGGTTTCCCTTGCTGCCCATTCTCCAAATTGCCGGCAGGGAGGCGTGTGTATGGGAAAAAACGGCGGCTTTGACCGCCTGCGGATGAACACGGGGCAGCACCGGCGCATTGCGCTGGTGAGCCTGGTGCTGGGGGCGCTGGCCTTTGTGCCCATTGTGTGGCGGCTGTACAGCCTGATGGTGGCGGACTACGACTACTACGCAGACCTTGCCCTGCGGAACCAGACCCGCACCACCGCCGTCACCGCCCACCGGGGGGATATCTACGACCGGAACATGAATGTGCTGGCCACCTCCGTCAGCGTGGAAAACGTCTACTTAGACCCCCACGAGCTCAAGCAGTCCAAGGCGGATATCCCGGCCCTTTCCCAGGTGCTGGGGGAGCTGCTGGACCGGGACCCTGAGTGGATTGCAGAGCAGGCGGCGGATTTAAAGCGCCGCTACAAGCAGGTGGGCGCCCGCATCGACCGGGACACGGCGGCGAAAATCAGAGACTACATCAATACCCACGGAATTTCCGGCATCCATCTGGAGCCTGCCTACCAGCGGACCTATCCCTACAGCACCCTGGCGGCCCAGGTCATCGGCTTTACCAACGCCGGCGGCGACGGCTCCGAGGGCATCGAGGCCAGCTACGACGGCTACCTCGCCGGAAAGCTGGGCAGGGTTATCACCACCAAGGGCAGCAACGAAATGGATATGCCCTTTTCCTTTGAAAAATATCTGTCCGCCCGCCAGGGGTGCAGCCTGGTTCTGACCCTGGATGCAGGGGTCCAGGCCTGCCTGGAAAAGCAGATGGCGGCGGCCATTGCCCGCTATGACGTTCAGAACGGGGCCTTCGGCCTGGTGATGAACTGCAAGACCGGGGAAATCCTCGCCATGGCCACCCTGGGCAGCTACGACCCCAACGACTACCAGGCCATTCACGACCCCGAGACCGCCGCCCAGCTTGAACAGCTCCAGGGGGAGGCCTACACCAAGGCCCTCAATGAGGCCCGGCTCAAGCAGTGGCGCAATCGGGTGCTTTCCGACGGCTACGAGCCGGGGTCCACCTTCAAGGTCATGACCATGGCGGCGGCCCTGGACTGCGGGGCCATTGATTTGAACACCAGCTTCCACTGCGGCGGGGCCGAGCAGATTCCGGGCCGGTCCCAGCTGCTCCACTGCTGGCGTTCCCGGGGCCACGGGGCGGAAAAGACTCCCCAGGCCCTGCAAAATTCCTGCAACATCGCCTTTGCCCACATCGCCTTAAAGCTGGGGGGAGAGCGGTTTTACGATTACATTCAAAAATTCGGCATTCTGGAAAAAACCGGCGTGGACCTGGCGGGGGAGAGCAAGGGCGTGTTTTTCGACAGGGCCCTGGTGGTGGACACGGACAAGTGGGGCACCGCCTCCCTGACCTCCGGCTCCTTCGGCCAGACCTTCAAGGTGACCCCCTTGCAGCTGGTCCGGGCCATTGCCTCGGTGGTCAACGGGGGCAGTCTGCTGGAGCCGTACCTGGTGTCGGAGATTGTGGATGCAGACGGAAACACGGTGATGAAGGCCGAGCCTACGGTGGTCCGACAGACCATCTCCCCGGAGACCTCCGCCACCATGCGGGAGCTGATTAAATCCGTGGTCACCGAGGGCACGGCGAAAAACGCCTCTGTGGCCGGCTTTTCCATCGGCGGCAAGACGGGAACCAGCGAGAAAATCGATGTCTTCGATGAAAACGGCCAGCGGGTCCAGGACAAGATTGTGTCCTTCGTGGGCATCGCCCCCATGGAGGACCCGGAGTACATCGTGCTGGTGGCTCTGGACACCCCCTCCCGGGAGACCGGCATTTACATCTCCGGCGGCGTTATGGCGGCCCCTACGGTAGGGGCGGTGCTGGGGGACATTCTGCCCTACCTGGGGGTGGAGCGATCCTTCCCCGAGGGGGACCCGGCAGGGCAGGAAATTCTCCTGGAGGACATGACAGGCTTGACAGCCGCCGATGCAGAGCGTAAACTGAAGGAGCTGGGCCTGAAGGCCAGCCTGTCGGGGACGGAGGAAACCGTCACCGGCCAGATTCCGGCGGCGGGGCAGACCGTCCCCGGCGGCAGCGAGGTGCTGCTGTATCTGGGAGAAACGCCGGACAGCACCCCGGTGAAGGTGCCGGACTTTGGAAAGCTGAACCGCCAGCAGGCATCCGACCTGGCGGGCAGGCTGGGGCTTTCCATCCTGGTCACCGGCAACGACAGCCTGCTGCCCAGCGTCACGGTCACCCAGCAGGATATCCCAAAGGACACGCTGGTCCCGCCGGGGACCGCCATAACCCTGCAATTTACCGACACCACAGCTAAAGACTGAGGAGGACATACATATATGAAGCTGAAAGAACTGCTGCAAGATATAGAAGTTTTGGAATGCACCGCCGATTTTGACTTGGACATCAGCGGCATCTGCTACGATTCCAGGCGGGCGGAGCCGGGGTGCCTGTTTGTGGCGGTGTCCGGCTTTGCCTCGGACGGCAACCGGTTCATCCCCATGGCCATGGAAAAGGGAGCCGCCGCCGTGGTCACCGCCCAAAAACCGGAGGGGCAGGTTCCCTACATTCTGGTGCGCTCGGACCGTCTGGCCCTGGCGATGCTCAGCTGCAATTTCTTCGGCCACCCGGCGAAAGCCATGACCATGATTGGTGTCACCGGCACCAACGGCAAGACCTCCGCCACCATTCTGTTAAAGCAGCTGCTGGAAAAAAACCTTCACGCCAAGGTGGGCCTCATCGGCACCATGGCCAACTACATTGGAGATGAGGAGGTGCCCACCGAGCGGACCACCCCGGAGAGCTACGAGCTCCAGGCCCTCTTTGCCCGGATGCGGGATGCCGGGTGCACCCACGTGGTGATGGAGGTGTCCAGCCACGCTCTGACGCTGGAGCGGGTGGGAGGCGTTCGCTTCGATGTGGCGGCCTTTACCAACCTGACCGAGGACCATCTGGATTTCCACAAAACCATGGATGCCTACTGCGATGCCAAGGCGGAGCTGTTCCGCCGGTGCGCCGCCGCCGTCATCAACGCCGACGACCCCTACGCCCGGCGGATGCTGGATGCCGCCGCCTGCCCGGTGCTGACCACCTCCGTTACAAAAGAAGAGGGCCTTCACGCCTCCAATTTGGAGCTTCACGCCGAAGGTATTGCCTTCACCGCCCGGCTGGGCGGCGAGCAGGCCCGGGTGACGCTTCCCATCCCCGGAAAATTCACCGTCTACAATGCCCTGACGGTGCTGGGCATTGCCAGGACCCTGGGCATTTCCCTGGCAGACAGCGCCGCCGCCCTGGCCCGCTGCCACGGGGTCAAGGGCCGGGTGGAGGTGGTGCCCACCCCGGGAATGCCCTATTCCATCCTCATCGACTATGCCCACACCCCCGACGGCCTGGAAAATGTGCTGTCCTCGGTCCGGGGCTTCTGCAAGGGGCGGCTGATTTCCGTGTTCGGCTGCGGCGGCGACCGGGACCCCATCAAGCGGCCCATTATGGGAAGAATCGGCGTGCGCCTGTCGGACATCGCCGTCATCACCTCCGACAATCCCCGGACGGAAAATCCCATGGATATCATCGAGGATATCCTGAAAGGGGTAAAACCGGAAGACGGGGAATATATTGCCATGGAAGATCGCCGCAAGGCAATCAGATATGCTATGGACATTGGGAAAAAAGATGATATAATTGTACTTGCAGGAAAGGGCCATGAGACCTATCAGGACATCGGCGGGCATAAGACCCACCTAGATGAACGGGAGGAGGTAGCAGCCCACCTGCTGGAATTGAGGAACGAGAATGCCTGAACTGACCCTTCGACAGGCCGCTGCCTACTGCGGCGGCCGGGTTGATGAAAAATACGCCGACTGCAAAATATGCGGCGCCAACAACGACACCCGGCTGATTCAGCCCGGCCAGCTGTTCATCGTGCTGCAAGGAGCCCGGGACGGCCACGACTTCATCCCCATGGCAATGGACCGGGGAGCGGGGGCGGCCCTGTGCAGCCGGCGGGTGGGGGACTACCCCGCCATCTATGTGGACGACCCCCGGACCGCCCTGGGCCGCATCGCCCGGGAGACCCTGAAGGCCATGGCCCCGAAGGTGGTGGCCGTCACCGGCTCCGTGGGCAAGTCCACCACCAAGGAGATGATTGCCTCGGTGCTGGAAACCAAATACCGGACAGCCAAAACCCCGGCCAACCACAACAACGACATCGGAATGCCCATGGCCATTCTGGGCATGGCGGCGGACACTCAGGCGGCGGTGCTGGAAATGGGCATGAACCACTTCCGGGAAATCGCCTACCTGTCGGACATCGCCCGGCCCCAGGTGGGGGTCATCATCAACGTGGGCACCGCCCATCTGGAATTTCTGGGCTCCCGGGCGGGCATCCGCAGGGCGAAAATGGAAATTACCGAGGGCATGGCCCCCGAGGGAACGCTGCTGCTGAACGGCGACAACGATATGCTGGCCGCACTGGAGGAAAGGCCTGTCCAGTCTTTGCACTACTTCGGCTGCGGGGAGAACGCCGCCGTCCGGGGCAGTCATGTGGTCCAGACCGAGGGAAGGCTGGCCTTTGACATCACCGCCGGAGGCACCAGCTTTCCGGTGGAGCTGGCGCTGGAAGGGGAGCACTTTGTCTCCGATGCTCTGGCCGCTGCCGCCGTGGGATTGGCGCTTGGGCTGAGCGCCGAAGAAATTCAGCGGGGCCTTCGGGCCTTCCGCAACATCTCCGGCCGCCAGGAAACGTACCGGGCGGGGGAATACACCATTATCAACGACTGCTACAATGCAGGCCCGGAATCCATGGCCGCCTCGCTGCAGGTGCTGGGGACAAAGAAGGCCCGCCGCCTGGCGGTGCTGGGGGATATGCTGGAGCTGGGGGACTATGCCCCGGCGGCCCACGAAAAGGTGGGCAGGCTGGCGGCGAAAAACGCCGACCTGCTGTTCGCCTTCGGCCCCCATGCTGCCGATATGCTGGCGGGCGCGGAAGCCGAGGGAATGACCGCCTGCCAGGCCTTTGACAGCCGGCAGGCTCTGGCCGCCGCCTTACGGGCCGCCGCCCTGCCCGGGGACGTGCTGCTGTTCAAGGCCAGCCACGGAATGCACCTGGAGCAGGTCATCGGCGCATTTTTGAAACAAGACAGATAACGGAGGAAGTACACATGACTAGAATTTATCTCACGGCCCTGGCCGCCTTCGCCCTCACCGGGGCCATCGGCTGGTTTCTGATTCCCGCCCTGCGGGCCCTGAAAGCGGGCCAGTCCATCCGGGAGGTGGGTCCCACCTGGCACAACGCCAAATCCGGCACCCCCATGATGGGCGGGCTGATGTTCATTCTGGCTTCCGTCATTGTGGTGCTGGGCAATCTGGGGGCCATCGCCGACCGGTCGGTGCTGTTTGTGCTGGCCCTGTCCCTGTGCTTTGGCCTGGTGGGCTTTGTGGATGATTTCGCCAAAATCAGACACAGACAGAATGAGGGACTGACCTCCGTTCAAAAGGCCCTGCTTCAGGCAGCGGTCTCGGCCCTGTTCCTGTACGCCATGTACAAGCAGGGGGCCATGGATACCCACCTGTACATCCCCTTTTTTGATGTCAGCTTTGCCCTGCATCCCATCGTCTATATTTTCTTCGCCATGTTCGTCATGGTGGGCTGCGTCAATTCGGTGAATCTCACCGACGGCGTGGACGGCCTGTGCGGCAGCGTCACCGTGCCCGTGATGGTGTTCTTCACCGCCGCCGCTGTGGCGCTGAAGCGCTACGAGCTGGCCCTGATTCCTGCGTCCCTGGTGGGCGGCCTGATTGCCTACCTGTTTTACAACTGGCACCCGGCCAAGGTGTTCATGGGGGACACAGGCTCCCTGTTCCTGGGCGGCGTGGTCTGCGCCATGGCCTTTGCCCTGGAAATGCCCCTGGTTTTGATTCTGGTGGGCTTTGTGTACATCTGCGAGACCCTGTCCGACATTTTGCAGGTGGGCTACTTCAAGGCCACCCACGGCAAGCGGCTGTTCAAAATGGCCCCCATCCACCACCACTTCGAGCTGTGCGGCTGGAAGGAAGTGAAAATCGTGCTGGTCTTCACCGCCGTCACTGTGGTCATGTGCATTCTCGCCTGGGTGGGCATTCGCGGACTGGTTGGTTAATCAGTAGACCCGTAGGGCGGCCTGCCCCCAGGCCGCCGTCGGCGCAAGCCGCTGACGAAAAAACGGCGGCCTGAGGGCAGGCCGCCCTACGGTGCAGTGGATTCCTTGAAAGGAGTAACGGTATTGGAGAAAGCTCTCCGTACCAAGGAGGACCGCCTGGGGGCGGTGGATTATCCCTTTTTGCTGCTGGTGCTGCTGCTTCTGACGGTGGGGCTGACCATGCTCTACTCCGCCAGCTACGCCCAGAGCCAGTATGACACCGGATACGAAATTTCCACAAAATATTTTCAAAAGCAGTTTGTCTGCGCCCTCATCGGTCTCATGGCCATGTGGCTGTTCAGCCGGCTGCCCACGGCGCTGTGGTACCGGCTGGCCTGGCCGCTGTATTTTCTGAGCATCGGGCTGCTGCTGTCGGTGCTGCTCATCGGCGAGGAGGTCAACGGGGCCCGGCGGTGGATTAACATAGCGGGGCTTCAATTCCAGCCCTCAGAGGTGGCGAAGTTCACCATGATTCTCCTGTTCGCCCGGCTGACCCGGGTGTTTGGCCGGAAAACAAGGGTCTTTCGCTATGGCGTTCTGGGCTTCGGCACCGCCCTGATGGGCATTCTGGTGGCCCTGGCCCTGGAAAAGCATTTAAGCGCCATTTTGCTGATGGGCATGGTGGCGGTGGTGATGATGTACGTGGCCGGCACTCAGGTCAAGTGGCTCCTGGCGGGGGCCGCCGGGGCGGTGGTGTTCGTGCTCGTCTACATCAGCTTCATGGGCTACGCCGGGGACCGGGTCACCGCCTGGCTCCACCCGGAGCAGGACCCGGGGGACACCGGGTATCAGATTTTGCAGTCTCTGTACGCCATCGGCTCGGGCGGTTTGTTCGGCCTGGGCTTTGGCAAATCCCGGCAGAAGTATTTATATCTGCCCTTTCAGTATAACGACTATATCTTCGCCGTCTGCTGCGAGGAGCTGGGCTTTCTGGGGGCTTCGGCCATTGCGGCGGTGTTTGCCGCCGTCATTGTCCGGGGCTACTGGATTGCCCGCCACGCCCGGGACCGGTTTTCTACGGTCCTGGCGGCGGGGCTTACCACCCTCATCGCCGTGCAGACCATCTTAAATCTCTGCGTTGTCACGAACCTGCTTCCCTCCACCGGCATTGCCCTGCCCCTGTTTTCCTACGGCGGCACGGCCCTGGCGGTGAATCTGGGGGAGCTGGGCATCGTTTTAGGAATATCACGCCACAGCAATCAACGAAAAATCCAGGAGGAATAAACATATGAACCTGATCTTTACCTGCGGCGGCACCGCCGGGCATATCAACCCCGCCATTGCCGTGGCAGATATGATGCGGCAGCGGCACCCGGAGGCCAACATTCTGTTCATCGGCGCCACCGGCCACATGGAGGAGAGCCTGGTGCCCCAGGCGGGCTACGAGGTGCGGTGCCTCCCCGGTTCCGGCCTCAGCCGGGGGAAGAATCTGGCGGCAGTGAAGCAGAACATCCGGGCCGTCAAATGCGTGCTGGACGCAGTGAAGGTCTGCAAGTCGATTTTTAAGGAATTCCAGCCCGACGCCGTCATCGGCACCGGCGGCTACGCCAGCTTCCCGGCCCTCTACGCCGCCCAGTCCATGGGCATCCCCACCTGTGTCCACGAAAGCAACGCCCTGCCCGGCGTCACCACCAAGCTGGCAGCCAGCCGGGCCAGCCGGGTGCTGGTGGCCTTTGAGGAGAGCACCCGCCACTACAAGCACCCGGAGCGGGTGGAGGTGGTGGGAATGCCTGTCCGCCAGGAATTTTTGTACGAGACCAAGGCCGAGGCCCGGAAAAAGCTGGGCCTGGAGGGCCATGTGGTGGTGTCCGCCTTCGGCAGCCAGGGGGCCAAGGTGATGAACGAGACCATGGCCGACATGATGGCCCTGGAGAAAAAGGACAGCTTCCCCTTCCACCACATCCACGCCACCGGCAGCTTTGGCAAGGAGTGGATGCCCAAGCGGGTGAAGGCCAACGGCGTGGACTATGAAAGCTGCCCCGCCCTGGACATCCGGGAGTATATCTACAATATGCCCGATGTCATGGCCGCCGCCGATGTGATGATTGGCCGGGCCGGGTCCGCCACCTGCAACGAAATCGCCGCCGCCGGGGTGCCCTGCATCCTGGTGCCCTCGCCCAACGTCACCGGCAACCACCAGGAGAAAAACGCCCGGGTGCTGGAGGGGGCCGGGGGAGCCGTGGTGATTCTGGAACGGGACTGCACCCCCCAGGGAATGTATGACAAGCTCCGCCAGCTGCTGGACGACGAGCAGGGCCGGGAGCAGATGTCCCGGAGGCTCCACAGCATGGTCCGGCTGGACTCCACCCAGCGCATCTGCGGCATCGTGGAGGAACTGACAAAGAGGTAACACATATGGATACAACACAAAAGCCCAGAGGAGAAGCCCCTGCCCGCCGCCCGAAGGAGGCAGAAAAGCGCCCTCAGAATTCAGCAGCGCCCAAAAAGCAGCGCCCGCCCCAGGACCAGCGCCGCCGGGAGGGCCAGACCGCCCTCCGCCCCGAGGAGGACCGCCGTCCCCGGCCTGCCGGGAAGCCCAGGAAAAAGGCCGCCCCGGCGAAAAAGCCTCTGCGCCGCCCCCGGGAGACGGACGACACCCTGGGCGGCAAGCGCCGGTCCTACGGCAACAGCAGGCCCAAGAAGAAGTCCGCCCTGGTGCTGCTGGGCCAGTCTGTGAAGCAGGCCGCCCAGCGCAGCGCCGCCAAACGGGAGGCCAAGGGAGGCCGCCGGAAGCAGCGGCCCCAGATTGCCGCCCCGGCGGTGATTTACACCGAGCCAAAGACCTTCAACCGCAGCCGCTTTCTGGTGCAGATGACCACGGTGGTGGCTCTGGTGGCAGCGTTGGTGCTGGGGCTGTCGGTGTTCTTCAAGGTAAAGACCATCACGGTCTCCGGCGCACAGGTCTACAGCGCCTGGGCCGTCCGGGAGGCCTCCGGCATTCAGGAGGGGGACAACCTCCTGTCCTTCGGCAACGCCCGGGCCGGTGCCCAGATTAAGGCCAATCTTCCCTATGTAAATAAGGTGCGGCTGGGTATAAAATTACCGGATACTGTCAATATTATGATCGAAGAAGAGGACGTGGTCTATGCCATCAAATCCCAGGACGGCATCTGGTGGCTGATGACCTCCGACGGCCGGGTGGTGGAGCAGGCCAGCGGCGGCAACGCCTCCAACTGCACCAAAATTCTGGGCGTGACCCTGGAAAGCCCGGCGAAAAACGAAACGGCGGTGGCGGCGGAAAACGCCCCCACCGAGACCAACGAGTCCGGCGAGCCCATCCCCGCAGCGGTCACCGGAGCCCAGCGGCTCAACGCCGCCCTGGAAATCCTCCGGGCCCTGGAGGACAACGGCATCGTCGGCGACGCAGCCTCGGTGGAGGTGGCCCGCATTGAGGACATCATCCTCTGGTACGGCACCCGCTACCAGGTGAACCTGGGTGACGCCAGCCGCCTGCCCTACAAAATCGCCTGCATGAACGACGCCATTTTGCAGCTGAGCGACTATCAGTCCGGCATCCTGGACATCAGCTTCACCATCTGGCCCGATCAGATTGGCTATACGCCCTTTGCTTAAGGAAGCTCCGAATCAATCGTCTGCGGCTGGACAGCGGGTTTTGCCCATTGAATCAGAGCTTCCTCAGGGCCTCACCATTATCTTTTTGTAAATAATTTGCCGAAATGGCAGATTTTCTATTGACCAATCTCCAATTTCGGGATAGAATGTAAAAGTACACTTGCGATAACCAGCGCAGAGGCCCAGGGCCAGCTGCAAAAGATACATAGGAGGAAGAGTTTATGTCCGAAAGTTTGCAGGATCGTGTTGTTAAAATCAAGGTGATCGGTGTCGGCGGCGCCGGCAACAATGTCATCAACCGTATGATCGATTCCGGTGTGGGCGGCGTGGATTTTATCGCAGTCAACACCGATAAGCAGGACCTGAATAAGTCCGTTTGCAAAAATAAAATCCAGATTGGTGAGAAGCTCACCGGCGGCATGGGCGCAGGCTCCAAGCCGGAAATCGGCCGGAAGTCTGCCGAGGAGTCCCGGGCCGCCATTGCCAAGGTCCTGGAGGGCACCGACATGGTGTTCATCACCGCCGGTATGGGGGGCGGCACCGGCACCGGCGCAGCGCCCATCGTGGCGGACCTGGCCCACGAGGCCGGAATCCTGACTGTGGGCGTGGTCACCAAGCCCTTCAAGTTCGAGGGCGCCAACCGGATGCGCCAGGCAGAGCAGGGCATTTCCGATTTGAAGGATAAGGTGGATTCCCTCATCATCATCCCCAACGACCGGCTGAAATACGTCACTGACCAGAAGATTACCTTCGCCAACGCCTTCGGCATCGCCGACGATGTGCTCAAGCAGGCCGTCACCTCCATTTCCGAGCTGGTGGGCTTCTGCAAGAACGTCATCATCAACCTGGACTTTGCCGACGTGTCCGCCGTTATGAAGGACGCAGGCCGGGCCCACATGGGCGTGGGCACTGCCGCCGGCCGGGAGAAGGCCGAGCAGGCCGCCACCGCTGCCGTGTCCAGCCCCCTGCTGGAGACCTCCATCAACGGTGCCACCGGCGTGCTGGTGAACGTCACCGGCTCTCCCGAGATGACCCTGGACGACGTGGAGACCGCCGCCGGGATTGTCCAGGAGGCCGCCAACCCCGAGGCCAACATCATCTTCGGCGCCACCGTGGCCGAGGACTTCCAGGACGAGATGCGGGTCACCGTCATCGCCACCGGCTTTGAGATGAAGCCCGACTCCTTCACCCCCAAGGCAGGAGCCAAGGCCGCCGCCCGTCCCGCCGCCCCCAGCTTCGTCCCCGAGGACATCGACACCCCCGTGGCCGCTTCCAGAACCTCTGTGAAGCCCGCCGATATGGACGACATTGACGAAATCTTTAGTGTTTTCAAGAGATAACACAAAATAGAATGCCCCGGCCCTGACGGGCGATGTCATGCAGTAAAAAATGTCTGTCATTGCGAGCCAGTCCGTAGACTTGCGTGGCAATCCGCATCCCCTGTGCTTTCCCATGGGAAAGCACTTTGCGGTGCCTGCACCGCAAAATGAGAACGGATTGCCACACCAGCGTGAGCGCTGGTTCGCAATGACAGACTTCGCTTACAGACATTGCCGGTCCGGGTCGGGATTCCTTTTGGAAGGAGGAGACAGTATGGGCGCTTACGAGGCATTGGCTGCCAGCTATGACCGCCTGACCAACGACGTGGACTATCAGGCCACCGTTGACTTTTACGATGAAATTCTGGCCAGGGAGGGCCTGCACCCCCGGACCGCCGTGGACCTGGCCTGCGGCACCGGCTCCGTCACCGCCATTCTGGCGAAAAAGGGCTTGCAGGTGGTGGGAGTGGATATTTCCGAGGAAATGCTCACCGTGGCCTGCCAGAAGGCCGGGGATGTGCACCCCGCCCCCTGGTTTGTCTGCCAGAGCCTCCAGGAGCTGAAGCTCATCCGGGCCGTGGACCTGGCCGTGTGCGCCCTGGACAGCCTGGACTACATCACGGACCCCGCCGACTGCGCCCGGGCCATCCGCCGCATTTACAAGGCGCTGAACCCCGGCGGCATTTTTATCTTCGACGTGAACACCCCCGAAAAGCTCCGGGCCATGGACGGCCAGGTGTTTCTGGACGAGGACGACGACGTCTACTGCATCTGGCGGGGAGAATTTGACGAGGAAACCAACATCTGCTCCTACGGCATGGACCTGTTCCAGCGGGTGGGCAGCCTCTGGCAGCGGTCCTTTGAGGAGCACCGGGAGTACGCCTACTCCCGGGAGGAGCTGGTGGGCTACTTAAAGGATGCCGGTTTTACCTCCATCGCCGTCTACGGCGACCGCCGCCTGGAGCCCCCCAGGGAGGGGGAGCAGCGCATTTACATCAAAGCGAGAAAGGGAAAAATCAAATGAAGGACTATTTGGTCCGGGCCATGAGCCTGGACGGGTTTGTAAAGGCCGTGGCCATCCGCTCCACGGAAACTGTCAGACGGGGGGCCCAGATTCAGGGCACGTCCCCCAACGCCACGGCGGCCTTTGGCCGGGCTCTGACGGCGGCTTCCATCATGGGCAATATGCAGAAGGTGGAGAACGGCTCCATGACCCTGCAAATCCGGGGCGGCGGCCCCATCGGCACCATCACCGTGGTGTCTGACCCGGAGGGCAACGTCCGGGGCTGCGTCACCGAGCCCAAGGTGCCCCTTGTGGAGAAGCACCCCGGCAAGCTGGACGTGGGGGCCACCGTGGGCGTGAGCGGCACCATCACCGTTATCCGGGATTTGCAGATGAAGGAGCCCTACATCGGCTCCACGGCCCTTGTGTCCGGCGAGATTGCCGACGATGTGACGGCCTACTTTGCCCAGAGCGAGCAGACCCCCACCGCCTGCGCCCTGGGGGTGCTGGTGGACACGGACTGCTCGGTGAAGGTGGCAGGCGGGTATCTGCTGCAGCTGCTGCCCGATGCCCCGGAGCAGACCATTTCCGTCCTGGAGGAGGGCATCCGCCGGGCCGGAGCCGTGACACCCATGCTGGCCGATGGGCTGACTCCCGAGGACATTCTGGCCCAGGTCATGGGCAGCCTGGGGGTGCAGCTGCTGGAAACCACGGAGATTGGCTACAAATGCTACTGCTCCCGGCAGCGGGTGGAAAGCGCCCTCATCAGCCTGGGACGGAAGGAACTGGAGGAGATTGCAGCGGAGGGAAAGACCTTCCCGGTGGAGTGCCAGTTCTGCGACACCGTCTACCGCTTCACCCCGGAGGACATTTCGGAGCTGCTGAAAAAGTTGTAAATTCGCAGATATATGGTGGGAAAATCCGGAAATCGGGCTGAGGGAGATTTCTTGAAAATTTTTGAAAAAAGTTCTTGACTTTTCCGGCCCGGTGGTATATAATAAGCCACGTCGCTGAGGTGAGCAGCCGAAGCAAAGACGCTTCGGGAGCATAGCTCAGCTGGGAGAGCATCTGCCTTACAAGCAGGAGGTCACAGGTTCGAGCCCTGTTGTTCCCACCATAATTTGGCCCGGTGGTGCAGTCGGTTAGCACGCCAGCCTGTCACGCTGGAGGTCGACGGTTCGAGTCCGTTCCGGGTCGCCAATCAAATACGCATCTGCGTAGCTGAGGAGAGCTTCTCTCCTCAATATGCCTCTGTAGCTCAGTCGGTAGAGCAGTGGACTGAAAATCCACGTGTCGTTGGTTCGATTCCGACCGGAGGCACCATGGTCCTCATTTTGGGGACCACAGATGCGGGTGTAGCTCATCCGGTAGAGCGCCACCTTGCCAAGGTGGAGGTAGCGAGTTCGAGCCTCGTCACCCGCTCCAAAAAAGAATTAGGAACGCACAGGCGTTCCTAATTTCATATGGTACCGTAGCCAAGCGGTAAGGCAAAGGTCTGCAAAACCTTCATTCCCCAGTTCAAATCTGGGCGGTACCTCCAAAAAAGGACTCCATCCAAACGGATGGAGTCCTTTTTTGCGTGAAATAAATCCCTTCGGGATTTGTGAAATGCCCTTCGGGCGTGAAATGTACTTCGCACGTGAAATGCCTGCGGGCGTGGGGGGATTTATTTCATTTCACATTGCACAGCAATATTTCACGTGGGCGCAAGCCCATATTTCACATTTTTCCTTCAAGAAAAAATATTTCACTGACCATGTTAACATAATCACACTGCGCCTTTCTTTTTTCTTTACATTTCCCCACCGGAGGTGGTATAATGATTCCAAATCCTGTTTGGGGAGGGGAAGGAAATGCGGATTGTTGTGAAGCTGGGGACCTCGACGCTGGCGCATTCCACCGGGCATTTGAATATCCGGCGGGTGGAGGCTCTGTGCCGGGTTCTCAGCGATATCAAAAACGCCGGGACCGAGGTGATTTTGGTGTCCTCCGGGGCCATTGGCATGGGCGTGGGGAAGCTGGGGCTGCGGAGCAGGCCCGGGGATATTCCCACCAAGCAGGCCGCCGCGGCCGTGGGCCAGTGCGAGCTGATGTACATTTACGACAAGCTCTTTGGCGAATACCACCACACTGTGGCCCAGCTGCTGATTACCGGGGAGGACACCGTGGAGCAGACCCGGCACCGGAACTTTACCAATACCCTGAACCGGCTGCTTCAGCTGGGGGCCCTGCCCATCATCAACGAAAACGATACCGTGGCCACCCAGGAGATTGTCATTGGCGACAACGACACCCTGGCCGCCATTGTGGCCAAAAGCGTGGAGGCGGACCTGCTGATTCTGCTGTCGGACATCGACGGGCTGTACACCGCCGACCCCCACACCCACCCGGAGGCAAGGCTCCTGAGCCGGGTCACCGGCATCGACGACGGCATTCGGGCCCTGGCCGGGGTCAGCAGCTCCACCCAGGGCACCGGCGGCATGGTGACCAAGCTGGCCGCCGCCGAGATTTGCCTGGGCTGCGGCTGCGACATGGTCATCGCCAACGGAAGCCGCCCGGAAAACCTCTACGACATCCTGGACGGCAAGGCCGTCGGTACTCGATTCGTATGTAAATAGTTCAGACTGTCATTGCAAGCCAGTCTGATGACCGGTTCGCAATGACGGATTCGTAAGGAGGGTACAATGATGAAAACAATGCTGGAACAAGCCAAAAAGGCAAAAGCCCAGGTGGCAGCCCTGAGAAGTGATGAGAAAAACGCCGCCCTCCACGCCATGGCCGATGCCCTGGTGGAGGCGGAGGGGGAGATTCTGGCCGCCAATGCGCTGGATATGGAGGCCGCCCGGGGCCATATTTCCGAGGTGATGCTGGACCGGCTCCGGCTGACCCGGGAGCGAATCGCCGGGATGGCCCAGGGCATCCGGGAGGTGGCAGAGCTTCCTGACCCGGTGGGCCGAATTTTGGAGGAACACACCCGGCCCGACGGCCTGCTGATTCAAAAAACCTCCGTGCCCATGGGCGTTATCGCCATCATCTACGAAAGCCGGCCCAACGTCACCAGCGATGCCGCCGCCCTGGCCCTGAAAAGCGGCAATGTCTGCGTCCTCCGGGGCGGAAAGGAGGCCTTCCGGTCCGCCAACGCCATTGTGGAGGCCCTGCGGCGGGGGCTGGCCGCCTGCGGCATCACGGAGCACGCTGTGAATCTGGTCCAGGATACCTCCCGGGCCAGCGCCGCCCAGCTGATGACTGCCAAGGGGTATATCGACCTGCTGATTCCCCGGGGCGGGGCAGGGCTGATCGATGCCTGCGTCCGCACCGCCACCGTGCCCTGCATCGCAACAGGCACCGGCATCTGCCATGTGTACGTGGAGAAAACCGCCGACCCGGACATGGCCTTGAACATCGTCGAAAATGCCAAAACCAGCCGCCCCAGCGTGTGCAACGCCGCCGAGGTGCTGCTGGTGGACAGGGCCATTGCCCCGGCCTTTCTGCCCCGGTTAAAGGAGCGGATTCCTCAGGTGGAGCTGCGGCTGGATGATTTTGCGGCCGCCATCATCCCCGGCGCCAGAGCGGGGGACCGGGACTTTGACACGGAATTTCTGGACTACATCCTGGCGGTCCACTGCGTGGAGGATGTCCGGGAGGCGGTGGCCCACATTGCCGCCCACTCCACCGGCCACAGCGACGTGATTGTCACCCAAAGCCCGGAGGCCGAGGGGTACTTTACCGCCCATGTGGACAGCGCTGCCGTCTACGTCAACGCCTCCAGCCGGTTCACCGACGGAGGGGAGTTCGGCCTGGGCTGTGAAATGGGCATTTCCACCCAGAAGCTCCACGCCCGGGGCCCCATGGGCCTGCGGGAGCTGACCACCTACAAATACATCATCCACGGAAACGGACAGGTGAGAGTATGAAATACGGATTTATCGGCTGCGGAAACATGGGCGGGGCGGTGGCCCGGGCCCTGCGCAAGCGGTGCGGTGACATGATGCTTTCCGACCGCTCGGGAAAGGCCAGGGCCCTGGCGGCGGAGCTGGGGGCGGTGTACGCCTCCAACGGGGAGATTGCCGAAGATTGCGAGCGGATTTTCCTGGCGGTGAAGCCCCACATGATGCAGGCCGTCCTGGCTCCCCTGCAGGAGGTGCTGGCGGAGAAAAAGCCTCTGCTCATCACCATGGCGGCGGGGCTGACCATGGCCCGGATTGAAGAATTTGCCGGGTGCAGCCTGCCGGTCATCCGCATGATGCCCAACACCCCCACGGCCATCGGGAAGGGGGTCGTCCAGTATTGCCGCAACGCCCTGGTGACGGACCGGGTCCTTACCCAGTGGCTGGCGGATATGGGCGGCTGCGGCCTGCTGGATGAGCTGGAGGAGGGGCTGATTGACGCCGCCTCGGCGCTGTCCGGCTGCGGCCCGGCCTACGGATACATCCTCATCGAGGCCCTGGCCGACGGGGCGGTGGCCTGCGGCATTCCCCGGGCCAAGGCTCTGGAATACGCCGCCGCCACCCTGGCCGGTGCGGCGGAGATGGTGCTGACCACCGGCCAGCACCCCGGGGCCCTGAAGGATGCGGTGTGCTCCCCCGGCGGCTCCACCATCGCCGGTGTCCATGCCCTGGAGCAGCACGGCTTCCGGGCGGCGGCCATGGACTGCGTCATCGCCGCATACGAAAAAAACCGCCGGCTGGGGAAATAGAATAATACGTTTACTGGCTTTACTCAGCTAACAAGCGTGGTACAGGCCAAAGGCTCCCCTGTGTAAGGGGAGCTGGCTGCCCGAAGGGCAGACTGAGGGGTTGTCTGGCAGCTGCCCACTGCACAGGAGTCGGGAATATTGTGCAAACCATGGGAGCTCTAAGCAACCCCTCCGACCCGGCTTGCGCCGGGCCCACCTCCCCTTACACAGGGGAGGCTTTGCAGAGTTAACCCGATAAGCATTTTGAATTATTCACCAAACCTTCACGAAACGGCTATATTTTTCGCCTAAAATCATCCTATCATCACCAAACGAGGAAACTGCTGCATGGATACAGAAACGTCCGGACTTTTTCCCGACCGCCGTCAGCTGCGGTGGATTGGGATATTCGTGGCCGCCGCCGTCACCGTTGGCGTGCTGCTGGCAATTATGACCCATATTCAAAGGCCCGAGGCCCCGGCCCAGACCGTCCCCACCACGCAGGCCACCCTGGCTCCCACGGAGGCCCCCACCGAGGCACCGACGGAGCCGCCGGTGGACGCAGATGACTGGCGGCTGCTGGTGGCAAATCCCTGGCAGCCCATTCCGGAGGACTTTACCGTGGAGCTGGAGACCATGCCCAGCGGCCACCAGGTGGACCGCCGGTGCTACCAGGACCTTCAGGAACTGTTGAAGGCCTGCAAGGCGGCGGGGATGAACCCCTACATCTGCTCGTCCTACCGGACCCAGGAGAAGCAGGAGGGATTGTATGACAACAAGGTCCGCCGGGTCATGAACCAGGGCTACGAATACGAGGAGGCACTGGAGGTGGCGGCCATGGAGGTGGCCCGCCCGGGCACCAGCGAGCACCAGCTGGGTCTGGCGGTGGACATTGTGGACCGGGAGCACATCGTCCTGGACGAGAGCCAGGAGGACCGGCCCACCCAGAAGTGGCTCATGGAGCACAGCTGGGAGTACGGCTTCATCCTCCGCTACCCCAGCGACAAAAGCGACCTCACCGGCATCATCTACGAGCCCTGGCACTACCGCTACGTGGGCAGGGACTACGCCAAAGACATCCACGACCAGGGAGTCTGCCTGGAGGAATACGTGGGCTTTCACTATGGATAATAACAAACCGGCACGAATGGAGCTTCATTCGTGCCGGTTTTGAATATGTCAAGCAGCTCATTTCCGCCGCAGCTGCCAGAAGGCTACGGCGCTGGCGGCGGCTACGTTCAGGGAATCCACCCCGTGGTACATGGGGATTTTCACCGTGTAGTCGCACCGGGCGATGGTGTCCTCTGCGAGGCCGTCGCCCTCGCTGCCCATGAAAATGGCCAGCTTTTCCTGGGCCATGAGGCCTTCATCATCGATGGACACGGCGTTGTCGCTGAGGGCCATGGCGGCGGTCTTGAAGCCCAGCGCTTTCAGCGTTTCCATGCCCTCCGGCCACGCCCCGGTGTAGGCCCAGGGAAGCTGGAACACGGTGCCCATGCTGACCCGGGCACTGCGGCGGTACAGGGGGTTGCTGCACCCGGGGGTCAGCAGCAGAGCGTCCATGCCCAGGGCGGCGGCGGAGCGGAAAATGGCCCCTACGTTGGTGGGGTTCTGGACGTTTTCCAGAATGACGATGCGGCTTGCCCTGGCGCAGATTTCCTCCATGGCGGGCAGCCGGGGCCGCCGCATGGCGCACAGCACCCCCCGGGTCAGGTGGTAGCCGGTGAGCTGGGCCAGCAGGTCCTCGTCGGCGGTGTAGACGGGGATATCCGGGCAGCGGGCCAGGATATCCCGGGCGGAGCCGTCAATGTCCTTGCGCTCCATGAGCAGCGACACCGGCTGGCAGCCGCCGTCCAGGGCCCGGTGGATGACCTTGGGGCTTTCGGCAATGAACATCCCCTTGGCAGGCTCAAAGCGATTGAGCAGCTGGGCCTCCGTCAGCCGGGCATACACATCCAGCGCCGGGTCGGAAAAGTCGGTAATCTCAATGATTTGGGACATAAAAGTACCTCGTAATATCAATAGCTGTCATTGCGAACCAGTCTGCGGACTGGTTCGCAATGACATTACAAAAGTTTAGACGTTTCAGACTGCTGCGGACAGATGCAAGGGCTGTCCCTACGCAGTTTTCTTTTTGTTATCGTTTCTCCGGCTCCATGCCGCAGTAGGCGATGCGCTTTTTCAGCCAGTTGCCCCGGAGGTAGGTGATGAAGAAGGTCACCGCCGCCAGAGCCCAGCTGATGGGGTAGCAGGCCGCCAGCATGGGGATGGTGTGAAAGCGCCGGACCAGGGTGAAAATCCAAACCACCCGGAACAGGCACACGCTGGTGCAGGTGATGACGGTGGGCATGAGGGAATACCCCGTGCCCCGCATGGCCCCGGCGAAGACCTCCACAGGCATAAAGACAAAGGCGTAGGGCATGATGAGGCCCATAATCGATGCGCCGGTGGCAATGACCTGGGCATCGGTGGTGTAGATGCCCAGAATGACGTTCCGGAAGGTCAGCACCAGAACCGTCAGCGTGCCCACCAGGCCCACGCTCATGCCCATGCACACCCAGACGCTTTTGCGGATGCGGTCGTACCGCTGGGCGCCGAAGTTCTGGCCCACAAAGGTGGTGATGGACACGCCGAAGGCGCCGGATATCATCCAGGTGATGGCGTCGGTTTTGGTGTAGGCGGTCCAGGCGGCCACAGTGATATCGCCGAAGGAGTTGACACCGGACTGGACCAGCAGGTTAGAAAGGTCAAAGGTGACGAACTGAAGCCCCGCCGGAACGCCCACGTACAAAATCCGCCGCATGAGGCTCTTTTCCAGCCGCAGGTCCCGGAAGCGCAGGGCGATGTCCCCGTCCAGACGGCACAGGGCGTAAATCACCAGTCCGGCACTGACGGCCTGGGAGGCGATGGTGGCCAGAGCCGCCCCGGCCACGCCCATTTTCAGCCCCACCACCAGCAGCAAATCCAGCACAATGTTGGCAAAGCAGGTGGCAATCAGGAAAACGGTAGGCCGCCGGGAGTCGCCCATGGCCCTGAGAATGCCGGCACCCATGTTGTAAATCATGGAGGCGGCGGACCCGGCGAAATAAATCTGGGTGTACCGGGTGGCGTCGGCCAGGCAGTTTTCCGGGGTCCGGGTCAGCAGCAGCACCTTGGGCCCGGCCCAAACGCCCAGCACTGTGGCCAGGACCCCCAGCACCAGGGCAAGGCCCATGCCGGTGTGGACGGTGCTGCGGACTCCCGCCCGGTCGTTCGCCCCGTAAAACTGGCTCAGCAGCACCGTGGCCCCGGAGCTGAGGCCTACGAAAAAGCCGGTGATGAGGTTGATGAGGGCCGCCGTGGAGCCCACCGCCGCCAGAGCGGGGGTGCCCACATACCGGCCCACGATAATGGTGTCCACGGTGTTGTAAAGCTGCTGGAAAAAGGCACCCAGCAGAATGGGAAAGAAAAATTGCAGCAGCTGCTTCCAAATCACGCCCTCGGTAATCTGGTTGCTGACGGGTGTACGTTTCATAGAGCCTCCAATTCCCGCATGGTTTTTTGATAGCAAATGACAGACAGCCCGGTGCCGACCACCCAGCCCATGGGCCAGGCGCACCAGATGCCGGTGCTGCCCAGGGGGATGGACAGCCCATAGGCCAGCACCACCCGGAGAATCAGGTCCGTGAAGGTGCAAAGCATGAACCGCTTCATCTGGCTGCTGCCCCGGAGGATGCCGTCGGACACCAGCTTCACCGCAATCAGCGGATAGAAGGGGGCGGCGATGCGCAGGAACGTCACCCCTGCGTGAAGGGCGGCCTGGGAGGGCTCGTCCATGAACAGGGTCATCAGCCGCCCTCCAGCCAGCAGGTACAGCATCACAATGGGCAGGGAGATGAGCCAGACCATGCGCAGCCCCGCCCGGAAGCCCTCCCGGATGCGGCCCAGCTTTTCGGCCCCCAGATTCTGGGCGGTGTAGTTGGAAATGCCGTTGCCGATGGTGGTGAAGGAGGTAATGACCAGGTTGTTCAGCTTGATGGAGGCGGAGTAGCCCGCCATGACCCCGGAGCCGAAGCCGTTGATAACACCCTGGATGAGGATGTTGCCCACGGAGATAAAGCTCTGCTGCAAGGCGCTGGGAATGGCAATCCGGGCAAACTGCCCCAGCAGCACCGGGGAAAACAGGGGGTGCTTCCCGTCGGTGGGGATGGCCCGCAGCCGCCGGGCCACGAAAATCACCGCCAGAGCGCAGCTGACCCCCTGGCACAAAAACGTCGCCCAGGCCACACCGGCCACCCCCATGTGAAAGGCGGTGACAAACAGGATATCCGCCCCAATGTTGCTCAGGGACGAGGCGGCCAGGAAGTAAAAGGGGGTTTTGGAATCCCCCAGAGCGGAGAAAATGCCGGTGGACAGATTGTAAAAGAACACAAAGGGCAGCCCCAGCAGGTAGATATCCAGGTACAGCCGGGAGTCCGCCAGCACATCCGCCGGGGTGCGAATCCAGCGCAGCATGGTGCCGCAGCCAAGAAGGCCCAGGACCATGAGCATGAGGCACACCGTGCCGCTGGCCAGCATGGCGGTGGACACGGCGGTTTTCAGCTCCCCATACTGCCTGGCCCCGAACAGCCGGGATACAATGACGGAGCAGCCGATGTTGCAGCCAAAGGCGAAGGCAATGAAAATCAGGGTAATCTCATAGCTGTTGCCCACCGCCGCCAGGGCCTGCTCGCCGATGTACTTGCCCGCCACAAAGCTGTCGGCAATGTTATAAAGCTGCTGAAAGAGAATGCTGCCAAACAGCGGCAGACAAAATTTCCACAAAACCCCCTGGGGTTTCCCAGTGGTCAAATCCACATTCACACCAATCGCCTCGTTCCATAATTATTCGTATCACAGTATATACCAAGGAAGAAACGGTGTAAAGATGAAATTTTGACAAAAATAAAGGTCGTAATCGGTGGTTTTCTGAGTATGGCTACAGGCCCTTCTCCATGACGAAATTGTTCAGCGCCACCCCCCCGGCGAAGGACGGTCTGCTCCTTCACCACCCGGTAGCCCTGCTTTTCAAAAAAGGGCCGGGCGGTGATGGAGGCGTGGGTGGTGAAATGCCGGACAGGGGAGGCCCCCTCCAGGGCGTCGCACAGAGCCGCCGCCACCCCCCGACGCTGGAAGTCCTTGTGAACATACAGCCGGTCTAAGTACCCGCCTTCGTCCATATCGGCAAACCCCGCCAGCACCCCGCCAATCTCGGCAACCAGAGTGCGGTGAGCCAGAAAGGAGGCGTCCCAGGCAACCAAATCCACCTGCCCGGTGGCCCAGACATCCAGCTGCTCGGGGGTATAATCGGCGGCATTCACACAATGCACAGTCTCATAAAAAAGCGCCGCCAAACCGCGGCAGTCCTCAGAACGATAAGGACGAATCAGCATAAAATACACCTCAAAAGAATAATTTATATTGAAAATGAAAAGTCCACCCCAATACCTTCCCCCGGGGGGAAGGTGGCACGGCGTAGCCGTGACGGATGA
>JAUNPV010000001.1 GCA_030536515.1 Eubacteriales bacterium
CATCCGCCCCAGTGTTGCGACACTGGGGCACCTTCCCCCCGGGGGAAGGTATTTCCCTGCGGGGGGGGGACAGAGTTTTTGCCGTTCCTGTGTTACTGAACAAGCCTCAATAATATTAGCCTGTCACCTGGGTTTACAGCGGATTTCCTGTCCGGGTTTTTGGGTTTTGGTTTCCATAACCCAATGGTGACAATAAAAAACATGAAATTACACGTAATGACAAGATATGTTACCAAATGTAATAATTCAACACCATATATCGTGGCGTTCAGACAGGCAACGACGAAAAAGGGCATTCGAGTTAACATAATTTTCATTAAAATAACGTGTAAAAAGTTGTAGAATTATGGAGTTTGAAGGAAAACACTTGACTTTTTGGAATAATTTGATATAATATGCCCATCACAAATAAATCACGCGGCTTTTTGTAATCACTTGATACAAAAGCAAACGCGGGAACAGGGGGCTGTCATGTATTCATCCGGAAAGCGAAGAAAAAGGGGGCGTGTGCACATCAGTGCCATTGCCCTGGCTGTGATATTGGCCATGACGATGCTGTCTCAGACGGTTTTTGCTACGACCTATACCATCACCGACGGCGACCGGGTCATTACATACACCACCTTCTCCACCGACCCCACCCAGGTGCTGGATGAGGCCGGGATGGAGCTCAGCGAGCTGGACACCTACACCACCCAGGCGGTGGACGGCCGGGCCAGCATCACCGTTCAGCGGGCCGCTGAGATTACCGTCCAGTACCGTGGGCGGACCGTGAAGGCCACCACCTCCAACGAGACAGTAGGGGAGCTGCTGTCCCGGCTGGGGATGGAATTGACCGGAGAGGACACGGTCTCCCATGCTCTGGAGGAGCGGACCTACGACGGCATGGACCTGCGCATCGACCAGGTCCAGACCGCCCGGAAGCAGTACACCACCGTGCTGCCCCACGACACCACCTACTGCGACGACCCCTCCCTGCCGGAGGGGGTGGAGCAGGTGCTGACCCCCGGGGCGGACGGGCAGGTGCTGTGCACCGCCCAGGTGACCTACACCAACGGCCTGGAGACCCTTCGGGAGATCACCGAGGAAACGGTGACCCGGAACCCGGTGACGGAAATCGTGGCCGTGGGCACCGGGCCGGACCCCATGTCTGAGGAGGCCCTGCCCGTCATCGGCGACGGAACCATCACCCTGCCCTCCGGCGAGGTGCTGAGCTTCACCAGGGTGGACCACGTCCGGGCCACCGCCTACACCCACACCGATGCAGGGTGCGATTTGGTCACCGCCACCGGGACCACCGTCCACTGGGGAACCGTGGCGGTGGACCCCCGGTACATTCCCTACGGGACGAAAATGTTCATCGTGGCCAACGACGGGTCCTATGTCTACGGCCTGGCCACCGCCGAGGACTGCGGCGGCGACATCAAGGGCGACCGGATGGACCTGTATATGCCGTCGTTCCAGCAGTGCATGGAGTTCGGCAGAAGACGGTGCACCATTTACTTTTTGGAGTAAAGGGCGGCATCATTCTGAGCCGCATCAGCGGCGGAGAATGACATGGAATTTTTTATTGCAAACCCGCTTTTCTTTTGGTACAATGTCCAAAAGAAAGGCGGGATTTTTTATGGTCAATGTTTGCGATATTCAGGTGATGAAGCCGCTGCTGGCCCGGCATGGGTTTCACTTTTCCAAGGCCAAGGGGCAGAATTTCCTCATTGCCCCCTGGGTGCCTCAGTCCATTGCCGAGGAGGCCGGGGTGGACGAAACGGCGGGGGTTTTGGAGATTGGGCCCGGCGTGGGGCCTTTGACCCAGCAGCTCTGTCTGCGGGCTAAAAAGGTCTGCGCCGTGGAGCTGGATGAGCGATTGAGGCCCATTCTGGATGTGACCGTGGGGGAGTTTGACAATCTGGAGATTCTCTGGAACGACGTGCTGAAGCTGGACATCCCGGCGCTGGTGGTGGAGAAATTTGCCGGGCTGCGGCCCATGGCCTGCGCCAACCTGCCCTATTACATTACCTCGCCCATCCTCACGGCGCTGCTGGAGGCGGAGTGCTTTGACTCCGTTACCGTCATGGTCCAGAAGGAGGTGGCCCAGCGGATGGCCGCCCAGCCGGGGACGGCGGACTACGGGGCCTTTACCGTGTTCTGCCAGTATTACGCCCAGCCGGAGCTGCTGTTCGACGTGCCGGCCCACTGCTTCCTGCCCCAGCCCAAGGTCACCTCGGCGGTAATCTGCCTGCGGGTCCGCAAGGAGCGGCCCTGGGACATTCTGGATGAAAAAACCTTCTTCCGGGTGGTGAGGGCCAGCTTCGCCATGCGGCGGAAAAAGCTGAGCAACGGCCTGGCCTCGGGCTTTCCGGAGCTGGGCAAGGCGGGAGCGGCGGAGGTCATCGCCGCCGCCGGGTTGGCAGAAAACGTCCGGGGGGAGACTCTGGGCATCCCGGAGTTTGCAAAGCTGGCCAATGAGATTGTGAAGAGAAGAGAAATGTAAAGCATTGTAGGCACCGTAGGGCGGCCTGCCCTCAGGCCGCCGGGCAGTACCCGCTTTATGGGCAGCAGAAAAACACGTAATTGCCACGGTGCGGTTTCACTCATTATTGACCAACGTTGTGGCGGCCTGAGGGCAGGCCGCCCTACGGGTACGGAAAAGGAAATCAATATGTACAAAATTTTACTGATTGACCTGGACGATACGGTCCTGGATTTTAAGAAGGCGGAGAAAAACGCCATTGGAAAGATCATCCGCCAGTTCGGGGTGGAGCCTACGGAGGCTGTGCTGCACCGGTATCACCTCATCAACAAGGCCCACTGGGAGCGGCTGGAGCGGGGGGAGATTACCCGGGAGCAGGTGCTGGTGGGACGGTTTCAGGTGCTGTTTGCGGAGCTGGGCCGGGAGGCGGACCCCACTGCCTGCGCCCGGGCCTACGAGAAAAACCTCTCCCAGGGCCACTGGTTCCTGCCCGGAGCGGAGGAGGCTCTGGAACGGCTGCAAAAAAGCTACCGGCTGTTCCTGGCCAGCAACGGCACTGCCTCGGTCCAGCACGGCCGGATGAAAAGCGCCAATTTGTACCGCTTTTTTGAGGGGATCTTTATTTCCCAGGAAATCGGGTACAATAAGCCCTCCCGGGACTATTTTGAAGCCTGCTTTGCCAGAATCCCGGACTTTGACCGGGAAAAGACCCTGATGGTGGGCGACAGCCTCACGTCGGATATGTTAGGCGGCGTCAACGCCGGCATCAACACCGTGTGGGTCAACCCGGACCACAAGGCCCCTGGGGCCGTCCGGCCTACCTATGAGATTGAAAATTTGGGGCAGCTGGAAAAACTTTTGGCAGAACTGTAGGGAACGGATTTATCCGTTCCGATTCTATCGCCTGCTTGGGCGATAGAATAAAAGCCGCCCGGAAGGGGCATTCCAAATTCTGCGTTGGTATATTTTATTGACTGCTATGCACCCACGGGTGCCCGGAACGGATAAATCCGTTCCCTACGGAGGTACATTTATGAAAGAATACGAGCTGGTGCATGAAATCAAGAATCTGTGCCGGAACAATCAGATGCGGGATATTTTCTTCGAGGAAATTCAGTGCGACGACCCGGAGGGGTGGCTGCGGCAGCGTCTGGCGGGGAAGAATGCAGAGCTGACGGTGGAGCCGGGGCCCGACGGGGCGGTGACCATCCATGCGGTGGTTGACGGCATGATGGAAAAGTATGTATTCACCCCGCTGTAGGAATCGGGCCGCCTTCGGCGTTTTTTTGTAAATTTGGGCAAATTGTGGGTTGAATTCAGACAGAAAATGTGATACGATAAGCTCGTATCGATATGGGCCTGCTGCGCCCATGCGGTGACGAAAAAATTACCCGGAAATGAAAAATTTAGGAGGTAAACAAGTATGTCTGTTATGGATATCCTGGACAAGCGCTCCGCATTCTCTTTTGAGGTCTTCCCTCCCAAGACGGATGTGGGCATGGAGAAGCTGTGCGGTGAGGGCGGCGTCCTCGAGCAGCTGTACACCCTGCACCCCGATTACATCTCCTGCACCTACGGTGCCGGCGGCACCAACGTGGGCAAGAACCTGGAGGTTCTGGACAAAATCGTCAAGGACGGCAAGACCACCGGCGTGACCCACTTCACCTGCATCGGCAACACCAAGGAAGGCATCAAGGAGCAGCTCCAGAATTATCTGGACCACGGCATCAACCATATGCTGGCTCTGCGGGGCGACCTGCCCTTCGGCTGGCAGGGCACCGGCGGCGACCTGCACTACGCCACTGAGCTGGTCAAGTTCGTCCGTCAGGAGTTCGGCGACAAGTTCACCATCGCCGTGGCCGGCTCTCCCGAGGGCCACATCGCCTGCCGCTCCCTGGAGTCCGACATCGCTTTCCTGAAGCAGAAGCAGGACAACGGCGCTGACTACATCATGACTCAGCTGTGCTGGGATATGGACCAGTTCCGCTACTGGCTGGACGCCATCCGTGCCGCCGGTATCTGGATGCCCGTGGATGTGGGTATCATGCCCATCCTGGACCAGGCTGCCACCATCAACATGGCTCTGAGCCGCAACGGCTGTGTCATGCCTCGTGGCCTGTGCGAAATCATCTCCAAGAACTGGATTTTCCCCAACCCCTTCGTCAAGGACCCCTTCGACGCAGACGTAGAGGGCAAGAAGGCCTCCTTCAAGGCCGCCGGTATCGAGTATACCATCAACCAGATCGACGAGTACCGCGCCTGCGGCATCAACGGCATCCATCTGTACGCACTGAACAAGTACGACGATGTGGCCATGATTGCCAAGGAAGCCGGTCTGCTGGACCTCATCTGATTTTTACATTTGCCTCCCTGCCCGTTTGGGCAGGGAGAGCAGGGAATCGTGAAAAGTGAATGGTGAATCATTCAGGTATCCCCTTCGGGGATGAAAAAGTGCCCCGGGCACACCCCAATGATGCATTCTTCATCATTCACTTTCCATGATTCATGACAACTGCAAGGAGTATCAAAACTATGTCTACACCTCATACCATCGCCGTTGCCGGAAAGGGCGGTGTGGGTAAAACCACCACCTGCGGAATGCTCATCGACTACCTGTGCAAGAAGAAAAACGGCCCCGTCCTGGTGGTTGACGCTGATGCCAACTCCAACCTCAACGAGGTCCTGGGCGTGGAAGTGGAGACCTCTCTGGGTCAAATCCGGGAGGAAATGGCGCAGGCCGAGCTGAAAGGAACCATCCCCGCCGGCATGACCAAGGCCGATTATGCGGAGTTCAAGTTCAATTCCGCCCTCATCGAGGACGACGACTTTGATATGCTGGTCATGGGCCGCACCCAGGGCAAGGGCTGCTACTGCTACGTCAACGGGGTCCTCAAGACCCAGGTGGACAAGTATGCCAGGAACTACCGCTACATTGTCATGGACAATGAGGCGGGCCTTGAGCACGTGGCCCGGGGCACCCTGCCTCATGTGGACACCATGCTGCTGATTTCCGACTGCTCCCGCCGGGGCGTCCAGGCCGTGGCCCGGATTGCCGAAATGGTGGAGGAAATGGAGCTGCACCCCGGCCAGATGGGCCTGATCATCAACCGGGCTCCCGGCGGCGTTCTGGAGGACGGCGTTCGGGCGGAGATTGAAAAGCACGGCCTGAAGCTCTTTGGCGTGCTGCCCCACGACGAGGCGGTCTACCGCTGCGACTGCAACGGCGAGCCCTCCGCCAAGCTCCCCGAGAGCGACCCCATGAAGGAAGCTCTGTGGGGAATTGCACAGTCTATCGGACTGTGAGCTTCGCCGTTTACGGCGAAAAGTGAAGAGTGAATAGTGAAGAGTGAAGAGGTGAGGAGTCGGCTTCGCCGACAATTTGAAATTTTCACTGTTCACTGGGCTCTTCGGACATTATGCTGTGTGTAATTGTGGAGAGTTTCTATACTTCTTCACTATTCACTATAAACTATTCACTAAAAAATATAGGGGGATTATTAACTATGGCTTTCACTCCTAAGACGGCTCACTTTAACGGCCATATCAACGCCGTTACCCTGGGCACCGGTGACAAGGCTACTGTCATCGGCGGTCAGAACGTGATGCCGTTCTACACCTTCGATGCTGCCGTCGAGCACGCACCTAAGATCGGCATTGAAATCTCCGACCTGGCTGGCTCCTGGACCGCTCCCGGCATTGTGGATTTCTACGCCGGCTGCACCACCATGGCCCAGCGTGCTGTCCGTGCCGAGTCCATGCCCGGCGCCGACTTCCTGGCCCTGCACTTCGAGTCCGCTGACCCCAACGGCGCCAACCGCTCCGTGGAGGACTGCGTGGCCGATGCCAAGGCTGTTGCCGAGGCTGTGTCCATGCCCATCGTCATCATGGGCTGCAAGAACATGGAGAAGGACGGCGAGCTGTTCTCCAAAATCGCCGAGGCTCTCCAGGGCAAGAACATCCTGGTGATGTCCGCCAAGAACGAGGACTACAAGACCGTCGGTGCTTCCGTCGCTCTGGCCTACGGCCAGAAGGTGGGCGCTGAAACCGCCGATGACATCAACCTGGCCAAGCAGCTGAACATCATGCTCAAGGGCCTGTCCATCGCTCCCGAGAACATCGTTATGAACATCGGCACCGCCGCCGTGGGCTATGGCTACGAGTACGTTGCCTCCACCCTGGACCGTGTCCGCCTGGCCGCTCTGGCTCAGTCCGATGCCGACCTGCAGATGCCCATTATCGCTCCCGTGTCTCCCGACACCTGGGGCGTGAAGGAATCCACTGCCTCCGAGGAAGATGAGCCCGCCTGGGGCTGCCAGGAGGAGCGCGCGATTGAGATGGAAGTCTCCACCGCTGCTGCCAACCTGACCGGCGGCGCAGACGCTGTTATCATGCGTCATCCCGCTGCTGTTGCCACCATCAAGAAGTTCATCACTGAACTCGTCTAATCGGAAGGAGGATACATACAATGGCTTTGAAGGGTCTCGATATTTTTAAGCTGTCTCCTAAGAAGAACTGCAAGGAGTGCGGCAGCCCCACCTGTATGGCATTCTGCATGAAGGTGGCGCAGGGCGCTGTTGAAATCAGCAAGTGCCCCTACTTCTCTGATGATGCAAAGGCAATGCTCAACGAGCAGACTGCGCCTCCCATGAAGACCATCACCGTGGGCGAGCACAAGCTGGGCGGCGAGACCGTCCTGTACCGTCACGAGAAGACTCTGGTCAACAAGAACCTGTTCGCTGTGGCCGTGGGCACCAGCCTGTCCGCCGAGGAGGCCGACAAGAAGCTGGCCGAGCTGCAGAAGGTGGATTACGAGCGTATCGGCGAGCGGATGCACGTGGAGTGCGTCTTTGTCGCCAACACCCAGAATGACCCCGCCGTCTACGCCGCTCTGGTTGAGAAGGCCGCCAAGGTTGGCCGCACCCTGATTCTGGAGTGCTGGGACGTGGAGTGCGCCAAGGCTGCTCTGGCCGTGGCCGGCACCAACGTCATCCTGGACGGCGCTACCCCCGCCAACTGGGAGGCTATGAACGCTGTGGCCACCGAGGCCAAGGTTGCTCTGGGCGTTCACGCCGACAGCATCTCCGACCTGTACGACACCGTTAAGAATCTGGAAGCCAAGGGCAACAAGAACCTGGTTCTGGATGTCACCGCCGCCACCGCCAAGGAAACCCTGAAGAACGCTGTGCTGGTCCGCCGCACCGCTCTGAAGGACGGCGACCGCAGCTTCGGCTACCCCTCCATCGTCAACGTGGCCCGCATCGCCAAGGGCGACGACCGGCTGCAGACTGCCTACGCCTCCATGTTTGTCGAGCGCTACGGCTCCATCATCGTCATGGAGAACATGACCTACGCCCAGGCCCTGCCTCTGTACGGCCTGCGCCAGAACATCTTCACCGATCCTCAGAAGCCCATGAAGGTGGAGTCCAAGATTTACCCCCTGAACGGCGCTGACGAGAACAGCCCCTGCGTGCTGACCGTTGACTTCGCCCTGACCTACTTCCTGGTCTCCGGCGAGCTGGAGCGCTCCAATGTGCCCGTCAACCTCATCATCACCGATGCCTCCGGTATGTCCGTGCTGACTGCCTGGGCTGCCGGTAAGTTCTCCTCCTCCACCGTCAAGAAGACCATCGAGGAGCTGGACGTTGAGAACAAGATTAAGAACCGCACCCTGATCATCCCCGGCAAGGTGGCCGTGATGAAGGGCGAAATCCAGGAGAAGCTGCCCGGCTGGAACGTGGTCGTCGGCACCCTGGAGGCTGTGCAGATTCCCAAGTACATGAAGGACAAGGAGTACGAGGGCGCTGCCGCTGCCGCCGCCGCCGAGAACGCCGCCAAGGCTGCCTCCGGTGTCAAGGAGGAGGTCAAGGAGCTGTCCTTCGACGAGCTGCTGGCCACCAAGGTTCCCGCCATCGAGGTTGTTGACATGGGTGTCAAGTACAAGGGCCACAACCCCGAGTCCCAGACCTTCGTCACCATCGGCGAGCGGATTCACTGCATCTCCCCCGCCATCCGCAAGGCCATGGACGAGCGTGACCCCGCTCCCATCCTGAAGCGTGCCGCCGAGCAGATTGCCGCCGGTGCCACCTACCTGGATGTCAACATCGGACCTGCCGAGAAGGACGGCCCCGAGCGCATGATGTGGGCTGTGAAGCTGCTGCAGGAGAACTTCAACAACGTGCCTCTGGCTCTGGATACCGCCAACAAGAAGGCCATCGAGGCCGGTATCAAGGTCTACAACCGGACCAACGGCAAGCCCATCGTCAACTCCGCTGACGCAGGCTCCCGTATCTCCTACATCGACCTGGCCGCTGCCAACGACGCCATCTGCATCGCCCTGTGCTCTGCCGACGGCATCGCCAAGGACAACGACGAGCGCATGAAGCACTGCCACAATATGCTGGAGCGCGGTATGTCCCTGGGCATGACCTCCGACGACCTGTGGTTCGACCCCCTGTTCCTGGTGGTCAAGGGTATGCAGGACAAGCAGATGGACGTGCTGAACGCCATCAAGCTGTTCGCCGACGAGGGCCTGAAGTCCACCGGCGGCCTGTCCAACAACAGTAACGGCGCCCCCAAGACCGTCCGTCCCATCATGGACTCCGCTCTGGTGGCCATGTGCATGATGCAGGGCCTGACCTCCGCCATCGTCAACCCCTGCGACCTGCGCCTGATGGAGACCATCAAGTCCTGCGACATCTTCAAGAACCACGTCCTGTACTCCGACAGCTACCTGGACCTGTAATTCATTCTTCCAAAGATTACATCATTTCCCGCATCAGACAGCCGGGAGGGACCTCCCTCCCGGCTGTTTTTACACTCCGTAGGGAACGGATTTATCCGTTCCGCTTTTGCCGGAGTCCGTCAACTGCAAATGGGGGGACGCAGATGCAATACCCGCGGCGAAAAAGAACCCGGCTGTGTGGCTATGATTACAGTACGACGAATGTGTACTATGTGACCGTCTGCACTGGGCAGAAGGCTCCAATCTTTGGAGAACCGGGGAACCTCAGCTGCTTCGGAAGGATTGCCAAGGAGGAAATGGAGCATTTGCCCTCCCGTTACCGGGATGTCAGGGTGGATGCATTTGCGGTCATGCCCAACCATATCCATGTAATCCTGGCTATTGGGTGCAGCGGCCCGATGCAGACTGCGAAAAATCCAACGCTTTCCTCGGTGATTGCGCTGTATAAAGCGGGGGTATCCAGACGCATCCATCAGCTCGACCCGTCAGTAAAGGTCTGGCAAACATCTTTCTACGATGAGATTATCAAAAATCAGCGGCACTATCTGGCAGCCTGGAATTACGTTGCTGGGAATCCGCAGAAGTAACCGGAAATCCCAGCCTGTGGTGCAAAAATATGGCCGGAGGCCATATTTTTGACGGAACGGATAAATCCGTTCCCTACGTTAGCAAGGAGGAAGTCCAATGAAAAAATCTGTCAACATCATCCTGGCCTGTTTGCTGATTCTGCTGGGAATTGTGAGCTATCGCAGCAGCAGGCCCAGGGCGTTGGATCAGTGCTTTCCCCAGGGGCCGTGGGAGAGCGTGGCGGTGCGCAGCTTTTCGCCGGTGGCGGGGGAGACGGTGTCCGGGTATGCGCTGGACATGAGCGCCCGGGAGCTCCGGGAGGCTATGGCGGGGGTCACCGTGTTCCGTGGGCAGAAGGCCGAGGGCCGGACCGGCCCCAGCATTTCCCTGGAGATTGCAGTCGGCGGCCAGCAGATGCTCGCTGAAATCGGCGAGGACGGCACCGTTGCCCTCTGCGACAGCCAGGCCCGGTGGACCTGGTGGCGGGCGCTGGACGGGAAGCTGTACCAGCGGCTCACCGAGCAGTGGTGATACAAAAACGAAAACGATGCTTCGGCCAGGTGCCGGGGCTTGAGATAGAGGGAAGCTCTGAACAGGCCGGACAGCGGGTCCTGCCCATTGCATCAGAGCGTCCACAGGACAAAACCTGGGAGGAACGAAAATGAGTGTTTTGACCGATTTGATTTTCAGCGGTGCCAGTGCCATGGCAGGGCTTGCCGAGGGCGCTGTGAAGGATGCCGTTGACAAGTACGGCCCGGAGAAGGCGGTGGCCTTCCCCGATACTGCCTACTATTTTCCTGCCATTTACGCCACCACCGGCCTGAAGGTGGAGACTCTGGAGGACCTGACCCCCTGCGTGGCCGTCATCCGGAGCCTGATTGTCAGCCAGCCTGACCTGAGCCAGGCGCTGAATGCAGGCCTGGCCGCGGCCCTGGCTGCTGAGATTCTGGAGGGGCTTAAATGCCTGGACGAGGGCCGGGCCGCCGGGAGCCTGTCCGACCAGGCGGTCCGCACCCTGGCTATGGCCGCCGTTCCCGGGGTGGCGGTGGTGTTTGGCAGCGCCGACAAGGCCGGGGAGCTGGCGGACATTGTCCGGGACTACCAGGCCCGGGGGCTTCTGACCTTCCTGGTGGGCGATGCCATCGAGCAGTGCGCCCAGGAGGGGGTGGAACTGGGGCCGGAGAAGCAGGTGCTGCCTCTGGGCCACGACGTGACGGCACTTGCCCACCTGGGCTCGGCGGCGGTGCGCACCGCCATGCTGTGCGGCGGCGTTCAGCCCGGGGACCTGGCGGGGCTGCTGACCTACACCAAGACCTCCATGCCCGCCTTCCTCAACACCTTCGGCACCATCGATGCGGTGGTGATTTCCGTAGGGGCCGGGGCCATTGCCCTGGGCTTCCCGGTGGTGGTGGACATCGACCTGGGCGAAAACCAGATTCCCGGCACCCTGGAATCCGTGTGCGACCACAGCAAGACCGTGAACCGGTCCCTGGAGCTGCGGGAAATTCTGCGCCGGGAGGATGAGCAGGCACCGTAATGGTTCGTAATGCCTGAAACTATGTACTGTCATTGCGAGCCAGTCCTCAGACTGGCGTGGCAATCCGCCTCCCCTCTGGTTGTGGCAATGACAATCTATCGCTTTCGCCGATAGAAACCAGCTGAGGTAGCTTGTCCTCAGGCCGCCGCACGGTGCCGCTGGCCATAAAAACACAGAGCCTGCATCCCCCAATGAGAGGATGCAGGCTCTTTATTTTTAATCCAGCCCCTCGAAAAAGGCATCGTAGGGGCAGCGGTAGAACTTTTTCAGCTCCACCAGAACGCTGATACGGATGTTTAACTGCCCGGCCTCGTACTTTTCGTAGGTGGTTCGGCCGATATCACAGCCCCGCCGCTGAAGCTCGGCGCAGACCTTCTCCTGGGACAGCCCGGCCGCCTTGCGGAGTCTGCGGAGATTGTCCCCCATATTTCTGTCCCGTCTGATTTTCTGTTCCATGGAATCACCTGCCATTTTTGACCAGTATTGGTTGCAATCATGGCTATTCTATGCTATAATGCCTGATGATATTGACCGCTATACTGGTCAAAAATAAAAAAGGAGGATGAAAAAGTGGATAAATCAGTCGGGCTGGAAACCATGGCCGCACAAATCAAGCAGGCCGATACCATGGAGTTGGAGGCGATTATGCAGCTGATTGAGGCCCAGTACCGGGAGCGGTTCCCGGATTGGGAGGTGCATTATCTTGCCCTGCCGAAAAATGACCAGAAGCAGAGAAAGAGAATTCTGGACTGGATAGCCGAAAATGTAAAAGCGTAATAAACAGAGCAGCCCCTTCTCAGATTGAGAGGGGCTGCTCGATACTTTTTTACGCCATATCCAATAGACAAGCCGGGGCTTTTGTGATACAATAAAAGAAAATGCCTGTGTTCAGGAAGGAGACATCTTTATGCCCAAAGTGGTATTTCAAATTGAAGGCGGCAATCCGGTGACCGTCGAGTGCAACGTCGGCGACAATCTGCTGGGGCTGGCCCGGCGGGCCAATGTGGCCATTGACGCGCCCTGCTCCGGCAACGGCTCCTGCGGCAAGTGCCGGGTGAAGCTGGTGGAGGGGCAGCTGGAGGCGGTGAAGAGCCGCCATATTTCCGACGAGGAGTTCGCCGAGGGCTGGCGGCTCAGCTGCAGCAGCAAGGTGCTGGGGGACTGCACGGTGTTCGTGCCGGACATCGCCTCGGCCTACCAGAGCCGGATGAAAACCGCCGACCTGTCCTCCCCCAAGGAAATCGCCATTTTCGAGGAGTGCCAGCAGGGCCTCCAGGCCAGCGGCATTCACTTTGAGAACAATTACCGGGCTCTGGTGCTGACCATGGCCGAGCCCACCCTGGACGACACCATGCCCGACAACGAGCGGCTCACCTGGGCCATCGAGGAGGCCGTCGGAACACTGCACGTCCACATCCCCTTCTCCGTCATGGTCCGTCTGGCCTCCACCCTGCGGGAGCACCGTTTCCACGTCTGCGTCAAGGGCGAGGTCCGGGGGGACACCTTCTACTGCATGGAAATCGGCGGCCCTGAGGACACCGCCATGGTGGCCTGCGCCATCGACATCGGCACCACCACCGTCACCATGGTGCTGGCCGACCTGGAAAGCGGCAGGCTGCTGGCCAAGGGCTCCTCCGGCAACGGCCAGATTCGCTACGGCGCTGATGTCATCAACCGCATCATCGAGCAGGGCCGTCCCGGCGGCAAGAAGAAGCTCCAGGACGCTATCATCAAGGAGACCCTGACCCCCATTCTCGCCGGTCTGTGCAAAAGCGCCGGTATCTCCGCCCGGAGCATCCTGCGGCTGTGCATCGGCGCAAACACCACCATGAACCACCTTCTGCTGGGCGTGGATGCCTCGCCAGTGCGGATGGAGCCCTACATCCCCAGCTTCTTCGGCTGGGACGGCCTGCTGGCCGGGGACCTGCGGCTGCCTGCCAACCCCTTGGCCCCGGTGCTGCTGGCGCCCAACATCGGCTCCTACGTGGGCGGCGACATCACCGCCGGTACCCTGGCCGCCGGATTCTGGGACAAGGAGGAGATGAGCCTGTTCATCGACCTGGGCACCAACGGCGAGCTGGTGTTCGGCAACCGGGATTTTCTGATGAGCTGCGCCTGCTCCGCCGGGCCTGCCTTTGAGGGCGGCGACATTTCCTGTGGTATGCGGGCCACCGACGGAGCCGTGGAGGCCGCCGTCATTGACAAGGACACCATGGAGCCCACCCTCACCGTCATCGGTGACGAGGGCCAGGAGGTGGTAGGCATCTGCGGCTCCGGCATCATCGACATGATTTCCGAGCTGTTCCGCTGCGGCATCATCAACGCCAAGGGCCTGTTCGTCCGGGAGGGGGAGCGTGTCAAGCACGATGCCCACGGCATGGGCCGCTACGTGCTGGCCACCGCCGGGGAAAGCGCCACCGGCCGGGAGGTCTCCCTGAACGAGGTGGACATTGACAACTTCATCCGGGCCAAGGGGGCCATCTTCTCCGCCATTGACACCTTGCTGTCCTCAGTGGACATGAGCGTGGACATGATTGACCGGGTGTATGTGGCCGGCGGCATTGGTTCCGGCATTAACATGAAAAATGCCGTAAACATCGGAATGTTCCCGGATGTGGATATTGAAAAGTTCCATTATATCGGAAATTCCTCCCTCACCGGCGCTTACGCCATGGTCCTCAGCGACCAGGCCAACGCCAAGACCGCCGAGGTGGCCGCCAACATGACCTATCTGGAGCTGTCCACCCACCCGGGGTACATGGATTCCTTCGTGGCCGCCTGCTTCCTGCCCCACACCAATGCAAAGCTGTTCCCCAACAGCCGTCAGGAATACTAAAATGGAGCTGAATCAGATTCACCACGTGGCCATCATCTGCTCAGACTACGCCAAAGCCAAAGAATTCTATGTGGAAAAGCTGGGGCTTCCCCTCCTTCGGGAGGTCTACCGGGAAAACCGCCGGGACTGGATTCTGACCCTGGGTGCCGGGGGCGTGGAGATTGAGCTGTTCATTATGGATAATCCGCCCCGGCGGGTCAGCAACCCCGAGGCCCGGGGCCTGCGGCACCTGGCCTTCCGGGTGGCAGACATGGATGAGGCCGTGGCCTGGCTGAATGGAAAGGGCATCGCCACCGAGCCGGTCCGGCTGGACCCCTACACCAACAAACCCATGACCTTCTTCCGGGACCCCGACGGGCTGCCCCTGGAACTGCATGAATGAGGTGCACTATGAAAATTTTGGAAACACGCCTGGAAACCTACCCCAACGTGAAATTGATTGGAAAACGCTACACCGATGCCGACCGGGATGAAAACGGCTCCTTCGCTCAGAAATGGGGCCAGTGGTTCCAAAACAACTGGTTTTCCCAGCTGAAAGGTGGAATCCAGGGGGTCAGCGATGATTTCGTTGGTTTGATGCGCTATACGGAGACCGGCTTTGAATACTGGATTGGCGTTCTCATGGATCCCAGGGACCCAGTGCCCGAGGGCTTTTCTTCCGTGGAAGTCCCTGGTGGAGATGTGGCGGTGAGCTTTGTCTACGGCAAGGAAGGCCCGGACATTTACGGGATGGAGGCCTACGAAGGCTCTGTGGCAGCCTGGGCGGAGCATGGCTGGGTCCCCGACCTGAACGCTTGGTACATGGAGCGCTACAACTGCCCACGCTTTACTCAGCCCGATGACCAGGGAAATGTAGTCCTGGACTATTGCGTCTGGCTTTAACTGAGAGGTAACTATGGAAATCGAAAATCACAAAGAAGAAGTGCCCTTTGCCCACTACGAGGCCCTGTTCCGGGCCATGGACCCGGCGGCTGCGGCGGAAAAATTTGCAGATGTCCGCTGGGACGGCCATGAGCTGTTCGTGAAGCTCCTGGGCCGGGAATTTGCCATTGCCCACCCGGACTATTGCCTCCGGGCTCTGGACGGCGGCAGGCTCCCGCCGCTGCCTGCCCAGACCTTCCTGCTGCGGTATCTGCTGGAAAGCCGGGACGAGGCCTGGGGCGGCACCTGGAAAACCTTCCGGGAGATGCCCTGGGGAGAAATGTACATCAAGCCCTACACCGGGCGGGTGCTGACCCGGGCGGCCTTCACCTTCGGCACCCGGGTGGCCGCTTTCCGGGCCGCTGCTGAAAAAATGGGGGCTGTGGCCCTGCCCCACGGGGATGCGGGCTACCAGTTCGACCTGATTGGCGGCTACCGGATGCAGATTCTGGTGTGGGAAGGCGACGACGAATTCCCCCCCAACGCCCAGGTCATCTACTCGGACAACTTTGCCGACGGCTTTGCGGCGGAGGACCGGGTGGTGGCGGGAGATATTCTCATTTCCGCCATTAAGGAGAATATGTAATTTTTACAGTAGGGGAGGGATATTATCCCTCCCGTCGGCCCCCGGCGAGGGGGCCGAAAAAAGGCCTTCCTTGACGGGAAGGCCTTTTCGGTTGAAGGCAGTTTGCTATGATTGAAACGCTCAATCCCGGCAGGGTTATCCGAAAATCCGTTTCCGGATTTTCGGCGGGAGGGATAATATCCCTCCCCTACAGAGATGCGGGTTGATGGACGGAAGCGGAACGGATAAATCCGTTCCCTACGGTGACAAAAGGGACCCCGGCACGGAATTTCCGTGCCGGGGTTTTGCAGCTTAATTATTCTTCATTAGCCTCGGCGATAATCTTGGCCTGGTTGCCCTTGGGGACTTCCTCGTAGCGGACGAACTCCAGGGTGAAGGAGCCTCTGGCCTGGGTCATGGCACGCAGGTCGATGGCGTAGCTGCTCATTTCGGCCATGGGGACCTCGGCCTCGATGACGGTGTTGCCGTCGGCATCGGGGTTCATGCCCATGGGGCGGCCACGGCGCTTGCTCAAATCGCCCATAACGTCGCCCACGTAGCTGTCCGGCACGGTGACGGCCAGAGCGCCGATGGGCTCCAGGAGGGTGGGGTTGGCCTGGGGCATGGCCTCCTTGTAGGCCAGGATGGCGGCCAGCTTAAAGGCCATTTCGTTGGAGTCCACGGGGTGGTAGGAGCCGTCGTACAGCACGGCCTTCAGGCCCACCAGAGGGTAGCCGGCCAGGGGACCCTTCTGAACGGCCTCCTGAATGCCCTTTTCCACGGCGGGGTAGAAGTTCCGGGGCACGGAGCCGCCGAAGACCTCCTCGGCGAAAATCATCTCGTCGGACTCGTCCTGGGGCTCAAAGCGAATCCACACGTCGCCGAACTGGCCGGAGCCGCCGGTCTGCTTCTTGTGGCGGCCGTGGGCCTGGACAGTCTTTTTAATCTTTTCCCGGTAGGCAACCTTGGCGGGGAACAGCACGGCATCCACGCCAAAGCGGGATTTCAGCTTGGAAACCAGCACGTCCAGCTGCTGATCGCCGGCACCGGACAGGACCAGCTGCTTGGTTTCGGCGTTGTTCACCAGATGGAAGGAGGGGTCCTCCTCGTTCAGCCGGTTCAGGCCCATGCCAACCTTGTCCTCCTGGCCCTTGACCTTGGGGGCGATGGCCATGGAATAGCAGGCGGGGGCGTAGGGAATCTGCTTCAGAGCAACCACCTTGCGGGGGTCGCAGAGGGTGTCGCCGGTTTTGACCTTGTCCATCTTGCCGATGGCACCGATGTCGCCGCAGGAGAGAATCTTGACCTCGTTGGCCTTCTTGCCGCACATGGCGTACAGACGGCCCAGCTTCTCGGTTTCGCCGGTGCGGGCGTTGATGAGGGTGGTGTCGGAGGTGATTTCACCGGACAGCACCTTGATGTAGGAATACTTGCCGTACTGGTCGGACACGGTCTTCCAGACGAAGGCAGAGGGCACGCCGCCGGGGGAGACCACGAATTCCTCCACCTTGCCGTCCATGGTGGTGGCCTTGTGATAGTTGCCCTCCATGGGGTTGGGCAGCAGGTCGATGATGTGGTCCATGAGCATGAGGCTGCCCAGGCAGTTGATGCCGGAGCCGCAGAGCACGGGGAACAGGCTCAGCTCCCGGACACCCTGGTGCAGGCCCGTAATCATTTCACGGTAGGTGAAGTCGTCGCCCTCGAAGAAGCGGTCCATGAGGGCCTCGTCGGTCTCGGCCACGGCCTCCTTCAGCGCATCGTTGAATTCCTCAATGACGCTGACCTTGTCCTCGGGCACCTCAATCTCCACCCGCTTCAGGCTGCGCATTTCATAGGCACGCTTGTTCAGCACGTCGATGATGCCGGTGACCTTCTTGGAGGCATCCCAGATGGGCACCACCACAGGGGCGATTTTGTTGCCGTACCGGGCCCGGAGGGCCTCGAAGGTGGCGTTATAGTCGGAGTGGTCCTCGTCCACCTTGGAGATGTAGATGAACCGGGGCATATTGCGCTGCTCACAGTATTTCCAGGCCTTTTCAAAGCCCACGGTGATGCCGTCCTTGGCGGAGCACACCAGAATGGCGGCGTCGGCGGCCCGGAGGGCCTCCATGACGGCACCGGAGAAGTCAAAGGCGCCGGGGGTGTCCAGGACGTTGATTTTGATGTTCTTGTATTCCAGGGGGACCACGGCGGTGGAGATGGAAATATTGCGGCGAATCTCCTCGGGGTCATAGTCGCAAACGGTGTTGCCGTCGGCATTTTTGCCCATACGGTCGATGGCACCGGTCATGTACAGTAAGCTCTCTGCCAGGGCGGTCTTGCCGCTGCCGCTGTGGCCCAGCAGGCAGATGTTTCGGATCGAATTAACGGTATACATTGTTGTTCTTAACTCCTTTCGGGAAGGCAATGCTTCCATTGGGCGCGGACACCCGAATAGCGACATTATACACGAATTCCGCCCTGATTGCAATGCTTATTTTCGTCAAACTGCAAAATTGTGTAAATTGATAGACGGACATCTGTTTTTCTGGGCAAAACATACAAAAATAGAGGGGCGGTTTGTGGCAGGTTAAACAAGGAACTGTCCGTCACTCGGTGGGGGAGGGCGGCGGCTGGTGAAATAAAACTTGGGTGGTGCGTGAGCACCACCCAAGTCTATGCAGATTTTATCCCTCAAAGCCCACCAGCAGGCCGCCCTTTTCTGCGTAGAAGCAGCACAGGCCGCCGCAGGGGGAGATGGTCACGTCCAGGCCGGGGTACTCCGCCTCCAGAATGCCCTTCAGGGTACCGGCGGCCTGGGGGTTGCCGGAGTGGGCGATGCGGACCTTGCCGCCGGTGAAGCGCTTGTTCTTCATTTCCTTCACCAGCAGGTCCATGCCCTTTTTCTCGCCCCGGGCCTTGTGTAGCTGCTGGAGAAAGCCGTCGTCGCTGGCCTGGCCCACAATGCGGATGTTCAAAAAGCCCACGGCCTTGGCAATCAGCGGGGACACACGGCCGTTTTTGGCCAGGTTGTCCAGGGATTCCAGCAGAACCAGCAGGTGGGTGGACTTCATATAGGCCCGGATTTTGGCCTCAATCTCCCCAAAGGACAGGCCCTCCCGGATCAGCTCACCCAGCTTTTCCACAATCAGCACCATCTCCGGGCCGGTGGACAGGGAGTCCAGCACGCACACCTGACGGCCGGGGTGCTCCTGCTCATAGGCCTGCTTGGCCTGGACGGCGGCGTTGCAGCAGCCGGACAGCTGGCTGGTGATGGCCACGGCGAACACATACTCCGCCTCCCCAAAGGCATCCAGCCACTCGCCCACGTTGGGGCAGGAGGTGCCAGAGCGGCCCTTGTAGGCGGCCAGCTCCTCCAGCATCACGTCGGTGTCCAGGCTCAGGTCGTCTACGTATTCCTTTTCATCGGTGACGATTTTCAGGGGGACGCTGGCGTAGGGAACGCCCTCAAAGGAGAGCAGATTGGCGGAAGAATCCGCAACGATTTTCATATTCATGGCAATACCTCGTTTATATCTCCGGCTCATCGGGTTTTTAATATCTGATGACATTATATCAATGTGGTATCAGAATGTCAAGGATATCTTATGGCGAGTTTTTGATATTGACATTTCGGGGTTCTGAATATATAATGAACTCGGTGATTTTTATGAAGCAAGAAACGAAAAAAATGCTGGGTGCCTCGTTCCAGGGCTTTCGGATGCCCCGGTACAGCGAAATTCCCAATGTGGGGCTGTATCTGGAGCAGGCGGCCAAATACATCTCCGGCTATCTGGCCCCCCTGGGGGACTGCGCCATGACCTCCTCCATGATCAGCAATTACGTCAAGCGGGGCCTCATTGCCTCCCCGGTGAAAAAGCAGTACACCCGGGACCAGATTGCCTATCTGTTTTTCATTGCGGTGGGGAAGAACATCCTGTCCCTGGACGGCCTGTCCAATTTCTTCCGGGTCCAGCAGCACAGCTACAGCCTGGAGGTGGCCTACGATTATTTCTGCGACCAGTTCGAGGCGACGCTGCAGTTCACCTTTGAAAATACCGACACCATCGAGGACATCAACGACAACGCCAGCGACGAAAAGCGGCTGCTGTTCACCTGCATCGCCGCCGTGGTGTCCAAGGTGTACGTGGAAAAATGCCTGGAGGCCATCGCCGCCGGGGAAACGGAATAGGTTCAAGGATTCAGAATGTCATTGCGAAACCAGTCCGCAGACTGGTTGTGGCAATCCGTATTTCCTGCGGCGCAGGGCGCCGCGCGATGCTTTGCATCCCAGGGGAGGCGGATTGCCACAGCCAGTGCAGCGGCACTGGCTTCGCAATGACATCTTATTTTTATATACGATTTCCCAAAACACATTGACTTTTCTGTCGGTTTGTGAAATAATGTACAGGTTGAATATTACCTTTAGAAAGAGGCTTTTAGCTATGATGCAATCCAGAACACATACCTGCGGCCAGCTGCGGCTGGGCGATGCCGGGAAGAACGTGACCATTGTCGGCTGGATGGAGAACCTCCGGGAGGTCGGCTCCAACTTCGCCTTCCTGGTGCTGCGGGATTACTACGGCACCACCCAGGTGGTCATTGAGAATGAGGACATGATGCGCATTGTCAAGGGCATCAACAAGGAGTCCACCATTTCCGTCACCGGCACCGTCCGGGAGCGGGAGAGCAAAAATGCAAAGCTCGCCACCGGCGAGATTGAGGTGGTGCCCTCCGCCATTGAGATTCTGGGCAAGTGCCGCCACAACCAGCTGCCCTTTGAAATCAACAAGTCCAAGGATGCCGACGAGAACGTGCGGCTGAAATACCGGTTCCTGGACCTGCGCAACCCTGCTGTGAAATCCAACATCGTTCTGCGCTGCCAGGTGGTGGCCGAGCTGCGGCGGCTGATGACCGAGAAGGGCTTCCTGGAAATCACCACCCCCATCCTCACCGCCTCCTCCCCCGAGGGCGCCCGGGACTATCTGGTCCCCGCCCGGAACCACCCCGGCAAGTTCTATGCCCTGCCCCAGGCTCCCCAGCAGTTCAAGCAGCTGCTGATGACCTCCGGCTTTGACCGCTATTTCCAGATTGCCCCCTGCTTCCGGGACGAGGATGCCCGGGCCGACCGGACCCCCGGCGAGTTCTATCAGCTGGATATGGAAATGGCCTTCGCCACCCAGGAGGACGTGCTGTCCACCCTGGAGGACGTGCTGGTGCCCGTGTTCCGGAAGTTCGGCAAGTACAGCCGGGTTTCCTCTGCTCCCTTCCGCCACATCCCCTACAACGAGGCCATGGAGCGCTACGGCTCCGACAAGCCGGACCTGCGCATTGACCTGGAAATCCGGGACATCACCGATGTGGTCCAGGGCTGCGGCTTCGGCCCCTTCGAGGGCAGCACCGTCAAGGCGGTGGCTGTGGACAACTTCACCCAGGCCAGAAAGTGGATTGACAAGCTCCTGGCCGATGTGGAGGTCCAGACCGGCAGCAAGGCCTGCTGGGTGAAGGTGGACGAAAACGGCCAGCTCACCGGCGGCGTTTCCAAGTTCCTGGGGGATTGCACCGCCGCTCTGACGGAAAAGCTGAACCTGAAGCCCGGCAGCTTCGTCTGCATGGCCGCCGGCAAGAAGGCTGTGGCCCAGAAAACCGCCGGTGTTATCCGCACCATGCTTGGCAAGCGGGTCCCCGGCCACTTTGACGAGGACCAGTACGCTCTGTGCTGGATTGTGGACTTCCCCATGTATGAGCTGGGGGAGGAGTCCGGGGAGCTGGAATTCTGCCACAACCCCTTCTCCATGCCCCAGGGCGGCCTGAAGGCCCTGGAGGAGGCCGAGGGCGACGTGGAAAAGCTGCTTGCCATCAACGCCGACCAGTACGATTTGGTGTGCAACGGCTACGAGTCAGCCTCCGGCGCGGTCCGGAACCACGACCCCGAGATTATGGTCAAGGCCTTCGAAATGGTGGGCCTGGGCGAGGAGGACGTGAAGGCCAAGTTCCCCGCCATGTACAACGCCTTCACCTACGGTGCACCCCCCCACGCAGGCGCAGCCCCCGGCGTGGACCGGCTCATCATGCTGCTGACCGGCGAGGAGTCCATCCGGGAGGTCATCACCTTCCCCATGAACAAGAACGCCCAGGACCTGATGATGGGCGCCCCCACCACCGTAGACCAGAGCCAGCTGGACACCGTGCATATTGCACTGGTGGAGGAATAAGAATTCGACAGCCCCGCCTTTCGGCGGGGCTGTTTTGCTGTGGAATGACGGACAGCCACCGTAGGGGCGGGTCACTATAGATTAAGGAGCGATTGCCACCGGCAATCGTTCTATTTTAATCTGCTGCGCAGAGCACCACCCGCCCGTCGGTCCCCGGCGAGGGGGCCGCAGCCGGCTTTATCGGAAAGCCGGTTCATCCATCGCAGCGGTCAAAGCGGCACGTCCGGGAGGCCGTGCCCTACGGACGCAAAGCCGTGGGAGGGGGCGGTATGTCATTGTGCACCGCTTCTGGCAGCGCACTCAATACCTTCCCCCCGGGGGAAGGTGGCACGGCGCAAGCCGTGACGGATGAGGAATGCGGGCGGCGAGGTTGGATGATAGAAACGTTGGTGCCTTCTGAATGGTAAACGATACCTGCCAGCAAGCCCGTACCTGTACCGCACATTACGTTATCGCCCGCATTCCTCATCCGCCCCAGTGTGCGCACTGGGGCACCTTCCCCCCCGGGGGAAGGTTTTTGGTGCGCAGAAAAAATTCGGAATTGTTGTTTAATATCCCACATACCCGTCTATACTCAGCTTCGGAGGTGCTTATTTATGAGCAATAACAAACGAAGCGGCAGCTTTGGCGGGAAGGGCTACTACATAGCCCTGATCCTGTGCGCGGCTGCCATTGGGATCACCGGCTATCTGTATGCCAAAAACGACAATCCGATTCAGGAGGTCTCTGTCATTGAGACCGGGGAGGAGGTGCTGGCGGGGACGACGGAGGATGTGCCTGCGCTGGCCACCCTGCCCCAGCAGACCACCCAGCCTGCCCCGGTTCCCACGGTGCCGGAAACCAAGCCTGCGGTGAAAAGCACGCTGAAAACCATGGCTCCGGTGCCCGGGGACTCCATTTCCGGGTTCTCCGTGGAGGCGCTGAGCTACAACCAGACCACCCGGGACTGGCGGGTCCACAACGGGGTGGACCTGGCCTGTGAGGAGGGGGAGCCTGTGGCGGCGGCTGCCGCCGGGGAGGTGTACACCACCTATGAGGACGACGCTCTGGGCTGCACCGTGGTCATCCACCACCAGGACGGCTACACCACCCACTACGCAAGCCTGGCCGAGAAGCTGGCGGTGAAGCCCGGGGACCGGGTGGAAATGGGCCAGGTCATCGGCTATGCCTCGGACTCCGCCATCACAGAGTCCACCATTGGGGCTCACGTCCATTTCAGCGTATCCAACGCCCAGGGGGCCGTGGACCCAGCCGAGTTTTTGGCACTGGGACAGTAAAACATCCTGTCATTGCGAGACGTGCACCCAAGGCTCCCCTTGCACAGGGGAGGCGCTGCCGGGCATCCGGCATTGTGACACAGGTTTGCAATGGAAAATCAATCTCTTTCTCCTCCTTGTATGGCCGCCGGGTTTCCGGCGGCCAACTTTTTTGTGGAAAAATGGCCGGCGGTGTGATACAATGCCCTCAAGAACAGTGCGAGGAGGCATTTTTATGCTGCCGGAGGAATTTTTACAGCGGATGAAAAAACAGCTGGGGCAGGACTATGAGGCGTTTTTGGAGAGCCTCCGGCGGCCCCGGGCGGTGGCCCTGCGGTTCAATCCCCTGAAGGGGGCGCGGCCACAGCTGCCCTTTGTGAGGGAAAACGTGCCCTGGGAGCGGTCAGGGTTCTACTACGACCCGGAATCCCGGCCCGGTCTGCACGTTTACCACGAGGCGGGCGTATATTACCTACAGGAGGCCAGTGCCATGGCTCCGGTGGCGCTGCTTTCTCCCCAGCCCGGGGAGCGGGTCTGCGACCTGTGCGCCGCCCCCGGGGGCAAGACCACCCAGATTGCCGGGCGGATGGCCGGGGCGGGCTTCCTGCTTGCCAACGAGTGGAGCCCCAAGCGGGCGAAAATTCTCTCCCGGAACATTGAGCGCATGGGCGTTGCCAACGCCCTGGTGACCAACGAGACCGCCCAGCGGCTGGCCCAACGGCTGCCCGGATTTTTCGACCGGGTGCTGGTGGACGCTCCCTGCTCCGGAGAGGGGATGTTCCGCAAGGAGGAGGCCGCCGTCACGGATTGGAGCCAGGAGACTGTGGAGATGTGCGCCGCCCGTCAGGCGGAAATTCTGGATGGGGCGGCAAGGCTGGTGCGGCCCGGAGGGCGGCTGGTGTACTCCACCTGTACCTTCGCCCCGGAGGAGGACGAGGGGGCGGTGACGGCCTTCCTGGCGGCCCACCCGGAATTTGCGCCGGAGACCGTGGAGGCCCCCTGGTTCGTGCCCGGGGAGAACGGCTCCTTCCGGATGTGGCCCCACAAGCTGCTGGGGGAGGGACATTTTGCGGCGGTTCTCCGGAAAAACGGGGGAGAGGCGGAGAAAATCCTCCTTTCCAAGGGAGAAAAACTGCCAAAGGCCTGGGAGGATTTCGCCCGGGAGCTGGGCATCCGGCTGCCGGAGGGGAAGGGACTGTCCTTCGGCCAGACCCTGTACTGGGCCCCGCCGGAGCTGCCGGAGCTGGCAGGGCTGAAGGTCCTGCGGCCCGGTCTGGAGCTGGGCACGGTGAAAAAGGACCGGTTCGAGCCTGCCCACGCCCTGGCCCTGTGGCTGAAAACTTGCAACAGCGTCCAGGATTTTGCCCCCGATTCCCCGGAGATGAAGCAGTACCTTCACGGCGAGGTGCTGCCCTCGGAGAAAAAGGGCTGGACCCTGGTCACGGCAGGAGGGTATTCCATCGGCTGGGCCAAGGGCGACGGCCGGGTGCTGAAAAACCACTACCCGAAGGGGCTGAGAAGATAATTCGGGCGTAGGGGAGGGGCTTGCCCCCTCCCGCCGCACTGCCCCATTTTGCCTGGTCAACGAGGTAGGCCACCCGGACAGCCGCAAGGGCTGTCCCTACGCAGATAACCGGTCTTACATCCCCCAAGGGGGAAGGCATTGGTGGAATTTTTTGGACTTTACAGAAGAACGGCTCTGTGATATAATAAACGGGCGTGTATGCGAAAATGCTAAATTACAAGGAGAGGATATTCCTTGGCCAAATATGAAATCAACGGCGGCAAACCTCTGAACGGCACCATCACCATCAGCGGCGCAAAAAATGCGGCTGTGGCGATTCTGCCGGCGGCCCTGCTGGTCCATGGGGTGTGCCGGATTGAAAATGTTCCCAACATTTCCGATACCTGCATCATGCTGGGCATTCTGAAGCAGATGGGGGCCCAGATTGAATACCCGGAGCCCGGCGTGGTGGAAATCGACTGCTCGAGCGTCCAGTGCAGCGAGCCCGACGGGGACCTGGTGAAGAAAATGCGGGCCAGCTACTATCTCATGGGCGCATTGCTTGGCCGGTTCGGCAAGGCCCATGTGGCGCTGCCCGGCGGCTGCAACTTCGCCTCCCGGCCCATCGACCAGCACATCAAGGGCTTCCTGGCCCTGGGGGCTGAGGTGGATGAGACTGAGGACTATGTGGCCCTGACCCCCGGCGAGGAGGGCCTGCGAGGCCAGCGCATCTGCCTGGACATGGCCTCTGTGGGCGCAACCATCAACATTATGCTGGCGGCCACCCTGATTCCCGGCCAGACCGTCATTGAAAATGCGGCCAAGGAGCCCCATATTGTGGACCTGGCCAACTTCCTGAACACCATGGGCGCCCGGGTCTCCGGCGCAGGTACCGACACCATGAAAATCCGGGGCGTCAACTGCCTCCACGGCGGCACCTATGCCATCATCCCCGATCAGATTGAGGCCGGTACATACATGGCCGCCGTCACCGCCGTGGGCGGCAACGTGCTGGTTCAGAACGTCATCCCCAAGCACATGGAGTGCATCACCAACAAGCTCCAGGAGATGGGGGCCAAAATCATCAACTACGACGATTCCATCCGCATCATCCGCAGCGGACGGCTCCGCCAGACCACCGTCAAGACCCGGCCCTATCCCGGCTTCCCCACGGATATGCAGGCCCAGGTGTGCGTGTGTATGTCCCTGGCCGGGGGCATCAGCCGTCTGACGGAGAGCGTCTACGAGACCCGGTTCTTCGGCTACTGCACGGAGCTGGAGAGCATGGGGGCCAAAATCTCCATCAACGGCAAGACCGCCACGGTGTCCGGCGTTGAAAAGCTGCGGGGCGCCACCGTCTGCGCCCACGACCTCCGGGCGGGCGCCGCCCTGGTCATCGCAGGCCTGGCCGCCGAGGGCACCACCTACGTCGAGCACATCCACTTCATCGAGCGAGGCTACGAGGATTTGGTTGAAAAGCTCACCTCCCTGGGCGCGGATATTCGCAGACTGGATAATTAAATTTAGCCCCCGGTTTCAGAACCGGGGGCTGAAATTTTATCCTTGGGCCAAAAGCCTTCCCCCGCACCCCCAAATACCTTCCCCCGGGGGGAAGGTGGATTGCCCGAAGGGCAAGACGGATGAGGGATGGCGTGCAGTTATGGCTTGCAGTATCTGACGGTGGTGCATACCGTGTCCGACCTGTCGCCATCCCTCATCAGTCACCAGTCTGCGGACTGGTGCCAGCTTCCCCCCGGGGGAAGCTATTGGCCCGGGGGAAGGCTTTGGGGTGCCCTGTAGGGGCGGGTTGGTAACCCGCCCCTACGGAGGCTGTGTTAGTCGGCGTACATGGCGGTGGTCAGGTAGCGTTCGCCGGAGTCGGGGAGGAGGGCGACGATGGTTTTGCCTTGGTTTTCCTTCTGGGCGGCCAGGGTCAGGGCGGCGTGGAGGGCGGCTCCGCCGGAGATGCCGGCGAGAATGCCCTCCCGGCGGCCCAGGCTGCGGCCTGCGGCCATGGCATCCTCGGTGGTGACGGTTACGACCCGGTCAATGACGGACCGGTCCAGAATCTCCGGGATGAAGTTGGCCCCGATGCCCTGGATGCCGTGGGGGCCGGAACGGCCTGCGGTGAGCAGGGGGGAGTCGGCAGGCTCCACGCCGATAATCTGGACGGCGGGGTTTTTCTCCTTCAGGAACCGGCCCACGCCGGTGACGGTGCCGCCGGTGCCGATGCCGGCCACGAAGATATCCACCCGGCCCTCGGTGTCCGCCCAGATTTCCGGGCCGGTGGTGCGGTAGTGGGCGGCGGGGTTGGCGGGGTTGACGAACTGACCGGCCACGAAGCTGTTGGGAATCTCCCGGTTCAGCTCCTGGGCCTTGGCGATGGCGGCGGACATTCCCCCGGCCCCGGGGGTCAGCACCAGCCGGGCGCCGTAGGCGGCCATGAGCCGCCGCCGCTCCATGCTCATGGAGTCGGGCATGACGATGATGCAGTGGTAGCCCCGGGAGGCGGCCACGGCGCACAGGCCGATGCCGGTGTTGCCGGAGGTGGGCTCAATGACGGTGGAGCCGGGCTTTAGAATGCCCTTTGCCTCGGCGTCGTCCAGCATGGCCCGGGCCACCCGGTCCTTGGCGGACCCGGCGGGGTTCCGGCTTTCCAGCTTCACCAGCACCCGGGCGGGCAGACCCTGGGCCAGGCTGCAAAGCTCCAAAAGCGGGGTAGCGCCGATAAGCTCGGAGACAGATTTGTAAATCATAGCAATACCTCCAAATGAAAAATAGACCATTGCCTTCCCCCTCCGGGGGAGGGTGCCGCCAGTCCGCAGACTGGCGATGGATGAGGGGCGCAGGATGACCGGCAGCTTTTGGGGAAGCACCCCTCATCAGTCATGGTCTGCGATGCAGCCCATGACAGCTTCCCCCCCAGGGGGAAGCCTTTTTCTTTTTATTATACCTCTGAAAGATGTGCGGTGTCAATCATTGACAGCGTCGAACGCATATGCTAAACTGAACAAAAAAGGAGGGGTCTACATGAGCATTGAACTTCAGATTGAGGGTATTGTGGACAATATTCTGGCGGATTATAAGAACGGGCGGGATATTGACAAAATGCAGCCTTACTGTCAGCCGGATAAGGCGGTTATCATCGACATGATTGGCAAGCTCCTGCGCATCGTCTACCCCGGGGCCTCCCGGGAGCGCACCTACCGGATTTACAACGCACGGCACAACCTGTCCATGCTCATTGAGGACGTGATGTACAACCTCAACAAGCAGATTAACCTCATTTTGAAGGATGAGGAACGGGCCCAGGCCGTCAGCGTGGCCTTTTTCCAGGCCATTCCCGCCGTCCGGGCGGTGGCCCAGACCGATGTGGAGGCCTTTTTCGCCGGGGACCCGGCGGCGTTCAGCGTGGACGAGATTATCTACTGCTATCCGGGGCTGTTTGCCATTACCGTCTACCGGCTGGCCCATGTGCTGTACGACTTGGGGGTGCCCATGCTGCCCCGGATTATGACCGAGCACGCCCACAGCGTCACCGGCATCGACATCAACCCCGGGGCCACCGTGGGCAAATACTTCTTCATCGACCACGGCACGGGCATTGTCATCGGCGAGACCACGGTCATCGGCGACCGGGTGAAGGTGTACCAGGGGGTGACCCTGGGCGCACTGACCACCCGGGGGGGCCAGAGCCTCCGGGGGAAAAAGCGGCACCCCACCATCGAGGACGACGTGACCATCTACGCCGGCGCTTCCATTCTGGGCGGCAGCACCGTCATCGGCCGGGACAGCGTCATCGGCTCCAACGTCTTCATCACCCACTCCATCCCCCCCTGCACCACTGTCAGCGTGAAAAGCCAGGAGCTGCAAATGAAAGCAAGAAACTGCGAGGGCAACTGCAAGCAGTGCAATAAGCCCGAGGCGTTTTGGGAAAATCAGAAGTAACAAAGCCTTCCCCCAACGGGGGAAGGTGGCCAAAAGGGGCTGTAAAAAATTTTTTGTCCCCTGTGTCAGACGGCACAGGGGACTTTTGTTGGGCTTTTTTACAGCTCCTTGATTACCCATTTGCGAAACCGGGCGGGGCTGTCAACGGCGGGCGTAGCCCGTTCATCTTGACCGTTGACTGCTCCGGCTGGGTTTGCTGCTTTTCTAACATTACAAAAATAGTTACTGTATCTCATATAATGAGCTTTCAAAATTCTTAACAAAGTATTTGATGTTTGTTCTACCTTTTTGAATAATGGTATGTCCTTCAGCCTCTAATTTCAGTTTTTGCGCTTCTATACCACCGGGATATTTTGAATTTAGCTCACCATTAGCCTTAAGTGTCCTCCAGTAAGGAGTCTCATCTTCAGTACGCTGATAACTCGCCCACGCTGCAATAGATACAAAAATTCCTGCTGTAATCGGCTCTGTAAAATCAGCATTATTTTTCTTAGCAAAATATTCTCGAATTTTTCCTACTGTAATTAACTTTCCACAAGGAATCAGCTTCATTACTTTATCGTAGTCGATTGGCGGAGCAAAATACATTTTGCTTCCACCATACTTTTCAATGCTTTTTTCGTCCGTGATGATTTGAATTTTCGGCATATCCTTGCTATCATTTAGCATAGCATTAAAATCCTTTTTATCTTCATTCGCCATGTGTGTCCACCTCCTTCTAAAATTATAATGCTATACTTCACGCTATGCAATGAGACGGTTTTAATTTTTCAAAATAATTTTACGGAATATTGGCAGGGCGGCGGCTCGTTATTGGTTATCGGTTGTTACTTCTTTACTAACCATGAGCATTCCCTTCGGGGCTGTAGTGCTGGGAGCCGTCCAGCTCAATGGCAATTCGGGCACGGTCACAATAAAAATCCACAATATAGTGCCCAAGGATTTTCTGCCGATTGAAGGTCATTGGCAGGGATTTGAGAAAGTCGTACCATAAATGACGTTCTTCCTTCGTCATGGATTTGCGCAGATTTTGTGCATTGGGTGTGAGCCTGTTGGGATTTGCCATATAAACAGCCCCTTTCTGTGAGATAAGCGGGAGACCCTCATCAGTCACCAGTCTGCGGACTGGTGCCAGCTTCCCCCGAGGGGGAAGGCTTTATCAGGTCCTTTATCACTTCTCCCGCCAGAATCAGTCCGGCGGCTCCCGGGACGTAGGGGACGCTGCCTGGGATTTGGCGTTTGCCCAGGGCGGCGGCTTCCTCCTCCCAGCCGGTGGGGTGCAGGGCCTCCTCCTGGGAGTAGACCACCTTTAGGTGGCGGATGCCCCGCTTGCCCAGCTCCCGGCGCATGACCCTTGCCAGGGGGCACATGGAGGTTTTGGATATGTCCGCCACCCGGAAGGCGGCGGCATCCAGCTTGTTGCCGGTGCCCATGGAGCAGATGATGGGGGTGTTTGCGGCCACGGCCTGCTCCACCAGTGCCAGCTTGGCGGTGACGGTGTCGATGGCATCCACGATGTAGTCATACTGGGTGAAGTCAAACCGGGCCGCCGTGTCCGGGGTGTAAAAGACCGGATAGGTGCGGACGGTGCAGCCGGGGTTGATGTCCAGAATCCTTGCCCGGGCGGCCTCCACCTTCAGCATCCCCAGGCTCCGATGGGTGGCGAGAATCTGGCGGTTCAGGTTGGAAAGGCCCACGGTGTCGCTGTCGATGAGGTCCAGCGCCCCTACGCCGCTGCGGGCCAGGGCCTCCACGGTGTAGCCGCCCACCCCGCCGATGCCGAACACCGCCACCCGGGCGGCTTTGAGCCGCTCCAGAGCCTGACTGCCCAGAAGCATTTCCGTGCGGATAAATTGGTTTTCCATGTGTTCCTCCCAAATGCGTCATGTTTCGAAAAAGAATATGTCATTGCGAAACCAGTCCGCAGACTGGTTGTGGCAATCCGTCCCCCTGGGAAATGGGGAAACGGATTGCCACGCCAGTGTGCGCACCGGCTCGCAATGACATTTCGGTGTTACTCCTCGAATTGCAGCACGTCCTTGAATTTTTCTTTGAACAGGTCAAAGACGGCGTTCAGGACGGTTTCGTCCTCCACGGCCAGGTAGTTCTCGTTTTCCTCGTCCACAGGCTCGATTTCCAGAATGACAATCTCGCCGGAGTCCTCCCCGGCGGGGGTCAGGACCAGGTACTCCTTACCCTCGTAGTTCAGGCAGTCCAGATATTCAAAATCCACGTCCTTGCCGTCCTCGCCGGTGAGGGTCAGAACGGACACTTCCTCCTCGGTCAGCATTGCTTCGTTTTCCATGGTTGCTCCTCCTTTTGTGATTGTGTTTCCAGTATACCCGATGGGGGCCGGAAAAGCAAGTGAATTCCCCCGGGGCTTCCGCAAATTTTACCGTATGTTCACAGGATTCGGGCCTTTCCACCTTGCATTGCAGGGCGGGGTATGGTAAACTGTTACAAAGTATGAACAAACGGAAGGACGATCTCCATGAAGAAAATCATTACACTCCTGCTGGCCCTGGCGATGGTCCTGGGGCTGCTGACCGGCTGTGCCGAAACGGCTGCGCCCACGGAGGCCACGGTCCCCACCACCGCCGCCGCTGCTGCTGTGCCCGGTGAAACGGCACCTCCGGACGGGAACCCCGACGACGTTACCTGCAAGGGCAGCTACACCGGCCCGCTGGGCACCAAGGCCGTGGCCCGGGTGGGCAGCGAGACCCTGACCCCCGGGGTGCTCCAGGCCGCCTACTGGGCCCAGGTGGAGCAGTTCCGCCGGGGCACCTGGGAGGAGACTCCGGATTTTGACAAGCCTCTGGATGTGCAGCCCTGCCCTCTGGATGAGGATGTGGCCAGCTGGCAGCAGTATTTCCTGAAAAGGGCCCTGGACACCTGGCACACCGCCCAGGCTCTGGCCCTTCAGTCCCAGGAGGTGCCCATGGCCACCGAGGAGGCCTACAAGCCGGACCCGGAAAAGCACGCCGAGTATATGACGGATATGCCCGCCAACCGGGTGCTCTACGGCAACAACAAATTCTATGTGCCCAATTCCATGCACCAGGCCTTTTTGGATGGGCTTCCGGCGCTGCTGAAGGACCTGGCGGAAAACCGGGGCTACGGCAATGCCGACGCCATGGCGGACAAGGCCTTCGGCACCACCCTGGCGGACCTGACCGCCTTTGCAGAGCTCTACAACCGCAGCTATATGTACTTCACCACGTTGAGCTATGACCTGGAGCCGGAGGTGCAGGAGACCGCCGGGGAGACAAAATTTGTGGACATCCGGCAGATTCTGCTGTATCCCCAGGTGGAGCAGAACCCCTGGCAGCCGGTGGAAAACCCTGAGACCCCTCAAATCGGGGCGGACGGCACGGTCACCTGCTCGGAGGAGCTGTGGCAGTCCGGCATGGCGGTGGCGGAAAAGCTGCTCAACGAGTGGCGCTACGGCATCAGAGCCGGGGAGGCCACCTTTGCCGAGCTTGCAAACCAGCACTCCCAGGACCGGGGCACCGCTGTCAACGGCGGCAGCTACCGGGATTTGCAGCCGGGCCAGCTGGACCCTGCGCTGGACGAGTGGTGCTTTGACCCGGAACGCAAGCCCGGGGACACCACCGTTATACGCACGGACTATGGCATTCACATCCTCTATTTCTCCGGCAGCAGCGACGGCAGCGACAAAAGCGCCATGAACACTGCCCAGCAGGCGCTGCTTCGCAGTGCCCGGGAGCAGTATCCCATGGAGGTGGACTACGCCGCCATCTCTCTGAAGGAGGCCCAGAGCCGGGTGGCGCTGGAGGATATGCTGTATCCGGATGTGGCCCACGAGCGCTACCCCGAGGTGCCCCTGTACGTCCAGCAGGACTACCCGGACACCAAGTACGGCGGCTACCCCCTGCGGACCCACGGCTGCGGCATCACCACCATGGCCATGCTGGCCAGCTACATGGCCGATGAGGAGCTGACCCCGCCGGAGCTGAGCCAGCGCTACGGCAGCTACTGCTCCGAGCACGGCACCGACGGCACCCTGTTCAACAAGACCCCGGCGGAAATGGGCTTCTTCCTGCTGAAGAAAACCTATAAGCCCGACGAGGCCAAGCAGGCTCTGGAGGACGGCTACATTGTGGTGTCCGTCCAGACCAAGGGCTTCTGGACCCGGGGCGGCCACTATCTGCTCATCGAAAAAATGAACGAGGACGGCACCATCCAGGTCCGGGATTCCAACCTGTTCAACTACGGCCGCCTGCCCGACCACAAAAACGACCGCTTTGAATGGGAGACCATCCCGCCCAAATGCGTGGGCTACTGGATTTTCCAGAACAAGATCAAAACCATCCCCGCCTGCACCCGCTGCGGCGACGGGTCCGGCCTGGCGGAGAACTACATCTGCGAAAAATGCCAGAGCGCCCTGGCAAGACGCGGGACATATTTGAACGGTACGGATACTCTTGCGTAGGGACAGCCCCGAATTGCCTTTGACTATCACAAATGCGCCGTAGGGCACGGCCTCCTGGACGTGCCGCTGTGTACCGGCGCGTCAAGGATGCCGCGCCCTACGGGCTTGTATCAACGAACTGTCATTGCGAAACCAGCGGTGCTGCCCGCAGGGAATCAAAAATTTCTATACTTGCCAGTGGCAAGTATACCATAATTTATCGCAGACTGGCGTGGCAATCCGCATCCCCTCTGGCTGGCCCGTTGGGCCAGCCAGTTCATTTTTCCTTTGGAAAAATGAAAAAGAGAACGGATTGCCACACCATGCTGCGGCATGGTTCGCAATGACAATCTGCTTGCGTAAAGAAACCCGTGCAGCTCCCCATTGGGAACTGCACGGGCTTTTTGGTTTCAAAATTGGGCGGCCTCGGCGGATTTCAGCTGCAATTGGAGCTTGTCTGCAATGAGGGCGATAAACTCGGAATTGGTGGGCTTTCCCTTGGTGTTGGACACGGTGTAGCCGAAGAACCGCTGGAGGGTGTCCAGGTCGCCACGGTCCCAGGCCACTTCTATTGCGTGGCGGATGGCCCGCTCCACTCTGGAAGGGGTGGTCTGGAAGGTTTTCGCCACCTGGGGGTAGAGGACCTTGGTGATGGCGTTGATGACATCCATGTCGTTGACGGCGATGATGATGGCCTCCCGGAGGTACTGGTAGCCCTTGATGTGGGCGGGGACGCCGATTTCGTGGATGATGCCCGTGACGAGGGACTCAATGCCGGCCTTGTCGCTGCGGCGGGGGAGGGCGCTCCGGAGGCTCTCCCCACCCCGGATTTCCTCCAAATGCTCGGCAAGAGCGCTCATGTCACAGGGCTTCAGCATCAGATACCGAACGCCCAGGTTCGCTGCGGCGGTGGAAACATACTCGGTGACGAAGGCCGAGGTGGCCAGGGTCACGGGCTTCGGCTCCAGGTCGGAAATGGCCCGGAGCACGCTGATGCCGTCCTTCTTCGGCAGCATCAGATCCAGCACCAGGACGTCCGGCCGGAGCTTCTCAATCATGCGCACGGCCAGCTCCCCATCGCCGGCGGTGCCGATTACCTGAAAGCCGTCGGACTGCTGCAGCTCTGCGCTCAGTCCGGCGCAAAAGTCTTCTGCGGCATCCGCAATCAAGACGGTTGTTGCTTTTTCCATTACATTCCTCTCCAATCATGTAAAAATAAACTCCCCTGTCTATGGCGCAGGCACCATAGGCGACAATTAGAGAATAGCATGAAGTTCACCCTTTTGCAAGCTAATATTGCAACAATCGTTCGTCAATTAAACGTTATAATCCACAGAAACTGATATAATTCCAACATTTTAGACAGCATTCGACAAACGCCGCCCCAAAGAAAGGAAAAAAAGCCCGGCAAGTCCTGCTCCACAAGAGTGTTGACGGGCGGCAAAAGCTGATGTAAAATGGAGGAAATTCACCGAGGAGGAATGAACAATGAACGAAGTGTGGAATCTGGACCCCATCTACAAGGGCTTTTCCGACCCCCAAATGGCATCCGACATGGAAAAACTGAAGGCCGCCGTGGCCCGGGGCGCTGCCTTTACCGCAGAGCTAGGCGGCATGGAGCCCCTGGCGGGGCTGAAGGAGGGCATCGCCATTCAGGAGGAGGTGGCCGCTCTGGTGGACCGGCTGGCGGGCTACGCCTCCCTGCGCCAGGCTGCCGACACCAAGGACCCGGAGCCCGGCTCCAAAATCGGCCAGATTATGGCGGTCGTCAGCGCCTTTGCCGGCACCGAGGCCGCCTTCAAGGCCTGGGCTGCTGCTCTGCCGGACCTGATGGACCTGGTCCGGGGGGACGAGGTGCTGCGGGAGTATGAATTCCTGTTTTCCAATATCTCCGATTCCGCCCGCTACCTGCTGCCGGGACGGGGCGAGGAGATTATGGCCAAGCTGGAAATGTCCGGCACCGTCGCCTGGAGCGAGATGCAGCAGTATCTGACCTCCACCGTGCCGGTGAGCTACCGGGGGGAAATCACCAACCTGTCCGCCATCCGGAACCTGGCCTACGACCCGGACCCCGCCGTCCGGAAGGAGGCCTACGAGGCGGAGCTAGCCTGCTACGAGCGCATCCAGGACCCGGTGGCCTATGCGCTGAATTCCATTAAGCTGGAAACCATTTCCGACTGCCAGCTCAGAGGCTACGACTCCCCGCTGGCCCGGACTCTTAAGCACTCCGACATGAAGCAGGAGACTCTGGACGCCATGCTGGGGGCCATGGACGAGTATCTGCCCAAGTTCTGGCAGTATTTGAAGGCCAAGGCCAGTGCCCTGGGCTACGAGAACGGCCTGCCCTGGTATGAGCTGTTCGCCCCCATGGGAAAATCCTCCACCAAATTCACCACCCAGCAGGCCAGGGACTATCTGGTGGAGCTGTTCGCCGGGTTTGACGGGGAACTGTCCGACATGGTGGCCCGGGCCTTCGACGAGGCCTGGATTGACTTCTACCCCCGTGACGGCAAGGCCGGCGGCGCGTTCTGCTCCGGGGTGGAGTGCCTGGGGGAGAGCCGGGTGCTGACCAACTTTGACGGGATGTTCGGCGACGTGGTGACCCTGGCCCACGAGCTGGGCCACGCCTTCCACAACCACTGCATCCGGGACCATCGGCTCCTGAACCGGGACTACTCCATGCCTCTTGCGGAGACGGCCTCCACCTTCAACGAGTGCGTGGTCATGGCCTCCGCCATCGGCAGGGCCGCAGGCCGGGAGGAGAAGATTGCCCTCATCGAAAACCAGCTCCAGGATGCCTGCCAGATTATCTGCGACATCTATTCCCGGTTCACCTTCGAAAAGCGGGTGCTGGACAGCCGGGAGGAGCAGTTTATGAACGCCAAGACCCTGTGCGGCTTCATGCTGGACGCTCAGAAGGCCTGCTACGGCGACGGCCTGGACCCGGAGCAGCTGCACCCGTATATGTGGATTTGCAAGAGCCACTACTACGGCCCCACCTACTATAACTTCCCCTATGCCTTCGGCGGCCTCTTTGCCCGGGGCCTGTACGCCCGGTACGAGGCCGAGGGGGCGGCCTTTGTGGATAAGTACAAGAAGCTCCTGCACACCACCTGCGTGGCCACCGCCGAGGACACCGCCAAGGTGGCCGGCATCGACCTGACCGACAAAAACTTCTGGCGTGGGGCCTTGCAGACCATCGCAGACCAGATTGACCTGTTCTGCCAGCTGGTGGAGCAGTAAACAAAAAAGCACCGCGCTCTTTTCCTTCCCCCGGGGGGAAGGTGTCGCCGCAGGCGACGGATGAGGGATGGCGTGCAGTTAAAAGAGTACTGTCGCCGTTTGTGCATACAATGGATAACAGTTCGCCATCCCTCATCAGTCACCAGTCTGAGGACTGGTGACAGCTTCCCCCCGGGGGAAGCAAAGGGAACGGTGGATGCTTGGATTTGGAGGAACCTATGGACAACCGTATTACGGGGTTAGTGGAATTTTTGAACTGTGCGCACAGTGTTTATCACGCTGCGGCTTATCTGGCTGAGACTTTCGAAAAGGCCGGGTATGTCCGGCTGTTTGAGCATGAGAGCTGGGACCTGGTTCCCGGCGGAAAGTATTATCTGACCCGGGGCGGCACGGCGGTGGTGGCCTTCCGGGTGCCTCAGACGGCTCCGGCGGGCTTTATGATGAGCGCCAGCCACGCCGACCGGCCGGGCTTCAAGGTCAAGGAGAATTTTGAGCTCTGCGGCACCTACACCCGCATGGCCGTGGAGCGCTACGGCGGGCTGATTCTGTCCACCTGGCTGGACCGGGTGCTGTCTGTGGCGGGCCGGGTCACGGTGGAAACGGAGCAGGGAATTGAAAACCGGCTCATCGACCTGGACCGGGACCTGCTGATGATTCCCAATGTGGCCATTCACATGAACCGCCAGGTCAACGACGGCTACAAGTGGAACCCCGCCGTGGATATGCTGCCGTTGGTTGGCGGGAAGGATGCCAAGGGAAAGCTGGCCGCCGAAATCGAGGCCGCCGCCGGGGGGAAGGTCCTGGGCAGCGACCTGTACCTGTACCTCCGGGAGAAGGCCAGAGTCTGGGGTGTGGAGGGGGAATTCCTCTCCGCCCAGGGGCTGGACGATTTGGAGTGCGCCTGGGGCTGCACCCAGGGCTTTTTGAAGGCAGGGGACAGCAGCGCCATCCCGGTGCTGTGCGTCTTTGACAGCGAGGAGGTGGGCTCCGCCTCGGTCCAGGGGGCCTGCTCCACCCTGCTGACCGACACCCTGGACCGCATCTGCGGCGCACTGGGGCTGGACAAAAAGCGGATGCTGGCCCAGTCCTTCATGGTGTCCGCCGACAACGCCCACGCCGTCCACCCCAACCATCCGGAGTTTGCCGACCCTACCAACGCCCCGGTGCTGGGTGGCGGCATCGTGCTGAAGCACAACGCCAATCAGAGCTACTGCACCGACGGCGTTTCCGCCGCCCTGTTCAGAAGGGTCTGCGCCAGAGCCGGGGTGGAGGTCCAGAGCTACTACAACCGGGCGGACCTGCCCGGCGGCTCCACCCTGGGCAGGCTCTCTCTGGCCCAGGTCAGCGTGCCCACGGCGGACATCGGCCTGGCCCAGCTGGCTATGCACTCCGGCTACGAAACCGCCGCCACAGCCGACGCAACAGCTCTGGAAAAGGCCATGGAGGTTTTTTACGGCTCCAGCCTGGAGGCGAGCGAGAGCGGATACTGCCTGCGATAACAGCGTAGGGGTTTGTATCAGCGAAAACGATAGAATGTCATTGCGAAACCAGTCCGCAGACTGGTTGTGGCAATCCGTTCTTTTTCATTTTTCCTCTGGAAAAATGAACTGGTTGGTGAAAAGCACCAACCAGAGGGAATTCGGATTGCCACGCCAGTGTGAGCACTGGCTCGCAATGACATTTTATATTTTTGTATTGCGGAAGTGAAAAATTTTTTATTGCAAAAACCATCCGTTTGCGCTACCATAGTATCACTCAATGAAAAGGATGTACAGCCTATGAAAACCTGGAGCGCAGTTCGGGAATGGATTGCCATTACCTTTGCCACTGCCATCATCGCTATGTCGGTGTTTTTCTTTCTGATGCCCAGCCATTTGTCCGTCAGCAGCATTTCGGGCCTTTCCATTATTCTGGCCAATTTCCTGCCGCTGTCGGTGTCCGCCATTACCATGGTGCTGAACCTTGCCCTGCTGGGGCTGGGGTTTGCTCTGATTGGCCGGGGCTTCGGCGTGAAAACCGTGTACACCTCCATTTTGCTGCCGTTGTTTCTGGGCATTCTGGAGCGGCTGTTTCCCCAGGGAGGCTCTCTGACCGGGGACGCTCTCATCGACATGATTTGCTACTGCTTTTTCGTCAGCATCGGCCTTGCCATGCTGTTTGAGCGCAACGCCTCCTCCGGGGGCATCGACATTGTGGCCAAGCTCATGAACCGGTTTCTGCGCCTCGAACTGGGCCAGGCCATGAGTCTGGCGGGGATGTGCGTGGCGGTGTCGGCGATTTTTGTCTACGATATCAAAACCGTGCTGCTGAGTGTCATCGGCACCTACCTCAACGGCATCATCCTGGACCACTTTATCTTCGGCTCCACCATGAAAAAGCGGGTGTGCATCGTGTCGAAAAAGCAGGCGGAAATCAAGACCTTCATCCTCCACCAGCTCCACAGCGGCGCCACCGTCTACGACGCCCGGGGGGCCTACACGGACGAGCCCTTCCAGGAGATTATCGCCATTGTGGACAAGGCGGAGTATTTGAAGCTGATGAACTACCTGGCAAAGGCGGACCCGGATGCCTTCGTGACGGTGTATGCGGTCAATGAGATTATTTATAAGCCGAAGGTGTAGGAAAACTGGCAGAATCACTAAAAAGGGCCTGGGAAAACTGTCAGAAAGCACCATTGCCAAGACTTGCAAAATGTGGTATCATAGGAACATCCAGGTGGGTCATGCCTACTCCACAAAATAGGTATGTCACCACTAAAATTAAAGGAGGATACCCCGTCAGACTCACGGTACGGCAGTGTGGAGACCTGTCGCAATGCCCCCGGAATTTTACCGTCCGGAGGCGAGAATGCACGCGAAAGGCTCGGTGCATTTAGAGTCGCAAACATTATGGCAAGTTTGACCCTGAAGAACATCAAGAAGATCTACCCCTTCAACGGCGACGACGCAAAGAAGAAAAAGAAGAAGAAGGGCGACGAGCCCGAAAAGAAGAAGAACAATCTTCAGATTACCGACAAGGGTGTCGTGGCTGTGCAGGAGTTCAGCCTGGACATCGCCGACAAGGAATTCATCGTTCTGGTCGGTCCTTCCGGCTGCGGTAAGTCCACCACCCTGCGTATGATTGCCGGCCTGGAGGAAATCTCCGAGGGCGAGCTGTACATCGGCGACCGTCTGGTCAACGACGTGGCTCCTAAGGACCGTGATATCGCCATGGTCTTCCAGAACTACGCTCTGTACCCCCACATGACCGTCTACGAGAACATGGCCTTCGCTCTGAAGCTGCGCCACACCCCCAAGGACGAGATTGACAAGAAGGTCAAGGAAGCCGCTGAGATTCTGGACATCACCCAGTACCTGGGCCGTAAGCCCAAGGCTCTGTCCGGTGGTCAGCGTCAGCGTGTCGCCATCGGCCGTGCTATCGTCCGTGCTCCTCAGGTTATGCTGATGGACGAGCCCCTGTCCAACCTGGACGCCAAGCTGCGTAACCAGATGCGTGCTGAGATCATCAAGCTCCGTGAGCGGATCAACACCACCTTCATCTACGTTACCCACGACCAGACCGAGGCTATGACCCTGGGCGACCGGATCGTCATTATGAAGGACGGCTTCATCCAGCAGATCGGCACCCCTCAGGAAGTGTTCAACCACCCCTACAACCTGTTCGTTGCTACCTTCATCGGCACTCCCCAGATGAATATGTTCGACAACGCCAAGCTGGTTAAGGTGGACGGTAAGTACGCCGTTCAGCTGGACCGCCTGACCGTTACCCTGTCCGACGAGAAGCAGGCGAAGCTGGCTGCCAACAACGTCGCTGAGCAGGATGTGGTCCTGGGCGTCCGTCCCGAGCACATCGAGCTGGCTGCCGAGGGCATCGAGGGCAAGGTGGACGTGTCCGAAATGATGGGCTCCTCTGTCCATCTGCACGTCACCGCTATGGGCCGCGATGTTGTCATGGTCGTTTCCACCATGAATATGTCCGCCTCCGAGGTGTCCGCTCTGAACAACGGCTCCAAGCTGGCCTTCAACTTCCCCGGCCATGTGTGCCACGTCTTCTCCAAGGAGACCGGCATCAACCTGGAAGCCTGATTTCAGGAATAAGCTCCATACAAATTGCATCCCCCCACACGAAAGTGTGGGGGGATGTTTTCATGCTGTGCTTATCAGCAAAGACTGTAGGGCGGCCTGCCCTCAGGCCGCCGCCCCTGTTTTCCAAGGGAAAACAGGGGAAAACGGATTGCCGCACCAGGAAAGCAGGCCGGCTTGCCATGACAAGCGGAGCTAACCCGATGATTTTACCAGCTTCCGCCTGACTAAAACGGTGGCGGCCAGCATGGCGGCGTAGAAGGCGGCCAGGTACCAGGGGAACACCCCCATGCCCAGATGCTGGCCCAGCAGGCCGCACAGGGGCGGGGCCAGCATAATGCCCAGATAGGAGGCGGCCATCTGAACCCCGATAACCGACTGGGAGTTGGCCCGGCCGAAGTTCTCCGGGGTCAGGTAGTTGAAATTGGGAAACAGAGGGCCGTTGCCCAGGCCCACGGCGAACATTCCCAGGGCGCACAGGCCGGTGGGGCCGGGAACCAGCAGGGCCAGAACCCCGCAGCCCAGAATGGCCTGGCCGATTTTGATGATGGTCCAGCTGTGGAGCCGGGCGGCCAGCAGGCCGGACAGGAACCGGCCCAGGGCCATGCCCACATAGTACACCGTGACAATCCGGGCGGCCTGGGCGGGCAGCAGGCCCCGGCTCTCCACCAGAAAGGTGCTGCCCCAGCCGCCGCAGGTGTATTCCATGGCGCAGGAGGTGATGAACAGGCAGCACATGAGCTTCACCCCGGGCATGGCCAGCACCCGGGGCAGGGGCAGGGTCCCGTCCTGGGTCTCGGCAGCGGCGGCCTCGCCGCCGTGGACCTTTTTCCACAGGGGCTGGCTGAAAATCAGAACGGCGGCAATGGCGCTCTGGAGCAGGAAGGCAATCCGGTAGCCGCCCCGCCAGCCGGCCGGGCCGCCCATGACCCGGGAGAGAATGTAGGGACTGACGGAGACCCCGATGCCGTAAAAGCAGTGCAGAAAGCTCATGTGGGAGGCGGTGTAGTGCAGGGCTACGTAGTTGTTCAGGGCCACGTCGATGGCCCCGGCGCCGATGCCCAGGGGCACGGCCAGCAGGCACAGAAAGCCCAGGCTGGGGGAGAGGGAAAAGCCCAGCAGGGCCCCGGCGGTGAGCAGGGTGCTGAGGGCCGCCACCCGGCCGGTGCCAAGCCTGGCAATGAGCCCGGCGCTGGTGACGCTGGACAGCACCGTCCCGGCGGAGATGATGACGGTGACAAAGCTGCCGTAGGACAGGGGCAGGGAGAACTCCCCGTAGATGCTGGGCCACGCGGCCCCGAACAGGGAGTCCGGAATGCCCAGGCCGATGAAGGCAAGATAGATGATGAACAACAGAAGCGCCGCCATTTTGTTTTCTCCTTTACGTGGTTGTGCCCGGGGGGGACAGAGCCATGATAGCACAAAGGAGTGATTTTTTCAATATGTTCTCCAAGGCCGGAAAAGAGGCGAAAACGATTACGTTATCTGCCTTTGCCGGTTTCATATTGACTCTGATTGGCGAAAAGGGGAATTCCGGTTTGGTATATCGCACGAAAAATACGGGGAGAATCTGAACAATCTTCCCAAAATGTGAAAAACAGGATTTTTCTCCGCTTCTTTTCTTGACAAAAGTGAAAAAAAGTATTACTATCAGATAGCGTGCTAAAAATTAGCCGGATATTCTTTTCACGGATTCCCCCGGAATTCGACCATATATGACTTTCTGATTTGATAGGAGCGATTGCCATGCAGTATAATTGCCAAAACATCCTCAGATGGACCGAGGCCCAGCTGAAGTACAACTACGACGTCACCCTGAAGGACGCCACCCCCCAGGAGCTCCACGAGGCCCTGGGCCAGGCCGTCATGATGGCTGTGTCCGACAACTGGAGCGCCTCCAAGAAGGCCCGGCTCCATGAGCGGAAGGCCTTCTACTTCTCCGCCGAGTACCTCATCGGCCGGCTGGTCTACTCCAACCTGTTCAACCTGGGCATTCTGGACGAGATGAAGCGGCTGTTCTCCCAGCGGGGCGTGGACCTGGCCATCCTGGAGGACATCGAGGACGATGCCCTGGGCAACGGCGGTCTGGGCCGTCTGTCCGCCTGCTTCCTGGACTCCGCCGCCAGCACCAACATCCCCCTGTCCGGCTACGGCCTGCGCTACCGCTTCGGCCTGTTCAAGCAGAGCTTTGACACCAACGGCAGCCAGGTGGAGTCCGCCGACGACTGGACCAAGTACGGCGACCCCTGGTCCTACCGCCGGTACAACCACACCGTGAAGGTGGATTTCCCCGACCACACCGTGCTGGCTGTCCCCTACGACGTGCCCATCATCGGCTACGGCACCAACAACATCAACACCCTGCGGCTGTGGCAGTGCGAGGCCGAGGATGAGCTGGACTTCACCGCCTTCAACAACCAGGATTACCTGCGGGCCCTGGAGAAGAAGAACAAGGCCGAGGACATCACCCGGGTTCTGTACCCCAACGACTCCACCTACGAGGGCAAGCGGCTGCGCATCAAGCAGCAGTACGTGCTGTCCTCCGCCTCCCTGCAGGATATGCTGCGGACCTTCAAGCTGACCCACGGCAACGACTTGACCAAGTTCTGCGAGTTCTACGCCGTCCAGCTCAACGACACCCACCCCGCCATGTCCATCCCCGAGCTGATCCGCCTGCTGATGAACGACGGAGTCAGCTTTGACGATGCCTTTATGGTGGCCGCCAAGACCTTCTCCTACACCAATCACACCGTCATGACCGAGGCCCTGGAAAAATGGCCTCTGGACCTGCTGCGGTCCGTGGTCCCCGCTGTGGCGGACATCATCTGCCGCATCGACCACAAGCTCCGCCAGGAGCATCCCGGCCTGTGGATTATTGACCATGACGTGGTCCATATGGCGAACCTTTCTATCTACGTGGGCCGGTATGTCAACGGCGTGGCGGAGATTCACTCCCAGATTCTGAAGGACGACTGCTTCAAGGAGTGGTACAAGGTCTTCCCCGAGCGGTTCCAGAACAAGACCAACGGCATCACCCCCCGGCGCTGGCTGGGCCTGTGCAACCCGGAGCTGACGGAGCTGCTGAAGGAGAAGGTGGGCAAGGACTTCCTGCTGGACCTGGATGCCTTGCAGACCATCAAGCCCCAGATTGACGACGACCTCATCGACCGGTTCAACGCTGTCAAGCACATCAAGAAGGAGCAGCTGGCCAAGATTGTGGCCTGGAAGGAGGGCGTTCAGCTGAACCCCGACTTCATGTTCGACGTTCAGGTCAAGCGGCTGCATGAGTACAAGCGCCAGCTGATGAATGCCCTGTCTGTGGTGGACATCTACTTCCGGCTGAAAAACGGCGAGCTGCCCGGCTTCCAGCCTACGGTCTACCTGTTCGGCGCCAAGTCCGCCCCCGGCTACGCCCGGGCCAAGGCCATCATCCGCTACATCAACCGTATCGCCCGGATGATTAACAACGACCCCACCGTCAACGACAAGCTGAAGGTGGTGTTCGTCCAGAACTACAACTGCTCCTACGCCGAGCATATCATCCCCGCTGCCGATATTTCCGAGCAGATTTCTCCCGCAGGCACCGAGGCCTCCGGCACCGGCAACATGAAGCTGATGCTCAACGGCGCAGTGACCCTGGGCACCCTGGACGGCGCCAATGTGGAAATCGCCAAGGAGGCGGGCATCGAAAATGAGTACATTTTCGGCGCCACCGTGGAGAAAATCAACGAAATCAAGGCCTCCTACAACCCCCGGGCCATTTACGACAGCAACCGCTACCTCCACCGGGCCATCGACACCCTGGTGGACGGCACCGTGCCCACCGATTCCGAGCAGCGGGACCTGTACTACTCCCTGCTGAACACCAACGACTGGAACCGGGGCGACAACTACTACGTGCTGCTGGACTACCAGTCCTATGTGGATGCCAAGATTCAGGCCAACCGGGACTACGCCGACCGCCGTGCCTTCGGCCGCAAGTGCCTGGAGAACATCGCCTCCGCCGGCAAGTTCTCCTCCGACCGCACCATCCGCCAGTACGCCGACGAAATCTGGCACATCAAGCCCACCCAGTACTGATTCAAAGGAAAGCCCAGCCACCCGGCTGGGCTTTTCTGCTTTTCTGGGCACCATAAAAAACCTTCCCCCGGGGGCAGTGCTCCCGCAGGGAATCAAAATTTTATGATTGCCGGGGGCAATCACACCATAACCCATTAGGTGGCCCGGCGGAAGCCGGGTCGGATGAGGAACGGCGATACGTAGCGATTAGCAGGCACTTACGGCTACAACATCCGGCATCCCTGCCCGCATTCCTCTTCCGCCCCAGTCTGCGGACTGGGGCACCTTCCCCCCGGGGGAAGGTTTTTAGGGGTGCGGCGGAAGGTGGGGGGATGACATTCTTTTTCCTGTACATTTAACAAAAACTGGGGTATAATGGGCCCTGTCAAAGAGATTTGACAGGCTGCTATTGGCCCGTGACAAAGGCTTTTGATTGCAGAAACTGTCTTCCCATACTAAACTGTCCACAAAGGAGGTGCGCCGGATGGAACTTGGAGCGCAGATCAGAAAGCTGAGAAATGAACAGGGGCTGTCCCAGGATGCGCTGGCGGAGCGGGTGTTTGTATCCCGGCAGTCGGTGTCCAACTGGGAGACAGGCCGGACCTACCCGGACCTGAAAAGCCTGCTGCTTCTGGGCGAGACCTTTGGCGTATCTCTGGATTTTTTAGTCAAAGGAGATATTGAACGTATGAAACAGGAAATCAACGGGCAGGAGCTGGCAGGCTTCAAAAAGGACAGCGTTATTTTTACCGTGCTGCTGGTGGCGACGATTCTCAGCCCGGTGCCGCTGCTGAACTACCTGGACTGGCTGGGGGCAGCCATCTGGGCAGTGATTACAGCGGCGGCGCTGTATTACTCCTTCCGGGTGGAAAAGTACAAGAAAAAGTACGATATCCGCACCTACAAGGAAATTCTGGCCTTCACTGAGGGAAAGACCCTGGGAGAAATCGAAAAGGCCAGAGAGGACGGCAAGCGGCCCTATCAGGCGGTGCTTTATCCCCTGGTGGCCGGTTTGACCGGCTTTGCGGTGACAGTTCTGATGTTCTGGCTGTTCAAATAGGAGAATGGAAAAAGCCCAACCGGCAGCGGTTGGGCTTTTTCCTTTGCGCAGGGGAGGGGCTGCACCATTTTGACCGCTCAAACTGGGTCAGCCCGCCCGGACAGCCGCAAGGGCTGTCCCTACGCATCTTATAAATCCTACCGGTGGTCTGTAGGGGAGGGTCACTATGAATTATGGAGCGATTGCCACTGGCAATCGTTCTATTTTAATCTGCTGCGCAGAGCACCGCCCTCCCGTCGGCCCCCGGCGAGGGGGCCGCTTCCTGGTATTGCGGCTTGCGCCGCCTGATTTGCCGGGGGGCAAATCAGCGGGAGGGTCGGTGACCCTCCCCTACTGATTTGGGGGAAGATTTTTCGAATAACTCTCCTTTTCTGGGAAATAATAGGGTCGTAAAGGCGGTGGGATTATGGAGGAATTCTCCTGTAAGACGAAGATTATTTCCGGGCCGGGGGCGGTGGCGGCGCTGGGGAAGCTGGGGGCCAGGCGGGCCTTTGTGGTGACGGACACCTTTTTTATGAAAAACGGTACGGCCAGGCGGGTGGCAGAGCTCACCGGCTGCGGCGAGGTGGAATTTTTCGACCGGGTGGTGCCGGACCCGTCGGTGGAGCTGGCGGCGGAGGGGACGGCGAAGCTCCGGGCCTTTGACGCGGACCTGCTGGTAGCCCTGGGGGGCGGCAGCGCCATGGACTGCGCCAAGGCCATGGGGTACTTTGCCAAGGGCAGCTACACGGTGGCGGCCATCCCCACCACCTCCGGCTCCGGGTCCGAGGTGACGGATTTTGCCATTTTGACCCACAACAAGGTCAAGCACCCTTTGGTTGACAGGCGGCTGCGGCCGGATGTGGCGATTCTGGACAGCGATTTGCTCATGGAGCTGCCCAGGGGCCTCATTGCCGATACCGGCTTTGACGTGCTGACCCACGCATTGGAGGCCTATGTTGCCAAGGGGGCCGGGACGGTGACGGACCTGTACGCCCGGGAGGCCTTCTCCGGGGCCTATGCGGCGCTCCCTGCCTCCTACGCCGGGAACAAAAGTGTCCGGCTGAAGGTCCACCTGGCGGCCACCATGGCGGGCATGGCCTTTTCCCAGGCGGGGCTGGGGCTGTGCCACGCCATGGCCCACAGCTTAGGCGGCCTGTTTCACGTGCCCCACGGGCGGCTGAACGCTATATTGCTCCCTTCCGTGGTGGCCTGCAACGCCCATGTGGCGGGGGCAAAGTATGCGGGGCTGGCCCGGGCCGCCGGGATGGGGGGCAGCGCCGATACCATTGCGGTGCGGAACCTCCGAAATTCCCTGGTGCGGCTCCGGCGGGAGCTGAATCTGCCGGAGACCCTGCTGCAGGCGGGGGTGGACCCCCGGGCGGTGTGGCGCAGTGCCGAGGCCATTGTGGAGGCCACCCTGGCGGACCCCTGCTGCGGCTCCAACCCCATGGAGGCGGAGCCCTTTGTGGTGAGGCGGATTCTGGAGGAGGTGACGGGCCGTGTCTAAGGTCCTGCGCAGTGTGGGCCTGGACGTGGGCACCACCTCCACCCAGATGGTTGTGTCGGAGCTGGAAATTGAAAACCGGGCCTCCCAGTTCGCCGTGCCGGAGCTGGAAATCCGGGACCGGCGGGTGGTGTGGCGCAGTCCGGTGTACTTTACGCCCCTGCTGGACGAGCATCACATGGATGGCGAGGGCCTGCGGCGTCTGGTGGAGGAGGCTTACGCCCAGGCGGGCATCACCCGGGCGGATGTGGACACCGGGGCGGTGATTGTCACCGGGGAGACCAGCCGGAAGGAAAACGCCCGGACCGTCCTCAATGCCCTGTCAGAGCTGGCGGGGGATTTTGTGGTGGCGGCGGCTGGTCCGGCGCTGGAAAGCGTGCTGGCCGCCAAGGGGGCCGGGGCGGACCGAATCTCCGGGACCCAGCCGGTGCTGCACATGGATATTGGCGGCGGCACCGCCAACCTGGCCCTGTTCCGGGAGGGAAAGCTCCTGCAGACCGGGTGCCTGAACGTAGGCGGACGGCTGGTAAAGGTTGGGGAAGCTGGGGAAATTCTCTATATTTCCCCGGTAATCCAGGGTATTTTCTCCCAAAAGGAAGGAGAGAGAATATCCCTTCCGGCGGCGGAGGCTCTGGCGGAGCAGCTGGTCCGGGCTCTGGAAATGGCGGCGGGCCTCCGGGACCGGGGGCCGCTGCTGGACAGGCTGTGGACCAGGGAGTGCGAGACTCCCTGGGAGATTCCCGGGGACAGGCCGGTGCTGTCCTTCTCCGGCGGCGTGGCGGACTGCATCGACCGGAAGCACCCGGACTTTGCCTTTGGGGATATCGGTCCGATTCTGGGCCGGAAGATTCGGGGCAGCGCCCTGTGCCGGGGCGCGTATGTGCTGGGCCGGGAGACCATCCGGGCCACGGTCATCGGAGCCGGGTGCCACGCCGCCCAGCTGTCGGGCAGCACGGTGTTTTATCAGAATATTTCCTTTCCCCTGAAAAACCTGCCGGTGGCGGGGCTCGGGGAGGAGGGAATTCTGGCCATGCCGGGGGTATGTTCTCCCAGCTATCGGGACATCATAGCCATGGCGGAGGAAATCGTGGAGAAATCCGGGCCGGGGCCGGTGGTGGTGTGCGTGGAGCAGGACATGGCCAAGGCCCTGGGCCAGGCCCTCAGCGCACGGCTCCCCCGGGAAAAGCCCATTTTATGCCTGGACCGGGTCCGGGTAGGCCCCGGGGACTATCTGGACGTAGGCGAGCCGGTGGGCGAGGCAATGCCCGTCGTGGTGAAAACCCTGGTGATGGGGCAGCCGTAGGGAACGGATTTATCCGTTCCGCTTTCTCAGGCATCAAGAGTCAAAATGTTCCATTTTGACCGGAACGGATAAATCCGTTCCCTACTGGAATGCGGTAAAAACAATGAGGTGAAACGATGAACAAGCAGGATTTGGCGGCTATGGTGGCGGAGATTCTGGCGGGGATGGGGGACGAGCCTATGGTGAAGGCCTCGGATTACCGCCCGACGGCCCCTCAGCCCGAGGCGAAGCCCACGGCCTGCGACGGGGCGTTTGTTCCCGACGTGACGGCCCTGGACTTACGCAGGCTTTATCAGGTGGAAAACCCGGAAAACGGGGAGAAATTCCGGAAAATGAAGGAGCGGACCCCGGCCCGCCTTGGCTCCGGCCGGGCGGGGCCACGGTATCAGACCCTGACCATGCTCCGGTTCCGGGCGGACCATGCGGCGGCCCAGGATGCGGTGTTTTCTCAGGTTCCCGAGGATTTTGCGGAGAAAAACGGCATGACGGAGGTCAGGACCCGGTGTAAAGACAAGGACGAGTACCTGACCAGGCCGGACCATGGCCGGATTTTTGACGAGGCAAACAGCGAAAAGCTCCGCCGTCTGCCCAAGACCCGGGTGCAGCTGGTGGTGGGGGACGGTCTCAGCGGGGCCGCCATTCAGGCCAACGCCATGGACTGCCTGGCCGCCATCCGGGAGGGGCTGAAAATCCGGGGCATTGAAGCCGGGGACCCGGTCTTTGTCCGGTACTGCCGGGTGGGGGCCAGCGACGCCATCGGTGAGCTCACCGGCTGCGAGCTGGTGTGTATGCTGGTGGGGGAGCGGCCGGGGCTGGTGACGGACAAGAGTATGTCCGCCTATATCACCTACGGGGCCCGCCGGGGCATTCCCGAGGCGGCCCGGTCGGTGGTGTCCAACATCCACGCCCAGGGGACCCCGGCGGTGGAGGCCGGGGCCCACATTGCGGGGCTGATTGAGAAAATGCTTCAGAAAAAGGCCTCCGGCATTGCCCTCCAGGAGGCGCTGGCTTGAGCAGGGCGCTGGCGGTGCGGTATCTGGCCAACGCCAGCCCCGCCCTGTGCCGCAGCCTGGGGGCCCCGCCGGGGCTGCCGGCGCTGGGGCTGTTCACCGCCGACAGCGACGACGCCGCCTACATCGCCCTGGATGCGGCCACCAAGGCGGCGGAGGTGGAGGCGGCCTACGGCCAGAGCTTCTACGCCGGGGCGGCCAACGCCACCACCCCCAACGCCGGGGAGGTCCTGTGCGTCCTGGCGGCCCGGACCCCGGGGGCGGTGAAAAGCGGCATGGAGGCGGCGCTGGGGGCCTTGGAGCGGCTGGATTTTCAGGAGGTCCGGGGGGTCCCGTACCTTGCTCACACGGTCAGCAGCGTGGGTACCTTCCTGGCGAAGGAGGCAGGGGTGGCCCCGGGGACGGCCCTGGCCTATCTGATTGCCCCGCCGCTGGAGGGGATGTACGCCCTGGATGCGGCGCTAAAGGCCTCGGACACGGTGCTGCAAAAATTCTACGGCCCCCCCAGCCCCACCAACTTCGGCGGCGGGCTCCTGGCCGGGACCCAGTCCGCCTGCGAGGCCGCCTGCGCCGCCTTCGCCCAGGCGGTGGGAGAGGTGGCGGCCAGGCCGGACGGGCGGTAGCAACCGTAGGGCGGCCTGCCCTCAGGCCGCCGGGCAGTTCGGGAAATGGAAAGGGAGAAGAAAACCTTCTCCCCGTAAAGGGGACGCCGCAGCCGTAAGCAGCCCCGGGGGGAAGGTGCCCCGAAGGGGCGGAAGAGGAACGGCGAAATGTCGAATATGGTATGCACCGCCGTATATGCGTACAAGCGTTAAGATGTCGCCATTCCTCTTCCGGCAAAGTCCCCTAAAGCGGCCTTTGCCACCTTCCCCCCGGGGGAAGGTTTTGGGGTGCGGTGCAACAATTTTGAAAGGAGAACAATATGGACACAAATTCTCTGGGTATGATTGAAACGAAGGGCCTTGTCGGGGCCATTGAGGCGGCGGATGCCATGGTGAAATCCGCCAATGTCCAGCTGGTGGGCAAGGAGCAGGTGGGCGGCGGCTTGGTCACCGTCATGGTCCGGGGGGACGTGGGCGCTGTGAAGGCGGCCACCGATGCCGGGGCGGCGGCTGCGGAAAAGGTGGGGGAGCTGATTTCCGTCCACGTCATCGCCCGGCCCCACATGGAGGTGGATGCCATCCTCCCCAAGGGCCGCCAGACTCCACCGGCCCAGGCCAAGTAAATGCTCTACGACCAGCAGGCCGTCCAGGCCAATATCCGCAACCGGGAGGGCAGACGGGTGTTCTTCCTCCCCCGGGGCAGCCAGCTGACCAGCGAGGCCCGGGACTGGCTCACCCGGGAGCGGATTGACATCCGCCCCGGGGACCAGGCGAGAATTCTGGAATATCGGCTGGAAAACGGCGGCGTCCTCCGGGAAAAGCCGGAGCACATGACCCATCTGCGGGATAACATTCTGGTGGAGAAAACCCATCCGATTATCCGGTTCCGGGGGAAAATGGACACCTTGCAGGCAATTCTGCTGCTGTGCCAGACCCAGGTGCGGGACAGAGAGGGGCAGCTGGGGGAGATACTGGCGCTGGCGAGGAAAATCGTAGCCTGCGAGGTCATGGAGGAGCCGCTGACGGTGGAAACCCTCTGCGGCCTGACCATGGAGGAGCAGCGCCGCCGCAGCCACTTTCCCCAGGAGCACTACGGAACGCCCCACTTCATGCCCCAGGCGGCGGACGGGGCGGAAATGGGCTGGCTGAACCTGTGCCGCTGCGCCGCCCGGGAGGCGGAGCTGGCGGCGGCGCAGGCGCTGAAGCGGGAGGACATCCAGCGGGCGCTGAACCGGATGAGCAGTATGCTGTATCTGCTTATGATCGAAACAAAGGCGGGAAGAAAATGAAGTTAAAAACCACCCTTTTGGGGAAAACTTACACATTCCGGGATTTGAAACAGGTGCTGGCCAAGGCCAACGAGGAAAAGACCGGCGACGCCCTGGCAGGGCTGGCGGCGGAGAACGCCCGGGAGCGGATTGCCGCCAAGGTGGTGCTGGCGGCGGTGACCCTGGGGGACCTGCGGGAAAATCCGGCGGTGCCCTACGAAACCGACGAGGTCACCCGGATTATCCAGGACGATGTGAACGAGGCTGTTTATCAAAAAATCCGGGGCTGGACCGTGTCGGAGCTGCGGGAGTGGCTCCTCTCGGAGGACACCACCGGCGCGGACATTGCCCGCATCAGCCGGGGGCTGACGGCGGAAATGGCGGCGGCGGTTTGCAAGCTCATGGGCAACCTGGACCTGATCTACGCCGCCCAGAAGATTACCGTCACCGCCCACTGCAACACCACCATCGGCCTGCCCGGCACCCTGTCGTGCCGACTCCAGCCCAACCACACCACCGATGACCCGGAGGGCATCACCGCCTCGGTGCTGGAGGGGCTGAGCTTCGGGGCCGGGGATGCCGTCATCGGCCTGAACCCGGTGACCGACAGCCCCGAGCAGGTGGGCAGGGTGCTGCGCCGGTTTCAGGAGATTAAGGAGCACTGGGAGATTCCCACCCAAATCTGCGTGCTGGCCCACGTAACCGCCCAGATGAAGGCGGTCCGGGCGGGAGCGCCCTGCGATTTGATTTTCCAGTCCATTGCCGGCAGCCAGAAGGGCAACGAGGCCTTCGGCTTCTCCGGGGCCACCCTGGAGGAGGCCCGGCAGCTGCTTTTGAAGGAGGGCACCTGCCAGGGGCCCAATGTGATGTATTTTGAGACCGGCCAGGGGTCGGAGCTGTCCTCCGACGCCCACTTTGACACCGACCAGGTGACCATGGAGGCCCGGTGCTACGGCTTCGCCCGGCGGTTCCGGCCCTACCTTGTCAACACGGTGGTGGGCTTCATCGGGCCGGAATACCTCTACGATGCCCGCCAGGTGACCCGGGCGGGGCTGGAGGACCACTTTATGGGCAAGCTGCTGGGCATCCCCATGGGCTGCGACTGCTGCTACACCAACCACATGAAGGCCGACCAGAACGATATTGAAAATCTGGCGTCCCTGCTGACCATGGCCGGGTGCAATTACTTTATGGGCATCCCCCACGGGGACGACATTATGCTCAACTACCAGACCACCGGCTTCCGGGAGACAGCGGCCCTCCGGGAAATCACCGGCAAGACCGCCATTCCGGAGTTCCAGCGGTGGCTGGAAAAAATGGGCTTTGTGGAAAACGGAAGGCTGACAAAAAAGGCGGGAGACGGGTCGGCGCTGCTGTTTTGAGAATGCCCCTGTAGGGAATGGATTTATCCATTCCGGGCCAAACTCGATGGGCATTGCTTGGCAGCGTGCACGGGGCGAAAGGAAAAATCCCCATCGAGGTGATTTTTCCTTTCGGAACGGATAAATCCGTTCCCTACGGAGCTGTGGAGGATTGAAAATGGAATTTGACAAGGACTTAATGGCCCGGCAGGAGGCTCGGGCTTTGGCCGGGGCGGCGGAGGCTGCTCAGGCGGTGCTGGCGGAGCTTCCCCAGGAGAAGCTGGATGCCATTGTGGAGGCGGTGGCGGCGGCCTTTACGGAGAAGGCGGCCCAGCTTGCCGAGCTGGCCGTCCGGGAGACCGGCTTTGGCAACGCCGCCGACAAGACGGCCAAAAACCTCTTTGCCTCCCGGGATGTGGCGGCGGCGGTCCGGGGCATGAAAACCCGGGGCGTTTTGAAGGAAACGCCGGGGCTGTGGGAGGTGGGAGTGCCGGTGGGGGTCATCGCCGCCATTGTGCCCAGCACCAACCCCACCTCCACCGTCTGCTACAAGGCCCTCATCGCCCTGAAGGCCGGCTGCACCATCGTGTTCTCCCCCCACCCCAATGCGGCGGCGTGCACCCGGCAGGCGGCCCAGGTTGTGGCCCGGGCGGCGGAGGAGGCCGGTGCCCCCAAGGGGTCCGTGGCCTGCCTGAGCGTTCCCGTGATGGCGGGCTGCCAGGAGCTGATGGCCGCCCCCCAGGTGCGGCTGATTCTGGCAACGGGGGGACCGGGCATGGTCCGTGCCGCCTATTCCTCCGGCAAGCCGGCTATTGGCGTGGGGGCGGGCAACGGCCCCGCCTTTATCCACCACAGCGCCGATGTTGCCAGGGCGCTGGAGTGCATTGCCCGGTCGAAAACCTTTGATTTCGGCACGGTCTGCGCCTCGGAGCAGAGCATTATTGTGGAAAAAAGTTTGGAGTCCGCCGTCCGGCAGGAGGGGGCCAGGCTGGGCTTTTACTTTATGAACAGCTCGGAGGCCGGGGCTCTGGCGAAACTGCTGTTTAAGCCCACCGGGGCGCTGAACCCGGACATCGTGGGAAAATCCGCCGAGATTCTGGCGCAAAAGGCAGGCTTTGCCGTGCCCAGCGGCACCCGGGTCCTGGTGGCCCGGGAGCAGGAGGCGGGGCCCACCCGGCCCTACTCCATGGAAAAGCTGTGCCCGGTGCTGGCCTTTTTCGTTATGGACAGCGAGGAAAGCGTGCTGAACAAGGCCGTGGAGGTGCTGACCCACGAGGGCAGCGGCCACACCTTTGCCATCCACGCCTCCGACGAGGGGGTCATCCGGCGCTTTGCTCTGAAAATTCCCGTGTCCCGGTTTTTGGTGAACACCCCGGCGGCCCTGGGAGGCATCGGGGCCACCACCCGGCTGTTCCCGGCACTGACCCTGGGCTGCGGGGCAGTGGGGGGCAGCAGCTCCTCCAACAACATCTCGCCCCTGGACCTTATCAACATCCGAAGGGTGGCCTGGGGGCAGGAGGAAAAACCCCGGGTCCGGGCGGATGCAGACCTGGTGGAGCTGCTGACACAGAAGATTATGGAGAGGCTATCGTAGGGACAGCCCTTGCGGCTGTCCGGCCATTTCCCAAGGGGAAATGGCGTCATTCCCGGAGGGAATGACCGGGAGGGGGCAAGCCCCTCCCCTACGAGTCAGTATCGGCTAATTGTCATTGCGAACCAGTGCCGCAGCACTGGTGTGGCAATCCGTTCTCTTTTTCATGTTTCCAAAGGAAACATGAACTGATTGGTGCGATGCACCAATCAGAGGGGATGCGGATTGCCACGCCAGTCTGAGGACTGGCTCGCAATGACATCGCAAAAGTTTAGGCGTTACAGGCCACTACGCAGGATGGGGGATTATATTGGAAAATCAAAAGATTGCGGCTCTGGCGGAGGTGCTGGCGGGGCGGCTGTTTGTGGAATTGGAGGCCTCGGGGCGGCACGTTCATGTGACGGCGGACCAGGCCAGGACCCTGTTCGGCCACCCGCTGACGGCCCGGCGGCCACTGTCCCAGCCGGGGCAGTTTCTGGCCAACGAGCGGGTGACGGTGCTGGGGCCGAAAGGAAAATTTGAAAACGTGGCGGTGCTGGGCCCGGAGCGGCGGGAGGCCCAGGTGGAGGTGTCGCTGACGGATGCCCGGGTGCTGGGGGTGAAGGCCCCGGTGCGGCTGTCCGGGGACGTGGCGGACACCCCCGGGGCGGTGCTGACAGGAAGCCTGGGGTCCGTGACCATCCCCCGGGGGGTCATTGCCGCAAAACGCCACATCCACCTGACCCCGGAGGACGGGGCGAAATTCGGGGTGAAGAACGGGCAGATTGTGTCTCTGCGGACCTTTACCGAAAGACCGGTGGTGTTTGAGGACGTGGCGGTGCGCATCAGTCCGGACTTTGCCTCCTATGTCCACCTGGACTATGACGAGGCCAACGCCTGCGGCTTTGCCGCCGGGGACCTGGGGAGGATTCTCCCGTGAGGGCCCTGCTCATCGGCCGGGAGCCGGGGGCGGCGCTGGGCTACGAGTATACGGCGCAGCCGCCTTACGATGCGGTGGTCATCGGGTCGCTGACCTTAAATGAGCTGCTGCGGTTCCGGGAGGAGCGGGTGCTGGAGGCTCTGGCCCAGGGGAAAAGCGTGTATTTATATACCCCGGGGCTGCCGGAGGCCCCGAAGAACCGGGCGTTGGCCGGAAGCCTGACGGCGGCCCAGCGGGAGCTGAAAAACTGGGGGGTGCTGTTCACCGACGGGGGCCGGAAGCGGCTGGTCACCGCCCAGGAGGCCAGGGCCCTCAGAAGCCGGGGGCTTTCGCCCAGCCCCGGGGCGGTGCTGACACCCCTGGCGAAGGAAATTATGGAGGGAACAACATGAAGGTGGGAAAAGTGATTGGGGCCATCTGGGCCACCCGGAAGGCGGCGTGCCTCCAGGGGCAGACCTTTCTGGTGGTGGACAGCGGCGGCGAGCAAATCGTGGCGGCGGACCAGGTGGGGGCCGGAACCGGGGACAAGGTGCTGCTCGCCACCGGCACGGTGGCATCCAAATACTGCATGGACGCTCCGGTGGATGCAGCCGTGGTGGCCATTGTAGACGAAAAGGGTCAATAAAATGTCATTTCACGAGATTTTGATTGCCATTATGGCGGTATTTGCCCTGCTTGGGGGGCTGGACCGGATGTTCGGGAACCGGCTGGGCATGGGAAAGGAATTTGAGGAGGGCATCCTCGCCATGGGCTCTCTGGCCCTGGCCATGGTGGGGGTGGTCTGCCTGGCCCCGGTGCTGGCGGCGGTGTTAAAGCCGGTGGTGGTGCCCCTCTATGCCGCCCTGGGGGCGGACCCGGCCATGTTCGCCGGAACTCTGCTGGCCTGCGACATGGGCGGCGGGGCCCTGGCGGCGGAGCTGACCGACAGCACCGAGGCGGCCATGCTGGGCGGCGTGCTGACGGGGGCCATGCTGGGGGCCACGGTGGTGTTCACCATTCCCGTGGCCATGGGAATTTTGAAGGAGGAGGACCGGCCTGCCATGGCCAGGGGCATCCTCTGCGGCATGGTCACCATTCCCTTCGGCATTCTGGCGGGGGGACTGACGGCGGGGTTCCCTCTGGGGATGGTGCTGCGAAATCTCATTCCCATCGTCCTCATCGCTCTGCTCATTGCCCTGGGGCTGTGGCGGGCGGAGGGGGCCATGATTCGGGGGTTCGTGGTGTTCGGCAAGGTCATCGTCATTCTGGTGACGGTGGGCCTGGGGGCGGCCATTTGGGAGGCCCTCACCGGCTGGGTGCTGATTCCCGGCATGGCCCCCATTTCCGAGGGCTTTGAGGTGGTGGGCACCATCGCCATTATGCTGGCGGGGGCTTTTCCCCTGGTGTACCTGCTGACCAAGCTGCTGCGGCGGCCTCTGCTGGCTTTGGGGAAAAGCATGGGCATCAACGAGCCGGCGGCGGCGGGGCTCATTGCCAGCCTGGCCAACTCCATTGCGGCGTTCAACCTGGTGAAGGAGATGAACCCCCGGGGAAAGGTGGTCAACGTGGCCTTCGCCGTGTCGGCGGCCTTTGTGTTCGGGGACCATCTGGGCTTCACGGCGGGGTTTGCGCCGGAGATGATTGGGCCCATGATTGTGGGCAAGCTGGTGGGGGGCGTGTGCGCCGTGGCGGTTGCCCTGTGGGTGACCAGAAAGGAAAGCCGGGCTCTGTAGGGGAGGGGCTTGCCCCCTCCCGGTCATTCCCGGAGGGAATGACGCCATGCTTTGCATGGCCGGACAGCCGCAAGGGCTGTCCCTACGCAGCAGATGAGAGTTTGAATATACAGAAAATGGTTGACAAACCGGCCTCTGTTGGTCTATAATAGAATGCATAATTTGCAAAAGCTGTGAAAAGGAGAGTAGCCCGCCCGAAGCGGTCAGAGAGTCCCGGAAGGTGTGAGGGGACACGGGGAAAGCGGGGGAAGATGGCCTTGGAGCTGGGGGGTCGATAGGTAGGCCTCTCCGGGTGCGCCCGTGACAGCGTTTTTAAGGTGTCTGTGGATAGGGAACGGATTGCCACAGCCAGTGTGCGCACTGGCTTCGCAATGACATTTTCTTCTCTCAGGCATAAATCAAGGTGGTACCGCGTCAGTTTTTGTCGCCCTTGGCTTCTTTGGCCGGGGCGATTTTCATTTTTAGGAGGAAAAAATTATGTGCGACAAGTGCAAAGGTAAGTTCTACATTACCACCCCCATTTACTACCCTTCCGACCGGCTGCATATTGGCCACGCCTACTGCACCGTGGCCACCGATACCATGGCCCGGTACAAGCGGATGCAGGGCTATGACGTCATGTTCCTGACTGGCACCGACGAGCATGGCCAGAAGATTGAGGACAAGGCCAAGGAGGCCGGTGTCACCCCCCAGCAGTTTGTGGACAACATCGTCACCGGTGACCGGGGCGTGCTGGACCTGTGGAAGCTGATGAACATTTCCAACGACCGGTTCATCCGCACTACCGACGACTACCACGTGGAGGCCATTCAGAAAATCTTCAGAAAGATGTATGAAAACGGCGACATCTACAAGGGGGCCTACAAGGGCAAATACTGCAAGCCCTGCGAGTCCTTCTGGACTGAGAGCCAGCTGGTGGACGGCAAGTGCCCCGACTGCGGCCGGGAAGTGGAGGACGCCGAGGAGGAGGCCTACTTCTTCCGGCTTTCCAAGTACGCAGGCAGGGTCCAGGACCTGCTGGAAAACACCGACTTCCTGGAGCCCCGGAGTCGTGTCAATGAAATGGTGAACAACTTCATCAAGCCGGGCCTGGAGGATTTGTGCGTGTCTCGGACCAGCTTCAGCTGGGGCGTGCCGGTGGACTTTGACCCGGGCCATGTGGTGTACGTGTGGATTGACGCGCTGTTTAACTACATGACTGCTTTGGGCTACATGAATGACAAGTATGACGATGTGGAAAAGTTCTGGCCTGCCGACGTTCACTTCATCGGCAAGGAGATTGTCCGGTTCCACGCCATCATCTGGCCCGCCATGCTGATGAGCATGGGCCTGCCTCTGCCCAAGAAGGTGTTTGGCACCGGCTGGCTGCTGCTGGACGGCGGCAAGATGAGTAAGTCCAAGGGCAACGTGGTGGACCCCTACATTCTGTCCGAGCGGTTCGGCGTGGATGCCCTGCGGTTCTTCCTGCTGCGGTCCTTCCCCTTTGGCTCCGACGGCAACTTCTCCAACGAGCTGCTGATTTCCACCATCAATGTGGACCTGGCCAACGACCTGGGCAATCTGGTGTCCCGGACTGTGGCCATGGCGCAGAAGTATTTTGGTGAGCATCTGCCCGCGCAGCAGCAGGGTGACCTGGAAAAGGATGCCGAGCTGGTGGGGATGATTGAAAATCTGCGGAAGGCTTACGAGGAGCAGATGGAGAAGTACGCCTTCCAGAACGCTCTGGCGGAGATTTTCAAGGTCATTTCCCGGGCCAACAAGTATATCGACGAGAATGCCCCCTGGGTGCTGGCCAAGTCTGAGGAAAACAAGCCCCGGCTGGCCCGGGTGCTGTACAACCTGCTGGAGGCCGTCCGGGTCTGCGGCGGTCTGCTGACTCCCTTCATGCCCGACACAGCTGCCGAAATCGCCAAGCGGCTGGGCGGGGCGGCCATGGACTGGGATTCCCTGGGCCAGTACGGCCTGCTGAGTCCCGAGGTGGCCACTGTGGCCGGGCCGGCCCTGTTCCCCCGGATTGACATGGACAAGGAACTGGCAGAGCTGGAGGCGCTGAACAAGCCCGCCGCCCCCCAGGAGGACCCCCTGCCCGAGCCGCTGCCGGAGATTGCCTTTGACGAGTTTGCCAAGGTGGAGATGACGGTGGTGAAGGTGCTGACCTGTGAGAAGGTGAAAAAGTCCGAGAAGCTGCTGAAATTCACCCTGGACGACGGCACCAAGGAGCCCCGGCAGATTTTGTCCGGCATTGCCAAGTTCTATGCCCCGGAGGAGCTGGTGGGCAAGACCCTGGTGGCCGTCACCAACCTGGCCCCCCGGAAGATGATGGGGCAGCTGAGCTGCGGAATGCTGCTCTCCGCCGAGCGGGGCGACAAGCTGAACCTGGTCATGCTGGACGACAAGGTCCCCGCGGGCTCCCGGCTGGTGTGATGTGATTTCGAGAATGTGCCCTCTTTTTGAGGGCACATTTTTTTGACGCACCAATGCCTTCCGCCGCCCCCAATACCTTCCCCCGGGGGAAAGGTATTGGGGCACCGCTAATTTACACAACATCGTAGGGCACGGCCTCCCGGACGTGCCGGTCTGGCAGCGGCCCGTCAAGGATGCCGGGCCCTACGGGGCCGCACAATAGCTTCCCCCGGGGGGAAGCTGTCACCAGTTCGCAAACTGGTGACTGATGAGGGATGGCGACAGCTCAAAGTTAGTGAAGAAGTAATAGTGAAGAGTTGAGGTGTGGCTTCGCCACTTATTAAAAATCATCGGCGAAGCCGATGCCACACCTCTTACTTCTTCACTATTCACTCTTCACTACCCCCTTCCCCGCAGGGAAAAACCTTCCCCCGGGGGCTGCGCAGCCGTTGCAGCGCAAGCTGCTTACGGATGCGGCGTCCCCCTTGCGGGGAGAAGGTGGCACGGCGTAAGCCGTGACGGATGAGGAATGCGGGCGGAAGGTCTGGATGTAGTAAAAGGTGCGTGCCTGCTGAATGGTATATTCTACCCACCAGCAAGCCCGTAGCTGTACCGCATATCAAGTTACTGCCCGCATTCCTCATCCGCCCCAGTGTGCGCACTGGGGCACCTTCCCCCCGGGGGAAGGTATTGGTGCGGGGGAAGTTTTTGGGAGGTGGGGTGCTTGCTTTTTGGGGCGGGTAACGGTATAATGGTTTCTATATATAGAAAAAAGGAGAGACTTTCATGAAATTTGATTTTACTTCCATTCTGGACCGCAAGGGGAAGGATGCGGTGGCTGTGGACGAGGTGGGCAGGCCCGGGGGGCGGTATCCGGCGCCGAAGGAAGGGTTTGACGTGATTCCCATGTGGATTGCCGATATGAATTTCCCGGTGGTGCCGGCCGTTCAGGAGGCTATGATTGCCCGGGCCAAGGAGCCTACCTTCGGGTATTTTGACCCCAGGCAGGAATACTTTGACGCCATTATCGGCTGGCAGAAAAGCCACAACGGCGTGGAGGGCCTGACAGCTGCAAACATCGGCTACGAAAACGGCGTGCTGGGGGGCGTGGTGTCGGCGCTGAACGTGATGTGCTCCCGGGGGGACAAGGTGCTCGTCCATTCTCCCACCTACGTGGGCTTCACCCACGCCCTGGGGGACAACGGCTACGACATCGTCCACTCGGCGCTTCGGCTGGACGAAAACGGCGTCTGGCGGATGGATTTTGAGGACATGGAGCGGAAAATCGTGGAAAACAAGATTCACGCCGCCGTTTTCTGCTCTCCTCACAACCCCACCGGCCGGGTCTGGGAGCGTTGGGAGATTGAAAGGGCCATGGAGGTCTACAAAAAGCACGCTGTGCTGGTGGTGTCCGACGAAATTTGGAGCGACATTCTGCTGGAGGGGTATACCCACGTGCCCACCCAGTCCGTCAGCCCCTATGCCCGGCTGCATACCGTGGCCCTGTACGCCCCCTCCAAGACCTTCAACCTGGCGGGGCTGGTGGGCAGCTACCACATCATCTACAACCCCTGGCTCAAGGACCGGGTGGACCGGGAGAGCAGGCTGAGCAGCTACAACTCCATGAACGTCATGTCCATGCACGCCCTCATCGGGGCCTACAGCGACCAGGGCGCCGCCTGGGCGGCGGAGCTGCGGCAGGTGATTACCGGGAATGTGGACTTTGCCTGCGACTTTATTGCCCGGCACTTTGCGGGCGTGAAGGTCAGCCGGCCCCAGGGAACCTATATGCTGTTCCTGGACTGCGGGGACTGGTGCGCCGCCCACGGAAAGACCATGGACGAGCTGCTGCAAATGGGCTGGGACGTGGGCGTTGTCTGGCAGGACGGCCGGGCTTTCCACGGAAAAAGCCACATCCGCATGAACCTGGCACTGCCTCTGAGCCGGGTGCAGGAGGCTTTTGAGCGGCTGGATAAGTACGTTTTTTAGTTCATTCTGCAAAAAAATGTAAAGTTTTCCCGCTCCTTCGGTGAAGGGGCGGGAAAAGTTTTGCCTGGGGGTATTTCCGGGGTTCTGGCGCATATACTATTGGCGCAGAGCGTTCGGAGGTGAGTGCGGTGAAAGAGGAAGAAAAAAAGCCGATTCCCTGGGAGGCGGCGGACCCCAAGCCCCCGGTGATTCAGTCGGGGCATTTGGAGAACAGGGTTATGTAAACTTGCGGGGGATAAAAAAAGCAGGGTTGGGGTTCCAACTCTGCTTTTTTTGCCGCAAGCATTGACAAGAATGCGCCTCTGCGCTATAATAAGCATAGAAACAGGGCGCTGCCGATAGACGGTCAGCTCCCACCTGTTGCGATAGAAGTAACCGTTAAGTTGGGGAACTTGGGGCGGTTACTTCTTTTTTATAATCTGAACGATCAGACTGGAAAGGCCAATAAGTACCAAACAAAACTGACACAGTTCTGTAAAAGTCATGTTGACCACCTCCTTCCGTAAAGGACAGGAGGCAAAAGAAGTCGTTCACCTCCTGTTGGGAGGGAGCAAACCGCCTACCGTTGTATGGCAGCGCCCTGGGTTCCAGGGAACCGCTTTCATCCTATCAAATTCTGCCGTTTTTGTCAACAGGCGGGCACTTTTTCATAAAAAAACAGGGCTGGATGACCAGCCCTGCATTTTTGTTCAGTTGCAGCTATTAGCCGTTGGCACGCATCTGAGCGAAGCACTCGCTGCAGAACACGGGACGGTCGGACTTGGGCTGGAAGGGAACCTTTGCCTCACCGCCGCAACGAGCGCAGGTAGCGGTGAAGAACTCACGGGGGCCACGGGTAGCGTTCTTGCGAGCGTCGCGGCAGGCCTTGCAGCGCTGGGGCTCGTTCTGGAAGCCGCGCTCTGCGTAGAACTCCTGCTCACCGGCGGTGAACACGAACTCATTGCCACACTCTTTGCAAACTAAAGTCTTGTCTTCGTACATTGGAAAATACCTCTCTTCGGTTAGATGACGCCCCGTGAAAGCCTACCAGGAAATTTGGTTGTATAACGCAGGGTCGGAATAATATGGTGGCAGCATTGCCACAACTTGGATTATACACAACGATGGATAATTTGTCAATCCTTAATGAAAAATTTTCCCCTGTTTTTTCAGGATTTATACAACTTTTTCGAGTGAGGATGAAGTAGCGCCGTTGTGGAGGGGAGATTTTCGCAAAATCTCTGGAGAGAAGTGCAAAAAAAGTGATAAGGCCCGTAGGGCGGCCTGCCCTCAGGCCGCCGCAGTGTGACGAAACGGCTGCTTCGGTCCCGCCACTGCCCGGCGGCCTGGGGGCAGGCCGCCCTACGGTACGGAAAAACCCGTCAAATATCAAACTGCGCCTGGCAGGGGATGTGGAGGTGGTCGTAGGCCAGCTGGGTGACGCAGCGGCCCCGGGGGGTGCGGGTGAGAAAGCCCAGCTGCATCAGGTAGGGCTCGTAGACATCCTCTAATGTCACCGCCTCCTCGCCGATGGTGGCGGCTAGAGTTTCCAGGCCCACGGGGCCGCCGGCATAATTCTGGATGATGGCGGTGAGCATCCGGCGGTCGATGTTGTCCAGACCCAGGTGGTCCACCTCCAGGCGCTTGAGCGCCAGGTCGGCGGCCTCTTTGGTGATGGTGCCGTCGCCCATGACCTCCGCAAAGTCCCGGACCCGGCGGAGGAACCGGTTGGCGATTCGGGGGGTGCCCCGGCTGCGCTTGGCAATCTCCATGGCGCCCTGGGGGTCGATGGGCATTCCCAGAATGGCGGCGCTGCGGGTGACGATTTTCGCCAGCTCCTCGGGCTGGTAGAGCTCTAAGCGCAGGCTTACGCCGAACCGGTCCCGGAGGGGGGCGGACAGCTGGCCCGCCCGGGTGGTGGCTCCCACCAGGGTGAATTTGGGCAGGTCCAGGCGGATGGAGTTGGCACTGGGGCCCTTGCCCACGATGATGTCGATGGCAAAGTCCTCCATGGCGGGGTAGAGAATTTCCTCCACCACCCGGTTGAGCCGGTGGATTTCGTCGATGAACAGAATGTCGCCGGGGTTCAGGTTGGTCAGCAGGGCTGCCAGGTCCCCGGGCTTTTCAATGGCGGGGCCGGAGGTGATGCGGATGTTCACCCCCATTTCGTTGGCGATGACCCCGGCCAGGGTGGTTTTGCCCAGACCGGGCGGGCCGTAGAGCAGGGTGTGATCCAGAGGCTCGCCCCGGCGGCGGGCGGCTTCGATGTAGATGGACAGATTGCCCTTGGCCTTTTCCTGGCCGGTATAGTCGGCCAGCAGCTTGGGCCGCAGACCAATCTCCCCGGCGTCCTGGGGGGCGAAGGTGGGGGAGATGAGGGGGGCGGTGTCTAAGTCCTGGGAGAATTCGAGACTCATGTACGGTAACCTCCATGGGAGCATTGTAGGGAACGGATTTATCCGTTCCGGTCTGACAAGTTGGGTGCCCGGAAGCGGAACGGATAAATCCGTTCCCTACGGGTGCAGGGGAATATCAGCCCTTCATCACCATGGCACGAAGGGCATGGCGGACCATTTCTTCGGTGGATGCGGCGGGGTCTACGCCCTTTAATGCGGCGGAAATTTCGGCGGGGGTGTAGCCCAGCTCCTGTAAGGCGGCGCTCGCCAGGGCGGCGGCGTTGCCGGACTGGACCGGGGCGGCGGGGGAGGCGCCGGCGGAGAAGTCCAGCTCCATGGAGCCGCCCAGTTTGTCCTTCAGCTCCAGGATAATCCGCTGGGCGATTTTCTTGCCGATGCCCTGGGCGGCGGTGAGCATTTTTTCGTTGCCGGTCATCACGGCCAGGGTGAAGTTCTGAGGGCCGCCGGAGGATAAAATGGCCATGGCGGCCTTGGGGCCTACGCCGTTGACGGAGGTCAGCAGCTCATAGCAGGTCTGCTCCTCCCGGCTGGAAAAACCGTAGAGGTCATGGGCGTCCTCCCGGATGGATTCGGTGATGAAAAGCCTTGCCTTTTGGTTGAGCTTTAATTGGGAGGAGGTATAGGCGGTGACACGGCAGCCGTAGCCTACGCCGTTGCAGTCAATGACGGCCAGGCCGGGTTCCAGGATGGCGACGGTGCCGGAGAGGTAGTAGATCATTCAAATTGCTCCTTTGTACGGTAGGGCGGCCTGAACTCAGGCCGCCGTGCACTTCCGGGTAGGGAAATGCAGAGGGGGGACGGATTGCCACACCGTTCTGCGGAACGGTTCGCAATGACATGATTTTAGGTTTCTGCGTCGGATTTTACTGCATTGAAATCCGACGTTGCGGCGGCCTGGGGGCAGGCCGCCCTACGGTGCCTACTTGTTTTGAATCTGTGCAAGTAAAGATGTATGGCTTCGTGCGTGGCAGAGGGCCAGGGCGATGGCGTCGGCGGCGTCGTCGGGCTTGGGCATGGCGGTCAATTTCAAAAGGCGCTTGGTCATGTCCTGGACCTGGTGCTTGGTGGCGTTGCCGTAGCCCACCACGGACTGCTTGACCTGCATGGGCTTGTACTCAAAAATGGGGACCCCGGCCTGGCGGATGGCCAGGAGGATGACCCCCCGGCTTTGGGCCACGTTGATGCCGGTGGTGACGTTGTGGCCGAAGAACAGCTCCTCGATGGACACGGCATCGGGGGCGGACACCCGCAGAAGCTCGGTCATGTCGTGGTAGATGACCTCTAAGCGCCAGGAAAACTCCGTGTTGGGGGGCGTGGTGATGGCCCCGCAGTTGAGCAGCCGGTACTGGCTCCGCTCCGCCTCAATGAGGCCGAAGCCGGTGATGCCGTAGCCAGGGTCGATTCCCAGAATTTTCATCACAGGCCACCCCGGGCGATGCTGAGAATTTGCAGAATCACCAGCAGAAGAAAGACGACCAGGCCGATTCTGGCCCCCCAAAGCTGCCAGGCGGGCCGGGGCTCGTAGTGCTCCTCAGGCTGAACAGCCTGCTCGTTTTCGTTGTTTTGTTCCATTGTTTTCACCTCGTTCCTCTATCATATCACAGATCGTTTACTTTTCCTATTACTTTTTTTGAAAAAGCCGCATTGCTTCAAAGATGATTTGGTGATATAATAAAATCAAATCCGTAGGGGAGGGGCTTGCCCCCTCCCGCAGAGGCGGCCCGTCATGGGTTCGGACCCTACGGCGAAGCGGACAGCCGCAAGGGCTGTCCCTACGAAAAGATGCTGGACAGGCTTGGGAGGAGTGCTATTATGAAAATTCAATTTATCGGTGCCACCCATGAGGTGACGGGAAGCTGCACGCTGCTGGAGGTGGGCGGACGGTACTATCTGGTGGACTGCGGCATGGAGCAGGGAACCGATGTGTTTCAGAACATCCCTCTGCCCGTGGCGGCCAATGCCATTGAGGCGGTGTTCCTGACCCACGCCCACATCGACCATGCGGGAATGCTGCCGAAGCTGGCGAAGGACGGGTTCTCCGGGGCCATTTACGCCACTGAGGCCACCTGCAACCTGTGCAGCATCATGCTCCGGGACTCTGCCCACATTCAGGAATCCGAGGCCCAGTGGCGCACCCGGAAGGCGGAGCGGGCCGGGGACCCGCCGGTGGAGCCCAGCTACACGGTAAACGACGCTCTGGATGCCATCCGGCTCCTGCGGCCCTGCCACTATGGGGAGGTTTTGCAGGTGGCGGAGGGCATTGTGCTGCGCATGACGGACATCGGCCATCTGCTGGGCTCGGCGGCCATTGAGCTGTGGCTCACCGAAGGGGAAAAAACAAAGAAGATTGTGTTCAGCGGCGACGTGGGAAATGTGAACCAGCCGCTGCTCCGGGACCCCCAGGCTGTGGAGGAGACGGACTATCTGGTCATCGAATCCACCTACGGCGACCGGCTCCATGAGCGGGAGCAGCGGGATGTGTCCGTGGAGCTGGCGGGGTATATCCAGCGGGCCTTTGACCGGGGCGGCAATGTGGTGATTCCCTCCTTCGCCGTGGGCCGGACCCAGGAGATGCTGTATGCCATCCGGGAAATCAAGCAGCGGGGCCTGGTGAAGGGCCACGAGAGGTTCCCGGTGTTTGTGGACTCCCCTCTGGCGGTGGAGGCCACGGGAATCTTTTTGCAGACCAGCGAAAATAACTTTGACGACGACACTCGGGCGCTGCTGGCCCAGGGGGTGAACCCCATCTGGTTTGAGGGGTTGCAGCTGTCGGTGAGTTCGGAGGAATCCAAGCGCATCAACATGGATGCCCAGCCCAAGGTGATTTTGTCCGCCAGCGGAATGTGCGAGGCGGGCCGCATCCGCCACCATTTGAAGCACAATCTGTGGCGGGAGGAATGCCTGATATTGTTCGTGGGCTACCAGGCGGAGGCATCCCTGGGGCGGAAAATTCTCAATGGCGCGTCCTCGGTGCGGCTGTTCGGCGAGGACATTGCGGTCAATGCGGAAATCTGCTCCCTCCACGGCACCTCCGGCCACGCCGACCGGGACGGGCTGCTGGCCTGGCTGGGAGGCTTCCGGGAGAAGCCGAAAATGGTGTTTGTAAACCACGGCGAGGATGCCAGCTGCGAGGCCTTCCGGGCCACCCTGGCCTCCCTGGGCTACGAGGCCAAGGCCCCCTACAGCGGCACGGAATATGACCTGCTCACCGGGAAAATGACCGCCTACACCGAGGGGGTCCGCATTGACCGGGGGGATGCCTTCCGGGGCGGCCAGCGGGCAAGACAGGTCTACGGCGAGCTGCTGGCGGCGGCGGAGGCCCTGCTGGCTCTGGTGAAAACCAGGAAAAGCAGGACCAACAAGGACAACGCCAAAATGGCAGGCCAGATTCGCAGCCTGATTGAGAAATGGAAATAGGAGAAAGCAGAAACAAATGAATGCAGTCAAACAAAGAATTGAATGGGTGGACGTGGGCAAGTATGTGTGCATCATGTTCGTCATGCTGTCCCATTTGGAAAGCGGGACTGAGGGGCTGGAAAAATTCTACACCCCCTTCTTCCTGTCGGTGTTTTTCTTCCTGTCGGGCTACGTCTACCGGCAGCCTGCCTCCTTCCGGGCGCATATTGCCAAAAAGGCAAGGGGGCTGCTGGTTCCCTGGTTCGTGTTCAGCACCGGCAGCCTGCTGCTGTCGAGATTTGCCAATTACGACCCCAGCGTCAACTATTTGGCCCGGTTCGGCTGGAATCTGGCCCAGATTCGGGGCATGGGGGATGAGATTTGGTTCGTCACCGCATTGTTTGTGGCCTATATCCCCTTCTATTTCTTTGTCAAATGGAACCGGCCTGGGTGGGCCCTGGGGGTAATGACGGCGCTGTGCTGGCTGAGCCTGGTGTACTGCTCGGAAATGCCGCCGCTGCCCTGGGGGCGCAATGCGCTGCCCTGGCATCTGGAATTCGTATTCCAGGCGGGGCTGTGGATGCTGCTGGGGTACCAGTTCCGGCAGTATTGGGAAAAGGGCTTTGACAAGTACAATACCATTTTGCTCCGGGCGGGGCTGTGGGCGGTGTATCTGCTGCTGGTCTACTGGCCGGAGGCGGGGAGGTTGCAGCGGCACTGGCGGATGTTCTCCGTGCTCGTGAGCCTTGTGGGGATTCTGGCGGTGGTATCCATCTGCAAGGTGGTGAGAAGCAGCCGGTATATGCGCTTTGTGGGGGCCAACACCCTGATTTACTTCGCCCTCCACGGGTGGGTGTACGCCTCGGTGGAGCTGGTGCTGAAAATATTCGCCGGGGGCTTTTACCAGGCCTGCCTCGCAAGCCCCTGGGCCTCGAACCTGCTGGCGGTGGGCATCACCCTGGTGGTGTCGGTGCTGCTGATGGTGCCGGCGGTCATCATCAACCGGTGGTTTCCCTGGATGCTGGGAAAGTGGAGGACGGCGTGATGGTGGACTGTCATGTACATATGGTGCTGGACGGCCAGGACTGGCGGCGGGCCATTGACCGCCACCGGGCGGGGCCGGAGGAAGGCTGGATTCGGGCAAGGCTTTCAGAGTATCAAACGCTGGGCTTTACCTACCTCCGGGACGGCGGCGACCGCTGGGACGTGGGGGCCAGGGCCAGAGCGCTGGCGGGGGAGTACGGCATTGTGTACCGAACGCCCCTGGCGCCGCTGCGGAAGGCGGGGCACTACGGCGGGTTTATCGGGGAAACCTACGGGAATTTCCGGGAGTATGCTGATTTGGTGCGGAAACACCGGGAAAATGGGGCGGATTTTATTAAAATTATGATTTCCGGGCTCATGGACTTTGACCGGTTCGGGGTGCTGACTGAGGAAGGGCTGGCCGCCGGGGACATCCGGGAGCTGATCCACATCGCCCATGAGGAGGGCTTTGCCGTCATGGCCCACGCCAACGGGGCCCGGGTGGTGGAGGCCGCCGCCGGGGCCGGGGTGGACTCCGTGGAGCACGGGGCCTATCTGGATGCGGATGCCCTTCACGCTATGGCGGACATGGGCACGGTTTGGGTGCCCACCCTGTCCACCATCGGAAACCTCCGGGGGAAGGGGCGCTTTGACGAGGGGGCCGTGGAGGCCATTCTGGAAAGCGCCATGGAAAATGTGAGGAAATTTGCCCGCCTGGGGGGCCTTATCGCCCCGGGCACCGATGCAGGAGCCTGGGCGGTGCCCCACGGAAGCGTGACGGAGTTTGCGCTGCTGGGGGAGGCCCTGAGAGAAAAGGCGGAGCGGACGCTGGAATTGGGCGTTCGGGAGATACGGAGAAAGTTTTAATGTCATTCTGAGGCGGCCTGTGATTGGGCCGCCCTACAGTTTTTGCTGCGTGAAACCGATAAGCACATATTTTTATAAAGTTGCACGTTTGGGTGCAACTTTTTCTTTTTTTGGGCGCAGGGGTGAAAGGAGGGTTCAAAAGGTGGACAAAAGACTGAAAAATCGCATTCGGGAGGGGGCGGTGGTGCAGCGGGATGTGGTGCGGCGGCTGGGGGAGCTGGCCTTTGGGCGGGCCAATGACTGCGTGCGGCTGGTGCTGGAGGAGCACCCCGACCTGGCGAAGCTGGACCTGAGCCTGCTCAGTGAGGTCCGGCGCAACGACAAGGGCACTGTGGAGGTGCGGCTCATGGACCGCCTGGAGGCGCTTCGCCAGCTGGCGGCGCTGACGGGCGAGGAGGCGGGGGCCCTGGAGGACTTTCTGGCGGCCCTGGGGGGTGGTGAGAGGTCGTGAGGGAGCTGGCCTTTTCCCCCAAGCAGCGGCGGGTGATGACCTGGTGGATGCCGGGAAGCCCCGATGAGGGCTGCGACGCCATCGTCTGCGACGGGGCGGTGCGGTCGGGAAAGACCCTGGCCATGGGGCTGGGGTTCTTCCTGTGGGCCCAGAGTTCCTTCAACGGCCGGAAATTCGGGGTCTGCGGCAAGACCGTGGGGTCCCTGCGGCGCAACGTGCTGTCGGAAATTCTCCCGAGACTGACGGAGCTGGGGGCGAAGTGGCAGGAAAGACGGTCTGACAATCTGCTGACGGTCCGGCTCTGGGGGCGGGAAAATCAGTTCTACATCTTCGGCGGCCGGGATGAAAGCTCGGCGGCCCTCATTCAGGGCATTACCTTCGCCGGGGTGCTGCTGGACGAGGCGGCGCTGATGCCCCGGTCCTTTGTGGAGCAGGCCTGCGCCCGGTGCTCGGTGGCGGGGTCAAGGCTGTGGTTTAACTGCAACCCCGCGGGGCCGGGGCACTGGCTGTACCGGACCTGGATTTTGGAGGCGGAACAGCGCAACTGCCTGCGGCTCCACTTCACCATGGAGGACAACCCCTCCCTGACCCCCGCCATCCGGGAGCGGTATGAGCGGCTGTACACCGGGGCCTTTTACCAGCGGTACGTGCTGGGGCTGTGGGTCCAGGCGGAGGGACGGGTGTACGACTTTTTTGGCCCGGAAATGCTGGAGGATGCGCCGGATACCTGCGAAAGGTGGTACATCTCCTGCGACTACGGCACGGTGAATCCCACGTCCATGGGCCTGTGGGGGCTTCGGGACGGCGTGTGGTACCGGGTGGCGGAATTCTACTTCGACTCCCGGGCGGAGCACCGGCAGATGACCGACGAGGAGTACGCCGACGCTCTGGAACGGCTGGCGGGAGGGCGGAAGGTGGAGGCGGTGATTGTGGACCCTTCGGCGGCCAGCTTTATGGAGGTCCTCAGACGGCGGGACTGGCGGGTGCGAAAGGCCAGCAACGATGTGCTGTCCGGCATCCGGCTGACCTCGGACCTGCTGAAAAGCGGGAAAATCGTCATCTGCCGGGGCTGCCTTAGCTGCATCCGGGAGCTGGGGGAGTACGTGTGGGACCTGGCAGCCGGCGGCGAGCGGGTGAAAAAGGACCACGACCACGCCATGGACGATATGCGCTATTTTGCGGCCACGGTGCTGGGGAAGAAGGCGGAGGCCGGGTTTGGGGTGTGGAGCGTAGAGCGGAAGATGTGACGCAGGGCGAAAAACCTTCCCCCGGGGGGAAGGTGGCCGAGCGTAAGCGAGGTCGGAAGAGGAACGGCGATATGGAACGATTAGCAGGCACTTACGTTTACAGCACATAACATGACTGCCCGCATTCCTCTTCCGTCTTGCCTTCGGCAATCCACCTTCCCCCCGGGGGAAGGTATTGGGCGTGTACGAATTTTTGAAAGGAGCGGTTATTTGAAACGGAAGAAGGAAGCAAGGCCGGTGGCGGCGGTTTGCCAGCTGCGCTCCGGGGACACCCACCCCTTTGCCGGACTCCGGGGGTTTGTGCCTCTGGGGGGCGGGGAGGAGCGGGTGTACCGGGAGCTGCGGGAGGCAATTCCGGTGCTGGATGCCGCCGTGGGGAAAATGGTCCGGCTGTGCGGCGGCTTTCAGGTGAAGTGTCGGGATGCCCAGGCCCAGCAGCGGCTCAACGATTTTTTGAAGAGAATGCCCTGCGGCCGGGGGCAGATGGGCATTGACAGCTTTTTAAGCGGGTACCTGGACAGCCTGCTGACCTACGGCCGGGCCGTGGGGGAGCTGGTGGTGGCGGGGGGCCGTCTCCGGGCGGTGTGCTGGGGGGATGTGTGCGCACTGGAGGTCCAGCAGGGGGACAATCCCCTGGACACGGTGCTGTGGGGACGGGATGAAAAGGGGCTGCTGCGGCCTCTGCCCTACCAGAATCTGCTGCTGTTCACCACCATGCACCCGGAGCCGGGGCACCCCTACGGGGTGAGTCTGTTTCGGGGAATGCCCTTCCTGGCGGACATTCTGCTGAAAATTTACAACACCATCGGCTCCAACTGGGAGCGGGCGGGGAACATCCGCTACAGCGTCACCTGCAAGGGGGACGACCTGGACCCCGCCGCCGCCCAGGACCGGGGCCGGACGGTGGCCGCCGAGTGGGCACGGGCCATGGAGGACAGCAAAAACGGCACCGTCCGGGATTTTGTGACGGTGGGGGATGTGGACATCCGGGTCATCGGGGCGGAGGCTCCCATTCTGGACTCCCAGGTGCCGGTCCGGCAGATTTTGGAGCAGCTGGTTGCCAAAACCGGGCTGCCGCCCTTCCTGCTGGGCCTTAACTGGAGCACCACGGAGCGGATGAGCACCCAGCAGGCGGACCTGCTGACCTCGGAGCTGTGGGCCCTGCGGCGGACGGTGGAGCCGGCCATGGGGAAAATCTGCCGGACCTATCTGGCCCTGGAGGGGCTGGACGACCGGGTGGAGATTCTGTGGGATGATATTTCCCTGCAGGATATCACTCAGGAGGCCCAGGCGGATTTGTACAGAGCCCAGGCGGAAAAGGCTCGCGCCTAGCGAAAATCCCCTTCGGGGCTTTCCGCTAAATGGATGCAGTCTGCTTCGTGCATAAATTTTCGCCTACAGCGAAAATTTCTACACAAGCTGCCTGAGAGGTATTTTTTGCCAGGTACACGCCCCGGCAAAAAATGATTGAATTTTATTTGCCGCTGCGGCGGCAAACTCTGCGAGGCGTTTGGATGTGTTGTTTAGGAGGGAATTATGGAAATTAAAAAGGAAGCGGAAGCGGCTACCGGGGGTGCGCCTACGGCGGTGCAGATGGAGGCCATCAACCGTCTGGCCAAGGCCAGGCTGAACCCGGAGCAGGTGTATGTGTTCTCCCTGCGGCTGTGCGACAACCAGGTGGACCGGGACTTTGAGCGGTTTGACGAGGGGGCCCTGGGGGCCCTGGCGGGACTGTTCGTGGGGAAAACCGGCATTGTGGACCACCGGTGGAGCGCCGACAGTCAGGTGGCCCGGATTTTCGAGACCCAGGTGGTCCGGGAGGCGGGCGTCAGCTTCCTCAAGGCCTGGGCCTACATCCGCCGGGGCGGGGCCAACGAGGAGATTATCGCCGACATTGAGGCGGGAATCAAAAAGGAGGTGAGCGTGGGCTGCGCCATGGCCCGGGCCGTCTGCTCCATCTGCGGCAGCGAGTACGGCTCCTGCGGCCATGTGAAGGGGGAGCGGTATGACGGGGCGCTGTGCTGCGCCATTTTGCAGGAGCCGGTGGATGCCTACGAATTTTCCTTCGTGGCGGTGCCCGCCCAGCGGGAGGCCGGGGTGCTGAAGGCCTGGGGCGGCAAAAGCCTCAAGGAGCTGGCCGAGGCCCAGGGGGCCCAGGGGGAGTACCGGGCGCTGTGCCAGGAGGCGGAGCTGGGCCGGCGGTACCGCCGGGAGCTGGAGCAGAGCATCGTCCGGCTGGGGCTGTCCCTGGAGCTGGGGGTGGAGGCGGAGGTTTTGAAGGGCCTGGCCTCCACCGCCGGAAATGAGGACCTGCTGGCCCTGCGCAAGGCCCTGGAGGACCGGCTGGCGGAGAGCCTGCCGGCGGTGATGCAGCTGGGCGGAGATGCCCGGCGGGAGGAGATGGACAGTGGATTTCTGATTTAAGTTTTGCGTAGGGACAGCCCTTGCGGCTGTCCGTGGGGCAAGGCCCCCTACGCAGGGAGAGAGATTTTGCTTGGGTTTTACTGAATGTTCAGTAACCATACTATTTTACTTTAGGAGGAAATGAAAAATGGGTTATGACAATCTGAAACTGGAAAAGGGTATGTACCGGCAGACGGGGATGAGCTTTACCCAGGTGCTGGAATCGCTGGACCCCAGCGAGAATTACCGGGGCACGGCCCTGGAGGGCACCGATGCCTTTCAGCGGCAGCTGAAGCGGTTCGGCATCCGGGCCAAGGGGGCGGGGTCCTCTCCGGTGGAGAAGTTCTTCTCCACCATGGATTCCGCGGTGCTGTTCCCTGAGTACATCGCCCGGACCGTCCGCCAGGGCATGGAGGAAAACGACATCCTGCCCGCCATCACCGCCACCACCACCGTCATCGATGCCATGGACTACCGGTCCATCTACTCTGTGCCCACCGATGCCGACAAGGCATTGCAGGATGTGGCCGAGGGCGGGGCCATCCCTGAGACCGAGGTCAAGTCCAAGGAGCATCTGATCACCCTGAAAAAGCGGGGCCGGATGCTGGTGGCCTCCTATGAGGCTCTGCGCTTCCAGAAGCTGGACCTGTTCGGCGTGATGCTGCGCCAGATTGGCGCGCACATCCAGAAGCAGCAGCTCTCCGATGCCATCAAGGTGATTCTCAGCGGCGACGGCAACAGCAACGCCGGCAGCCAGTACATCGTGGGCACGGCCCCCATCTCCGGCACCGCCGGGATCCTGGGCTATGACCAGCTGGTGGAGTTCTGGGGGACCTTTGACCCCTTCACCATGGACACCATTCTCTGCTCCACCAAGACCATGACCAAGCTGCTGAAGGTGCCCGAGCTGCAAAATCCCCTGACGGGCCTGAACTTCCAGGGCACCGGCAAGCTGACCAGCCCCCTGGGGGCCAAGCTGCTGCGGACCGGCGCAGTCATCAACAACATGATTATCGGTCTGGACAGCCGCTACGCCCTGGAGCAGGTCCGGGCCGGAGACGTGCTGGTGGAGTACGACAAGCTCATCGACCGGCAGCTGGAGCGGGCCGCCATCACCTCCATCTCCGGCTTCGGCAAAATCTGCGACGGCGCTTCCGCCGCTCTGAATATCTGATGGAGCTGCGGGAGCTGACCTATGCCCAGGCGGCGGCCCTGGCGGGGGTGCAGGAGGGGCGGCAGGCTGAGCTGCTGCGCCTGCTGTGTGCCGCTGCGGTCACCGCGCTGGAAGCCCGGCTGCGGGAGGGGCTGACGGCGGACAGCTGCAAGGCGGACTTTGTGGCCGCCGCAGCACTGTACGCCCTGGCGGCTCTGGAGGAGGCCGGGGGACAGATGCAGGAATTCCGGGCCGGGGACCTGGTGGTGAAGCAGGGCGGCAGCGCCGCCTCCCGGTGCCTGCGGCGGCAGGCGGAGCTGATGATGGGCCCCTACCTCCGGGACGGCTTTGCCTTTATGGGGGTGTGAGATGCGCAATGCGGTGGAAAAGGCCATGGCCCGGTACGGCACGGACATGACCCTTGGAACCGGGGAGCAGGCAAAGACCGTCCGGGGCTTTTTCCGGGCGGTTAACTCCAAAAGCTGGCAGAGCGTGGAGGCGGAGGCATCGCCTCTGGGGGAGGTCTCCCGGGGGCAGTATGTCTACATGGGCCCTGCAGGAACGCCGGTCCGGGAGGGGGACACCCTGGGCCTGGGGGAGAAAAGCTACCTGTTTCGCCGGGTGGAGGCCTATTACTATCAAAATCAGCCGGTCTACCTCTGGGGACTGTGCGTGGAGAAGGGGGTCAACGATTTGTGGGAATCTCAATCCTAGAGCTGGTCATCAGCCGGCTGCGGCAGGAGAACTTCCAGGCGGCTGCGGCCTACCCCGGCCAGAAGTTCCCGCCGCTGACGGGGCCGGTGGCGGCGGTCCACATTGACCGGGTGGACCGGTCCTCCCTGACGGTGACGGTGGAGGTGAGCGTCCTGTGCCCGGCGGCCATGGGCGGGGCGGAGTGCGAGCTGGAGGCCCTCCGGGCCACGGAGGTGCTGCGGTGGCTGGGGGCGGAATGCGTCCAGAACGGGTGCATTTACGACGGGGTGGCCCAGGTGTATGCGGTGTCGGTGATGGCCACCTTCACCGCCGTCACCGGGGCGGACAGCTACCAGATCGGCCCCGGGTTTTACATTTACATCAACGATTACCGCCACACCTTCGTCACCGGGTTTTCCGCCCGGCAGGAGCTGGTGGCGGAGCCCCAGCTGGCCATGGGCGAGAGGGCCCCGGTGGGCATCCGCCGGGAGCCGGGGCAGTGGCTGCTGGAGCTGGAGGAGCTGATTCCGGCAGGGTCCCAGGAGGCGGCGGAGCCGGAGGCGGACTTTGAAATCAAGGTCATCACCGACGTAAAGACGGAAATCTATTCCCACTGCGACTGGACATCGGTGTCCAGAACCTTCACCCGGGACGGCCTGCGGCGGGTCCGAAAGGGCTTTGCCCTGGACAGGAGGGTGCTGGTATGATGAAAATCAGCTACAAGGACCATCTCTGGCCGGTCAACCCCCACACCTACCGGGACGAGATGAGCCGGACGGCCCACTATGAAACGGTGGACGGGGTGAGCCAGTATGCGGGCATCAGCCCCATTATCCGGCGCATCACCGGCCAGGGGGTGTTCTGCGGGGAGGGGGCCTACCAGAAGCTGCTGGACCTGCAAGCCTTGTTTGCGGACCCCAAGCCCGGGAATCTGGTCCATCCGGTGTGGGGCAGCTGCTACTGCTACTTTACGGAGCTGGAGCTGACCCAGGAGCCCCGGGAGAGCTACGTCAGCTACCGCTTCACCTTCACCGGCGCACTGCCCAACGGGGAGATTCCAAGATAGCGTAGGGACAGCACTTGGGGCTGTCCGGCCATTTTCCTCTGGAAAATGGCGTCATTCCCGGCGGGAATGACCGGCAAGCCCCTTCCCTACGGTTGGGAAAATAGGAAAAGGACGCACGAAAAATTCGTGCGTCCTTTTTTGGGTTATGCAGTTTACTCAGCCACGGTGACGGAGGTGATGTGGGGCTGGGCACCCTCGTACCAGTAGAGGAAGCCTTCCATGTTGATGACATCGCCCACCTTCAGAGCCTGAACGGCCTTGTAGGCCTCGGACTCGGCGTTGCACAGGTAGTACTCAATGACGAAGGTGTAGGTGTTGCCGCCGACGGAGGCGTTGAAGTACAGGTCGGAGTCGGAGCCCTCAGCGCCGGAGCCGTCCCAGTTGTACTGGAAGGCGTCGCCGGCATCGTTGCAGGCCTCCACGGTCATGCCGGTGAAGGCGACCCGCTCGTTCTGGTGAGCAATCAGCTCCTCAGTGCCCAGCAGCTCGGTGACATCCAGAGCCTCGGCCACGAAGGTGTCGCCGTCAGCCGGGATGGTCACGGTGCCGTCCATAATCTCCACCTCGCCGGACCACTCGCCCTTGAAGCCGGTGATGGCAACCTTGGTGCCGGGGACCAGCTTGGCGGCATCCTCCTCGGAGCAGGCCACGTTGTAGGCGAAGTAAGCGCCGTCGGGGGACTGGCAGTAAATGGTGATTTTGCCGTCCCACCAGGACTGGGTGGCCTGGACGTAGGTCTCAACGGTGACCTCGGTGTCCAGCTCGGCGGCCATGTACTCCTCGTGGGTCATGGCAGCGGCCTCGGCAGCCTCAGTGGCGGGAGCCTCGGTCTCGGGGGCCTCGGTGGGAGCCTCGGTGGCGGGGGCAGCGGTGGTTTCGGGAGCGGCGGTGGTGGCGGGGGCCTCGGTCTTGGCGCAGCCTGCGAAGGCCAGGACCATGGTCAGAGCCAGCAGCATTGCAATGATCTTTTTCATGTTCTGATTCTCCTTTTCGGATTGTTCGTGCATTGCAGCACGGTTTCATTATACTACGGTTGGAAAATAAATCAATCCAATCAGCATTCTTTTTTGCTTTTTTGCCGTTTCCACCTGTTCAGCCAGGAAATGCCCAGGAAAATCCAGCAAATCGCCAGTATCCCCAGCAGCGCCCGGGAGGGGGCGGGCAGGGGGCCGAAGTCGGTTTTCCCCGCTCCGGCGGTAATCTGGTCCAGATGGTACAGGGCCGATACCTCCTCGTAGAGCCGGGAAACGGATGCTTCGTCCACCGGCTGCTTGCGGCGGACGGCCTTGTTGACGTTTTCAATCAGCTGCCCGGCGGCGTTGCGCAGGGAGGCGGAGCCGTTGAACACCGGGGTGACGAAGGTGTTTTCCGTGTTGTCCATGAGAAGCCGGGCAGCGTCAATCTTCACGCTGTAGTGCAGCTCATTGTCCTCCCCCCGGCGCCGGAGGTATTCCAGATAGGCCGGGTCCTGCTGGGCCTTGGCGGTGACGGGCACGTAGCCCTCGGTCTGGGCATAGGCAATCTGAACATCGTTGGTCAGCAGATACTGGGCAAACAGCCAGCTGGCCAGAACCTCCTGGGTGTCCGCCTTGTTGAACACACACAGGGACGGACCCTGGGAAATCATTTTGGGGCTGCTGGGGTTTACTTGGGGAATGGCCATGACGGCGGTCTCAAAGGGCACCAGCTTGTCCTCGGCAATGTCAATAAGGGGGGCAGAGCTTCCCATCCAGGTGGCCCCGGCGGTGGAGTCGATGGCGAAAATGCACTGGCCGGCGTTTAAGAAGTTGGCGGGGTAGCCTGCCAGCTTGAAGGTGTTGAAGGCCCCGGTTTTCACATGGCCCGCAATGTCCAGCAGGAAGGCGGTGGTCTCGTCGTTGAACAGCAGCACGTCTCCCTTGGCGGTGGAGTAGGGGGCATCCAGCTGCTTTAAGTACTGAATCATCATGTTGTCCGTGGATTTGTAAATGAAGGGAATCAGCACCTTCTGGCCGTTGACCAGGAAATTGCCCTCGGCATCCTTTTCCATGGCGGCCTCGGAGACCTGCCAGACAAAGTCCCAGGTCAAAGCCTCCGGCAGGGTGAAGCCCAGCTTTTCCACATAGGTTTTGTTCACATAGCAGGCCTCGGTGGAGCGCATGAAGGGCAGGGCGTACAGCTGCCCCCCCAGGGTCCCCTCGGCCAGAAACTCCGGAATCATCTCCTCCCGGCTGGGGCCTGCAAAGGCCAGGTCCCGGCCCCCCAGCCCGTAGCCCGGGTGGGCCAGCAGCGCATCCAGGGGCACCACGGTGTCGGCACCGGTAAGGTAGGTGGCGATGTGGTCCGGGTAGGTGATGCAGACGTTGGGGGTGGTGTCGGTTGCAATGTTGGTGATAACGTCGTTGTAAATCTTGCCGTAGTCGGTGTACAGCCGGAGGTTCACGGTAATGTTGGGGTAGAGGGCCTCAAAATCGGCAATGGCCTTTTTGTAGATGTCCACCTGGGTCAGGTTGGTGTCGTTTTTGGCCCAGAACGTAATGGCATAGTCCCGGCTCGTGTCGAAGGCATCGGGCAGGGCGAAGTGCCGGACCTCCCGGGAGCCGTGGCAGCCGGAGAGAGTGAGAACCAGGGCCAGCAGGAGCAGCAGGGAAATCAGCTTTTTCATCCCTTCACCCCTCCTCTGGAAACGCCCGCCATAATCTTCCGCCGGAAAATCAGAAACAGCAGAATCAGCGGGGCGGAAATCACCACCACGGCGGCCATCATGGCGGGGATGTTGTCCCGGCCGAAGCCGTTTTCCCGGATGGCCTGGATGCCGTTGGACACCAGAAAGTAGCTTTCGTCGTCGGTGATGAGCCGGGGCCAGACGTAGGCGTTCCAGCACTCGATGACCTTCAAAATGGTCACCGTGATGATGGTGGGCCGGCAAATGGGAATCATCACCTTGAACAGGTATTTGAGGTCCGACGTGCCGTCCACCTTGGCGGCGTAGTATAATTCGTCCGGAATCTGGGCGAAATTCTCCTTTAACAGGTAGATGTAAAACACCGAGGTCACCGACGGCAGAATCAGCCCCGTGAAGGTGTTGCGCAGGTCCAGGTTGGTGATGGTGACAAAGTTGGTGATGACCACCAGCTCAGAGGGAATCATCATCAGCGCCAGAAAGGCGGTGAAGGCCAGATTCTTCCCCCGGAAATTAAGCCTTGCAAAGGCGAAGGCCGCCAGCACCGTCACCAGCAGCATGGCGGCGGTGGTGATGACGGTAAAGATGATAGTGTTCACAAAATACCCGGCCAGCGGCACGGCGGTGAAGGCCTCCCGGTAGTTCTCCAGGGTGGGGGACAGGGTGTAGAGCTTGGGGACCCACTCGGCGTTGTAAGCCCCGTAGCTTTTCAGCGACGTCAGCACCATCCAGTAGAAGGGGAACAGCACCAGCACCGCCCACAGGGTCAGCAGGGCATAGGTGACGGCTTTCAGGGCCCGCTGCCGGACCAGGGCGTTTTTCTCGATTTTTTCGTAGTCCATAGCTGCCTCCCTCAATAGTGCACGTGCTTTTTACTGACCATCAGGTTGATGCAGGTGATGGTCAGCACGATGGCGAACAGCAGCACCGCCGCGGCGGAGGCGTAGGAGGGGTAGCCGCCGGAGGCACCGTAGAGCATATCGTAGATGTAGCCCACGATGGTGTTCATCTCGGCGGCGTTCAGGTCCGTGCCGAACAGGGCCACGGCATCGGAGTAGGCCTTGAAGGCCCCGATGAAGCCGGTGATGATGAGATAGAACACCGTGGGGGAAATCATGGGCAGGGTGATTTTGAAGAAAATCCGCATTTTGGAGGTGCCGTCCACCCGGGCGGCATTGTAGTAGGTCTCGTCCACCGAGGCCAGGGCCGAGGTGAGAATCAGCACCTTGAAGGGCATCACCACCCACACGGTGTACAGGCACAGCACCAGCATCTTCGCCCAGTAGGGCCCGCCGATGAAGTCGATGGGCCCGGCCCCGAACCGGCTCAAAATCAGGTTGGCAAAGCCGTCGGAGTAGGGGGTCTGCTTGAAGAGAATCATAAACACCAGGCCCACCGCCAGGGTGTTGGTGACGTAGGGCAGAAAGTAAACGGTCTGGTACAGCTCCCGCAGCCGCCGGATGGAGGCCAGGCCCACGGAAATCAGCAGCCCCAGCCCCGTGGACACCGGCACGGTGATGAGCACCAGAATGAAGGTGTTTTTTAACGCCTGCAAAAAATAGGGGTCGTGGAGGACGTAGGAGAAGTTGTAGCCGCCTACCCCCCAATAGGTCTGGGAGGCAAAGTTGTATCCCTCCTCCACCGAGTAGATGAACACGTCGATGAGGGGATACACCAGAAACGCCCCCAGGAAGGCGGCGGCGGGCAGCAGATAGAGCCAGCCCTTGTAATTGTTCTGTTCCATAGCCGCCTCCGAATCAGAAAAGCCGGTTCCCGGCGGCATCAAACAGGAAAACCTTGCCGGGTTTCAGGTCAAAGCGGACGGCGGGGCCGCCCACCTGGCACTGAGAGGGGATGATGGAGCGGATGGCGGCGTTCTGGCAGCGCTCGTGGGTGGATACCACGCTGATGTCCCGGCCCAGCACCTCCACCCCGGAGAGCCGGCAGGTCAGAGCGCCGGTGTCCGACAGGATGAAGCCCTCGGGCCGGACGGCGGCGGTGACCGCCTGGTCGGAAACGCCGGGAACCTCCAGCACGGCCTCGGAGCCAATGTACAGCCTGCCGTTTTGCACCTGCCCGTCAAAGACGTTGATGGGCGGCGTGCCCAGGAACTTGGCCACAAACAGGTTTTTGGGGTCGTCGTAAACCGCCTGGGGCGCGCCGGTCTGCTGGACCAGGCCGTCCTTCATCACCACAATCTGGTCGGAGATGGACATGGCCTCCTCCTGGTCGTGGGTGACAAAGACGGTGGTGATGCCGGTTTCCCGCTGAATCCGGCGGATTTCCTCCCGGGTTTGCAGCCGCAGCCGGGCGTCCAGGTTGGAAAGAGGCTCGTCCAGCAGGAGAATTCTTGGCATTTTCACCAGCGCCCGGGCGATGGCCACCCGCTGCTGCTGGCCGCCGGACAGCTCCTTGGGCTTGCGGTCCATGAGGGCCTCAATCTGGACCAGCTTCGCCGCCTCCAGGGCCATGTCCTCCCGCTGCCTGCGGGTCAGCCGGTCCTTGCCCTTCCGGTTTTCCAGGGGGAAGGTGATGTTCTGGCGGACGGTGAGATGGGGATACAAGGCGTAGTTCTGGAACACCAGCCCCACCCCCCGGTTTTCCGGCGGCAGCTGGGTGACGTCGTCCTCCCCAAAGAAAATCCGGCCGGAGGTGGGCTTCAGCAGCCCCGACAGCAGATTCAAGGTGGTAGACTTGCCGCAGCCCGAGGGCCCCAGCAGGCCGATGAGCTTCCCGTCGGGAATTTCAAAGGAAAAATCATCCACAGCCACAACATCCGCCCCTTTTTTGCTGCGGCTGGGGAATTTCTTGGTCAGATTCTGCAAGGTCACATTCATGTGCTTCACAATCCTTTCGGTGGGATACCCCCATTATATGCCATAAAGACAGGGTTTGCAAGGCAAAAAACACCGTTTTTCCCGGGGCAAGGGTAGCGGACCATTCCAAAATCATGCTTGTATCCGCTGGGGTTCTATGATATACTACATATATCATAGAAGGGCGGGTGACACAATGAAAAAGACGGAGTACATCTCCTTCCGCACCGACGAGGAGACAAAGCAGCAGCTGGCCAAAATCGCCGCCAGCCGAAAATGGAGCATCTCCCTGCTGGTGGAGGACATCGTCCAGACCTGGCTGGAGGAGCAGAAGAAATCGGAAGAAAACGAGTAAACAGGGCGCACGGATGGGTGCGCCCTGTTTATTAGTTAACAATCTCCCGTTATCGGCGAAGGCCGGTCCATTTTCCTGCGGCGGCAATGCACAGACCGGCGGCTGCCAGAGCGCCCAGGCTCAACGCTCCCAGGGCTGCGGTCCAGGTGCTGCGCTCCAGCAGGCGGCCGGCGCCGTAGCCGGACAGGGTGCTGCCCAGATAGGTGGCGGCGTTGAGAATGCCGCTGAGGGCGCTGACCCGGCCCGTTCGGTGCAGACCCAGGGGGACAAAGGTGACGAGCATGGTGTTGGCGGCCAGCATCATGGCCCCGCACAGGCCGAACAGCGCCAGGGAAAGCCCCAGGGGAAGGCCCAGGGCGGCGTTCAGCCCCAGCAGAAGGCCGCCGCAGAGGAAGGCGGCCATGGCGGTGGACAGCTCGTTGCGGAACACCTGCCGGTTTGCCCAGCCGGACAGATAGACGCCGCTGAGGTTGACCACCGGCAGCACCAGGGTAAAGAGAATGGAGGAGGCTGTGCTCAGTCCGTAGGTCTCCTGCAAATAGGTGGGCATCCAGGTCTGCACGCTGTCCCGGAGCAGCCCGTTGACAGCGGCGGCCAGAAAGGTGGGGATGAGCAGCGCCACGGCGGCCCTCGGAAAGGGGGGCAGCTGCCTGACGCTCCCGGCCATAGCCGCCGGGGGGTCCAGCGGGGCCATGCTCACCAGCCAGACCAGGGACACGGCAATCAGAATCACACCGGCCCCCAGAAATGCCGCCCGCCAGGCGTGAAGGGCGGCGCAGAGCCCGCACAGGCCGTAGGTGGCCAGGGTGCCCAGGGGGACGGCGGCGGAATAGCGGATGCTGGTCTGCTGGGCGGCCCGGGGAGGCAGGACCTCCACGGTCAGACGCAGCAGCGGCGACCAGACGGCGGACTGGGCAATGCCGTTGCACAGCCACAGCGCCGCCATGACCCCGGGACTTCTGGCGGCGGCCATGGCAAGATTCAAAGCGCCGGATGCAAAAATCCCCCCGAACACCAGCTTGACCGGGGAGTGCCGGTCCCCGGCCAGTCCCCAGACCAGCTGAAATACGCCGTAGCCCATGAAAAAGCCGCTGCTGACCAGGCCCAGCTCCGGCTTCGTAAAGCCGGTGGCGGCGGCAATCTCCCCGAGGGAGGCGGTGAAATTCAGCCGCCCCAGGTAGGTGCTGAAATAGGCCAGAAAGCACAAGGTGCAGAACAGCCGCTGCCCGGGTATTCTCCCTTCCATCTGCGCCGGGGTCACAGAATAACCTGCATTCCGTCGTAGGACGGCACCATCTGCCAGACGGCGGCCTGCTCCTCCAGCTGCTTGTGAAGCAGCCCCCCGTTGTGGGAAAAGTGGTTCAGGACAAAGCGGGTGTGGCCGTCGGCGGCGCCGGAGCCCAGCAGCCGCTGCCGCACCCATACGGCATCCGGAAGGCCCATATGCCCGTCGGATGCGCCGTTTTCCCGGCGGCCGCTGGTGCAGTCCAGACTGATGAGGTCCAGCTGCCTGCCTGCCAGATAGTCCAATACCTCGGGCAGAAGGCGGCCGGTATCGTGGGCGTACAGCAGGCTTTTTCCGGCCTTTTCAATGAGGTAAATCAGCGCCTGCTCTGTTTCCATGTGGCGGGCGGGCAGAGGCGTTACCCGGTATGGCCCGGCCTGGAAGGCCTCAAAGGGGCGTGCCCGGTGAAAATGCAGATTTTTTTCAATGTCCGGCTCCAGCTCCTGCCGGGCGGCCCGGTAAAAATAGGCCTCCACGGCTTCGTTGCAGTAGATATCCAGGGCGGCGCTGGTCATGTCCAGGCCATAGCAGCCGCCCCGGAGCACCAGCTCGGCGGGGTAGAAGTGGTCCGTGTGGGAGTGGGTTACCAGCAGCCACCGGACGGCGGACAGGTCCAGCCCCTCCCGCAGTGCGTGGAGGTAGGTGTCGCAGGGCAGGTCCAGCAGCAGCTCCCCATCCACAATGGCCTGGGACCGGGTGCGGATATTTTTCCCGCCCAGGGCTCTGGCGGCCTGGCAGCTGCCGCAGTTGCAGAACACCCCGGGCCACCCCTCGGCGGCGGCGGTGCCTAAATATGTCAGTTTCATAGCGTGTCCTTTCTTGTATGGGTACGGTAAAATTTTGCAGACACCGGCGGAAGGGCCAGCGGCGACGGGTCCCCGGGGTCCAGGCAGTTTATCAGATGGAAGGTTGGGGAAAGAGTCGCCGTTTCCGGGTCCAGGCCGCAGTTGACAATGGCCAGCAGCCCGTCGCCCCCGGGGGCCTCATAGTAAAAGGACGCCAGGTTTACCCCCTCCACAATGGGTAGGTCGGCGCAGCCGGGCATTTTTTGGAGCAGGAAGCCCATGAGGGCCCGCCGCCCCGGCGTGAGCCAGCCCAGCGCCCGGACCGGGGCGGCCATGACGCACACCGTCCCGCCAAGGGAGTTGCGGCTCAGCACCATCCCCGGGGAGAGATACCCCTTGTCCTGGTCCAGCAGCCGTGAAAGCTCCATGGCCTCCGGTGACGGATGGAGCCTGTAAATGAAGCGACCGTCCCGGCGGAGGGCCTCCCAGTCGGTGGGCAGCAGGGTCCCGGCCCAAGGGCCGTCCGGGGTGGCCAGCTGCTCCACGCAGGGGCCGCTGACTCCGCTGCCGACGGTGCAGCCCAGCAGCTGCCCCAGCCCCAGGTCCTGCAAATGCCTGGCGGCCAGTCCGTCCAGAATCAGGCCCCCCTTCAAAAAGGCGGTAAGCTCGTCCCGGGTGTAGCTTAGGACGCTGTCGCCCAAAAGCACGTTGGTCTCGCCGGGGGAAAACTGAACGGGAATGCCCAGAAGGGGCAGAATCCTGTCCAGGGGGCGCTCAGGAAGCAGCTGGTCCGGGCGGTGGGCAGGGATGCTCTGGTGCAGGGCTGCATCCGGCTGCCAGGGAAGCCCCACCCCCCGGAGGGTCTTGCCTCTTCGCAGCCGGGCAATGGTCTCCACCGAGGGGGCCGCCTGACAGAGGGCCCGGGTCCACCGGTCCTGCAAAGGCAGGGGCGTGGCCAGATAGTCGTACAGATTCAGCGACAGAGCGTCGGCGCCTGCCAGGGCATGGAGCTGCATTTGCAGCCGGGTCATGGCAGCGCTTTTGGTGTAGGGGCTGTTGGGATAGTTCTCCACCTCGCTGACCCAGAAGGTGTCCCGGGTCACAGCAGACATACTCAGGGCCATTCCCTGGTGCATCCCCACAATGTCCAGGTGGAGGCCGTCGCTGTAGGCACCGCCCAGCGGCCGGGACAGGCAGGGCTCCTGCCCGGCAAAGGCCAGTAGCAGCGCCGTCATGTCCCGCCCCTGAAGGGAGTGGGCCGGCTCGCCGGAGTTCATCAGGCCCACCTGGGTCTCAGGCGACACGGCGTGGACGGCAGCCTCGATTTTTTGGGCGGCATGGAGCTGAGCGGAGAAATTTACGTTCATCCATGCTTCCCTGATGGCTTGACATCGGTCTCCAATGCCCAGTACGGCATCCAACAGGGCCCTTTGGGAGACGGTTTCTCCCAGGACCTCCGAAACCAGGCGGGCGTGGAGGGGGCAGAAGCAGCCGACGGCGGCGGTGTGGTTGAGGGAACGGAAATCGTCGTCAATCATCAGCCGGGCAGGGTGGGCCCGGGCATAGAGGGCGCAGACGGCGGCGGTGTAATCGGCCCAGGCAGGGCTTGCAATGCAGTAAACGGCCCGGCTTTCGGCCAGGTCCTCTCCCACAAAGGGCTGGAAGGGAAGAACCAGAGCATCCGGCACGGCGTTGTCGCCGTGGCCCACGCAGGTGACCAGGTTGACGCTGCAGCGGATGCCTGCCTGCAAAAAAGCCTGGGACATTTTTTCATAGATGGCCGCCATCCGGCGGTGCTTTTCCATGGGAAAGGGGGAGGTCAGAAGCTGGTGGGACTGCTCCATGAGCATGACCTCGGTCACCGGCGTGGAGCGGCACAGCGCCAGCAGCTCCCGGAGCTGCCGCTGCCAGGCATCCTCGTGAACAGCCACCCGCAGGATGTATTCCATAAAATGCTACCTCGATTCATATACAATGAAGAAAACAGGGTGGAGGCCGATGCGCACCGGTCTCCACCCTGCGCTGTGCAAGTGTAGAATGAATTATTTGGAGAAGGCCAGGAAGGCATCGTACTGGGATTGCTCAATGGCGATGAGCTCGTCCAGGCCAAGGGCCTGAAGCTGGGCAATGTGCTTGTCCCAATCGTCGAAGCTGGCTCTGCCCAGAATGTAATCGGTGACCAATTCGCTGGAATAGGTGGACAGGTCGGTGATCAGCTCGGCCTTGCGCTGGTTCTGCTCGTCGGTGGCAATGGCCATGTAGCAGTACTTGGCATCGGGATAGACGGTTTTCTGGAAGGCAACGCTCTTCTGGAATTCGTTCTTGTGCTCGGGACGGGAGGTGAACTGGGATTCCATGGTGTACAGGGACACGGTGGGGAACACGCAGCCGGCCCAGAGGCAGCTGCCGGGGGAGTTGCGGTCTGCGGCGTTCTGCTCCCAGAAGGCACCGCCCACGCCCTCCATGAGCTGGCGGTCGCCGTCCACCATTTCATAGGTCTGGCCTTCAATGCCCCAGGCGGTCAGCTCCTCGTAGCGGGGGGAGTACAGCACGTCCAGCAGGGCGGCGACGGCCTCGGGGTTCTTGCAGTCCTTGGTCACGGCCCATTTCTGCCAGGAGAAGAAGGAGGGCTCGATGATGATGTAGGGCTCATAGCCGGTGTCCAGGTTGGCAATGGGCAGGAACTCGGGATTTTCTGCGTTGATGGAGGGCTCCAGCCACATCTGCATACAGTAATCAAAGGTGGCGCCCACCTTGTTTTCCACCATTCTCTGGTTGGTCTGCTCATAGCTGGCGCCGATGAGGTCCGGGTCCATCAGACCCTCGGCCACCAGCTGCTGCATATATTTGAGGTAATCCTGAATGCCCGGCTGATACCAGGGGGAGACAATCTTGTTGTTGACCACGTCCACGGAGGTCAGGTAGTTGCCTACGCCGAACCACTGGGCAATGCCGGTCATAAAGAAATCGCCGGAGGTATCCACGGTGACAATCTCGTCGGCCACGCCGTTGCCATTCATGTCATTGTCCCGGAAGGCCTTCATCACACTGACGAATTCCTCGGCGGTTTTGGGGGCCTCCAGATTCAGCTGCTCCAGCCAGTCCTTGCGGATGTTGATGACCCGGCAGGTGGGGGCGGGCTTGCCCTGGTAGGTCTGGGCCTGGATGCTGGTGTACCAGTAGATGTTGCCGTCGGGGGCGGTGGTCAGCTGGGCCATAAAGGGGTACTGCTCACGGATGAAGCTGTTGAAGGTGCCGTCGCTATAGGCATCGGCAATTTCGTTGATGGGCAGGATGGTGCCCTTGTTGGCCAGGTCCATGGCGGAGGCATCGTCGAAGGGGGTCAGACACACGATGTCGGGCAGGTCGGTGCCGGAGGCAATGCGGGTTTGCAGGGTGGTGGGGTACTGGTCCGCCGGGATGAGCTCAAACTCCAGCTCCAGGCCTTTTGCGGCAAACAGGGCCTTCAGCTCCTGCCAGACCGGGTATTCCTCCCGCTCGTCGAACTTGATGAACTGGTTGCTGTTGTTGGGGACCAGCATGGTCAGCTTCATGGCTGACCCATCGCCGGGCGCCTGGGTGGCGGGGGCCTGGGCAGTGGGGGTGTCGGCGGCCGGGGCCTGCTCCTTGGGGGCGCAGCCCAGCAGGGACAGCACCATGGCGGCGGCCAGGGCCAGCAGGATGATGTTTCTCAGGTGTTTCATGTTCTTCCTCCTAGTTCTGTTTTGTTTTTGACTTATGTTAATTGTCAAGAAAACGGTTCTTAACAATCAAGCCGATGCATTTCTCCGGGAGCGGCCCGGCATTATCCCTTCAGGGAGCCCACCATCATGCCCTTGATAAAGTGCTTCTGGAAGAAGGGGTAGGCAAACAGCACCGGAAGGGTGGTGAAGATAATCATGGCGTATTTCATCTGAATGCCGGAAAGGGCCCGGCGGACGGCCTCCGCCACCTCGTTCATGGGCAGCTTGGTCAGGTCCACGGTGTTCTCCACCAGAACCCGGCGCAGATACAGCTGCAAAGGCTGAAGCTGGGTATCCGGCAGATACACCAGGGCGTTGAACCAGCTGTTCCAGGTGATGACAATGGTGTAAATGGTGACAACAGCCAAAATGGGCTTGGCCAGAGGCAGATAAATCCGGGTCATTATTGTAAAGTGGCTGGCCCCGTCGATTTCCGCAGATTCCCGCAGGGTCTCGGGAATGGAGGAAAAATAGGTCCTGACCAAAATGATGTTCCAGATGCTTAAGGAGCCCGGAAGAATGACCGCCCAGATGTTGTTGTACAGCCCCAGCCGGTTCATCACCAGAAAGGTGGGGATGAGGCCGCCGGAAAAGTACATGGGAATCAGCAGATAGGGAATCAGAATTTTCTTGCCCCGGAGGGTGGGGATGCACAGCGGATAGGCGCACAGGGTGCAAAACAGCAGCATCAGCAGCGTGGTGCAGACCACATACAGCAGCGTGTTGCCGTAGGCCCGCCACATGGTGGCATCGGCAAAGATGATGCGGTAGGAGGTCAGGTCAAAGCCCTTGGGCAGAAGGAACATATCCCCTGCCAGGGCGTGCTCCGGAGAGCTGACGGAGCGGATGAGGACATAGTACATGGGGTATACGGTGAGCAGGCAGATGAGCCCGGCGGCAATGTAGATGAAGGCGTCCGCCAGGGGGGAGCCCTCCCGGATGCCCTGCTTTTTTCGGAACATGACGCATTTCTCCTTTCCGGTTAAAATAGGCCGTTCCCGGAGATTTTATTGCTGCACTTGTTGGCAATGAACACCAGGATGAAATTGACGGTGGAGGCAAACAGGCCGATGGCGGTGCCCAGGCTGGTTTTGCCGGTGAGCAGGCCCTCCCGGTAGATGTAGGTGCCGAAGACATCGGCGGTGCGCATGGTGGCGCTGTTGTACATCAGCAGAATCAGGTCCGTGTTGGAGGTCATGATGTCGCCCACCGCAAATATCAGCATAATGGCAATGGTGGGGGCAATCATGGGCAGGGTGATGTGAATGGCCTGCTGGAACCGGCTGGCCCCGGCAATCCGGGCCGACTCGTACAGGGCCGGGTCGATGGAGGCCATGGACGAAAGGTAGAGGATGCTGTTCCAGCCGAAGGTTTTCCAGATGTTGGTGACGGTGTATATCACGGGAAACCACTTGGGGTCCGTCCGGAAGGAGATGGGGTCGCCGCCGAACAGGCCGATGAGCTTGTTCACCAGACCGTCCCGCTCGATGAAGCTGATAACCATGCCCGCCGCCACCACCATGGAGATGAAGTAGGGCATATAGCTGGCGGTCTGGACGGTTTTCTTGTAGCGCAGGTGAAGGATTTCGTTGAGCAGAAGGGCAAAGACAATGGGCACCCAGAAGCCGCACAGAATGTTCATCACGCTGAGGGTGACGGTGTTGCGCAGGAGCCGGGGAAAATAAATGGAGGAGAACAGGGCCTTGAAATGCCGAAGCCCCACCCACCTGGAGGTGCCGTCCAGGGAGAAGAAGGGGTCGCCGGGGGTGTAGTCCTGGAAGGCGATGACCACGCCGAACATCGGCAGATAAAAGAAGATGAACACCATCACCAGCACCGGGGCCATAATCAGGTACAGCTCCCGGTTTTCCCGCCGCAGGCGCTGGCCGGGGCGGGCGGCCCCGGGCTTTAAGGACAATCGTTTCATTTCCATCCATCCTCTCCGGTCCGGCTGCCCATGGGAGCCGGAAGCGTTTGTGTATGACCATAGTATAGAAAAGAAAACCGCTTTTTTCAACAAACCAAATTTGAATCTCAGGATAAAATTTGTACAATCAGCAAAATTTTCCCGGTTTTCCGCCCCGGAAAAAATTGATGGGGGAAGAACCGGGCGGCGGGGGGCTTCCCCGCTTTACATTGGAAAGGGGGTATGCTATACTGTCAAAAAAGGGGGCGTGACAGCGGATGAAAAAACAGATACTTCCAAGGCTCTGCCTTTCCACCCGGCGGCGCATCTACTGCTCCTACATCTTTATCTGCGGGGTGCTGGGGCTGCTGCTGATGGGCCTGCTGACCGGGGCGGTGTGCCGCAGCCAGCAGCGGGAGGAGTCCTCCAGGCAGACGTACACCGCTCGGATGGCTGCCAGCGCCCTGGACGCTTCGTTCTCCGGCATCCAGAATCTGGGCCACCAGCTGTCCGAAAGCCAGTGGGTCAAGCGCCGGGGCGCCGCCCCCGGGCTGTACGACGGGGAGTTCGACCTTTACAAGCGCCGCAGCATCTGCGACGATCTTAGGGGCTATGTGTCCTCCGGCGTGATTCAGCGGCTGTCGGTGGTGTTTCCCGGAAAGGGGGAGGTGTATTCCTCCTCGGGCTTTTACCGGGCGGAGGACTTTTTCCACACCTTTTCCCTGGAGCGGGGCCAGGAGCCTCTGTCCAGCCAGGTGGTTTACGGCCATATCCGGGAGCTGGAGCTGTTCGGCCTGGTCCGGGGCGACCGGCTGGGCATGACGGGGAATGCGGCAAACGCCCTGCTGTATGTGGAGAGCCTGGAATACAACCGGCCCATGCGGTGCTTTTTGCTGGTGGAGATCAACCGGTCCGCCCTTCGCAACCAGATTGAGCTGCTTCGCAGCGGGGATATGGTGGGTGTGTCCATCGAGGGCCTGGACGGGGAGCTGCTGCGGATGGAGTTTTCGGACGGCACCGCTGAAACGGAAATTGCCTGCCGGTCCACCTGCTTTCCGGTGGATATCCGCTCCTGCTTTGCAAGGCCTCCGGTTCTGAGAATGGGAAGCATCTGGTTTTTGACGGCGGTGGCTCTGCTCTGCGCCGTGCTCATCGTGAATCTTTCCCGGGTGCTGACCAACCTGACCTACAGTCCCCTGGAGCGGCTGGTGAGCAGCGTTTCCAACCGGGTTGCCCCCGGCCAGACGGTGACCGATGAATACCGGTTCCTGGAGGAATCCGTCAGCCGCCTCTACAGCGCCCACGAAAACGTGCTGCGCCGGGCGGAGCAGTACCGGGCCGTGGCCCGGGAGAATGTGCTGCGGCGGCTGCTGCAGGGGTATTACGACCCGGCAGCGGCGGAGGAAAAGCTCCGGGAGTTTGAGATTGGCTTTTCGGATGCAATGTACTACACCGTGTTTTTGGTGGAGAACGGGACCCTGGGCCACGGCATGATGCCCCTGGAGGAGGCCCTGTCCGCCTTTGACTACCCCTATGAAATTGCGGAGCTGAGCAAGACCCGGCTGGCGGCCATTGTGGGCGCTGCCGATGCGGAGGCCTTCTCTGACCAGGTGCTGCTGCGCCGGGTGGAGCTTTCCTACCGGGAATACGCCAGGACTCTGCCGCTGATCTTCTGGGGCAGCGTCCAGCCGGGGCTTGCGGGCATTGCAAGGTCCTATGCCTCGGCCAGCGAGCACCTGACGGCCTGGGTCCGGGCGGCGGAAACGGACAGCCGCAGCTTCGGCTTTTACTACCCCATGGAGTGGGAGCTGCAGCTTATCAACCGGGTCACCAGCTGCCAGCTGGGGGCGGCGGAAAAAATGCTGAAGGACCTCCGGGCGGAAAACGAGAAGCGGGGGACGCCGCCGAAATTCATCCGCCAGCTGGTGCTGCTTCTGGCCCAGACCTACTCCCGGATGGTCAATGAGCTTTCCTCCCAGCCCGGGGACTATGACCCATTGTTTGCGGCGCTGGACCAGGCCCCGGACCCGGATGGGCTGTGGCAGGCGCTGTATGCCATCAACGAACGGCTCTGCGGCCGCTCCACCCCCGGCGAAAAAAGCCGGGACCTGGAGCAGCAGCTGCTGGAGTATGTCAAGGACCACCTGACGGACCCGGAGCTGTCGCTGAAGGACCTCAGCGCCCGGTTTGACCTGTCGGTCTCCGCAGTGTCCAAGCTGTTCAAGCGGGTCTGCGGCATCAATTTATACGACTATATGCTGTCCAACCGGATGAAGCTGGCCTGCGAGCTGCTGGAAAACAAAAACCTGTCCCTGTCCGCCGTGGCCCACGGAGTGGGCTATGACAACGAATACTCCTTCAGACGGGCCTTCAACCGGTTTTACGGGGTGTCCGTTGGAGAATATTTCAGAAAACGCAGGAGCTGATCCTGCCTGTGTAAAGGAAGTAAGAACATGAAAGAAATGCTGCGTGTTGGCGTAATCGGCCTGGGCTGCCGGGGCACGGGACTGCTGCAGACCTGCCTGCTGCCCCAGAAGGACGTGCAGGTGACGGCGGTCTGCGACTGCTATGAGGACCGCCGGGACCGGGCCGTGCAGCTGGTGCTGGACGCCGGTCAGCCCAGACCCAGGGCCCTGGCGGACCACCGGGTGCTGCTGGCCATGGAGGAGGTGGACGCTGTGGTAATCACCGCCTCCTGGGACTCCCATATCAATCTGGCCTGCGATGCCATGAACGCCGGTAAGTACACCGCCCTGGAGGTCGGCGGCGCATACTCGCTGGATGACTGCTGGAAGCTGGTGCGGACCTACGAGCAGACGGGAACGGAGTGCATGATTCTGGAAAACTGCTGCTACGGCCGGGACGAGCTGATGGTGCTGAACATGGTGCGCCGGGGGCTGCTGGGGGAAATTGTCCACTGCCAGGGAGGCTACTGCCACGACCTGCGGGACGAAATCTCCCAGGGCAGGGAAAACCGGCACTACCGGTTCCGGAATTACCTGGGCAGAAACTGCGAAAATTACCCCACCCACGAGCTGGGCCCCATTGCCAATGTGCTGGATATCAATAGGGGCAACCGGATGCTCACCCTGGTTTCCGTCGCCTCCAAGGCGGCAGGCCTCCACGACTACATTCTGCGGGAAAAGGGGGCGGACTATGACGCTGCCCAAATGCGCTTCGCCCAGGGGGACGTGGTCACCACCATCATCAAGTGCGCCCGGGGGGAGACCATCACCCTGCGGCTGGATACCACCCTGCCCCGCGCCTACTCCCGGGGCTTCCAGGTCCAGGGCACCCGGGGGATGTTCATGGAGGATAACAACAGCGTCTTTCTGGACGGCAGGGACAACCGGTACGACTACAGCTGGAAGGAGCGCTGGAACAGCGCCGAGGAATACAGACAGGACTATGACCACCCCATCTGGAAGGCCTATCTGGCCGAGGGCATCAAGGGCGGCCACGACGGCATGGACTGGCTGGAGTTCCGGGCCTTCATCGAAGCGGCCAGAGCCAATGCCCCGGCGCCCATCGACGTTTACGATGCCGCAGCCTGGATGAGCATTTCCTGCCTCAGCGAGCAGAGCGTGGCCCTGGGCGGAATGCCCATGCCCATCCCCGATTTCACCAACGGAAAATGGCTCCAGAGAAAGCCCTGGATGGAATAGTATCATACTGTGTCTTAAAAAAGTCGTATCAGAGCCCCACACGGTTTGTGTGGGGCTCTTTATTACGCCGCCGCATCCAGCATATTTCCGATATAGATGCCGTAGCCCGTGGTGGGGTCGTTGACCAGTACGTGGGTGACGGCTCCCACCAGCTTTCCGTCTTGCAGAATCGGGGAGCCGGACATCCCCTGGACGATGCCGCCGGTGGTTTCCAGCAGGGTGGGATCGGTGACTTTCAATAGGAAATTGCGGCTGTCCGGCCGGGTTTCAGGATAGATTTTCAAAATTTCCACAGAATACTCCTGAACGCCGCCGCTGCCGATGGTGGAGCGGATGGCGGCGGGGCCCTGCTTGATTTCGGCGTAGTCGGCAGTAGGGAGCGGTTCCCCCTTCCAGCCCCCGGGGCAGATGCCGAAGACCCCCTGAGGGGTATTGCGGACCAGGGTGCCCCAGGGCCGGTCATCGCCGGCCACGCCCTTGAGCTGGCCCGGGGAGCCGGAGCGGCCCTTTTTTACGCTTTGAATCTGTGCTTCGAAAATGCTGCCTCCGGTCATGTGCAGCAGATTGCCCCGGGGGTCGCTGACCCCGTGGCCCAGGGTGCCGAACAGGTGGGTGTCGGGGTCGTAAAAGGTCACCGTGCCGATGCCGCCGATGCCCTGGCGGAGGTAAACCCCCAGCCGGGGCCCGTCCGCCGTCCTGGCGGGGGTCAGGGAAAGGGTGGTCTCCTTCCGGCCCCGGCGGACGGTCAGCTCCACCGGGCCTCCGTCCAGAAGCCCGGCCACCTCCCGGGGGCTTTCAATGGGGGTGCCGTTGATTTTCAAAAGCTCATCGCCGATTTTCAGCCCCGCCTTCCGGGCGCAGCCGCCGAAGGTCTCGTCATAGGCCACCACGCTGACGGTGTCGCTGAGAACCTGCAGGCCGATGACCCTGCCCACAGGGACCAAAAGCGTCGCTGCCCGGGCCTGCAGAGGCAGCAGAAGAAAAAGCACCATCGCAAAGGCAATGGATGCTGCGGTTCGTTTCATGGATCGCCCTCCTTTCGCCTTTAATATGGCCGACGGAGGGACTGCGTAACCGCTGAAAAAGTCGAAAACTGAGGGCTTAGGTCCCAAAATTGGAAATCCTGTCTTGTAAAATTCAGACGCTTCCTGTAAAATAGACGAAAAAAGGAGGCGCAGACATGAATTATGAACTGCTGGCGGAGCAGCTATCCGCACTGACCCGGGGCGTGCCCCATGAAATTGCCAACCTAAGCAACGCCGCCGCCCTGCTGTGGCAGGAGCTGGACGGCATCAACTGGGCGGGCTTCTATAAACTGGAAAATCAGACCCTGGTCCTCTATCCCTTCCAGGGCAGGCCTGCCTGCATTGAGATTCCCGTGGGGAAGGGGGTCTGCGGCGCCGCCGTGGCCCGGGACCGGATTCAGCTGGTGAAAAACGTCCACGAGTTCCCCGGCCACATCGCCTGCGACGCCGCCTCCAATTCGGAGATTGTCCTGCCCATCCACGTGGACGGGAAAATCTGGGGCGTGCTGGACATCGACAGCCCATTTATTGGCCGCTTCACAGAAGACGACCAACATGGGCTGGAAAAATTTGTGAAGGTTTTGGAAGAAGTGCTGTAAGACTACCGATATGTCGGATAACTACACCGCACCCTGTAGGGGAGGGTCACTGACCCTCCCGCCCCAAAAATCCGCCGTGATTTTTGGGGATAAACATTTTGTGTTTGAGATGTCCTGGTGATGGAAACTGCCTCCGCATCCAATCACTTATACAGTGCACCTCACCAGGACTACTCAGTTTATAAACGTTTCGCCGTTCCTCATCCGTCACGGCTTGCGCCGTGCCACCTTCCCCCGGGGGGAAGGTTTTGCGGCTTCGCCGCCGGGAGGGTCAATGACCCTCCCCTACAGGGTGCTCCCATGTGGCGGCCTTACACTGGTCGGAAAGTTTTAATAATCAACCTATTGACAAGATAGGTAATAGGTGCTATATTACCCATGGACTTACTAGGTAATTATCCGTTTGGAGGAACGATACAATGCACGTTTATGCAGACAATGCGGCAACCACCGCCATGAGCCAGGTGGCTATCGACGCCATGCTGCCCTATTTCAGCGAAATTTACGGAAACCCCTCGTCCCTGCACTCCGTGGGCCAGCGGGCCAAGGAGGCTCTGGATGCAGCCCGGGCTACTGTGGCCCAGTGCCTGGGCTGTGAGCCCCGGGAGATTGTCTTTACCTCCGGCGGCAGCGAGGCCGACAACCAGGCCATCCGCTCCGCTGCCATCTATGGGGCGAAGAAGGGGAAAAAGCACATCATTTCCACGGCCTTTGAGCACCACGCCGTGCTGCACACCCTGCAGCGGCTGGAGAAGGAGGGCTTTGAGGTCACCTATCTGGATGTCAGGCATAACCACAACATCACCGCCCAGCAGGTCAAAGAGGCCATCCGCCCCGACACCTGCCTGGTCACCACCATGTACGCCAACAACGAAATCGGCTCCATCCTGCCCATTGCCGAGATTGGCAAGGTCTGCAAGGAGGCGGGGGTGCTGTTCCACACCGATGCCGTCCAGGCCGCCGGTCACCTGCACATCGACGTGAAGGCCCAGAACATCGATATGCTGAGCCTCTCCGCCCACAAGTTCCACGGCCCCAAGGGCGTGGGTGCGCTGTACGTCCGCCGGGGCATTCCTCTGGTGAACATCATCGACGGCGGCGCCCAGGAGCGGGGCAAGCGGGCCGGCACCGAGAATCTGGCGGGCATCTGCGGCATGGCCGCCGCCCTGAAGGATGCCTGCGACCACATGGACGAAAATATGCCAAAAGTGGCAGCCATGCGGGACCGGCTGATTGAAGGCCTGTCCAAAATTCCCCACAGCGCCCTTAACGGCGACCCCCACAACCGGCTGCCCGGCAACGTGTCCTTCTGCTTTGAGGGCATCGAGGGCGAAAGCCTGCTGCTGCTGCTGGACATGAAGGGCGTGGCCGCCTCCTCCGGCTCCGCCTGCACCTCCGGCTCCCTGGACCCCAGCCACGTGCTGCTCGCCATTGGCCGGGTTCACGACGTGGCCCACGGCTCCCTGCGGCTTTCCTTAAGCGAATACAACACCGACGAGGAGGTGGACCACATCCTCACCGTGGTCCCCGAGGTGGTAAGCTACCTTCGCAGCATTTCCCCGGTCTGGCGTGATTTGCAGACCGGCAAGCGGGAATATATTCTGTAAAAGGCTTCCCCCTCCGGGGGAAGCTGTCACCAGTGCTGCAGCACTGGTGACTGATGAGGGGTGTACGTCCATTGAAGCACACAAAAAGGGCAACACTCCCTTTTATAAATGCTCAAAAGTGGGAACGCCCCTCATCCGCCCCTTCGGGGCACCTTCTCCCGAGGGAGAAGGCTAATTAAAAAATTTAGGAGAGAAAAGATTATGGCACTGTACTCTGAAAAGGTTATGGATCACTTCACCCATCCCCGGAACGTGGGCGTTCTGGAGGATGCCAACGGCGTGGGCGAGGTTGGCAACGCCAAGTGCGGCGATATTATGAAAATCTATCTGAAAATTGAAAACGACATTATTGAGGACGTGAAGTTCGAGACCTTCGGCTGCGGCTCTGCCATTGCCTCGTCCTCCATGGCCACCGAGATGATCAAGGGCAAGTCCATCTACGAGGCCATGGCTCTGACCAACAAGGCCGTGGCCGAGGCACTGGACGGCCTGCCCGCCCACAAGCTCCACTGCTCCGTCCTGGCGGAGGAGGCCATCAAGAAGGCCCTGAAGGACTACTTTGACTCCAACAACATCCCCTACGACGACAAGGTGTTCCCCGACTGCGAGCACTGCGGTCACTGCGAGCACTGAGCCATGATTGTATCGACGAAGGGCCGCTATGCCCTGCGGGTGATGGTCTGCCTGGCCCAGCGGGGCGGGGAGGAGTACATCCCCTTAAAGGAAATTGCGGAATCTGAGGAGATTTCCCAGAAATACCTGGAATCCATCATGGGCGTGCTGTCCAAGGCCGGGTTTCTGGATGCCGTCCACGGCAAGGGCGGCGGCTACCGCTTGAACCGAAAGCCCGAGGCGTACACCATCGGCAGCATTTTGAAGCTCACCGAGGGGGGCCTCACCGCAGTCTCCTGCACCACCCAGGGCGCTGCCGCCTGCTCCCGCCAGCAGTGCTGTCAGGCCAAGCCCATGTGGGACCGCCTGGACAAAATGATTGACGATTTCTTCGAAGGCATCACCCTGGCGGATTTGCTCAGAGAATAACCCCATCCCCCGGACCGGGGGAGGCTGCATAATCACCGGAAGGATGTGTGCAAGTTGAACATGATGAAAAAATTTGTCTGCGTAGCGGCAGCCGCCGCCATGCTTCTGACCATGGCAGGCTGCTCCGGCGCTGCATCTGCGCCGCCTCCCACCCAGACCCCGGCCACCGTCGGCGCAGCGGTGGAGCAGCCCCAGGAATCGACGGCGGCGGAAACCGCCGCCCCCACGGAGCCAACGGAAGCCGTCCCCGCCTACTACGAGGAGCAGCCGGACATTCCCACCCTGGACAGCGTGACACCGGCCCCCTGCGACGGCAAGAGCGCATCGGGCCCCATGGAAAGCGGGAAGTATCTGGAGCTGTGCTTCAACTACCGCACCAATGACAGCGGCAGCGACAACACCGAGGCGGTTCTGTCCGCCTATGTCTCCTTTGTCACAGAGCAGGGCCTGGCGGTCCGGGAGGTCTCCTCGCCGGAGGAATACGCCGCTCTGAATGCGGATTATCACAGAGGCCCAGAGGACGAAAAGGAGCTGTATCACATCCTCAAGGACGGACAAACCGTGGCGGTGGTGGCCCAGAGTGCACAGCTGCACCGGCTGAGCATTTTTCTGCTGGATGCCTGGGCGCCGGGCGAAAGGCCGGACGGGGAGCCCAAGGACACCGCCTTCGGCATCGGAACGGTCTATCTGTCGGCCCGAAAGGGCAATGCCTTCTACGACCTCCAGTTCACAGACGGCCAGCTGGTTTCCGAGTCCTACGAGGATGAGGCAGGCAAGGGCGGCTACGGCGGGGATTCCGCCGCAGACATTTCCTACGCCAGATTCTACGGCATGACCGTGGAGGAAGTGACCGAGCAGCTTCAAAACGACGGCTACGCAGTGTTCACCGGCGACGACCTCTACGAGGTTATGATGAAAACACTACAGTGATGCAAAAATCCCCCGAACCCAGGTCCGGGGGATTTTTTGCGCCGAAAACGCACAGCACCCCGTAGGGGCGGGTTATTATAGATTAAGGAGCGATTGCCACCGGCAATCGTTCTATTTTAATCTGCTGCGCAGAGCACCACCCGCCCGTCGGCCCCCGCCGAGAGGGCCGCTCTGTGTCGCAACCCAGCGGCGGCCTGAGGGCAGGCCGCCCTACGGGGTGTTTTATGATAGCCTGGTGGAGGCACGGAAGGATACAACAGGGAAGGTTTCCGCCCGCATTCCTCATCCGTCTTGCCCTTCGGGCAATCCACCTTCCCCCCGGGGGAAGGTTTTTTGGTGCGGGAAAAACTTGACAAATTCACTCTAATGTGTTAGATTAAAAGTGTACTCTAATCCATTAGACAAAGGAGACACCCGATGGAGACACCGAAAATTTTTGAGAGCGAATACCGGTTCTGCACCATTTTGTGGGATAACGAGCCGATTTCCAGCCGGGAGCTGGTGGAAAAGTGCCGGGAGCAGCTTTCCTGGAAGCCCTCCACCACCTACACCGTCATCAAGCGGCTGTCGGAGCGGGGGGTGCTGAAAAACGAGAATACCGTGGTCACCTCCCTCATCAGCCGGGAGCAGGCCCAGGCGGCGGAGATTGACGAGCTGGTGGAAAAGCGCTTTTCCGGCTCCCTGCCCGCCTTTGTGGCGGCCTTTGCGAAAAACGCTCGGCTGTCCGACCGGGAGCTTGACGAGGTCCAGAGCCTCATCGACCGCTACAGAAAGGGGGAGACGCTGTGACGGACCTGTTTTTCCGGGTGCTGAATCTCAGCATCAGCGCCAGCTACCTGGTGCTGGCCGTTGCGGGGCTGCGGCTGGTGCTGAAAAAAGCCCCCCGGTGGGTGTGGCCCCTGCTGTGGGGCTTGGTGGCCCTGCGGCTGCTGGTGCCGGTGTCCATCGAAAGCCGGATGAGCATGGTGCCGGACCCTGCGCCGGTGAGCCGGGCGGCGGTGGCGGCCTACGCCCCGCCGGTGACCGTGAAAGCCGCCGCCGACCGCCAGGTCAACGCTGCCAACGCTTCCCAGAACCGGCCGGTGGAGGTCAGGACCGAGCCTGCCGCCGACGATATTCTGGCCATGGTGTGGCTGGCGGGGGCAGCGGGGATGGCCCTGTACACCGCCGGAAGCTATGCTAGCCTTCGCCGCCGGGTGGGCAGGGCCAGGCAGGTGGAGCGGGGGATTTTTGAAAGCCAAAATGTGGCGTCCCCCTTCGTGCTGGGCCTGGTGCGGCCCCGGATTTACCTGCCTGTGGGCCTGGGGGAGCCGGACCGGGGCTACATTCTGGCCCACGAGCGGGCCCACATCCGCAGGCTGGACCACCTGTGGAAGCCCCTGGGCTTTTTCCTGCTGGCGGTCCACTGGTTCAACCCCGTCCTGTGGCTGGCCTATGTGCTGCTGTGCCGGGACATCGAGCTGGCCTGCGACGAGCGGGTCATTCGGACCCTGGGCCGGGAGGGCCGGGCGGATTATTCCCAGGCCCTGCTGACCTGCGCCGTCCGCCGCCGCTCCATCGCCGCCTGCCCTCTGGCCTTTGGGGAGGTGGGGGTGAAGCAGCGGGTGAAATCGGTGCTCAGCTACAAAAAGCCCGCCTTCTGGGTGGTGCTGGCGGCGGTGATTGCCTCTGTCGTGGTGTCCGTGTGCTTCCTGACCAACCCGGAAACGGCGGAAAAGGGGCGGCTGACCCTGGATGCGGTGCGGGAGCTGGCGCAAAAGGACGGCCCCATCTCCATGGAGGACCTGGATGGCTATGCACACCTTGATGATGGCTTCAACAGCAAGCCATTCGGCAGTAAGGTAGATTTTTATGATGTAACCGGGAACCTGTACATTTACGCATATCCGCAGCAGAAATACACCAAGGGACAGTGCGGAATTCAGCTTCACTGCAAGCATGACAGCGCAGTGCTCAACCTTCAGGAGCACCCGGAGCATCTGGAGGAATTCCTGGAACTTCACGACCGCCCTCTGGACGAGGGGTGGGACAACCACTGGAAGCTGTCCCTGGGCTGCACGGACCTTTCCCCCACCGGGGCGGAGGTGTATCTGAATCAGTACGGCTACAGTGAAAATTACCAGCTGTCCTTTGACGAAAACTACACCATCTGGAAAAAGGACGACAGGAAAAGCTGGGTGGAGCTGCCCAGCAAAACAGCATCGGAGGCAGGCCAGCGGTCCCTTCCCAGCGGGCAGTACGAGCAGGTGCTTGACTGGACGGAGCGCTACGGCGTTCTGCCCGACGGGGAATACCGGCTCACCAAGCGGGCGTATTTTGACAGCTTCGGCACAGACATTTCAGCCCAGGTGCCCGTGGAGTTCCGCATCAGTGTGGACGGCAAGCCCCAGCTGACGGTGGCGGAATTCTTAAACCGAAAGAAATTTGAAGATAACGAGGCGTATCTCAGAACAGCAGACCGGGAAGCCTACAAGACAGCCCATCGGAACGGCTGGGCGGATTATGAGGACTTTGCCTACGTGGAGGACGTCTCTATGCCCGGATGGACACATCGCGCCTTCCTGCTGGAGAACGGCCTGGTCATGTCCATGAACGGGGACACCTCCAAACCACGGCCCTACAATATGGGACTTTCCAACGGTATTGACGGTGAATGGGTCGATATGAACGGGATGGAGAGCCGGGAGGCCCTGGCCTTTGCCCTGGACCTGTTCAGCCAGCCCCTGGCCCCGGGGGCTCAGGACCACATCGGGGTCGCTCTGACGGTGAATGCCTGCTCCCCCACCGGGGCCACGGTGTCCTTTGTGGGGACTCCCCCGGACCATGTTGTCATCAAGCCTTACAAAACCTGTTATCTGTCAAAGCTGGATGACAGCGGCCTCTGGCAGGAAATGCCGGATGTCGATGGCGAAGTAAGCCGCAGCAGCGGCTTCCCCTGGGATATGCCTGCTGCCCAGACCTTCGACTGGACGGAGCAGTACGGCCCCCTGGACCCCGGAACCTACCGCATCAACGTTGACACCCAGGTTTCCTATGAAAGCGGCGGGGAGCTGACTTACCTTGGGCTGATATACTGGAAGCTGAGTGCCCCCTTCACCGTCGGCGAAAGCCAGACCGAGGCCCTGGCCGCCCAGGCGAAGCCCTTCGAACCCGGCGAGGTCCACGACCTGACCCAGGCGGTGCTGTACATCCGGGACGCCGAGTACGTCCTCACCGACCGGGACAGCCTTGCCTATCTGGAAAGCCTCCTGTCCCAGGCCAGGCCGGAAAAGGGGGCCCCGGGCTGCCCATTTAACAGCACGGCCTATCTGGTCCGGGCGGACGGAGCGGTGTTCTCCTTCCGCCACGCCGAGGACAGCTGCCAGGCCATCGAAGCGGGGGACAGCTACTATGCCTATGACCTGGGCCTGGGCCGGGACTTCTGGGATACCTTCGGCCTGGTCCAGAATTTCGTGGAGACCACCTACGATGACCAGGGCCAGGTGGTCCAGACGGACGAATACCAATGGGGCCTCCGGGTCCCGGACTCCACCACCAAATTCCGCTACGATGAGGCGGGGAACCTCCACATCAAGGAGCGCTTAAACGACGACGGCACCACCCGCCGGAAGGAAATTTACGAATACGACAGCCGGGGCAGCCAAATCGCCTGGTGGAGCTATGACGGCAACACCCTCTGGACCCGGGGCCAGCGGGAGTTTGACGAACAGGGCAATGTGGTGCAGGAGACCTCCTACCGGGGGGATGTGCTGTACCTGGGCACGGCCTACGTCTACGACGAGAACGGCCGCATCCTGGAAAAGATATCCACCCTGGAGGGCCAGCCCGCCGGAACCGCCCGCTACGAATGGTCAGACGACCACCACTACCGGGTGTCCCACCTGGACACCAACGAGAACCTCCTGTACAGCACCGCCTATGTCACCGACGATGAGGACCGGGTCATCCGCTGGGAGCAGTTCACCAAAGACGGCGTCTCCGAGGGCTGGGAGGAATACGAATACGCAGAAGGCAACGACCGCCAGATGATTGTCCGCTGCTACGACAAAACCGGAACCCTCACAGAGGAGGGCTGGCGGAACATCGACTGAGGCGGAATTTTTAAGACAACGATTTGAGCTTGTGTGCTTTACCCAGCAAGAACTGTAGGGCGGCCTGCCCTCAGGCCGCCGTCCATGTTTTCCTATGGAAAACATGGAAAACCGGATAGCCGCATCAGGAAAGCGGACTGCTCCGCAAGGGCAAGCCGGACTAACCCGATAAACAGAAAACGATTTATCGCTTTATTGGGCAGCAAAAAAGCAGACCGGAGGACCGCTCTGCTTTTTGATTTTCATGCTTCAGCCGCACGCTGCCAATAGAGGGTCTCCCCTTCCAGCTCCATGGCCAGCCGGGTCTCGCCGTCCCCGGTGAGGACGGTGAGGGACAAATTCCGCTGGCCCTCTACATAGGGAATGACGGTGGCGTCAATCCGGTCGCCGCTGCGGGAGTATGTGCCCTCGCCGCCGGCGCTGACGCCGATGTAGTAGGTGAATGCACCGTCGGAGGACAGCTCCAGATTGGTTCCCTCCTGGAGCCCGGTGCCGAACATGGCCAGCAGGGATTCGTGGTTTTTCAGCCCGTCCTCCGTGGCCGGACCGTCCAGCTTCCACACGCCGGTGACGTCGGCCTGGGGGGCGGTGGTGTCAATCACGGAAATGGCGGCATCGGGAATGGCCGCCAGAGGCTGCTGCCGGGAGCAGCCGGATAAAAACAGCAGTGCCGTCAGAAAAAGGGGCACAATGATTCTCAAAGCATTCATAAATAAGACTCCTTTCTGTCATATCTATGACATAATGATACCATTTTGCAGAAAAGATGTCAAATTAAGAAAACATTAAGATGATTTGGCTACGATTATTTCAGGCAGAACGCCAGAATGTACAGCGCCCAGATGTGGACCGGGTAGAAGATGTAGAAGAAATTTTTCATGCCCCGGCCCCGCTGGCCGTTGTACAGGGCCATGGGCACAGCGGCAAAGACCATCATCCACTGGAAGCCGCCCCGGAGATACAGCAGGGCGGACAGGGCCGCCAGCACCCCAATCTGGGCCCAGCGGTATTTGCGCAGCACATAGAAGGCCGCCCCCAGGGCCGCCATGGCAATGCCGCCCTCCACGGTCATGATGTTGGGCACCAGCAGGGCAACCATGGCCAGGGCCCGGATGACATAGCCGGGGACATTGGGGTTGAAGGACAACTGGGCCACGGCCAGCAGGGGAGCCGCCATGAGCACCGGCACAAGGCACAGCCCCAGGGCCCCGGCGATTTTCCGGAAGCTCCGTTCCCGGATGCCCAGGACCAGCCGGTCCCAGAAGCTCATGTACAGCCCCGCCACAAAGAAGGTGGAAAAGGCGTTGTTCATCAGGACAACCTGGGGGTTTTTCAGAAGATTTTGCAGCAAAAAGGTGGACAGGGTCATCACCCAGCTGCCCACCAGCAGCCGCTTCAGGTAGGCCCTCCGGTCGTGGGTATAGTGAAAGCTGTCCGCCGCCAGAAACAGCAGCAGCGGAAACACCGGCCGCCCCAGGTACGTCAGCCACAGGGGAGCACCCACCGGGGCGAACATCTGGTGAATGTGGTCAAAGACCATCAAAACGATGGCCAGAATTTTCAGATTGGTTGCGTTGCAGTATTTTTTCATAATTGATGCTCCATGTTGATAGTTTAAGTCGGTGACAGAACCACACACTGTCATTGCGAACCAGCGCTCACGCTGGTGTGGCAATCCGCTCTCCTTGCGACGCTCTGCGTCGCGCGATGCAAAGCATCGCAGGGGATTACGGATTGCCACACCAGGAAAGCGGACTGGTTCGCAATGACATGATTTTTATTCTTCTTCCTTGTGGACCTCCGCTGCGCCTCGCAGCAGGTCCTCGGCGGAGATGCCGTAGAGCCGGGCCAGGGCAATTAAATTGGAGGTGCTGGGGTCGGAGGTGCCGTTTTCCCATTTGCTCACCGCCTGGCGGGATACGCCAATGGCCTCGGAGACGAACTCCTGGGTCATTTTGCAGCGGATGCGGTTTTCCTTGAGAATCTCCGCCAGGGACCTGGTGATCAGGGCCTTCTCGTCCCGGACCTCCTTGGAGCTGATGTACTTGCGCAGGGCCTTGATGCTCAGCACAAGCAGATAAATTCCTCCGGCAACAATGGCAACACGGACCAGATACATCACCGCAATCAGGACGGTGGCGATGATGGCCGTGATGGCTCTGCCAGAGCTTGCGGCGGCTGTTAAAATCATATGGATGCTCCTTTCATTTTTTTGTACCCTCATTCTATCAAAAAACATCGGTTGCGTCCAGCAACTATGGCGCAATTTTCGGTTGCGGCAGCACTTTTTTGAAGGTTTCATGATAAAGCACACCCGTAGGGCGCGGCATCCCTGACGCGCCGGATGTGGGCAGCTGCCTGCCCGGCACGTCCGGGAGGCCGTGCCCTGCGGCGATTTTCCTGGGGCGGATTCCTTGACATCCCTTCCGGGCTGTGGTACTCTTATGTGGTATACTGCGGCAAAATACGTTTTAGAGGAGAGAGAACTATGAAAAAAGGAAATGCGAAGGCGCTGCTGCCCATCGGCGTTTTTCTGGTCATGTATTTGGGGCTGGGCCTGCTGTTTGAGTATGGGATGCGCATTCCCATGGGCTTTTACAACATCCCCATCGTCATTGCCTTCCTGGTGGCCATTCTGGTGGCCTGTGTGCAGAATAAGGCACTGAGCTTTGACGAAAAGCTGGCCGTCATGGGAACCGGCGTGGGGGATAAGAACATCATCACCATGCTGCTGATTTTCCTGGTGGCCGGGGCCTTTGTGGGCGTGGTGGGCCGCAGCTCGGCCCAGAGCGTGGCCTACTTCATGCTGGATTTGATTCCCGCAAAATTCGCGGTGGCGGTGCTGTTTGTGGTGGCCTGCTTTGTGTCCACCGCCATGGGCACCAGCGTGGGCACCATCACCCTGATTGCTCCCATCGCCGTGGAGGTGGCCCAGGCCTCCAGCTATTCCGTGGCATTGTGCGTGGGCACCGTGGTGGGCGGGGCCATGTTCGGCGACAACCTGTCCTTCATTTCCGACACCACCATCGCAGCCTGCAACGGCCAGGGCTGCGCCATGCGGGATAAGTTCAAGGGGAACTTCTGGATTGCCCTGCCTGCGGCTCTTGCCACCCTGGCGCTGATTCTGGCCCTGACCCTGGGGAAGGAGACCACCGCCATTCACGGGGAATATAACCTCATTCAGATTCTGCCCTATGTGCTGGTGCTGGCCGGGGGCGTGGCGGGGATGAACGTGTTCCTGGTGCTGCTGGGAGGCATTGTGTCCGGCGGGGTTATCATGCTGGCCACCGGCCAGACCGCCGCCACCGACCTGCTGGCCAGCATGGGCTCCGGCGCAGCGGGAATGTTCGAAACCAGCATGGTTGCCATTCTGGTGGCGGCCATGTGCGCCCTGATTCGGGTCTACGGCGGCTTTGACGCATTGCTCAGCCTGATTCGCCGCCTGTTCAAGGGCAGCAAGGGCGGCCAGGTGGGCATGGGCCTGCTGGTGTGCGCCATGGATGTGGCCACCGCCAACAACACCGTGGCCATCGTCATGGCCAACCCCATCGCCAAGGAAATGAGCGAGGATTACGGCATCACCCCCCAGCGGACCGCCTGCCTGCTGGACACCTTCTCCTGCATCTCCCAGGGGGTCATCCCCTACGGCGCCCAGATGCTGGTGGCCATTTCCGCCACCGCCGAAATGGGCCACGTGATTTCCGCCTTTGACATCATGCAGTACCTGTTCTACCCCTATCTGCTGCTGGTCAGCTCCCTGGCGGCGATTTTCCTGGTGAAGAAAAAGTAAATCCTCGGGGAGGGCTGCGGCCCTCCTTTTTCCTGAAAAAGCATATCAGGCCCACTGTAGGGGAGGGTCACTGACCCTCCCGCCGAAAATCCGTTCAGGATTTTCGGATAACCCCCATGGGACCAGGTGTTTCACAATCAGGAATTACGTGCCATTTTCAACTGCCTTTCCAATGAGAAAAGGCAGTTTGCGGCCCCCTCGCCGGGGACCGACGGGAGGGTCAGTGACCCTCCCCTACAGGACGTGCGAAGATTTTCATAGCAAAAGCGCCCCACTGGCCGTGGGGCGCTTTTCCTTATAGAATTTATGCCAGAATGGGCTTCAGTGCCTCGGCCAGGACGTTTTTCTGGGCCTCGGCTTCGTGAAGGTCCTTGCCCAGGGTGGTGAAGTAGGTTTTAATCTTGGGCTCGGTGCCGGAGGGGCGGACCACCACCGTTGCGCCGCCGTCCAGTGCGTAAATCAGCACGTTGGCAGCGGGCAGGCCGGTCTCCTGAGGCTTCTGGTAGTCCGTGACCTTGGTGACGGCGTAGCCGCCGATTTCCTTGGGCGGGTGATTGCGCAGGGACTCCATAATGGCGGCCATTTTGTCCATGCCGGAAAGGCCGGGGAACTCGAAGGAGTCCACCTTGTTCAGATACCGGCCGTACTTGGCGTAGATTTCCTCCAGCCGCTCCTTGATGGACGAGCCGATGGAGCGGTAGTAGGCGGCCATTTCGCAGATGAGCATGGAGCCGATGACGGCATCCTTGTCCCGGACGTAGGGGCCTGCCAGGTAGCCGTAGCTCTCCTCGAAGCCGAAGATGAAGCGGTCCACCTCACCGGCGGCCTCCAGATTTGCAATCTGATCGCCAATCCACTTAAAGCCTGTCAGCACGCTGCGCATTTCCACGCCGTAGTTCTTGGCCACAGCGTCGGCCAGGGGGGTGGAGACAATGGACTTGACGGCCACGGCGTTTTTGGGCATGGTGCCCTTCTCGATGCGGCCCTGGCAGATGTAGTCCAGCAGCAGCACGCCCACCTCGTTGCCGGAGACCAGCTCGTAGGAGCCGTCGGGGCACTTGATGGCAATGCCCACCCGGTCGGCATCGGGGTCCGTTGCCAGCATCAGGTCGGCCCCCTCCTTCTTCGCCAGCTCCAGGCCCAGCCGCAGAGCCTCGAAAATCTCCGGGTTGGGGTAGGGGCAGGTGGGGAAGTTGCCGTCGGGGTACTTCTGCTCGGGGACGATGGTGATGTCGTCAATGCCAATATCGTTTAAGATACGGGTGACGGGCACCAGGCCGGAGCCGTTCAGGGGGGAGTACACCAGCTTGAGGCCCGCAGTCTTGCACAGACCCGGCCGGACGGACCGGGACTTGATGGCATCGTAGAGGGCTTCCTTGCAATCGTCCTCCACGTACTGGATGAGGCCCTGGGCCACGCCCTCGTCAAAGGGGATGTACTTTGCCCCCTCCAGAATGTCGGTGTTCTGGATTTCGGCGTAGACAATGGCGGCGGCATCGTCGGTCATCTGGCAGCCGTCGGGGCCGTAGGCCTTGTAGCCGTTGTACTTGGCGGGGTTGTGGGAGGCGGTTACCATAATGCCGGCGTTGGCATGGTAGTAGCGGGTGGCGAAGCTCAGGGCGGGCACGGGCATGAGAGCATCGTAAATGCGGACCCGGATGCCGTTGCCGGCCAGCACGGAGGCGGCGGTTTTGGCGAAGACATCGGAGTTGATGCGGCTGTCGTAGGAGATGGCCACCAGCTGGCTGCCGCCCTGGGTCTTGACCCAGTTGGCCAGGCCCTGGGTGGCCTGACGGACCACGTAAATATTCATCCGGTTGGAGCCTGCGCCCAGCACGCCCCGCAGGCCTGCGGTGCCGAATTTCAGGCTCACCGCAAAGCGGTCCTTGATCTGCTCGTCCTGGCCCTCGATGGAGCGCAGCTCCCGGATCAGGGCGGGGTCCTCCAGCTCTGCGGCAAGCCAGCGCTTGTAATCATCCATGTACATATGAATCACCTTTTCCTTCCAATGGTTGATAAAATTTTTTCTGCGCAATTTCATCAAATATACTATAATCCATTCTCCATCATTTGTCAATGTTGTATTGTTTGCCCAGCGAAAATCCGCCTGAGGAAAAATCCGGGAATCGGTTGCTTTTTTGAAATAAATAGGATAAAATAAAGTGTTGATAGAAATATTTTGACAAGAGGTGTGTATTTGTGAGACTGAAAGAGCTTTTTTCAGCCAAGGACATGACCCAGGGGGCGCCCTGGAAGCGGATTTTGGAATTTACCATTCCCATGCTGCTGGGAAATGTGGCCCAGCAGCTGTATAACACGGCGGACTCCGTCATTGTCGGCCACTACATCGGCGATTTGGCCCTGGCGGCGGTGGGCAGCGCAGGTCCCATTTTGAATCTGCTGCTGGCGCTGTTCGTGGGCATTTCCACGGGGGCGGGCATTGTGGTGTCCCAGAGCTTCGGCGCCCGGGACCGGGACGGGCTGACCCACAGCATCGGCAGCTGCATCGCCCTGTCCGCCGTGGCCTCGGTGATTATCATGGTGGTGGGGCCGCTGACCAGTATGCCCATGCTGCGGCTGCTGGGGACCCCGGAGACCATCATCTACTGGTGCCGGGACTATCTGAACATTTTCTTTGTGGGCATTGTGGGCTTTTTCTTCTACAATATGCTCTCCGGCGTTCTCAGAGGCCTGGGGGACAGCGCATCGGCATTGCTGTTCCTGCTGGCGGCAGCGGCGCTGAACGTGGTGCTGGACATTGTGTTTGTTGCCTATTTCGACATGGGCGTGGCAGGCGTGGCTCTGGCTACGGTGATTGCCCAGGCCATTTCCGCGGTGATGTGCTATATGAAGCTGCTGCGGATGGCGGACCTGTTCGACCTGGGGCTGCACACCATCCGCCTGCGGCCTGCCATGGCCGGCAGGATTCTGCGCATCGGCGTGCCCTCGGGCATTACCCAGGCCATTATGGCCATGGCGGGCATGGTGGTGCTGAACCTGACCAACGCCATGGGCGAAATGGTCATCGCCTGCTCCGTGATTATCATGCGGGTGGACGGCTTTGCCATGATGCCCAACTTCTCCTTCGGCCAGGCCATGTCCGTCTACGCCGGGCAGAACGTGGGCGCAAGGAAATTTGACCGGGTGTTCAGCGGCGTGCGCCAGGGCGGCCTCATTGCCGCCGGCTTTTCCACGGTCATTACCGTGGTGCTGCTGTTTTTCAGCAAGTACCTGTTCGCCTTCTTCACCGACACCCCGGAGCTCATCGACCTGGCGGTGCGGATGATTCGGCTGATGGCCGTGGGCTACATCTGCATTTCCGTCACCCAGGTGCTGGGCGGCGTTATGCGGGGGGCGGGGGATACGGTGACGCCTATGTGGGTGTCCATTATCTCCACCATCATCATCCGGGTGCCGACGGCCTATCTCATTGCCTATTTCACCAGAAGCGAGGCTTACCCCCACGGCGCACCCTGGGCCCTGTTCGGCTCGCTGATGATTTCCTGGGCCCTGGGCATGGTGATTTCCATTGCCGTCTACGCGGCAGGCAGGTGGAAGAAGAAAATGTACGCCGCCCGGGAAAATGGCGTGGGGGAGAAGCAGGAGGCAGGCCGATGAACGAACAGCGCTGGGTCAGCGTCTGGGGCAACGCCGTCAGCGTGGCGGAGAACCGCCCGGAGCGGTACGCCCGGGACATCACCATCCGCTACCCCATCCACATCCCCTTCGGCGGCAGCGCCATCCGTCTGACCTTTGACAATTACTGCGGCACAGAGCCGGTCACCCTGAATAAAACCACGGTTTTCTACGGCGGCAGCTTCCACAGCGTTTCCTTCGGCGGCCGGGCGGCGGTGACCATCCCCGCCGGGGAGCGGGTGGTGACGGACCCCCTGGACATCTGCCTCAACGAGGGGGAGATTGTCCAGGTGAGCTTCTATTTAAAGGACTTCACCCTCATGCGCTCCGTGGTCTATGCCTGCGGCCCACTGTCCGAGGGGCTGTACGCCAACGGGGACCAGACGGAAAATGCCCAAATTGACATCATCACCTCCCGCCGGACCCATCTGTTCTATTTTCTGAGCAATGTGTCCGTGCGGACCGCCGGGGACAACCGGGCGGTGGTGTGCTATGGCGACTCCATCACCGCCCAGGACTGGCCGGACTATCTGGCCCTGCGGTGCTTCCGGGAGGGGTACGGGAAAACCGCCGTCATCCGCCGGGCGGCCTCAGGGACCCGGATTCTCCGGGAGTACAGCTGCCTGACCTACGAGTCCTACGGCCTCATGGGAAGCAGCCGCTTTGCCCACGAGGTCCCCACCGACGGGGCGGACACCGTCATCATCCAGCAGGGCATCAACGACATCATCCATCCCGTGGGGGTGGACGTGAACGTGTTCCGGCCCATGAGCGACCTGCCCACGGTGGAGCAGCTCATCGGCGGCTTGAAGGAATACATCGCCCTGGCCCGGGCCTTTGGAATGAAGGTCTATGTGGGGACCCTGCTGCCCATGGGCGGCTGGCGGACCGACGCCGCCTTCCGCCAGGCCCTGCGCCACGGCTGCAACGATTTTATCCGCACCACGGACCTGATCGATGGCTGCATCGACTTTGATAAAGCCCTCCGGGACCCGGACCGGCCGGACTATTTCAGACCGGAGTACGACTCCGGCGACCACCTGCACCCCAGCCGGGCGGGGTACGAACGGATGGCCATGGAGATACCGGCGGCGCTGTTAAAGTAATAGGCATCGCCGCCGTGCTGCCCCATTGCGACAGCTCAAAATGGGGAAGCCGCCCGGACAGCCGCAAGGGCTGTCCCTACGGAAATTTGATTCGAAAATCCATTTTAATTCAACGTTGGAGGCTTTTTTGTGAACAAGGCTATCAAAATTCTGCTGGTCATTGCCCTGGTGCTGGCGTTGACCGCCGCCGGTGTGGGCGGGTATATCTGGTATCGCAGCACCCATGTGTTTGTGGATGGGGATGCCTATCCCATGAAGGCCCAGAGCCTGGATTTGCGGGAGAAGGACATTTCCATCCGCTATTTTGACCAGCTCCAGGCCCAGCTGCCCGGCTGCGACATTCTGTGGAACGTGCCCTTCCAGGGCGGCAGAGTCCAGAGCGACGCCCAGGATGTGACCATGACCGCCGTATCCAAGGAGGAGGTGGCGGTGCTCGCCTATTTCCCCAACCTGAAAGCCGTGTCCGCCATAGGGTGCACCGACTATCCGGGGCTGGAGGCCCTGAAAGCGGAGCGGCCGGACCTGGAGGTCAAATACCAGGTGGACCTGGGCGGGACCGCCCTGGCCCCCGATGCGGTGGAGGCGGAGCTGAGCCCCGGGGCGTATACCTTTGAGGCGCTGAAGGAAAACCTTCAATATTTGACCAGCCTGGAAAGCCTGGTGCTGAAGACCCCGGAGCTGTCCCTGGAGCAGATTGACGAGCTGAAGGCCGCTTATGAAGATATGGACATCGTCTGCACCGTGGAGCTTATGGGCCGGGAGTGGGACACCGAGACCAAAACCCTGGACCTGACGGACCTGGACCCGGCGGAGGCAGCCTCGGCGGCGGAGAAACTGGCGATGCTTCCCCAGCTTGAGACGGTGGAGCTGTCCGCCGGGGAGAGCAGGCTTTCCATGGCGGATGTGAAAACCCTCCGGGATGCCGCCCCGGAGGTCCAGTTCCACTATGCCTTCGACTTCTTCGGCGACACCATCTCCACCACAGACCAGGAGGTCTACATTAAAAATAAGCAGATTGGCGACGACAACCTGGATCAGGTCCGCCAGGCCCTGGACATTATGGACCCTGCCTGCCAGCGGTTCGTGCTGGAAAACTGCAAAATTTCCAACGAGGAAATGGCCAAGCTCCGGGAGGAATACCGGGGCCGGGTGAAGGTGGTCTGGCGGGTGTATTTCAGCGAGGAGGGCAGCTGCCTGACGGACCGGGAGGTCATCAAGGCGGTTTACGGCCTGACGGACCGGAACAGCCAGAACCTCAAATACTGCGAGGATGCCCGGTTCTGCGACTTTGGCCACAACGAGCTGCTGTTCGATTGCAGCTTCGTGGCGGGAATGCCCAATTTGGAGGCCATCATCCTGTCCGGCTCTCCCATCAAGAGCATCGATGCCTTTAAGGACCACAAGAAGCTCAAATTCCTGGAGCTGGCCTTCTGCGGCTATATCGAGGACCTGTCCCCCCTGGCCAGCTGTGAAAATCTGGAAATGCTGAATGTCTCCGCCACCAAGGTCAGCGACATCACTCCCGTCATGGACCTGCCGCTGAAGTATTTCAGCGCCAAGAACCCCAAGTTCCCCGAGGAGCAGCAGGAAGAATATGAGGAAAAGAACCCGGACTGCTGGTCCTCCTTCCAGAAGGAGGGCGACGCCGTCCAGCCCTACGGCCAGGGCTGGCGCTACGACAAGGAAAACAAGGCCCTGCCCTACTATGAGATGCTCAGAAGCAAGGAGGTCTTCTACTACGACGGGCCGATTATGAATACCACCAGATGGTAAAAACCCTGACAGAGGCAGCCCCCCGGGCTGCCTCTCAGCCTGTCGAAAAACCCCTTCGGGGCTTTCCGACAGAAGGGATGCAGCCTGCTGCGTGCATAATTTGTACGCCTATGGCGTACAAATTCCACACTTGCAGTCTGAGATGTATTTTCGTCCAGGTACACGCCCCGGCCGAAAATGATTTAGAATTTATTTGCCGCTGCGGCGGCAAACTCTGCGAGGCTTTTTCGACGCCCTGAGAGGCAGCCCCCCGGGCTGCCTCTGATACTTTTTTGTGCTTATCGGGTTCGCCCAGCAAAGCCTCCCCTGTGTAAGGGGAGGTGGCCCGGCATAAGCCGGGTCGGAGGGGTTGCTTGGAGAGCCTATGGTTTGCACAATATTCCCGGCTCCTGTGCAGTGGGCAACCGCCAGACAACCCCTCAGTCTGCCCTTCGGGCAGCCAGCTCCCCTTACACAGGGGAGCCTTTGGCCCGTGCCACGCTTGCTTGCGGAGTAAAGTCGATAAGCATATACTTTTTCCAAAAAATCCGGCATCCGCTGTAACCTTTTGCCCCGGTCAGTTGTATTATTTGTGAAAGGCCTTTCAAACGAACGGAGGAACACCCTTATGAAACCATCGGTAGAGATACTGATTGAAAAGTACCGGACCAGCCTGTACATAGCGACGTTCAACATCTGCAAAAATCCCTAGGACGCCGAGGATGTGGTCCAGGATACCTTTATTCAGTATTGGACCCAGAAAAAAGAATTTGAATCGGAGGAGCACATCCGTGCCTGGCTGATCCGGGTGGCGGTGAACAAGGCGAAAAACAAGGTAAGCGCCTTCTTCCGGCGCAACACCCTGCCCCTGGAGGACTACATGGAGACCCTGCCCTTCCAGACCCGGGAGGACTCGGACCTCTTTGGGGCGGTGATGGCCCTGCCGGAAAAATACCGCATTGTAATCCACCTGTTCTATTTTGAGGACTACTCAGTCCGGGAAATTGCAGACATTCTGCATCTGACGCCGGAAAACGTGAAGGTCCGGCTGACCCGGGGCAGACAGTCCCTCCGATCCACCCTGAAGGAGGCATGGGAAGATGACCAATAAGGAAAAGTATAAGCAGGCCTTTTCTGTCCTGCGTCCCTCCGAAGAATTTAGCTTGGAGGTAAACACCATGAAAAAAACAAGAAACCACCGGCCCCTGTCCGTGGTGGCGGCATCCTTTGCCGCCTGCATCATCCTGCTGGGCAGCGCCGCAACGGCCTACGCCGCCGACGTGGGCGGCATTCAGCGCAAGGTCCAGCTGTGGCTCCACGGCGACCAGACCCAGGCAGTCATCGAGTTTGACGGCAGCGGCAATTACGAAATGGAGTACACCGACGGCGAGGGCAATGTAAAGCAGCAGGGCGGCGGCGGAGTGGCCTACGACGGCCATGGCCGGGAGCGGCCCCTGACCGAGGAGGAGCTGCTGGAGCTGCTCAGCGACCCGGAGGTCCAGTACAGAGACGACGGCACCGTCTGGGTCTACTGGTTCGACCAGAAAATCGAAATCACCGACAAATTCGAGGACGGCGTGTGCTACGTGAAGCTGGACAACGGGGAAAAGACCCTGTACATGACGGTCAAATACCAAAACGGCTACGCAACGGACACCAAGAAATTCGTAAGCCCCTGGGAATTCAACTAACCGCAAGCCCCCTCCTGCCAAACATCGGCAGGAGGGGGCCTTTTCGGTGGTGGGATATCGCAAAATCCCGGAAAACCAAAAAATTCACAGTTTTGTGACAGTTGGCGGGCTGTGCTGTCTTGCTATTTACGCCAAGGTGTGCTATGATTTTTTGTACGAGATTTTTTGGAGGTAACGAACTGTGAAGAAGGCTGTAACGATTTTAATTGTGATTGCCGTGGTGCTGGCCCTCACCGCCGCCGGGTTTGCCGGGTATGTGTGGTACAAAAGCACCCATGTTTTTGTGGAGGGGGACGCCTATCCTCTGGACGCTTCCAGCCTGGACCTGCGGGACAGGGACATCACCCTGGCCTACTTTGACCAGCTCCACAGCCTGCTGCCCGGCTGCGATATCCTGTGGAACGTGCCCTTCCAGGGAAAAACGGTCCCCAGCGACACCCACGGGCTGACCATCTCCTCCATTTCCCAGGAGGATATGGGCCTGATGAAGTATTTCCCCTCCCTGGAGAGAATCAACGCCCAGGACTGCACCGATTATGTGGGCCTGGCGGCCCTGCAAAAGGCCTGGCCCAAGGTGGAGGTGGCCTATGAGGTGGACATGGGCGGCGTTTCCTTCGCCCCGGACACCCAGGAGGCGGAGCTGGCCCCGGGGGAGTATGACTATGACACCCTGATGGAAAACCTCCAGTACCTGCCCCAGCTGCAAACCCTGCTGCTGCACAAGCCGGAGCTGACCACCGAGCAGCTGGATGGGCTGAAGGCTGCCTATGAAGGCCTGGATATCCAGGTCACCGTGGAGCTGCGGGGCCAGGAGTGGAGCACCGGCACCGAGGAGCTGGACCTGTCGGGCCTGACCGTGGCGGAGGTCAGCTCGGTCTGCGAAAAGCTGGCCCTGCTGCCGCAGCTGAAAACCGTGGAGCTGATGGACGGCTCCGGGGCCTGCGACCTCAGCCCTGAGGACGTGCGCCAGCTGAAGCAGGCGGCCCCCCAGGCCTCCTTCCACTATTCCTTCGATTTCTACGGCACCACCGTCACCACCCAGGATGAGGAGGTGAACATCAAAAATCAGAAGATTGGCGATGAAAACATCGACCAGGTCCGGGCGGTCCTGGATATCCTGGAAAACTGCCGGCGGTTCGTGCTGGAAAACTGCAAGATTTCCAATGAAAACATGGCCCAGCTCCGGGAGGACTACCGGGAGAAAACCAAGGTGGTCTGGCGGGTGTACTTTGGCCTGGGCAGCTGCATGACCGATGTCACCGCCATCCGGGCCGTCTATGACCTCACCGACGACAACAGCCAGGCCCTCATTTACTGCGAGGACGTCAAGTACATCGACATGGGCCACAACGAATACCTGGATGCCGTGCCCTTCGTGGCGGGAATGCCCAATCTGGAATACATGATTGTCTCCGGGGCACCCATCAAGGATTTGACCCCCTTTGCAAACTGCAAGCAGCTTAAATTCCTGGAGCTTGCCTTCTGCGGGCTCATTGAGGACCTGTCCCCTCTGGCCTCCTGCGAGAGCCTGGAAAAGCTCAACATCGCCAACACCAAGGTCACGGACCTGAGCCCCGTTGCAAAGCTCCCCCTGACCCACCTGACCCTCAACGACTCCGCCGTGCCCAAGGCGGACCGGGAGGCCTTCGCAGCCGCCCACCCGGACTGCCTGGTGAAGGACACCGGCAACCCCTACGGCTACGGCTGGCGCTACGCCAACGAGGAAAACACCGAGCAGTACCCCCACTACGAAATGCTGGCCAAGATTTTCGACTACAAGGGCAACGCCTTCAACCACACCGGCATCCGCACCGAGCTGACGCTGGAGGATTTCCTGACGGAGCAGACGGACGACCAGGCGGAATAACAGCACTGAAAATCCCCGGTTCTTCCGGGGATTTTTTCTTCCATTTTACGCATCTTTATGATACAATCAAAAGAAAAAAGCGAGGAAGCCTCCATGGAATATCAAGAACTGAAAGCCAAAATGGACAAGACCCATTATATTTATGACGAGACCCTGGCGACGGTGGTGTATGTGGCCCTGAAGCTGGGGCGGCCGCTGCTCATCGAGGGGGCGGCGGGGGTCGGCAAGACCGAGGTGGCCAAGGTCATGGCTGCGGCCCTGGACCGGGAGCTGGTGCGGATGCAGTGCTACGAGGGCCTGGACGAGAGCAAGGCTCTGTACGAGTGGAACTACCAGAAGCAGCTGCTGGCCATCCAGATAAACCGGGACCAGACCGACAGGGACGCACTGACAAAGTCCCTGTTTTCCGACGAATACCTGCTGGAGCGGCCCCTTTTGCAGTCCATCCGCGCGGAAAAGCCGGTGGTGCTGCTGATTGACGAAATTGACAAGGCAGACGAGGAGTTCGAGGCCTTCCTGCTGGAGCTGCTGTCGGAGATGCAGGTGAGCATCCCCGAGGTGGGCACCGTCCGGGCCAAAACCGTTCCCTTCGTGGTGCTGACCTCCAACCGGGCCCGGCCCCTGTCCGAGGCCCTGCGCCGCCGGTGCGCCTACCTCTATATCGAATACCCGGACCTGGACAAGGAGCTGGCAATTCTCCGGGCCAAGCTGCCCCACATCGACGATAAGCTCTGTGTCCAGGCGGCCCTGGCGGTCCAGAAGCTCCGGGCAAGCGAGGCCATTTTGAAGAAGCCCTCCATCGCCGAGACCCTGGACTGGGCGGCGGCCCTGGACGCTCTGGGCATCCGGGAACTGACCCCCGACGCTCTGCGGCAGACCGCCGGGTTCCTGCTGAAAAACACCGAGGACCTGGACCTTTTGGAGGAGGAAGACATCTGCGCCTGCGGAGGCCATTGCCATGGGTGATCCCCAGGTCTATTTGGAAAAGCTGGCTGGCTTTTCCCGGATGCTGCGGCTGGAGGGCCTGGCGGTGAGTCCCCGGGAGACCGAGGATGCCGCCCAGCTGATTCTGGCCCTTGGCCTGGAGGACCGGGCGCAGATCAAAACCGCCCTTCGCACCGTCTACGCCAAATCCCGGGAGGAGCAGCTGACCTTCGACCGGGCCTTTGATGGCTATTTCATCTCCGAGGAGAAAATGCGTGCCCAGGCCCGGGAGGCCATGGAGCGGGAGCGGGCGCTGGAGCAGGGCCGCCGGGAGGCGGAGGAGGACCTGCAAAATGTGGAGCTTTCCAGCCAGCAGCGGGAGACCTACGCCGCCATGCCCCAGGAGGCCAGGCAGCGGCTGCGCAGCTTCATGGACCGCTACCGGGACTCCGCCGAGCGCAACCCACACCTCTACAGCGAGTTCATCCACTCGGTGTTCGCCCGGACCCTGCTGGAGCAGCAGATGCTCATGGAAAACGCCGGTGTGGGCGGCGAGGGGGCGGACCCGGACATCGGCATTCTCTACCGGGACATTTCCGAATTCAAGGACACGGAGCTGCCCAAGGCCATCGACATCATCCACGCCATCGCCCGCCAGGTCAGCGGGGAGCTGTCCGCCAAAAAGCGCTCGGGCAGCCGGACGGGAAAGCTGGATTTCCGCCGGACCATCCGCAAGGGCCTGGAAACCGGCGGCAGCCTTTGCCGCCTGCAATATAAAAAGAAGCGCTCCCACAAAAAGACTCTGGTGCTGCTGTGCGACGTGTCCGGGTCCATGGTGCAGTTTTCGGAGTTCGCCCTGCGGTTCATCCAGTGCCTGAACCAGGTGTCGGAAAGCTCCCGGATTTTCCTGTTTTCCGAGACCCTGGCGGAGGCGGACCCCTTCCGGCTGCAAAATATGGATTTGTTCCGGGGCTATGTCCGGGACTGCGGCATCTACGGCCGGGGCACGGACCTGGGGACAGCGTTGCAGGGCCTGCTTGCCAGGAAGCCCTCGCCCCTGGGGACGGCGGCCACCCTGCTGATTCTGTCGGACACCAAGACCATCGACCAGCCCCGGGCTGCCGCCGCCCTGGTGGAGGCCCGGCGGCGCTGCGGCCAGGTGCTGTGGCTGAACCCCATCCCGGAGAGCAAGTGGCAGTATTTGAAAAGCGTCCAGAACTTCCGGAACCTGTGCACCATGGTGCCCTGCGCTACATTGCGGGAGCTGGCCCAGGCCTGCCGGCGGCTGACGAAATAAAGGAGGCGGAAAAATGCCCTTTCATTATCTGAACATGGAGACCTACCCCAGAAAAAGCCATTTCGACTATTTCTCTTCTCTTGCCTACCCCTATGTAGGGCTGACGGTGAATGTAGACATCACGGCGCTGCTGGACAAAATCAGAGCGGATGGCCTGCCCTTTTTCCTGACCGTCTGCTACTGCGCCGCCCAGGCGGCCAATGCTGTGCCGGAGCTGCGCCAGCGTATTGTGGACGGGAAAATTGTGGAGTTCGACAGCTGCCCCATCTCCCACACCCTTGCCCTGGCGGACGGGACCTACTGCTACTGCACCCTGGAAACGGACCTGCCCTTTGGGCAATTCCTGACCCGGGCGAGACTGGCCCAGGAGCGGGCGAAAACGGCGGGGACTCTGGACGAGGAGGACCCTCTGGACAAGCTCTTTGTCTCCACCCTGCCCTGGGTCAGCTATACCGCCATCGTCCAGCCGGTTCCCATGCCCGCCGACAGCAATCCCCGGATTACCTGGGGGAAATACTTTGCCCAGGAGGGGAAAATTCTGCTGCCGGTGTCGGTCCTGTGCCACCACGCTCTGGTGGACGGGCGGCATTTGGGGGAATTCTACCGGCACCTGGAAGCGGCGGCGGCTTCCCTGACAAAAGAGTGATAAATTTTATAATTCATTACAAAAACCGCCCACTTTGGGCGGTTTTTCCAATTATTGCGATACAAAAATATTTATTTGTAAGGGCCGACAATTTCGGCCCTTTTTTTCTGTGGGCTTCGTTCATGGAATTGTTTGTAAAATTTTGCTATAATAATGCAGAGCAAACCTTTCCCAAAAACCGCATTGAAAAGCACCCGCCGACGGCCCCGCTGTCTGCGGCTGTTTATGCGCAAGGAGGTAAAAAATTTTATGCTGGACGAATCCTACTACCGCAAAACGGACGAAATCATCGGCCGGTATGTCCGGGACGCAAGGTCCCTGATTCCCATTATGCAGGACATTCAGGCCCAGTACCGCTACCTGCCCCCGGAGCTTCTGAGCTACGTGGCCAGGGAAATCGGCATCACCGAGTCGAAGGCCTACTCCGTGGCCACCTTCTACGAGAACTTCTCCTTTGAGGCCAAGGGAAAATACGTCATTAAGGTCTGTGACGGCACCGCCTGTCACGTCCGCCATTCCACCCCGGTGCTGGAGGCTCTGTGGAAGGAGCTGGGTCTGAGCAGGAAGAAGCACACCACCGACGATATGCTCTTTACTGTGGAGACCGTGTCCTGCCTGGGCGCCTGCGGCCTGGCCCCCACCATGATGGTCAACGAGCAGGTCCACCCCTCCATGACACCGGAAAAGGCATTGGCGCTGATCGAGGAATTGAGAGGTAAAGGCTGATGAAAACTGTTGAAGAACTGAACCAGGCAGCAGTCCGTGCCTGTGAGGAAATTAAAAAATATGACTGCCGGATTCTGGTCTGCTCCGGCACCGGCTGTATCGCCACCGGGTCCCACAGAATCCATGAGATTTTTGAGCATCTGGTGAAGGAAGCGCCGGGCATCCAGCTGACCTTCTCCCCCTGCGGCGGCCACGACGGCGAGCACGTGGTGGGGGTCAAGAAAACCGGCTGCCAGGGCTTCTGCGAGCTGGGACCTCTGGTGCGCATCCAGAAGGGGGACCGGGTCATCCAGTATGTGAAGGTTCAGCCCGAGGACTGCCAGGCCATTTTCGACGCTACCGTCCTGGGCGACGAGGTCCTGGACCGGCTGCTGTATCAGAAGGGGGACCAGGTCTACGTCCAGCCCGATGAGATTCCCTTCATCGCCAAGCAGACCAGGATTGTCCTGGAAAACTGCGGCAAATTCGACTCCAAGTCTCTGGACGAGTACCTGGCCGCCGGCGGCTTTGAGGCTCTGAAAAAGGCCATGTTCGACATGGACCGGGATGCCGTCATCGACGAGATTGACCGGTCCGGTCTGAGAGGCCGGGGCGGCGGCGGCTTCCCCACCGGCCGGAAGTGGAAGCAGGTGGCGCGGCAGAAGGAAACCGTGCGCTACGTGGTCTGCAACGGCGACGAGGGCGACCCCGGCGCGTTCATGGACGGCTCCGTCATGGAGGGCGACCCCTTTAAGCTCATCGAGGGCATGATGATTGCCGGCTACGCCGTCCGGGCCGAAAACGGCTACATCTACGTCCGGGCTGAGTACCCCATGTCCGTGGCCCGGCTGAAAAACGCCATTGCCCAGCTGGAGGAGCGGGGGCTTCTGGGCGATAACATTCTGGGCACGGATTTTAACTTCCATCTGCACATCAACCGGGGCGCAGGGGCCTTCGTCTGCGGCGAGGGCTCGGCCCTGACTGCTTCCATCGAGGGCAACCGGGGTATGCCCCGGACCAAGCCTCCCCGGACCGTGGAAAAGGGCCTGTGGGAAAAGCCCACGGTGCTGAACAATGTGGAAACCTACGCAAACGTCCCCAAAATTGTCCTCAGGGGCGCAGACTGGTTCCGCTCCATCGGCACCCCCGGCAGCCCCGGCTGCAAGACCTTCTCCCTCACCGGCGCCATCGAGAACACCGGCCTCATCGAGGTGCCCATGGGCTCCACCCTCCGCCAGATTATCTTCGACATCGGCGGCGGCCTGAAAAACGGTGCCCAGTTCAAGGCGGTCCAGATTGGCGGCCCCTCCGGCGGCTGCCTGACGGAAAAGCACCTGGACGAGCCTCTGGATTTTGATTCCGTGAAGAAGTTCAACGCCATTGTCGGCTCCGGCGGCATGGTGGTCATGGGCCAGGATACCTGCATGGTGGAGGTGGCCCGGTTCTTCATGAGCTTCACCCAGCGGGAATCCTGCGGCAAGTGCACCCCCTGCCGGGAGGGCACCAAGCGGATGCTGGAAATTCTGGAGCGCATAGTGAATGGCCAGGGGGAGCTGGAGGACCTGGACACCCTGGAGGAGCTGGCGAACATGATCAGGACCATGGCCCTGTGCGGCCTGGGCAAGTCCGCCCCTCTGCCGGTGCTGTCCACCCTGTCTGCCTTCCGGGAGGAGTACATCGAGCACATCGTGGACAAAAAGTGCCGGGCGAAAATCTGCACCGCCCTACGCCGCTACGTCATCAACCCCGATTTGTGCAAGGGCTGCTCCAAGTGCGCCCGGTTCTGCCCGGTCAACGCCATTTCCGGCATTGTCAAGCATCCCTATTCCATCGATCCCGCAAAATGCATCAAGTGCGGCGCGTGCAAGGAAAACTGCGCCTTTGATGCCATCTACATTGACGCATAAGGAGGGGAGAATATGGGGACTATTACAATTAACGGCCGAAAGGTCCAATTTACCAATGAAAAAAATATCCTGACCATCATCCGCCGCATCGGCATCGACCTGCCCACCCTGTGCTACCAGCCGGAGCTGACCACCTTCAGCGACTGCCGGCTGTGCACCGTGGAGGATGACCGGGGCCGCACCTTTGCCTCCTGCTCCGAGCCGCCCCGGGACGGCATGGTGATTTTCACCAACACCGAGCGGCTGCGCAAGCACCGCAAGCTCATTGTGGAGCTGCTGCTGGCGGCCCACCACAAGGAGTGCACCACCTGCGAAAAAAACGGCGAGTGCAACCTGCAGGACATTGCAAACCGCATGGACATCACCAATGTCCGCTTTGAAAACTACAAGCAAGCCCAGCCCATTGACGAAAGCTCCCCCTCCATCGTCCGCGACCCCAACAAGTGTACCCTCTGCGGCAACTGCGTCCGGGTCTGCAACGAGATTCAGGGAATCGGCGTGCTGAACTTTGCCCACCGGGGCAGCGAGGCCACGGTGTCGCCTGCCTTCGGCAAAAAGCTGGCCCAGACCAACTGTGTCTCCTGCGGCCAGTGCCGGGTGGTGTGCACCACCGGTGCGCTGAACATCAAGTCCCATGTGGACCCGGTGTGGAAGGCCCTGGACGACCCGGACACCCGGGTGGTGGCCCAGATTGCCCCGGCTGTCCGGGTGGCGGTGGGCGAGGCCTTCGGCGTGCCGGAGGGGACCAACGTCATGGGAAAGATTGTCACGGTGCTGCATATGATGGGCTTCGACGAGGTCTTCGACACCACCTACACCGCCGATTTGACCATTATGGAGGAGTCCGCCGAGTTCTTAGACCGGGTGGGCAAGGGGGAAAAGCTGCCGCTGCTGACCTCCTGCTGCCCCGCCTGGGTGAAGTTCGTGGAGAATGAATTCCCCGAGTTCCAGGAAAACATCTCCACCTGCCGGTCTCCCCAGCAGATGTTCTCAGCCGTCCTCAAGGAATACTACCGGGACCCGGCCAACAGCGGCGGGAAAAAGACCTTCGTGGTGTCCATCATGCCCTGCACCGCCAAGAAGATGGAGGCCCAGCGGCCCGATTCCTACACCCGCGGGGAGCAGGACACCGATGCGGTAATCACCACCACAGAGCTGATTCGGATGATTAAGCACTATGGCCTGGCCTTCAACCGTCTGGAGGAGGAGGCCTGCGATATGCCCTTCGGCCTGGGCTCCGGCGGCGGCCTGATTTTCGGTGCCACCGGCGGCGTCACCGAGGCGGTGCTGCGCCGCCTGACCGAGGGCCACGATGCATCCACCCTCCAGGCCATTGCCGAAACCGGTGTCCGGGGCACCAAGGGCATTAAGGAAATCACGGTCCCCTATAACGGGCTCGATGTGAAAATCTGCGTGGCCTCGGGCCTGGCCAACGCCCGGAAGGTGCTGGAGGCCGTGAAGTCCGGCGAAAAGCAGTACCACTTCATCGAGGTCATGGCCTGCCCCGGCGGCTGCGTCATGGGCGGCGGCCAGCCTACCCACCTGGACCATACACCGGCCACAGGCCGTGGAGAGGGCCTCTACGCAGCGGACCGCAGCATGGTGCTGAAAAAATCCAACGACAACCCCCTGATGGAGGTCTTCTACAACGGCTTCTTCCGGGGCAAGGCCCACGAGCTGCTGCATAACCACCACTGATTACAGGCGAGTGCCAGACCCCAACATTTATTATAGAACCTGATTACAAGAAAAGGCACCCCGCTTGCGTGGGGTGCCTTTTCCTGCGCACTGTAGTGGAATGTGGCGTCTGAAACGATGTATTGTCATTGCGAGCCAGTGGGCACACTGGCGTGGCAATCCGCATTCCCTCTGCTTGGTGCATAGCACCAAGCAGTTCATTTTTCCCTTGGAAAAATGAAAAAGAGAACGGATTGCCACACCATGCTGCGGCATGGTTCGCAATGACAATCTATCGTTTCAGCCGATACGAACGAGTAGGGCGGCCCGGGGATATTTTTTACCAAATTTCCCCTTTCAGACTTGACATTTCCCACAAGGTGGTGGTATAGTATGACCTATAGTTTTCCGTGGGCGCACAAATGTACACGGGAAAGAAAAGGAGAGAATCGTATGAAAAAGTTATTTGCCATCGTATTGGCCGCCGCCCTGGTGCTGACCATGACCGCCTGCGGCAATGCCAAGGAAAAGGATACCTTCACCGTGGGTGTCTGCCAGCTGGTGCCCCACCCGGCGCTGGACGAGGCCACCCAGGGCTTTGTGGACAAGCTCACCGAGGAATTCGGTGACAAGGTCGAAATCAAGGTCTCCGTCGGTGCCGGCGACAGCTCCACCTGCGGCTCCATCGTCAACGGCTTTGTAGCCGAGGAGGTGGACCTCATCATGGCCAACGCCACCGGAGCCCTCCAGTCCGCTGCCGCTGCCACTGCCGACATTCCCATCCTGGGCACCTCCGTCACCGAATACGGCGTGGCCATGGGCATTCCCGACTTTAACGGCACCGTCGGCGGCAACATCTCCGGCACCTCCGACCTGGCCCCTCTGGATGAGCAGGCCAAGATGGTCACCGAGTGGTTCCCCGAGGCCAAGACCGTGGGCCTGCTGTACTGCTCCGGCGAGGCCAACTCCAAGTACCAGGTGGACACCGTCAAGGCCTACCTGGAGGACATGGGCCTGACGTGCACCCTGTACGCCTTCACCGACGGCAGCGACATGGCCGCCGTGACCCAGGCTGCTGTGGACAGCTCTGACGTGCTCTACATCCCCACCGACAACGCCGTGGCCAACGCCACCGGCATTGTGGACGGCATCTGCCGTGCAGCCGGTGTCCCCGCCATTGTGGGCGAGCAGGGCATCTGCGCCGGCTGCGGCGTGGCCGCCCTGTCCATCAGCTACTATGACCTGGGTGTCAAGACAGGCGAAATGGCCGCCCAGATTCTGCGGGGCGAGGCGGACATCGCCACCATGCCCATTGCCTACGCCGACAAGGTGACCCCCTGCTACAACGCCGATATGTGCCAGGCCCTGGGCATCACCCCCCTGGCCGGCTACGAGCCCATCGCCTAACCTCGTAGGGAACGGATTCATCCGTTCCAAGTGAAAATTCGGCCTCGATGGGCGAATTTTCACAATGTGCAGCCCGGATAGAAAGGAAAAATCCCCATCGAGGTGATTTTTCCTTTCGGAACGGATGAATCCGTTCCCTACGGTGCCTGCTGCTCTTTCAAATTCCGTGGGCGGGAAAATTCCCGCCCACGAATCCTGATATTTCGGAGGAATCCTCAATGACGAGCTTTGTCAACGCCCTGCCGGGGGCCGTGGCCCAGGGGCTGATCTGGGGCATTATGGCCATCGGCCTTTACATTACCTACAAGCTGCTGGAGGTGTCCGACCTGACGGTGGACGGCTCCTTCTGCACCGGCGGCGCTGTGTGCGTCATGCTGATGCTGGCCGGGTGCAATGTGTGGGTGGCGATGCTGGGGGCCATGGGGGCCGGACTGCTGGCGGGCCTTGCCACCGGCTTTTTTCACACCATATGCGGCATCCCCGCTATCCTGGCGGGCATTCTTTCCCAGCTGGGCCTGTGGTCGGTGAACCTGGCCATTATGGGCATGAAGGCCAACCAGGCCCTGAACGTCAACCACTATGACCTGCTGGTGTCCCTGCGGTATTTGCAGGAGGTGGGCAAGGGCGAACGGCCCTTTTTCCAGCACCCGGTGCTGGTGGTGCTGGTGCTGACGGCGGCGGTCATCGGCCTGCTGTACTGGTTCTTCGGCACCGAGCTGGGTGCCTCCATCCGGGCCACCGGGGCCAACAGCAATATGGCCCGGGCCCAGGGCATCAACACCAGCTTCAACATCGTGCTGGGTCTGGCCCTGTCCAATGCGCTGGTGGCCCTGTCCGGGGCGCTGCTGGCCCAGTGGAGCGGCTTTGCGGAGATTTCCATGGGCCGGGGCGCCATTGTCATCGGCCTGGCCGCCATTGTCATCGGCGAGGCCGCCTTTGGCCGGATTTTCCGGAACTTCGGCTTCAAGCTCCTGGCGGTGTCTCTGGGTGCGGTGATTTACTACATCGTCATCCAGTTCGTTATCAGCACCCTGAAAATCGACACCAACTACATGAAGCTGATTTCCGCCCTGATTGTGGCGGTGTTCCTGGCGGTGCCCTACTGGCAGAGCAAGTATTTCAGCCGCAGAAGCAAGGAGGGCCGTCATGCTTAAACTGGAAAATGTTTGGAAAACCTTCAACAAGGGCACGGTCAATGAGAAAGTAGCCCTGGAAAAATTGAGCTTGGAAATGCACGAGGGCGACTTTGTCACCGTCATCGGCGGCAACGGCGCAGGAAAATCCACCATGCTCAACGCCATTGCGGGGGTGTTCCCGGTGGACTCCGGCAAAATCCTCATCGACGGTGTGGACGTGACGGGCCTGCCGGAATACAAGCGGGCCGCCTACATCGGCCGGGTGTTCCAGGACCCCATGATGGGCACTGCCGCCACCATGCAGATTGAGGAAAATCTGGCCCTGGCCGCCCGCCGGGGAAAGCGCCGGACCCTCCGCACTGGCATCACCCGGGAGGAGCGGGCGGATTACCGGGAGCAGCTGAAAATTCTGGGCCTGGGCCTGGAAAACCGGATGACCGCCAAGGTAGGGCTCCTGTCCGGCGGCCAGCGTCAGGCGCTGACGCTGCTGATGGCCACCCTCCAGCGGCCCAAGCTGCTGCTGCTGGACGAGCACACCGCCGCTCTGGACCCGAAAACCGCCGCCAAGGTCCTGGAGGCCACCCAGCGCATTGTGGAAAAGGATAATCTGACCACCCTGATGATTACCCATAATATGCGCGACGCCATCGCCTACGGCAACCGCCTGGTGATGATGTACAACGGTCACGTGGTGGTGGACGTGTCCGGCGAGAAAAAGAAAAACCTCACCGTGGAGCAGCTGCTGAACCTGTTCAGCCAGGCCTCAGGCTCCGACGAGGTGGACGACAAGCTGGTGCTGTCGTAAAAGAAACAGTACGGGAGGGTCATTTGACCCTCCCGTTTTCTATATCAAAGGCAGAAAAAGCGGCAAAGCCGCAAAAAACCTTCCCCCGGGGGGAAGGTGGCCCGGCGTAAGCCGGGTCGGATGAGGAATGCGGGCGATAACCTTAACTGTTGAATCGGTCCGTGCCTGCTGACGGGTATCGTCTGCCGTTCAGCAAGCACGTACGTCTGCAACAACCAGCAGCCCGCATTCCTCATCTGCCCCAGTGCGTCGCCGGGAGTGATTAGGCATCGGACGCTGCGGCGGCCTGGGGGCAGGCCGCCCTACGGTGCGGGGAAGGCATTTTGGCGTTACCCCTTCACCGGCTCTGCGCCCAGGTATTCTTCCAGGCACAGGCCGTTTTCCTTCAAATCCAGGGCAATCTCCCGGCCCACGTAGCGGAAGTGCCAGGGCTCGTCGATGATGCCGGTGATTTGCTCCTTTTCGGCGGTGTAGCGGCGGATGAAGCCGTAGTCCCAGCAGTGCTCGTTGAACCAGGCCACGGCCTCGTCGCCCACCAGGTCCACCGCCAGGCCCAGCTGGTGCTCAGACGTGCCGGGGATGGCCACAAATTCCAGCACCTGCTCCCGGGCCTCCTCGAAGGTCAGCTCCCGGGCCTGCATATATTCCTCGGTGTAGTCCTCCAAAATGGCCTCCTGGCGCTCTTGGGTCCGGTAGGAGGAGTTCAGCTCGTACTCGATGCCGGCGGCCTCGCAGTCCGATAGCATCTGCATGAGGGCATCATAGCAGGGGGCGGCCACCCGGTGCCATTCGTTGATGTCGATGAGCTCCGGGTCGTAGCCCGGGGGCAGGGGATTTTTGCCGTTGACCAGAATCAGCTCCTGGCCCCTGGGGGCAAAGTAGTGCCGCTGGCCGTCGATGTCCGCCGGGCCAACGGCGGCGTGGCCGTCCTCACAAAAATAGTAGCGGTATTCCCCCTGGTCCATCCAGCCGACCCGGGGCAGGCCCTCCTCCAGGAAGAAGTAGCGCTGGCCGTCGATGTCCTGCCAGCCCTCGGCGGGCATTCCGTTGGTGAGGTAGTAGGCACGGCCGTTTTCCGTATCCTTCCAGCCGTGGGTGAGGATGCCGTCGGCCTGGAACTGGAACAGCCGCCCGTCCAGTTCAATCTCCCCGGTGACCATGAGGCCGCTGCCGTCAAAGTAGTAGGTGTAGCCGTCGATCTCCTGCCAGCCATAGACCGGCTGCCCCTGGGGCAGGTAGTACCGGCCCTCGGGCCGGTCCAGCCAGCCGGTGACCTGGATGCCGTTTTCGTCAAAGAAATAACGGCCTCCGTCCTTGTCCATCCAGCCGGTGGTCAGCAGGCCGTCGGGGGCAAAGTGGTAGGTCCCCTCCGGGGTCTGCATCCAGCCGGTGGTGAGGATGCCGCTGTTTTCAAAGTGATAGCGGTTTCCCGCAATGGTCAGCCAGCCGGTCCGGGGGACGCCGGATTCGGACAGAAAATACCGCCCCTCGGGCAGCTCCAGCCAGCCGGACAGGGGGTGGGCGTGGAAGTCCCGGTAAAACCGGACCCCGTTTTCCTCCACCCAGCCGCTGCGGTCCACATTGTTGTCATACCAGACCCAGGCCCCGCCGGCGGTGGCGGCCATCAGCACCAGCGCCAGCACCAGGGGCAGAATCACTCGTCTTAATCGTCGCATGGAATTCCTCCGGGAATTGTCGATTTTTGTCATTTTACCACTTTTTACCACAATTTGCAAGGACGAGAAAATAAAGAAATTCCTAAATAGTATACCCCACAGGGCCTTTGCCCTGTGGGGTATTGGATTTCTTCCGGGGAACCGAAAATGCAAATGGTGCGGGGCGGTGTGAAAGAGCTGGCGGCTTTCTGGCCTGGTTAACCCCAGTATTCTTCCAGCTCTTGACTTGCAGGCGGCAGCTCCATGCCCTTTTCCCAGACAAGAACAGCATTGCCGGGGCGGCCCAGGTAAACAGCGGTGATTTCAATTCCGTCCCCCCAATGCTGCTGCCAGGCGTTTTCCTCGGCCACATCCAACAGCTCATAATCTGGCGGGTAATTGTGGCTGATACGACGGACAGGCTCAATCAGGGAACGCATGAGGGGGAAGTATTTTTTGCCGTCCTCGGTTAGTATACTTTTTCCAAAATGGTAGTCAGAGCAGTCGGTCACATTCAGGTGATAGAGAATACGCCCATCCTCCATGAGACAAACGTTGCTGACTTCCATGACACTCGTCGGGACGGGAATGCACTTCCATCTGGTGGTGGCGAAGTAGATGCCTAATACGAGCGCACAAAGGGTTAAGGCAATGAGAATGCCTTTATAAAATGCTTTTGCCATAGATTTGACCCACTTTCTTTGTATTTTTTTCAGTGCCTTCAAACCGTCGGCGTCGTCCACGCTGGCGGTGAGGGCTTCGGTGTTTAATTCCTCAAGCACCCTTTTACAGGCTTCGCAGCCCTCCAGATGCTCCTCCACCAGGCGGCGGCTTTCCTCGCTGCACACCCCGTCATGGTACAGGGGCAGCAGGTCCTGAGTGACATTGCAGGGCAGCTTCATTGTAATTCCTCCTTGATTTTTAATCTGGCCCGGTGATAGGTGACCCGGGCCCAGCTTTCGGTTTTGCCGAAGAGTTTGGCGATTTGGGCGAAGGACAGCTCGCCGAAGGTCCGCAGGGAAAAGATCTCCTTGTAGGGCTCCTCCATCCGGTGCAGGCACTGGTGGATGGCGAAGGCGCTTTCCTTGCCCAGCAGCCGCTCCTCCAGACTGTCCGGGGCCTCCAGAGCGTCCAGGTCGGCGTCCCGGTTTAGGTGCTTTTCCCGCTTGCAGTGATTGAAGTATGTATGCTTTGCGATTTGGCACAGCCAGACGTAGACGCTGGAGCGGCCCTGGAAGGTGTCGATGCTTTGCAGGGCCTTGAAAAAGGTCTCCTGGGTCAGCTCCTCGGCCATGCCCTCGTCCCGGCAAAGGGACAGGCAGTAGCGGTACACGTCCGCAAAATACCGGCTGTAAACCTCACTGAATTCCGTCACGTTCTCACCCCTTTCACCTATATGACAACGGACTTATCGTTTCGTTACAGGGAAATTGAAAAATTTTGAGTATCCTAAAAATACGCACCCCCAATACCTTCCCCCGGGGGGAAGGTGCCCCAGTGCGCACACTGGGGCGGATGAGGAATGCGGGCAGTAACTTAACGTGCGGTACAGGTACGGGCTTGCTGGAGGGTATCGTTTACCGTTCAGCAGGCACCAACATTTCTATCATCTGAACTTGCCGCCCGCATTCCTCATCCGTCACGCCTACGGCGTGCCACCTTCTCCCCGCAAGGGGGACGCCGCATCCGTAAGCCGCTGAAGCGGCAACGGCTGCGCGGCCCCCGGGGGAAGGTATTGCGGCTTTGCGCCGCAGAAGCTGCGATTCCTACTTGATTTACGTCCCAAAACCCTGTATAATAATGTTTCACAAATCAATAATCCAGCCAAATTGGAGGAAATACAATGAAAAACAGCGAAAAAACCCTGGACATGATTGTGTCCCTGTGCAAGAACCGGGGCTTTGTCTACGCCGGCTCTGAAATCTACGGCGGCCTGGCAAACTCCTGGGACTACGGCCCTCTGGGCGTGGAGTTCAAGAATAACGTCAAGAAGGCCTGGATGAAGAAGTTCGTCCAGGAGTCCGACTACAACGTGGGCCTGGACGCCGCCATTTTGATGAACCCCACCACCTGGGTCACCACCGGCCATGTGGGCTCCTTCTCGGACCCCCTGGTTGACTGCAAGGGCTGCGGCGCCCGGCACCGGGCCGACAAGCTCATCGAGGCTGCTGAGTCCGGCAAGGGTGTCAACGTGGACGCTCTGAGCTTCGAGGAAATGGATGCCTTCGTCGCCCAGCACGAGGACGTGGTCTGCCCCAACTGCGGCAAGCACAGCTTCACCGCTATCCGGAAGTTTAACCTCATGTTCAAAACCCAGATGGGTGTCACTGAGGACTCCACCTCCACCGTGTATCTGCGGCCCGAGACCGCCCAGGGCATTTTCGTCAACTTCGCCAACATCCAGCGGACCACCCGGAAAAAGCTGCCCTTCGGTGTCTGCCAGGTGGGCAAGGCCTTCCGCAACGAAATCACCCCCGGCAACTTCACCTTCCGGACCCGGGAATTCGAGCAGATGGAGTGCGAGTTCTTCTGCCAGCCCGGCACGGACCTGGAGTGGTTCGCCTACTGGAAGGACTTCTGCAAGAAGTGGCTGGTGAACCTGGGCATCCAGGAGGAGTCCCTGCGGCTTCGTGACCACGAGCCCGCCGAGCTGGCCTTCTACTCCCGGGCCACCACCGACATCGAGTACCAGTTCCCCTTCGGCAGCGGCTGGGGCGAGCTGTGGGGCATTGCCGACCGGACCAACTACGACCTGGGCCGCCATCAGGAGGCCTCCGGCAAGAGCCTGGAGTACTACGACCAGGAGAAGAACGAGCACTACATCCCCTACGTCATCGAGCCTTCCCTGGGCTGCGACCGGGTGGCTCTGGCCTTCCTGTGCGAGGCCTACGACGAGGAGCAGGTGGGCGTGGACAAGAAGGGCAACCCCGACATCCGCACCGTCCTGCGGCTGCACCCGGCTCTGGCTCCCTTCAAGGCAGCGGTGCTGCCCCTGAGCAAGAAGCTGTCCCCCAAGGCCGAGGAAATTTATCATATGCTGCAAAAGGACTTCATGGTGGACTTCGACGACGCCGGCTCCATCGGCAAGCGCTACCGCCGTGAAGACGAAATCGGCACCCCCCTGTGCATCACCGTGGACTTCCAGACCGTTGGCGACGGCGAAACCGAGGCCGACAACTGCGTCACCGTCCGGGACCGGGACACCATGGAGCAGGTGAGAATCCCCATCAGCGAGCTGAAGGACTATATCGCGAAGAAGTGCGAGTTTTAAGTTTTCCCTGTCAACACCATAGCAAACGGCCCACGCCCGGCAAAAGCCAGGCGTGGGCCGTTCGGCAATGTGCTGCGCCGTCAAAGGACAACAGGACTCGATTGCCGAATTTCCCTTGCGGGGGACGGGAAATTCGTAAGGTGGCATACCAGTTTGTGAACTGGTATGCGCCAACTGTCCACTGGACAGTTGGATTAAATGGGTTCGAGCCCGTTGTCTCCACCACAAAAAAACAGCACCCCAAGGGTGCTGTTTTTTTGTGGTGGAGACAACAGGACTCGAACCTGTGACCTCATGCGTGTGAAGCATGCGCTCTAACCAGCTGAGCTATGCCTCCAGGTTGGAACAGGTTGTATTATACCATATTTTTCAGGAATGTCAACCCCTTTTTTCTGTGCTTGCATTTTGGCGATTTTCTGGTACTATGGTGGCAGAGGTGGTTGTGTTGCAGTATTCCAAGGTGGTGCCCGGGGTGTTTCTGGCCCGGCCCAATCGGTTTATCGCCCGGGTGGCGCTGGACGGGGAAATTCAGACGGTCCATGTGAAAAATACCGGCCGGTGCCGGGAGCTGCTGGTGCCCGGGGCGGCGGTGTACTGCGCCCAGGCGGACAACCCCGCCCGGAAGACCCGGTTTGACCTGATTGCCGTGGAGAAGGCCGGGCGGCTCATCAACATGGACGCTCAGGCCCCCAACCGGGCGGCGGGGGAGTGGCTGGCGGGAGGCGGCCTGGGGCCGGTGGAGGACCTGCGGGCCGAGTGTACCCACGGCGACTCCCGGTTTGATTTTGCCTTCACTTTGGCGGGAAAACCCTGCTTTTTGGAGGTAAAGGGTGTGACTCTGGAGGAAAACGGCATCTGCGCCTTCCCCGATGCCCCCACGGAGCGGGGAACCAAGCATCTGCGGGGCCTGGCCCGGGCCGCCCGGGCGGGGTACGGGGCCTATGTGCTGTTCGTCATCCAAATGGCGGACCTTCAGTACCTCCACCCCAACGACATTACCGACCCGGCCTTCGGCCAGGCCCTCCGGGAGGCAGCCGCCGCCGGGGTGCACATCCTGGCCATGGACTGCCGGGTGACCCCCGGGACCATGACCATCGGATGCCCGGTGGCAGTGCGGCTTTGACAAAAAACAGAACTTTTTAGGAGGAATTTACATGGATCACAGCATGAAAGCGGGAGAATTATTTGTAAAGGGAATGAACTGCGCCCAGGCGGTGGCGGTGGCCTTCTGCGACGTGACGGGGATGGAGCCTGCCTATGCCGCCCGGCTGGCCTCCTCCTTTGGCGGCGGCATGGGGCGGCTGCGGGAGGTCTGCGGCGCTGTCAGCGGGATGCTGCTGGTGGCGGGGCACCTGTACGGCTATGCGGAGTCCGGGGAGGGCGACGTGAACAAAAAGCGCCACTATGCCCTGGTCCAGGAGCTGGCCGGGTCCTTCCGGGACCAGTGCGGCAGCCTCATCTGCCGGGAGCTGCTGGACAATCCCCCGTCGGACCCCAATCCCAGCCCCCGGACGGCGGACTTCTACCGGGACCGGCCCTGCGCCCGGTATGTGATGACGGCGGCCCGCATTCTGGATGCGTATATCGAGGCCCACCCCCTTGGATGAGCTGATTTATAACCAGCGCACCGTCCCGGGCCGCTACGGCCTGCGGCCCTCGGCCCAGACCGGCTGCGGCTGGGTCGCCGCCTACAACGCCCTGGTGCTGCTGGGAGGCCGGGTGGACCGGGAGAAGCTGATCCGTTATTTTGAGTGGCAGCTGCCCCTGGTCCACGGCAACGCCGGCACCAGCCTGTGGGGCCCGGCACTGTGCTTCAAAAAATGGGGCTTCCCGGTGAAAATGCTGGCAAAGCGGAAGGAATTTGACCAGGCCGCCCGGGCGGCGGATGCGTGCATCCTGTTTTACCGCTGGCGCAGCGGCATGAGGCTGGGCGCTCACTTCGTGGCCCTGCACCACACAGACCGGGGCTTCGTGGGGTACAACACCTACAAAAATTCCACCGGCCCGGATTATTACGGAGAGAGCCTGGCAGACTTTTTGCAGCAGAGAGGCTACTTCGGGGCCGTGCTGACGGCCATCAGCCAAAAACCCCGGGACGCGGACACAAAAAAACGGAACGGATAAATCCGCCCCTGATGGTGCCGCTGGTGGGTTTACCGCCGCACTTCGTTGCCGGGTGAGCCGGGGCGGGGAGGGCGGAGTGGGCGTAAAAAAACGGAACGGATAAATCCGTTCCCTACGGTGCGGTGCTGCACTGCGTTACCGAGTGACCTCCGGCGGTGCCTGACAACCATCCGGGTCCGTAACGCATTAGCAATCCGCCTTGCGGATGAAATGACCCTTGACTACTGCACCTTGTGATCGGTACATTTTGATGTAGTCAAGGGTCATTTCTGTTCACTCTTATTATCTAACATCCTTGGTTAACCTCGCTTTCTACAGATTGACGACTTTGCTCTGATCCTTCACATTTCCAAAATCCTTATCTTCCATCATCATTCTTCCCATCAGCGGGATGCTCTTATAAGTTGGAAATTATTTTGACCCGGCAAATCGCCTTCACGCATCCGCAACCGCAGGTTATCAGCCACGCACTGGTTTTCACGTCTATTCCGGTTATTACCTTACTGACACTTCTGTTTCTTATTTTGATCTCAGGTTTCGGCTGTGCGGTTTGGTTTTGCGTTTTCAGAGTGGCCGTTAGGGCTTCCTCTTTGTGACTATAGGATAACACAAGTTTTTCTGTTTTTCAAGCGGCAATGTTGTATAAATAGTACAAGGAAAAGTTGTATAAAATACAGATTTCCCTGATTCCTGCAAACTTGCCGTTGACACCAGCGGGTGAAATTTGATATAATACATCTGTTGGGCGGCCGATTGGCCGCCCATTTTTTGTGGTGGGGGATTTTATTTTTTCTGGGACAGCCGACTGCGGCCCCCTGGTTGGGGGCCGACGGGAGGGCGGTGCTCTGCGCAGCAGATGAAAATAGAACGATTGCCAGTGGCAATCGCTCCATCATTTCTGGTGACCCTCCCCTACAGGGCGGTCCCGTAGGGCAAAAAACCTTCCCCCCGCCCGGGGGGAAGGTGGCACGGCATAGCCGTGACGGATGAGGAATGCGGGCGGAAAGGTTGGAGGATAGAAACGTCCGTGCCTCCTGGTGGGCAACGATACCAGTCAGTAGGCACGAAGCTGTACCGCACATGACGTTACCTCCCGCATTCCTCATCCGCCCCAGTGTGCGCACTGGGGCACCTTCCCCCCGGGGGAAGGTATTGTTGCGGCGGCGTGGGGGCACGCCGCCCTACGGTTTGGTATACTATCTCTGTTCCAGCCAGATGAGGAGGACGGCGATGTCGGAGGGGCTGACGCCGGAGATGCGGCTGGCCTGGCCGATGGACAGGGGGCGGATTTCGGCGAGCTTCTGCCGGGCCTCCAGCCGCAGGCCGGTGATGGCGGCGTAGTCTATGTCCTCAGGCAGACGGCGGGATTCCTCCTTTTTGAATTCCTCCACCTGGCGCTCCTGGCGGGTAAGATAGCCTGCGTACTTGATTTGGATTTCCACCTCCTCGGTGACGGCCTGGGGCAGCTCTGGCCGCTCTCGGTCGAAGGGGGCGATGTCGGCATAGCTTACCTGAGGCCGGCGCAGAAGGTCTGCAAGCCGGGCGGAGCCTGCCACCGGGGCGGAGCCCCTGGCCTCCAGCATGGCGTTCAGGGCCGGGGAGCCGGGGACGCCGGAGCCTTCCAGCCGCTGCTTTTCCCGGTCTACGGCGGCGTACTTTTCCTCCACCTGTCTTAGCCGCTCGCTGCTCACCAGGCCGATTTCCCAGCCCAGACGGGTCAGGCGCTGGTCGGCGTTGTCCTGGCGGTGGAGCAGCCGGTATTCCGACCGGCTGGTCATAATCCGGTAGGGCTCCCGGGTGCCCTTGGTCACCAAATCGTCGATGAGGGTGCCGATGTAGCTGGTGTCCCGGGTGAGGATAAAGGGGGCCTTCCCCAGGAGCTTCCGGGCGGCGTTGACCCCGGCCACCAGCCCCTGAACGGCGGCCTCCTCGTAGCCGGAGGTGCCGTTGAACTGGCCCGCCCCGTACAGACCCGGCACCGCCTTGGTCTCCAACGTGGGCAGCAGGGCTGTGGGGTCCACGCACTCGTACTCGATGGCGTAGGCCGGGCGCATCATTTCCGCGTGCTCCAAGCCGGCAATGGTGCGCAGCATGGCAATCTGCACATCCTCGGGGAGGCTGGAGGAAAGGCCCTGGATGTACATTTCCTCGGTGTCCAGGCCGCAGGGCTCGATGAACAGCTGGTGCCGGGGCTTGTCCGCAAAGCGGACGATTTTGGTTTCAATGCTGGGGCAGTACCGGGGGCCTATCCCGGAGATGGTGCCGTCGTACATGGGGCTGCGGTACAGATTTTCCCGGATGATGCGGTGGGTTTCCTCGTTGGTGTAGCACAGGTAGCACACGGCACAGTTTTGAAGCCGATGGTCCGTGCGGAAGGAGAAGGGCTCGGCCTTCTCGTCCCCGGGCTGAATTTCCATTTTGGAAAAATCAATGCTCCGCCGGTTGACCCGGGGAGGCGTGCCGGTTTTGAACCGGCGCAGAGGCAGCCCCAGGGCCCGCAGATTGTCGGCTAAACCCACGCTGGGGTGCATCCCGTCGGGGCCGGAGGGGGTGACGGTTTCGCCGGTGATGACGGTGCTGTCCAGATAGGTGCCGCTGGCGATGATGACGGCCTTGGCCGCATACTCCGCCCCCAGCTGGGTGACCACCCCGGAAACGGCTCCGTTTTCCGTTAAAATTTCCACAATCTGGGCCTGCTTCAGCTCCAGATTTTCCTGAAGCTCCAGGGCGTGCTTCATGTACTGCTGGTACTTCCGCCGGTCCGCCTGGGCCCGGAGGGAGTGGACGGCGGGGCCCTTGCCCAGGTTCAGCATCCGGTACTGGATGCAGCTGTGGTCGGCGGCCACGCCCATTTCGCCCCCCAGGGCATCCAGCTCCCGGACCAGATGGCCCTTGCCGGTGCCGCCGATGGCGGGGTTGCAGGGCATATTGCCCACGGCGTCTAAGTTGATGGTAAATAAAATGGTGTGCAGCCCCAGCCGGGCGGCGGCCAGGGCCGCCTCGATGCCGGCGTGGCCCGCCCCGATGACGGCCACCTGGCAGGTTCCTCCGTAATAGCGCATATCAGTTCCTCCAGGCCTTGAGCATGGCGGCGCAGGAGCGGCTCATTTCCTTGCTGAATGCGCTGTCCCACTTGCGCAGGCGGAACCAGCGGAGCCACCCGTCCAGGTCCTCCCCGGACTTGCCCTGCTGGCGGGCGAGCATGGCGGTCATTTTTCCGGCCTTTTCTTCGTCGTAGCCGTTTTCGTGGACCAGGTCCTCCACCGCAAACCGCCGGGGCTTTTTCCGGTCGGTCTGCTGCTGGGTGGGATAGCCCAGGCACAGCATGGCGGCGGGGACAACGTAGCGCGGCAGCCCCAGAAGCTCCCGGTGGTATTCAAAATTCTCGGTGATGTCGCCGATGTAGCAGCTGCCCACCCCCAGGCTCTGGGCCGCCACCACCGCATTCTGGGCGGCGATGAGGGCATCGGCCTGGGCCAGGAACAGGTCTCCCTCGGCAGGGGTCCGGGTGTCCGGCGCCTGGGCGCGGAACACTGAGTACCAGCGGTGGTAGTCGGCGCAGAAAATCAGCACCATGGGGGCCCTGGCGATGAAGGGCTGATTGTCGCAGCTTTTGGAAAGGGCCTCCTTCATGGCCGGGTCCGTGATGTCCAGAATGGTGTAAAGGGCCATGTTCCCGGCGGTAGGGGCCTGGATGGCGGCTTCCAAAATGGCCCGGCGGACATCTTCCTCGATAGGCCGGTCCTCGTAGGCCCGGACGGATTTCCGGGCGTGGAGCTGGCGCAGGGTCTCATTCATGGCTCTGGGCCTCCTTTTTCGGCTCCTCCGGCAGCCGGAAGGGCCTGCACACCACCTCGCACCGGTTGATGGGGGTGCCGAGGCCGAAGAATTTTTCCTCGTAGCCGGTCATAATGCCCACCACGCCGTCTCTGTGGAGGTCCTGGGTGAGGTTTTTCACCTCCAGGCCGCAGGCGGCGAATTCCTCCAGGGAGAACTCAAACAGAGGGGCGTTGTCGGTTTTGAAGTGGATTTCGCCGCCCTGGCGGACGGTGCGGCAGTATTTGTCCAGGAAGCCCCGGTGGGTCAGGCGGCGCTTGGCGTTTTTCTTCCGGGGCCAGGGGTCCGGGAAGTTGATGAACAGCCGGTCCATCTCCCCGGGGGCGAAGATGTCCTCGATGTTCGCCACGTCCATGTCGATGTAAAACACGTTGGTCAGCCCCATGGCCTGGGCCTTTTCCATGGCCACCACCATGGCCTCCCGGCACCGCTCCACGGCGATGAGCAGCACGTCGGGGTTTGCCTGGGCGGTCTCGGCGGTGAACTTGCCCTTGCCGCAGCCCACCTCAACCCACAGCTGGGTGCAGCCGGGCATGAGGCTGCGCCAGCTTCCCTTCCGGGCGGCGGGGTCGTCGATGCGCAGGGCGGCGCACCGCTCCATCCGGGGCTCCAAATTCCGCATTTTTCTCATTCTCATATCGAGATACCTCCAAAAAGGGCGATAAGCCCTGCAATTTTCACTGTATTATAGCAGAAACGAGGGGAGGAATCAAGATATTTGCAGCAAAAACCCCTGTCATTCTGCGGCGCACAGCGGCGGAGAATGACAGGGGGAGACGTGATACAAAAATGTGCTTATCGGGTTAGCGAAGCAAAGCCTTCCCCTTGAGGGGAAGGTGGCACGGCGAAGCCGTGACGGATGAGGTGTGTACACGCTGCATATACTGCGCCACTTCAGTTGTTCATACTGGGAAAACACCTCATCAGTCATAGCCCCCTGACGGGGTCTATGACAGCTTCTCCTTGAGGAGAAGCCTTTGGATTGCGCTCTTGCTGCATTAAGCCGATAAGCACATACTAAAATATTACAGCCGCTTTTGTTCCAAATCCTCCAGGCGGGCTTCCAGCTTTCGCTTCAGGCGGGTGCGGTCATTGCGCAGGCCCGTCAGCAGGTCCGTCAGGGTGTTCAGATGCTGGGCGTAGGCGGCCTGGCGCTGCTCCCGGCGGCGGGTGGCCCCGTCGATGGCGGGGCTGGCGGCGCTGTACAGCTCGTCGAAGGCGTCCCGGCGGCGGGGGTAGAGGCCCCGGGCGTAATTTTCGGTCACCTCCCCATACCGGCGGCAGGCGTTGCCCACGGCATCCTCCCAGGACAGGTACAGCTGGTCCTGGGCATTTTGGCCCACCTGCTGCATTTTCTCCCGGTCCCCCAGGAGGCCCGCCAGCAGGGCGGCCATGTCGTCGGCGCTCTCCCGGATGCAGAAGCCGTTGACCCCGTCCAGAACGTCCTCGGCGGCGCAGCTGCCGGAAATCAGAACGCTGGCCAGGCCGCAGGCCGCCGCCTCCCGGACCACCAGGCCGTTGGTATCGAAGGTGGAGGGGAACAGGAACAGGTCCGCCCGGCAGTACCAGGCCCGGAGCTGCTCCCGGTCGTGGATGGGCGGGACGAAGAACACCCGCCGGTCCAGGTCCAGGCTGTGGCTGTAGGAGACGATTTCCTCCTTGTCCCCGCCGCCGCCCACGAACACCATCCGAAACTCCCGCCCCGCCCGGGCCAGCTGCCCCAGAGCGTCCAGAATGAGCCGGATGCCCTTGTACCACATCATCCGTCCCACAAACAGGAACACCGGCACCTTCTCCGGCAAATCGTACCCGGCGGTGGCGGCGGCAATCTGCGCCTGGGGCACCCGTCCCCGGGGCAGGTCCACCCCGTTGGGCATCACCTGCCAGGCCCCCTCGTAGCCCAGGCTTTCCAGGTTTGCCCCGGCGCCCCGGCTGACGGTCCACACCTCGTCGCAGGCCTGGATGTTCTGCACCAGCAGCCGGGCGGCCTCCTCCTGAAGGAGCCTGCTTTTCACGGCGTTGGCAATGTCAATGTCGAATTTGGTGTGGTAGGTGAACACAATGGGCACGTGGATGCGCTCCCGCAGCTCCCGGGCGAAGACGGTGGAGGTGACGGGGCAGTGGCTGTGGATGATGCTGTAGCCCTGCTGCTCCAGATTCATAATCAGCTCCGGCGCAAAGGGAATCCCCGCCCGGTAGCCAATCTGCTTGGTCATGTCCACGCTGGGATAGCGGACCACCGGGAAGGGGAACTGGGTGTCGTCGGCATCGGGGTAGAAGGGGGTCACCACCGTGGCCCGGCCGTGGCGCTGGGAGATAATCCGGGCGTAGTTGGTCACCGCATTGGCCACCCCGTCAATGGCCGGCGGAAAGGAATCGTTGATGAGGCAAACATTGAGCTCGTTCATAAAGGGCCTCCTTTTTGGATGTATACAGTGTAGCACAAAAGAGGCGAAAGGTCGATAAAATTTTCCCCCAGCCTTTGTAAACTTTTCTGCCAGGCTTCAATACTTCAAAAACCGGCGCAGGCGGTTTTCCGCCCGGTGGAGGGTCCGGCAGGCGGTGCTTTTGTGGATGCCCCGGTCCCGGGCAATCTGCTCCAGGGTCTGGCCGTCCAGGTAGTAGGCGGTGAGGGTCCTGCGCTGAATATCCGTCAGCTCGTCCCGGATGACCTGCTGGACCCGCTCCCACTGGACGTCCCGGGGGAGCCTGGGGCCCAGATACCCCTTATAGGGTGTATTTTTCACTGCGGTAGTACCCCCTGTCGTAGTAGTGGGCGGTGAGGTCCGCCAGCTCGTTCATCTGGGTCAGCATGGGGGTCAGCTCGGCGATTCGGCGTTTAAGATGCCATTTTTCCTCCGGGTCGCTTTCCAGGTCGTGCATGGCCCGGAGCTTCCGCAGCCGAAGCCGCAGAGCCTGGGCGCTTTCCTCATAGGTCTTGCTCAGTTCTTCCAGTGTCACAGTTGGCCTCCTCTGGCAGCGCAGGCAGCAGCGGTCATAAACCTCCCCAAGGCAGATGGGGCAGAGGGTCCGGGGCCGGGCCGCCTGGTGGTCGGTGTACAGGGTTTGCTCAAGCATGAAACCCCTCCTTTCGCAGACCATCATACCCCAGAAACTTTGTCCCGTCAGTCGGACGGTGTTCGACAAAATTCACCCGGCCCAAGGGATTATAATGAAAACACTTCCCATTTGCCCCGGCTTCTGGTATGATGGAGCAAAAGGAGGCAATGCCATGGATGAGATGTTTATGGACGAGGCCCTGCGCCTGGCGCAGGAGGCCTTTGACGACGGGGAGGTGCCCGTGGGCTGCGTCATCGTGCGAAAGGGCCAGATTGTAGGCCGGGGCCGGAACCGGCGGGAGAAGGGCCGGTCCGCCCTGGCCCATGCGGAGCTGGAGGCCATTGCCGATGCCTGCCGGAACTTAGGCGGCTGGCGGCTGTGGGAGTGCACCCTGTACGTGACGCTGGAGCCCTGCCCCATGTGCGCCGGGGCCATCATCAACGCCCGGATTCCCCGGGTGGTCTACGGGGCCAGCGATGCCAAATCCGGGGCCTGCCGGTCGGTTTGCAGCCTGTTCTCTATGGAATTCAACCACCACCCGACGGTAGAGTCCGGCCTCCGGGAGGCCGAAGCCAGCGCCCTGCTGACCGCCTTCTTCCAAAGATTACGCCAGCAGCTTCGCACAAGACCCAAATGGAAACCCAAGCAGGACTAGCCCCGTAGGGGAGGGTTATCAACCCTCCCGTCGGCCCCCGCCGAGGGGGCCGCAATCGGCTTTCCACCCGGAAAGCCGGTTCCTCGTAGATATCGTGAGCGGCACGTCCAGGAGGCCGTGCCCTACGGGCGCAAAAGTGTGGTTCCAGCCAGCCCGGACAGCCGCAAGGGCTGTCCCTACGCATAGGAGAACGTCTCCGCACCTCAATACCTTCCCCCCGGGGGAAGGTTTTGTACCCCCCCGTAGGGGCGGGTCACTCTAAATTCAGGTGCGATTGCCCCCGGCAATCGGCTTTTCCCCCGGAAAGCCGGTTCCTCGCAGATGTCGGGAGCGTCACGTCCGGGAGGCCGTGCCCTACGGGCCTTTGCAATGACGGGATACATAACAAGCAAAACCCCATCACCATTCCATCACAAAGGGGGAAAACGTCCATGGAGGAAAGCCATATCCGGCGGGTGGGGGCGGCGGCTGTGGGGTGTGCGCTGGTGCTGCGGCTGGTTGGGGGCGGGGTCCCCGGGCGGCTGGCAGAAGAGCTGGTGCAGCCCGATGCCGCGGCCTTCCTGGTCTACCTGGAAACCGGACGAAATGTCCGGTTTTCTCCGTCTGAACCGGGATTTACCCCAGAATTCGCCGAATCTCCTCCGGCGGAGGCGGCGGTGGAGGTGCTGGCGGACTTCTCCGAGGCGGCGGAAATTCCCCTGTATAACCCCAGCGGGGAGACCCCGGACTGGGAGGCCCTGCTGGAAGCGCCCCTGGACCTTCCTCTCCACGCCGCCCAGCCCACGGTGCTGATTCTCCACACCCACGCCACGGAGAGCTACGAGGGTGTCCCCGGCTGGCGGACAGAGGACGAAAACAGAAATATGCTCGCCATCGGGGCCAGGGTGGCGGAGCTGCTGGAGGGCCAGGGCATTCCCACGGTCCAGCTGCGGACCCTCCACGACCACCCCAGCTACAACGGCTCCTACGTCCGGGCCCGGGAGAGCATCCGGGAGGCCCTGGACCGCTGGCCGGACATCCGTCTGGTGCTGGACCTCCACCGGGATGCCTCCGACGGGGCAAACGGCCAGATGCGGACCCAGGCCCAGGTGGGGGGCCGGGACTCCGCCCAGCTGATGCTGGTGATGGGCAGCAACCATGAAAACTATCAGCAAAATCTCAGCCTGGCCCTGAAGCTCCACGCCCAGCTGGAGCACCAGGCCCCGGGCATCATGCGCCCGTTACAGCTGCGCCCCTCCCGGTTCAACCAGGACCTGTCCCCCGGAGCCCTGCTCATCGAGGTAGGCGCCGCCGGCAACACCCAGCAGGAGGCCCTCACCGCCGCCGAACAGCTGGCCCAGGCCATCGCCGCTTTGGCGGGGTAGCCCCGGAGAGCATGGAAAAGCCCCGGCTGAACCAGGCCACTGACCTGGTTCAGCCGGGGTTTTGCGCTGTCTTTCAAATGGTTACTTCTTTTTCTTGCTGTTTGCCCGAACAATCAGAATGACACCGATGATGCCGGGCAGAAAAAAGCCCAGTGTCTCTGCCAGCCCAGCCAGGCCGATATTGCCCTCGCCCAGACCGGGGACACCCTGGGTTACGGCCACCACCTGAAGGACAATCAGAATAATGCCGAAAACCTTCATCATTTCACCTCCCAAACTGTTTTCCCGGCGCACCGTGGGTATGCCGGTGTTGGTACCATTGTATCACAGAAAACCCGGGGGTGCTGGTCCAGTTTCGTCAATTTCCGGACCAGTTTCGTCAAAATAAAGGAGGAAGCGGAAAAATCCGCTCCCTCCTGATTGTTTAAACGGTTCGTTACCGAGTGACCCCCAGCGGTGTTGGATGCTGGACCGGGTTCGTAACGAATTGCCAGCGGCGGCTCGCCGCTTACTTAAAGTACCGCTCCAGCAGGCCCTTCAGTGCCTTGCCGTGTCTTGCCTCGTCCCGGGCCATTTCGTGGACGGTGTCGTGGATGGCGTCCAGACCGTTCTTCTTGGCGCAGGCGGCCAGGTCGAACTTGCCCTGGGTGGCGCCGAATTCGCAGTCCACACGCCAGGCCAGATTCTCCTTGGTGGAGGCCTTCATGCTGGGCTCCAGGTCCTCGCCCAGCAGCTCTGCAAACTTGGCGGCGTGCTCGGCCTCCTCGTAGGCGGCCTTCTCCCAGTACAGGCCGATTTCGGGGTAGCCCTCCCGGTGGGCAATCCGGGCCATGCACAGGTACATACCCACCTCGCTGCACTCGCCCTGGAAGTTGGCCATCAGCTGCTCGAAGATGTACTTCTTGTCATCCTCGGAGATATCGGCGTTGTTCTTGACGGTCTTGGCGTAGATGCCGTACTCGTGCTCGGCGGCCAGCTTGGCATCACCCTTCTGCTCGATGAACTTGGAGCCGGGGACCTTGCAGACGGGGCAGCGGAAGTCGGCGGGCATCTCATCGCCGGTGTAGACGTAACCGCAGACGGGGCAGACAAACTTTTTCATAGTAAATTTCCTCCAAATAATGTATTTTTTATAGTTTTTATGGATTTAAGAGAGCTTTGCGCTGTTCAGACAGCGGGGGCATTCGCCGGTGAAGGTCAGCTGACAGCTGTCCACCCGGCCGCCCACGGCTCTGGCGGCGGCGCCGCAGAGGCTGTCCGGCGGGTCCAGGCCCGGCAGGTCCAGAACCTCGCCGCAGGTCTGGCAGACGAAATGGACGTGAGGGTCGGTGTTGCCGTCAAACCGCTCAATGCCGCCCACGGTGCCCAGGCTTGCGATGAGCCCCTGGCTTTTGAACAGAGCCAGGTTCCGGTAGACCGTGGCCAGGGAGATATCCGGGTGGTCCGCCTGGAGCAGCTGGTGCAGCCCCTCCGCAGAAGGGTGGGCCCGGGTCCGCCGCAGGCAGGAGAGAATGGCTTCACGCTTCCGAAATCGCTTGGTGGCAGCTTCCATGGATACCTCCTTTGCCTGTATTTGCGAGTGATTCTTGTTTACATCTGGAGTATACCACAGGGGCAACGGTTTGTCAATAGGAAAATGAGAATTATTCTCATTTATTTTTCAAAATTTTTCCAGCCCAATGTCACTGGCCTAAAGGGGCCTGGTTTTTTTCGGAATAATCCTGTACGGAGGGCCAGATTTGTGCTATGATAGCAGGGCAGGCTGCCCCCGGGCGGCAGGCCGAAAAATATGACCATCATTTACGGAGGAAAAGAAAATGCTAAGACCAAAAGAGGTAGTATGCCAATGGGTGGATGCCTTTAACGACCACGATGTGGACGCAATCGTGAGATTGTACCACGACAATGCAACCAACCACCAGGTGACCAATGCGCCGGTGGTCGGAATCGAGGCCATCCGGGAAATGTTCACCGCCGAATTCGCCGCCGCCGACATGACGGCCATTGTGGAAAACATCTTCGAGGACGGCCAGTGGGCCATCCTGGAGTGGCGCGACCCCCTGGGCCTCCGCGGCTGCGGCTTTTTCCACGTCGTATCCGGCAAAATCCTGTTCCAAAGAGGCTATTGGGACAAGCTGTCCTTCTTAAAGCAGCACAATCTGCCTATCGAATAAACGGGAAAGCAGCCAATTCGGGGAGGTTTGGGGGTATGATTCGGATACTGCTTATTGGCACGGCACTGTATAAGCACAGGCCGGATTCTCTCAGAGCCGCAACGACTTTTTGAGCAGAAACGCCGATTTGCACCATTTGCCTTCAAGAGCCTGAATTGACATGGAGTGTTTTAGACAAGCCAGACGGGGAAATGTATTCCGGTCTGGCTTGCATTTTGATATCTTGAGTTGTTCATAAAACATAAGGCACGATGGAATGCAAAAGTATTTTTCCGGAGAGGTTGCAAAGACCAAGGAATATTGGTATACTATCACTAGTTATAATTAGTTAGAGATAAAATTAGAGTTTTGCGGGAGGTGCAGCAATGGAAAGACCAACTAAGGAAACATTGACTATCGAATTTAAGAGCGACCGGAAATGCTATCCCATGACAAAATTGTATGAAGACCTTGTGGGAATGGCGAATACAGACGGCGGCTGGCTGTTTCTTGGTATGGAAGATGACGCGACACCTACAGGGGTAGATAAACAGCACATGAGCTGTCAATTTATGGAGGCAAGCATCCAGGACAATACATTGCCGTCTCTGTTTGTGAAGACACATATTGAGACCTGGGGCAACCACGATGTGCTTGCAATCGAAGTCCCCATTTCGCGTCAACTGATGATGACGGCTGAGGGGAAATATTTGCGTCGCAGACTGAAACGTGACGGCACTCCGGAAACGGTTGCGCTGAAACCCTTTGAGATTTTACAGAGACTTTCCTATATCCAGGCGATAGACCCATCTGCACAGGTGATTGAGGATTTACCTGCGGGTATTGCACTGAGCCCTCTGGAAAGGGAGCGCCTGCGCAATATGATTCGAACTTACCACGGCGATGCAACGCTGCTGGATCTTTCGGATATTGAATTGGATCGTGCCTTGGGCTTTGTTCGGGAACGGAGTGGAGAGCAGTTTCCGACCATTGCAGGACTCTTGATGATTGGGCAGGAGGACTACATTCGGCAGTATGTGCCCAGCCACGAAGTCCTTTTTCAGGTTCTGGATGGTGTGAATGTTCTGGCGAATCCTCCTGCTATGAAGGGGTCATTGCTTCAAACATTTGAAAAAGTAGAGCTGTTATTCCAGTCCCGTATCGTTGAGCAGGAGCTGCAGATTGGGTTGTTCCGTGTTCCGATTCCCAACTACGAAAAGGAAGCATTCAGAGAGGGCTTTGTGAACGCTTTGGTTCACAGAGACTATTTCCGTGTCGGTGCGGTTCAGGTGCAGCTCCAGAAAAATGCTTTATCCATATCCAGCCCTGGCGGGTTCCTGGAGGGAATTACACCTGATAACATTCTGACAACAGCACCTACGCCCCGTAATGTTCTTCTTGCGGAAGCCGCAAAGAGAATTGGTCTTGCAGAGCGGACGGGGCGAGGAATTGACAAAATCTATACCGTGATGCTTCGCAGCGGCCATGCAATACCGGACTACTCCGCCTCGACAAATACTTCCGTAGTTCTTCGTTTGAACAGTGCAGCCTTGGATGAAGGTTATATAAAAATGATCATCGCAGAGGAAGAACGGTTGCAGAGCACAATGCCTGTTGATGCGCTGATTGCTCTGTCTGTCTTAAAAACGGAACGGCGTGCAACAATGACTTTGCTGAGTGCAAAGATTCAAAAACCAATTTCTGATACCAGGGCCATTGTTGAATGGCTGATTGAGCTTGGTATGGTGGAAGGCGTTGGAAATGGCAGCGGCAGAAGATATATGCTCAGTTCCAAAGTGTATTCTATCACAAACAATAAGGCTGGGTACGCTCGTCAGCGTGGCTGGGATACGATGCAGGAACGGGAACTGCTGCTGATGCATCTGGAAAAGTATAATGAGATTAACCGGGAAGGTGTAGTTGAGCTATGCCGATGCACGGCAAATCATGCTTCCTGGCTGCTTCGCCAACTTGTAAAGGATGGAATCGTTGAACTGTGTGGCAGCGGCCGGGGCTCCTATTACAGAAAACGCTGACAAGGCCAGAGATAGTTAGAGATAGTTAGAGATACTTAGAGATCGTTAGAGTTAGGAGATGTGCCGAAAATCATCGAAACTCTGAGGTGGTGCTGCGCAGCATTTCAGCTGCATCGGGTATGTTACTATATAAACACAGGCCGGATTCTCTCAGAGCCGCAACGATTTTTTGAGCAGAAACGCCAATTTGCACCGTTTGCATTCAAGAGCCTGAATTGACAGGAAAAGGAAGCACCTGCGGACAGCAGGTGCTTCTTTGCCTGTAAACGCTGAATTGCTCCGGCATTCTTTCATTTCTAGCAGAATCTGTAATTTTTCTTATTTCATCCCGCCGGGCGGTTGTGTACAATAGAGGCAGAAACGCCCGGGGTTGGGGCGGGAATGAGGTTTTTGCCATGAAGTATCAAAATCCTGTAATCAGGGGGTTCAATCCGGACCCCAGTGTCTGCCGGGTGGGGGAGGAATACTATCTTGTCACCAGCAGCTTTGAGTATTTTCCGGCGATTCCGGTGTATCACAGCCGGGACCTGGTGAACTGGACGATGATTGGCCACTGCATCGACCGGCCGGAGCAGCTGCCTCTGGACCGGGTGAAGCCCTCGGAGGGGGTGTGGGCTCCCACCATCCGCCATGACGGACGGCGGTTTTATGTGACCGCTACCTTCATGGACCGGGGCAATTTTATAGTCTCCTCGGAGTTCCCGGACAGAGGGTGGTCTGACCCGGTGTGGGTGGAGATGAACGGCATCGACCCCTCCGTGTACTTTGGAAACGGCGAAATGTACTACTGCGCCAACGACTTTGGCAGCGGGGACACCGAGGGCATCTCCCTGGCCCGGCTGGACCCGGAAACCGGCCGGATTCTGGGGGAAAAGCGGCGGATTTGGCAGGGCACCGGCGGCGGGTGGCTGGAAGCGCCTCATATCTATCATATTGGAGAATACTACTACCTCCTGGCCGCAGAGGGGGGCAGCGGCTGGGGCCATATGGTCACCGAGGCCCGGAGCAGGTGCCTTTGGGGACCCTATGAGGCCTTCCCGGGGAATCCGATTCTGACGAACCGGAACGATGTGACCAAGCAGGTGCTGGAAAGCGGCCACGCCGACCTCATTGACGACGGGTGCGGAAATTTCTTCATCACCCACCTGGCCATCCGCCCCTCGGCCCGGGAGAAATCCCACCTGGGCCGGGAGACCTTCCTGACGCCTGTGGTGAAGCGGGAGGACTGGTTCGTGGTGGAGGGGAGCCGGGCGGCCCTGGCGGAGGAGGCCCCGGGCCTGGCGGAGCAGCGGAAGGCGGCGCCCTTCCGGGCGGATTTCTCAGGGAAGCACTGGGAAGCGCCCTGGCTGTTCCCGGGGCTGGAGGCCTGGCGCTTGTGTACCAGAGAGCCGGGGGCGCTGGTCCTGACCCCCTCCCGGCGAAGCCTGGCGGACCGGAAGCTGGGGGCGGCCTTTGCCGCCGTCCGTCAGCCGGATTTCCGCTGCACCCTCCGGGCAGAGCTGGACGGCCCGGCCCGGGGTGTGAAATTTGGCGTGGCGGTCTACCTGGCCCCGGGGTTTGTGTACCGGGTCTACAGCCAGGACGGGGCGCTTATCGGAGAAAAGTTTGCCGGAGACTTCCACCAGGTGGTCTGCCGGGAGCCCATTCCCGCCGGACCCGTTCGGCTGACCCTGGAGGCGGAGAAGGACACCTACCGCTTCACCTGGTCCGCCGGCGGCGAGACCGGGACAGCCATGGAGGCCTCCACCCGGTTTTTGTGCACGGACATGGCAGGCAAGTGCTTCACCGGCACCGTGGCGGGCGTATTCGCCGAGGGAGACCCGGCGGCGGGAACGGTCCGGGTTACGGATTTTCAAATGGTATAATTGTATAACGGGGTAACAGAGCAGGAGCCTTTCCTTTTCGGAGGGCTCCTGCTTGTTTTTTTGTTATTTTCTGAAATAATTCTTATGGAAAAAATCGGAACCGTCGTGTAAAATATACTTACCGATATAATTGGGGGCGGTCTATCCACGGCCCCCGGACAGGAGGACGGAAAATGGGCTTCTTCTATGAAACGCAGGAACCCCACATCCCGGAGGAGCAGGGGCAGCGGCCCCGGAAGACCGGGTTTGCCCGGCTGATGGAGCTGTGGAGCCGGGACGGAAAGCAGTATTTTCTGGCGGGGCTGCTGGCCTTTCTGGGGCTGATTCCGTATATTGCGGGGGTCAGCTTTTCCATCATGGGCCACACGGTGCTGCCGGTGCTGCTGTCCGGCATTTTCGGCGGCATGGCGGCGGCTCCCCAAATCTGCGGGGCGGCGGATACCATTCTCAGGAGTATGCGCGATGAGGCAGGCTGGTGGTGGCTGACCTACCAGCGGGCCTGGAAGCGCAACGCCGGGGCCTCCCTGGTCCCCGGGGCGGTGTTCGGGCTGATTTCGGCGGTATGGCTGTTTGCGCTGTACCATGTGGCGGAGCCGGGGGCCTTTCTGATGCTGGCGGCGGCGGCCCTGGTGCTGCTGGGGCTGGCCGGGACCGTGCTTCCCATGCTGGTGCTGATGGAGCTGCCCTTTTGGGGGCTTGTGAAAAATGCAGTCCTTCTGCTGCTGGGGCATCTGCCGAAAATTCTCCTGGCGGCGCTGGTGCAGCTGGCGTATTTCGGGGTGATTTTGTGGTGGTTCCCTGCCTCGCTGCTGATTTTTCTGGCGGGAAGCGTCTGGGTGCCCCTGTCCGTGAGCCTGCTGCTGGTGTATCCCATTCTGGACAGCCACTTCGGCATTGAGGCGGCCATTGGGGACATTCGCCGGCAGGAGCAGGCGCACTTGAGAGAATCCATTGGAAAATAACCGAAGGGAGGGAGACTTCTGTGTACACAGTCTTGATTGCCGACGACGAGGAAAGCGTTTTGGAGGTGCTGCGGACCTCCATTGACTGGCAGGCTCTGGGAGTGGAGACCCTGCTGACGGCGCCGGACGGCTGCGCCGCCCTGGAGCAGCTGGGCCACCGGACAGTGGATTTGCTGATTGCCGACATTCAGATGCCCCGCATGGACGGCATTACCCTTATCAAAAAGGTCCGGAAGCTGTCGCCGGAGACCCACTGCATCGTGCTGACGGCCTACGGCGAGTTCACCTATGCCCAGCAGGCCATCCGGCTGGGGGTGGAAAACTATCTGCTGAAGCCCATCGTCAAGACGGAAATCGAGCAGACGGTCCAAAGCGCCCTGGACAACCTGCACCGGAAGCGCCAGAGCTCCGACAAGCTCCTCCGGGAGAACACCCTGCGCCGGTGGGCCACGGGGAACATCGGCAACGAGGAGCTCAGCGACCGGGCCACGGTGCTGAACATCAACATCTATCAGTTTTTCTACTGTGTGCTGTGCATGGCCAAGCGGGAAAACCGCTCCATTTCCGTGTTCCGGTCGGCCCTCATCGAGCGGCTGTCGCCGGATTATGAAATCAACCGCTACTGGGACGAAAAGGGCCGCAACATCGTGATTCTGGGGGGCGAGTCCATGGACCAGGAGCGGCTGACCGGGGCCATCACCGAGGCGGCCCGGGCCACCGGGGCGGAGAACGCCCTGACGGTGGCCATCGGCACGCCGGTGACCGCTGCCGAGAACCTGCACCAGAGCTGGCAGACGGCGGTGGACGCCATCGAGCTGTGCAACCTTCAGACGGCGGGGCTGATTCTGACCACCTCCCGGGAGGAGAACTTTTCCCGCTACGACCCGCTGGCCGAGCAGATTGGGGCGCTGTTCTACCTGACCGACGGGCCCAAGCGCCAGGCGGGCTTTCAGCGGGTGGCAACAAAGCTCACCAAAAAGCACTGGTCCCCGGAGCGGGGGACCCCGCTGATTCACGCCTGCATCCAGGTGCTGGTGGAGGCCTTCCCCTCCCGGGAGGGCATTCAGGAGCGAATCTACCGGGAGGCGGCCCCGGACCGCTTCCCTGCCGAGGCGGAGGCTGCCGCGGAGGCCATTGCTGCATTTCTGGAAAAGGTCTGGGTGCTGTTTGCCGAGAATTTCGAGAGGTACAGCCCCGCCGTCCAGTGGACCATCCGCTACATCCGGGAGCGAATCCAGCGGGGCGAGGGGGTGGCCCTCCGGGAAATGTGCGCCCAGGACGGGATGAACCCCACCTATCTGGGCCATGTGTTCAAGGAGGAGACCGGGCTGTTCTTCAACGACTATCTCAACCGCCGCCGGGTCCAGCGGGGCGCCGTCCTGCTCCATGACCAGAGCCGCCGAATCAAGGATGTGGCGGAGGAGGTGGGCTTTGCCTACACCAGCTATTTCATCAAATGCTTCCGCAATTACAAGGGTGTCTCGCCCACCGCCTACCGCCAGTCCCTGCTGGGCCAGAGGGAGGAGCACCAATGAAAAAGGTCAAAAACGCAATCCAGCTGCACATGGCGGCGGTCTACCTGACCATCACCCTGGCCATTACCCTGCTGGCCTGCTATCTGGGCTATACTCAGCAGCAGGGCCGGCTGCTGTCGGAGCTGAATGTGACCCTGGCCCAGACCGCCAGCGAGTATGAGCGGCTGGTGGAGAACTTCTGGAATATCTACATCCCCCTGTTCCAAAACGCCGACGCCGGGAAGAACACGCTGCTGGACTACTGCCGGGACTGGGAGCGGGAGGACCTGCTGCCCCAGCACCGGGCGGAGCTGTCGGCGCTGCTGGAGGGCATGGCCGCCCGGGACGACCGGGTGTGCTGGATTGCCGTGGTGTCCGACGCACGCCGGGATAACTACATCTGGTATCCCCGGCTCAGCTCCCTCCAGGCGCTGCCGGAGAATTTTCCCTACTGGCAGGAGCTGTCGGAGCGAACCTCCACCCTGGAAATCTACCGGGAGAAGGAGGTCAGCGTCTACCAGGGCACCTTCCGGGGCCTTGCGGTCTGCGGGGGACTGCCGGCGGGCGCCGGAAGCGGGGCCATCCTGGTGGGCCTTTCCACCGACGGGCTGTGGGAGAGCTGGCAGGGGCAGTCGGATTTCCGCACCTTGCAGCTGGACGTTTCTGTGGAGGGCAGGAGCATTCTGACCTCCGGGGAGGCGCCGCTTCTGCCGGAGGACCTGCCCGAAAAGGGGGAAAGCGGCCACTGCCGGGACAGCTCCGGCACCATCCGCCATGTGCAGGTGGCCCGGGGCACCAGCCGCTGGGCCCGGGTCTACTATTCCGTGGCCTGGGGGGAGCTGGCCCTGCGGTCCCACCGGTGGACCCTGCCGCTGCTGCTGGGGGTGGCGGTGCTGGTGCTGCTGAGCGCCCTGTTCTACCTGAGCTCCCGGCGGCTTTTGAAGCGGGAGATGGATGTCATCCGGGACGGGCTGATTCAAATTGGCGAAAACCACCTGGACACCCGCATCCAGGGAACCTTCCACCAGAGCGGCTTTGCCGAGATTGCCGGCTACATCAACGCCATGACCGAAAGCCTCCGGGAAAACGTGGAGCGGGCCTGGTATTATGAGCTCAAGCAGAAGGAGGCGGAGCTGCAGGAGCTGCAGGCCAAGTTCAACCCCCACTTTCTGTACAATTCCCTGGAGATGTTCTGCGCCCGGTGCTATCAGAACGGCGACGAGGAAACCGCCGACCTCATTGCCCAGACGGCGGCCATCTTCCGGGGCTTCATCGGCTCCCGGACCTTTATCCCCTTCCGGGAGGAGCTGTCGTTCAGCAAGCGGTATCTGTCCCTGTTCCGGGCCAGGTATGGGGAGAAGGTCAGCATCCGCTACGATTTCAGCACCGAGGTCCTGGAATACGGCATCATCCGCAACGTCTTCCAGCCGCTGATTGAAAACTACTTTGTCCACGGCATCGACACCGCCCGGTCCGACAACGAGCTGCTGTTCCAGGGCCGCATCCGGGACGGGGAGACCATCCTCATCACGGTGAAGGACAACGGCGTGGGCATGACCCAGGAGGAGCTGGACCGGCTCAACGCCCGGCTCCAGGAGCCCATCGCCACGGAAAAGGAGAGCTACGGCGTGAAAAACCTCCACCAGCGCCTGCGGCTGTTCTACGGCGAGGGCTGCGGCCTGACCATTCGCCGCAACGACGGCGGCGGCCTGGTGGTGGAAATGGTCATCAAGCGCATGAAGTGCCAGACATGAAAAAGGCTGCCCCAAAGGCCCCCCCGCCGGGCCTCTTTGGGGCAGCCGATTTCTTTACATTTTCTTTACCTGTAATTATTGTTATAAACTAAAATTATTCTTATATACAGGGCCAAATTTGTCAGTTATACTAATAACCAAGAAAGAACAGTTCATAGCGGTAAAAAAATAGTATAAATCGGAAACGGAGTGAAGAACAAATGCTGACAAAAGCAAAGGGAAGGCCGGTGACCCTGGAACGGTCCCGCTTCTTCCAAAGCCGCAAATGGGAGGGCATAAAGCTGTTCCTGCTGGTGCTGCCGGCCCTGGCCCACGTGTTCGTGTTCCACTATATGCCCCTGTGGGGCTGGGGCTACGCCTTCTTCCAGTACCGGCCGGGAGTTGCGCTGCTGGAGAGCAAATTTGTGGGCCTGCAAAATTTCGCCGCCCTCTTTGGAAACCCCATCATGCGGCAGAACCTGCTGCGGGTCCTGCGCAACACCTTCGGCATCCAGTTCCTCAATTATCTGCTGATGCCCATTCCCATGCTGTTCGCCATTTTCCTCAGCGAGGTGAAAAGCCCCAGGTTCCAGAAGGCGGTCCAGACCCTGACCACCCTGCCCCATTTTATCAGCTGGGTCATCATGTTCTCCCTGGCCACCAGCCTCTTCGGCAACAGCGGCGTGGTCAACTCCGTTCTGAAGCAGTTCGGCGCAGAGGAGGGCATCAACATTCTGACCACCAACCAGCACGTGTGGATTATCCAGTCGCTGCTGGCGCTGTGGAAGACCATGGGCTGGAACGCCATTATCTACTTTGCCGCCATCACGGGGCTGGACCAGCAGGTGTATGAGGCGGCCATGATGGACGGAGCCTCCCGGTGGCAGAAAATCCGCTACATCACCATCCCCATGCTGATTCCCACCTTCTTCGTGCTGCTGATTATGGGCATCGGCAACTTCCTGAACTCCGGTGTGGACCAGTTCCTGGCCTTCAGCAACGCCATGAACAAGGAAACCATCGAGGTGCTGGACCTGTATGTGTATAACCTGGGCATCGGCAACGGCCAGATTTCCTTCTCCGTGGCGGTGGGCATGATGAAGTCCATTGTGGCGGTGGTGCTGTTCGCCATTGCAAACTACGCATCCAAGAAAATCCGCGGCGCCAGCGTCTTTTAGAAAAAAGGAAGGGAGCTTGTTTTCATGTCCAAACCAAGGAAAACCCACCGTGAGAAAATGAGCGGCGAGGACCTGCGCTATAACATCGGGGCCATTCTCATCTTCTCCGTCATCACCCTCATCTGCGTGTACCCGTTTTACTATCTGCTTATCTGCACCATCAGCGACCAGAAGATGGTGGATTTGAACCAGATTGTGTTCCTGCCCAGGGGCATCAACTTCCGGAACTACGCCGAAATTTTCAGCGTCCAGAACCTGGCCCAGTCCGCCTGGATTTCCGTGCTGCGGACGGTGACGGTGACGGCGGCCAGCCTGTTCTGCACCAGCTACCTGGCCTACTTCTTCACCAAGGAGGAGATGTGGGGCCGGAAATTCTGGTACCGGTTCACCGTAATCACCATGTACTTCTCCGCCGGCATGATTCCCATTTATCTGAACAACCTGAAGCTGGGCCTGAACAACAACTTCTGGGTCTATGTGATTCCCGCCATGATTTCCGTTTACAACATGGTGCTGGTGAAAACCAACATCGAGGGCATGGGCAAGGAGCTGGAGGAATCGGCCTGGATTGACGGGGCCGGGTATCTGACCCGGTACTTCAAAATCATTCTGCCGCTGCAAACCCCCATCCTCGCCACCGTCAGCCTGTTTACGGCGGTGAACCAGTGGAACGACTTTTTCACCACCAAGCTCTACATTACCAACACCAAGCTCTACACCCTGCAATTCCTGCTCTACGAGCTTTTGAACCAGGTCAAGGCCGCCGCCGAGCAGATTGACCAGTCCGGCATGGGCGCAACCATCACCGCCACCGGCATCCGGCTGACGTTGACGGCCGTGGTGGTCATCCCCATTATCTGTGTATACCCCTTCGTTCAGCGCTTCTACGTCAAGGGCCTGATGGTCGGCGCGATCAAGGGATAACAAACCGAAACAACCGAAAGTGAGGAAAAACAATGAAAAGCACCATCCTGAAAAAGGTTCTGGCCCTGCTGCTCGCCTGCGCTGCCACGTTCTCCCTGGCAGCCTGCGGCGCCCAGAGCGCTGAACCCGCCCCCAGCCAGGCCGCTGCCCAGATCGGGAGCTTAGGCCAGATTGACACCGCCAGAACCGCCGACAGCGTTCCCACCATCACCCTGTATCCCCGCGACGCCAACCTGACCAGCGGCCTGGTGGGCGGCTTCAAGGGCGAGTATTTCGCCTCCCGGGGCTTCAATGTCCAGGTCTGGGCCTACTCCGACGAAAAGACCAACGCCATTTTGACCTCCGGCGAGCTGCCCGACGTGATGTTCGTCCCCGTCAAGGACCTGGATGCCATGATTGAATCCGGGATGCTGCTGAACCTGGACGAGTATCTGGACGATATGCCCCATGTCCAGTCCTATGAAAAGCTGGGCACGGCTCTGAACTATATGCGCCAGTTCCGCAGCAACGACACCGGCAGCGTCTACGCCATGCCCATCATGGTGGGCGACAACGCCGCCCACTTCCAGGCCAACGACCCCACCGACCGCAACGCCGTGAAGCTGCTGTGGAGCGCCTATGAAAAGGCCGGCTTCCCGGAGGTCACCGATATGTACAGCCTGTGGGACGTGACTGCGGACATCCTGGCCCAGCAGCCCAACGCCGAGGACGGCAACCCCATGTACGGCACCGTTCTGAACGCCGGCTCCGACACCTCCTTCTGGGCCTGCATGGTCATGTGGTACCGGATGCAGGGCTACGACGAGCATGAGCTGCCCTACCTGCTGGAGGCCAACATGGTGGAGGGCACCAACAGCTCCATCCTGTCCAAGGATTCCATGTACTACCAGGGCCTGAAGTGGTACAACTACGCCTACAAGAAGGGCGTCATCGACCCCGACAGCGTCAGCAACGACCGGGCCACCCAGAAGCCCAAGGTGGACCAGGGCTACACCATCACCCCCTCCGGCTACCTGCCCGGTTGGGCCACCCAGTATATGCCCATCCTGGTCCCCGGCACCTCCATCTACTTTAACTACACCGTCCCCTACGGCAACCCCGACCACGTGCTGGCCGTCAACGCCAAGACCGAGAATCTGGAGGCCTGCCTGAACTTCATCGACATGATGGCCGACCCCGATGCCTATCTGTGGCTCCGCTCCGGTCCTGCCGGTGAAATCTGGGACGTTGACGACAGCGGCAAGGGCTTCATCACCGACAAGGGCATGGAGTTTGCTCTGGAAAAAGGCAGCGGCGACATGAGCGGCTTCATCCTGGAGTCCGGCGAGGAGCTGGCCCTGTGGAACACCCCCTGGATTGTCAGCGACGGCGGCGCTCTGACCACCTATACCGATGAAGAAGGCGGCCGCCGCCCCTGCATCACCACCGCCTGGCAGGAGATGATTGATGTCTCCACCGACAACGACGTCTACCGCTCCTGGCAGCAGGCCACCGGCCACGACAGCTGGATGGAGTGGCTGGAAAGCGAGAACGCCTTCGTTTCCAACAGCACCCTGGACTACATCAACACCTTTGAGAGTATGCCCGACGACATGATGCAGCTGACCGTGGATGCCATCAAGGACAAGGTCACCACCGCCAGCTGGAAGATGGTCTATGCCCAGACCGACGCCGAGTTTGATGCCCTGTGGGACCAAATGGTGGCCGACTGTGAGGGCCTGGGCGCCCAGGACATCATCGACTGGAGACTGGCCGATATCGAAAACGCCATCCAGGTGCGGGATTCCCTGGCGGAGTAATTGGATTCCTTCCTGTTATAAATTCGTATCACATTGGGGCTGACCGGCCCAAAACCGCGGGCCGTTGCATCAAAGCAGCGGCCCGCATTTTCTATGGAAAGGATGCGCAAATGAAACTTCTGGAATTACTCAGGCAGCCGGACAGGGAATTTTCGCCGGTTCCCTTCTGGTTCCTCAACGGGGATTTGACAGACGGGGAGCTGCGCCGCCAGCTGGAGGATTTTGCCGCCCACGGCGTCTATGGGGTGGTGCTGCACCCCCGGATTGGCCTGCCGGACCGGATAGCCTATCTGGGGGAGACCTTCTTCCACTACATCCGCACGGCGGTGGAGACGGCGGCGGAGCTGGGGATGCAGGTGGTTTTGTATGACGAGGGGATGTACCCCTCCGGCTCCGCCTGCGGCCAGGTGGTCCGGGGCCACCCCGAGCTTGCCAGCCAGGGCCTGGCGCTGACCCGGGACATCCGCCCCGGCGACCAGGTGCTCTGTGCCGCCAGCGGGGGAACCCTGGTGGTCCGCCCCAGCGGCGGCACCCTCCGGGGGCTGCACTGGGGGGAGGACGACGGGGAGCCCAACGCCCCCAAAAGCGCCGACATTCTGAACCCGAAGGCGGTGGACCGCTTTATCCAGCTGACCCACGAGGCCTATTACCGGGCGGTGGGCACCTATTTCGGCACCACGGTCATAGGCTTCTTCACCGACGAGCCCAGCATTCTGGGGCGCAACGCCGAGGGCATGATGCCCTGGACCCAGGGCTTCCGCCGGATTTTTGAAGAGGCCGGGGGACGGGTGGAAAACCTGGCGGCCCTGTTCACCGGGGAGTCCAACGCCGACACGGCCCTTTACGAGCGGCTGCTGCTGGAGCGGGAGGAGACGGTCTACTACGGCAGCCTCTCCCGGTGGTGTGAAGATCACGGCATCGCCCTCATGGGCCACCCCCACCAAAGCGACGACATCGAGGTGGAGCGGCTGTTCCACATCCCCGGCCAGGACCTGGTGCTGCGGTGGATTGCCCCGGAGACCGGGGGCCTGGACGGCATCAACGCCACCATGGCCAAATGCTCCGCCGATGCCGCCCGGCTCTTTGGCCGCCGCCGCAACTCCAACGAATGCCTGGGGGCCTGCAATTTTGACGGCAACCCCTGGCAGCTCTCCGGCGGGGACGTGAAGTGGTATCTGGACTGGCTGGCGGTGCGGGGGGTCAATTTCTTCATCCCCCACGCCTTTTACTACAGCGTCCAGGGCCAGCGCAGCCAGGAGCGGCCTCCGGATGTGGGGCCCAACAGCCTCTGGTGGCCCTGGTATGACAAGTGGAGCCTGTACATGAGCCGCCTGGCCTGCCTGATGACCGACGCCCGGCTCCGGACCCCGGTGGCGGTGCTGTGCCGGAACCGGGATTTGAAGCCCGAGCTGGTCAAGCCCCTGTTCCAGCACCAGACCGGCTTTCAGTATCTGCCGGAAAGCGTCTGGTCCCAGTGCCGGGTGGAAAACGGAAAGCTGCTGTACCGGGATATGGTGTTCGAGGCCCTGGTGGGCGACAGCGAAAACCGCTTCCCCACAGTTTCCCGCCACTGGCAGGGCCTGGCAGACTGCCTCTGCGACCCGCCGATGAAGGACCTGCGCTGCGCCGGGCTTCAGCGGGCGGGAACGGCGTGCTGGCTGCTGGTCAACGAGGGGGACCGGGACATTCAAACAACGCTGACCCTGCCCACAAATGGGCCTCTGGGCCAGATGGACCTGTGGACAGGGGCAGTCAGCCGGAGGGAGTCGCCCCGGCTCCTGCTGCCCCGGCGGGGCAGTGTGCTGCTGTTCGCCTGCACCCCGGCCCAGTGGGCGGAGCTTCCGGCATCCCAGCCGGAAACGGCCCTTCTGCTGCCCCGGTTCACCCAGACGGCGGAGCGGCCTGACCGGCTGGAAAAGCAGTATGCGGCAGAGCTGAGCTTCCATGGGGAGCCCAACCCCACCCTGACGGTTCAGGGCGAGGAAATGGCCCGGCTCACCGTCAACGGCCGGGAGGCCGGGGTCAGCTTCTGGAGCCCCCACCGGTTTTCTCTGGAGGGGCTTTTGCAGGAGGGGAGCAACCGGCTAGAGCTTACCTTCACCGGAAGCCTGGCCAACCGCTACGGAAGGCCGGTCCCCTACGGCCTGGCGGAAGAGGGGAGGACCCTATGAACCTGTTTCACTATACCGACCCGGACACCGTCTGCCTCTGGTGGGAAAAGCCGGAAACTGGGGCGCTCTGGGAGATTCTGCTGAACGGCGAGAAGGCGGGGCAGACGGAAAAGACCCATTTTCTTCTCCGGGACCTGACGCCGGACACCGGCTATGAAATCCAGGTGCGGCCGCCGGACGGCGGCCCGGGAGCCCGGCTGCACCTGCGGACCCCCGCTGCCCGGCCCCGGATTGTGGTCACCGACGGGCCCTATTTTGCCAAGGGCGACGGCGAGAGCCTGGACACCGCCGCCCTGCAAAGGGCCATCGACGACTGCCCCCCGGGTGGCTCGGTGGTGCTCCCGGCGGGAACCTTCCGCAGCGGCGCTCTGCGGCTGCACAGCCATATGGAGCTGTACCTGGAGGCCGGGGCCACCCTGCTGGGCAGCCAGCGGCCGGAGGACTATCTGCCCCGGATATGGAGCCGGTTTGAGGGCCGGGAGATGCTGTGCTGCCAGAGCCTGCTGAACCTGGGGACCCTGGACCACAGCACCGGACCCAGCTGCCGGGACGTGGTCATCCGGGGCAGCGGCGTCATCCAGGGCGGCGGCTATGAGCTGGCCTGGGCCACCATCGAGCAGGAGCGGCAGCGGCTGAAGGACTATCTGGATGCCAACGCCGCCTACATCGCCACCTGCGAAAATGCCGACACCATCCCGGGCCGGGTCCGGGGGCGGCTCATCAACATGAGCAACTGCCAAAATGTCCGCATTTCCGGCCTGACCCTGGCCCAGGGACCCAGCTGGAATGTCCATATGATTTATTCCGATAACATCGTCACCGACCACTGCACCTTCCGCTCCCAGGGCATCTGGAACGGCGACGGCTGGGACCCGGATTCCTCGGAGAACTGCACCATTTTCTCCTGCCTGTTTTACACCGGGGACGATTCCGTGGCCATCAAATCCGGGAAAAACCCCGAGGGCAACGTCATCGGCCGCCCCACCCGGCGGATTCGGGTGTTTGACTGCCGCTGCGCCTTCGGCCACGGGCTGTGCATCGGCAGCGAAATGTCCGGCGGCGTGGAGGATGTGAAAATCTGGGACTGCGACCTGGAAAACTCCATGGTAGGCATCCAGATTAAGGGCACCCGGAAGCGGGGCGGCTACGTCCGGGACATCACGGTCCGGGACTGCGTGGTCCCCTGCATCCTGGTGGGCAGCGTGGGCTACAACGACGACGGAGAGGGAGCGCCGGAGCCGCCGGTGTTCCGGGACTTCCGCTATGCGCATCTGCGCATCACCGGCCGGAGCCTGGACAGGGACTGGAGCGAGTGCCCTGCCGTGGAGCTGCACGGCTTTGCGGGAAGCCCCCTGAGAAACGTGTCCCTGGAGGACGTGACCGTCACCGGCGGCACCGGCATCCGAATGTCCCGGTGTGAAAATGTAACCATAGAAATGCGGGCGGAGTGAACTGCCCGGAAGGAGATATAAGCCAATGGAACAAACATTCATCCTGAATCTCATCCACCGCCCGGAAATGGTGCCGGAATATGCCGCCACCGTCACCGGACAGGGACGGGAGGAGGACATTGCCAACAAAAAGCTGCTGACGGAGTCCCTGGATATTTTCAAAACCCAGCAGCGGCTGGCCCATGAAAACGGCCTGAAGGTCACCATTCAGATGACCTATGCGGCCCTGTTCAACGAGGAAGCCGTGGCGCTTGCCCGCCACGACCACGCCGTCTACGGCGACGAGATTGCCCTGAGCCTGCTGGGCCTGCCCTGCGAGCAGTTCCGCCGGAAGTACAAAACCAAGGATTTCTGCATCTGGATGTTCTCTCTGGAGGACAAAAAGCGGATTGTGGACGATGTGTTCGGCAAATTCCATGAGATTTTCGGCTTCTGGCCGGTGTCCACCGGCTCTTACTACATGGATGCCGACCTGACCAATTACATCAAGGCCGCCTACCCCTCGGTCCAGTGCGCCGTGGCCACCTGCTGGGAGGAGGGGCCCAAGGCCTACCACACCTGCAACAACTCCTGGTACACCCTCTTTGACGGCGGCCCCTGGGCCCCCTGGATTCCCTCCAGGCAGAACACCCACGCCCCTGCTGCCAATGCCGGGGAGGACAGCGGCATTGTGGCCATCCCCCATCTGAGCCGGGACCTGCTGGCCTGCTACGACGGCAACGGCTCCAACTTCGGCACCCATCCCCAGAATGTGCTGCGGGGCATGATTTACGATGCCGAGACCTGGGAGTATCCCTACCTGTATAACCTCATCGACCAGTACCGGGACCTGGCAAAATACAACGACGGCTACGCCTACAACATGATGTTTGTGGGACCCGGCTGGATGAACAAAATGGGCCGCTGGGAGGCCCCCTACGAGCTGCTGCTGAAATCCTACTCCGACGGCTGCCGGTACTACGGGGACCTGAAAAAGCAGGGCAAGCTGGTGGACATGACCATGAGCGAGTTTGCCGCCTTCTACCGGGCCAACAAAACCTACACTCAGCCGGAATGCGCCCTGTGGCGGGACATTCTCTACGGCTCTGACAAGCAGGTGTTCTGGTACTGCGACCCCTATCTGCGGGCCTGCGTCAACATGGACCAGGGCGGCGCCATTGTGGACCTGCGGCCCTATGCGGCGAAGCTCAGCTGGCCCGTGGGCATTGGGACGAAGCACGTCCAGGATGCCTCCTACCCCTTCCTGATTCAGGAGAAGTACCGGGCGGGCTATTTCACCCACTACGCCGGGGAGGGCACCGTCCGCTCGGCCAAGCTCCGCTATCACGGCGAGGAGGCGGATTTGTGCCTTTGCCGCACCAAGGCCCACTTCTCCCGGGAGGGCCGCCGCCGCATCCTCACTCTGGACCCGGTGGAAATCGTCTTTTCCGGCCTGACGGTGAAGCTGCAAACCAGAGTCCTGTTTGAGGAGGGCTCCGGTGCCATTGAGCTGGAGCGGCGGATTCTCAGCATGAGCGACCCGGCGGCCCAGGTGGAGCTGGACGAATACATGGTGGCCTGCTACGGCACCACCGAGTACCCCGAGGACATGACCGGCATCCTGCTGGCCTGCGAGGGCGGCCGCCGGGAGGAGATTACCTATGAATACCGCTGCCGGGAAAAAAGCGTCCCCGACGCCTGGCAGGTGTCCGCCGTGATTCCCGCCATTGAGACAAAGGTGTCCATGACCCCCTCCGGCGATGCCGAGGGATACGTCCGGGAGGGCTACGCATTCAGCCCCATGTTCACCCTGGGCTTCAAAAAAATGATGAAGGAAAAGGAGGCGTTTTCCACATGGCTCAAGCTGGAAAAGGCAGACTGAATTACCGCTGCCCCTCCTGCTTTATGCGGGATTTGGACATCGATATGTTTTTCGACCGGGACAGGCAGGAGTATTACTGCATCCGCTGCCAGTTCGTCGGAACCGAGCAGGAGGTGCTATCATGGAACCAGCGCATCCGCACCCGGTACAAGGCCATGCACCGGCGGTTCACCTCCTTCGACTTTGACTGAGGGAGCAGACACCGTGAAAAAAACGCAGCAGACGGGCTGCGCAAAAACTGTATCACCGCCCATCTGCCCAGAATCAACACCCGGCGGGGCTTTCTGGACCCATGAGCCGGGAACGGAGGAAAAAGCCAAATGAAACAACTCAGCTACGAGACCCTGAAGGACACCGGCTACCGGGGATTTCTCCTGGAAAAGGGTCCGGAAAAGGTTTTGCAATTCGGAGAAGGCAACTTTTTAAGGGCCTTTGTCCAGTATTATCTGGACCTGGCCAATGAGCGCACCGGCTGGAACGGCAAGTGCTGCCTGGTCCAGCCCACGGCCCACGGCCGCTCCGCCCCGGTCATCAACGCCCAGGAGGGGCTGTACACCCTGTACCTCCGGGGCAGCCGGAACGGGCAGAAGGTGGACGACAAGCGGGTAATCTCCTCCGTGTCCCGGTGCCTGAACCCCTACGAGGCCCAGGGCTTTGCCCAGCTGATGGAGGTGGCCGCCAGTGACGAGCTGGAGCTGGTGGTGTCCAACACCACCGAGGCGGGAATCGTCTACGACCCGGCCTGCCGCCTGGAGGACCGCCCCTGCGCCTCCTTCCCCGGCAAGCTGACCCAGGTGCTGTATCAGCGTTGGAGGGCCGGCAAGCCCGGCATCCTCATGCTGGCCTGCGAGCTCATTGACAACAACGGCAGGGAGCTGTTAAATTGCGTGAATCGCCATATTGACGACTGGGCGCTGGAAGCGGAATTTAAGAAGTATGTCAATGAGGACTGCACCTTCTGCGGCTCCCTGGTGGACCGCATCGTCCCGGGCCGCATCCGGGACGCTGGGGAGCTGGCCCGGCTGGCCCAGCAGAACGGCTACGAGGACGAACTGGCGGACGTGGGCGAGGTTTTTGGCATCTGGGTCATGGAAGGCGACGAGAAGCTCAACGACATTCTCCCCTTCCGGGCCGCCGGGCTGGAGGACCAGGTTTTTGTGGTTCCCGACATGAGCCCCTACAAAAAGCGGAAGGTCCGCATCCTCAACGGTGCCCACACCGGCTTTGCGCTGGGGGCTTACCTGGGGGGCTGCAACATCGTCCGGGAGTGCATGAACAATGAGACGGTTCTGGGCTTTATGAACAGGATGCTGCTGGACGAGGTTGTGCCCATTCTGCCGCTGGACCAGGAGGACTGCAGGGCATTTGCCGCCGCCGTTCAGGACCGGTTCAATAACCCCTTTGTCAATCACGAGCTGCTGAGCATTTCCCTCAACTCCACCGCCAAGTGGCGGGCCAGGTGTCTGCCCTCCCTGCTGGAATATGTGGAGAAAAACCATAATCTTCCCAAGTGCCTGGCCATGAGCTTTGCCGCCTGCATCGCCTTCTACGCCAACGATATCCAGGAGCTGAACGGCCGGGGCCTGGTCTGCCGCCGCCCCGGGGGCGATACCTACACCTGCGCCGACGACCGCTGGGTGCTGGAATTCTACTTCGGCCACCGCCTTGATTCCGAAGAGGACCTTGTTCACGCGGTGATGACCAACGAAAAAATGTGGGGCCGGGACCTGACGGCCATCCCCGGCTTCGAGGCTGCCACTGTGGAGGATCTGAAGAAGATTCGCACCGAGGGTGCCCTGGCCGCCTTTGCCGCCTGCCTATAACTGACCGCAGGGCGGCCTGCCCTCAGGCCGCCATAACCTTAAAAATGCAACACTGTCAAACCATTGCGGCTTACGCCGACGGCGGCCAGAGGGCTGGCCGCCCTACAGTGAATTTCAGGAGGTCGCCCCATGGCTGATTTTATCAAAATTCATCCCAGCGACAATGTGGCCGTGGCCCTGGGCCCGGTGCAGGCGGGAACCGTCTTTGCCGGGGTTGCCGCTTTGGAAAATATCCCCCAGGGGCATAAAATGGCCCTGGACCCCATTTCTCAGAAGGAAAACGTGGTCAAATACGGCTTCCCCATCGGCCATGCCACCGCTGACGTGGAGCCGGGCCGGTGGGTGCATACCCACAACATGGCCACCAACCTGACCGGGGAGCTGGAATACGCCTACCATCCCAAAATCAACACACCCGCCCCCCTGCCCGCCCCCAGCTTCCGGGGCTTCCGCCGGAAGGACGGGAAGGTGGGCATCCGCAACGAAATCTGGATTATCCCCACCGTGGGCTGCGTCAACGATGTGGCCCAGGCGCTGGCCCGGGAGAACCGGGACCTGGTCACCGGCTCCGTGGAGGGGCTGTACGCCTTCCCCCATCCCTACGGCTGCTCCCAGACCGGGGCCGACCATGCCCAGACCCGGAAGCTCCTGGCCGCCCTGGCCCGCCACCCCAATGCCGGGGCGGTGCTGGTGCTGAGCCTGGGCTGCGAAAATCTCACCCACGAGCAGTTTCTGGACGAATTGGGAGACTTTGATGAAAACCGCATTCAGTTCCTCACCTGCCAGGCCGTGGCGGACGAGATGGAGGCGGGACGGGCGCTTCTTGAAAAATGTGCCGCCTTTGCCGCTCAGTTTCAGAGAGAGGATATCCCCGCTGACCAGCTGGTGGTGGGCATGAAGTGCGGCGGGTCCGACGGCCTGTCCGGCATCACCGCCAACCCCACCGTGGGCCGGTTTTCCGACAGGCTCACCGCCATGGGCGGCTCCACGGTGCTCACCGAGGTGCCGGAGATGTTCGGCGCCGAGGGATTTTTGCTGAACCGGTGCGTGAACGAGGCCGTTTTCCACAAGGCCGTTTCCATGATTAACGGCTTCAAAAGCTACTTTCTCCGCCACGGCGAGCCGGTCTGCGACAACCCCAGCCCCGGCAACCGAGCCGGGGGCATCACCACCCTGGAGGATAAGTCCTGCGGCTGCGTCCAGAAGGGAGGCTCTGCACCCGTTGCGGATGTCATCGGCTACGGCGATGAGGTCACCGCCCGGGGGCTGAACCTGCTGTGGGGTCCCGGCAACGACCTGGTGTCCGCCACGGCTCTGACCGCCGCCGGAGCCCAGCTGATTCTCTTTACCACCGGCCGGGGCACCCCCTTCGGCGCTCCCGCCCCTACGCTGAAAATCGCCACCAACACCGCCCTGGCCCGTCAAAAGAAGGGCTGGATCGACTTCAACGCCGGCACCGTGGCCGACGGCGCAAAGACGCTGGACGAAGCCGCCGCTGACCTGATGGCGCTGGTGCTGGAAACCGCCTCCGGGAAGCAGACCTGTGCCGAGGAGAAGGGCTTCCGGGAAATTTCCATCTTTAAAGATGGCGTCGTACTATAAAAAACCTTTGGAGGAAAACAAAATGACTACGTTCATGGACCAGGATTTCCTGCTGCAAACCGAAACCGCCCGCACCCTCTACCACGACCACGCGGCCAAAATGCCCATTATCGACTACCACTGCCACATCGACCCTATGGAAATTTACCGGGACAAGCGCTACGACACCATCACCGAGGTCTGGCTGGGGGGCGACCATTATAAATGGCGGGCCATGCGCTCCCGGGGCGTGGCGGAAAAGTACATCACCGGCGACGCTTCCCCCGCCGAAAAGTTCCAAAAGTGGGCCGAGACCGTGCCGGAGCTCATCGGAAATCCCCTGTATCACTGGACCCACCTGGAGCTTCAGCGGTATTTCGGCATCACCGAGCCCCTCAACGGGGACAACGCCATGGAGATTTTCGAAAATTGCAATGAGATTCTCCACCGGGAGGATATGTCCGTCCGGGGCATCATCCAAAAGTCCAACGTCAAGCTGATCTGCACCACCGACGACCCCGCCGACGACCTCCGGGCCCACGAGCTGCTGGCCGCCGACCCCACATCGCCTGCCGTGGTCCTGCCCGCCTTCCGGCCGGACAAGGCCATGCGGGCCGACAAGGCGGATTTCCCCCGGTATGTGGCCAGGCTGGAGCAGGCCGTTGGCTATGAAATCAACACTGTGGCCGACATGAGAAGGGCGCTGAACGACCGAATCGCCTGGTTTGCAGACCACGGCTGCTGCGTGTCCGACCACGCCCTGGACTACTGCTTCTGCGAGGAGGCCTCCGAGGAGGCGCTGAACGCCATCTACGCCAGGGCAAAAGCCGGCGCGGGCATCACCTGGCAGGAGCAGCTGGCCTACCACACCGCCCTGCTGATTTCCGTGGGCCGGGAGTATGCCCGGCGGGGCTGGGTCATGCAGCTGCACTTCGGCTGCCTGCGGGACAACTCCAAAAAGATGCTCCGCCGCCTGGGCCCCGACACCGGCTTCGACTCCATGAACGATGCCGCCAACGCCCTGGGCCTGTCCCGGCTGCTGAACGCCCTGGAGGAGGCGGACGCCCTGGGCAAAACCGTCCTCTACTCCCTGAACCCCGCCGACAACGGCATCATCGGCACCGTTATGGGGGCCTTCCAGACCGACAGCGAGGTCCCCGGAAAGCTCCAGCAGGGCGCCGCCTGGTGGTTTAACGACCACAAGGCCGGCATGGAGGAGCAGATGAGGAGCCTGATGAGCCTGGGGGTCATGGGCACCTTCAACGGGATGCTCACCGACTCCCGCTCCTTCCTCAGCTACACCCGCCATGAGTATTTCCGCCGGATTCTGTGCAATCTGTTTGGCCAGCTGGTGGAAAACGGGGAGTACCCCGCCGACAGGCAGCACCTGGGGCAATTGGTGGAGAACATCAGCTACAACAATACCCTTCACTACTTTGGATTTGACAAGGTTCTGAAATAACCGAAGAAGGAGGAAAATGCAATGAATGAGATACAAAACCGCATCAGCCGCATCGGCGTGGTGCCGGTCATCAAGCTGACCAACCCCGCCCGGGACGCCGCCCCTCTGTCCGACACCCTGTGCGCAGGCGGCGTTCCCGTGGCGGAAATCACCTTCCGGGCGGAGGGCGCCGATGAGGCCATGAACATCATGGTGCAGCGCCACCCGGAGATGCTGGTGGGGGCCGGCACCGTCCTCACCGCCGACCAGGTGGACAGGACCATTGCCGCCGGCGGCCAATTTGTGGTCACCCCCGGCCTGGATGTGGAGCTGGTCCGATACTGCCAGAAAAAGGGCATCACCTGCTTCCCCGGCTGCACCACGCCCACCGATTACCACGCCGCCTACAGGCTGGGCCTGGAGGTGCTGAAATTCTTCCCCGCCGAGCAGTCCGGGGGCCTGGCCAAAATCAAGGCCATGGCGGCCCCCTTCGGAATGTTCAAGGTCATGCCCACCGGCGGCATCAGCCTGAAAAACCTGGCCGAATACGCCGCCTGCCCCATCATTGCCGCCTGCGGCGGCTCCTATATGTGCCCCGACAGGCTCATCACCGAGGGCAGATGGGACGAGATTACCGAGCTGTGCAAAAAGTCTGTGGAAATTGTGAAGGAGGCGAGAGGATAATGGCACGAATCATCACCTTCGGCGAGCTGATGCTGCGGCTCCAACCCTACAACTATGAGCGCTTCGTCCAGTGCGACCGGGTGGCGTTTACCTTCGGCGGCGGCGAGGCCAACGTTGCCGTGTCCCTGGCGAACTTCGGCATGGATGCCGCCTTCGTCACCAAGCTGCCCGCCCACGCCATCGGCCAGGCGGCGGTGAATTCCCTGCGCCGCTACGGCGTGGATACCTCCCGGATTGTCCGGGGCGGCGACCGGGTGGGCATCTATTTTAATGAAAAGGGCGCCTCCCAGCGGGGCTCCGTGTGCATCTACGACCGGGCTCACTCCGCCATCCAGGAGGCCGCTCCCTCTGATTTCGACTGGAACAGGATTTTCGAGGGGGCAGACTGGTTCCACTTCACCGGCATCACCCCGGCTCTGGGCCCCAATGCGGTGCAGATGTGCGAGGAGGCCTGCAAGGCCGCCAAGGCCCGGGGCGTGAAAATTTCCTGCGACCTAAACTACCGTGGCAAGCTGTGGACCCGGGACCAGGCGAGGGCCGCCATGACCGAGCTGTGCCAGTACGTGGACGTGTGCATCTCCAACGAGGAGGACGCCAAGGACGTGTTCGGCATCGAGGCCGAGGCCACGGACATCTACGCAGGCTCTTTGAACCGTGAGGGCTACAAGTCCGTTGCCAGGCAGCTGGCGGAAAAATTCGGCTTCGAAAAGGTGGCCGTCACCCTGCGGGAAAGCCGCTCCGCCTCCGACAACGGCTGGTCCGCCATGCTGTACGACGCAGCAGGGGGCGAATACTGCTTCTCCAGGCAGTACGACCTGCACATCATCGACCGGGTAGGCGGCGGCGACAGCTTCGGCGGCGGCCTCATCTACAGCCTCCTCACCGGCAAAACCACCCAGCAGGCGGTAGACTTCGCCGTAGCCGCCTCGGCCCTGAAGCACACCGTCGAAGGCGACTACAACATGGTCACCGTAGCCGAGGTAGAAAAGCTGGCCGGCGGCGACGGCTCCGGCCGGATTCAGAGATAATGAGTCAAATAGTGGAAAGGGAATCGCCTTTGGCGATTCCCTTTCCACATTTCCATGCGTTTTCCCCCTGGAAAAACCCGTGCCGATGTGCTACAATGTCAGAAAACCGGGAAAGGGGAATTCTGATGACGAGAATTTTATTTATCTGCCACGGCATGGTCTTAACCAAAGCCGAAAACCCTTGATATATCAACACTTTTTTGGTTTGCCCCTGTGAATTTACGACACTTTTACGACAGTGCCAAGCTATGATGAAATTTTGTCGTAAAAGGAGTAAACGATATGGAAAACAGAATCACAGAAAACGGCTTGGAGTACATCCTGATGGGTGACTATTACATCCCCAACATCAGCCTGCCGGTGGAGAACCGACCCGTCGGAAAATATGGACGACTGCACAGAGAGTACCTCAAGGAGCACAACCCGATCCTCTATGATGACCTGATCCTCAGCGGACAGCTGTGGACTTACTTAGCGGATTTGAATGAACAGGCACAGAACCGCCTGGAACTTATCATTGAGCAGTTGAAAGCTTCTGAGGGTGTGACGGAGGATTTGAAAGCCGCTGACCAGATGGCTTGGGTGGGAGCTATGAACATCATCCGCAACCGGGCAGAAGAAATCGTCCTCCGTGAACTGATCTATGTGTAAGGGGGCGGCGGTATGAAGATCTTGGAAGAAATGTGGTATGGCAATGTAGACCCGGTGGAATACGATGCCGCTCCAACGGAGAAATACAAAGAGGCCATTCGGCTGGTGGCCCGCAATGAGAAAAAGCTGCTGGCAACCATGACCGAGGCCCAGAAGAAATTGTTCACCAGGTTCATGGATAGTCAGAGGGATTATCAGACGCTTTCCGAGTGCTTGCTGTTCCAGAACAGCTTTAAGCTGGGGGCAAGGATTATGTTGGAAGTTATGGAAGAATAAGCGGATGTATAGTAGTGTCCCCGCCGGTCAAACAGATCAGCGGGGACTTTTCTGATTTATCGCCGATTCGGCGATAAAAAATTCGGTGATAAAAATCGGTGACAAATGAATATGTCGCTTGCTTTTATCGCTTGTATTTCAAAAACAAGCGATAAGTAAAGGAAAAAACAAAGGGTGCTTTGGCGACATATCGCTTATTTCCCTTGCTATCGACAGCAAAATATGGTAAGATAGTAAGCAAGATAATAAGCAAGTCGAAAGGAGCAATCCTCATGAGCGGATATACACCTCCCTATCAAATCACAGATCGAATGCTGCAACTGGTGGCATCTATTTCTGAGAAGGTGGGGCAGATCACCGAGCGGAGCAATCTGGAATCCAAGCCTCATCTGCGACGCAATAATAAAATCCAGTCCATCCATTCTTCCCTGCATATCGAGGCCAATTCCCTGTCGCTGGATCAGGTGAAGGATGTCATCAACGGTCGGCTGGTACTGGGTGCGGCAAAGGAGATTCAGGAAGTCAAAAACGCCTACGACGCCTATGAGGAGCTTCCAGGGCTGAATCCCTTTGATTTGAAGGAGCTACAGCGGCTTCATGGTGTGATGACTCAGTATATCGTGGACGAATCCGGCACTTTCCGCAGGGGCGAGGAGGGTGTATTCAACGGTGATCAGTGTATCTTCATGGCCCCGCCTGCCCGGTTTGTACCCAGCCAGATGGAAGAACTGTTCGACTGGATGAAACGAAGCCGGGGAACCGTCCACCCGCTGATCATGGCGGCGGTGTTCCACTACGAATTTGTATTCATCCACCCCTTCACCGACGGCAACGGACGAATGGCCCGGCTGTGGCACACGGCTCTGCTGATGCAGTGGAAGCCGATTTTTGAGTATATTCCCTTGGAAAGCCAGATCGAAAAGTTCCAGGATGGCTATTACAAAGCCATTGCCGACAGTCATGTGGCGGGCAACAGCAATTGCTTCATTGAATTTATGCTGGAGCAAATCAATTCCGTGCTGGATCAGATTCGCCAGCAGGCCAGTACCCCGGGCGAAAGCATCAGCGAATATGTGAAGCGGCTGCTGGAGGTTATGGAATATGACACCCCCTATACGTCCAAAGATCTTCTGGATTTGCTGGGGCTGAAATCCAAGGAAACCTTCCGGAAGAATTACCTGAACCCGGCAATCGAAGGCGGGCTTGTGGCTATGACCATCCCGGAGAAGCCAAATAGCAGAAATCAGAGATATGTGAAGAAGTAAAGACATGAGATAACCCGCTTATTGGTGCGGATGAAACGTTGGAAGTTATGATGGAAGAATAATCGAATAAAGAATAGCAGAGCGCCTCGGTTACACAATTGAGGCGCTCTTTTTGCATCGAAATCTTGACTTTTTATTCCATATATGATATCATAATATCATGATATAATGATATCATTTGGGGGTGAGGCAAGTGGCGAAAATGGCAGAAACCAAGCCGGATCGAGATAAGCAAGTGCAGGTGAGGCTGCCAAAGTCAACGCATAAGGACTTGAAGCTGGCCCTGATAGCAGAGGACAGTTCACTTGCTGATTTTTTCAACGAAGCAGCTAATGCGTATTTGAAAAATCCTGAAAGATATAAAAAAGTTGTAAAAAGCATAAACGGAGGAAGAAAGAATGGCTGATAATAGAGAGCAGGAGCGCAATGAGCTTTACCGCACAATTTGGGCGTTGGCTACTGAACTGCGTGGAAGTGTTGATGGTTGGGACTTTAAGCAGTATGTCCTGGGTATGCTTTTTTATAGATATATTTCTGAAAACTTTACCTCCTATCTGAATAAGGGGGAGCATGAAGCTGGAAATACCGATTTTGATTATGCTCAGATTTCTGACGAAGAGGCTGAATGCGTAAGGACCGACATGGTCGAAACAAAGGGCTTTTTTATTCTTCCCAGCCAGCTGTTTGGTAATTTGCTGAAGCGAATTCAGAAAGCGGATAAGGACGCCAAGGAGAAGGCAGAAAGAGAAGGCAAGGAAGTTGAAGCTGCCGATCTAGATACAGATCTAAACGAGATACTTCAGAAGAATTTTAAGAGCATCGAAGCATCTGCCATTGGTACACCCAGCGAACCTAACTTCAAGGGCTTGTTTGATGATATTGATGTAAACAGCAATAAACTGGGGCCCACTGTTATCAAAAGAAACAAGAGATTGAAGAAACTGATCGCTGTCATCGGCTCCATGAATCTGGGCAACTATCAGGATAACTGCATCGATGCCTTCGGTGATACCTATGAATATTTGATGGGTATGTACGCATCCAATGCCGGTAAGAGTGGCGGCGAATTCTTCACGCCCCAAGAGGTGTCTGAGCTGCTGACCAAGCTGGCACTCCTTGACCAAAACGGGCAGATGAAAACCGAGGTCAATAAGGTGTATGACCCTGCGGTCGGCAGTGGATCTCTCCTGCTGAAGTTTGCGAAGATCCTTGGCAAGGACAATGTCCGCAACGGATTCTTTGGTCAGGAAATCAACATTACAACTTACAACCTGTGCAGAATCAATATGTTCCTGCATGATATTGACTATGATAAGTTCAGCATCGAACATGGTGACACGCTCACTGACCCTAAACATTGGGACGAAGAACCATTCGAGGCCATTGTGAGTAACCCTCCGTACTCCATCAAATGGGAGGGCTCAGATAACGCTACGTTGATTAACGATCCTCGCTTTTCTCCCGCCGGCGTGCTGGCTCCAAAGTCTAAGGCGGACTTTGCGTTCATCATGCACGCACTGCATTGGCTTGCCACCAATGGTACTGCTGCCATTGTCTGTTTCCCTGGTATCATGTACCGTGGCGGTGCGGAACAGAAAATTCGTAAATATCTGATCGATAACAACTATATTGACTGCATTATTCAGCTGCCGGATAATCTTTTTTATGGTACAACTATCGCAACCTGTATCATGGTGCTGAAGAAATCCAAGAAAGACAGCCAGACGTTGTTTATTGATGCTTCTAAGGAATTCACTAAAGCCACAAACAGCAACAAACTTGATCCAGAAACTAATATTCCCCATATTTTGGATGCATATAAGAACAGGGAAACAGTCAAACATTTCACCGCCCTTGTTAAAAAAGAAGATATTGAAAAGGCGGATTATACTCTTTCTGTATCAACCTATGTGGAAAGTGAAAACACAAAAGAGGTTATCGATATCGCTGTTCTGAACGAGAAAATTACTCGTATTGTTGAGCGTGAGAATGCTCTGCGTGCCCAAATTGATGCAATCATTGCTGAGATTGAGGGGGCGTGAGGTATGAGACTATCAGATGTTTTATCGAAACCAATCACAACTGATTTTGTACAGATTGAAGGGTTTCTGAATAACCGAAAACTCAAGACTGGCGTTTCCAAAAAACTAACGGTCGGAAAGGTTGCACTGAACTTCTACTGTAACAACTGTAGTGATCAGCGAACCTTTTATTCCAGCGACGAACTGTTCTGCATTGGTGTAAACCAAAAAACAGTAAGTATTGATTGTGTCCTTGAATGTCCTCGTTGCGGTGCTTCTGTTCAAACATGGTTTCTTGTGGAGTGTCGGGAGGAAGATGATATTCACAGCTTATATCCGTATGTGCGTATCGCAAAACGGGGCGAGAGATTTTCTGAATTTGTCTCGCTAAATACAGAAAACTATGGTGACTTTACAGAAGCTTTAGAAAAAGCAAAACGTGCAGCAAGAGAAAGTTTTGGGGCGGGCTCTATAGTTTATTTACGAAAAGTCTTTGAAAGAATAATCACACAAACTGCAGAGGCAACAAATCCGCCAATTGAAACAAAGAAATCGAATGGGAAGCCCATGCCTTTTAGGCAAATACTTGACTCTGTAAAGACGCAGTGCAATGTTATCCCAGATGAATTTTCAGAAGACGGATATAGACTATTTGGTGAGCTGAGTGATGTTGTTCATGGAGATTATGATGAAGAAGAGGCCCTGATGAAATTCGACGCATTCTTCCGTTTGGTTACTGGCGTATTGGAGAAAATAAAGACAAACCGGGAATTGATGGATGCTATTGGTTCTTTGGGATGGCATAGCGGAGGTGGAAAGGTTGAGTAAATTGAATCAACTCATCGAGGAATTTTGCCATGATGGAGTGAAGTATATACCGCTGGAACAGTGCTGTAAGATTCTGGATAACAAGCGAAAACCCGTTACAAAATCTCAAAGGGAAAATGGCGAATATCCCTACTATGGTGCGAATGGTATTCAAGACTATGTTTCTGAGTATATTTTTGATGGTGCGTTTGTATTAGTTGGTGAAGATGGTAGCGTAATTACTCCAGCAGGGACACCTGTTGTTACATGGGCAACTGGAAAGATTTGGGTCAATAACCATGCACATGTAATTGAGGAAAAAGAGGGGGTACGTTTACGATACCTGTTTCATTATTTGCAGACTGTAAATATAAAGCCGCTCATTCACGGGAATATCCCCAAATTGACTGGACGTGATTTCAAAGCTATTCGAGTTCCGGTTCCTCCATTGTCAGTGCAAGATGAAGTTGTTGCTTTACTGGATAATTTTATGAATCACTCAACAAAACTTACATCGGACCTCGCATTAGAACTCACATTCAGGAAACAACAATATGAATATTATAGGGATATGCTATTAACGTTTGGCGACGATGTCCCAGTGAGAAAATTTGGAGAACTTGCATCAGTTATGCGTGGTGCCTCCCCACGACCTATAAAAAAATACGTTACAAAAGAGGCGGACGGAGTATGTTGGATAAAGATAGGCGATGTGGAAACAGGAAGCAAATATATTACGCACACCAACGAAAAAATCACGAAAGCCGGGGCTGCGCATTCTCGGTATGTGCACCGTGGTGACTTTGTCCTTTCTAATTCAATGAGTTTTGGAAGACCGTATATTTTAGCGATAGATGGATGTATCCACGACGGTTGGTTAGCGATAAGTGACTTTGAAGAAAATTATACCTCTGATTTTTTGTATCACTTGATCAGCTCAACAACTGTACAAAATGCGATGTCGCAACGAGCGGCCTTTGGCGGTGCTGTTCAGAATCTAAATTCCGATATAGTAAAAGGATTAGAATTTCCGGTCCCATCTCTCTCCAAGCAGCAGCGTATTGTTGCGATTCTTGACAATTATGACAAATTGTGTAACAGCGTTAACGAGAGCTTGGCTGCCGAAATCAAAGCACGACAGCAACAATATGAATACTACCGGGACAAACTCTTAACATTCAAAGAAAAGGAGGTTAGCGTGAATGAGTAACTTTGAAATCGTTGCCAGTTCCAGCGAAAGCACAGTTGTGGCGGAATACACTCCCGAGCAGCGGAAAAGTACCGACTACCAGAGCGAAGCAGAGCTCGAACGAGACTTTATTGACCGCCTTGTAAGCCAGGGATACGAATACCTTCCCATTAAGTGTGAGCAGGACTTGATCGACAATCTTCGAGCACAGCTGGAAAAGCTGAATGGCTATACCTTCTTTGATAAGGAGTGGAATGATTTCTATTCCAGTGTGATTGCCAACGGCAATGACGGTATTCTGGAGAAGACCCATAAGATTCAGGAAGATTATATCCAGATCCTCACTATGGACAATGGATATACAAAGAACATCAAGCTGATCGACAAGACCAACATTCACAATAACCACCTGCAGGTTATCAACCAGTACGAAGAATGCAACGGTACCCACGACACACGCTATGATGTTACAATTCTGGTCAATGGTTTCCCTCTGGTTCATATCGAACTGAAAAAGCGTGGCAATGCCATCCGTGAAGCGTTCAATCAGATCAATCGTTACCAGCGGGACAGTTTCTGGGCAGGATCGGGACTTTTCCAATATGTCCAGCTGTTTGTGATTTCCAATGGAACACATACCAAGTATTACTCCAATACCACAAGATTTCAGCATATCAAGGATAATGCAGAAAAGAACGCAGGCAAAAAGAAGAAAACATCCAATAGCTTTGAGTTTACAAGTTATTGGGCAGATGAAAAAAACAGAACCATTCCGGATATGGTTGACTTTACCAAGACTTTCTTTGCAAAACACACCTTGCTGAATATTCTCATCCGGTATTGCGTCTTCACTTCTGAAAATCTTCTTTTGGTCATGCGGCCCTACCAGATTGCCGCTACAGAGAAGATTCTCAACCGAATCGTGACCTCTACCAATGCAAGAAAAACCGGCAAGCTGGCAGCCGGTGGCTATATCTGGCATACCACAGGCAGCGGCAAAACCTTGACCAGTTTCAAGACAGCGCAGCTTGCTCGGGGGTTGAAGATTTCTGGCAGGGATGTAGAGAAGGTACTTTTTGTTGTGGATAGAAAAGATCTGGACTATCAGACCATGAAAGAGTATGACCGGTTTGAAAAAGGTGCTGCAAACAGCAACACCTCAACCAAAATTCTTGAAAAGCAAATGGCTGATCCTGAAGCAAGTATCATCATAACCACAATTCAGAAGTTGGACCGGTTCATCGCCAAGAACAAAACACACGAGGTATACACAAAGCACGTTGTTTTGATCTTTGACGAGTGCCACCGTTCGCAGTTTGGTGATATGCACAAGGCTATTACGAAGCATTTTAAGAACTATCATATTTTCGGCTTTACCGGAACACCCATTTTCACTGCAAACTCTGGCAGCGGGAAACACGCTGATTTGAAAACGACGGAGCAGGCGTTTGGTGATAAGCTGCATACCTACACAATTGTAGATGCAATTCATGATGGCAATGTCCTACCGTTCAGAATTGACTACATCAATACAGTTAAAAATCCTGAGATACTGTATGACAAGCAGGTTAAGGCGATTGATCGAGAAAAGGCACTTCTTGACCCACAGCGTGTTACGGAAATTACAGGGTATATTCTGACTCACTTTGAGCAGAAAACTTATCGGAATCAGAGCAGATCCTACTATGATCACAAGGTTATTACAAATGTTGCCCAAATGGCCGGATCGAAGAATAACTCTGTAGAAGAAAAGAAGGAAACTACCAAGGTAAATGGTTTTAATTCCATCTTTGCAGTCGCTTCTATTCCGGCAGCGATGGAGTATTACAAAGAATTCAAGAAGCAGATGGAGGAAACGTCTCACAAATTAAATATCGCAACGATTTATAGTTTCAACCCCAATGAAGAAGATCCTGATGATATTTTGCAGGATGAAAACTTTGACACCAGCGGTTTGGACCAAACGTCCCGTGATTTTCTTGAAAGTGCGATTCAGGACTATAACGAGCAGTTCAACGTGAGCTATGACACCTCAGCAGATAAATTCCCCAATTATTATAAAGATGTCTCTCTGCGTATGAAGAATCGAGAAATTGACCTTCTAATTGTAGTGAATATGTTCCTGACTGGCTTTGATGCAACGACTTTAAATACACTTTGGGTAGATAAAAATCTGAGGGATCATGGGTTGATTCAGGCATTTTCACGGACCAATCGTATCTTGAACTCCGTAAAAACATTTGGTAATATCGTCTGCTTTAGGAACCTTGAAGAAAGTACAAATCATGCCCTTTCGCTTTTTGGCGATAAAGAAACAAAGGGCATGGTACTGTTAAAAACCTATGACGAATATATCAATGGATATGAGGAAAACGGTAGGCACATTGCTGGCTATGCGGAATTGATTGAACAGCTTACAAATGAATTTCCGCTGGGGATCGACATAGTTGGCGAAGAAGCAGAAAAGGCATTCATCCGGTTGTTTGGGCACATCCTGCGACTGAAAAATATATTGCTTTGCTTCGATGAATTCGCAGGGAATGAAGATATCCCTGTCAGAGATTTCCAGGATTATCAGAGTAGGTATATTGATTTGTATCAGAACTATGTAAAAAAGGGTGATGCGGAAAAAGAACGCATCAACGATGACATTGTTTTTGAAATCGAATTGATTAAGCAGGTTGAGGTCAATATTGATTACATCCTGATGCTCGTCGCAAAATACCATGACTCTAATTGCCAGGATAAATCTATTCTTGCCGATATCAGTAAGTCCATTGATGCCAGCGTGGAGCTGCGAAGTAAAAAGGCTCTTATCGAGGGATTTATTGCTCAGATGACCGTTAAAACAGATGTGGATAAAGACTGGATTGAGTTCGTGAAGTCACAAAGAGACAGAGATTTGGAGCAACTCATCAGCGAAGAACGCCTGAAGCCGGAGGAAACAAAAAAAATTATTTCTAATGCTTTCCGGGACGGAGAAATCAAAACAACCGGTACAGATATTGATAAGATTTTACCGCCTATTTCGAGATTTTCTGGCACGGTCAATAGAGCAGTCAAAAAGCAGACTGTTATTGATAAGCTAAAAGTATTCTTCGATAAGTACTTCGGATTGCTTTAAGTTAGAAAAATATATAAAAATGGAGCAGCCATGGCTTTTACCTAGGCTGCTCTATTTTTATAGGATTTTCTGCTGAATACTAGCAGCTCATTTCCGGAACAGCTCATCCAACGTCTTTCCGTCCTTATTTTTCCATTCCACCCAGCCATTGGTGCTGCCGCCAAGGACAAACATGGCTGCAGAGCTGGGGGATGTAAAGGAAACAGAAACAGTCAACTTGTGTTTTCCACTAATACAGACAATATCTCCGTTTTGAATTGCAGTCTGCCGCTGTTTTTCGATATTATCAGAGTGGCACTTTCGGCTCATATCCACTTCGGAACCTTCCAGCACCTCGAATTTCTCGCCATCGTAAACACCAAAGGCCTGAATACTGTTTCGGGTGGTATGCAGAGTATTTGCTTCATTCAGAGTTGCCTTGGAATTGTCCATCTTGTACCCTTGGGTTGCCATGATGAATTTGATTTCCTCGTACACCTCTTCGATCAGCAGCAAATCATACTCGTCAATCTCATACTTGGGATTGACGGTATTCTCTACCTTGTGCCGTTTGGATTCATTTGCTTTGTTAATGGCGTAAGCTTCAAGGCCGCTGATCATATCCAGCGAAAAGGTCTTACTGTCTGCCAGAAACATGATTGCCTTGTTCCAGAAATCCTTGGAGCGATTGTGGTCGTCCAGCCGGTTGACACCGTTTCTGGTCTGGCCTACATAGATCTGGGCGATTTTGTTGTCATCATTCTCGCTGATGAGGTAGTAAATTCCGGGCCGAGTGATGCCTGTCAGCTTCTTGGCCTCCGAAAGCAGCGGCCGAGGAATGACATAGGTGGTCATGGTGGATAAATGGCGGCGGATGGAACGGATGCCGTCAGGTTGACCGTTATGATAGATTATTTCAAGTTTTTTGCTGATTGCCATTGCTCTCTCCACCTAATTCTATATATTTAAGCGCCTTATTAACCTGTTCTATTTCAACGGGTATGTATTCGCCGTTCATATGAACACCTCCACCCAACAAACTGAATATTGACTTGGATGTACTCATATCCAGCATGAGGCTTTCATCTGAAAGAATTTTATTTATACAATCGGCAACTTTTGCTGTCAAATATTGCTCGGAAGCTTTCGTGCGTTCAAGGTATACTCTGTCTGTTTTGCTTTCTTCTCGAATTCTGGCGTTGCTAATAGTTCGAATTTCATTAGCAAGACCAAGCATATGGTAAATTGTTTTCATCATATGTTGGCGAGCTTCTTCTTTGTCCATATCAAAGTAGAACTGTTCAAAAGTATCATCTATCTGCTTAGATGCAGAGGCTGATTCACAATTAAATTCTTTCGGATTTGCACTGGAAATTATCGAGGTATTCGTCATCGGCTTTTTTGTAAACTGGGACTTTATCTCTCGACCTTTACGCCGAATCCACGGCCATGCCGTGGATTTCCACCATGGAGTAACGATCTGAGTAAAAAGCCACACACTCGCTGCTGCCAAAGCTACGCCAATTTTTTCTGCCAATTCCTCTTCCTCCGGCGAGAGGTGTGCTTCCTGTGGATTTCCTTGGTGTCCATCATATTGATAATCAGAGACGTCAACTTTTTCCCACTCAATAATATCCGGATTTTTGTTGTTCTCATCTCGTGCAAGGCCTCGTACTCTACCTGGATTTTTTGTAGATTGGAGAAGATGCTCGCCTTCACTCAAAATAGGCCTATACAATTTTTCACCCATTTGACAAATTCACCCTCTCCTATTTTCTCGAGAAGTATCTTGTATTCCGTCCGCTGCCGTCCTGGCAGAGCAGACCTTCCTTAACCATCCGTTTGAGAATACGGTTGGACGTAGCCTGGCTGACATTCAACAACACATCGGCCTCGCTGCGGGTGATGTGGTCATGATCTTCCAGATAGGCGAGGATCTTCTGCTCCGGCCCCTGAGGAACAGAGGCGGAGGATGCCTTAGCATTGCGATTGGGAAGAGTGATTTTGAAGGCATTGTTGGTCACTTCAATTTTAGGTTCCAGTCCAGTTCCTTCGTATGCCTTCATAATCTTAGGCATACCGGTTCCATAGGCCTCAATCAGTTCTAAACGATAGAAAATTGCAGCCAACTTGGGATTTCTGCAGACGGAGAGACCAAGCATAATGTCCTCCAGAGTAATGCCGTTGGGCAGACCGCCCACGGAGACAAACTCAATTCGGTCATCGTACACGCTGACCAGTGTGCTGGCACTGAAAGAATAGTCCCTGTGAACCAGTGAATTGAGCATGGCCTCACGCAGGGCTTCCTCGGGATAGTCCCGGGTGTCAGTGCGGTACAGGCCCTCGAAGGTTGCCCGGGTCTGATTTCGCATCTCCAGGTAGGCATACAGCTCCTCCATCTGCTGGAACAGGGAGCCGCCAAACTCCCTTCTGTCCTGAAAGGTGTTTTTAGCTGTCCCGGAAAAGGTAGCCGCCTTGATGGTATTGCCGCACTGGTCGGACAGAAGCAGAGCCACATTGGAGTAAATGCCGTCCTGAGATTTAAGTCCCAGCGTCTTCATTTTTGCAGGATCAAAGGGAACCTTCCGCTTTGCAAACTGGGCTATGGCCGTCTCAAAGGTCAGATTTTGTTCCAGAGAGCGCATGGTCTCAAAGCTGTCGCCGTCAGTCTCCTTAATCATCATGCGGATCGCTGTATCGGTGGCCGGATCGGTAGAGGTTCCATTGCGGACATAAACTCCGCTGGGCTTGAGTCCCTTGCTGCCCAGATAATAGGGACGATCTGTTCCTTTCTGAACGGTTACAGCGATAATCTGCTTGCTGTCCACCGTCTGCGTTTCATAGCGGACAAACATGGTGACATCAGGCTTGATAGAATCCCGCACCATATTATTTAATTGCAATGTAATACGGTCGGCACTGTCTACGCCCAACACAGTCCCATCGTCCTCAACGCCAATATAAAGGGTGCCCCCTTTTGTGTTGGCAAAGGCAATCACTTCTTTACAGATGTCTGCAACAACTGTGGATTTGAGTTCGACAGTTTCGCTCTCAGTAAATGCCATAAGACACCTCCTGTATATCATGATATTGTCATTATATTCATTCTTGTCATTCTTGTCAAATACTATTCAGGAGATGACAAGAATGATTAGGACAAGTTCACTGGCAATGTCACCCTGTCGGCAGACGAGTGCGACTCTCTGAAACGGTATGCAGAGAACAGCTTTCTTTACAGGGTAGAAAATCGACAACTACAGGAGAAGCTGACCGCCGCACAGAAATCTGCCGCCCACTGGAAAACCAAATTTGAAGAATTAAAGGAAAAAGCCCAGCCTTATCTGGATGCACTGGAAGTTGCATCTGAAAAGGTCAGGGCTTTTATTGCTGCCGTTCTGGCACGAGGAAAAGAGAAACAGGAACAGAAGCAGCCCGTCCACCGCCGTGGACGGGATATGGAACTTTAATTTATGGAGGAAAAGTGCCTATGATGAATGACCAGAGCCTGGATTTTGATAAGTATGACATTCCCATTTGGAGAAAGTACACCCTGAGTGTGCAGGAGGCTGCCAAGTATTTCCACATTGGTGACAAGAAGCTGAGAAAGCTCATCGACGAAAATCCCGGGGCCGACTATATCCTGTGGAACGGTACCCGGCCTCAGATCAAGCGGAGGGTGTTTGAGCAGTTTGTGGATGAAAAGCTGACTGCCATCTAAAAGAAGGAAACATCAAGCTGGAAAAAGAGCCAAGTTTATGGTATAGTTAATCTGTCATAGCTTGGCTCTTTTCTGCGGCAGTTGGTTCGACAGAAAGGAGAACGAATGTCAGACGTAAGAAAAGACAGCAAAGGTCGAAAATTATGGATTGGAGAGAGCCAGCGAAAAGATGGGAAGTATGAGTACAAGTATCAGGATGCCTTCGGTAATCGGAAATTGATTTACAGCTGGAAACTGACACTTGCGGATACGGTTCCCAAAGGCAAGCGAAACGAACTGTCCCTGCGGGAAAAGGAAAAGCAGATTCAAAAGGAACTGGACAGCAATCTGGTACCCAATGGCGGCAATCTGACAGTGTTGGAGCTGGTTGAAAAGTACATCGCTCAAAAGAGAGGTGTCCGACACAATACCAGAGCCAACTACAATTTCGTGGTCAACATCATCAAGAAGGAGGCCTTCGGGCAGAAGCGGATTGATAAAGTCAAGACCTACGATGCCAAGGAGTGGCTCATCAAGCTTCAGGACGAAGGACGGGGCTACAGTACTATTCATACCGTCCGGGGCGTGGTCAGACCGGCCTTCCAGATGGCGGTGGAAAATGATTTGCTGAACAAAAATCCCTTTGAATTCCAGCTGAACACGGTGGCGGTTAACGACAGCGTCACCAGAGAAGCCATTACCCGGAAGCAGGAGAGGGCCTTTTTGGAGTTCATCAGGAACAACAAGCATTTCTGCAAGTACTATGAGGGGATCTTCATTCTCTTCAAGACGGGTCTTCGGATTTCGGAGTTCGTGGGACTGATGGTAGACGATATTGATTTTGAAAACAATCGAATCATCGTAGACCATCAGCTTCAGCGAACCAGAGATATGGAGTATGTCATTGAGGAGACCAAAACCAGCAGCGGAACCCGGATGGTGCCCATGCTGCCGGAGGTCAGGGCGTGCTTTGAAAAGATCATTGCCAGCCGGAAAAAGCCCAAGGTAGAACCCATGATCGGCGGAAAAAGCGGTTTCCTCTATCTGGACAAGAACGGCAGACCCATGGTGGCCCTGCATTGGGAGAAGTATTTTCAGCACATCTGCGACAAGTACAACCGCATCTATAAGGTGCAGATGCCGAAGATCACGCCCCATGTGTGCAGACACACCTTCTGCTCCAACATGGCCAAGTCCGGCATGAACCCCAAGACCCTCCAGTATATCATGGGTCACAGCGACATCGGGGTGACGCTGAACACCTACACTCACATTGGCTTTGAGGATGCCGTGGAGGAAATGCTGGGATCGGCTTCCCCGGTGCTTGAGAAAACTCGCTCGTCTCGCAAAAAACGGGTGTCGTAAATATTTTTATTTACGACACTTTTTACGACACTCGATGGAAAAACGATGCAACAATAAACCAAGTTAAGCAAAGATACGGTTTTTCGAAACGGTTGCAGAAATTCGTAGAAGTGCGGTAAAACAGGTATAACTAAGAATATTTTGGTATATTTAGGAGCTTTGAATATATGGTAAAAATACTATTCATTTGCCACGGCAATATCTGCCGCAGTCCCATGGGGGAGTTTATTTTGAAGGACCTAGCGGGCAGGGCCGGGGTTGCTGGGAAGTTTGAGATTGCGTCGGCGGCGGTGAGTCGGGAGGCGCTGGGGTGTGGGGTGTATGGGCCGGCGCGGCGGGAGCTGGCGGCACATGGAATTGCCTGTGAGGGCCACTGCGCCCGACAGGTCACCCGGGCGGATTACGAACATTTTGACCGGATTTATTACATGGATTCCAGCAATCTGCGCAATCTCAAAAGAATACTGCCCGATAACCCGGACAAAATCCGCCCCCTGTGCCCCCGGGACGTGGCGGACCCCTGGTACACCGGGGATTTTGAAAGCGCCTACCGGGACATTCTCTCCGGCTGCGAAAAAATAATGGAGGAATTTGCATGAACCGTCAACTTTTGGAGGAAAAATTGGCAGAACTGCCTCTGTATATTTACGATTTCGTGGATATTCAGGAGCTGGAATTCAACGACCGCATCCGCTGGATTTGCGAGCACGAGTGCCCCATGTACGGCACCACCTGGGCCTGCCCTCCCGGCGTCGGCACCGTGGAGCACTGCCGGGCCAAGTGCCTGAGCTACGAGGGCTGCCTGATGATTTCCACCGTCACCGAGGTGTCGGACTTCACCGACATTCAGGAGAGCCTGGCCACCCGCCCGGCCCACGAGGCGGTGACCAACCGGGTCCGGGACATTTTCCGGGAGCTGGGGGTGGAGCCCTACGTGCTGTCCACCGAGGCCTGCGCCGAGTGCCCCCGGTGCGCCATTCTGGACGGCCAGCCCTGCCGCCACCCGGACCGGATGCACCCGTGCGTAGAAAGCCACGGCATCAACGTGGTGCCCGTCATGGAGCGCCGGGGCCTGGACTTCCAGTTCGGGGAAAATGTAATCACCTGGATTTCGCTGCTGTTTTTCTGAGTTTTCCCGGCGGAAACCCGGGCCGGGGGGCCGATTCTCCCGGAATGGGGCATTTTGTGAAAAATTATTTCAAAAGGGTAACAAATTGCAACAGAAAAGTTATCTTGACAAAGGCCCCGGAGGGAAATATACTGGATACAGATACCCTATAGGATAGGGGAAGTTTACCCTTTTTTGGGGAAAGGATGATAATTATGACCAGACGATTGATTGCATTTCTGCTGGCTGCGTGCATGGCGTTCAGTCTGCTGCCTATGGCGGCGTTTGCCGACGAAATGACAGATGTCTCCAGTGGAGAGACAAACGGCCTCGGGGGGGGGGACAGGTAACTCTGTTCCTGGCGGCGCGACAACGACTCCCGTTACAACGAATGAATCCACCGAAACCGAAAAGACCACAGACGAAGGCAAAGCCGCCCCCGAGAAGGTGACGGTTACGTTTGTGGTGGATGGTGCTGCCTATTCCACCGTCGAGGTGGAGAAGGGCGCCGCTCTGGGCGACAAGCTGCCCGCCGACCCCACCAAGGAAGGCTTCACCTTCACCGGCTGGACCGCCGACGGCGCCCCGTTCACCAAGGAAACCGTGGTGAAGTCTGGCACCACTGTGACTGCGGGGTGGACGGAGAATGTTGTGGTTGTTTCCCAGCAGAACCCTCCTGAGGCTCCCCGTATGGCTGCGCCGAAGGCGAAAGGAACTTCAGGAGATGCCAGTCTTACTTTGAGTGCGTGCTTTTATTATAATGGGCAGGAATACTACCCTAAGGGAGCACAGGCCAATACTGCTACGCTTTATTGCCTAGGCACGGGTGGCTGTCCGTACCATGAGTTTGACTTAACCGAGTTCCATACGAATGCTTTAAAACAGTTCTCTAAAGTTGAAGAATTTGATGGTAAAGGTTTAAAGGTCAAGACTTGGGCGAATTCTGATAACCTTGCACAAGAATATGAATTAACAAATAGCAAATTTACAACTTCGCCCCAAAAGAAATCGGTAAAGATATACTATATTGTCGAAAAAGATTCTTCGGAATATACAACAGTAAACTTCTATGATGGAAAAGCTGGAAATGGCAGTGCCTGGTGGTATGCTACAATGGAAAACGTAGTGGTGGGAAGTAAATTAACTACATTCCCAAGCGAGGATAGTCTCCTTGTGCCGGAAGGACACACATTCACCGGATGGTACATGGATGTTGGTGCAGACGGATATGGCGTTGGTACACGATACACTGATCAGCCAGTTACTAAGGATATGTGCCTTTACTCTGGGTATACTGTAAACCAATACACCGTCACCTTCGACCCCAAGGGTGGCACTCTAGCCGACGGAACCGAAAAACTGACGGTTACCCATGGCCAGACCATTGACACTATGCCCGCTGACCCCTCCTATGACGACAATCACATCTTCAAGGGCTGGGTTGATGAAAATGGAAAAGAAGTAACTGGAAGTACCGTTGTTACAAGCAATATGACGGTTTCTGCCCAGTGGGATGAAATCTATACCCTGGAAGCAAGTGCATATCCTGCCAACTCCGGTGCTCGTGTGACCGTTACTCCAGAAGCTAATCATAACATCAATGGTAAGTCTGCGTATCCTACGGGTACTGTGCTGACCTTAACAGCTACGAATCCCACTGTTGCACCTGGCCCTGGAAATAAGTGGGAATTCAAGGGTTGGAAGGAAAGCGATACTCAGTTCGTTGAAGGAATGACAGAACAAACTGCAACTCTCACAATGCCCGCAAACGACTATCAGATATTCGCCGTCTTTGAGCAGGTCCCCCTTGCCGAGTATACCGTTTCCTTCAATGCAAACGGCGGCTCCGGTGAAATGAAACCCCAACAGGCTACCGAGGGGACTCCCTTCACCGTGCCCAATAGCGGCTTCGCCGCACCTGATGATAAGGTGTTTATCGGCTGGAAAATTGAGGGTGATGCAACCGACACGCTCTATCCCGCTGGTGAGAGCATCGAAGTTACTGCTGACGTGACCCTTGTTGCGCAGTGGGATGTGGATAAGACCGGCTGGTATACCGTCACGTTCACAAGCGATGGGAAGGAAATCAGCAAGGAGACTGTGAAACCCGGCTCAACCGTCACTTTCCCCAACTCTGCTGAACTTTCCAAGGACGATTGCTGGTTCTTCGGCTGGAAGGACCAGGATGGCAAGGAATACCAGACGGATGCCCTCCCCAGCGACCTCAAGGTTGAAAAGGACATGGAATTCGATGCCATTTGGATTCCTCTGAATATTACCTTTAAAATCACCTACAACACCACAGGCGGCGCATTCACAGAAGGAAATCAGGATTGGAGCATCTCTCCGGAAAGGACATGGGAGTATTCCACCAATGTGACTAGCTTAATTCCGGTGAAGAAAAACTGCACCTTCAAGGGCTGGACTGCTGACCCCAAGACAGAAACACCTGATCCCAACTATGCGACCGGGGAGGTAGTTAATCTGACTTGGAGAAATCCTGAACTGACACTGTATGCTGTCTGGGAGGAAACAATCACCACAGATAAGTACACCGTGAGCGTTTCCAGCAACAATGGCACCCCCTCTGGCTCTGGTACCTATGAGGCCGGCAAGCAGATCAATGTCTCCGTTACAGCTCCCGCTCAAGTAGCAGGCGACAACAAAACCTGGGACTTTGACGGTTGGACCGGTATGGAATTTAAGAATCCTTCCGAGTTGAAGCAGTCCTTCACTATGCCCGGCAGCAACGTCACGCTGACTGCCAACTTCACGCAGAAAGAGGACCTTAATAACAACGAAATTCCCGACGAGGACGAAACCTATACCGTGACCGTTACAGCCAAGCCCGACACTGCAAAGGTTGAGGGCGGCGGCAGCTACAAGACGGGCGACAAGGTGACAGTGAAAGTCACTACTCCCACCGCCGCCCCGTCCAACGGCAAGGAGTGGGTGTTCAAGGGCTGGACCGCCAAGGGCCTGGCACTTACCGAGACAGAAAAGTACGCCGAGACTCTGAGCTTCAAGATGCCCGCCAAGGATGTAGAGCTTGAGGCAGTGTTTGAAGAGGAACACTCCGCCATTGCCTACAAAATCGAATTCTACGACCGTGGCAACATGGTCAATGTCGAATACGTGGCCGAGGGCAAGACGCTGGACTCCCTGCCCGACCCCGACCGCAGCGGCTACTGGCTCAAGGGCTGGTACTCCAAGACCGGCGGCAAGGGCTACAAGCTGACCACTGACACAGAGCTGCCCGGCAAGTTCCCCGTTCGTGACGGAAACATCATCAAGGTCTATGCCTACTGGATTAAAACCGATTCCACCAACCCCAAGACCAGCGATGATTCCAACATCTTCCTGTGGACCGCCATCCTGTGCCTGGCCACCGCCGGCCTGGCCGGTGCCGCTGCCTACACCCTGCGCACCAAAAAGCGCCGCTAAACCATAAAATCGCCCCCGGAAACACAACGTTTCCGGGGGCCTTTTGCCTTCCCCTTGAGGGGAAGGTGGCCCGGCAAAGCCGGGTCGGATGAGGTGTGTACACGCTGCAAATACCTCTGCACTTCTATAGTGTATACCAGGAAAACACCTCATCAGTCATAGGCCTCTGGCGAGAGGCCTATGCCAGCTTCTCCTCAAGGAGAAGCCATTATTTCGGAATCGTAATGGTCAGCACAATCTGGCTGTCTGTTTCTCTTCGCTCGGACACCGCCGGGATGCCGCTGCGCTGGATGGCCTGGAGGGAGGCGGTGAGGGATTTGAGGAAGGTCCCCACGTCGGGCCGGGGGTTCCGGGCGGGCCGCTGGGTCAGCAGGGAGTCGATGTACCGCTCCGCCCGGGCCACGCTCATGGCCTGGCGGACGATTTCCGAAATGGCGGCCAGCTTTTCCTCGTCGCTTCTCAGCTTCAGCAGCGCCCGGGCGTGGCGCTCCGTCAGGCCGGATTCCCGGATGGTGGCCAGAACCAGGTCCGAGTGCTTCAGCAGCCGGAGCTTGTTGGCAATGGCACTCTGGCTTTTGCCCAGCAGCCGGGCCGCCTGCTCCTGGCGCATATCCCAGTCCCGCAGCAGCCGGGCAATGCCCACCGCCTCCTCGATGAAGTCCAGGTCCTGGCGCTGCAAATTCTCCACCAGCGCCGCCATGCCGCTCTCCCGGCTGTCCATGCTCAGCACGATGCAGGGAATGTCGTCCACCCCCGCCCGCTGGGCCGCCCGGAGCCGCCGCTCCCCGGCGATGAGCTCGTAGGAATTGCCCACCCGCCGCACGGACAGCGGCTGCAAAATGCCGTGCTGGCGGATGGAGTCGGCCAGCTCGTCCAGGGCCTCCGGGGTGAAAATCTTCCGGGGCTGGGCCGGGTTGGGACGGATGGACCCCGCCGGGAGAAACACCACCCGGCCGGTCTCCATATAGGTTTTCAGCTTCTGACACTGCATGGCACGACCCCCTTCGTTGATGCCTCCATTGTAGGCCAGTTCACCGGGGAATCCCCACGAAAACGGCCCGGGGAGAAAAAACTTGTTGAGGGCGGTGCGCTGCCCCGTTTTTGGCAGCTCAAAAAGTCAGCCCCACGGACAGCCGCAAGGGCTGTCCCTACGCATAGGGGGCCGCCCTACGGATTTTTAGAAAAAATTTCATTTTTTTCTTTACATTTCGTTCATCATCGTGTATAGTAGAGCGTGAACAGAGTAGGAGACCTTGCGTGAAGTGCTGTCAAGATGGGGAGTTGTGTGACAGACGAAGGGCGCTTGCCCGCGATGAGGACTCCGCACCCGCTGCGTCATATTGGTGGAAATGAAACCCTCCTTTATGTAGCAACGATACTCGGTCGGGCGACAGGTCGGCTGTTATTTTGCTGCCTTTCCCCACGGGTCAACGATGTTGTATAGAAGCTCCCTGGCGGTTTATCCGTCGGGGATTTTTTGTACACATAGCCGTCGGGGCAGGAAATGCTGCTTTTGTCCGTTGCCTACATTTGAAAGGAGGACCTTTTTATGTCCGTATCCAAAAGCAAATTCACCGTCAAGCGCATCACCCTGAACGCCATGCTTATCGCCATGTACCTGGTGCTCTCCTACATGAAGCTCACCATGGGCGGTTTGCAGATTACCTTCGCCTTCCTGCCGGTTATCATCTGCGCCCTGGCCTTTGGGCCGGTGGACGGGCTGATTGTGGGCTTTCTGGCGGAGTTCCTGTCCCAGATTCTGGGGCCCTACGGCATGACCCCCACCACCCTGCTGTGGGTGGCCCCCGTGGCGGTCCGGGGTCTGCTGGTGGGCCTGTTCGCCATGCTGGTCCTGAGAAGCACCGACATTGAGGCATATGTCAGCGACCGCAGGCACCTGGCGGTTCTGCTGGCGGCCATTGTGGGCACCGGCATCCTGGGCTCCATCATGAACACCGGCGTGCTGTATGTGGACTCTAAGATGTTCGGCTACTATTCCTACGCCATGGTTTTCGGCGTGTTCTGGATTCGCATTGTCTCCGGCGTTATCTCCCACATTGCCATGACCCTGGTGGCTGTCCCCGTCACCGTGGCCCTGCGCAAGTCCAAGCTCATCTAAAGCATTCCGACACCCCCAATACCTTCCCCCCGGGGGAAGGTTTGGCGCACTGCGCTGCTGCCAAGCAATACTATTTTAAGAAAAGAGACCACACCCATGAACGTAAACGAAGCACTGGAATACATTCACACCGTCTGCTGGAAGGGCAGCGTGCCCGGGCTCAGCCGGACCCGGGAGCTGCTCAGAAGAATGGGCAACCCCGAAAAAAGCCTGAAATTCGTCCACATCGGCGGCACCAACGGCAAGGGCAGCACCGCTGCCATGACCGCCTCCATCCTGCGCAAGGCGGGCTACACCACCGGCCTGTACACCTCCCCCTATGTCTACCGCTTCCACGAGCGGATGCAGGTGGACGGGGAGCAGATCAGCGACCGGGAGCTGGCCGACATCACGGAGTTTGTCCGCCCTCTGGCGGATGCCATGGAGGACAGCCCCACGGAGTTTGAGCTGGTCAGCTGCATCGCCTTTGAATTTTTCCGCCGCCGGGGCTGCCAGATTGTGGCGCTGGAGGTGGGCCTGGGCGGGGCGCTGGACTCCACCAACGTCATCGAGGCGCCGGAGGTGGCCGTCATTACCAACATCGGCCTGGACCACACGGAGCTGCTGGGCAGCACCCTGGAGGAAATTGCCGCCACCAAGGCCGGCATCATCAAAACCGGCGGCGAGGCCGTCATCTACCGCAGCTCCCCCTCGGTAGAAAAGGTCCTGGAGGATGTCTGCCGGCAGAAAAATGTCCGGCTGACCAAGGCGGACTTTGACGCCATCGTCCTGCACAGCCACGATTTGGACGGCCAGGTCTTCGACTGCGGCCCCTGGAAAAACATCCGCCTGCCCCTGCTGGGGGGCCACCAGCTGAAAAACGCCGCCGTGGTCCTGTCCGTGGTGGAGGCCCTGCGCCGCCGGGGCTGGGCAATCAGCGACGAGAATGTCTACGACGGCCTCCGGGATGTATCCTGGCCCGGCCGGTTTGACGTGATGAGCCGGGATCCCCTGTTCATCATCGACGGCGGCCACAACCCCCAGTGCATTGAGGCACTGGTGGGCAACATCCGGGATTATCTGGTGGGCCGCCGGGTGGTGGTCCTCACCGGGGTCCTGGCGGACAAGGACTACGCCGATATGTTCAGGCCCGTCATGCCCTATGTTGAGCAGTTCGTGTGCATCACGCCTCCCAACCCCCGGAAGCTGGAGGCCAAGGACCTGGCGGCCTTCCTGGGCCGGGCCGGGGCAAAGGCCACAGCCTGCGACACCATCCCCCAGGGCGTGGCCATGGCCCAGACCCTGGCCGGCCGGGAGGGCGTGGTCCTGTGCTTCGGCTCCCTGTACTCCATCGGCGATATCTGCGACGCTCTGAAAAAATAATCCGGTGTGACCGGCGATTGTAGGGCGGCCTGCCCTCAGGCCGCCGCCCATGCCTTCCTCCAGGAGGGCATGGGAAGAACGCGCCTGCGTTTTTCAAACAGAATAGGAGAGATTTTTATGACAAAGGTTCAAAAAACGTCCAATCTGTACCCCCACCCCTTCTCCAAAGCCTACTGGCGGGATGCCGCCGCTGAGCTGCGGGACACCCGGATGCTGGTGTTCACTGCGCTGATGATTGCCCTGCGGGTGGCCATGAAGCCCCTGTCCATCCCCATCGGCCCCAGCCTGTATATCAACACCGCCTTCCTGGCCAACGCCCTGGGCGCTATGGTCTACGGGCCCGTGGTGGCGGGCCTGGCCGCCTGTATCACCGATTTCCTGGGCTACCTCATCGCCCCCCAGGGCGGCTTCTACTTCCCGCCCTATATGCTCACCGAGGTGGCGGGCTCCATGATTTTCGCCCTGTTCCTGTACCGGGCCAAGCTCACCCCTGTCCGGGTGCTGCTGAGCCGGTTCTGCATCTGCTTCGGCGTTAACGTGCTGCTCCAGGCTCCCATCCATATGTGGTATAACGCTGTCTTCATGGGCGGGAAGCACGTCATCCTTACCATCCCCGGCATCCTCAAGAATCTGTTCATGTTCCCCATCGAGTCCGTTGTGCTGACCCTGTTCCTGTCCGTCATGCAGCCCATCACCTATCGGATGAAGCTGACCTACGATAAGGAGAATGCCCTGCACTTCTCCAAGCGGGAGATTGTCACCCTGGCGGTGCTGTTCGTCTTCGGCGCAGGGTGCGTCACCGGGTATCTGTCCTACCACTATGCCCACAATTCCCTGTCCGCCAGCTACACCGCCCAGCAGCGGGTGGAGGAGAACAAGCGGGCCGACGAAATCGTGGACACCCATGAAAGCGCCGGCCAGAACGAAACCACCATGGCCGTGGTGGAGTCCGCCTACAAGAAGTTCCTGGGCGAGGACATCACCTACACCGTGGCCAGCTACGCCATGGCCGAGGGCCTGGACGAAAGCACCCAGGCAGACCTGTGGAAGCTGTCCAAATCCAAGGCCGCCAAGGAAGAAACCCTCACCCGCCTGGGCACCGCCGTGTACGTGGTAAACCAGGACAGCGGAGAGCTGATCTCCTACGAATACACCCCGGAGGGGTAAAAAACAAACGGGCCTGCTGCAAAGGTTTGCAGCAGGTCCTTATATTATGCTTTCAGACGAATTACGCCGGAGAACTGCGCAAGATGCGCCGGGTCCTGGTCGTGGGTAATGACAACCCGGGTGGCCTGGCAGCGGGAAATGGCACGGCGGATGATGGCCGCATTTTCCGGGTCCAGGCCGGTGGCAGGCTCGTCGAAGATGTAAACGGGCTTCCGGGTCCGAAGGCAGCGGGCCAGGCAGATTCGCTGACGCTCGCCGCCTGAGATGCGGTCCCCGAACTCGCCCAGGGGCCGGTCCCCCGCCTGCCGGGCCAGGTCGGTCAGATTCACCTGGTCCAAAAGCGCCCGGTACTGGTCGGAATCCTCTGCCGGAACGCCGGAGAACATGGTGATGTTCTCATACAGGGAGGCGTTGAACAGGCAGGTGCTTTGAGGCAGCACCCCCACCCGGGCATAGACGGCATCGTCGGTCAGGGCGGAGATGTCCTCACCGCCCAGCAGAATGTGGCCGGTATATCCATCGTGGAGCTTGAGCAGCAGCTTCACCAGCGTGGACTTTCCGCTGCCCGAGGGGCCGACGATTCCATAGCAGCCCCCGGGGGAGAAGGCATAGGAGAAATGCGCGAACAGCTGCCGCTCCCCGAAGGAAAAGCCGACGTCCCGGTATTCCAGGTCCCCGCCGCCGGCGGGCGGGCAGCTCTGGGCCGTCCAGGCGGACTCCCGGCCCAGCTTTCGGCGGATATCCCGGATGGAGCGGATGCGGATGGCATAGCTTATGACATTCCCGAAGCCGTTGGATATCTGGACGATGTAGTTGACCCCGGCCAGCATCAGCACTCCGTCCAGCTTCCCCTGGGCCGCCAGCCAGCCGCCCATGCCCAGCCCCGCCAGATACACCAGGGAGGCGGAGGCCAGGAAAAAGGTCTGGCTGAGTTCTCCCACAAAGCAGACCCACTGCCGCTTTTTCCGCTCGGCGGCGCTGAAGCCAAGAAACCGCTCCGTCAGCGGCCCCTGGCTGCCGTCCATGCGGATGGCCTCGCAGCCCTCGACGGTCTCCTTCATTACAGCGGTGAACGCGGCGGAGGCGGCGGAATACGCTTTTTTGGCCCGGGCGGCCAGGCGGTTAAAGAGGTTCTGGGCCGCCAGGGGCAGCGCTGCGGCGCACAGACTCACCGCCATCAGCAGGGGATGAAGAAAATACAGCATCCCGGCGGCGGCAATGATCCGGGCCGCCCAGGAGACCAGCAGAGGCACCGTTGCCAAAAAGTCACCGGCAAAGGTCTGGCAGTCGGTGGTCAGCAGATTCATATACCAGCCGCTGTCCCGCTCCCGGAAGGCCCGGATGGGCCGGGCGAACATACTGCCCAGCAGACGGCTCCGGAGGTCCTGGATGCTGTGGCTGGTCATGGCCTGCATCAGTGCGGCGCTGCCTAAACTCAGGGCAGCATCCGCCGCCACCAGCCCAAGGCACAGCGCCAGCGCCCGCCCGGCGGCCTCCCAGCTGCCCAGCTGGGCAGCTTGCAGCACCCGTGCGCCCTCCAGGGAGGCCAGAGCGCCGATGGCCGCCAGGGCAATTTCCAGGACGGAAACCGCCAGCAGAAGGAGCTTCGTCCTTCCCGTCAGCCGGTTCACAGGGCGTCCTCCCGGAGAATGGGGCTTTTTCGCTCAAAATAGCCGTTGGACCAGAAATCGCTGCCATCCATGACCCACCGGGCCAGGTACAGCAGGGGTACCAGGCCGTAGCTGTCCCGGAGGGAGCAGGCCGCCAGGGGGCCGGATTCCGTTTCCACCGCCCGCTGACTGACCACCCCGCAGTCCACCAGTCCGGCAATGGCGGCCTCCGTCTGCTCCCGGGACAGGCCGGTGCAGCCCGCCAGAGCACCGGCGGAGTACAGCCCCGGCTTCCGGCCCATCAGGCACAGCAGCAGCTCCAATGCCCCGGGCCGGGCCAGGGCGGAAAACAGCTTCCGGTAGGCCTCCGTCGGCGCAAAATTCCTTGCATAGCCCCCCTCCGGCTCCGGCAGCAGCAGGTACATGGGAAAATCCGCCGCGCTGACACCCAGCAGCAGCCCCTCCTCGGTGGCAAGGCCGCTTCGGACCCAGGTCCCGTTGAGGCTGCTGTCAGCGCCGATGCGGCCCCGGCTGAGGCTGTCCTGCCAGAGGGCGGGGTCGTAGCCGCCGCCGTAGAGGCAGGACACGGTGGCCCCCAGCACCCGGTACAGCTCCCACAGCCGGGTCTCGCCGGGCAGCGTACTGAGCCACCGGGCCGTGCGGGCGGTCATGCTCTCCGTTTCCGCCCGTTCCAGGCCGAACAGGGTGTCGGTGGTCACATTCAGCGCCTCTGCAACGGCGGGAATCATCTCCGCATCCGGCGCTCCGCCGCTTTCCCACTTGCTCACCGCCTGGGAGGACACCCCCACCAGCCCGCCCAGCTCCGCCTGGGTAAGCCCCCGGCTTTTCCGCAGAGCGGCAATCTGTGTTCCGATTTTCATAATAACGCCTCCTTGCCAAACGCTGGTTGTATTATAGCAAAACGGCCGGTTGTATGCAATGGAGGCGCTTTTGCAGATATACAACCGGCGGTTGCATAATGACACATACGGTCAAAAAAAGAAGGGCTTGCACCCTCCTTTTTTATTCGGTTTCGGCCTTCTTTCCTCTGCGCTTCCGGCGGTTTTTCTTCACGATGAGCACCGTGGGGACGGTGATGGCGGCGATGAGGGCCAGGTAGGGGGAGCTTGCCAGGAGCCATACGGTCAGGTCCACCAGGCCGCTGCCCAGGCCCTTCAGGCTGCCTACGAAGCCGTCCCGGATGCGGACCCAGACGGTGGGCTCCTCCACGGGGGTGAACTCCCGGACCTCCTCCAGGTCCAGGTAGACGGTGGCGTAGTCAATCTGATTGCTCAGCAGCCGCAGCTGGGAGGCGGTGCTTTCCAGCTCATAGCGCACGTCGGTGAGCCGGGCCTCAATGGCCAGCAGGTCGCTCATGTCCTGGGCCTGGGCCAGCAGCTCCAGCAGCCGCTTTTCCTCGGTTTCCAGGGCCTTCACCCGGCTTTCGGTGGCCACGTAGCGCAGCGTCACATCCTCCAGGCTCTTATCCTTTCGCACCACGTTGGCAATCCCCGCCAGGTCCTGGGTGAATGCGTCCACCTGCTGGGCCGGAACCCGGATGGTCATGGAGGCACTGCGGTAGCGGCGGCTTTCGTACTGGCTGCCGTTGGTAATGCGCTGCTGCTCCACATAGCCCTCCAGGGCATCGATTTTCTCCTGAATGGCGGCGGTGGCGGCGTCCAGGTCCTCGGTTTCGGCGGAGAGCTGGACGGTGACAATCCACTTCCGGCTCTCAGGCAGAGCGGTGGGGTCCCCGGTGCCGGCATCGTTCAGGGCAGAACCGGCAGGGGCCTCGGCGGGAGCCTCTGCGGCCATCTGCTCGGTTTTCATGTCCGCCGCCCGGCCATTGGATGCGCCGCACCCGGCCAGCAGAGCGCACACCAGCGCAAGCGCCAACAGAAGGGACAGAATTTTCCTCGTTTTCATGTTTTACCTCCTTTTCTGATACGCAAATTGCAGGACAGCCCGCCCTGCGGATGTACAGTTTTTCCCACCTCCAGTATACCAGAAATTCCCTTGGGACACAAGAACCCAAACCTTAAACCTTTCTTAATTATCTATTGCAATACCCCGCTGTTTTCTGTATAATGGAAGGACAAAACGGAGGTAGAGGAAATGGCTAAACTTTATTTCAAATACGGCGCCATGGGCTCCAGCAAGACTGCCCAGGCCCTCATCACCAAGTACAACTACGAGGAAAACGGCCTGAACGTCTGGCTCATCAAGCCCAGCGCCGACACCCGGGACGGCTGCCGGGTGCTGCGCAGCCGCATCGGCCTGGAGGCCATGGTGGAGGTGATTCCGCCGGACATGGACGTGTACGACCGGTTCGCCCAGAGCCAGCGGGAACAGTGCAGCGTCATCATCGTGGACGAGTGCCAGTTTATGACCAGCGCCCAGATTGACCAGCTCCGGGCCATCGTCAACGACTTCGGCATCCCGGTCATGTGCTTCGGCCTGCGGACGGATTTCCAGACCCACCTGTTCCCGGGCAGCCTGCGGCTGATGGAGGTGGCGGACTCCATTTTGGAAATCAAAACCATCTGCGACTGCGGGGCCAAGGCCACCGTCAACGCCCGTATCGACAGCCGGGGCCACATCATCACCGAGGGCGACCAGGTGGTGCTGGGGGGCAACGACAGCTACATCGCCATGTGCCACAAGTGCTATGTCCGGGGCATCCGGGAAAACAGAGTCATTCAGCTGCATAAAAACCACTGATTTTAGGAGGAAAATTATATGGAAATCAAAGAAATTCTTGCCAAATGCGACCACACCCTGCTGGCCCCCGACGCAACCTGGGACCAAATCAGAGCCCTCTGCGACGACGGAATGAAGTATCAAACCGCCTCCGTCTGCATCCCCGCCTCCTTCGTGAAGCAGGCCAAGCAGTATGTGGGGGACAGGCTCGCCGTCTGCACCGTCATCGGCTTCCCCAACGGCTATGCCACCACCGCCGCCAAGTGCTTCATGGCCTCTGATGCTGTGGCGAACGGGGCCGACGAGGTGGACATGGTCATCAACATCGGCTGGGCCAAGGAGGCCCGCTGGGCCGACCTCACCGCCGAAATCGCCGCCGTGAAACAGGCCTGCGGCGGAAAGCTCCTGAAGGTTATCATCGAGACCTGCCTGCTGAGCGACGAGGAGAAAATCCAGCTGTGCAAGTGCGTCTCCGACTCCGGGGCAGACTACATCAAAACCTCTACCGGCTTTTCTAAGGGCGGCGCCACCTTCGCCGACGTGGAGCTGTTCGCCGCTCACATCGCCCCCCATGTGAAAATCAAGGCCGCCGGCGGCATTTCCAGCCTGGAGGATGCCGAAAAGTTCATCGAACTGGGAGCCTCCCGCCTGGGCACCTCCCGCATCGTGAAAATCGCCAAGGCTATGGAGGCAGGGAAAGAGGCCAAGAACGACGGCAGTTATTAAATCGAACAATCCCCGTAGGGGAGGTGCTTGCCTCCTCCCGGTCATTCCCGAAGGGAATGACGCCAATCTTCCCCGGAAGATTGGACGGACAGCCGCAAGGGCTGTCCCTACGCAAAATTGAGCCTTTCTGAAGCGGCACGGATGAATCCGTGCCCTACGGACCAACCATCAACGAATATAGTAAAGGAGAAATGACAATGCTGAATACCCCAACCCCCCACATTTCCGCCGCACCCGGCGATTTTGGCAAAACCGTCCTCATGCCCGGCGACCCTCTGCGCTCCAAGTTTATCGCCGAAAATTTCCTGGAAAACCCCGTCCTGGTGAACAATGTCCGGGGCGTTCACGGCTACACCGGCACCTACAGGGGTGTCCGGGTTTCCGTCATGGCCTCCGGCATGGGGATGCCCGCCATCGGCATCTACTCCCACGAGCTTTATAACGGCTACGGCGTGGAGAACATCATCCGGGTGGGCTCCGCCGGGGCCATTCAGGACCATATCAACCTCTACGACATCGTCCTGGGCCAGGGAGCCTGCACGGACTCCAACTTCGCCGCCCAGTTCCACCTGCCCGGCACCTTCGCCCCCATTGCGGACTTTGACCTGCTGACCGAGGCCGTCAAGGCCTGTAAGGCCCACGGGGCCACCTACCACGTGGGCAACCTCAACTCCTCCGATGTGTTCTACGGGGACCACATGGGCGTGCCCGAGGGGCTGGACAGCGTGTACGGCCTGAAAAAAATGGGTGTCATGGCCCTGGAAATGGAGGCCGCCGCCCTGTACATGAATGCCGCCCGGTACGGCAAGCGGGCCCTCGCCATCTGCACCATCTCCGACCACGTCCTCAAGGGCGTGGAGACCACCAGCGAGGAGCGCCAGAACTCTTTCACCACCATGATGCAGGTAGCCCTGGACGTAGCCGTGGCGATGGAGAAGAAGTAAAATCCCTGTCATTGCGAACCAGTCCGCAGACTGGTGTGGCAATCCGTTCCCTTTTGAGCATTGCGGGGAAAACGGATTGCCACGTCGCTGCGCTCCTCGCAATGACATCGCCTTTCGAATGAAAAGGAGAACCACTATGAAACGCATTTTTTTAATTGTATTGGATTCCTTCGGCATCGGGGCCATGCCGGACAGTGGGGCGTTTGGGGACGTGGGGGTCAATACCCTGGCCTCCTGCGCCGGGTCCGGCAGGCTGCACATTCCCAACATGACCGCCGCCGGTCTTGGCAGCATCGACGGGGTGACGTGCCTGCCTAAGGCCGCCGCTCCTACCGGGGCCTTTGCACGGCTGACGGAACGGTCCATGGGCAAGGACACCACCATCGGCCACTGGGAAATCGCCGGGCTCATCTCCCCCGAGTCTCTGCCCACCTACCCCCAGGGCTTCCCCCGGGAGGTGCTGGAGGCCTTTGAGGCCGCCACCGGCCGGGGCTGCCTGTGCAATCTGCCCTATTCCGGCACCGACGTGATTCGGGATTACGGCCAGGAGCACCTGGACACCGGCAAGTGGATTGTCTACACCTCCGCCGACTCCGTGTTCCAGGTGGCGGCCCACGAGGACAAGGTCCCCCTGCCGGAGCTGTACGACGCCTGCCGGAAGGCACGGGCCATTCTCCGGGGCCGCCACGGGGTGGGCCGGGTCATCGCCCGCCCCTTTGTAGGCGACGCCGCCGGCGGCTTCCGCCGGACCCCCAACCGCCACGACTTCTCCCTGGAGCCCCCCGCTCCCACCATGCTGGATGCCATCAAGGCCGCGGGCCTGGATTCCATCGGCGTGGGCAAGATTTTCGACATTTTTGCAGGCCAGGGCACCACCGAGCACGTGTTCAACCAGAGCAACGCCGACGGCATGGCCCACACGGACCACTACGCCGCCCGGGATTTTCACGGCCTGTGCTTCGTGAACCTGGTGGACTTCGACATGGTATTCGGCCACCGGCGGAACATCCCCGGCTACGCCCAGGCCCTCAGCGAGTTCGACAGCTGGCTGGGGACGTTTACGGAAAAGCTGGGGGATGAGGACCTGCTGATGATTACCGCCGACCACGGCTGCGACCCGGGCTACTTATCCACCACCGACCACACCCGGGAGTACGTCCCCCTGCTGATTCTGGGCAAAAGCGTGCGCCCCGTGAACCTGGGCACCCGCCCCACCTTCGCCGACATCGCCGCCACCGTCACGGATTTGCTGGGGGTCCCGTATGAGACCGAAGGCAAGAGCTTTGCAAAGGAAATTTTGTAATGCCCGTAGGGAACGGATTTATCCGTTCCGGTTCCACAAGCCGGGAGCCTTGTGGGATAATGAAGCGCCCGGAAGCAACGGGCTGGAGGAAGAATATGACACCTGAAAACCTAATCGCCCTGGCCAAGGAGGCCATGGCCCATGCCTATGTGCCCTACTCCGGCTACCGGGTGGGGGCGGCGCTGCTGTGCGCCGACGGCACGGTGTACCAGGGCTGCAACATTGAAAACGCCGCCTACAGCCCCACCAACTGCGCCGAGCGCACCGCCTTCTTCAAGGCCGTCTTCGACGGCCACCGGGACTTTGCGGCCATCGCCGTCTGCGGCGGCAAGGACGGGGTGATTACCGGCCCCTTCCCGCCCTGCGGGGTCTGCCGCCAGGTGATGATGGAGTTCTGCGGCCCGGATTTTGCCGTCTACATGGCGGACACCGGTGGCCGCTGGATAGAAACCACCCTAAAGGACCTGCTCCCCTTCGGCTTCTCCGCCGGAGATATGCGGTGAGCCATTTTTGCAGAAAAATCCCCGTCCCTGCTTGGCAAGGGACGGGGAAATGTTAATTGAAGGCAGCGGCATCGTAAGTAATGACGATGTGGTAGGTGATTTCGCCGCCGGTGTTCAGCGCGTCCGAAATCATGTCCCGGATGGAGGCCTCCTGGCCCTTCAGGTCGGCGGGGAGGGCCACGTCGAACACCAGGTTCATGTGGCGCTTGCCGGGGACCATGCGGAAATCGTGAAGGCTCAGCCGGGGGTCCCGGGCCTTCAGCAGGCCAATGACGGCCTGCTTCAGCCGGGTCAGCTCCGGGTCGTCGGTGATGACCGGGTCGTAGTGGATGACAAGGTGGACGTTGTGGCTGCGCAGGCACTCCCGCTCCATGTCGTCTATAAGCTCGTGGCAGTCCAGGGGGTCCTCGTTCCGGTCCATCTCCACGTGGAGGCTGGCGAACCGCTGGCCGGGGCCGTAGTCGTGGACCATCAGGTCGTGATAGCCCAGCACCTTGGGCTGGCGGCTGATGTAGTCCACCAGGTCCCGCTGAAGCTCCGGGTTGGCGTTCTCGCCCAGCAGGGGGGAGATGGTGTCCTTGGCCAGGCTCCACCCGCTGTAGAGGATGAACACCGCCACGGCCAGGCCGAACCAGCCGTCCACCCGGAGCCCTGCAAAGTGCTCAATGAGGGCGGCGGCCAGCACGGCGGCGGTGGCAATGCAGTCGTTGCGGCTGTCTGCGGCGGTGGCCAGCAGGGTGGTGGACTGAATCAGCCCGCCCAGCCGCCGGTTGAAGGCCGCCATCCACAGCTTCACGGCGATAGAGCCCACCAGCACCGCCGCCGTCACCAGGGACATGGCCACCGGGGTGGGGGAGATAATCTTCTCCACCGAGGTCTTGGCCAGCTCCAGGCCGATGAGCAGAATCATCACCGCCACCGCCAGACCGCTTAAGTATTCAAACCGGGCGTGGCCGAAGGGGTGGTCTGCGTCGGCGGGCTTGTCGGCCAGCTTGAAGCCAATCAGCGTCACAATGGAGCCGGAGGCATCGGACAGGTTGTTCATAGCGTCGGCGGTGATGGACACGGAGTCGGACAGGGTACCCACCAGCAGCTTTCCCAGAAACAGCAGCACATTGCAGCCGATGCCCACCGCCCCGGACAGGGTGCCGACGGCGGCGCGGACCTGGCTGTCGTCTGTGTTCCGGTGATTTTTTACAAAGGTTTTCAGCAGAATATTTGTCATGGTAACACCTCATATCATGGGAAAATTCAAACTTTTCGGAACTCTACTGCCAGTAGAGTCGGCTTTTCTACCGCCGGTAGGGCGGTTTCTCCCGGAAAGGCCGTGCTTTTGGGGGCCGGGTGCGGTATGATAAGCTGGAAAAGACCCAGCTGCGCAAGCCTATGCCCGGGACCAAAACAATATTATAGCGCAGATGGCAGATTTTGTCTATTACATTTTTGGAGCGTGAACCTTATGTCTTATCAGATCATCACCGATTCCTCCTGCGATTTTACCGACCAGCAGTACCGCGAGCTGGATGTGACCTATGTGCCCCTGACCCTGCTTTACAACGGGGAGGAGCAGCCCAATTTCAACGACCCCGCCGCCGTCAAGGCCTTTTATGACCTGATGCGCACCGGCGTGATGGCCACCACCGCCGCCGCCAACCCGGACAGCTGGGCCGCCGCCATGGAGCCGGTGCTGGAAAGCGGCCGGGATGTGCTGGTGCTGGCCTTCTCCTCGGGCCTTTCCACCACCTGCCAGTCCGCCTGCATCGCCGCCGAGACCCTGCGGGAGAAGTACCCCCAGCGGACCATCCGTGTGGTGGACACCCTCTGCGCCGCCCTGGGCCAGGGCCTGCTGGTCTGGCACGCCTGCCAGAAGCGGGGCTCCGGCATGAGCCTGGAGGAGCTGGCCGACTGGGTGGAGGAAAACAAGCTCCACCTGTGCCACTGGGTCACGGTGGACGACCTGAACCAGCTGAAGCGGGGCGGCCGCATCAGCGCCACCACGGCGCTGGTGGGCACCATGATGAATATTAAGCCCATCATCATCATGGACAACGAGGGCAGGCTCCAAAGCTGCGCCAAGGTCCGGGGCCGGAAGGCGGCCATCGAGTACATCGCCGCCAAGCTGGGCCAGTTCGGCGGCGGCTTCGACAACGACACCATCGCCATCGGCCACGGCGACTGCCCCGAGGATGCCGAAACCCTGGCCAGACTTCTCCGGGAAAAGTACGGCGCAAAAAACATCATCACCGGCTACGTGGGCCCCGTCATCGGCGCACACACCGGCCCCGGCGTCCTGGTGGTTTTCTTCCTGGGCGAGCACCGGTAAATTTCATACGCCACAGGGAGCAGCTGCAACGGCTGCTCCCTTAAACTTTTCTTAAGAATTCATAGAATTTTCAAGACTTTAAGGGGCCGTGGCCTTATACTGAAATGATAATTAGATTGTATGCGCCCTGCCGGGCCTGTGAGGAGTTATCATGGCAAAATTCAGTGTAAAAAAGCCCTTTACCGTGCTGGTGGGGGTAATTCTGGCTCTGGTGCTGGGCGTGGTGAGCCTGGTCAGAATGCCGACGGACCTGCTGCCCACCATTTCCCTGCCCTATCTGATGGTGATTACCAGCTACCCCGGGGCCAGCCCCGAGCAGGTGGAGACCGACCTGACCGCCCCGCTGGAGGCGGCTCTTGGCACCATCAACGGCGTGAAAAACGTCACCAGCACCAGCAGCGAGAACGTCAGCATGGTCATGCTGGAATTCTCCCAGGATACCAACATGGACAGCGCCATGGTCAAGGCCACCACCAAGCTCAACCAGCTGGCGGACACCCTGCCCGACCGGGCCAGCACCCCCACCCTCATGGAAATCAGCGCCGACATGATGGCCACGGAGTATCTGGCGGTGGACTATGCGGGCATGGACATCTACCAGCTGTCCGACTATGTCAGCCAAACCGTAATTCCCGCCATGGAGCGGGTGGACGGCGTGGCCCGGGTGGATGCTGTGGGCCTGGTGGAAAAGCGGGTGGAGGTCACCCTGAACCAGGAAAAAATCGACAAGGTCAACGATAAGCTCCTGGCCCAGGTCAGCGACCGGCTGGCCGAGGCCCAGGAAAAGCTGGACAAGGCCCAGGCGGAGCTGGATAAGGGTCAGAAGCAGCTGAACGCCGGCAAGGCCCAGCTGAACCAGGGCCAGCAGGAGCTGAAGGACCAGCAGGCCTCCATTGCCGACCAGCTGAACGACATGATTGACGCCGTCACCGCCCAGATTCCCCAGCTGGAGGGGCAGCTTGACGCGCTGGAGGGCCGCCTGGACGAGGCAAGCCTCTTCCTGGAAAACCTGGGCAGCCGCCTGGGGGACCTGGCGGGGGATTTGAACACCGGCGAGGAGGGGGCTTTTGCCGCCCTTCACGCCGCCATTGGGGAGAACGCCCCGGACTGGTACGCCGCCAATGCCGGCCGCCTGCCCTGGTCCGTGGAGGAAATTCTGGCGGACGAGAGCAAGCTGGAGGCCCTGATTGAGGGCCTGGAGGCGGCCCGGGATGGGGCCGCCCAGGAAGACGAGGCCCTTTCCCAGTATGAGCAGGCCCTCCGCCAGGCCCAGAGCGACCTGGCAGCGGTGGATGCCCGCCTGGAGGACCTGGCCGCCCAGCTGGACGTGGCCAAACATCCCGCCCCGGAGCTTCAGACGGACGAGGCCACCGGGGAGACTGTGGAGGTCTATCCCCCGGTGGACGAGGCGCTGGTTTCCCAGCTGGAAGCTGCCCTTTCCCAGGCTAAGTCGGACCGGGAGACCCTGGCCGCCGCTCTGGCAGAGCTGGAAGGGTCCCGGCCTCAGAGCCGGGATGTCAGCCCCGAGGCCTTTGACCGGATTATCGCCCTGCTGCAGGAGGCCCAGCAGTTCAAGGCCTTGCTGGAAACCGCCGACGAGACCCTGTCCCACCTGAGCGGCCAGCTTCAGGAGCTGAACCGGTACCGGGAGGAGCTGGTGGATGCTCTCCGGGACATCCAGGAAAATCCCCTGGATGCTTCCCTGGGGGACGCCGCTGCCCAGCTGATTCTCAGCGGGGTCCAGGCCCAGCTGTCCCTGGGCCAGATGCAGATTTCCAGCGGCGAGGCCCAGATGCAGTCCGGCCAGACCCAGCTGGACACCGCCCGGGAGGAATACGAGGCCGCCCGGGAGGAGGCGCTGAAAAACGCCAACCTGGACCAGCTGCTGAATATGCAGTCCCTGGCCCAGCTCATCGGGGCCCAGAACTTCTCAATGCCCGCCGGGTACATCCGGGACGGGGCGGACAAGCTCCTTTTGAAGGTGGGCGACAGCTTTGAAAGCGTGGAGGAGCTGGCCGGGTCCCTGCTGTGCACCATGGAGGGCGTGGGGGACGTGCGGCTCATCGACGTGGCGGACATCGCCGTCACCGACGATTCCCAGGATTCCTACGCCAAGGTGGGCGGCAACCAGGCGGTGCTGCTGACCGTTTACAAATCCTCCACCGCCTCCACCAGCGACGTGTCCGACGGCTGCAACGAAAGCGCCGCACAGCTCATGGAGAAGGACGGAAACCTTCACCTGACCCCCATTATGGACCAGGGCGAGTACATCCGGCTGATTATCAGCACCGTCATGTCCAACCTGATTCAGGGCGCGTGCCTGGCCATCATTGTGTTGATTTTCTTCCTGAAGGATATGCGGCCCACTTTGGTGGTGGCCATTTCCATCCCGCTGAGCGTGCTGGTGGCCCTGGTTGCCATGTACTTCACCGGCATCACCCTGAACATGATCAGCCTGTCGGGCCTGGCTCTGGGCATCGGTATGCTGGTGGACAACTCCATTGTGGTCATTGAGAACATCTACCGGCTCCGCAGCCGGGATATTCCCGCCGCCCGGGCCGCCGTCCAGGGCACCCGGCAGGTGGCGGGCTCCATCATTTCCAGCACCGTCACTACCATCTGCGTGTTCCTGCCCATGCTGTTCACCAGCGGTCTGGTGCGGCAGCTGATGACGGATTTGGCCATGACTATCACCTTCTCCCTGCTGGCCTCCCTGGCGGTGGCCATGACGGTGGTCCCCTGCGCCGGGTCCACGGTGCTGAAAAAAAGCGCCCAGAAAAGCCACCCCTGGTTTGATAAAATCCTTTTCCAGTACGAGCGGCTTCTGCGGCTGTGCCTGGACAAAAAGGCGCTGTCGCTGCTGCTGGCGGTGGTGCTGATGGTGGGCTGCATCTGGCAGGTGACCCGGATGGGCCTGGTGATGATTCCCGAAATCAGCTCCAACCAGGTGAGCGTCCAGGTGACCGTGCCCGAGGGCACCGCCCGGGAGGATGCCTATGCCGCTGCCGATGCCGTCATGGAGGCGGCCATGGCGGTGCCGGGCATTGAGACCGTGGGCGCTATGTCCGGCGGCGCCGGGAGCCTTATGGGCGGCTCTGGCGGCACCGGGGATAACCTGGAATTTTCCTACTTCATTGTGCTGGATGACCAGGGCGGCCGGGACCAGAAGGCTGTGGAAGCGGCGCTGCTGGAAAAAACAAAGGACCTGCCCTGCACCGTCACCGTGGCGGGCGGCTCCATGGGCGACGCTTCTGCCCTCATGGGCAGCGGCGTGGAGGTGGACATCTACGGCACCGACCTGGACACCCTGCTGCTGCTCAGCGACCGGGTGGCGGACCTGCTTGCAGAAATTCCCGGCATTGCGGACATTTCCAACGGCCAGGAGGAGGGGGACCGGGTGGTCAAAATCGTGGTGGACAAGGACGAGGCCATGCGCCTGGGGCTGACCGTGGCCCAGGTGTACATGGAGCTGTCCCAGGCCCTGGCCACGGACACCACCTCCACCACCCTTACCGCCGGCGGCGAAAGCTACACGGTAAGCATCATCGACACCACCAAGCTGCCGGAGCTTTCCCACATTCTGGACCATGAATTCACCACCCAGACCATGGACACAGAGGGCAAGACCGTGAAATCCACCCACACCCTGGGAGAGTTTGCCCACATGGAGGATGCCCGGGGCGTGGCCAGCATCAGCCGGGAGAACCTGTCCCGGCTCATCAAGGTCACCTCGTCCACCCAGGAGGGCTACAACACCGCCCTGCTGTCCCGGCAGGTCCGGGAGAAGCTGGATACGCTGGAAGTCCCCGAGGGCTACAGCGTGGCCCTGGCCGGTGAGACCAGCCAGGTCAATGAAATGGTCAGCCAGATGGCCCTGATGATGGGGCTGTCCCTGCTGCTCATTTATCTGGTGATGGTTGCCCAGTTCCAGAGCCTGCTGTCGCCGTTTATCGTGCTGTTTACGGTGCCCCTGGCCTTCACCGGCGGCCTGCTGGCGCTGATCATCGCCGGGGAGACCATTTCCATGATGTCCCTGATGGGCTTCCTTATCCTAATGGGCGTGGTGGTGAACAACGGCATCGTCTTTGTGGACTACACCAACCAGCTCCGCCTGGGCGGGCTGCCCCGCCGGGAGGCTCTGGTGGCCGCCGGCAAGACCCGGATGCGCCCCATCCTGATGACCACCCTGACCACGGTGCTGTCCATGGTGACCATGCTGTTCAGCCGGGACCCGGGCAGCGAAATGGGCAAGGGCATGGCCATCGTCATCGTAGGCGGCCTGCTGTACGCCACGGTGATGACCCTGGTAATCGTGCCGGTGATGTACGAGATTTTCTTCAAAAAGACCCCCGTCCAAATCGACGTAGGCACCGACCTGGACGACCTCCCCGACGACGCCGCCGAGCTGCTGGCTCAAATGCAAAACGAAGGGTGAGAAATTCACCCAAAACCTTCCCCCGGTGGGGAAGGCTTCGCCGCACCCCCTGTAGGGGCGGGTTATCAACCCGCCCGTCGGCCCCCGGCGAGGGGGCCGCAAAACCGGCTTTCCTTATCGGAAAGCCGGTTCATTGCATACGGTCCAAAAGCACACGCAAGGGACATTTCCTTTGCCCCCTCCCGGCGGCGCACCAAAAAACCTTCCCCCGGGGGGAAGGTGGCACGGCGTAAGCCGTGACGGATGAGGAATGCGGGCGGGAACGTGATGTGCGGTACAGGTTCGTGCTTCCACCAGGGCATAAACTGTAGGGCGGCGTGCCCTCACGCCGCCGCCAGGTTCGACGATTGGGCCTTCCCGTCGGCGCATCCCCCCCGGGGGGAAGGTTTTGCATCATCCCGCCGCTCTGCCTCATTTTGACCGCTCAAAATGCCCAGCCCCCGCGGACAGCCGCAAGGGCTGTCCCTACGCACATGGAAGCCGTAGGGCCCGGCATCCTTGACGGGCCGCTGCCAGGTTGGCACGTCCGGGAGACCGTGCCCTACGGGTGCAGAATGTCATTGCGAACCAGTCCTCAGACTGGTGTGGCAATCCGTTCTTCTTTCTTTTTCCCTCCGGGAAAAGGAACTGGCTGGCCCCCGGCCAGCCAGAGGGGAAAACGGATTGCCACGCCAGTGTGCGCACTGGCTCGCAATGACATTCTATCGTTTTCGGCATACTACACAGCATGGCTGCCTTTTAGCAGAAAAATCAGTTGATAAACCTCTGATTTTGTGGTATAATCAATATTTCCACACAAAAAAGAGGAGGGAAGCGTATGAATCAGATTTGGTCGGAGAATGTCCAGGGGGTGCTGACGCTGTATTTGAGTCGGGAGCTGCGGTTTCACGATGCGTTCCAAGGGCAGTATCGGGAGCTGTTTGACCTGGATGGGGAGCGGCAGCTGCGGATTTTGGAGATTGGGTGCGGGCCGGGAGCGCTGGCCGGGGCATTGCATCGGTGGTATCCCCAGGCGGAAATTGTGGGGCTGGACCGGGACAGCAAATTCATTGCCTTTGCGAAGGACCATGTCCCCGGCGTTACCTTCCTGGAAGGGGATGCCACGGCGCTGCCCTTTTCCGACGGCTCCTTTGACGTGACCATTTCCAACACGGTCAGCGAGCACATCGACCCGGACCTGTTCTATTCGGAGCAGCGGAGGGTCCTCCGGGAAAACGGAGTCTGCCTGGTGCTGTCCGCCAGAAAAGGGGTCAAGCACCTGGCCCCCTGCATGGCGGAGACCGAGGCGGAGCGGCGGTTCTGGGAAACGGTGGAGGTCGAGGATGTTGTCCAGAAATTCGGCGTGGGCCGGTATGCCATGACGGAGCAGCAGCTGCCCCAGGCCATGGAGTGCCGAGGCTTCCACCAGGTGTCGGCGGGCTACGCAGTCATCCCCCTGACACCGGACAGTGCATCCCTTCCCCGGCAGCTGGCGGAGCAGATTATCGAAGCGGACCGCCAGTCCGCCCTGGAGATACTCCGCTCCACCCACCATCCCCGGGCGGCGGAAATCGAAAAAATCGTCCAGTCCAAATTCGACACCCGCCTGGAGCTGCTGCGGACCGGAACCCACCAGTGGGACACGGAAACCGCCATCACCATGGTGGTCCGGGGCGTGAAAAAATAGGACCGTGGAGAAAAGCCTCCCTGCCATTCGGGCAGTGAGGCTTTTTCATGCCGGGTAAAAAAGCGGCGTGCCTACGCCGATGGGCAGGCCCAGGGACAGCCAGGCAATCAGCATCACCGTCCAGCACACCAGGAAGGCAATCGAGTAGGGCAGCATGGTGGCTGTGAGGGTGCCGATGCCGGCGGTTTTGTCGTAGCGCTGGGCATAGACGAGGATGACGGCGTAGTAGGCCATCATGGGGGTGATGATGTTGGTGCAGGAGTCGCCCAGCCGGTAGGCCAGCTGGCACAGCTCCGGGCTGTAGCCCAGCAGCATGAACATGGGCACGAACACCGGCGCCAGAATGTTCCACTTTGCCGAGGCGGAGCCCATAAACAGGTTCATAAAGGCGGAAAATAATACAAAAATCACCATCAGAGGAATGAGCCCCACGTTGGCGGACCGGAAAAATGCCGCCCCCTTTAAGGCCAGAATGGTGCCCAGGTTGGTGTAGCCGAAGCAGCTGATGAACTGAGCGGACACGAAGGCCAGGGCCAGAAAGGACCCCATGGAGGCCATGGAGCGGGACATGGCCTCCGCCACGTCCCGGCTGCCCCGGTAGGTCCCCACCGTCAGGCCGTAGGCAGCGCCGGGGAGGAAGAACAGCAGGGCAATGAGGACGATGAGGCTGTCGAGAAACGGGGTCCTGCCCAGCAGGGCCCCGGTGTCGCTGCGGAAAAAGGAGTCTGCGGGGAGACAGGCGGCGGCCACAAGGGCGGCAAAGCAGGCGGCGGCCAGGCCGGCGTTGCGCAGGCCCCTTTTCTGGAGCGGCGTGACGGCGGCCAGGTCGGCGTGCCCCTCGTCTTCGATGGTGTCGAAGGCCTCCAGCCGGGGCTCCACCACCCGGTCGGTGATGAGCGTTCCCACAGCGGTGATGAGGAAGGTGGAGGCCACCAGGAAAAGATAGTTGCCCATGACCTGGACGGTGTAGCCCGGGTCCAGAAGGGACACGGCGGCCTGGGTGATGCCCGCCAGCATGGGGTCCAGGGTGCCGATGAGCAGGTTGGCGGAGAAGCCGCCGGAGACACCGGCAAAGGCGGCAGCCAGCCCGGCAATGGGGTGGCGGCCGCAGGCCCTGAACATCATGGCCCCCAGGGGAATGAGAATGACGTAGCCTGCGTCGGAGGCAATGTTGGACATAACCCCCAGGAACACGGTCATGGGGGTCAGAAGCCGGGCCGGGGCAGCCTTGACCAGGGCTTTCAAGAGGGTGTCAATGAGCCCCGACTGCTCCGCCACGCCCACGCCCAGCATGGCCACCAGCACCATGCCCAGGGGGGCGTAGCCGGTGAAATTCCCAACGGCCCCGGTGAACAGATACCGCAGACCCTCCTTCGTCAGCAGGCTCACGGCGGCGACGGTGGTCTGCTTCAGCTCCCCGCCGGAAACAAGGCTGCCGGTGGCGGACACCCCCAGGGCCGCACACAGGGCGGACAGCCCGATGACGGCCAGAGTGAACAGGGCAAACAGGACGGTTGGGTGGGGCAGGCTGTTGCCCACCTGCTCGATGCCGTTGAGGCAGCGGTTGTAAAGACTGATTTTTTTGGACATAGGAAGCTCCTTCCATAGAATAAATTCGACTGTGTTCGTGCAGCAAAAACTGTAGGGCGGCCTGCCCTCAGGCCGCCGCCCATGTTTTCCTATGGAAAACATGGGAAATCAGGCTGATACAAATTTTTCAAGCCATTGCAGCAGCCCCCCCCGGCCCGTCAGGGAAAATTTGGAAAAAACCGTTGCATCCCCAGAGAATCCAGGGTATAATGGGTCCAAAGAACAAAACAGGAGGACCCCTTATGGAGAAAATCAAGCAATTCCTGCGCCGGAAGAACGTGGTGCTGTCCATGCAGCGCTACGGCATCGACGCTCTGGGCGCCATGGCTCAGGGCTTATTTTGCACACTGCTGGTGGGAACCATTCTCAATACCCTGGGCCAGCAGCTGCATATCGGCTTTTTGAACCAGATTGTGGCCACCGTGGGCAAGGGGGAGGGGGCCGTGTCCTATACCGTGGGCGGCCTGGCCTCGGCCATGGTGGGCCCCGGCATTGCCATTGCCATCGGCTTTGCCCTCAGCGCCCCGCCGATGGTGCTGTTTTCCCTGATTCCCGTGGGCTTTGCAGCCAACGCCATGGGCGGGGCCGGCGGGCCCCTGGCGGTGTACTTTGTGGCCATTGTGGCCGCCGAGTGCGGCAAGCTGGTGTCCAAGGAAACCAAAATCGACATCCTGGTGACCCCGGTGGTGACGGTTTTGGTGGGCGTGGCCATGGCCGCCTGGGTGGCCGCCCCCATCGGCGCCGCCGCTGCCGCCGTGGGCAGCTTCGTCCGGTGGGCCACGGTGCTGCAGCCCTTCTTCATGGGCATTTTGGTGTCCGTGGTCATCGGCATGGCCCTGACGCTGCCCATTTCCTCCGCCGCCATCTGCGCCGCCCTGAGCCTGACGGGTCTCGCCGGCGGCGCCGCCGTGGCCGGGTGCTGCGCCCAGATGGTGGGCTTCGCCGTGATGAGCTTCCGGGAAAACCGCTGGGGCGGCCTGGTGGCCCAGGGCATCGGCACCAGTATGCTGCAAATGCCCAACATCGTGAAAAACCCCAAAATCTGGATTCCCCCCACGCTGGCCTCTGCCATCACCGGCCCGCTGGCCACCTGCCTGTTTAAGCTGGAAATGAACGGGGCGGCGGTGTCCTCCGGCATGGGCACCTGCGGCTTTGTGGGCCAGATTGGCGTGTACACCGGCTGGCTGGCGGACATCGCCGCCGGAACCAAAGCCGCCGTCACCGCCCTGGACTGGACGGCCATGGCGCTCATCTGCTTCCTCCTCCCCGCCGCCCTCAGCTGGCTGTTCTGCCAGCTCCTGCGCAAATGGGGCTGGATAAAGGAAAACGATTTGAAGCTGGAACTGTAAAAAAACACAAAATCCGGCTTGCATTTGCAGGCCGGATGTGGTAGTATAAAAACAGAAGGGACGCCGACGAACGGTGTCACCCCCTCGAGTTAGGAAATTACTCCGTCACAGGCTGGGGAGCGTGTAGGACGGAGTAATTTCCTTTTATTTTTATGTAAAAGAAAATCGTTATTTGCGCCGATTCAAGCAATCGAGGCAAAGTCTGATAATTTCAATGATGAGTGCGCAAAAGGCTAACAGCTCCATGAAATTCATCGACCCACCCCCTCTCTGTACAGGGGGTGACATCCGTCCGCCGTTTTTTGGCGTCCCTTCCGGGCCTTTTCGGCCACTTCTATGATAGCATGGTCTGTGGCTTTTCGCAAGTTTTTTATTCCAGAAAACAGCAAAATCCGGCTTGCAATCGCAGGCCGGATGTGGTAATATAAGTACAGAAGGGACGCCGACGAACGGTGCCTGCCCCTCAGTTCAAGAAATTACTCCGTTAACCTTGGGGAAGGATGGGACGGGGTAATTTCTTGTTTTATCAAGAACATTACGCTCACTTGCGATGCTTGTAAAAAAGCACGGCAAGCGTCATGGCCTCGATGAGAACCGATGCAAACGCAAAGAGGTTTTCATAAGTAACCATGCCACCACCCCCCTTTACCTGATCTCTGGGGTCAAGTGAGGGGAAGGCGTCCGTCCGTGGTGCTCCGCGCAGCGGATTAAAAAAAACACCATGATTGCCGGTGGCAATCATACCGTTATTTTGTTTTGGCGTCCCTTCCGGGCCTTTCGGCCGTCTTTACTGTAGCATATTCTGCGAAAAAGTGCAAGAGTTTCGTAGACTTTAGTTGAATAGGCGAAAACCAGGGAGCAGATGTTGGTCTGCTCCCTGGTTATTATCTTATTCTCCGTGATAAAGCACCTTCCAGGCACCGTCCACCTTGCACAGGTAGACCTGGGCGGTTCCCCGGTCAGTTTCATCTTCTCCAATGAGCTTGATTTTTGCCGTAATGACCTTGCATTCATCGATCACGTCGGGATCGAACTTGAGCAGGTCTTCGATCATTTCCAGCCAGTCCGCCAGCTCGCTTTTTGCCTTTTTGGAAGAGATGTTCTTTTCTCTGGTGACTTCTACAGTGACTTTAAATTCGCCCCATTCATCTTCAAATTCTTCGATTTGAAGTTTGTTTTGAACGGCAAACAGCTCATTCCAGGAAGAAATATCCTCATCGTACCAGTTGGAGCATTTTTCAAAAAGGGTTTCATCGTCAGGCCTGTCCTTTTCATCAAATTTGGCTGAAGCGTAAGGAACAAATACCCGGCTATATTCTTTAAAGTCATAGGCGGTTAGCTTGCTGACCACCGCATTGTCCTGAAGCAGGCTTGCTTTCAAATAGCGTTCAGCCACGGCCTTGGGACTGCTGTATACAGAAAAGCTGACGATGCACCCAATCACTACAATGACTGCAAGGAGAATCAGGCAGGTTTTCTTCCGGTTCTTCGCAGAAAACAAATTTTTGATTCCCTCTGCAAACCTCGCCCCTGCCTCCGTCACAGAAACCTTTTCCTTTTGGGATTCTGCAGCGCTCTCAACCTTGTTAGTCAAAAATTCGTTCGTGCTGTTTTCCATTTCGTGTTCCTCCATTTTCTTTCTGATTCTGCACAGAGATTTAAAAGTTGTGCTGTCTACAATTATATAACTTATAAATCCCTATGTCAACAGAAACACGCCTTTTAATTCCCCAATATTTGCATATAGTGGATTTATAATATATGCAAACGGAGGTGGCGTGAATGGATTATATGGAATGGTTTCACAATCGGGTGGCGGAGCTTCGGATTCAAAAGGGTGTATCTGCCAGAGACATGAGCCTGTCCCTGGGCCAGAGCGAGAGCTATATCAACAAAATTGAAAACCGCAGAACTCTGCCCTCCATGGCGGGCTTCCTCTACATCTGCGAATACTTCGGCATCACGCCTAAGGAGTTTTTTGACACGGAGGTTATCGCTCCCAACCAGGTGCGTGGCATTACTGAGGAGGCGGGCAAGCTGTCTGCTGAACAGGCGGAACTGATTCTGCGGCTGATGAAGGAATTAACAAAATAATCGCCGCACAAAAAACCACCCCCCAACATACACTGTCGGGAGGTGATTTTTTGTCTATTGTGCCAACGGATGTACCGATGACCTCCGGGCTTCTGGAGCGGGTGGCTTTGCAGCTGACGGAGGCCTACCCCGGCATTACCAGCCGGGTGCTGACCTCCTCCGCCTTTGGGCGGCCGGTGCTGCACCTGACGCTGGGCCAGGGGGAGCGGCAGGTGCTCTACACCGCCGCCCACCACGCCAACGAGTGGATTACGGCCACCCTGCTGCTGAAATTTGCCGAGGACCTGGCCCAGGCCGCCGCCCAGGGGGGCAGGCTCTTCGGGGTGGAGGCGAAAAACATTCTGAACGCCGCCACTGTCCACCTGGTGCCCATGGTGGACCCCGACGGGGTGGACCTGGTCACCGGGGCCATCTCCCCGGGCACACCGGAATATGAGACAGCCCAGATGATTGCCGGGGATTTTCCCGGCATTCCTTTCCCCGACGGCTGGAAGGCCAACCTGCTGGGGGTGGACCTGAACCTCCAGTACCCCGCCGGGTGGCTCCAGGCCCGGCAGATTAAGTTCGCCCAGGGCTTCAACCGCCCCGCCCCCCGGGATTTTGTGGGCCGGGCGCCTCTGAGCCAGCGGGAATCCTTCGCCCTGGCCAGGCTCACCAGGGAGCTGGACCCGGCGCTGATGCTGGCCTACCACACCCAGGGCCGGGTGATTTACTGGCAGTTCCAGGACTATGAGGTCCCCGGGGCCCAGGCCTACGCCAGGGAATTTGCCCGCCTCAGCGGCTACGACCTGGGCGAGCCCGCCTATGCCTCCAGCTTCGCCGGCTTCAAGGACTGGTTCATCCAGCGCTTCCGCCGCCCGGGCTTCACCGTCGAGGCCGGCCAGGGAGAAAATCCCCTGCCCATCGCCCAGTTTGACGAAATTTACCGGGACAATCTGGGCATCCTGGTCACCGGCGCCACCGGACTTCCCGGAAATCCCCAGGAAAGCGCTGAATAATACTTTTTGGTGCTTCTCGGCTTCACGCAGCAAAGACCGCAGGGCGGCCTGCCCCCAGGCCGCCGCCCCTGCTTTCCTTTGGAAAACAGGGTGCCGCACCAGAAAAGCAAACTGGTTCGCAGTGACAAGCTGCTTTTATCATACCTTCATCTGAGCGAAAATCCCTCGCTGTCAGCTTTTGCCGATTTCATCAGAGCGTCCCTGGAATCTCTGGAAAAATCGTCCCCAATGGCCATGCAGATTGCGGCCAGGATTACGTAAATCAGAACGGAAAAAATACTCTGTGTCATGGTGCTCGCCTCCTGTAAATGTCCTTCTACTTATATAGACGTAAAAAAACGGAAAAGGTTGCACGGTTTTGAAAAATTTTTTTGTTTTTTCCAAAAAATTTTCGGAGGAGAGGAAAAAAGAGCCAAACAGGCGGATGCCGGGCGGGCGTCCGGTTTTTTGTCGGAAAAATTTTTCAAAAAAGGATTGCCAAAACGGTTTTTTTATGATACAATCCCCTGTGTGTCCAAAAGGCGGGCGCAGCTCCACATTGGGATGTCGCCAAGCGGTAAGGCACCAGACTTTGACTCTGGCATTCGTCGGTTCGAATCCGGCCATCCCAGCCAAACTAAATACGGTTCGCTAGCTCAGTTGGTAGAGCAACGCCCTTTTAAGGCGTGGGTCCAGGGTTCGAGTCCCTGGCGAGCCACCAGAAAAAAGAGGATTGCAGAAGCAATCCTCTTTTTTCAGTGAAATAAATCCTTCGGATTTGTGAAATGTGCTTCGCACGTGAAATACGCCTTCGGCGTGTGAAATGCCTGTGGGCGTGGGTGGATTTATTTCATTTCACATTCTGCGTAAGCGGAATATTTCACATCAGCGCAAGCTGATATTTCACATTTTGCGACAGCAAAATATTTCACTATGGGTGCAGTATCCTTTTTGGTGGCTCGCCGGGACTCGAAAGGGCGGCACCAGTCCGCTTTCCTGGTGCAAAAAAGTGTCCGGTGGACACTTTTTTAGCCCGTGGGAGAGTCCCTTCAGCAAAGACGGCAGCCTGTAAGACTGGTGGCTTTGTTGAAGAAAGGTCATAGCAGTGCTATGTGGGTGCGGTATCTTTTTCGTTGCCCTATGTTTTCAGGTGGAAAACATGGTGTGGCGGCCTGAGGTCAGGCCGCCCTACAGTCATTGCTGGGTGAAGCCGATAGGCACAAAACGATTTATCGTTTTATTGAGCGGAAAGCCCCCAGCCGTCAGGCTGGATAATAAAAATCTTCTTAAAGATTTTAATTAAGAAATCGTATCACAGCATGGCCTCCATTCGGGTCAGCTTTTCTTCAAAGGCGGCTTGGGTGAGCTTGCCTGTTTCTATCAGGTAGAGATAGTCAAACAGGTTGGGCAGCGCTGCAAGGCCCAGCAGCTCCTTGGCGAAGGCGTGGGCTGCAATCTCGCAGCAACGGGTGATATGGGCTGTGGGTTTCCAGCCCAGCAGAGAGAATCGCTCCACCGGGGCCAGCCTGTCGGCAACGGTGCTGCCGGAGCGGTATTCCAGGATGTGGAAAAATTCGTGGGCCAGGTGCACCTCCAGAGCCTGCTCTGTGGTCAGAGCCACGCCCTGCCATGTGCTGTGGGCGGCCAGCTCCCGGATGGAGTCCCGGTAGACCTCCACAGCGCAGCCGGCTTTTCCCATGACGGCCTGCCCCCGGAGGATGACGCCGCAGCCCTGCTTCCCGTTTCCCTTTTCGGTGATGGCTATGTGTTCGCTGGCGTACAGCGCGCGGATGGACTGCCCCCGGAAGGGGACGGCGGCATTCCGGCCTGCCTCCAGGGAGGCGTCGATATAATAAGCCATGCGGTCCTGGGGAATTCTGGCAAACAGCAGGTCCTCGGACAGCTCGCACAGGGCGAGAATACGGTCGTCCATAGCTTATTGATAGGCCACAGCCAGGATTTCCTCCTCAGGCTGCAGGTTCTGGGTCTCCACGTTCAGAATGGAGTAGAGCTGGCTGGCGGTCTGCATCCCGGTCAGGTCCAGCTTTTTCTCCCGGTAGAATACGAACACCTTGGGAATGGTGGCGTTGGCATCGGAATAGGTGGTGTTGTCATCCAGGAAGTGGTTGAACCGTACATCCTGGCTGCCCTTGGAGAACACCAGGTGCTCCGCCTTTTCCTTCCGCAGGCGCACCACGCCCTCCCGGTCCAGCACGGCCACAGCCTTGGTTTTCACAGGAATGAAGCCCAGCAGCTTCTTTTTCAGCTCGCCCTCAAAGAGACTCCAGCGGCCGGTGCCGCAGACGTAGGCGGTGCTGTGGGCCTGGGTACCCAGGGATTCCCGGGCAATTTCCTGCATCTGCTCCCGGGTCAGCTCCTCAGCGCCCAGGCTTTTCTGCCGCAGCTCGGTGGCACCGGTGGCGATGGCCCGGAGAATGTTCTTCTGGGCATCAATCTCAATGGAGACATCCACCGTTTCTTCCTTGGCCCCGGAGCGGACAATTTTTTCGATGATTTCCTCCCGGATTCGGGTGATATCCTCGTCGGTGGGGTTGGCGATGGTCCGCTCCATCTGCTCCCGGACCATGGCCAGGGCCACGCCGATGGTGGAGATATAGGGGGCATTCTTGGCAATCCGGGCCTTGAGCCCCATATCCTCAGCCAGGGCGTGGACAATGACAGAGCCGCTGCCGCCGCCGCCCACCAGGGTGATGAAGCTGCGGTCCAGGCCGTACTCGCTGATCAGCTCATCTACAACGGTCCTGAGCTTTTTCATGGCCAGCGCCATGACCTGGCGGGCAGCCTCCCGGCCGGAAGTGCCGACAAAGCGGCCCAGGGCCTCCCAGGCAGTCTGGTTAGAAACGTCCACACCCCGGGCATAGTCTCCCTGGGGCACATAGCCCAGCAGATTGGCTGCGCCGGCCAGCGTCAGGGAATAGGTGCTGCCGTCCTGGGCTTCCATGATGGCATATTCGCAGGGGTCGCCCGCTCTGGGGGAGATGAGCTTGACGGAGGCGGCGGTGATGGCACCCTCGGGGGCGAAGCACTCGTATTCCACCCCGGCAATGTGGGCGCTTCTGGGGCCTACGTCTACGATTTTTCCGTCCCGGACCCGGATCATGCTGCCACCGGCCACACCCAGGGTGCGGACGTCCAGGCTTTGCAGATAGGTCTTGTGGCCGCCCACCTGGGCGTATTTAATCATGACCTTTCCGTTTTTGATGACGCTGATGTCCACGCTGGTGCCGCCTGCCTCGAAGAAAATGCCGTCGGACACCTTTTCATACATCAGAGCACCGGCCACACCGGCGGCCAGACCCGAAAGCATGGTGAGGATGGGGCGCTTGCGGACCTCGTCAATGCTCATCACGCCGCCGTCGCAGCGCATAATCATCAAATCCGAGCCGATGTGGGAATCCCGGACGGCCTGCTCGGTCATGTCGGCGGTTTCCATCATCTTGGGAATCAGGCTGGCATTGACCACGGCGGTGCGGGTGCGCATTTTCAGACCGTAGAGCTGGCTGATTTCATGGCTGCCGGTGCTGTTCATACCGGCCTGCTTGGCCAGGTCGCAGACGTGGAGCTCATGCGCGGGGTTGTCCACGCTGAAGGCCTCGCTGGCCACCAGGACCTGGGCACCCTGGTCCTTCAGCGCGGCGATTTCGGCGTTGACGGCCTCGTCGGTCAGGGCCTTGGAATCCAGGAAGGTGTGATAGCTCTTTAAGAATTTGCCGGGGGACAGCTCAATGTCTCCCACGTTTGTCTCGTTCCGGGCGCTCCGGGCGTCTATGCCGGTGGCCATGCCCAGAATGCCGACGGAAGCCACGTCGCCCTCCAGCAGGGCGTTGGTGGCCTGGGTGGTTCCGTGGGCGATGAAGGTCACGTCCTCGGGAGCGATGCCGTTTTCCTCAATCAGCTTGGTAAGGACCTTTACCACGCCGACGGCCACGCCCTCTTTGTGGGTGCTGGGAATCTTATACTTTGCCAGAACCTCAAAGGTGCCGGCGTCGATGGCCACTGCGTCGGTAAAGGTACCGCCGACGTCAATGCCGATGCGTACTTTTCTGCTCATAGCTGAACCTCCATTCAGTATTTGGGAATCGGACCTCCGCCGGTGGGCCGATGGGGGCGGGCTTTTCCGGCACCCCATCCGGCGGGGGACCGATTCCCAAATACTCAATCGTATTTTGCAGAGTCCTGCTTCCCGGTGCCAGCCGCCCGGAGGCGGCTGGCGGTGGGAAACGGGGTAGTATATCAGATAGTCACAAAGAAGCTGGCAATCACCAGGCCAACCAGGGTGGACACCATGACCCACAGGATGGTCTTTTTCAGATATTCGTTGACATCCACCTTGGTGAAGTCGGAAATCCAGACATTGTGGGAGTTGGTGGGGTCGCAGACGGCCTGGACGTTGGAGTCCAGACGCAGGGCCACCATGGCGGCGATGGGGTTCATGCCGGAGGCGGCCAGCAGGGCCACCACGCCGGAGCCCAGGCCCCAGACGTTCAGAGGTCCCCGGTAGATGGCCAGCACACTCAGCAGGCCGAAGACCAGAACAAACATCAGGGTGCTGTGGGGAATCATGGCGGAGATGACGGGCTGCAGAACAGCGGCAACCTCGGGAGCCATAACAGCCTTCAGGGTCATGCCAATGCCAATCATCAGAGCGGCAGCACCGGCAGTCTCCTGGATGCCCTCGACAAAGGAGGCGGAGACAACCTGGACCACATTTCTGGGGGTGGACAGAATCAGGGTGCAGACAATGCCGATGAGGATGGCGGGAACCAGCTGCATCTTGCACACGAAGACCAGAACCACGGGGATGATGGGGCTGACCAGAGCGATGGAGCGGACGTTCTTCTCAGCAGCCTGCTCGGCGGGCATCGCCCAGGCCTTGCGGGTCTTGCCGCCCAGCTTGATGGACCAGACAATCCAGACAATGGCCACCACAATCAGGGGAATGCCGCACAGCCAAGAGTAGGAGGTGACGGTGGCCACATCCAGGCCCAGGGTGTCGATGTAGACGCCCAGGGTGCCCACGCTGAAGGTCACGCCGATGCCGTTGGCGAACAGCAGAACGGAGCCTGCGGTGATGGGGCTGACACCGGCGGAAATCATAATGGGCACGATGATGGTGCCAACCAGGATGAACATTCCCAGACCGTTGGATGCGGCGAAAATCAGGGAAGCCACCAGCAGGAAGGCCAGGGCGATGGGCAGGGGCTTGTCACCGGCCAGCTCCGCAGCCTTGCGGATGATGGTGTGGGTGACGCCCACCTTGGTCAGGACCTTGCCGAACCAGCCGCCGAAAATCAGACCGGCGATGGCGGTGCTCATGCGCATGGCGCCGCCTTCCAGAACGTCCTTTGCCACCGTGAACTGGGCGGCGTCAGAGGACAGGAAGGGAATACCGGCCACCAGGGCGATACCCACAGCCATAATGGGCAGAGCCAGGATGGTGGGCAGCTTGCGGGCCATCATCAGGACCACGCAGACTGCGAAAATCAGGAAAATGCCGAATGCTTGTACAGTTGCCATTTGTAGATTCCTCCATTTTTTTATATTCTCAGGTTAGGCATACGGGAGTCGAACCCGTATGCGAATGCCTGAAGAATCCGGGTCAGATTTCCAGGTATGCGCCCTGGGACACAAGAGCCTGCTGCAAGGCGGGAACGTCCACCAGCCGGGCGGGAACGCTTTCCCGGGCGGCCATGGCGGCGGCGGTTCCGGCAGCCTGGCCCATGGCCCCCACGGTGGGGGTGGTGCGGATAGCCGCCTGGGCTTCAAAGGTGGCGGACACACAGCGGCCGGTGACAATCAGATTGTCCACCTCGTTGCAGACCATGATGGAATAGGGGATGGCGTAGTAGCTGCCGGGCGTGCTCATAAAGGTGCTGGCGGTGCCTTCGCCCTTGGGATTGTGAATGTCGATGGGGTAAGCGGTGTGGCATACCCGGTCGGGGAAGGTCCGGCAGGAGAGAATGTCCTGGGCGGTCAGGGTGTAGCAGCCCACCAGCTGCCGGGAGCCCCGGATGCCTACCGTGGGGCCGGTAAATTCCACCATGGCATTTTCAAAGCCGGGCACGTATTTTCTCAGGAACACATCCAGCTGGGCGCACTGGCGGCGGCCCAGGACCTCTGCGTCGCTGAGGCTGGCGGCATCGGTGCCGTCGTGGTCCACAATCCGGGTGGTGTTGACAATGTACTCGCCGGGCCGGCCGGTGCCGAACAGCAGCACATTTTCCCGGGGGATGGACAGGCGGCCCTGGGCCTTTTCGTAGAGGAACTCCTCCTCGAAGCCCTGGATGTCCAGGGCGGGAGCGGCGGGAATCAGCTCGCCGTGCTTCATCAGGGCGGCGAAACGGTCGGGATTGTTCAAAATGTAAGAACGGAGGGCCTCGGTGTCCACGCCGCAGTATTTCATGTTCATGGTCATGGGCTGGGCAGCGCCGTCCTCCGGGCGGCCCTTGGTCATCTCAGCCCCGGCCCAGGCGGCGATGTCGCCGTCGCCGGTGGCGTCGATGTAGATTTTGCCCCGAACGGTGTTGAGGCCGTCCTTATTGCACACGGTCAGGCCGGTGATACCGCTGCCCTCCCGGGTCACAGCGCCGGTGAAGGTGTGCAGCAGCACCTGGCACCCGGCCTGAATCAGCTTTTCGTCCAGCACCAGCTTGAGGCCCTCGGCCTGGAAGGGGGTGATGGTGGAGGTGTACTGCTTGTTGTCCAGAATGTGGCCGATGGAGCAGCCCCGGGACACCATTTCCGCCACCAGCTCCTCCATGATGCCGGTGATAATCTGCTTGTCCCCTGCGTGGAAGGTCATCATGGGGCCTACGCCGCAGCCGGTGAGGGAGCCGCCCAGACAGCCGCTGCGCTCCAAAACCAGCACCGAGGCCCCGTTTCTGGCGGCAGCCAGAGCCGCTGTGCAGCCGGACACGCCGCCTCCCACCACAACAACGTCAAAACACTTGCCGTAAAGCTCCTTACCCATGCCTGCGCCGCTCCCTTCGAAAATCAGAATTTATCAATATATGTCAGCATGATTGACGGTTACTGGAAATACTATTTCTGTTTTGCATAAACAAGCTGCTGTTTTTCTTCTTCGTTTATCTAAGAATACCATTTCTTTCACAAACTGTCAATTACTTTGACAATTTGTGAAAGCCAAATTTCAGGCAGAAAACTTGTGCACTTTTCACAGTTCCGCAGCATCCGCACCGAAGCACAGACCCGGGGCACCAGTCGAAAGCCCCGGATTTCTCCGCCGGTCAAGAAATGGCGCGATATTGGTTGCATATTCCGGGAAAATATGATATATTGCATATAATACTATTTTTTCGGGAGGAGGGCGCCTATGACTTCCCCGGTGATTGCCAAAATCATCTCCATGCAGACCAGTCTGACCGTCAGCGAAAACGAAATTGCCCAGTATGTGATGAACAATGCCGATACCGTTGTGGCCAGCACCATCACAGCCATGGCGCAAAACACAGGCACCTCAGAGGCCAGCATCAACCGCTTCTGCAAGAAAATCGGCTATAAGGGCTTCAACAGCTTTAAGGTGGCCCTGGCCCAGGACAGCTTTTTCAGCACCCGCCAGCAGTCCGCCGTCACCCAGGACGGAAGCCTGCTGGCCTCCATCAACCAGGACTACACCCAAATGCTGATCAATACCACCGCCCTTCTGGACGAAAATCAGCTGCTGAAGGCTGCCGAGGCCATGGCCGATGCCGGTCATATTTTTATTTTCGCCACGGCGACCACCGCCCTGGTGGCCCGGGAGCTGGAAATGCGGCTGGGGCTGGTGGGCCTGTTTGCCAAGGCTGTCTGCGACCCGGGAGAAATCCGGGTCTACGCCAACCATGTGACCCGGGCGGATTTTGTGATTCTCATGGCCCCGACTCTGCTGGTCCAGGAGCTGTACCATGCGGTGACCATGTGCCACGACAGCGGCGCCAGGCTGCTGTCCATCACCAGCTACGACGCCCCCAAGCTCAGCGACAGCATCGATTATAAATTCATCATCAGCGACAAGATTACCACCCGCTATTCCGTGTCCATTTCCAACAACCTCATGTACCTGTACGTCGTGGACGTGCTCTACTGCGCCCTCCTGGAGGGCGACCGCTCCCTGAAGCGCAAGAGACTGAACAGCGACTCCATCCTCTACAGCCAGCAGCGGACGGATAATTATTTCTTTGAATACTGACAGAAAAGGAAGCGCCCGGAGCAAATGCTCCGGGTGCGTTCATTTTCGCAGCCTCAACGTTACGCACACGCCATCGTGGTCGGAAGGAAACCTATTGGGGGTAGTGGAACAAGACCGGCGTTCAGCCGCCTCATCGCCGAAGGCGATGAAAAATGAAGCCATACGTTTCTTTGGGGCTTTTCGGGGAACCAAGGAAAACTTGTTTTTCTTATTTCGGCGGAAAGCCCCCCAGCCGTCAGGCTGGATAATAATCTTGCGAAAGATTTTTATTAAGAAATAGTATGATTCTTTACTATCTCATCACCGCGTGATAAACTAATAATACAAGGGCTCCCTGACGGTGATTCATGGGCCCAATCAAATTTGACGTTAACGCAGGAGGGAGAACAGAAATGACCGAACTGGAAACTTTACAGCGAGCAAAAATGTACATGGAACAGCTGGCAAACGGCATTGACCCCATTACGAACGCCCCCATTCCTGAGCAGGATGTTGTAAACAATGTGCGGCTGTCCCGGTGCTTTTTCTATGTGTGCGGCGTGCTGGACCGTGCTATTGAGCAGGAGAGAAAGAATGCATCGAAAAATCTGCCTGCGTTTCACATCAGCGTTCAGGAGGCTGCCAAAATCCCCCCGCTGGACAGACCGGTGGGCATCAGCCAGCTTGCTGAACACATCAGCAGATGCATTGGCGAAAACCAAATGCGGAAATTATCTCCCACAACCATTACATCGTGGCTGGTGGAGCTGGGAATTCTGGAGATTCCGGAGGACGGTCATGGAAAGCGGCCTACCAGCAGAGGAATTTCCCTCGGCATTTCCACAGAATCGCGGATGGGAGCCAACGGAGAGTACACCGCCGTTCTGTACGCCCCAGCCGCCCAGCAGTTTATTTTGGACAATTTGCCTGCCGTGCTGGACCGCTTCTCCAAGGAAAACCATGGTGCCCCATGGAGCCGGGATGAGGAAGACTTTCTGATTCAGCAGTTTCAGTCCGGCGTACCGCTGGCTAAAATTGCTATGGAACTAAAGCGCACCCGCGAAGGGATTCGAAAACGTCTGAAGAAGCTGGGTGTGCTTGAAAACCAGAATACGCCGCCACGCATCTGATGTGAATTGCGGGGAAAACGAATGGCTCGTTTGGGTATCCTGCGGATTTGGATACTATTTCTTAACAAAAACCTTTCACAAGATTTTTATTATCCTGCCTGACGGCTGGGGGGCTTTCCGCCCAACTAAGAAATGTGAAATGAAATAAATCCCCCACGCCCGCAGGCATTTTACGGGCCAGGCACATTTGACTATTTGGACAGTCTGCCTTGCCGGGAGCGGCAGGCGGCAAAAAAGAGTCTGCAAGAAATCACTGCCAATGCGCAAGCGGCAATACAGAATAAAACAAACTTCAAAATCAACTGCAATGGAAAAACCCAACCGGGAGCCTCATTCGTGGGGCTCCCGGTTGTTGGCACTGCGTAGCAAAAAAGGGCAAGCAGGGGAATTACTCGAAAATCATATTATTTACTTATAAAAATCTTTAACAAGATTTTCATTAAGAAATGGTATTAGATGTCCTATCAGCCAAACTGCTTGGTGGCTTTCACCAGGGCGAAGATGTTTTCGCTGGGGGTATCGGGGCCCAGGGCGCAGCCGGGGCCGATCATCAGGCCGCCCTTGCCACGGAACAGCTCCAGCAGCTCCCTGGCCGCTGCGGTGACCTCCTCGGGCTTGCCGCTGTTGAGCATTGCAGGGTCCAGGTTGCCGGACATGACGAAGTGGCCGCTGCCAATCTGCTGCACCTTCCGGGGGTCGGTGCGGGCGTCAAATTCGAACATAGGAATGCCGGTCTCGGCCAGGTCCGGCAGAATGGGATCGGTCCAGCCGCAGATGTGGCAGATGGTGGGGATGCCCTCTGCCTTCAGCTGCCGGTTCAGCCGAATCTCAAAGGGCTTGGCGAACTTCCGGAACACAGCAGGGGACACCACGCTGCACCCCTCGGAGCTGTTGCCGTAGCTGGTGCAGTGGCCGCCGGCCTGCCGGCACAGCCGGTGCATATCCAGGGCAATCCGGGAGGTCTGCTCCATGAGGGCCAGCAGGTTCTCCTCCTCGTCCTCGTCCAGCAGGGTCATGAGGAACTCGTTCATGCCCACCAGCAGGCAGCCCAGGGAGAAGGGCCCCTGGTCGGCGTTGGCTCGGAGGAAAACGTCGTTGGCATTGCACCACTGGGCCATTTTGTTGATGGATTCCAGGTAGATGCAGATGCGGTCGGATTTGGTCAAATCGACGTTTGCCAGGTCCTGGATAATCTGCTGGATGGGCCGGGGCTGGAAGTCCCTGGTGACGGCGGCAATGTCGTTGGGGTAGACCACATCGGCCCCGCAGGCACTGGCCAGCAATGCCGTGTCCACATCCAGCAGAATGCCGTCGGTGTCGTATTTCTGCTGGGCGGCAATGAGGGTGCTGGCGATTACATCGGAGGAAGACCGGTATTCGGCCATGGTGACCCCGGCCTCCCGGGCGGCCATGAGAAAGTTGTGGGTCATAACGGGCACCCGGTCGGGGACCCCGCCGGCCATGACGGTGCGGATGCGTTCAATTCGTGTCATATGAAATTATCTCCTTTTAATATAGTGTTTTTCTGGCTTCATCTTACCGCAAAAGGAGCCCGGGCTCAATGCTCGGCCCATCAACAATGATGTGGTATCTGTGTAAAAAATTGTCATCAGAGAATGCCCAAATTGTGCATAGTACAAAATCATGCAAGGGGTGCACGAAAATATGCACAGCTTAAAGGTGTACCTTCACCGCTTTTTTGTGTATTATATAGACACAAAGCAGCACACAACAAAGAGCATTGGAGGTTCCCCATCATGGCATCAACACAACCGAGGTGCGAGAAGAAAAATTTGTTCAAGGTCTTCTTCGACTGGTTCCTGCGCCGCCCGGAAAGCGGCATCATTCTGATTCTGCTGATTTTCGTCACCATCGCCACCTGCGTCAACCCCACCTTTTTGTCCCCCAGGAACGTGGTCAACATTCTCAGGGCCTCCGGCTTTACCATGATCAGCGTGGTGGGAATGTCCATGATTCTGGTCATCGGCGGGCTGGACCTGTCCATCGGCTCCATCTTCGCCCTGAGCTCCATCGTTACCTGCATCTCCATCACCCAATGGGGGCTGCCGGTTCCGGTGGGCATCGTCATCGGCCTGGCGGTCGGCGCCGTGTGCGGATTGTTAAACGGCTTTCTCGTTGTGAAAACGGCGATTCCGCCTATGATTGTCACCCTGGGAATGCAGTATGCGCTGCGGGGCACCGTGTCCGTCATCACCAAGGGCGTGCCCATTTACCCTCTGCCTGAGAGCTTCACCGCCCTGGAGCCTGCCAAGCTGGCGGGCATCCCCCTCATCGTCATCATTGCAGTCCTCATTGCCGTTGTGGGCCACATCGCATTGTCGCGTACTTACTTCGGCCGCTCGGTCTACGCCATCGGCGGCAACCAGGAGGCCGCCCGGATATCCGGTGTCAACATCAACCGCACCAAGCTGCTGGTTTATGTACTCATGGGCATTCTGGTGTCCTTTGCCGGTATTATGACCGCCTCCCGGCTGGGCTCCGCCGAGCCCTCCACCGGCACGGGCCTGGAAATGAAGGTCATCTGCGGCGCTATCATCGGCGGCATCTCCATCTCCGGCGGCATGGGCACCATGCTGGGCGCAGCGCTGGGCGCTGTGTTCATGGAGGCTCTGACCAACAGCCTGACGGTGATGCGCATTTCCGTCTACTGGCAGAACGTGGTGTTCGGCGTGGTTATGATTTTGTCGGTTCTGCTGGACCAGTACAAGCGTGCGCTGATTCGCCGCCAGTCCATCAGGAATACCGAGCTGAAGCGAAGCGCCGCCTCTGCGGGAAATTAGTATAAGGTGAGCTTATGAGCAATGCAATTTTAACGGTTCAAAATGTCATCAAACGCTTCAGCGGCACCGTCGCCCTGAAGGGGGTGGACATGGAACTGTACCCCAATGAAATTCTGGCCCTGGCCGGTGAAAACGGGGCAGGCAAGTCCACGCTGATGAAAATATTAAGCGGTATCTATCCCCACGGCGACTACGAGGGCCGGCTGCTGCTGGGCGGTGAGCCGTGCAGGTTCCAGGGGCCTGCCGATTCTGAGGATGCCGGGATTGCCATGATTTACCAGGAATTAAATCTGGAGCTGGACTTGACGGTGGCCGAAAACATCCTGCTGGGCCGCTATCCCAGAACCAAGTTGGGCCTTATCGACTGGAAACGGGTGCACACCGAGGCCCGCACCGCCCTGGATATGCTGGGCGTGGACATCGACACCAGGCTTACCGTCCGGAATCTGAGTCCATCGCTACAGCAGCTGGTGTCCATTGCAAGGGCGCTGTACCGCAAGCCCAGGATTCTCATTCTGGACGAGCCCACCTCCGTGCTGACGGAGAAGGAGGCCGGCAGCCTCATGGATATTCTCCGGGGCCTGCGGGACAAGGGCATCTCCTGCATCTACATTTCCCACAAGCTGGACGAGATTTTCGCCCTGTGCGACCGCACGGTGGTGTTCCGGGACGGCGAAAAAATCAGCGAGCATAAAAAATCCGACGGCTACGACAGTGCCAGGGTCATTGAGGATATGATTGGCCGCCGCCTGGATGCCATGTACCCTGTCCGCAAGGCGAGCATCGGGCAGGAGGTCCTCCGGGTGGAGCACTTCCGGGTGGCCCATCCCTTTGCCTACGGCAAAACCATCATCGACGACGTGAGCTTCTCTTTGCACAGAGGGGAGATTCTGGGCCTGTCCGGCCTGGTGGGGGCTGGCCGGTCGGAGCTGTGCAGCGCCATCTTCGGCGCCATGCCAAAGCTCTGCGGAAAGCTGTACCTGGGTGGGAAAGAGGTCAACATCACCGAGCCTTCCCAGGCAATTAAACTGGGTCTGGGCTTTCTGTCTGAGGACAGAAAGAAAAACGGCTTCATCTGGTCCATGTCCATCCGGGAGAACATGACATTGGTTGCCCTTCGTGATATGATGAAGGGACTGTTCGTGGACCAGAAGAAGGAATTGCAGCTGGCGGAGGAATTTTTCGGCAAGCTGCGGGTGAAGGCCCCGTCCCTGGACACCCAGATTACCAACCTCTCCGGCGGCAACCAGCAGAAGGTAATCCTGGCCAAGTGGCTGATGAGCGAGACCAAAATTCTCATGCTGGACGAGCCCACCCGGGGCATCGACGTGGGCACCAAGTCAGAAATCTACAGCCTGATGCAGGAGCTTACCGATATGGGCATTTCCATCATCATGATCAGCTCTGAAATGCCGGAGCTGCTGGCCATGTGCGACCGGCTGGTGGTGCTGGGCAAGGGCATTGTCCAGCGGGAAATGGTTCGGGGCGAGGCCGACGAGGTCAGTCTCATGCGGGCAGCATCCTGTACGTAATACTATGAATTATGGATACTGAGGCACACAGCCTTTGTAAAAATCAAATTTGGAGGAAACAATATGAAAAAGCTCATCGCACTGCTGCTGACTCTGGCCATGGCATTGTCCCTGGCCGCCTGCGGCGCAGCTCCTGCTGCACCCGAAACCAAGGCTCCCGAAGCACCCGCTGCCACCGAGGCGCCTGCTGCCGACGCACCGGCAGAGGAGCTGCACTTTGTCTATGTGTCCCCGCTGCTGTCCCATCCCATCTGGCTGATTGCCAAAAACGGCTTTGACGCCGCCTGCCAGGAGCTGGGCATCCAGGGCGACTGGGTGGGTCCCCAGGGCATCTCCGCCGAGGAAATGGCCCAGCTGGTGGATACCGCCGTGGCCCAAGGCGCTGACGCCATTATCTCCCAGTCCATCTGCCCTGTGGCGCCGCTTCAGAACGCCATTGACGAGGGCATCCCCGTCCTGCTGGTGGACGGCGACCACGACGACCTGGACGGCCGCCTGGCCTACCTGGGCAAGGACCTGACCAAGCAGGCCGAGCTGATGTACGAGGAGGTGGCCAAGGTCATCCCCGCCGACCAGAAAATCGTCATGTCTATCCAGTGCGCCAACCTGAACGCCCAGTTCTACGTGGACCAGAACAACGCCGTAGAGGCCGCCTTCTCCAAGCACCCCGGCGGCTTCGAGCTGACCAATGTCTCCGTGTCCACCTCCGACAAGGCCATCGGCACCAATGAGTGGCTGAACACCTTCAACACCTACCCGGAGGTCAACGTGTGCATCAACCTGGCCGCAGAGGCCGCTGCTGCCTGCGTCACCGCCGCCGACGAGCTGAACATCACCGACAGCCTGGTGATTGTGGGCGTGGACGACACCGAGGAAAACCTGGCGCTGCTGCGGGAGGGTAAGATTTTGTGCACCTCCGTGGTCTCCTTCTGGAACTATGGCTACCAGGCAGCCTACTGGCTGTACCAGAATATCACCGAGGGCCGTGTCCCCCAGCAGGTCAAAAACGACGGCGGCACCATGATGGTCACCAAGGACAACATCGACACCTACAACGACCTGCTGAAGGTCAAGGTGGACCTGCCCGCCAAGTAAAGCAAATACCCCTCTCAAAGCCGGCGGCGGGAAGCATCCTGCCGCCGGCGTTTCGCAGGAGCCGGTGTTGAATTTTTCCTCCGGCTGTGATACCATCAGGGTACAAATTCTTTTCCCGAAAGGATGACCGCCATGAAGCCGAACATCAGCATCCGGACCCAAATCCATCTCTATCTCGCCCTGACAATCCTGGTGTGCGTGCTGGTGGTGCTGTTTTCCGCCGCCTCCACCCAGGAGGCCATTCAGGGCACCCACGTCATGTTCGACTGCAACAGCGCCCTGACGGAGTTTTACTCTCTGGTGGGCAAGGCGGATTTCCACGCCCGGGAGTGGATTTACTCGGAGGACGACCAGGAGCTTGCGCAGTACCAGGACTATATGGCCCAGGCCCGGGAGCGGCTGGACTGGATGCAGGGGCTGGTGGACTCACACTTCTCCTGGCGTCTGGGGCGGCTTTCCAATATGCTGGAATATTACCATGACCCCCTGGCGGACTTCCGGGCGGGCCGGGCGGTTTCCGGCTACGAGACCTACCAGGCGCTGGCCTACCGCTGCACCCTGATTCGCAGCACCTCCACAACCTACCACGACTATCTGGCCCAGTACCTCCACCAGACGGCGGAGGAGGTGCAGCAGCGGTGGCAGCGCACCTGGCAGCTCCAGCTGGGAATCATGGCGCTGCTGCTGGTTCTGGGCTTCCTGTCCAGCAGCTTCTACAGCAAAAGCATTCTCCGGCCCCTGCGGACCCTGGTGGAAAACGCCCATCTGGTCCAAAACGGCCAGTTTGACCTGAGGCCCGTGGGCCGTGCGCCCCGGGAGCTGATGGTCATGTCCGGGGCCTTCGAGGAAATGGCCCAGCGGATTCGGGAAAATATGGAAATTTTGAAGAAGAACGCCCAGCTGGAGCAGATGCTCCTGCGGCGGGAAAGCGAGCGCCTGGCCATGGAGCACCTGGTGACCCAGGCGGAGCTGCGCTCACTCCAGGCCCAGATCAACCCCCATTTCCTGTTCAACACCCTGAGCATGATTTCCAAAAGCGCCTATCTGAGCGGCGATGCCTCCACCAGCGAGATGATTGACCGGCTGGCAAAATTCCTGCGCTACGCCCTGGACAAATCCAACACCACCTCCACCCTCCGGGAGGAGCTTGCCTCCATTGAAAACTATCTGTTTATCCAGAAAAAACGGTTTTCCGGACGGCTGGACTTTGTGCTGGACGTGCGGGAGGAGGTCCCCAACATCAAAATGCCGGCCATTGTCTTGCAGCCTCTGGTGGAAAACGCCATCCAGCACGGCATTGGCGGCATGACCGAGGCCGCCGTCATCAGCTTAAAGGTCCGGCTGCGGGAGGGACGGGTGCGGATTCTCATTGAGGACAACGGCGCCGGAATGCCTCCGGAGCGGCTGGAGCAGCTCCAGTCCTGCCTGAAGCTGGGGCTGGAAAGCTCCAGCGGCAGCCAGGGCTCCGGCATCGGCCTGACCAACGTTTACCGGCGGCTGAAAATGTACTTTGGCAGCAGGATGCAGTTTACCATTGAAAGCGAGGAAACCTGCGGCACCGTCATTGCCATCAGCCTGCCGGGGGAGGAGGAGCCATGAGCAGATTATACCGCATTTTAATCGTGGAGGATGAGCAGATTGAGCGCAGCGCCCTGACCATGATGATCAAATACAACCGCAGCGACATACAGGAAATCCGCACCGCCGCCAACGGCGGCCAGGCGCTGGAGGAATTCCGGGCCTTCCTGCCCGACATCGTCTTTATGGATATCAACCTGCCGGGCATCAACGGACTGGATGTGATTCGCCAGATGAAGCTGGTCCCTGGCGTCCAGCCCAGATTCGTGGTGGTCTCTGCCCACAGTCAGTTTGCCTATGCCCAGGAGGCCATGCGGCTGGATGTTCAGGACTTTCTGGTGAAGCCCATTTCCCTGGAGGATATTACCGGGGTGCTGGACAGCCTCACCCGGGAGATTGACCAGAGCCGCTCCCAGAAGGAGCGGGCGGTGTCCCAGCAGGAGAAGTTCAATGCCATCCGCCCGGTGCTGGAAAGCGACTGCGTGCTGTCGGTGGCCTCCCTGCGCTCCACCACCCCCATCGCCACCATTTTTGACTTTATGCAGATATCCGTGACCTCCGGGTTTGTGTTCATCCTCCGGGGCGAGGGGGTGGGCGGCGTGCTGCTGCCGGAGGTCAAGGCCCGGATGCGGAACATGGGCATCCACTGCATTGGGGAGATGATTCGCGACGACTGTGTGTGCATCGCCCTCAGCAGCCAGCATATTCGGCCCTGGAGCGTCCAGGAGATGATGCAGCACCTGTCCAACACCTTCAGCCGCAGCGGCCTCACGGTTTCAATCGGCGTGGGCGGCATTGCAAATCACGCCGACGACCTGCGCCGGTCCTACGAGCAGGCCATGGCATCCATCCGCACCGCCGCCCAGGACCAGGCGGCCCTTCCGGACGGAGAGGACAACGTCCTCAGCGCCGTGGCCGAAGAGGCAGCCGGGCTCTGCCACAGCATCCGCATGGGAAGCCGGGAGGCGGTGGGACCTCAGGTCCACGGCTTCTTTGACCGGTCTGCGGCGCTGCCCCGGGAAAAGCTGTGGGAGCAGGCCTATTGGATGTACGTGATGGTGGTCAGCAGCTTCACCGAGTACGCCTCCGGCCTCCAGCCCCTTTCCGCCGAGAGAATCCTGGCCATCCGGGACCGGGATACGCTGGAGGAGGTGCTGACCCGGTCCTTTGAAACTCTGGCGCAGTTCCACGACAGCCAGGACAGCGGCCAGTCCAACCAGCTGGTGGCCCGGACCATTCGGATTGTCCGCCAGCAGTTTCGGCAGGACCTTACGCTGGACAGCGTGGCCGAGGAGCTGAATGTGTCGCTGTTCTACCTGAGCAAGCTGTTCCGCAAGCACACCGGCGTCACCTTTACGGAGTTTCTCACCCAGACCCGCATCGACCACGCCAAGCAGCTGCTTAGCAAGGAGGAAATGAGCGTCAAGGAGGTGGCCTACGCCACGGGCTTTAACAGCCAGGGGTATTTTTCCAAAATCTTCAAGAAATACACAGGCTTTGCGCCCAGCGAGTATAGGGAAGATGCGCCTCCCGCAGAAACCGGGAGCCGGGCATCGGCGGGAAAAGCGTAAATAGCGAGTGATAATCCCCTTGAACGAATTATACAAAATAGTGCTTGACAGCCTAAATTTTTTCGTTTACTATTTCCATATAGAAGCGTGGAAGGTGTGCCCTTTCACGCTTTGAATTTTATAGAAAGAAGGAATTTGGATGAAAAAGAAGCTGTTTGCGGTTTTGCTGGCGGTGTTCCTGGCGGCGGGGGTGGTGCCTTTGCGGGTGCTGGGGGCTGAGGCGGTGACGGTGACCTTTCACCTGATGGGCGGTCATTGGTCGAATGACGATTGCTTCCAGTACCGCACCTTCGAGGCGGGGCACGTTTTGTCTGCGGAGGACATTCCGGACGATATGTCTCCCAATGACGGATATGGCGGTGGATATTGGAAGGATGACCCGCTGGGGGATGTTCCTTCGGATGGAGCGGTCTACCGCTTCGTCTATCAGAAGCTGCTGGAGCTGACCTTTGATGCCAACGGCGGCCAGTGGGGCGAGGGCGAGACAGACCGGACGGTTCAGGTCCTGTCGGGAACGGTCTGCGAAGACTGGCCGGAGGACCCGGTTCGGGCGGGATACAGGTTTCTGGACTGGTGCCAGAGTCCCTACGGCTATGGCAGCCCCACCGGCGAGGACGAAGAAATTGAAGAAAGCCTCACCCTTTACGCCCGGTGGAAGGAAAACTGCCGGCTGACTTTCCAGCTGAACGGAGGTTCTGGCGAGCTGCCGGAGATGGAGCTGTCAGGAGGCCTGGTGGAGGACCTGCCGGAGCCGCCGCCCCGGGAGGGCTACGAATTCCACCGCTGGAACACAGCACTCGACGGCACCGGCACAGACCTGGAGCCCAGGATGGAGCTGCAGGAACATACAACTGCTTACGCCCAGTGGAGGCGTATTTTTATTTTGTGTTTTGACGGAAACAGCGGGGTTTCTGTGGAAACTATGGAGTTTACAGCGGAAAATAGTGGGGTTTCTGCCCATGACTTCACCGTCCCGGGCCTGGAGCGGCCCGGCCATACCCTGCTTGGCTGGAACACTCAGCCCGACGGCAGCGGGGAAACGGTGGCTGCTGGCAGTCTCTACACCGTGGACAGCGCGCAAAGTCCTGCCACCCTCTACGCCATTTGGCAGCGAAGCATCTGCCAGGTGACCTTCGGCGAAACCGGTGAAATCCGGGCCTGCCTCTGGGGCGACTCCCTCCCGGCGGACGGATTCCCGGCCCTTTCTCTGGACGAAAACGGCTGCCGGGTCATAGACGGCGCTCTTTTCCGATTCGGCGGCTGGCAGACGGAGGACGGCCAGCTTTTCACGGTGGACACCCCCGTCACCGAGAGCCTCGCCCTTCACCCGCTGTGGATTGCACAGGAGGAGGTGCGGTTCGAAATTGCGGGCGGCATCTGGGCGGAAAACGGTCTGAGCAGCCGTACAGTGACCCTGGACGAGGGCGGGGCGCTGGAAGGGCTGCTTCCCACTCCGATTCCCGATGAGCTTCACAACCCCACCGGCCAATGGTCCCCCAAACCCGGGACCGCCGCCAAAGGGTCGGTGTTCACCTACACCTGTGACCGGCGGGAGGAATTTCAAATCACCTTCGATACCGACGAGCCGCCGGTGGAGGTGCTGGAAGGCCAGACCTGCCCCAAGCTGCCCACCCCCGCCCGGGAGGGCTTCCGGTTCGACGGGTGGTACACAGCCGAAACCGGCGGGGAAAGGTTCGACGAAAGCCTTCCAATTCTGAAAAATACCCATCTTTACGCCCGCTGGGTAAGAATTTTCACCCTGACCTATGACCCCTCCGGCGGCGAAAACCCGCCGCCGCAGCAGCAGGTGGAGGCCGGGGAGAACGCCATGTTCACCATTTCCCACCAGGTCCCAACCCGGCCCGGGTGGGCCTTTTTGGGCTGGGCAGAAAGCCCGGACGGGTCCCTTCCCCAGCTCCACGGCGGCGACCCCTGCCGGGTTGACGGAGATTTGACCCTGTACGCCCTGTGGAAAAGGGACCTGGTGCTGGTGACGGTGGTGTTCCTGGACCGGGAAACCGAGTCCGCCCGGCTGAGCCTGGTGTCCGGCCAGTGCCCCGGCGGGGCCATGGCGGAAGCCCCGGCCCGGCCTGGATATGATTTTTTGGGCTGGAACACCAGCTGGGATGGGTCCGGCGAGGCCCTGACGGCGGATTCTGTGGTTGAATCGGACACCACGGTCTACGCCTGCTGGGCAAAAATCCCCACAGTGACCCTCACCTTCCTGGACCGGGGCCAGGCGGTGGATTGGTTTACCCTGGCTGTTGGTGAATCCCCGGCGGACCAGCTCCCCGCTGCACCGGTCCGGAAGGGCTATCTGTTCCTGGGCTGGCAGGACGAAAACGGAACCCTGCTGGCCGCTGAAGCGTCTGTGACTCAGGATATGACTCTCTGCGCCGCCTGGGAGAAAATCACCCGGGGAACTGTCACCTTCCTGGACGGCGAAGGCGAGCCCAGGGAAATCACCCTGGACCTGGGGGCAAAGCTGGGAGACAACCTGCCCCCGGACCCCACCCGTCCCGGCTTCCGCTTCCTGGGCTGGAACACCCGGGAGGACGGCACCGGCTCAAAGCTCTACCGCTCCACGGTCCTCCGGGAGGACCTGACCGTCTGGGCCCAGTGGGAGGAAATCCAGTACGTGACGGTGACCTTCCACGACCCCTTTGAGGGCAGCTTCTCCCTCACCCTGGAGCAAAACACCAAGCCCGGCGACCGCTTCCCCGCCAACCCCACCCGCCCGGGCTACAGCTTCCGGGGCTGGTACACCGGAGAAAACGGAAACGGCCAAAAAGTGACGAAATCCACGAAAATCGGGGAGGATACCCACCTTTACGCCTGCTGGAAGCGCAAAGACCCCACCAACGCCCGCACCGCCGATCCCTCCAACATCCACCTCTGGACCGCCATCCTGGCCGTGACAGCCATGAGCCTGACGGGGATTGTCTGGAAAAAACGAAGATAGGCGCAATATTGTCATTGCGAGCCAGTTCGCATTTCCTCTGGTTGTGGCTGTTCACCAATCCGTTCATTTCTCCAAAGAAAAAATGAACGGATTGCCGCAACCAGGGAAGCGGACTGGTTTCGCAATGACAATCTGCCGTTTTAGACGCTACGAACAACCAGGGGACACTTTGATGAATCTGCGGAGGAAGAACGATAAATCAGGCAGTCTGTACAATTCGTACAGGCTGCCTCAATGATTATAGGAAACGGCTGCAACCGGGTATCGGAAGCAGCCGTTTGGTGTTATCATGTAGCTGTGATGAAACAAATTACAACCGCAGACAATTCTACACCAATTCAACTGAAAATGCCAACCGAATTGTGCGAATTGACGAAGAATTGACCAAGTTCCACGAAGAGGTGCTGTCCAAAACAGGGTGGATGAGGCATGGCGGCGGTATTTCCCGTTGGATAGAAAGCCAAACAACGGGGAGCCATTTCCGGAGCCTCCGAGCTTCTGGGACTGCGGCAGATTGGAAAGATGTAAAAGCGTAACAATCTGATAATATTTAAGCTCTCTCCTAATTCAACGATTTGGAGAGGGCTTTTTCTGTTATTTTGCACATAGAAATATTGATTTTGATGTGCGATAATGATGTTGAAAAAACAGCATGATTTGCAGATTGGAGGGCGATTCCGATGGGGCAGGAAATTCCGGAAAATCTTGACACGCCCGAATTGGATAAGCGCCTTCAGGCAGAACTGGCCAAGGAGTTTCCCAACGCCAAGCTGGTCTTACAGATTACGCGCACTCTGCAAAACCGGGAGAAGGACTGCGCCGAGGGAGTGCCGCCGGAGTTCCAGGCGGTGTTTGATCAATTCGAACGCCGGGGGAAGAGAAGGGCGCCCCGCAGAAATTGGGTGCGCCCTGTGGCGGCGCTGATGGCTGCCGCAATTGCGGTGTTCCTGACATTGAGGATGATTCCGATGGAGGCGCAGGCTGGGAACTGGTGGGACCGGATAACCAAATGGTCGGGTGAGATGTTCGAATTCATCAGTCATAAAAATGTTTCAGAGCAGCGCCCGGAGTATGAATTTCGCACCGACAACCCGGGTTTGCAGGAGCTTTACGATACCGTTGCAGAGCTTGGCGTGACGGACCCGGTGGTGCCAATGTGGCTGCCGGATGGGTATGTTCTGGAGGAGATTAAGCTAACATCGTTAGAGACAAGGGCTGGAGTTTATGCAAGATTTTCTTTGAAGGATAGATATATAACCTTTACAGCAGATGTTTACAGTGAGGAAGAAGGCTGTGGGTACCATATAGATGAAGGTAACACTGTAAAATATGAAAATGCCGGCGTAATATATTATATTATGCAGAACAAGGGTAAGTACGACGCTGTTTGGACGAGAAAGAATGTAGAATGTTCGTTAACAATAGACGGAACCGAAGAACTTATGCGGGAGCTACTTGCTTCTATTTACATCGTACGGAGGTAGTATATGAAGAGGTTAACGCAGTGTATCATTGCAATGTTGTTAGTTGGGTGCATTTTAATCATGCCCGTTTATGCTGCGGAGAATCAGGTTGACCGGTCAAGCGAGTTTTTTATCAAAGATAGTGCATATCTTTCAAAAGTATCTAGTACGGAATTTAATGTATGGTTCAGCGTGACAGCGGTAAAAGGCATGGATGAACTTGGGGTAAGTGCAATATATGTTGATGAATCCCCTGATGGATCTGATTGGACAGAGCTGGAGACCTATACCAACAGTGATTATCCAGAATTGCTAGATTATGAAACAGGCTACCATGGTGGACACGTATCCTGTTCAGGTCGAAAGGGGTATTACTATAGGGCGCTTGTTGTGTTCTATGCAAAAGATGGTAGAAACATTGGAGAGATGCCCATATATACATATTCCATCCAGCTTTGATTTGACGCTTTCCCGGCGCATCAAGCAGCCCCACAGATTGATACCCACTCCCGGCAGCAGCCGGGAGTGGGTATTTTATAAAATATGATGTGCAAATCATGGTGTACACCTCATAATATTGCTAGAATTTTCCTAGATTCTACATATAAAGAGGTCGAAATCCATGAGAAATCGATATGAAACAATCCTAAAGAAACACTTCCGGACCGCAATCATTCAATACCGGCAGGATGCGCACCTGACACAGGAGCAGATGGCCCAGCGCCTTGGCATGAGCCTGCGCTGCTACTGCAACCTAGAGGCCGGTCGGAACTGCTGCAGTTCGGTAACTTTGGTGATGTTTTTGCATATGTGCGGGGATTCCGGGACATTTGTAAACGGAGTGGCCCGGGAGCTGGAAGAGGAAATGGCCGGAATGGCCTAGAGGGGGATAACGATGAAGCCGCTGTTCCACGCTGTTTTGTTCATGGCGCGTCACCTGGATGCCTGCAACATAAGCTCTGCGGTGAAGTTCATCATGATTATGCTGAATATGCCGTCAGAAAAGGCGGGCTATAAAACGCTGATCATCACAATCCCCGTCTACAGCGACGACCGGGAGCAGTCCATGACCAAAGAGCTGTACCCGAAAATAGGCCGTAAGCTGGGCATCACTTGGAAGAAGGTTGAAAAAGATATCCGGGATGTAATCAAAAAAGCTGGAGCCGCAGAGATGATGAAATTTGGCGGCCGATTTTTCCTCAGGATAAAGCGCCATCGAATCAGCAGTTTATTGCAAGAATTGCAGATGTGCTGGAACTGTGGCAGATTATTGCGCAGGCTGAGAAGACCAGGGTACAGGAATAAAAAGGGGCTGTAAAAAAGCTCCTTTTCTTGGTACACCGGAAGGGACTCGACTGCCGAATTTTCCTTCCGTGGGACGGGAAATTCGTAAGGTGGGCTGCCAGTTTTTGAACTGGCAGCCTCCAACTGTCCACTGGACAGTTGGATTTCAAGGGTTCGAGTCCCTGAGCGTACCAAAAAAGCAGACACCCAACGGAGGCGGACCGGGGGAGGACAGCGAGAAGGGACTCGATTGCCGAATTTTCCTTCCGTGGGACGGGAAATTCGTAAGGTGGGCTGCCAGTTTTTGAACTGGCAGCCTCCAACTGTCCACTGGACAGTTGGATTTGATGGGTTCGAGTCCCTGAGCGTACAAAAAAGCAGACACCCAACGGGCGTCTGCTTTTTTGGTACACCGGAAGGGACTCGAACCCCCAACCCTCGGAACCGGAATCCGATGCTCTATCCATTGAGCCACCGGTGCGTTTGCTTTGACAGCTCTGCTATTATAGCAGTTCTTTCCCCCTTTGTAAAGAGGAAAAGTGAAAAAATTTTTGCGGCGGCTGACTCTTTGGGGCGAAAGTGGTTGTTTTCCCGGGGATGCTGTGGTATAATCAAAAAGATAACCGACTTTCCGATACAACTGGGAGGATTTTTATATGGACACACCCCGCAATTTCCGCTCTGCGTTCCACGGCTTCAACCGGGAGGATGTGGTGCATTATCTGGAATATATCAATGCCAAGCACACCGCCCAGGTTAACCAGCTCACCGCCGAGGCGGAGCAGCTGCGCAGCCGGCCGGCCCAGGAGGTCAACGAGGATGCCTGGCTTCAGGTGGAGGCTTTGCAGACCAGGTGCGACGACCTGGCCGCCCAGCTGGAGGCCGCCCAGGCGGAGAACGCCCGGCTGCAGGCCCGGTGCCAGGTTCTGGAGGCCCCGCCGGAGAGCGGCGAAGACCCGGCGGAAAAGCCTGCCGAACAGGAGCTGGACATCTACCGCCGGGCTCAGCGGACCGAGCGGGAGGCCCGGGAGCGGGCGGAGCTGACCTATTTCCAGGTCAACGGGGTCCTCACCGAGGCCACCGCCAAGATTGACGGCATCGCCGCCGAGATTACCCAGCAGACCGATGCGGTAATGAGCCAGATTACCCAGCTCCAGGTGGCCGTCAGCGGCAGCAAGCGGGCGCTGCAGGATGCAGCCAATATGATGAATGCCATCAGACCCTGACTGGATTTTCAGGAAACTCAGAATCAACCGTCTGGGGCTGAACAGCGGCTTTTTTTGCCGATTTCATCAGAGCTTCTCAACCATCCCCCGGACCCCCGGGGGATGCGCTTTTTTGGAGGAATGACCATGCTAATCCGAAAACCCGAATATTTTGACCGCTTTTGCTGCCTGGCGGCCGCCTGTCCGGACAGCTGCTGCAAGGAGTGGGAGGTGCAGGTGGACCCGGAGGCGGCGGCTGCTTACCGGGGGCTGCCGGGGCCGCTGGGGGACCGGCTGCGCCGGGCGCTGTATGAGCAGGACGGGGAGCACTACCTGGCGGGCGAGACGGGCCGCTGCCCCATGTGGCGTGCCGACGGGCTGTGCCGCATCCAGGCGGAGCTGGGGGAGCAGGCCCTGTGCCGGACCTGCCGGGAATTTCCCCGGCTGACCCACGACTACGGGGATTTTGTGGAGCTGGGCCTGGAGCTGAGCTGCCCGGAGGCGGCCAGGCTCATCCTGTCCGCCTCCGCCGCCCCTCTTTCCCAGCAGGTCCGCCCCGGGGCGGGGGAGGCTGCCTATGACCGGGAGGCTATGGCGGTGCTGCTGGCCACCCGGGAGCAGGCCCGGCGGCTTCTGTCCGGGGAGGACCGGCCGGTGGGCCAGATTCTGGCGCTGGTGCTGCTCTACGGCTGCCAGGCCCAGGAGGCGCTGGACGGCGGGGCGCTGCCGGACTTTGACCCGGCGTCGGCCCTGGAAACGGCGGCGGAGCTGGCCCAGCCCGGGGATATGGGCAGGATTTTGGAGCTTCTCCGGGGCCTGGAGCAGCTGACGGCCCGGTGGGGGGCCAGGCTAGACGCTCCGGACCCGGCCCCCTGGGGCAGGGAACACCTGGCCCTGGCCCGGTACTTTGTGGACCGGTACTGGCTCCAGGCGGTGTCGGACTACGACCTTTACAGCCGGGTGAAGCTGCTGGTCCTGTCCTGTCTGGTGGTCAGACACCTGGGCGGGGATGCGGTGAGGACGGCCCAGCTCTACTCCAAGGAGATTGAAAACAGCGCCGACAACGTCGATGCCCTCCTGGACGCCGCCTACGAAAGCCCGGCCCTGACGGATGCCAAACTTCTGGGCCTTTTGCTGGAAATACACCCTTGATTTTTCCCCGGTTTCAGCGTATACTAAAAGAAATCCATATTCCAAAGGCTGGTTCCGCTTGCGCCCGATGGGGCGCAGAGGGGAAAGGGGTGCGATGCCCCACGAGTCGGTCACTGTGATGCTCCTGCGGGAGATAAGTCAGGTTACCTCAGGAAGCGGCCTTCGCTCTGCCGGAACCAGGGCTCAAGAGACTGCCGTGACCCATCCCCGCCGTCGCCGCATTTCATCCGCTGTGTTCTGCACAGCGGATTTTTTGTTGCAGAAAAAGGAGAAAGCCATGAAAAAAGCCATTTTGGCGGTGTCCTTCGGCACCAGCCACCCGGACACTCTGGAAAAAACCATCGCCGCCATTGAAGGGGCATTGGCCCTGGCCTTCCCGGACAGGACCCTGCGCCGGGCCTTCACCAGCGGCATGATTCGAATGAAGCTGAAGCAGCGCAGCGGCGTGAACGTGGACAGCGTGGACAGCGCATTGGACCGGCTGGCCCGGGAGGGCTTCGGCGACGTGGTGGTCCAGCCCACCCACATCATCAACGGCGACGAATTCGACAAGCTCCGGGCCCTGGCGGCCCCCTTTGCAGGGAAATTTTCCCGGCTGGCCCTGGGCGCGCCGCTGCTGACGGAGGCAGACGACTACCGGGCGGTGGCGGAGGCTCTGGATGAGATACTCCCCGCCCCCCGGCAGGATGCAGCGGTGGTGCTCATGGGCCACGGCACCGGCCACCACGCCAACGCCGCCTACGGCCTGCTGCAATACGTCCTGTACGACCGGGGCCGCCGGGATGCGGTAATCGGCACCGTGGAGGGCTACCCGGGGCTGGAGGAGGTCCTGCGCCGATTGGAGGAGCGGAAGGTCCGCCGGGTCCACCTGGTCCCTTTGATGATTGTGGCCGGGGACCATGCCAAAAACGACATGGCCGGGGAGGACCCGGATTCCTGGCGGTCCCGGCTGGAGCAGCTGGGGTATACGGTGACCTGGAGCCTCCGGGGCCTGGGCGAGTACGAGGCCATTCAAAACATCTTTGTCCGCCATGCCCTGGCGGCGGAAGCGTAAGGAGGGGCATATGGAAAAAGGAATGTTATACGGCCTGGGCGTTGGCCCCGGGGACCCGGAGCTGCTGACCAGAAAGGCGGTGCGGCTGCTGGGAGAGGCGGACGTTATCGCCGTGCCCGACAAGGGAACCGGGGAGAAAACCGCCCTGGCCATTGTGGGGGAATTTGCCCCGGCGGAGAAGCTCCTGTTCTGCCCCACCCCCATGGTCCGGGACCGGCAGACCCTGGACCGGGCCTACGATGCCATTGCCGACACCCTGGCGGACCTGCTGGACCGGGGAAAGACCGTGGCCTTTATCACCCTGGGGGACCCCAGCGTCTACTCTACTTATATGTATGTCCACCAGCGGATGACCGCCCGGGGCTACCGGGCGGAACTGGTGCCCGGGGTGCCCTCCTTCTGCGCCGTGGCGGCCAGGCTGGGCATCTCCCTGTGCGAGCGGGAGGAGCGGCTGCTCATTGTCCCCGCCAGCCACAAGGATATTTCCGACTGCCTGGACATGGACGCCAACCTGGTGTTTATGAAGGCGGGCCGGGAGCTGGGTGCGCTCCGGGAGGCCCTGGACCGGGCGGGCCGGCTGGAGGGCGCATCGCTGATTGAAAACTGCGGCATGGACGATGAGCGCATCTACCCCCGGTTTGCCGATATGGAGGCCCCCGGCGGCTATTTCTCCGTGGTGGTGGCAAAGGGAGGGAGAAAATCGTGAACATCCGGATGTCCGGCCTGGACTACAGCCGGGCCCCCATCCAGCTGCGGGAGCGGCTGTCCTTTACCAAAAACCAGGTGAAGGAGCTGGTCCGCCGGATTGCCGATATGCAGGGTGTCCGGGGGGCGGTGCTGCTGGCCACCTGCAACCGGACGGAGCTGTACCTGTCCGGGACGGAGGGGGAGGAACCCTGGAGGCTCCTGTGCCGGGGAGCCGGGGTGGACCCGGAGCCCTTCGGCGGGGCCTTTGAGACCTGCCGGGGCGAGGATGCCGCCCGCCGCCTGATGGAGGTGGCCTGCGGCCTGCGCTCCCAGATTTGGGGCGACGACCAGATACTGACCCAGGTCAAGACGGCGGCGGCCCTGGCCCGGGAGGCCGGGACGGCGGACGCCGCTTTGGAAACCCTGTTCCGCACGGCGGCAGCCTGCGGCAAGGCGGTGAAAACCCAGGTCCAGCTGACCAGCCGCCCGGCCTCGGCGGCCAGCGAGGCATTGAATGCCATTACTGAGCAGCTGGGGGATTTGCATGGAAAAAAGGCCCTGGTCATCGGCAACGGGGAGATGGGCCGCCTGGCGGCCTCCCTGCTGCAAAGGGCCGGGTGCCAGGTGACGGTGACCCTGCGGACCTACCGCCATGGGGAGACCCTGGTGCCCCCGGGCTGCGCCGTCACCGCCTACGAAAGCCGGTATGATGCCATGGCGGGCCGGGACCTTGTGGTCTCCGCCACCACCAGCCCCCACTATACTCTGGCAGTCGGGGACTTTGCCCAGGTGGAAAAGCCGCCCCGGATGCTGGTGGACCTGGCCATTCCCCGGGACATTCAGCCCGAGATTGGGGAAAATCCCGGGGTGTGCCTGCTGAATATGGATTCCCTGGGCCACCGGGCCGGGGAGGGCACGGACCCGGAGGCCCTGGCGCTGGCCGGGACGATTCTGGAAGAGCACATGGCCCGGCTGCGCCGGTGGGATACCTATAAAGAGAGCATGGACGCTCTGGAGCAGGTGAAGCAGGCCGCCGCCCAGCGGGTGCTGGCCACCCTGGACTGGGACATGGACCCCGGCGAGGCGGCGGAGTTTGCCGTGGGCCGGACCCTGGAGCTGCTGGCAGGGGGCCTTTCCCAGGGGCTGGATGCCCAGTCCCTGCAGGCGTGTGCGGAGAAAATCCGCAGTCACAGCCGGAAACGGAGGGAAAGCCATGGATGAGTCCCGGTTTCCCCTGTTCGTCCGCCTCACCGGGAAAAAGGCGGTGGTCATCGGCGGCGGGAAGGTCGCCCTGCGCCGGGGCGCTGTTCTTCGGGAATTCGGCGCAGAGGTGACGGTTATCGCCCCGGCGATGGAATCGCTTCTGGAAGGGGCACAGCTGCTGTTCCGGCCCTACGCCCCCGGGGATTTGGAGGGGGCATGGCTGGCGGTGGCCGCCACGGACGACCCCGAAGTCAACGCCGCCGTGGGCCGGGAGGCCCGGGCCGGAGGGGTGCTGTTCAACCGGGCCGACGACCGGACCGACTGCGACTTCTTCTTCCCGGCTATCTGCCGGGGCGGAGCGCTGGTGGCGGGCCTGGTAGGCGACGGCACCGACCACCGGAAGGTGGCATCAGCGGCCCGGGAGGTCCGCCGTATTTTGGAGGAAATGAAATGAAACTGCGAATCGGAAGCCGGGAGAGCCGGCTGGCTGTCATCCAGGCGGAGCTGCTGATGGGCAGCATCCGGGCCTGGGACCCGGCGGCGGAATTGGAGCTTGTGACCATGAAAACCACCGGGGATATCATTCTGAACCGGACCCTGGACCAGATTGGCGGCAAGGGCCTGTTCGTCAAGGAGCTGGACGCGGCTCTGCTGGATGGGCGGGTGGACGTGACGGTCCACTCCTGCAAGGACCTGCCCATGGCGGAAAATCCGGCCCTGCCTCTGGCGGGCTTCTCCCGGCGGGAGGACCCCCGGGACGTGCTGGTGCTGCCCCAGGGCGCTGTGACGCTGGACAGCACCAAGCCGGTGGGCTGCTCCAGCAAACGCCGGGCCATGCAGCTGCAAGGGCTGCTGCCCGGTATCCGGGTGGAGAGCATCCGGGGCAACGTCCAGACCCGGCTGAAAAAGCTGGACAGCGGCGAGTATTCCGCCCTGGTGCTGGCGGCGGCGGGGCTGAAGCGGCTGGGCCTGGAGGGGCGCATCAGCCGGTACTTTTCCGTGGAGGAGATTCTCCCCGCCGCCGGTCAGGGCATTCTGGCCGCCCAGACCCGGGCGGGCATGGACCTGCGCTTTCTGGAATGCTTCCTGGACCGGGACAGCGGCGACTGCGCCCGGGCCGAGCGGGCCTTCGTCCGGGCTTTGGACGGCGGCTGCTCCTCGCCGGTGGCGGCCTATGCCACGGTTGATGCAGATACCATGACCCTCCGGGGCATGGATGCTCTGGGCAGAAAATATGAGATTACCGGGCCGAGAGACCGGGGGGAAGCCCTGGCAGACATTCTGGCCCGTCAGACAAAGGAGGGGGAGCCATGAGGGGCTTTGTAACCCTGCTGGGCGCAGGTCCCGGGGACCCGGGGCTGCTGACCGTCAAGGGCCGCCAGGCCCTGGAGCAGGCGGAGGTGGTGGTCTACGATGCCCTGGTGGGCCGGGAGATTCTGGAAATGATGCCCCCCGCCGCCGAGAAAATCGACGTGGGCAAGCGGGCCAGCCACCACACCATGGCCCAGGAGGATATCAACCGCCTCCTGCTGGAAAAGGCCCGGGCGGGGAAGCAGGTGGTGCGGCTGAAGGGCGGGGACCCCTTCCTCTTTGGCCGGGGCGGCGAGGAGCTGGAGCTTCTGAGCCGGGAGGGCATTCCCTTCCAGGTGATTCCCGGCATTACCTCCGCCATTGCGGTGCCGGCCTACGGGGGCATTCCGGTGACCCACCGGGACTGCGCCTCGTCGCTGCACATCATCACCGGCCATGCCCGGGCGGGCAGGGAGCTGGATATCGACTTTGAGGCCCTGGTGCGGACCGGCGGAACCCTGGTGTTCCTCATGGGAGTCACCAGCCTGGCCGCCATCTGCCGGGGGCTGACGGCGGCGGGCATGGACCCGGACACCCCGGCGGCCATTGTCCAGCAGGGCACCACCCCCGGCCAGCGCCGGGTGAACGCCACGGCGGCCACTCTGGCGGAGAAAGCCCAGGCGGCGGGCATTCAGGCCCCGGCCATCAGCATTTTCGGCTCCGTCTGCGCCTGGGCGGACAGCTTCGACTGGTTTGACCGGCTGCCCCTCAAGGGCCGCTCCATTCTGGTGACCCGGCCCCGGGACCGGGCGGGGACCCTTTCTCAGCGGCTCCGGGCCCTGGGGGCGGCGGCCACGGAGTACCCCTGCATCGAAACCAGGCCCATTGTCCCCTGCCCCGCCATGGAGCAGGCGCTGAAGGACATCGGGGACTACCGCTGGCTGGCCTTTACCAGCCCCGCCGGGGTGGAGGCCTTCTGGGCCTGCCTGCGGGGGCTGGGCCTGGATGCCCGGCAGCTGGGGGGCATCCGGCTGGCGGCCATCGGCTCCGGCACGGCAAGGGCCCTGTCCGGCCACGGCCTGGAGGCGGACCTGGTTCCCCCAGTTTACGACGCCGCCCACCTGGGGCAGGCCCTGGCGGAACGGGCCGAGGGCCCCGTCCTCATCCTCAGAGCACGGGAGGGCTCCCCGGCTCTGACGGCGGCGCTGGAGCGGGCGGGGGTTCCCTTCCGGGACATTCCCGTCTACGACACCGTTTACGACAATCCCCGGTCCGCTGCCCTCCGGGCGGCGCTGGACAGGGGAGAGCTGGAATTTGTCACCTTTACCTCCGCCTCTACCGTCAAGGGCTTTGTGTCCACGGTGGGGCCGGATGGGGATTTTTCCACAATCACCGGCCTGTGCATCGGCGCACAGACGGCGGCGGAGGCGCAGCGCTGCGGAATCCCCGTGAAAATCGCAGAAAACGCAACCATTGACGCATTGGTCACACTTGCACAGGAGGTTTGTTTATGAGCAATCTGATTCAGCGGCCCCGGCGGCTGCGCCGCAGCGACAGCGTCCGCCGGCTGTGCCGGGAGACCCGGGTGTCCCCGGACAGTCTGATTTATCCAATTTTTGTTGACGAGACCCTGCAGGGGGTCCGCCCCATCGAGTCCCTGCCCGGCCAGAATCACTACGGCCTGGACAGCGTCTGCCAGGCGGTGGAGCAGTGCCTGGAAAGCGGCGTGGGCCGCTGCATTCTCTTCGGCCTGCCTGCACGCAAGGACGAAATCGGCTCCTCTGCCTGGGATGACCGGGGGGTGGTCCAGCAGGCTATCCGCCGCATCAAGGAAAAATACCCGGACTTTTACGTCATCACCGATGTGTGTATGTGCGAGTACACCAGCCACGGCCACTGCGGCATTTTGTGTGAGCATGACGTGGACAACGACAAGACCCTGGCGGTTCTGGCCAAAACCGCCCTGTCCCATGCCCGGGCCGGGGCCGACATGGTGGCCCCCTCGGACATGATGGACGGCCGGGTGGCAGCCATCCGGGCGGCTCTGGATGCAGAGGGCTTTGAAAACATCCCCATCATGGCCTACTCCGCCAAGTACGCCTCCGCCTTCTACGGCCCCTTCCGGGCCGCCGCCGGGTCCGCTCCCTCCTTTGGGGACCGGAAGGGCTACCAGATGGACCCCCACAACCGCCGGGAGGCCCTGCGGGAATGCCAGCTGGATGTCCAGGAGGGGGCCGATATCCTCATGGTCAAGCCGGCGCTGAGCTACCTGGACATCATTCGGGAGTGCGCCGACCGGTTCGACCTGCCCCTGTGCGCCTACTCGGTGTCCGGGGAGTACGCCATGATCAAGGCCGCCGCAGCGGCGGGGCTGGTGGATGAAAAGCGCATTATGTGCGAAAGCGCCCTGTCCGTGTTCCGGGCCGGGGCGGGAATGCTCATCACCTACTACGCCAAGGAGCTGGCCCAGGCCATGAAGGAAGGGGCGATTGGCTGATGGACCGTTCGGAAGCACTGTATGAGCAGGCCAGAACTCTGCTGCCCGGGGGTGTGAACTCCCCTGTCCGGGCCTACCGGGCGGTGAACATGGCCCCCCGGTTCATCACCCGGGCCGACGGGGCCTGCATCTGGGACGAGGACGGGAAGCGCTACATCGACTATGTCTGCTCCTGGGGCCCCATGATTCTGGGCCACAACCACCCGGTCATCCGGGCTGCGGTGGAGGAGGCGGTGCAGGACGGCCTGTCCTTCGGAGCCCCCACCCGCCGGGAGGTGGAGATGGCCCAGCTGATGGTCCAGCTGGTGCCCAATATCGAAATGGTGCGGATGGTAAACTCCGGCACCGAGGCGGTGATGTCCGCCATCCGCCTGGCCCGGGGTGCCACCGGCCGGGATAAGATTATCAAATTCGAGGGCTGCTACCACGGCCACAGCGACTGCCTGCTGGTCAGCGCCGGGTCCTCCGCTCTGGCGGGGGGCTGCCCCAGCAGCGCCGGCGTGCCGGAGGATATTGTCAGGCACACCCTCACCGCCCAGTTCAACCGGCTGGACACGGTGGAGGATTTGCTGAAGGAGTACCCCGGCCAGGTGGCCTGCGTCATCGTCGAGCCGGTGGCCGCCAACATGGGCGTGGTGGGCCCGGAGCCGGGATTTTTGCAGGGCCTCCGGAACCTCTGCGACAGCTATGGGGCCTTGCTCATTTTCGACGAGGTTATCACCGGCTTCCGGCTGGCCCTGGGCGGGGCCCAGGCATACTACGGCGTCCGGGCGGACCTGGTGACCTTCGGCAAGATTATCGGCGGCGGAATGCCCGTGGGCGCTTACTGCGGCAGCCGGAAGCTGATGGAGCAGGTGGCCCCCTGCGGGCCGGTGTACCAGGCGGGGACCTTAAGCGGCAATCCCGTGGCCATGGCCGCAGGACTGGCCCAGCTGCGGTATTTGAAGGACCACCCGGAGGTTTACGAAAACATTGACAAAAAGGCGGCTTTCCTTGGGGAAAGCATGAAGCAGAGCGCCGCCCGCCATGGGGTGAACGTGGCCGTCAACCGGGTGGGGAGCCTGCTGTCTCCCTTCTTCGTCCCCAGTGCCGTCAGCACCTTCGTGGATGCCAAGGGCAGCGATTTGGGGGCCTACGCCGCCTATTTCCGGGGAATGCTGGACCGGGGCGTGGCCCTGGCCCCGGCCCAGTTCGAGGCCATGTTCCTGTCCGATGCCCACAGCCCGGAGGACCTGGCGCAGACGGCCCGGGCGGTGGACGAGGTCTTTGCCCAGCTGGCCCAGAGGTAGCTAAATGGCCTTTGAACGCTACATCCGCAGCGGCCAGAAGCGGCTTCGCTGCGGCTACACCACCGGCACCTGCGCCGCTCTGGCCACCGCCGGGGCCGCCAGGCTCCTGCTGACGGGGAAAACGCCGGAAACGCTGTCCCTGATGACCCCCAAGGGCTGGGAGGTGACCGTGGCCCCGGTGCTTTGCCGCATGGCGGAAAAGGGCGCGCTCTGCGCCGTTTTGAAGGACGGCGGGGACGACGCCGATGCCACCTCCGGCCTGGAAATCCGGGTGCTGGTGGAGAAAACCGACACCCCCGGCATTGCCATCGACGGCGGCGAGGGGGTGGGCCGGGTGACCAAGCCGGGCCTGGACCAGCCGGTGGGCAGCGCCGCCATCAACCGTGTGCCCCGGCAGATGATTACCCAGCAGGCCCTGGCTGTGTGCCGGGAGGCGGGGTACGAAGGGGGCCTGGCCGTGACGGTGTCCATCCCCGGCGGGGCGGAGGCGGCGAAAAAAACCTTCAACCCCCATCTGGGGGTGGTGGGCGGCCTGTCCATTCTGGGGACCTCCGGCATTGTGGAGCCTATGAGCGAGCAGGCCCTGGTGGCGAGCTTAGAGGTGGAGCTGCGCCAGGCCGCCGCCCTGGGCAACCGGCGGCTGATTCTGACCCCCGGCAACTATGGGCTGGACTATCTGAGAAGCCGGGGCTGGGACCGGGGGCCTGCGCCCATTGTGAAGTATTCCAATTTTTTAGGCCCCGCTCTGGATGCCGCCGTGGCGGAGGGCTTTGAGGAGGTGCTGCTGGTGGGCCATCTGGGCAAGCTGGTGAAGGTGGCGGGGGGCGTGATGAACACCCACAGCCGCTGGGCCGACTGCCGTGCCGAGCTGCTGTGCGCCCACGCCGCCCTGGCCGGGGCGGACAGGGACCTCTGCCGCAGCCTGATGGAGGCCCCCACCACCGATGCCTGCCTGGAGCTTCTGGCCCGGGCGGGATTGCAGGAGGAGGTTATGGACAGTCTGCTCACGGCCATCTCCCGCCATTTGCAGCGGCGGGTGGGGGAGAAATGCCGGATTGGGGCCGTCCTGTTTTCCAATACCTTCGGCTTCCTGGGCCAGACCCCGGAGGCCACCCGGCTGCTGAGGCTGTGGAACTATGGAACCTCTGATACGAATCGTTAATATATGCTTATCGACACAACAAGGAGGAAGTGCAAATGGTGCATTTTATCGGCGCAGGTCCCGGGGCTGTGGACCTGATCACCCTGCGGGGGGCCGCCCTGTTAAAGCAGGCCCAGGTGGTGATTTATGCGGGCAGCCTGGTGAACCCCGGCCTGCTTGCCATGTGCCGGGAGGACTGCGAAATCTACAACAGCGCGGAAATGACCCTGGAGCAGGTGCTTTCCGTCATGGAGGCGGCCGAGGCGGCGGGCAGGACCACCGTCCGGCTTCACACCGGGGACCCCTGCCTCTACGGGGCCATCCGGGAGCAGATGGACCGGCTGGACGAGCTGGGCATCGCCTACGACGACACCCCCGGCGTGTCCAGCTTCTGCGGCGCCGCTGCGGCGGCCCGGGCGGAGTATACCCTGCCGGGTGTGAGCCAGAGCGTCATCATCACCCGCATGGCCGGCCGCACCCCGGTGCCGGACCGGGAGGGCATTGCCGCCCTGGCCGCCCACGGGGCCACCATGGTGGTGTTCCTGTCCGCCGGAATGCTGGAGGGGTTGCAGGCGGAGCTTCTCAAGGGGGCCTTCACCGAGGACACCCCGGCGGCCCTGGTCTACAAGGCCACCTGGCCCGAGGAAAAGGTGGTCCGCTGCACCCTGGGGACCCTGGCCCAGGCGGGCCGGGACAACGGCATCCGCAAAACCGCCCTGGTGCTGGTGGGGGATTTCCTGGGCAGCAGCTATGAAAGAAGCCTCTTATACCACCCGGAGTTCACCACCGAATACCGGGAGGGCCGGAAATGAGGCTGTACTGCCTGGCCTTTTCCGACCGGGGCATGGCCCTGGCCCGGACCCTGGCAGAGGCCCTGGGGGGCACAGCCCAGCGGTGCGGCCAGGACCTGCCTCTGAAGCAGTGGACACAGGACCACTTTTTAGAGGGAAACGGCCTGGTGTTTGTGGGGGCGGCGGGCATTGCCGTCCGGGCCATCGCCCCCTGGGTGAAAAGCAAGGCCACGGACCCGGCGGTGGTGGCGGTGGACGAGCGGGGGCAGTTTGCCGTGGCTCTGCTGTCCGGCCATCTGGGCGGGGCCAATGACCTGGCCCGGCGCATTGCCGCCGTCCTCGGGGCCACCCCCGTCATCACCACTGCCACCGATGCCGGAGGCATCTTTGCAGTGGACGAGTGGGCCAGGTGCCAGGGCTTCACGGTTGCGGACCCGGCGGGCATCAAGCCGGTGTCTGCTGCCCTGCTTGCCGGGAGAACCGTCCGGGTCCGAAGCGCCTTCCCCATTGCCGGGGAGCCTCCGGCGGGGGTTCTCCTGACGGAGGGTGCCGGGGACGTGACTGTGGACATCCGGCCCGGGCCGGGGCTGAATCTCATTCCCCGGGTCCTGGTGCTGGGGGTGGGCTGCCGCCGGGGGACCACCCGGGCGGCCCTGGAAGCGGCTCTGGATGGGCTGCTGGACCAGACCGGCATTGACCCCCGGGCCGTTTTCCGGGCGGCCACCATTGACCTAAAGGCCGGGGAGCCGGGGCTTTTGGAATTCTGCCAGGCCCACGGCTGGCCCCTTGAAACCTATTCCGCTGAGGACCTGGCCCGGGTGCCGGGGCACTTTTCCGCCTCGGACTTCGTCAGCCGGACGGTGGGCGTGGACAATGTCTGCGAGCGCAGCGCCGTGCTGGCCAGCGGCGGCACTTTATTCTGGGAAAAAACCGCAGGCGGCGGCGTGACCATGGCCCTGGCCATGGCCCCCTGCCTGCCCGATTGGAGATGGAAAAATGGGTAAAGTATTTGTAGTGGGCCTGGGCCCCGGCGGCAGCGAGCAGATGACCCTGCAGGCCCGCCAGGCGCTGGACCAGGCGGAGGTGCTCTGCGGCTACGGGGTGTATCTGGACCTGATAACGCCAATGTTTCCGCAGAAGCAGACCCTGTCCACCGGCATGAAGCGGGAGATGGAACGCTGCCGCATGGCCCTGGACACCGCCCGGGAGGGCAAAACCGTGGCGCTGGTGTGCAGCGGCGACGCCGGGGTCTACGGCATGGCCTCGCCGCTGCTGGAGCTGGCGGAGGAATACCCCGACGTGGAGGTGGAGGTGGTGGCCGGTGTGACGGCGGCCCTGTCGGGCAGCGCCGTGCTGGGTGCGCCCCTGGGCCACGATTTCTGCGTGATTTCCCTGTCCGACCTGCTGACCCCCTGGGAGGTCATCCAGCGGCGGCTCCAGGCGGCGGCCATGGGGGACTTCATCGTCTGCCTCTATAATCCCAGCTCCCACAAGCGCCGTGACTATCTGCAAAGGGCCTGCGACATCCTCCTGTCCGCCGGAAAAAGTCCCCAGACTCTGTGCGGCCTGGTGCGCAACATCGGCCGGGAGGGCCAGGCCCCGGAAATCATGCCCCTGTCCCAGCTCAGGCAGACGGAGGTGGATATGTTCACCACGGTGTTCATCGGCTCGGCGGCAACCAAGCTGTCCGCCGGGCGGCTGGTGACCCCCCGGGGGTACCGGCCGTGAAGGGCATTGTGATTTTCTCGGGGACCACCGAGGGCCGGCTGCTGTCCCATACGCTGGCGGCGGAGGGGGCGGCGGTGACGGTCTGCGTGGCCACCGACTACGGCCGGGAGGAGCAGGGCCGGATGCCTGGGATATGTGTCCGCACCGGGCGGATGGAGGAAGAAGAAATGGCTGTGCTGGTCAAGGACAGTCTGCTGTGCGTGGACGCTACTCACCCCTATGCGGCGGCGGTGAGCCGGAACATCCAAAGGGCCTGCACCAAAACCGGGACCCCCTGCCTGAGGCTGCTGCGGGCGGAAAGCCCCCTGCCGGAGGACTGCCTGAGGGCTGCGTCGGCGGAGGCGGCGGCCCGACTGCTGTCCGGCATTCAGGGGAACATCCTGGTGGCAACCGGGGCCAAGGAAATTGGAAAATACGCCCCCCTGGGGCCGGACCGGCTGTACCCCCGGGTGCTGCCCAGCGAGGAAAGCATCCGGGCCTGCCTGGATGCGGGCATTCCCCGGGCCAACATCATCGCCATCCAGGGCCCTTTCACCCGGGAGCTGAACGCCGCCCTGATTCGCCAGTTCCGCATTGCCTGCCTTGTGACCAAGGACGGCGGCGGGGCCGGAGGCTTCCCCGAAAAAATGGCGGCGGCCCGGGACACCGGGGCAAGGGTCCTGGTCATCACCCGGCCCCAGGACCGGGGGCAGAGCTATGACGCCGTGCTGGCGCAGTGCAGGGAGATGATAAAATGCAGGTAATTTTAGCCGCCTTAGGGGGCGGAGCCAACGAAACCCTAACCAATGAAACAACCAAAGCCCTCCGGGAGGCAGAGCTGATTCTGGGCGCAGGCCGTCTGCTGGAAAGCCTGGGGGAGGAATTTTCCCAAAACCGGGTGGAGGCCGTCCGCCCGGAGGAAATATTGAAAGCAATTCAAGGTTCCGGCAAAAACGCCGTGGTGGTCTACAGCGGCGACACCGGCTTTTACTCCGGGGCAAGGCTGCTGCTGCCGCTGCTGGACCGGGCGGGCATTCCGGCCCGGGTGCTGCCCGGCCTTTCCAGCGTCCAGCTCATGGCCGCCCGGCTGGGGCGGCCCTGGCAGGACTGGCATCTGGTGTCCGCCCACGGCCTGGCCTGCGACCCGGTGGAGGCGGTGTGCGGAGGGAAAAGCGTGCTGTTTCTCACCGGCGGCCGGGACACCGGCCCGGCCCAGCTGTGCCGGAAGCTGACGGAGGCTGGGCTGGGGGCCCTGCCTGCGGCGGTGGGGGAGAACCTGTCGCTGCCAAACGAGCGCATCACCCGGGGCACCGCCGAGCAGCTGGCCCGGGGGGAATTTGACACCCTGGCGGTGCTGCTGGCGGAGGCCGCCCCCCGGCGCAGTCCCCGGACCCCCGGCTGGCCCGACGATACCTTCTGCCGGACCAAGGTCCCCATGACCAAGCAGGAGGTCCGCAGTGCGGTGCTGGCCAAGCTGGCCCTGGCCCCGGGGGAGACCGCCTGGGACATCGGGGCCGGTACGGGCAGCGTCAGCGTGGAAATGGCCTACGCCAACGGCGGGGCCCCGGTGTACGCCGTGGAGTGTGTCCCGGAGGCCTGCCGTCTCATCCGGCAAAACCGGGAGGCCCTGTCCGCCTGGAATCTGCACCTGGTGGAGGGCTATGCCCCGGAGGCTCTGGAGGACCTGCCTGCCCCGGACGCTGTGTTCATCGGCGGAAGCCGGGGGCGGCTGGCGGAGATTCTGGACCGGGTTTTTGAAAAGAACCCCAAGGCTCGGGTCTGCGTTTCCGCCATTGCCCTGGAAACCCTGGAAGGGGCGGCTGCCGCCCTCCGGGCCAGGGGCATGGAGCCGGAAATCACCCAGATTGCCGTCAGCCGCACCAGAGCGGCGGGGGGACTCCACCTGCTTATGGCCAACAACCCGGTGTTCCTGATTGCGGGGAACTGCCTATGATTCAGTTTCTGCTGGCGGCCCCCCATTCCGGGAGCGGCAAAACCGTGATGACCTGCGCTATGCTGGCGCTGCTGAAAAAACGGGGCCTGAACCCCTGCACCTTCAAGTGCGGCCCCGACTACATCGACCCCATGTTCCACCGGGCGGTGCTGGGCCTGCCCAGCCACAATCTGGACCTGTTTTTCTCCGATGAGGACCGGGTCCGCCGCCTCTATGGCCGCTATGCCCAGGGCTGCGGGGCGGCGGTGGTGGAGGGGGTTATGGGCTATTACGACGGCCTGGGGGGCACCACGGCCCGGGCCTCCGCCTGGCAGCTGGCGGACACCCTCCGGCTGCCCGCCCTGCTGGTGCTGCGGCCCAAGGGGGCCAGCCTGACCCTGGCGGCCCAGGTGAAGGGCTTGCAGAGCTTCCGAAGCCCCAGCCGTCTGGCGGGGATTCTGCTGAACGACTGCTCCCCCATGCTGGCAAGGACCCTGGGGCCTATGCTGGAAGCGGAAACGGGCCTGCCGGTGCTGGGCAGCCTGCCCCACCTGCCGGAGGCGGCCTTCGAAAGCCGCCACCTGGGACTCTACACCGCCGGGGAGATTACCGATTTGAAAGGCCGCATCGACCGGTGCGCCGCAGAGCTGGAAAAGGCCCTGGACTGGGAGAAATTCTGCGCCCTGTGCGACGGCCCTGCCCCTGCTGGGGCGGCGGTGCCGGAGCAGGGGGCCACGGTGACCATCGCCGTTGCCCGGGACGAGGCCTTCTGCTTTACCTATGAAGAGACCCTGGATGCCCTCCGGGCGGCGGGGGCGGAGCTGGTGTTTTTCAGCCCCCTGGGGGACGGCTCGCTGCCGGAGGGCATCGGCGGGCTGTATCTGCCCGGAGGCTACCCGGAGCTGTACGCCCGGGCGCTGTCCGGCAACGGCGCTATGCTGGCCGCTGTCCGCCGGGCGGTGGCGGGGGGACTGCCCACGGTGGCCGAGTGCGGCGGCTTTCTGTACCTGGGCCGGAGCCTGGAGGGAGCCGACGGGGAGGTCTATCCCATGGCGGGGGTCCTCCCCGGCCAGGGACAGCGGCGGGAAAAGCTGGTCCGCTTTGGCTACGCCAGCCTCCGGGCCAGGGCCGACAGCCTGCTGCTGCGGGCGGGGGAGCAAATCCCCGTTCACGAATTCCACTACTGGGACTCCACCGCCAACGGCTGTGACTTCACGGCGACCAAGCCCCTGACCGGCCGGTGCTGGGACTGCGGCTTCGGCTCCAAAAGCCTTTACGCCGCCTTCCCCCATCTTTATTTTGACGAACTGCTGTCCCGCCGCTTTGTGCAGGCGGCCAAAACCTATCAGGAGGAATCCGCTTATGAAACATTTTGAATCTGTAGCCCAGCTTTTGCAGGCCGCCTCGGCCCGCCATCCCCGGTCCCAGGCCGCCCGGGCGGAGGCCCACACCCGCTGGGCCGCCTGCGCCAAGCCTCTGGGGAGCCTGGGGGTCCTGGAGGAGGACCTGGAGCAGATTGCCGCCGCCACCGGCAGCGCCGACGTGGACCTGTCCCGGCGGGCCGTGCTGGTGTTCTGCGCCGACAACGGGGTCATCGCCCAGGGAGTGACCCAGTGCGGCCCGGAAATCACCACGGTGGTGGCCAATTCCATGGCCAGAGGCACCTGCAGCATCGACCAGACCGCCCGGGTGGCCCGGTGCGGCGTGGTTGTGGTGGACATGGGCATTTTGGACTATGACCCTGATGCCGCCGGTCTGCTGAACCGGCGCATCGCCAACGGCACCGCCGACTTTACCTCAGGCCCCGCCATGACCCGGGCCCAGGCGGAGCAGGCCATTCTGGCGGGGGCCCAGGTGGCCCTTGACCAGGTCCTCAGGGGCAAAACCCTGCTGGCCACCGGCGAGCTGGGCATGGCAAACACCACCACCGCCGCCGCCGTTGCGTCGGTGCTGCTGGGGGTGGAGCCGGAGAGCATCACTGGCCGGGGAGCCGGCCTTTCCGACGAGGGCCTGGCGAGGAAGGTCCGGGCCATTGAAACCGGCCTTGCCGTCAACGCCCCGGACCCCTCGGACCCCATCGACGTACTCGCCAAGGTGGGGGGCTTTGACATTGCGGCCATGTGCGGGGCCTTCCTGGCGGGGGCTGCCTGCCATGTGCCGGTGCTGGCCGACGGGCTCATCAGTACTGTGGCGGCCCTGTGCGCCCTGCGGCTGTGCCCGGAATGCGACGATGTGATTCTGGCCAGCCACGTGTCCGCCGAGCCGGCGGGAAAGCTGATTTTGGAGGCCCTGGGCAAGAAGCCCCTCATCTGCGCCGGAATGCGGCTGGGAGAGGGCACCGGCGCGGTGGCTGCCATGCCCCTGCTGGACATTGCCTGCGCCATCTACGGCGGGGCCACCTTCGCCCAGGTGGGCATGGAGGCCTATGTGCCGCAGAATTAAGGGGGAGGGCTTTCCATGCTGACCCTGGTTATCGGAGGCAGCGCCTCGGGGAAAAGCGAGTACGCCGAGAGCCTCATCCTGGCAAGCCCTGCCCGGCCCCGGTACTACCTGGCCACCATGGAGGTTTACGACGGCGAAAGCCGGGCCAGGGTGGCAAGGCACCGGGCCATGCGGGCGGAAAAGGAGTTTGAAACCATAGAATGCCCGGTGAACCTGTCCGCCCTTACCCTGCCCCGGCCCGGGGCGGTGCTGCTGGAGGACCTGGGGAACCTGGCCGCCAACGAGCTGTACAGCCCCCGGGGGGCGGGCGCCGGGGCACTGGACGCCATTTTACAGGGAGTGGACCGGCTGCTTGAGCAGTGTAGTGACCTGGTGGTGGTCAGCAACGAGCTGTTCACCGGAGGCAGCAGCTACGCCGGGGACACGGAAGCCTACCTCCGGCTGATGGCCGATGCCCACCTGGCCCTGGCCAAAAAGGCAGACCGGGTCTGCGAGGTGGTGTGCGGCATTGCCCAATACTAAAAAGCACCATAAGAAAGGAGAGAACCCATGATATTGCTTCAAACCGCTGCCGTGGCCTTTGCCATGTTTTCCGCCATTCCCGTGCCCCAGCCCACGTGGAACGAACAGAATATGCGCTGGGCCCTGGCGGCCTTCCCTCTGGTGGGGGTGGTGTGCGGCCTGGGCATCTGGCTGTGGGTCTGGGTCTGCCAGGTCCTGGGGGCCCCGGCGGTGCTGCGGGCCGGAGGGCTGTGCCTGATTCCGGTGCTCATAACCGGCGGCATCCACCTGGACGGCTATGCGGATACCTGCGATGCCCTGGCCAGCTGGGGGGACATGGAAAAGCGCCACGCCATTTTGAAGGACCCCCACTGCGGCGCCTTTGCGCTGATTCGGATGTGTACCTATTTTGCCGGGTACTTTGCCCTGTGCGGGGCCCTGGAAGCAACCCCCCGGGCGGTGCTGTGCCTGGCTCTGGGCTTCGTGCTGGAGCGGACCTTGTCCGGCTGGGCCGTGGCCGCCCGGCCTCTGGCCAAAAATACGGGCCTGGCCCACACCTTTGCCACCGCCGCCGACCGAAAGATATTGGCCCGGCTGCTGCTGATTCTGGCGGCAGTGCTGGCGGCGGGGCTGGTACTGGCCGGAGGCGCAGCCATGGCTGTCGCCGCCGGGCTGGTGCTGTGGCGGTACGTCTATGTGGCGAAGGGCACCTTCGGCGGCATCTCCGGGGACCTGTGCGGCTGGTTTTTGCAGAAATGCGAGCTGTGGATGCTGGCGGCCCTGGTGGGAGACCAGCTGGTCAGGAGGTGGCTGGCATGATTTTTGTGACCGGCCCCCTGTACAGCGGGAAGCGGGAATTTGCAAGAACCGTCCTGGGCTGCCGGGAGGCGGACATGGTCTGGGACGTTCAGGACCTGGCCGCCGGATGCGGCGATTTGGAGGAGCTGGCCCGGAAGCTGGAAAATCATCCGGTGGTGATTGCCACCGAGGTGGGCGGCGGCGTGGTCCCCATGGACCGGGACCAGCGGGCCGCCCGGGAGGCGGCGGGACGGCTGGCCTGCCTGCTGGCGAAGCGGGCGGAGACCGTGGTCCGGGTGTTCTGCGGCCTGCCCACGGTGCTGAAAGGAACGCTGCCATGAAAATTTACCTTCTGCGCCACGGCTTGACGGCCTACAACGAGGAAAAACGCTACCAGGGCCGGACGGATGTGCCCCTGTCCCCCCGGGGTCTGGCCCAGCTCCGCCGGGCGGATATCTCCCCGGAGCGGGTGTACGTCACCGGCCTGCGTCGGACGGCCCAGACGGCGGCGGTCCTGTTCCCGGAAGCGGAGCAGGTGGTGGAGCGGGACCTGGGGGAGATGGATTTCGGCATCTTCGAGGGCAAAAATTATCTGGAAATGGAGCACGACCCGGCCTACCGGGCCTGGGTGGATGCCAACTGCGAAACGGTCTGCCCCGGCGGCGAGGGAAAGCAGGGCTTTTCCCGCCGGGTCTGCGCCGCCTTTGCCCGGCTGGTGGAGGAAAATCTGGCCGCCGGGACGGAAATTCTGGCCATTGTGGCCCACGGCGGCACCCAGATGGCGGTGATGGAGGCCTACGGCCTGCCCCGCCGGGACTATTACAGCTGGCGCGCCCCCAACGCCGGCGGCTTCGTGCTGGATACAGCCCCCTGGCCCCGGGGGCTTCGGCTGCTGGACACCGTGCAATACACCGAGGAGGAACCCCGATGAATCACATACTTTCCGTTTTCCTGGGCTTCTGCCTGGACCTGCTGCTGGCAGACCCGGCCTGGATGCCCCACCCCGTGATTTTCATGGGAAAGGCCATTTCGGCTCTGGAAAAATTCCTTCGCAGCCGCTTTCCCAGGACCCCCGCCGGAGAGCGGGCGGCGGGCCGGGTGCTGGCGGCGGCGCTGCCCCTGGGGACATTGGCGCTGACCGGGGCTCTGTGCTGGGGGGCCTACCGGCTGCATCCCATGCTGGGTCTCATGCTGGAGACCCTCTGGTGCTGGCAGGCCCTGGCCCTGAAGGGCCTGGCCTCGGAGGCCAGGGCGGTCTATGACCGTCTGGCGGAGGAAAATCTGCCCGCCGCCCGGACCCAGGTGGCCCGGATTGTGGGCCGTGACACCCAGGACCTGACCCGGGAGGGGGTCACCAAGGCGGCGGTGGAAACCGTGGCGGAGAATTTTGCCGACGGTGTGGCGGCTCCGCTGCTGTATATGCTGCTGGGGGGCGCACCCCTGGCCCTGTGCTACAAAGCAATCAACACCATGGACAGCATGGTGGCTTATAAAAATGAAACCTATCTCCACTTTGGCCGTGGGGCGGCCAGGCTGGACGATGCCGCCAACTACATCCCCGCCCGGCTGGCGGCCCTGCTGCTGATTGCGGCATCGGCTCTGACGGGGCTGAATGCCAAAAACGCCTGGCGCATCTGGCGGCGGGACCGGCGGAACCATGCCAGCCCCAACAGCGCCCAGACGGAATCGGCGGCAGCCGGGGCCCTGGGGGTCCAGCTGGCGGGACCGGCCTGGTATTTTGGAGAAAAATATGACAAGCCCACCATCGGAGACCCCCTCCGGGCGGTGGAGCCGGAGGACATCCTCCGGGCCAACCGGCTGCTGTACGCCGGAGGGCTTCTGGCCCTGGCCCTGGGACTGAGCATTTTATGGGTGGTGAGACTATGAACAAAAACAATCCCCCTCAGCTGACCCACGGCGGCGACTGGGCGGGGTACCAGGCGGAGTTCGGCCCCGGCGCACGGCTGCTGGACTTTTCCGCCAACGTCAGCCCCCTGGGGGTGCCCGAGGGCATCCGCCAGGCCATTGCCCGGGAGAGCGCCCGGGTGGACCGGTATCCGGACCCTCTGTGCCGGGCCCTGGGGCAGGCCCTGGCGGAGAAGGAGGGCTGCGAGCCGGCGCAAATCCTCTGCGGAAACGGGGCCGCCGACCTGATTTGGCGGGCGGTGCTGGCGGTGAGGCCCCGGCGGGCCCTGATTCCGGCCCCCACCTTCGCCGAATACGAGGGGGCGCTGACGGCCCTGGGCTGCCAGGTGGACCGGTATTTTTTGAAGCGGGAGCAGGGCTTCCGCCTGGGGGAGGACTTTCTGCTGCACATTACGGAGGATACGGACATGGTGTTCCTGTGCGAGCCCAACAACCCCACCGGCGTCACGGCCTCCCGGGCGCTCCGGCAGAAAATTCTGGAAAAATGCCGCCGGGTGGGGGCGCTTTTCGTGGAGGACGACTGCTTTGAGGACTTCCTGGATGACCCGGCAGGCCACAGCTGGCAGGGGACATGGCGGCAGGAGCCCAACCTTCTGATTTTGAAGGCCTTTACCAAGCTGTACGCCATGGCGGGGGTCCGGCTGGGCTACTGCCTGTGCGGGAACCGGACGCTGCTGGAAAAAATGGCCGCCGTAGGCCAGCCCTGGAACGTATCCTCCCTGGCCCAGGCGGCGGGTGTCGCCGCCCTCCGGGAGGAGGGCTACGTCAGCCAGGTCCGGGCCCTCATCCGCCGGGAGCGGCCCTGGCTGTCCGGTCAGCTTGCCGCCCTGGGGCTGGAGGTGGTCCCGGCGGAGGCAAACTACATTCTGTTCCGCAGCGAAAAATCGCTGCTGGAGCCTATGCGGCGGCGGGGCATCGTCCTGCGCAGCTGCGGCAATTACCCGGGGCTGGACGGCAGCTGGTATCGCTGCGCCGTTCGCACCCACGGGGAGAACACCGCCCTCATCGAGGGCCTGGGGGAGGTATTGGCATGAAACGTGCAAAGTGCATTATGGTCCAGGGGACCATGTCCGGGGCGGGCAAGAGCCTGCTGTGCGCCGCCCTGTGCCGCATTTTTCGGCAGGACGGCTACCGGGCGGCCCCCTTCAAAAGCCAGAACATGGCCCTGAACAGCTACGTGACCCGGGACGGCCTGGAAATGGGCCGGGCCCAGGTGGTCCAGGCCCAGGCGGCGGGGGTGGAGCCGGATGTGCGGATGAACCCCATCCTCTTAAAGCCCTCCAGCGACGTGGGCAGCCAGGTCATCGTCCTGGGGGAGGTCCGGGGCCAGATGTCGGCCAGGGACTATTTCCGGCATAAAACGGGCCTGATTCCGGAAATCATGGCCGCCTACGAGAGCCTGGCTGGGGAATACGACATCATCGTCATCGAGGGGGCGGGCAGCCCGGCGGAGATTAACCTGAAAACCCAGGACATTGTGAACATGGGCCTTGCCAAGCTGGTGGACGCTCCGGTGCTGTTGGCCGGGGACATCGACCGGGGCGGGGTGTTCGCCCAGCTCTATGGCACCGTGGCCCTGCTGGAGCCGGAGGAGCAGCAGCGGATTGTGGGGCTGATTGTCAACAAATTCCGGGGGGACCCGGAGATTCTGCGGCCGGGACTGAAGCCTTTGGAGGAAAAGACCGGCATCCCGGTGCTGGGCATCGTGCCCTACCTGCGGGTGGACGTGGACGACGAGGACTCCCTGGCCCCCTGCCTGGAAACCACCGCCGCCCACAAGCCACTGGATGCGGCGGTTATCCGGCTGCCCCACATCTCCAACTTCACCGATTTTACGCCCCTGGAAGCCCACCCGCTGGTGGGGGTCCGGTATGTGACGAATGGGAAGGAACTGGGCAGCCCGGATATCGTAATTCTGCCCGGCACCAAAAGCACCATTGCGGACCTGCTGTGGCTGCGCCAGAACGGGCTGGAGGGGGCCATTGCCAAGCTGGCTTCCGACGGCACCCCGGTGCTGGGAGTCTGCGGCGGCTACCAGATGCTGGGCCGGACCATCTCCGATCCCCTGGGGGCCGAGTGCGGCGAGCCGATGAACTGCCGGGGCATGGGCCTGCTGCCCACGGACACGGTGTTCAGCGCCGAAAAAACCCGGACCCGGGTCCGGGGCAGCACCGTGGCGACGCCTCTGGACGGGGCGGAGCTGGACGGCTACGAGATTCACATGGGCAAAACCCAGGTCCAGGGCCGGCCCTTCTGCATCCTGGAGGGGGGAACCCCCGAGGGGTGCGTGGCGGGAAACGTCTTCGGAACCTACCTGCATGGCCTGTTTGATGAAGGGGAGCTGACGGAAAAGCTGGCCGCCTGGCTGTGCAGCCGCCGGGGGCTGGAAGCGTCCGCCGCCGCCCCGGTGTCCCACCGGGCCTATCAGGAGCAGCAGTTTGACCTGCTGGCCCTGGGGGTCCGGGAGAGCCTGGACATGGAGGCCGTCTACCGGGCCATGGGCCTGGACAAAAGGAAAACCGCCCCCGGGACCGGGGACGAAGAAGCCGGAAGGGGTGCAGTCCTATGACGGAACAGAAAAAACCCCGGCACACCCTGCCCGGGGACATTGAGCGCACCAGCATGGCCATCATCACCGGGGAGCTGGAACAGCGGGGGATTGCCCTGCTGCCAGGCACCGAGGCGGTGGTGCGCCGGGTGATTCACACCACGGCGGATTTTGACTACGCCGAGAGCCTCCGCTTCACCCCCGGGGCGGTGGCCGCCGCCGTGGCGGCATTGAAAGCCGGGGCGGATATCATCACGGACACCAATATGGCCCGGTCCGGTGTCAGCAAGCCCAGCCTTTCCAGGCTGGGCCGGGAGGTCTGCTGCTACATGGCGGAGCCTCAGGTGGCCCAGGCCGCCAGGGAGCAGGGCACCACCCGGGCAGTGGCCGCCGTCCGCTATGCCGCCCAGCGGCACAGCAGTGCCCTGTTCGCCGTGGGCAACGCCCCCACGGCCCTGCTGGCCCTGTGCGATTTGATGGAGGAAACGGCCTTCCGCCCCGCCGCCGTCATCGGCGTGCCCGTGGGCTTTGTGAACGTGGTGGAAAGCAAGGAGCGGCTGATGGCGGTGTGCGCCCGGCTGGGGGTCCCGGCCATCGCCGCCATGGGCCGCAAGGGCGGCAGCAACGTAGCCGCCGCCATCTGCAATGCCCTAATCTACACCGCCGTAGATGCTCTGGACCCGGTCAACCGGGGATGGCAAGGATAAACAAAGCCGCCGAAGGAACAATCCTTCGGCGGCTTTGTTTCACGATACAAAATGCAATTATGATTATCGGCTTTACTCAGCAAGCGTGGTACAGGCCAAAGGCTCCCCTGTGTAAGGGGAGCTGTCACGGCGAAGCCGTGACTGAGGGGTTGAAAGCCTTACCACTATTGAGTAGCCAATAACATGGCACAACGGGGAAGTGCGGGAGAACAACCCCTCCGAGCGGCTTCGCCGCCCACCTCCCCTTACACAGGGGAGGCTTTGCTGGACTAACCCGATAAGCATAAATGCAATTATTGGTCCTCCGACACCCGGAGGGTGCGGCGGTTGGCGGGGTTTTCGTAGTCCTTGGTGATGCCGTCGTCGTGGTAGTATTCGTAAACCGCCCGGCCGTTTGCCGGGAAGGCGATGCAGGTGAGGTTTTGGAAGTCCACCTGGTCCACGTTGCACCCGCCCGCTGCCAGGGGCAGCAGACGGCCCGGCCGGAGGAACAGCACCACCTCGTCGATGGGAATGGCTACATAGTGGTGGCCCTGGGAAAGGACCTGCTCCTCCACGGAGCCGTCCGGGCGGAAGCGGACCTGCTTCATAGGCTCCGGCAGGTACACATACCGGCCGTCCGCATTCTGCCGGTACACGGGAGCCACCATGATGCTCTCGCCCAGCAGAAGCTGGTCCTCCACCTGGGGGGCGTGGGGGTCGTCGGGGTAGTCGAAGGCCAGAGGCCGGAAGTACATCCCGCCGTCCAGGGCGGCCTTCATGTACTCGCTGTACAGGTAGGGCAGCAGCCGGTAGCGCAGGCCCATGATATGCCGGAAGCCGTTGGGATTTTCAAAGCGGTAGGCCTCCTGGAGCCGGGTGCCCTCGCAGGAGTGGTTGCGCATCAGGGGGGTGAAAATGCCGAAGGCCAGCCAGCGCAGCAGCAGGTCCTCGGTGGTATCCGCCCCGAAGCCGCCCAGGTCTGCGCCGGTGTAGAGGAAGCCGCACATATTCAGCGAGGGCATCATTTTGATATTCAGCAGCAGATGGGACCACCAGGCGTGGTTGTCCCCCTGCCAGATGCCGCCCCAGCGGTGCATTCCGATGGCCGAGGACCGGGAGAACAGCAGAATCCGCCGGTCGGGCAGCAGCCGCTCAAAGGCCTCCCCGGCGGCCCGGGTCATGTAGCAGCCGTAGAGGTTGTGGACCCGGTCGTGGCGGACCGGAACGCCGTCAATGTTGTGGTAGAAGGTTTTGTAATCCTCCAGGGGATTGGAGAGCTTCTGGGGCATGGATGCCAGCTCGTGGTAGAGCCCGCCGTCGGCGGGCCGGTCCTTCAGTTCCTCCAGCTGGCCCCGGACCTGCTCCAGCCGGTCTGCGGCGTAGAATACCGACGGCTCATTCATGTCGTTCCAGAAGCCCTCCACGCCCTGGTCTAAGAGGCGCTTGTACTGCTGGCCGAACCAGCGGCGGGCATCGGCGTTCAGCACATCCGGGAACACGGAGTTGCCGGGCCACACGCCGCCGACAAAGGGGGTGCCGTCGGCCTTTTTGCAGAAATAGCCCTTCTCAAGGCCCTCCTCGTAGACGGGGTAGCCCTTCTCCACCTTCACGGCGGCATCGATGATGGGAACCAGGTGGATGCCCTGGTCCTTCATCTCCCGGTTGAAGGCGGCAAAATCCGGGAAGGTCTCGGCGTTTACGGTGAAGTCCTTGTAGCGCTCCATGTAGTCGATGTCCAGATAGACGCTGTCCAGAGGCAGGCCCAGCTCCCGGTGGCGGCGGACCACCTCCCGGATGTCGTCGGCGCTGCGGTAGCCCCACCGGCTCTGGCCGAAGCCGAAGGCCCACAGAGGCGGGATGTAGCTGCGGCCCACCAGGGTGCGGAACTGGCGGACGATGTCCGTCAGGCTGTCCCCGGTGATGATGTACACATCCAGGTCCGGCTCCTCCGCCGTCACCGTCAGAAGGCTTGCGCGGGTGTAGCCAATGTCGAAGGCCAGATACCCGGGGCAGTCGAAGAACACACCGAAGCGCACGCTGCCGTCCACCAGAAGAAAGTTGTGAGCCCCGTACAGATACCGGCGGCTTTCCAGCAGATAGGGGTCGTCGATGCAGCGGCTTTCGTAAATCCAGCCCCGCTTGTTGATGCCCCGGACATTTTCTCCCAGCCCATAGACCCGGTCGCCGCTGCCCATGTGGAAGCTAAACCGCCGCCCCGCCTCCTCGGTTTCCAAAAAGGGCACAGCCCCCTCTGCACACCCAGGCTTGCACACCACAGCCCCGGTCTCCAGCACATTTCCAAAAGCATACCGTTCAATCATATCATTTCCGCCTTTCTTGCTCAGGTAAAATTTTTCCTCTGCCGTCACTATACCACAGCAGAGGAAAAATTACAACACTAAGGAACCTCTCCCAGCTGGCGGATGAATTCTCTGGGGGTCATTTGGTATTTTCGCTTGAATACCTTGTAAAAGTAGGCGAGATTGTGAAAACCGGCGGAGAGGGCGGCGTCCAGGATGGTGCCTTCGCCGGTTTTCAGCTGCTCCACCGCCTTTTCCAGCCGGAGGGTGGTGATGTACTCCACGCAGGTCATGTTCATGTGCTTTTTGAAAAACCGCATGAAGTGATACTCGCTGAAATAGCACAGGGCGGCCAGCTGGGCTACGGAGATATCCTCGGTGTAGTGGGCGGACAGGTAGTCCAGCACCTGCTTGAGCTTCTGGGAAATGGCCCCGGCGGCGGGGAGACGCTGGCTGTAGGGCAGCAGCTGGGCCAGGGCCTCCAGCAGGCAGGCCTTCATGGACAGCTCGTAGCCCGGGGCCTTTTCGGCAAACAGGCCGCTGACTCTTTCGAACAGCCGGGCCATGGCCGGGTAGGCCGGGTGGCTGGGCGGAAGGTGGCAGGGGACGCTCAGCTCCTGCCGGGCCAGGGGGGACAGATACCGGGCGGCGCAGACATCGGCGGCGTTGCTGCCGAGAAAGTTCAGATGGAACACAAAGGTCTCCGTTTCCAGGGCATCCTCCGGCCCGCACCGGGCCGCATGGAGCTGCAAGGGGGGAATCAGCAGCAGGTCCCCGGCGCAGACGGGGTATTCCACCAGGTCAATCTGATAAAAGCCCCGGCCGGCGGTGACCAGGGTCCACTCCGCCTCCTCGTGCCAGTGGACGGTCAGCGGCGGGACCTTTTTGCTGAGCACGGTGGAGTATTTTTCCACGGGAAAAAATGCGTCCCCGTGCCGGACACCCTCCCGGCGCTCCGGGGCGGGAGCAGGCGCTTTTGGCATAGCGAATCCTCCATAAAGCAGTATTGCATAAGATTACAGTAAAATTGAAGAAGAAAAATCAAAATCGCATGGCTATAATGGCAGTATAATACAAGCTGCCAGAAAATGCAACCCCGGCAGCGGGAAAAGGAGAACGGCAATGAACAAAAAATGGTGGCATGACAAGGTGGCGTACCAGATTTATCCCAAGAGCTTTCTGGATGCCAACGGCGACGGCATCGGGGACCTGGAGGGAATTATCTCCCGGCTTGACTATCTGAAGGAGCTGGGGGTGGACATCATCTGGCTGTCGCCCATTTACAAGTCCCCCTTTGTGGACCAGGGCTACGACATTGCGGATTACTACGCCATCGCCGAGGAATTCGGCACCATGGAGCAGTTCGACACCCTGCTGGCCGAGGCCAAAAAGCGGGGAATGTACATCATCATGGACCTGGTCATCAACCACTGCTCGGACAAGCATGAGTGGTTCCGGAAGGCCCTGGCGGACCCGGAGGGGGAGTACGGAGACTATTTCTACTTCCGCCCGGGGAAGCTGGGCGGCCCCCCCAGCAACTACCGCTCCTACTTCGGCGGCAGCTGCTGGGAGAAGGTGCCGGGCCGGGACCTTTACTACCTGCATATGTTCGCCAAGGAGCAGCCGGACCTGAACTGGGAGAACCCGGTCCTGCGCCGGCGGCTGTACGACATGGTGAACTGGTGGCTGGACAAGGGCCTGGCGGGCTTCCGCATTGACGCCATCATCAACATCAAAAAGGACCTGGATTTCCCGGACCTGCCCCCGGACGGCCCCGACGGCCTGGCGGGCTGCTGGCGGATGGTGGAGCAGGTCCAGGGGGTGGGGACCTTCCTGACGGAGCTCCGGGACAGCACCTTCCGGCAGCACGATGCCTTTACTGTGGGCGAGGTGTTCAATATGCAGCCGGGCCAGCTGCCCCGGTTCATCGGGGAGGACGGCTATTTCTCCACCATTTTCGACTTCAGCGCCCACTGCCTCAGCGACGGGGGCCACGGCTGGTACGATGCGCCGAAGGTGGAGTTCGCCGCCTGGCGGAAGGCAGTCCTGGACTCCCAGGCCGAGGGCATGGCCGCAGGCTTCAAGGCCAACATCATCGAAAACCACGACGAGCCCCGGGGGGTCTCCCGGTTCCTGCCCGACTACGCCCAGACCCCCGCCGGGGCCAAGATGCTGGGCACCGTGAGCCTGCTGCTGCGGGGCATCCCCTTCATCTACCAGGGCCAGGAAATCGGAATGCGCAACTGCCGGTGGAATGACATCCGGGAGTTTGACGACATCAGCACCCGGGACCAGTACCGTCTGGCCCTGGCGGCGGGGGTGCCGGAGGCCCAGGCCCTGGCGGCCTGCGGGGCCATGAGCCGGGACAACGCCCGGACCCCCATGCAGTGGAGCAGCGAGAAAAACGCTGGCTTCACCAGCGGCACCCCCTGGATGAAGGTGAACCCCAACTACACCCAGATCAACGTGGCCGCCCAGGAGGAGGACCCGGACTCGGTGCTGCGCTACTACCGGACATTGGTTGCCCTGCGCAAGGACCCGGCCTGGCGGGAGCTGTTCACCTACGGCAGCGTGGAGCCTGCATTCCAGGACCGGGAGAACGTCATGGCCTACACCCGGACCCTGGGGGACCGGCGGGTGCTGGTGGCGGCCAACTTCGGCCGGGAGCCGGTGACCCTTAATCTGGACCGCCCAATCAAGCAGCTGCTCCTGTCCAACGGCCCAATCGCTCCCACCAAGGACACCCTGCCCCTGGCCAGCTGCCAGTGCGTGGTGATTTCCTATTAAATAAATGACAGAAACTTGGCTATATGCCGAAAACAGGACCCGCCGGTGCACCTTTTGTGTGCACCGGCGGGTCCGCTGTTTTGTGTTGCCGCAGCAAAGCCTCCCCTGTGTAAGGGGAGGTGGCCCGGCGTAAGCCGGGTCGGAGGGGTTGTTCCTCTGCACTTCCCCATTGTTCCATATTATCGGCTACTCAATGGAGGGAAGATTTACAACCCCTCAGTCAGCTTCGCTGACAGCTCCCCTTACACAGGGGAGCCATTGGCCTGTACCGCTCTTGACTGCTGAATGAAACCTGAGAGGCACGGCTTATTTTTCCGGCTGGTCGCTCATCAAGGTATAGCGGCCGGCGCGGAGGAGGTTGGCGAAGGCGAAGCTGTCGCCGGGGAGGTCCTGGGTGAGGATGCCGCTGGCGGCGATGTCCGGGGTCTGGTGGCAGTCCGAACCGGCCAGCCGGAGAAGGCCGAACATCCGGGCGTAGGCCTCGGCCTGGTCGTTGTGGCTTTCGTGGCGGGGGTTGCCGTTGAACACCTCTACCCCGTCCAGGTAGAAGGCGATGGCGGGGGTGCACTTCCGGCGGTAGGGGTGGGCCTGGACCAGCAGGGCCCCGTCCTCCCGGGCCAGGGGGGAGAAGGCGGCCACGCCCATCCGGAAGACGGCCTCCGGGTCTCGCAGCAGCTCGTCGTGGAAGCCGTAGAGCAGGTAGTCGTTTTCGCATTCGTCAAAGCGAAGCTCCGCCCCCTTGTAGACCTGAATGCCGTAGGGGCGGCAGGCCAGCCGGAGCTGCTCGAAGCCCTCCAGGAAGCGGCGGACCGCCTCGGCCCCGTCCGTCAGACCCACGTCCAGATAGTGGAAGGTGGTGCGGTTGAAGTGGTCCGTGACGGCAATGGCAGAGTAGCCCGCCCGGGCATAGGCCTCCGCCAGCTCCTGGGGCGTCAGATGCCCGCACTTGCTGACCAGGCTGGTGTGAAGATGGGTTTCAATCCGATACATATGTAAGCTCCTTTCATGCCATTTCTTCATAAAAATCTTTCACAAGATTTTTATGCTCCAGCCTGACGGCTGGGGGGCTTTCCGCCGAACTAAGAAAAACAAGTTTTTCTTAGTTCCCCGCAACGCCCCAAAGAAACGGATGGTACTTCATTTTTCATCGCCTGCGGCGATGAGGCGGCATTCTGCCGCCCGATAAAACGATAAATCGTTTTATGAAAAATTCGTATCAACCCGTCTGAACCAGACGGATGCCGGTTTCCTTGCAGCGGCGGACAATTCCCTGGGGGATGTCCCACTGGGTGATGAGCATTTGGATATCGTCCAGGCTGCCGTAGGACATGAGGCCGGAGGCTCCGAATTTCAGGGAGTCCGCCAGCAGAATGGACTGGTCGCACTGGGAGATGGCCAGCTTCTTCACCTCGTACTCGGGGTAGGTGGAGACATTGAGCTTGCCGTCCGGGGAGATGCCGGAGGCCCCCATGAAGGCCTTGTTAAAATGGTAGCGGCTGAGAAATTCCAGGGTGCTCCCGTCGGCCACGGCGTTGGTCCGGCGGTTGAGCTTGCCGGGCAGGATGATGAGCTCCACCTTGGGCTTCTCCATGGCGTGGGAGAGCACATAGAGGTTGCCGGTGATGATGGTCACCTGCTTGTCCGGGCTGAGAAAGTCAATCAGGTGCATGGCGGTGGTTCCGGCGTCGATGAAGATGCTCTCGTGGTCCTCGATAAAGGCTGCCGCCGCCTGGGCAATCTTGAGCTTCTCCTTCACCGCCGTGCCGGCCCGCTGCTCGAACAGGGGCACCTGGTGGTGGCTGACGGCCAGAACGCCGCCGTAGATTTTCTCCACGGCCCCCACCTCCACCAGATAGGCAACATCCGCACGGACGGTGTTCATGGATACCGAAAACTCCCGGCAGAGCTGCTCCATGGAGACAGAGTGCCGCTCCTGGACGAATTGTTCCATCCGCTTCCTTCGGGTGTCTTTCATTTTTGGTCGCTCCTTCCGCAAACGCTTCCGCTGTTTCTGTCTATTATAATAAAACAAGCAGGTCAAATTGTCAACTCTTATTGTTAAATTTAGTGCATCTTTATCAAAAATTTTCAAACCAACCAAAAATATGATGATTAGAATTGACAATACACCGGGGTGGTGCTACAATCGCCTTGTAGGAAACGTTTGCGTAACGCAGACGAAATAAACACTGAATCTGAAAGTGGAGGAATTCATATGGCAAAGGTTCGAGTAGGCGTAGCAGGGTACGGCACCATCGGGCAGCGCCTGGCAGACGGCGTTGCACTGCAGGGGGACATGGAGCTGGTGGGCATTGCCGACCTGGCCCCGACTCTGGCAATCCGGGCCCTGCGGGAGAACGATATGTGCGGCGTGAACAATGTACCCTATCCTCTGTATCTGGTGGACGGGGCGGACCGGAGCGCCTTTGACGCACTGGACATTCCGGTGGCAGGCACCTTTGAGGAGCTGTGCAGCAAGGTAGACGTGATGCTGGACTCCTCCCCCGGCGGCGTGGGTGCCAAGAACAAGGAGATTTACAAGCGGCTGGGGGTCAAGGCCATTTTCCAGGGCGGCGAGAAGAATTCCGTGGCAGACGTGTTCTTCCACGGCTACGCCAACTATGAAAAGGGCGTGGGCCAGGACTATCTGAAGCTGACCTCCTGCAACACCACCGGCCTGATTCGGACGGTGGACTGCCTGGACCGGGCCATCGGCCTGGAGAAGGTGGCCATTACCATCATCCGCCGGGTGGCGGACCCCGGCGACTATCACCGGGGCCTGACCAACGCCCTGCAAATGGACAAGGCCCCCAGCCACCAGGCGGTGGACCTGATGACCATTATGCCCCACGTGGAGGCCACCGGCATTCTGGTCCACACCCCCGTCACCCACGGCCACATCATCACCGTGCTGGCAACGGCTAAGGACGGGAAGAAGATTACCCGGGACATGGCACTGGAGGCCTTCCGCAAGCACCCCCGTATCCGCACCGTCACCACCGACGAGGGCTTCAAGGGCAACGCCAGCTTCTTCAAGTACGCCCGGGACCTGGGCAACCGCCGGGGCGATATGTATGAAATCGGGCTGTGGGAGGATTCCATCGTGGAGTCCGGCAACGACATTATGTACGCCATCCACATTCCCCAGGAGTCTGTCACCATCCCCGAGACCATGGATGCCATCCGGGCCGCCATGAAGATGCAGCTGACCCGGGAGGAGGGCACGGCGCAGACCAACAAGTACCTGGGAATCGGCCGCTTCAAGAGATAAGGGGGCGCACCATGGAATTCGGAATCCGGACCCTGGACGAGGCGGAGCTGGCAGGCAAAACCGTCCTGTGCCGGGTGGATATCAACCAGCCGGTGGACCGGGCCAGCGAGAGCCTTCGCAGCATCAACCGCATCCGGGCCTGCGTCCCCACCGTCCGGGAGCTGTCGGACCGGGGGGCGAGGGTGGTGCTGCTGGCCCACCAGGGCAGCGACATCGAGTATCAGAACTATTACACCACCCGCCCCCACCGGGCGGTGCTGGAGCAGCTGCTGGAGCGGCCCGTCCAGTGGATTGACGATGTGTGCGGCCCCGCCGCCCGGGAAAAAATCCGGGGCCTGAAGGACGGGGAGATTCTGCTGCTGGACAATGTGCGCTTCCTGGCCGAGGAGCAGACCCTGTTTGAAATGAAGCTCCGCCTGACCCACGAGCAGCAGGCGAAAACCCTGCTGGTGGAGAAGCTGGCCCCTCTGGCGGACCTGTACGTCTGCGATGCCTTCGCCGCCGCCCACCGGGACCAGCCCAGCCTGTGCGGCTTTGAGCAGGTGCTGCCCTCCTATATGGGAAGGCTTTTCCAGAAGGAATACTGCACCGTTTCCCGGCTGATGGAAATGCCGGACCGGCCCTGCCTGTTCGTGCTGGGCGGGGCCAAGGTGTCCGATGCCTTCGGAATGCTGCCGGTGGTGCTGTCCAAGGGCATTGCGGACCGGGTGGTCACCGGCGGCCTGGTGGGCAACATCTTCCTGGCGGCCCTGGGCCGGGACATTGGCAGCGGCAGCCGCAGCTTCCTTGAGCGGTCCAACAACAGCCAGTATCTGGAGGCGGCCAAGGCCCTTTACGAGCGCTACGGGGACAAAATCCTGCTGCCCCGGGACCTGGCCTGGGTGGAGGACGGCTGCCGGAAGGAGGCCCATCTGGGAGAAATTCCCGGGGACATCACCTCCACCGACATCGGCTCTGCCACGGCGGAGGCCTACCGCCGGGAAATCCTCCGGGCCAAGACCGTCTTTGTCAACGGCCCCATGGGGGTGTTTGAGCAGGAGAGCAGCGCCGCCGGGACGAAAACCGTCTGGCAGGCGCTGGCTGACACGGAAGGCTTTACCGTTCTCGGCGGCGGCGACAGCATCACCGCCACGGAGAGCTACGGTCTGACCCAGCGCATGGGCTACCTGTGCACCGGCGGCGGCGCCCTCATCCGCTTTCTCAGCGGTGAGGAGCTGCCTGTGGTCCGGGCCCTGCGCCACGGGGCGGACGTGACAAAACAGTGAGGTGAAATAAATGGAATTAACCAGGAAAAAGGAATTGGAGGCCCTGGCCATCCGCATTCGGCTGGCGACTCTGGAGGCCATCCACTCCCTGGGCTCCGGCCATCTGGGCGGCGCGCTGAGCATTGCCGACACCCTGGCGGTGCTCTACGGCGACCAGATGCGCTATGACCCGAAAAATCCCCAGTGGCCCCAGCGGGACAAGCTGGTGTGCTCCAAGGGCCACGCCGGTCCTGCGGTCTACGGCACTCTGGCCGTGGAGGGCTTCTTCCCCTATGATGAGCTGAAAACCCTGAACCGGCCCGGCACCCGGCTGCCCAGCCACTGCGACCGGAACAAAACCCCCGGCGTGGACATGACCACCGGCTCGCTGGGCCAGGGCACGTCCCTGGCTGCCGGCATGGCTCTGGGCGATAAGCTCCGGGGCCGGGACAGCCGTGTGTTCCTGATCGTGGGCGACGGCGAGAGCAACGAGGGCCAGGTCTGGGAGGCTCTGGCCTTTGCCAGCGCCAAGAAGCTGTCCAACCTGGTGGTGCTGCTGGACTGGAACAAGCGCCAGCTGGACGGCTGGACCGACGACGTCTACCCCATGGGCGACTATGTGAAAAAGTTCCAGGCCTTCGGCTTTGACACGGTGAAGGTCTGCGGCAGCGACGTGGAGGCTTTGGCTGAGGCCCTGGAGCGGACCCGGCAGGGAGGCGACAAGCCCTATGCCATCGTTCTGGACACCGTGAAGGGCGCAGGCATCCCCGACGTTGCCAATACCGTGATGAACCACAGCGTGCCGGTGAGCGACGAGCAGTTCGCCCGCTGGACGGCCCAGCTCCGGCAGGAGCTGGCGGAAAAGGAGGCGTAGGATATGGCAATCGTTTATAACGGCGAAATGGACCCCCGCCTGTGCAAGAAGGTGCTGGGCCAGGTGATTCCCGCCCTGGCGGCGGAGGACCCGGACGTTATCTATCTGGATGCGGACCTGATGAACTGCATCGGAACCGCCAAGTGGGCCGGGGAGCACCCGGACCGGGCGGTGAACTGCGGCATTGCCGAGGCCAACATGATTGGCGTGGCCTGCGGCCTGGCATCGGCGGGCTTCAAGCCCATTGTCCATACCTTCGGCCCCTTCGCCTCCCGCCGGTGCTATGACCAGGTGTTCCTGTCCGGCGGCTATGCGAAAAACGACATCACCATCATCGGCACCGACCCCGGCGTGACCGCCACCCTCAACGGCGGCACCCATATGCCCTTTGAAGATGTGGCGCTGTACCGGGCCCTGCCCGGGGCCACCGTCATCGACGTTACCGACCCCACCATGCTGGAAAGCGTCCTGCGCCAGTGCGTCAACCGCCCCGGTGTCAAGTACATCCGGGTGGGCAGAAAGCAGTACGCCAAGGTCTACGCCGAGGGCACCGAGACCCCAATCGGCAAGGCCATCCCCCTCCGGGAGGGCACCGATGCGGTGATTTTCGCCGTGGGCATTATGGTCAGGGAGGCCATGGAGGCCGCCCGGGAGCTGGAGGCGGAGGGCATTTCTGCCGCCGTGGTGGACCTGTTCACCATCAAGCCTCTGGACGAGGATGCCGTGGCCGCCTGGGCCAAAAGGACCGGGGCCGTGGTGGTGGCGGAAAACCACAACCGCTACGGCGGCCTGTTCTCCGCCGTGTCGGAGGTGCTGGCCCAGCGGTGCCCGGTGCCTGCGGAGGCGGTGGCCGTGGAGAATGAATTCGGCGAGGTTGGCCCCCAGGGCTATTTGCAGGAGCGCTTCGGCCTGACCAAGGACCATGTGGTCCGCCAGGTCAAGGCGGCGCTGGCCAGAAAAGGCTGAGCTATGAAGCTGGAATTCGGATACGGACCCGGCGTGCAGACTGTGGAGCTGCCGGAGAAAAACCTGATGGGGGTGCTTGTGTCCAACCCCATGGACCACAAGCGGCGGGGGGCCGAGGCGGTGCGCCACGCCCTTGCCCACCCCATCGGCGCGCCGAATCTTCGGACCCTGCCAAGACCGGGACAGAAAATCGTCATCATCACCAGCGATATCTCCCGCCCCATCCCCAGCTGGGAGGTACTGCCGCCCGTGCTGGCGGAGCTGGAGGCCGCCGGGTGCCGCCCGGCGGATATCACCGTGGTGTTCGGCCTGGGCTCCCACCGGCACCATACCCCCGAGGAGCGGCGGCATCTGGCGGGAGATAAGGTCTATGACACCGTTGCCTGCGTGGACAGCGAGCCGACAGACTGCGTCCGCATGGGCGTGACCGGCCGGGGCACCCCTGTGGATATCACCCGGGTGGTGGCGGAGGCGGACTTCCGAATCTGCCTGGGCAATGTGGAATTTCACTATTTTGCAGGCTACTCCGGCGGGGCCAAGGCCATTATGCCCGGCGTGTCCACCCCGGAGGCCATTGCCTGCAACCACCGGATGATGACCAGCCCCGATGCCTGCGCCGGGAAGCTGGAGGGAAACCCCATCCGGGAGGATATCGAGGAGGCCGGGGCCATCTGCGGCATTGACTATGTGGTCAACGTGGTGCTGGACGAGCATAAAAAAATCGTCTACTGCGCCGCCGGCGACGTGACGGCGGCCCACCGGGATGCCTGCGCCTACTTAGACCGGATGTACCGCAAGGCCATTCCGGCCCTGGCGGACATCGTGCTGGTGTCCCAGGGCGGGGCCCCCAAGGATGCCAACCTCTATCAGACCCAGAAGGCCCTGGACAACGCCAAGCTGGCGGTGAAAAAGGGCGGCACCATCATCCTCATCGGTGCCTGCCCCGAGGGGCTGGGCAGCACCGCCTTCGAGCAGTGGCTCACCCAGGCTCCCACCGCCCACTCCATGGTGGAGCGAATCGGCCGGGAGTTCCAGCTGGGCGGCCACAAGGCGGCGGCCATTGCCATGGTGCTGGAAAACGCCAGAATCGACCTGGTGTCGGAAATGGACGAGAGCTTCGTCCGAAGCATTTTCCTCAACCCCCAGCCCTCCGCCCAGCAGGCCCTGGACGAGGCCCTTGGCCGCTACGGCCCGGAGGCTACGGTCCTGGCCATGCCCTACGGCGGAGCGACGCTGCCCCAATGCAGCGAAGAAAAGGAGAGCGCAATATGAATTATGCAGAAGAATCCCTTCGGCTGCACGGCCAGTGGAAGGGTAAAATTGAAGTGGTGGCCACGGTTCCCGTCAAGACCAAGGACGACCTGAGCCTGGCCTACACCCCCGGCGTGGCCCAGCCCTGCCTGGAAATCCAGAAGGACATCAGCAAGTCCTACGAGCTGACCCGGCGGCACAACCTCTGCGCCGTCATCACCGACGGCTCCGCCGTGCTGGGCCTGGGGGACATCGGCCCCGAGGCCGGAATGCCGGTGATGGAGGGCAAGTGCGTGCTGTTCAAGGCCTTCGGCGATGTGGATGCCTTCCCCCTGTGCGTGAAAACCAAGGACGTGGACCAGTTCGTCAATACCGTTTATCTGCTGTCCGGCTCCTTCGGCGGCATCAACCTGGAGGATATCTCCGCCCCCCGGTGCTTTGAAATCGAGCGGAAGCTGAAGGAAAAATGCGACATTCCCATTTTTCACGACGACCAGCACGGCACGGCGGTCATCACCCTGGCGGGCCTGACCAACGCGCTGAAGGTGGTGGGCAAGAAGAAGGAGGACGTGCGCATCGTCACCTCCGGGGCGGGAGCCGCCGCCATTTCCATTGTCCGGCTGCTGCTCAGCGCCGGGTTCCGGCACGTGACCATGTGCGACCGGAAGGGCGCTATTTACGCCGGCCGGGAGGGCCTGAACTGGATTAAGGAGGAGATGGCCCAGCGGACCAACCTGGAGCGCAGAGCCGGGACCCTGGCCCAGATGCTGGTGGGCGCAGACGTGTTCATCGGCGTGTCCGCCCCCAACACCGTCACCACCGACATGGTCAAAACCATGAACCGGGATGCCATTGTCTTTGCCTGCGCCAACCCCACCCCGGAGATTTTCCCCGAGGATGCCAAGGCAGGAGGCGCAAAGGTGGTTGCCACCGGCCGCAGCGACTATCCCAACCAGATTAACAACGTGCTGGCCTTCCCGGGCATCTTCCGGGGGACCTTCGACGTTCGGGCGTCGGATATCAACGAGCAGATGAAAATGGCCGCCGCCGGGGCCCTGGCGGGCCTGATTTCCGACGGGGAGCTGTCTGCCGACTACATCATTCCCAAGGCCTTTGACCAGCGGGTAGGCCCCGCCGTGGCAAAGGCGGTGGCCCAGGCGGCCCGGGACTCCGGCGTCGCAAGAATCTAAGGAGGAACAGAACTAATATGTTTGATTCTACGAAGGTAAGGCTGGGCATCGCCCCCATCGGCTGGTGCAACGACGATATGCCGGAGCTGGGGGCGGAGAACACCTTCCGCCAGACCGTCAGTGAAATGGCCCTGGCCGGCTTCACCGGCTGCGAAATCGGCAACAAATACCCCAGCGACCCGGCGGAGCTGAAAAAGGCCCTGGACCTGCGGGGCATGACCATTGCCAGCCGGTGGTTTTCCTCCTTCCTGCTGACCCAGGACTATGACCGGGTGCGAAAGGATTTTGAAAGGGAGCTGGACTTCCTGGCAGCGGTGGGCTGCGACCGCATCAACGTCAGCGAGCAGAGCTGGTCCATCCAGGGAAAGCAGGACGTGCCGGTGCTCACCGGCGGCCACCGCCACATCATGGACGACAGCCAGTGGGACCGGCTGTGCACGGGCCTCAACGGCCTGGGCAAGGTTGCCCGGGACCGGGGCTTTAAGCTGTGCTTCCACCACCACATGGGCACCGTGGTCCAGACCGCCGCCGAAACGGAGCGGCTCATGGAGAACACGGACCCGGCGTATGTGTTCCTGTGCTACGACACCGGCCACTTCACCTTCGCCGGGGAAAATCCCCTGGCGGTGCTGGAAAAGTACGTCGGCCGGGTGGGTCATGTCCATCTGAAGGATATGCGCCTGCCGGTGGTGGACCAGGCCCGGCGGGAGAATTGGAGCTTCCTCCAGGCCGTCAGAAACGGGGCCTTCACGGTGCCCGGCGACGGCGGCGTGGACTTTGACCCCATTTTTAAGCTGCTGGCCGAGGCCGGCTATGCGGGCTGGCTGCTGGTGGAGGCCGAGCAGGACCCCGCCAAGGCAGACCCCCTGGAATACGCCATGATGGCAAGACGCTACATCCGTGCCCACACGGGCCTGTGAGGGGAGGCAGAACTGTGACCACCTATCTGAACAAACCGGTCCGGCGGGGGTATAACCCCTACATCGACGCCGCCCGGGACGACCTGGGCACCGCCATGGACGTGGGCCTGCTGGTGCTGGAGGCCGGGGACAGCTATACCATCCGGGAGCCGGAGAAGGAGACGGCGGTGCTGCTGTTTGCCGGGGACGTGACCCTGGCCTGGGCTGGGCAGAGCTGCCATGCCCGGCGGTCCGACTGCTTCCGCCAGGAGGCCTACTGCCTGCTGGCCCCCCGGAATACGGAAATCACCGTCACCGCCCAGGGCCCCAGCGAGCTGTACATCCAGCAGACGGAAAACTGCCGGGACTACGCCCCGGTGCTCTACACCCCGGACACCGTCCAGGTCCAGCACGCCGGCGCTGCCGGGGAGCTGATGGGCTGTATGCGCCGGGAGATTAAAACGTTTTTTGACTATGAAAATGCGCCGTTTTCCAACATGGTGCTGGGGGAGGTTCTGAATTTCCCCGGAAAGTGGTCCTCCTACCCGCCTCACCACCACCCCCAGCCGGAGGTCTACTTCTACCGCTTTGACCACCCCCAGGGCTTCGGCGCAGGCTTCGCCAACGGCGAAATCTACAAAACCGGCCACAACGGCCTGGCCGTTATCCGGGAGGGCTTCCACAGCCAGACCGCCGCACCGGGCTATGCCATGTGCTACGCCTGGGGCATCCGGCACCTGGAGGGGGACCCCTGGGAAAAGACCCGCATCGACGACCCGGAGCACGCATGGCTCTGGAAGCAGGATGCCAACGAGCACATCTTCAAAGGGGAGGAAGGATTATGAAAACCGTTCGTCTGACCATGGCCCAGGCCCTGGTCCGGTTCCTTGAAAACCAATACATCGCCTACGACGGCATGGAGCATCCCTTCGTGGAGGGCGTTATCATGCTGCCCGGCCACGGCAACGTGGTGGGCCTGGGCCAGGCCCTGGCCCAGGAGACCCATCGGATGCAGGTCTGGCAGGGCAAAAACGAGCAGGGCATGGCCCACACCGCCGTGGCCTTCGCCAAGCAGTGCAAGCGCAAGAAAATCATGGCCGTGACCTCCTCCGTAGGCCCCGGCGCGGCCAATATGGTCACCGCCGCCGCCACCGCCACCGCCAACAACATCCCCGTGCTGCTGCTGCCCGGCGATGTCTACGCCTGCCGCCAGCCGGACCCGGTTTTGCAGCAGGTGGAGCAGACCCACGATTTGTCCCTGTCCACCAACGATGCCTTCCGGCCGGTGTGCCGTTACTGGGACCGGATTGTCCGGCCGGAGCAGCTGATGAGCGCCATGCTCAGCGCCATGCGGGTGCTGACGGACCCGGCCAACACCGGCGCTGTGTGCATCGCCATGCCCCAGGACGTGGAGGGCGAGGCCTATGACTACCCGGAGAGCTTCTTTGCCAAGCGGGTCCACCGGCTGGCAAGGCCGGAGCCCGAGGCCGAGGCCATTGCCGAGGCGGCCCAGGTTATCCGTCAGGCCAAGCGGCCTGTGCTGGTCTGCGGCGGCGGTGTGCGCTACAGCGAGGCCCATGAACAGTTCCGGGCCTTTGCCGAGGCCACCGGCATTCCCTTCGGCGAGACCCAGGCGGGCAAGAGCGCCATTGTCTGGGACCACCCCCTGAACCTGGGGGGCATCGGAACCACCGGCTGCTCCGCCGCCAACGAGATTGCCCGGGAGGCGGACGTGGTCATCGGCGTGGGCACCCGGTATACGGACTTCACCACCGCCTCCAAGTGGCTGTTCCCGGAGAGCGCCCGGTTCGTCAACATCAATGTCTCTGCCTTCCAGGCCATGAAGCTGGATGCCGTTTCCGTGGTGGCCGATGCCAAGAAGGCTCTGCCCGTCCTGCAAAAGGCCCTGGAGGGCTATCACGCCCCCTATGACGGCCAGATTGCCCAGGCCAAGGCCCGCTGGGAGCAGGAGCTGGCCCGGCTGGACGGCATTACCTTCGGCCCCGGCTATGTCCCCGAGGTCAACGACGACAACGCCCAGTCCGCCTTCCGGTTTGCCGGGGACCTGGACGCGTCCCTGACCCAGACCCAGGTGCTGGGCTGCATCAACCACTGCATCGACCGGGATGCCGTGGTCATCGGGGCCTCCGGCTCTCTGCCCGGCGATATGCAGCGGATGTGGCGGCCCATGGCCCAGGATACCTACAACATGGAGTACGGCTACTCCTGCATGGGCTATGAGATTTCCGGCGCACTGGGTGTCAAGCACGCCGTGGGGGACCGGGAGGTCTACGCCATGGCCGGTGACGGCAGCTTCGTGATGCTCCACTCCGAGCTGCTGACCGCCGTCCAGGAGCACAAGAAAATCAACGTCTGTCTGTTCAACAACGCCAGCTTCGGCTGCATCAACAATCTGCAGGTGGGCCACGGCAACGAGAGCCTGTGCACCGAGCTGCGGTTCCGGGGCGGGGACGGCCGCCATTCCGGCCCCTTCATGCCTGTGGACTTCGCCATGATTGCCCAGGGCTACGGCTGCCGGGCCTACAGAATCCACACCATGGACCAGCTCCGCCAGGCCATTGCCGAGGCTAAGGAAATCAAGGACGTGCCGGTGCTGTTTGACATCCGGGTGCTGCCCAAGTCCATGACCGAGGGCTACAGCTCCTGGTGGCGGGTTGGCGACACGGAGGTGTCCGAGAACCCCAAGAACCTGGCCGCCTACCGGGACCACCTGGACCATGTGAAGGACGTCAGACGCTATTAAAAGAAAGGAAGCATTTCAAATGGATCACAATTTGAAAATCGGCATCATCGGCTGCGGCGCCATTGGCCGGGACCACTGCCGCCGCATTATGAACACGGTCCCCGGGGCCCAGGTGGTGGCTGTGTCCGACTATGTGGCCGCCGCCGCTGACGACACCGCCGCCAAATACGGCATCCGCTCCTACGGAAACGACTGCGACGGCATGATCTGCGACCCGGAGGTGGAGGCGGTGGTCATCACCTCCATCGACCCCACCCATCACGACTATGTGATGAAGGTCCTGGCCCAGGAGAAGTGGTGCTTCTGCGAGAAGCCCCTGTCCCAGAATGCGGCGGACTGCGAGGAGATCATCGCCCGGGAGGTGGAGCTGGGCCGCCGCCTGGTTCAGGTGGGCTTTATGCGCCACTACGACCGGGGCTATGCGGAGATGAAGCGCATCATCGACTCCGGCGAGCTGGGGGCTCCCCTGGTCATCAAGGCCTGCCACCGCAACGTCAGCCAGGGTCCCGGCTTCAAGACCGAGAACGGCGTGACCAACGTGGCCATCCACGAGCTGGACATCTGCCGGTGGCTGTTAAGCGACGAGTACGCCGACGCTCAGTGCGTCCGGGTCCGCCAGTCCGCCAACTCCAACAAGGGCTACGACAACCCCCAGGTCATGCTGCTGCGGACCAAGAAGGGCTGCTTCATCGACGTGGAGGTCCAGGTGGCCGACGGCTACGGCTATGACATCCAGTGCGAGGTGGTCTGCGAAAACGGCACCGTGAAGCTGCCGGACCCCTACGCCGTGGTCCGCCGGAGCCGCCCCGCCGGGTGGGACAGCCTGGACCCCGCCGAGTCCATGCCCATTATGACCGACTGGAAGGAGCGCTTCATCGAGGCCTACGACATCGAGCTGTGCAGCTGGGTCCGGTCCGTCCACGACGGAAAGCTCACCGGCCCCTCCGCCTGGGACGGGTATGTGGCCTGCGTGGCAGGCGACGCTCTGAACGCCTCCCGGGGCACCTCCCAGTTCCTGCCCGTGCAGACCATCGAAAAGCCGGAGCTGTATCAGGATTGATTTTTCCATTCCTCCCCATTACACGGGGCCAGGCGAAAGCCTGGCCCCGTTTCTCTGCCGTCTTGAGCGCAACAAAGAATGACGGAGGTAGGCTGTTCACAGTATGTTCATACATGAATTTTACAAAAGGGCGGTTCCGAACTTTACCTGGGGGCGGTACAATAGCATCGTCGGCTGCGGGCTTTTTGTGGAAAGCTCCGGGCGGCGGATATCCGGAGCAGGGCGGTGAAATTCATCTGACTGCCCCTTTTTTATGGAAAATATCCGGAAACATTTGCGTAAAGCGCAGATATTACGAAAAAGTTTACAATTCCCACAAAAGACTTCCTAAGATTCTCCATCTAAATCACTAATTACAATGTACTATTTTTATAAAATGTGACAGAAATTTGCGGGTTTTCATTTGCAAATTGACGAAACGGGTCGGGCGTGTTATAGTATAGTCAGCGAGCAGCTTTCGGAAACGTATTCGTCGAGAGGAGAGAGGTCCCATGCAAATGAATTCCGCAGGAGGTGCTGCTGGCGGCTGCTGCGGACGGCAAACCACAGACCCCAACGATGGAAAGGAGCACAGAAAGTGAAGAGCAATAGAAAACCCTTTAACAAAACGCGTCTGAAAAACCAGTTTCTGAACGTGGTCAAAAACCCCTTTAACATGATTGTGCTGATCACGCTCATCATTCTGTTTTGTCTCATTGTGATTCCCCTGCTGCAAATGATCGCCTCCACCTTCACGGTGGCCAAGGCGGAGCTTCGCCGGATTGACGGCTCCAGCGTAGGCGACTTTACCCTGTACTACTGGAAGTACATCCTCACCGGCAAGCTGGCCGCCGCCACGCTGTGGGGCCCGCTGAAGAACTCCCTGGTGGTTGGCCTGTTCACCACCCTGGTGTCCGTGCCTCTGGGCTCGGTGCTGGGCTGGCTGGTGGTCCGGTCGGACCTGCCCGGCAAGAAGGTCATGGGTATGCTGGTGGTAATCCCCTACATGATTCCCTCCTGGTGCAAGGCCCTGTCCTGGCTGGCCGTGTTCCGCAACAAGACCTCCGGCTCCTTGGGCTTCCTGGCAGGTCTGGGCCTGAACATTCCCGACTGGCTGGCCTACGGCCCGGTGGCCATTGTGCTGTGTATGTCGCTGCACTATTACGCATTTTCCTATATCCACGTGTCCTCCGCCCTTCGCTCCATCAATTCGGAGCTGGAGGAAATGGGTGAAATCTGCGGCGCCAACAAGGCCCAGATTCTCAAATCCATCACCCTGCCCCTGGTGCTGCCCAGCATCCTGTCCGCCGTGGTTATGACCCTGAGCAAGGCCATCGGCACCTACGGCGTGGCGGCAAACCTGGGCAACCGCATCGGCTACTTCACCCTGGCCACCAAGATGAAAACCTTCATCGCCGGCGGCCCCCAGAACGTAGGCTACGCCATGAGCCTGGTGCTCATCGGCATGGCGGCCATGATTATCTTTGCCAACCAGCGCCTCATCGGCGTGCGCAAGTCCTATGCCACCATCGGCGGCAAGGGCGGCCGCTCCAACGAGATGCACCTGGGCGCAGCCAAGATTCCGCTGATGATTTTCCTGGTGGCCTTCCTGTTCTTCGCCATGGTGGCGCCCATGTTCGTGCTGGTGATGGAGACCTTCCAGGTCACCACCGGCGCAGGCTACGGCCTGGACAACCTGACGCTGTACAACTGGATTGGCCAGGACGGCGACATTCAGAAGTACATCAACTACCCCGGCATCTTCCGGAACAAGGAATTCGCCGGCGCCGTGTGGAACACCATCCGGCTGACCTTCATCGGCTCCATCATCACCGCTCTGTGCGGCCAGTTCCTGGGCTACATCTCCACCAGAGGCCGTGGCAAGTGGTATGGCTCCCTGACCGAGCAGCTGGTGTTCGTGCCCTACCTGATGAGCGGCGTGGCCTTCTCGTCCATGTACGTGGCCATGTTCAGCAAGTCCCACCTGGGCGGCGTGGTGCCTGTGCTCTACGGCACCTTCACCCTGATTGTTCTGACCTCCGTGGTCAAGCACTTCCCCTTCGCCAGCCGGTCCGGCACCGCCAACATGATGCAGATTTCCACAGAGCTGGAGGAGGCGGCGGATATCAACGGCGCCAACTTCTGGCAGCGGATGGGCAAAATCGTCCTGCCGCTGGCAAAGAACGGCTTTATCTCCGGCTTCATGCTGACCTTCATCTCCATCGCCAAGGAGCTGGACCTGATCATCATTATGATGGACAAGCACACCCAGACCATGTCCTACCTGGCCTTTACCTACTCCCAGGAGGGCTACAACCAGATGGCCGACGCCATTTCCGTGTGCGTTCTGCTGTTTATTCTGGTCTGCTACATCATCGCCAACCGCTTCGGTGCCGACATCGGCAAGGCATGGTAGGCTGAAGAACCGTTACAGAAAGGAACCGTGTTATGAGCAGAATTGAACTGAAGCATATTGATAAATTCTATGGCAGCAACCATGTCCTGCGGGACATCAACCTGACCATTGAGGACGGCGATTTCATGACCCTGCTGGGCCCCTCCGGCTGCGGCAAGACCACCACGCTGCGTGTGGTCTCCGGCCTGGAAAAGCCCCAGAACGGCGTGATGACCATTGACGGCGAGGAAATGATTAACGCAGACCTTGCCTACTACGCCGAGCCCAGCAAGCGGGGACTGAACCTGGTGTTCCAGTCCTACGCCCTGTGGCCCCACATGACCGTCCGGGAGAACATCGCCTTCGGCCTGAAAATCCAGAAGCTGCCCAAGGACGAGGTGGAAAAGCGGGTGAAGGAGTCCCTGCGGATGATGCGCATTGAGGATTACATCGACCGCTACCCCAACGAGCTGTCCGGCGGCCAGCAGCAGCGTGTGGCCATTGCCCGGGCCGTTGCCTCCAACCCCAAGCTCCTGCTGCTGGACGAGCCTCTGAGCAACCTGGACGCCCGGCTGCGCATCGATATGCGCTCGGAGCTCCAGCGCATCCACAGAGAGCTGGGCACCACCATCATCTACGTCACCCACGACCAGGTGGAGGCGCTGACCATGTCCACCAAGATTGCCCTGTTCAAGGCAGGCGAGCTCAGCCAGGTGGCCTCTCCCATGGACCTGTACATGAACCCCATCGACCTGGAGGCCGCCGACTTCATCGGCAACCCCAGAATCAACTTCCTCAAGGGCACGGCCGAGCACGCAAACGGCAAGCTGAACGTGTCCTGCGAGCTGGGCGAGCTGTGCTTCGACCAGGCGGACATGACCGACGAGCCCATCCCCGACGGCCGCTTTGACTGCGTGGTGGCCATCCGGCCCGAGCAGGTCCAGATTTACGACGAGCCTGCGGCGGACCGCTTCCCGGTGAAGGTCTACGCCAACCAGCCCGCCGGCTCCGAGACCCTGGTGTCCCTCCAGGCAGGCAGCAGCGATTTCCTCTCCAAGCAGATCGGCCTTGCCCACTATGAGATTAACCAGGAGGTCTACGTCCACATTCCCCCGGAGAAAATCAACATCTACAACGCCCAGAGCACCCGCCTGATTAAGCGGGCAAGATAATCCGTTTCCCCTCGCCGAGGGCTCGGCGATTTATGAAAAAAGCACCTGCAACACCCACCAATCCACACAATACGGAAGGAGAACGAAAAATGAAAATCAAAAAGGCCCTGGCATTGCTGCTGGCTGCAATGCTGCTGATGTCCGTGATGACCGGCTGCGGCGCCAAGGAGGCACCGGCGGCCAAGGCAGACGACCCCGCTCCGGCTGCAACGGATGCTCCCGCAGAGGCCCCCATTTCCGCCGAGGACTCCGAGTTCTTCGGCCCCATCTACGACGAGTGGAGCGACATGACCGACGAGGAGCTCTATGAAAAGGCCAAGGAGGAAGTGGCCGACGGCAGCGAAATCAACATCTACGCTACCTCCTCCAAGATGCTCAAGGTGGAGGAGGACTTCGAGGAGGCCTACCCCGGTCTGAATCTGACCATCATGGACCTGGACCAGGACGAGGTTCTGGACAAGTGCAAGCTGGAGGCCCAGAGCGGCAACATCTTCGGCGACGTGCTCCAGGCCAAGGATGTCAACGGCTCCGTGTTCTTTGAGTTCTACGAGGACGGCAACTGCACCGCCTTCTACCCCAAGGACATCTGCTCCAAGATTGACGAGGGCCTGCTGCGCTACGGCTACCCCCTGTACGCCTCCCAGAGCTTCTGGTACTACAACACCGAGGCCTTCCCCGACGGCCAGCCTGTGACCAGCTGGTGGCAGATCATCGAGAAGAACGAGGACGGCTCCCAGAAGTACCGCCTGTTCACCAAGAACATCGGCGATGAGACCGCCTACCTGTCCCTGTTCGCCAGCTTCATCGTCAACGCCGACCAGATGGAAAAGGCCTACAAGGATATCTACGGCACCGACCTGGAGTACACCTACGACGCCAGCGGCTTCGACTTTGAGGTTCCCGAGAACAACGCCGGCGTGGAGTTCATGTGGCGCTTCAGCCAGATGAAGATGACCTTCATCGGCGACGGCGACGAGCTGGTGCTGGCTGTCCACAATTCCACCGCTGACGATCCCGCCCTGGCCCTGGCCTCCGGCGGCAAGATTGGCAACCGTGACGAGTCCGGCTACAACATCGCCTGGCTCACCAACCTGACCCCCTACACCGGCCTGGAGAACTGCGAGTATATGTACGTGGTTCAGGGCTGCAAGCATCCCGCAGCGGCCCGCCTGTTCATCCGCTGGGTCACCGGCGGCGCTGACGGCGAGTCCGGCGGCCTGAAGCCCTTCAGCAAGGAAGGCAACTGGCCCGTCCGCAGCGACGTGGAGTGCGACTGGAACCCCGCCACCCTGGAGGAGTGCGGCGCTATCGAGTCCGACCTGGGCGCTATCTACGACATCTTCCTGGACACCCAGGACCTGTGGATTTACTGGCTGGACCAGAACCCCAATATGAAGGGATAATTTTCTGAGGCTCCCTAACCGCAAATGCGAAAACCCCATGCGGCGGAACGCCGCATGGGGCTTCTTAAACAGGAGGACACCATGAATCAGTGGGACATTCAGGATGCCGACCGGGAGCTGCGGTCGGCCCAGCGCAAAAAGAAATGGAAGGAACGGGAGACAAAGTTCTGGAAGGCGTTCCTGTTTACCGAGGACGGCAAGCCCAAAAGCGGCTTCGTCCTGTATACCTTCTGCCTGAGCTTTGTATTTTTGGCATTTTACCTTCTGGCCTTCCTGTTCCTGGTGGACGGGCTTCAGCCCTATGTCCGGGAGCTTCCGGTGCTGGCCGGGAATCTGGTGACATCCCTGGCCTGCTCCCTGGTGGGGGTGGCCCTGAGCTGGGTGGTGCACCTGCTGATGAAGGACAAGCGGCTGATGCTGGGCGGCCATATCTGGCTGTGCATCTACGCCGCCGCCTGCATGATTTACATGATGCTCCTGCTCAGACAGAAAGAGGCCATCCAGGCGTTTCTGGTGTTTTACGCCTGGTTCGTCCTGGTCCCCGTGTCGCTGGGCACGGTGTGCGCTGCGCTGCTGTACCGGAAGGACTACACTCCCAAGGTCCGGCCTGCCCAGGAGCAGCCCTGGCAGAAATATGTAAACCGCAGATAACAGTAAAATTCCAGCCGCCGCACCCGGCGCATCCCGGAGGCGGCGGAGGCAGGAGGCAATATGATAACCTCGGTTATGTTTGACATGGGCGGAACCCTGGAGGATATCTACGTGGACGACCGTTCCCGGCTGGAAGCGGTGGAGCGTCTGATGGAGATTCTCAAGGGGAACCACCTGGACCCCGGCGTGGACATCCCGGAGCTGAGCCGCCGGGTGGACGCCGGGTGGGAGCGCTACGGCGCCTACCGGGACAGCACGGACGTGGAGCTGAAGCCGGCGGAAATCTGGTGCGGCTATGTCCTTTCGGACTTCGGCTTCCCCAGGCAGACCCTGGCCCCGCTGTGCGAGGAAATCGCCCATATGTGGGAGGTCACCCACTACCACCGGGCCCTGCGGCCCAGAGTCCGCCAGATGCTGGAGGGGCTCCAGGCCATGGGCCTGAAGCTGGGCATCATCAGCAACACGGCGGCCATGTATCAGGTGTTCGACATTTTGCAGGAGTACGGCATCCGGGACTTTTTCCGGGATGTGACATTGTCCTCGGTGACCGGCCTGCGAAAGCCCTGCACCGATATTTTCACCGTGTCCCTCAAGCAGCTCCAGGCGCTGCCCGGAGAGTGCATCTACGTGGGCGACACGGTGTCCCGGGACATCATCGGCGCCAAGCGGGCCGGGTTTGCGGCGGCAGTTCAAATCTGCTCCAAGCTGACCCGGGAGAAGGACTCCGGTGTCCGGCGGGAATTTGAGCCGGACTACATTGTGGAGGACATTTACGATGTCTACCCCCTGGTCCAAAGCCTGGTCCAGACCCCGAACGTTTGAAAAAAATTCCCCCCGGCGCAGCCAGCAGATGGCCGTGCGCCGGGGGGAATCATATTATTTGCGGTAGGGGGCGCAGGAGCTGCGCTCAATCAGCGACGGGGTGAGGATGCGGTGGGTGTAGCCTGCCAGCTCGCACTGGATTTTGTCCAGCAGGCTGTCCACCGCCACCGAGGCCAGCATTTTCTTCGGCTGCTCGATGGTGGACAGGTTGATGCGGGGCAGGCCGCTGTCGCGGATGTTGTCGAAGCCCAGCAGGGAGATATCCGCCGGAATTTTGATATCCAGCTCCTCTGCGGCCTGCATAATGCCCAGGGCGTTGGTGTCCGTGGCGGCAAAGATGGCGGAGAAGTGCCGCTCCTGGGCGAACACCTGCCTGGCCAGCTGGTAGCCGTACTTGATGGAGGTAAAGGAGAAGGTGTTGTTGCAGTATTGGGGGGTGAGGCCCAGGTCGTGGCAGGCGGCGGTGTAGCCGTCGGCCCGGAGCTGGTGGGTGGTGCTGCCCCGGCGGCGGCCGAAGTAGAGGATATCCCGGTGGCCCAGCTGGTAGAGGTACTCCACCCCGATGTAGGTCCCCCGGAAATTGTCCACGGACACGTAGCTCTCCGGCACCTCCCGGAGATTTTCGCCGATGAACACCGTGGGAATCCGGCTGAGATAGGGCTGGAGGCTGGAATAGCTCTCCGGCCCCGAGGGGCACAGGATGACCCCGTCCACCTGGCGGCTGATCATCAGCTCAAACAGCTCCCGCTCCTGCTCCAGGTCCCGGGAGGAGTTGCACAGGATGATGTTGTACCCCCTGGCCCGGGCCTGGCGGTCCACATGGTAGGCAAGCTCAGACATAAAGGGGTTGTTGACGCCGGTGAGAATCAGGCCCAGCAGCTTGGTGCTTTTCATCACCATGGCCCGGGCCACGGAGTTGGCGGTGTAGTTCATTTCCTTGCACAGCTGAAGGATTTTTGTCCGGGTGTCCTCGCTGATTTCAGGGCTCCCGGACAGTGCCCGGGAAACGGTGGAGTAGGAGACTCCGGCAACTTTCGCTATGTCTTTGATGGTAACGTTTTTCAAACGGCGCACTCCCTTCTGAAAAGTTCCGGTAATTCTTGCGCTATTATTGTAAATCATCCTTTCCGAAAATGCAAGTGATTTTTGTGAAAAAAGCCAAAAATTATCTGCCCTTTTTGGATGCCATGGGTCTATTTTGATGGAAACCCAGAGGCGGCGGAAAGGAATGACAAAGTTCCCGGGAATTCCTCCGTTGAAAACGCCAAATTATTCCGGGAAGAACGACAAATGTTGCGAAAATGTGCAACAAACTGCGAAAAATAAAGAATAGTCCCGGATTTTACAAATAAAAAATTTGACAATCATCGAAAACAGCGTTACAATAGGCACGTAAAGACCAATGGAAACGTTTGAACTGTATGTGCGTTGACGGAAAGGAGTTCTCACCATGATAAAAGCCGTTCTGTTTGATCTTGGCGGGACGCTGCACACCTCCAGCTCCCCGGAAGGCAGAAGCCTCTGGTTCGCCCGCCGCCTGCTGGACCGGCTGGAGGATTACGGCATCAGCCTGAACGTGCAGCCCCAGGAGCTGGACCGGCAGCTCCGGGAAAACAGCGAGCAGTACAAGCACTGGTCGGAGGAGAGCCTGCGGGAGCTTCCGGCAGAGCAGATTTGGAGCGAGTATTTCCTCCGGGGCCAGGGCCTGAGCCGGCAGCAGCTGGCTCCCATCGCCGAGGAGCTCAGCTTCCTGTACGACTACGAGCGGCCCCGGGTCATGCGCCGGCCCCACCTGACCGAGACCTTTGAAGCCCTGGCCGCCATGGGCATGAAAACCGGCATCATCAGCAACATCATCTCCCGGTCGGTGGTGCCCCACTTCCTGGCGGAGTACGGCCTGTCCGGGTATATGTCCTGCCAGATTCTCTCCTGCGAGGCTGGCATCCGCAAGCCCTCGGCGGACATTTTCCGCCTGGCGGAGCAGGCCCTGGGCCTTCCCCCGGAGGAGCTGGCCTACGTAGGCGACACCATCTCCCGGGATGTCCGGGGGGTTCGCAACGCCGGCTGGCGGCTGATGATTCAGATTCAAAACCCCGGCATCGCCCACCGGGACGCCGCCTTCGTGGGCAAGGGCTACGAGCCCGACTACCGAATCGGCGACCTGCTGGAAATTCCGGCAATTATTGAGAAAGAAAACCGATTGGCCTGATTCCGCATTTCAGTTCCGAAAGCTGCTCCTGCGGAGGAAGGCCTGTGACCCATCAAAAAGGAGGAAAAACCGTGAATCGATGCATTGATACCGTATTCTTTGACGTTGGCGCCACCCTGCGCTACGTGGTGGAGGACCCGGAGTTCGCCGCCGCCGCCGAGCGGGAGCTGATGGAGCTGGTAGGCGCCAAGGAGTCCCACGACGCATTCTTTGCCAAGCTGAACGCCAACTGGAAGGCCTACCGGAAGATGGCCAAGGAGGTGCTGCTGGACGTGTCGGAGATGGAGCTGTGGCTGCAATACCTGCTGCCGGACTACCCCGCCGACCGCATCGCCCCCAACGCCCCCCGGCTGACCCGGCTGTGGCGGGACCACGACGGCCGTCGGGTGGCCCACGACGACGTGGTGCCGGTGCTCCATGAGCTCAAGCGCAGAGGCTACAAGCTGGGCATCATTGCCAACACCATCACCGAGACCGAGATTCCCGACTGGATGTGCCAGGCCAAGGTGGCCGACTGCTTCCAGACGGTGATTCTCTCGTCCAAGGTCCGCCTGCGCAAGCCGGACCCGGCCATTTACCTGCTGGCCGCCCGCTGCATCGGCTCCGCCCCGGAGGCCTGCGCCTACGTCGGCGACAACCCCGTCCGGGATGTGGAGGGGGCCTTGGATGCAGGCTATGGCACCATGGTCCTGTTCGAGGATGCCGGCACCGCCGACCGGGAGGGCAAGCTGCCCACGGTCCAGCCGGACTACCGCATCCACGCCATTTCCGAGCTGCTGGACCTGTTCCCCCCCAGAAGGTGAGGGGCGGCCATGCAGAAAATCAAAGGTGTCTTTTTCGACCTGGGCGGCACCCTTCGCATCTGCGAGGCGGTGCCGGAGCACCAGCAGCAGGCCATGGCCCGCATGGCCCAGCTTGCCGGGCAGACGGATGTGGCCGGGTTTATGGACACGGTGGAAAGCCGCTATGAGGGCTACCGCCAGTGGGCCCTCACTGAAAACCGGGAGGCCGGGGACTTTGACCTGTGGGCCAAGTGGCTGCTGCCGGAGTACCCCCGGGAGCAGATTGCGGGCTTCTGCCATGAGATGACCTATCAGTACCGCCAGGCCAAGGGCCTGCGGCACCTGGTCCCGGGAGGCCGGGAGGTTTTGCAGACGCTGCACCGCCGGGGCTACCGGCTGGGCATCATCAGCAACCTCATCGGCGAGCGGGAGATTTACGACTGGCTGAAAGCCGACGGCTTAGAGCCCCTGTTTGACTCGGTGGTGCTCTCGTCGGTGTGCCACATCCGTAAGCCGGACCCGGAGATGTACCGCATGGGCTGCCGGGAGCTGGGCCTTGGGCCGGAGGAATGCGCCTCCGTGGCGGACAATCTGGACCGGGATATCACCGGTGCCAAGGCCGCCGGCATCGGGGCCAACGTCCTGTTCATCAGCCCTAAAAAGCTGGCGAAAAAGACCATCACCGACGCCAACCGGCCGGACTACATCGTCCACCGGTTTCCGGACATTCTGGACCTGCCGCTGTTTGGCTGAATCTTGAAGGGAGCATCCATGAACCAGAATATCAATACGATTTTTGTGGATTTGGGGGACACCCTCCGTGTCATCCGGCCGGATGAGGCCTATATGAACGAGGCCAAGACCGTCATTGCCCGGTGCCTGGGGGTCACCTCCGACCCGGTGGCCTTTTACCAGAGCGTCATCGAGCCCCGGTACGACCAGTACCGCCGCTGGGCACTGACCTACTACTGTGAAGCGCCGGAGAAGGTGCTGTGGACCCGGTGGCTGGCCTACGACTTCCCCCGGGACCGGGTGGAGGCCGCCGCCGCCGAGATGACCGCCGCCTACCGCCGGACCAAGGGCGAGCGGGTGGTCACCGAGGGCGGCGCGGAGACCATCCGGGAGCTGTACCGCCGGGGCTACACCCTGGCCATTGTCAGCGACCTGGTGGGCACCCGGGAGGTGGACGAATGGCTGGACCGGGACGGCCTGCGGCCCTATTTCAAGTCCGTCCAGCAGTCCTCGGTGTGCCTCATCCGCAAGCCCCACCCCGCCATTTACTACTATGCGCTGGCCCAGTGCGGCGCAGACCCGGCCAGGACCTGCTATGTGGGCGACAATCTGAACCGGGACATCGTGGGGGCCAAGGCCGCCGGTCTGGGCATGACCGTGGCCGTGCGCTACCCCGGCAAGAAAATTCAGACCGTGACGGAGGAAAACCGTCCCGATCATTTTATTTCGCGTTTCTCTCAGCTGCTGGAGCTGTTCCCGCCGCTGGGAAAGGAGGATAACCAGAATGGATAAAATGCAGCATGGCGGCGAGGCCCTGGCCAGAGCCGTGGAGGCCGCCTACGCCCAGGGCCAGACGGACTACTACCTGGAGCCCATGGTCCGCATGGACGGCGGCCAGCCGGTGGGCAAGATTCAAAACGGCGACCACGTGATTTTCTGCTGCCGCCGGGGCGAGCGTGAGATTGAGCTGACCGAGGCCTTCACCCAGCCGGATTTTGACAAGTTCTCCCGGACCTACCTGGACCGGCTGGAGTTTGTCATTATGACCATGTATCACGAGAAATTCAAGGACCTGCCCATCGCCTTCGCCCCGGAGCGGGTGAAGCGGCCTCTGGCCCAGGTGCTGTCCGAGGCGGGCCTGCGCCAGTTCCACTGCGCCGAGTCCGAAAAATTCGCCCATGTGACCTTCTTCTTCAACGGCGGCTTCAACCAGAGCTTCCCCGGGGAGACCGACGTGTGCGTGCCCTCTCCCAAGGGCATCCCCTTCGACCAGAAGCCGGAGCTGAGCCTGCCGGAGGTGGCCCGGCGGGTGATGGAGGCCACCGACGAGGGCTATCCCTTTATCCTGACCAACTTCGCCAACGGCGACGTTATCGGCCACACCGCCAACACCCAGGCAAAGCTGGCTGCCGCCGAGACCGTCAGCCGCTATGTCTCCCAGGTGGCCGCCTATGCGGTGGAGCACGACTATGTGGTGGCGGTTACCGCCGACCACGGCAACATCGAGGCCCTTTACACCAAGGACGGCAAGCCCCACGGGGCCCACACCACCAACCTGGTGCCCTTCATCCTGCTGGACCCCCGGAAGCGGGCGGTTCAGCTCCACGACGGCTGCCTGGGCGACGTGGCCCCCACGGTGCTGTCGGTGCTGGGGGTGGAGCAGCCTGCGGAAATGACGGGCCGCTCCCTGCTGGACGAGCAGTGCATCACCTCCAGGAAGATGATGCTGGTAATCCTGGACGGCTGGGGCTTCGGCACCGGCGACCAGGGCGACGCCATTTACATGGCCAGCACCCCCGGCTGGGATGCGCTGCTGGCTCAGAACCCCAGCTGCAAGCTCCGGGCCTCCGGCTCCAATGTGGGCCTCCAGGCGGGCAAGGCCGGCAACTCCGAGGCGGGCCACTCCAACCTGGGCGCAGGCCGGGTGGTGGCCCAGGACGATGTGCGCATGGACAGCGCCATCCAGGACGGCTCCTTCAAGCAGAATCCCGTGTTCTGCCGGGCCATCGAAAACGCCAAAAAGGAGGGTGCTCTGCACCTGATTGCCTACCTCACCGAGAAATCCAGCCACGGCTGCATCGAGTATCCGCTGATGCTGGCGGAAATGGCCGAGGGGGTTCCGGAGGTGTATTTCCACATCATCTTTGACGGAAGAAGCACCGAGCCCGGCAGCGCGCCGGCCATGCTGCGCCAGCTGGAGCAGCGGCTCCAGACCCTGGGCCGGGGCCAGATTGCAGACGGCATGGGCCGTGGCATCGCCCTGGACCGGGACGGCAACTACGGAAAAATTCAAAAGGCCTACGAGGCCATGGTTCTGGGCCGGGGCACCGAGTATCCCGGCTGAGGGCAGAATAGGAGGTTACTATGAATGGGCAGATAAGCGCACTGTCCCTGGGTCCTGTGGAAATTGCGCTGCGGTTCCTGTGCGCCATGTTCATCGGCCTGCTGATCGGCACCGAGCGGGAATACACCCACCGGCCTGCCGGAATGCGCACCCATATGCTGGTGGCCCTGGGCTCCTGCGCCGTGATGATTACCAGCCAGATGATTTTCGCCCAGTACAATGCCTTCGGCGCAACGCCGGACCCCGCCCGGCTCAGCGCCCAGGTCATCACCGGCGTGGGCTTCCTGGGTGCAGGCACCATTATGCGGGAGGGTCCCTCCATCAAGGGCCTGACCACGGCGGCCAGCATCTGGTCGGTGGCCTGCCTGGGCATCGCCGTGGGCGGCGGCTACTATGGCGTGGGCCTGATCGGCACCGCCTGCATGATGGTGACCCTGGTGGTGTTTGAGTGGCTCCAGCAGCGGCTGATGCGGGGCAAGTACGAGCTGTACAGCTTCACCATCACCGGCACCGACGCCGTGGCCATTATGGAGCTGATTAACAAGGAAACCGAGCAGGCGGATGCCAAAATCAAGGGCGTGCACCTGGAGCGCCGGGAAGACGGCCTGGTGGAGGTGTCCTTCAAGGCGGATTTCACCGGCCGCCACGCATCGGACCGGCTGCACAAATTCCTGGGAGCCATTGGGGAGGCAGACAAAACCACCTCGGTGTGCTCCGAGCGGACCAGAGTATAGCGGGCCGCTGACGGATTTTTCAGAGCAATCAAGACGTTTCCGGCAAAATTTCCATCGCATCATTCGGGACAAGGCAGAACAGAAAAAGGAAGGAAAATGAAATTATGAATCAGGCATTTATCCTATTCTCCGTGTTTGGCTCCCTGGCAGCGCTGCTGTTTGCCGTGATGATGGCAAAGCGCGCACTGTCCTTCTCCGAGGGCACTGAGCGAATGCAGCAGATCGCTTCCTTTATCCGCGACGGCGCAAAGGCCTATCTTCGCAGGCAGTACAGCGTCGTGTCCGTTTTCTTTGCAGTGATGTTTGTCATTCTCATGGCCATGGCAGCCCTGGGCTACCTGACCTGGTTTGTACCCTTCGCCTTTGTCACCGGCGGCTTCTTCTCCGGCCTGTCCGGCTTCGTGGGCATGAAAATCGCCACCGCCTCCAACTCCCGCACGGCCAACGCCTGCCGGGACAGCCTGAACGCAGGATTGAAGGTGGCCTTCTCCGCCGGTACCGTCATGGGCTTCACCGTGGTGGGCCTGGGTCTGCTGGACATTTCCGGGTGGTATCTGCTGCTGCGGTATGTGTTCCGGCTGCCTCTGGACGAGATTACCGCCGCCATGCTGACCTTCGGCATGGGCGCCAGCTCCATGGCCCTGTTTGCCAGAGTGGGCGGCGGCATTTTCACCAAGGCTGCCGACGTGGGCGCCGACCTGGTGGGCAAGGTGGAGGCGGGTATCCCCGAGGACGACCCCCGGAACCCTGCCGCCATTGCCGACAACGTCGGCGACAATGTAGGCGACGTGGCCGGTATGGGCGCTGATTTGTACGAGTCCTATGTGGGCTCGCTGATTTCCTGCTGCTCTCTGGGCGTGGTGGCCTTCTCTTACATCCCCGCCGTGGATAACATCCGGGCCTTTGCTGTGCCGCTGATGATTGCGGCTCTGGGCGTGCTGGCCTCCATTTTCGGCTCCCTGCTGGTCAGAACCGGCGAGTCCACCGAGCAGATGACTCTGCTGAAGGCCCTGCGCCGGGGCACCAACACCTCCGCCGTCATCATCGCCGTCACCGCCCTGCCGGTGGTGTGGGTGATGCTGGGGGCCTCCTTCTGGGGGCTGTATGTGGCCATTCTCTCCGGCCTGCTGGCAGGGGTGCTCATTGGCCGCTGCACCGAGTATTACACCTCCGACACTTACCGCCCCACCCAGCACCTGGCCGCCTCCTCCGAAACCGGCACGGCCACCCTGGTCATTGACGGCTTGAGCCTGGGTATGCGCTCGACCATGGCCCCTGTGCTCATCGTCTGCATCTGCATTCTGGTGGCCTACTTTGTCTCCGGCATCGGCCTGACCGACGGGGCCCGGAACGCCATGGGCCTTTACGGCATTGCCCTGGCCGCCGTGGGAATGCTGTCCACCCTGGGCATCACCCTGGCTACCGATGCCTACGGCCCTGTGGCCGACAATGCCGGCGGCATTGCCCAGATGGCCGGTCTGGAGCCGGAGGTCCGGGAGCGCACCGACGCTCTGGACTCCCTGGGCAACACCACCGCCGCCACCGGCAAGGGCTTCGCCATCGGCTCCGCCGCCCTGACGGCCCTGGCGCTGGTTGCCTCCTATGTGGAGAAAATCCGCACCCTGGCCCCGGATATGACCATGGACATGAGCGTGATGAACCCTGTGGTGCTGGTGGGCGTGTTCACCGGCGCGTGCCTGGCCTTCATCTTCGCTGCCATTACCATGGGCTCCATCGGCAAGGCCGCCCACAGCGTGGTGCTGGAGGTCCGCCGCCAGTTCCACGAGATTCCCGGCCTGCTGGAGGGCACCGCCAACGCCGACTACACCCGCTGCGTGGACCTGTGTACCAAGGCCAGCCTGAAGGAAATGGTGGTTCCCACCCTGATTGCGGTCATTGTCCCCGTGGCGGCGGGCATCCTGCTGGGACCTGCCGGTGTGGTGGGTATGCTCTGCGGCGCAACCGCCTCGGGCTTCCTGCTTGCGGTGTTCATGTCCAACTCCGGCGGCTCCTGGGACAACGCCAAAAAGTACATCGAGTCCGACCACTTCGGCGGCCGGGGCAGCGACAATGACAAGGCCGCCATCGTCGGCGACACCATCGGCGACCCCTTCAAGGACACCTCCGGCCCTGCCATCAACATCCTCATCAAGCTGCTGAGCATGGTCTCCATCGTCTTTGCCACAGTGGTGGTCCGCTTCCATATGTTCGGATAATGCAGCAACCGGTTTCCCATGCTCCCAGAGGGCATGGGAAACTCTGGCTGTCTGGAATTTTTGTATACAAGGGAGAAAGAATATGAAAAGCTATGATTTGATGATCATTGGTCCTGCCACCCGGGACGTGAACATTGACTACACCGGCCAGCAGGTGTGCGATGCCGGCGGGGCGGTGACCTTCTGCACCCCGGCGGCCCGGGCCACCGGTGCGGCGGTGTTTGCCGCAGTGAAAATCGCCCCGGAGGACCGGGAGCTGCTGGAAAAGCTGGGCGGGGACCCGGCGGACTGCGCGCTGCTGCCCTCGGCCAGGACCACCCTCATGCGCAACGAATACTTCACCCCGGACCGGGAGCGGCGGAATTCCAGCTGCCCGGCCCAGTCCGACCCGGTGCTGCCGGAGGAAATTCCCGAGGTGCCCTGCAAGCTGTATCATCTGGCGGGCCTTCTCAGCGGCGATTTCCCCGGGGCGCTGCTGGAGCACCTGCACACCCGGGGCCTGCTGTCGGCGGATGCCCAGGGCTTCCTGCGCCACAATGAAAACGGCCGCATGGTGTTTCACGACTGGAAGCAGAAGCTGCAATACCTTCCCTACCTGGACTTTCTGAAAACCGATGCGGCGGAGGCGGAGATTCTCACCGGCCTGACGGACCGGCGGGAGGCGGCCAAGGTTCTTTACGGCTGGGGAGCCAGGGAAATCCTCATCTCCCACAACAGCGAAATGCTGGTCTACGACGGGAAGGACTTTTACACCTGCCCGGTGAAGGCCCGGAACCTCTCCGGCCGCACCGGCCGGGGGGACACCACCTTCGGGGCCTACCTGGCCATGCGGATGCTGGGGACCGATGTCCCGGCGGCGCTGCTGTACGCCACGGCCTGCGTCAGCCTGAAAATGGAGACACCGGGGGTGTTCCGGGGAACCCTCCGGGACGTGGAGGACTACATCCGGGAATTTTACCGGTAAGGGAGGGGCCTATGGAAGAAATTATCCTGGGTGTCAATGTCCCCGGGGGGACCAATCTGGGGGGACTGGACGCCGCCCTGGCCCAGATTGCAAAGGACGGCTGGCAGGCGGCGGAGCTGAATCTGGACACCTGCCCGCTGCTGCTGGGGGGATACATCCAGCAGCCGGTGGTGGACTGTGTCCGGGAGGTGTTCGCCCGCTATCCGCTGCACTACACCGCCCACGCAAGCTACGGCCTGGACCTGCGCTCCGGGGAGGCGGCCATGCACCGCCGGGTGCTGCTCAATTCCATCGAGGTCTGCGCCATGCTGGGCATCGACCGGTTTAACTGCCACTACGAGGCCTTCTCCCACGACCGCCGGGCCGAGGCCCAGTACCGCAGCCTGATTTTGCAGGCGGCGGACCTGGCCGGGGAGCGGGGGGTCCGGCTGAATGTGGAAAACGTGGAGATTGACGACTACCGCTATGCCCTGGACTTTGTCAGCGGCCTGGGCCACGAAAGCTGCGCCATGACCCTGGACCTGGGCCACCTGTGGATTGCCGCCAACCGCTTCGGCTTTGACTATGTCCAGGCGGTCCGGGACTGCGCCCCCTGGGTCCGCCATGTCCACATCAACGACAACCACGGCATTTTTGAGCCCATGCGCCTGGAAAACAAGGCCCTGTACGACACCCTGGGCAAGGGCACCCGCTTCACCTTCAGCCGGGGCGACATCCACATTCCCCCCTTCTGGGGCAGCGCCCCCCTGGCCCGGGCCTTCCAAATTCTGATACAGGCGGGCTATCCGGGCATCTGGATGTGCGAATACTACAGCCACCTGTTCCACCCGCTGAACAGCCAGGTCCGCCTCCGGGTCCGGCAGGAGCTGGAGCAGGCGGAAGGCAGGTGCGCCCATGAAAGCCTCCAGCCGTGATTTGACCCAGGGCAGCATCGCCGGGAATCTGGTGCGCTTTGCCCTGCCCGTGCTGCTGGGCCAGGTGTTTCAGAATCTGTACAACAGTGTGGACAGCATCGTCATGGGCAACTTCGTGGGCATGACCGCCCTGGCGGCGGTGACCTCCTCGTCGGACATTGCCCATCTGATTGTCAGCTTTTTCACAGGCCTGTCCTCCGGGGCGGGGGTTCTGTTTTCCCGGCACTTCGGCGGGAAGCGGCTGGACCAGCTCCGCCGGGCCATCCACACCGCCCTGGCCTTTTCCGTGGCCCTGGGGCTGGTGATGGCGGCGGTGGGGGTGCTGGGCACGCCGCTGCTGCTGCGTCTGGTGGACTGCCCGGAGGAGGTGTACCCCCTGTCGGTGCGGTATCTGCGCATTTACCTGGTGGGGGTGCTGTTCACCGCCATGTATAACGTGGCCGCCGGGGTCCTGCGGGCGGTGGGGGACTCAGGAAGCCCCTTCCGGTATCTGGTGATTTCCAGCGTGTGCAACATCGCCCTGGACCTGGTGCTGGTGGTGGGGCTTGATATGGGCATCGCCGGTGTGGCGGTGGCCACGGTGATTTCCCAGCTCCTTTCAGTGGTGCTGATTTTCGGGAAAATGGTCCGCACCCAGGATGTCTACCGCCTGGCCTGGCGGGAGCTGCGGATTGAATGGGGGATTCTGGGGCAGGTGCTGTCCCTGGGGCTTCCGGCGGCGGTCCAGAGCTGCCTGACCTCCTTTTCAAACCTGTTCATCCAGCGCTGCATCAACGGCTTTGGTCCGGCGGCCATGGCCGGCGCCGGGGCGGCCAAGAAGATTGACAAGTACGTGAGCATGGTGGCCCAGTCCCTGGCCCACGCCACCACCACCCTGGTCAGCCAGAATCTGGGGGCGGAAAAGCCCCGCCGGGCCAGAGCCAGCGTGGGCTGGGCATTGACCCTGGGCTTTGCGGCCGTGTGCGTCATCGGCATCCCCGCCTATCACTGGGCACCGTCCCTGCTGCGGATTTTCACCGAGGATGCAGCGGCGGCGGGCTACGGCGTCACCATGATGCGCATTATGATTCCGATGTACTTCGTTCAGACGGTCCACCGGATTTTGGGCAGCACCCTCCGGGGCTGCGGCCGGTCCCGGACGGCCATGGTGACCATGATGCTGGGCCTCATCGGCTCCCGGCAGGTGTACCTGGCAGTCATCACCGCCCAAAACTGCGGCATCCGCCAGGTGTTCTACGCCTACCCCCTGGGCTGGGCCTGCTCAGCCCTGTTTTCGGCAATCTGCCTGGCCTCTATCCTCAGAAAGGGCGACCTGGTTCGCTGTGAGAAAAAATGAAAAAAGCGGCGGTATCGTAGCAGATACCGCCGCTTTTTTTGTTAAGAGATGCACACACCCGCCAGACGGAGGGCGCTTCGCAGCTGGGCAGCGTCGCCGGTGAACCGGGCGGCGGACATTCCGGCGGCCCGGGCGCCTTCTACGTTGGCGGGCATATCGTCAATGAAGAAGCAGGTCTCCGGCCTCAGCCGGTATTTGTTCAGCAGCACCTCATACAGCTCCCGCTGGGGCTTCAGCAGATGATGGTCCGCCGAAACCACCAGGCCGTCCATGCAGTCGGCCCCGGGAATCCGGGAAAAGTAGGCGTGCAGGTTGGTTGGCGCATTGGACAGGACGTACAGCCCGTAACCCTTCGCCTTCAGCTCCCAAATCAGCGCCTCCATGCCTTCCATGGGCAGGATATCCTGCCACCAGTACAGCAGCGCCCGGGCCTGGCCGTGGAGATGCCGGGGCAGGCGGCGGCACATATCGGCATAGGCCTCCGCCTCCGTGGCGGTGCCCCGGTCCATCTCAATCCACAGGGGATTGTGAAAAACGGCCTCCAGCAGCAGCGCCCGGTCCTCCGGGGAGGCATCCACCCGGCTGACGAACAGCGCCGGGTCAAAGTGCAGCAGCACGCCCCCCATGTCAAACACAATGTTTTGAATCATGCCCGCTTCATCCTTCCCAGCCATTTTTCCCGGCGCTTGCGCCGCCGGTCCCGGGCCTCCAGCCGCTCGCCCAGGTCCCGGGCACCCACACCGTAGACCAGGTACAAAATCAGGCCCGACACCAGCATGATGAACACCGTGGAGGCGCACCGCCGGCCGGAGGCGTTGACGTTGTAGCCGTACAGCCCCTCCTCGGCGCACATGGCCTGAATCACCATGGCATAGGTGGTGCCGTAGGAGGAGGCGAAGGTGGCGGACATATCGTATTCGGTGAACAGATAGTTGAAATTCAGAGCGAACACCGCCAGCACGCTGGGCAGGATAATGGGGAGCTTGACCTTGAGGAAGGTCCGCAGACTCCCGGCCCCCAGGTTCCGGGCGGCGTCCTCCAGCTCCTCGTCAATGGCGTAGAAGGAGGCCTTCACCATCCGCAGGGAGAAGGGCAGCCGCACCACGGTGTAGGCCACCACCAGCAGAAGCCGGACCCCCTCGGCGTAGTACAGGTTCTGATTGCCCACGTACCAGATGTTTTCGGCGTTGAAATAGGTCCGGTAGGAGTAGCAGATGAGGATGGTGGGCAGCAGCCAGGGGAACAGCAGGCAGTATTCCAGCACCGTGCCGGATTTTTTCTTCTTGTTGGCGAAGATGTAGTTGCAGGCCACCACCACAATGACGCAGGCCAGGGCTGCCGCCAGCAGGGACAGAATAAAGCTGATTTTAATGCCCCCCAGGGTGGCCTCGTTGGCGAACAGACCGGAAATGGCCCCCTTGCGGAGCTTGTAGGTCCCCCGGGAGGTCAGGTATTCATAGTCCCGGGAGCCGAAGAAGTTCAGCATGGTCCACTGGGTCAAATCCAGCTTTTTCATCCGGATGGCCCCGAAGGTCTGGAAGGAGAAAATCACAATCATCACCACGGGGGTCATGTAGATGACGAACAGGACGTAGGCGTAGATGTGGGCCAGCACGTTGGCCACGGGGTTTGTAATCTTCTGCTTTTGAAGCCGTGCTTTGGTTTTGGACACGGACAGGTAGTGGCCCCTGCGCTCGTAGGCCGTCAGCACCGTCAGCAGAAGGATGGTGAACATGGCCAGAATAATGGACAGCAGCGCCGCTCTTGCCTGGGGGAAGGACTCGTCCGCCGTGGAGGACCCGGCCAGCCGGACAATCTCCGGGTTGATGGAGTCGTAGCCCAGCAGGGTGGGGGCGGACATGGCGCACAGGCCGGTGATGAAGGTCATCACCGTCAGGGAGAACATGGTGGGCACCAGGGTGGGGAAAACCACCTTCAGCAGCACCTTGAAGGGCTTGGCCCCCATGTTCCGGGCGGCCTCCACGGTGTTGTAGTCGATGCCCCGGATGGCGTTGCGCAGGAACAGGGCGTGGTTCGACGTGCAGGCAAAGGTCATGGTGAACAGCACCGCATTGAAGCCGGAGAACCAGTTTGCGTTGGCGTTGGGAAAGGCGTTTTTCAGAGCGGAGGTGAGAATGCCGTCGGGGGCGTACAGGAACAGATACCCGGTGACCAGGGCCACGCCGCTGTAAATCATGGTGGTCATGTAGCCCAGCCGGAGAATTTTGGCCCCCTTGATGTCAAAATACTCCGTCAGCAGCACGATGGACACGCCCACCACGTTGACGGTGACGATGAGGCACAGGGCCAGCTTCAGGGAGTTCCAGACGTACTTGCCCATGCTGCCGGCAAAGAAAAAGCGGATGACGGCAAAGGGGTCCCGCTCTCCGGCGGCGTTTTTGGTGTTGAAGATGCTGGTCAGGGTGTTCAGGCAGGGCAGCAGCATGAAGCCGAAGAACAGATAGACGAAAAAGCACAGCCCCACCAGACGGACAATCAGCGCCGCATCCAGGCGGCGGTGGAGATTCCGGCTCATTTGGCCGCCACCTCCTCATAGGACATGACATCCCGGGGATTCAGCAGGACGGTGACGGCCTGGCCGGGCTCGTAGATGTTGACGCCGTCGTTTTTCTCGATGACCTTCACGGTCTGGCAGCCCAGGGCGATGGTGTATTTGATGTACAGCCCGTAGTATTCCAGGCTCTCCACCCGGCCCTCCAGGCACAGGTCCTTTTCCCGGGGCTGGCCGCCCACCCGGACCCGCTCCAGGCGGATGTAATTGTGGCACCTGGGGTCCACCCCCGCCAGCTGCCCGGCGAGCTCCGGCGACAGGCGGTTGATGTCGCCGATGAAGTTGCATACGAACTCGGTTTCGGAGTGGTTGTACACCTCATTGGGGGTGCCAATCTGCTCGATGACGCCGCTGTTGAACACGGCAATCCGGTCGGACAGGGTCAGGGCCTCCTCCTGGTCGTGGGTGACGTAGATGGTGGTGATGCCGAAATCCCGCTGCATTTTTTTCAGCTCGTTGCGCAGCTGGACCCGGAGCTTGGCATCCAGGTTGGAAAGCGGCTCGTCCATGCAGATGATGGCGGGGCCCGTCACCAGAGCCCGGGCAATGGCCACCCGCTGCTGCTGGCCGCCGGAGAGCTGGGTGACGGCCTTGCCCAGCTGCTCGTCGGAAAGCTCCACCTTTTTAGCGATGTCCCGGACTTTTTTGTCGATTTCCGCCTTTTTCAGCTTCTTGACCTTCAGGCCGAAGGCGATGTTGTCGTAAACGGTCATGGTGGGAAACAATGCGTAGCTCTGGAACACGATGCCGATGTTCCGTTCCTCAATGGGCACATGGGTGATGTCCCGGCCCTTGACCTCCACGGTGCCGGATACCGGCTCAATAAAGCCGGTGAGGGTCCTGAGGGTGGTGGTCTTGCCGCAGCCGGAGGGCCCCAGGAAGGTGAAAAATTCCCCCTCCTTCACATGGACGTTAATCGAGTGCAGAGCGGTGAAATCCCCGAATTTCACAACAATGTCGTTGAGTTTAATCATAAGGCGTTTCCTTTCAGATGCAATTTGGCGGGCCGGGAATCCGGCCCGCCAGGGGTGAAAAATTCTTATTCGGCCTTCTGGGTCAGGGTTGCCCAGTCCAAATTGTCCCAGTCGGGCTCGGCCACGGCGGCGGAGGCGTCGGCCCAGTAGAAGCCCAGGTTGGTCATAATGTTGGTCCACTCGCTGGAATGGGCGGCCACGTACTCGGCGTAGGTCATGTCGGTGCCCTCCACGGTGGTCAGCGCGAAGTTCTTGATGGTGTAAATGGCGGGAATGCCGTCGGGATACAGAATGGTGGCAGCGGCGGCGTTGCAGGGATAGGAGTCAAACTCCTCGCCCCAGGCGGCCTGGACCTCGGCGGAGCCGAACCACTCGGCAAAGGCCTTGACGGCCTCGGTCTCCTCCTCGGTGCGGCCGGCCTTGTCCAGAATGCCCAGATACTCGGCGATGTAGTAGGTGCCGTCGTCAATCTCCACCAGGCCCCAGTTCTCAGGCTCCATAGCGCCAATCAGGGGATGCTCGGAGCTCTCGGCAGCGGCGTCAATCTTGCCGTACAGAGAGGAGGAGTAGAAGGTGGACACGGCCACGTCGCCCTTGTTCAGCGGGTCGAAGCCATACTTGTAGGTGTCGTCAGAGGAGAAGGTGCCGCCGTTGCAGTAGGCCCACAGGGTCTTCCAGCCGTCCACGCTGATGCCGCCGGCAGGGGAGGCGGGGTCGGTGAAGGCGTAGAGCATGGCGGAGTTGATGTTGCCGTTGGTGGTGCCGCCAACCTTGTTCTGGCGGTACCAGGAGTAGCCGCAGTTTACGATGTCAGCCCAGTGCTGGAAGTGGAGGGCTTCCCCGTTGGTGCCCAGCTCGTCGTTGCGGTAGAGCATCAGCACGTTCTGGATAACCAGGCCGTAGGCCTGACCGGGGTAGGCGTACTCGCCCACCTCAGCGGCCCAGCTGGGGGTCCAGTCGATGAGCTTCAGATTCTCGTAGGTGCCGCCGACAACCTGGCTCCAGCGGGTTTCGTTGAGGCCGAAGAGGATGTCGCCGTCCTTGTTCTCGTTGGCGGCCTGGATGGCGGCGGTATCGCCGGAGATGACGGAGTTATCGTCCAGGGAGATGGTGAAGCCGGCATCCCTGGCCTCGTTCACCAGCCAGGTGGCGCGCTCGGTGGAGTTGGAATTGGAATAGATGCGGATGGTGTAGCCGGAGTAGTCCTTGGCTTCCTCGGCGGGCGCCTCGGGGGCCTCGGTCTCAGGGGCGGCGGGGGCCTCGGCGGCAGGGGGCGCCTCGGGGTCCCGGGCGGGCTCCTTGGAGTCAGCGCAGGCAGCCAGAGACAGAACCATGGCCAGGGCCAGTACAATGGCAAGCAGCTTCTTCATAATTTTTCTCTCCTTTTTTAGTATGGGGGTTTACGATACCTCTATTATAAACCGAACTCGGGGGAAAAAGAAACCGGGCAAATCTGCGATTATTCTGAGAATCCTGTGCAATAAAACAGAGGTGTCCAAAAGAACGCCTCTGCTTTTGTGCATATCCTACAAATTCCTCACTGGCACCGGTCCTGGTACTCCGACGGGGACAGGCCCGTCAGCTTTTTGAAGGTGACGCCGAAATAGGTCACATCCCGGTAGCCCACCTGCTCGGCCACCTGGTAGACCTTCCAGTTTCCCGCCGCCAGCAGCTTCATGGCCATGTGGATGCGGTAGTGGGTCAGATAGCCCAGAACGGTGTAGCTGGTCTCCTTTTTGAACACGTGGCTCAAATGGCCCTCGCTGACCCCCAGATGCTCAGCAATGGAGGTGATGCTGATATCGCTGTCGCCGTAGTGGCCGCAGATGTATTCCAGGGCCTGCATCACGTACTTGCTCTTGTCCCCCTTCAGCAGGGGCAGCAGGCTCTGGGGCGTCATGGAGGGGCTCTCCTGCTCCAGACTGCGGACCTTCTCCAGGGCGGCCACCAGCTCCTGGTTCCGGAAGGGCTTGAGCAGATAGTCCACCGCCCCGAACTTCACGGCGCTCTGGGCGTAGGCAAAGTCGCTGTAGGCCGTCAGCACAATCACATGGGCCCGGCAGCCCCGGCGGCGCAGCTCGTTGGTCATGGCGATGCCGTCCATTTTGGGCATCCGCACGTCGGTGATGATGAGGCTGGGCTTGAAGCGCTCCACGGCCGCCAGCCCCTCCTCGCCGTTACCGGCCTCGCCCACCACCAGGCAGCCAAGGCTGGCCCAGTCCACGCTGAGGACAATGCCCTTGCGCACCACCGGCTCGTCATCCACAATCAAAACCTTCAGCATTTGCCCCCTCCTTCCTGAATCATGGGCAGCCGCAGTCCCACCCGGCAGCCCTGGCCGGGCTGGGAGCGGACGTCCAGGCCGTAGCCCTCGCCGTAGTGCAGCCGCAGAATCCGGTCTACATTATATAATCCCAAATGGTTGCCGTCCAGCCGCTTGTCGGGGCTGTTGAGCTTTTCCAGCAGGGCCGGGGACATTCCGCCGCCGTTGTCGGAGACCCACAGGAGAAAATCCGTCCCCTGCTGCTCCGCCCACACCTTGATGTAGCCCTCCTCGCAGTCCCGGACCCCGTGGATGATGGCGTTTTCCACCAGGGGCTGGAGCACCAGCTTGGGCAGGATGCAGCGCTGGAACCGCTCGTCCACGTCGATTTCGCAGGTGAACCGGTCTGCAAAGCGGATGTACTGGATGTTTAGGTACCGCTCGATGAGCTCCAGCTCCTGGGCCACCGTCACCAGCTCGCTGCGGCCGATGGCCGCCCGCAGCAGCGCCGCCAGGTCCGTGGCCAGAGCGGCCACCTGGGGAACCTGGTGGGCCACCCCCAGCCATTTGAGGGAGTCCAGGGTGTTGTAGAGAAAGTGGGGGTTCAGCTGGGCCTGCATCAGCCGCATCTGGGCCTCGTTCAGCTCCCGCTGGCGCTGGACCGACCGCTGCAAATTCAGCCGGTACTCCCGGGCCATGCGGTTGAAGCTGACGGTGAGGCGGCCCAGCTCGTCGCAGCGGTCGCTTTCCAGCTCCACCCGGTAGTTGCCGCCCTCGATTTGGCTCATGGCCGCATCCAGCTGGTGGATGGGCCGGGCCAGCTGGCGGCTGAGAAGCCAGGCCACCAGCAGGCACAGCACCAGACACAGCACCCCCATGACGCCGCCGGTGAAATAGATGGTGCGCATCACCGGGGCGGAGAAGGCCTTGGGCTGCTGCAAAATCAGGGTAAAGCCGGAGCCTGCCAGAGGCAGGGCATAGTAGCTGCACTCGGCTCCCAACCCGGTGAGAGGTTCTCCGGCCAGAAGCTGACGGCGCAGGGCCTCCAGATTCTGCCGGTCCGCCCGGGAGTAGTAGGCCGGCCGCCAGGTGCTGTCCAGCAGGGCGGCATCGCAGTCGGAGCGGTAGCAGCCCTCCAGCAGGCGGCTGAAATCCCCGGGCTCCATGCGGATGAGCACATAGCCCAGAATGCCGCCGTCGTAGCTGCGGACGCTGCGGGCGGCCCAAAGGCCCTGGTCCGGCTGGGACCGGTAGGAAAGGTCCGTGCCCTGGCCTGCCTCCCGGAGAATGCCCCAGCGCAGGCTCAGACGTCCGCCCGGCTGGCCGGTGGAATAGCAGCAGGTCCCGCGGCTGTCGTAAATTTCAAATTCGGCCACGTCCCGCAGGTCCCGGGTGCTGCGGAACAGCACCTGGTAGAGAATTTTGGAGTCGGACCCGCCCCGGCGCAGGGCGCTGTGGACCACGGTGCTGCGGGCCAGGTCCCCGGTGACCGCCTCCAGCCGGTCGGTCAGCTGCTGAAGCTGCTGACCGGCCCGGCTCAGGTCCGCCTGGGCCTGGTCGGCTACGGTGTGCTCATGGCGCACCACCAGCAGCTGCACCATCAGCACATCGCACAACAGCAGCGGCAGCAGGGTGACCAGCAGCATGGACACAAAAATCCGGTTGCTGAAGGAGCGGCGAATCCAGGCTCTCATGGCGATGCCTCCTTCCAAAGGGCCTGCCACTGGGCCAGGACCTCCGCCGGGTCCACCGTCAGGGCCTCAAAGGTCTCCCAGACCGGGCGGCGGTGGAGCTGGGTTTTCAGCATCCGCCGCACGTCCCGGCTCTGCAAAAAGGCGGCGAATTGGGCGGCATTGGCCGGGTGAGGGCAGCCGGGGACCACCAGGGCCCCGTCAATCAGGGCGGCGGTGCCCTCCGCAGGCAGGGTGACGGACAGGTCAGAGCCGCCGTCTATGGCGGCCAGGGCCGTATCCTCCAGGGCGATGCCGATGTAAAACCGGCCCTCTGCCACCAGGTCCACCACCTGAGCGGCATCCGCAGGCAGGCTCCCGCTGAGATTCCGGGACAGCAGCGCCAGGTCCGCACCGGACTGGGCCGCCATGGAAAGGGCCAGCAGCCCCTCCCGGGAGGCGGGGTCCGGAAAGGCCACCGTGCCCTCCCAGGCATCGTCGGTGAGGGCCGCCCAGCCCTGGGGCAGATTCTGGCGGACCAGCTTGGGGTTGTAGATGAGCACCAGAGGGCGACTGGACACGGGGAACCAGGCCTCCTGAAGGGCGGGGTCGGCATCCTCCAGCTCCTCGGCGCAGAGGCCGAAAAGAACGTCGCAGCCGGACTTTTCCGTTTCCAGCCGCTGCATCAGCTCCGCCGTCTCCGCCTGCTCCACCTCCACCCACAGCCCCGTCCGGGCCTCAAATTCCCGGATGATGGGCTCGTAGACGGCAGGCTCGTGGGAGGTAAAGACCGTCAGCCGTGCCTGGGGCGGCGGGGCCAGGTCTGTCCCGCCGCCCCAGGCGCAGCCGGAAAACATCAGACACACAAGCAGCAAAACCGCCGCCGCTCTGCATTTCATCTGCAAAACCTCCCGTCAAGAGTAAAGCCGGATGATTTTTTCCGCTGCCTCCTTTTTGGGGATGCAGTGGTCCATGGCGCTTTTTTCGATGTAGTGGTGGGCCTCCGGCTCGGTCATGTTCAGCTCGCTGATGAGCAGGCATTTGGCCCGGTTGACGATGCGGATTTCCTCCATGCGCTGGTCGATGGAGGAGGCCTTCTGCTCCATTTTCCGCAGCCGCTCCCGGGCGCTGGACATCCAGCCCAGGGCCTGCTGCAAAATGGCCTTGCTGGTGGGCTTGGGCAGGGTGAACACCCCGTGCTCGGCCACCTTGTCGTGGACCTGGGCGTGAACGTCGGACCGGGACAGCAGCAGCACCACCGTGCTTTGCAGGCGGCAGCAGTCTATGGCGAACCGGGTGCCGGATTCATCGGGCAGGGGGGCGTTGATGATGACAAAATCAAACCCCCGCTCCGCCAGGCACCGCTTGGCCTCGCTGACGTTGGTGGCGGTGCAGACCGGCTGATAGCCCGAGGCGGGCAGCAGGTCGGCCATGGCAGCGCTGAAGCTGTCCGATGCGGAAACGGCAAGCACGCTGTACACACGCTGGCTTAAACTCATTTCAGGCTCCCTCCTTCCCGGTCACAGGGCTCTGCGAAAAAAGCAGTGTTATTTGTTGCAGTAGATATCCAGCACAGCGGCGGGGATGTGTTCGGCGATGAAGCTGCTCTGCTTGGCCAGCAGGCAGGCCTCCTCCAGAGAGTCGGGCAGCTTCCGGAGGCTGGAAATCAGCTCTGCGCTGGCCCGGAACAGATTCTGGTCCACCACCTCGGGCATGGGCAGCCGGTTCTGAATGCCGTAAAGCCCTGCATAGATGATGAGGGCGAAGGCCAGATAGGGGTTGGCGGTGGGGTCCGGGGACCGCAGCTCCGCCCGGCGGTATTCCCCGTGGGCCGCAGGAATGCGGACGAGCTGGCTCCTGTTTTCGCTGGACCAGGAGATATAGCGGGGGGCCCGGCTGCGGCCGAAGCGGAGGTAGGACTCCTGAGAGGGGTTGAGGAAGGCGGTCATCTCCGCCGCCTTGTCCAGAACGCCGGCAATGAGATAGGGCAGCTTGTCGGACCCGTCCCGGGAGCGGATGGACATATTGATGTGAAAGCCGTTGCCCGGCTGGTGCTCCAGGGGCTTGGGGGAGAAATCCGCCCACAGCCCGTTCCGGCGGGCCACGGTTTTGACGATGGTCTGGAAGGTCATCACATTGTCCGCCGCCGTCAGGGGGTCGGAGTACCGGAAGTCAATCTCATTCTGGCCGGGGCCGCCCTCGTGGTGGGAGCTCTCCGGGCGAATGCCCATCTGCTCCAGGGTCAGGCAGATTTCCCGGCGGATGTTCTCGCCCTTGTCCTCCGGGGCCACGTCCATGTATCCGGCGTCGTCGTAGGGGATTTTGGTGGGCTTGCCGTTCTGGTCCAGCTCGAACAGGTAAAATTCCTGCTCGGCCCCGAAGAAAATGCTGACCCCCGCCTCGTCGGCGGCCCGGATGGCCTGCTTGAGCAGATACCGGGTGTCGCATTCATAGGGCTTGCCCGAGGGGTAGGTGACGTCGCTGTACATCCGGACCACCTTGCCGTGCTCCGGCCGCCAGGGCAGGGCCATGAGGGTGCTGCTGTCGGGCATCAGGAACAGGTCCGAATGAGTCTCGTCCCCGTAGCCCTCGATGGAGGAGGCATCAAAAGCAATGCCGTAGGCAAAGGCACGGTCCAGTTCCTCCGGCATGATGGATATATTTTTCTGCTTTCCGAACACATCGCAGAAGGCAAGGCGGATGAATTTCACGTCATCCTCCTGGACATACTGCTTTACCTCGTCAATGGAATACTTCATAGGCTTGCCTCTTTTCTCGTTTTTCCCGGGCCCGGCGGTGAGGGCCTTTTCAAAATCACATTATACCACACCCCCCGCCGTTTTTCTACGGGTTTCGGAAGAAAAATTCGTATGGGGTTGACAAACCTGCGCCGCTGTGGTAAAATGCCCGGTATTGAAGGCAAGGGCGTCTTCGGGAACCATTCTCGGAGCCGCTCTATCTTTATGTAACTGCATAATAAAAGGCAAAGGCGTCTTTAAGTGGTATTGCACCCTTAAAGACGCCTTTTTTGCGTTTCCTTCGGGAAGCTGCCACAGTTGAAAGGAGCCAGGATTATGAGTACAGTCACAGAAATTTTCGGAAGCATGGTTTTTGACGACAGAGTCATGAAGGCGACCCTGCCGGCCAAGGTCTATTTCTCCCTGAAGCGGACCATCGACCAGGGGGACGATTTGGACATCGGGGTGGCCAACGCCGTTGCGGCGGCCATGAGAGATTGGGCGGTGGAGCGTGGCGCCACCCACTTCACCCACTGGTTCCAGCCCCTCACCGGCATCACGGCGGAAAAGCACGACAGCTTTATCACCCCCTCGCCCGACGGCGGCGTTATCATGGAGTTTTCCGGCAGGGAGCTTATCAAGGGCGAGCCGGATGCCTCCTCCTTCCCCTCCGGCGGCCTGCGGGCCACCTTTGAGGCCCGGGGCTACACTGCCTGGGACCCCACCTCCTATGCCTTTATCAAGGGCAGGACCCTGTGCATCCCTACGGCCTTCTGCTCCTACGGCGGCGAGGCCCTGGATAAAAAGACCCCCCTGCTGCGCTCCATGGAGGCCCTGAACCACCAGGCCCTTCGCATCATCCGCCTGTTTGGCGACACCTCCGTCAAGTGCGTGAAGCCCTCGGTGGGGCCGGAGCAGGAGTATTTCCTGGTGGACCGGCAGATGTACGACAAGCGCCAGGACCTGGTGTTCACCGGCCGGACCCTGTTCGGCGCCAAGCCCCCCAAGGGCCAGGAGATGGACGACCACTACTTCGGCGTTATCAAGCCCCGGGTGGCGGCCTACATGGAGGAGCTGAACCGGGAGCTGTGGAAGCTGGGCATCCTTGCCAAAACCGAGCACAACGAGGTGGCCCCCGCCCAGCACGAGCTGGCCCCCATCTACACCACCACCAACGTGGCCACCGACCACAACCAGCTGACCATGGAGATTATGCAGAAGGTGGCGGCCAGGCACGGCCTGGTGTGCCTGCTCCATGAAAAGCCCTTTGCCGGTGTCAACGGCTCCGGCAAGCACAACAACTGGTCCCTCACCACCGACACCGGCGTGAACCTGCTGGCCCCGGGGAAGACTCCCTCGGAAAACGCCCAGTTCCTGCTGTTCCTCTGCGCCGTCATCAAGGCTGTGGACGATTACCAGGACCTGCTGCGCATTGCCGTGGCCACCGCCGGCAACGACCACCGGCTGGGGGCCAACGAGGCTCCGCCCGCCGTGGTTTCCATGTTCCTGGGCGACGAGCTGACCGCCATTCTGGAGTCCATCGAGGCGGGCACCCCCTACAGCGCCGCCGGAAAGCAGGTGATGAAGCTGGGGGTCAATGTGCTGCCCCAGTTCACCAAGGACACCACAGACCGCAACCGCACCTCCCCCTTCGCCTTCACCGGCAACAAGTTCGAGTTCAGAATGCTGGGCTCCTCCAACAGCATCGCCTGCGCCAACATCATGCTCAATGCGGCGGTGGCGGAGTCCCTGCGGGTCTATGCAGACCGGCTGGAGCAGGCGGAGGATTTTGAGAGTACCCTCCACGACATGATTCGCAAAACCATTGCAGACCACAAGCGGATTATTTTCAACGGCAACGGCTACGACGATGCCTGGATCCGGGAGGCCACCGAAAAGCGGGGCCTGTGCAACTACCGGACCACGGCGGACTGCATTCCCCACCTGCTGGACAGGAAAAATGTGGAAATGCTCACCGCCCACCGGGTCTTTACCCAGGCGGAGCTGCGCTCCCGGATGGAGATTACCCTGGAAAACTACTGCAAAACGGTGATTATCGAGGCCAATACCATGGTGAGCATGGCAAGAAGCGAGATTGCCCCGGCGGTGGAGGCCTACACCAAGGAGCTGGCCCAGACCGCCGCTCTGAAAAAATCCCTGTCCGAGGACATTCCCTGCACCTATGAAAGCGGCCTGCTGAAAAAGCTGTCCGGGCTGACCGAGAGCATCTGCCTCAGCGCCGAGGAGCTGGCAGACGCTGTTTCCCGGGTGGGGCAGTGCGACGGCGTTCTGGCCCAGTCCGCCGCCATCCGGGATGAGCTGATTGGCAAAATGGGGCAGCTGCGCATTGCCTGCGACGAGGCGGAGGTGCTGACCGCCAGAAAATACTGGCCCTTCCCCACCTACGGCGAGCTGCTCTTCGGGGTGAGATAATGCGGTTTCCCGTTAAAGAATCGTAAGGCATAGCAACCAAAATCTGTGGGGAGGTTAAGAAGATGTGCTCTATTATTGGCTACTGCGGCGAGCCCGCCGCATTCCAGGCGTTCCTGGAGGGCTTTGAGAAAACGGCCTCCCGGGGACCGGACGACAGCCGGATCATCGACACCGGCCGGGGCCTGCTGGGCTTTCACCGGCTGGCCATCATGGGCCTGCACCCGGAGGGAATGCAGCCGTTCTGCCTGGGCGGCAGCTATCTGGTGTGCAACGGGGAAATCTACGGCTTCCGGCGCCTCCGGGAGGCGCTGTCCAAAAAATACACCTTCCAAAGCCAGTCCGACTGCGAAATCCTGCTTCCCATGTATCGGGAGTACGGGGTGGATATGTTCAAAAGGCTGGATGCGGAATTCGCGCTGATTCTCTACGACGGGGAAACCGGCCAGTTCATCGCCGCCCGGGACCCCATCGGCATCCGCCCGCTGTACTACGGCTATGACCGGGCCGGTACCATTCTGTTTGCCAGCGAGCCGAAAAACCTGGTGGGCCTTACGCAGCGCATTCTGCCCTTCCCGCCCGGCCACTACTACCGGGACGGGAAATTTACCTGCTACTGCGACATCACCAGGGTGGACGGATATCTGGACGACGATTTGCAGACGGTGTGCCGGAACATCCGGCACAAGCTCATCAGCGCCGTGGAAAAGCGCCTGGTGGCCGATGCCAAGGTGGGCTTTCTCCTCTCCGGCGGCCTGGATTCCTCCCTGGTGTGCGCCATTGCCGCCAGAAAAAGCAGCCAGCCCATCCGGACCTTTGCCATCGGCATGGAGAGCGATGCCATTGACCTGAAATACGCCAGGCAGGCAGCTCAGTTCATCGGCAGCGACCACCGGGAGATTCTGATGACCAGGCAGCAGGTGCTCTCTGCCCTGGAGGAGGTGGTGTACCTGCTGGGCACCTTCGACATCACCACCATCCGGGCCAGCATGGGGATGTATCTGCTGTGCAAGGCCATCCACGAGACCTCGGATATCCGGGTGCTGCTCACCGGGGAGATTTCCGACGAGCTGTTCGGCTATAAGTACACGGACTTTGCCCCCAGTGCAGCGGCCTTCCAGGCAGAATCCCAGAAGCGGGTCCGGGAGCTGCATATGTATGATGTGCTCCGGGCGGACCGGTGCATTTCGGTCAACTCCCTGGAGGCCCGGGTGCCCTTCGGCGATTTGGACTTTGTGAAATACGTCATGGCGGTGAACCCGGAGCTGAAGCTGAACAAATACGGCAAGGGAAAATACCTCCTGCGCCACGCCTTCGAAGGGGAGGGCTATCTGCCCGATTCCATTTTGTGGCGGGAGAAGGCGGCCTTTTCCGATGCGGTGGGCCACTCCATGGTGGACGATTTGAAGGAGTATGCGGAGCAGACCTACGACGACGAGACCTTCCGCAGAAAATGCCGGGCCTATGACCACGCCCGGCCCTTTACCAAGGAGTCGCTGCTGTACCGGGAGCTGTTTGAAAAATACTACCCCGGCCAGGGGCAGATGATTGCGGATTTCTGGATGCCCAACCGGAGCTGGGCCGGCTGCAACGTCACCGACCCCTCCGCCCGGGTGCTGTCCAACTACGGCGACAGCGGAAAATAAAAATGTGCTTATGGACTTTACTCAGCAAGCAAATGTGGTACAGGCCAAAGGCTCCCGAAGTGTAAGGGGAGCTGTCACCGCAGGTGACTGAGGGGTTGTAAACCTTCCCAATATTGAGCAGTCGGTAACATGGTACAATGGGGAAGTGCCGAGGAACAACCCCTCCGACCCGGCTTACGCCGGGCCACCTCCCCTTACACAGGGGAGGCTTTGCTGAGTTGTCCTGATAAGCACATAATATTTTGATACAAATTTTAGGAGGCAGCATATGAAAAACAGCGCTGTGACCGGCTTTGGCTACCGAAAAATGCCCGTCCGGTTTGTGATGCACTATAAAAAAGGGAAATGGCGGCCCGGGCGGATGGTCAAAAACGACAAGGTGACCATCAGCGAAAGCGCCGGGGTTATCCAGTACGCCCAGACCGTTTTCGAGGGGCTGAAGGCCTACCGGACGGCGGACGGGCGGATTGTCTGCTTCCGGCCGGACCTGAACGCCCAGCGGCTGCGGGACTCCTGCATCCGCCTGTCCATTCCCCCCATCGAGCAGGATGTCTTTCTGGATGCCGTCGCCCGGGTGGTCCGGGCAAACGAGCCGTTCATCCCGGCCTACGGGACCGGCGGGGCGCTGTATCTGCGGCCCTGCGTGTTCGCCACCGGGCCGGTGCTGGGGGTCCATCCGGCGGATGCATATGAGTTCCGGGTGTTCGCCTCGCCGGTGGGGGCCTATTTTTCAGGCCGGGCCAGGCTGCGCATCAGCCAGCTGGACCGGGCGGCGCCCCGGGGCACCGGGAACATCAAGGCGGGGCTGAACTACGCCATGAGCCTATATAACATTGCCGATGCCCATGAAAAGGGCTATCAGGAAAACCTGTATCTGGACAGCGCCACCCACACCTTCATCGAGGAAACCGGCGGCGCCAACGTCCTGTTTGTAACCAAGGACCGCAGGCTGGTGACCCCGCTGTCGGACACCATCCTGCCCTCCATCACCCGCCGGTCTCTGGTGGAGGTGGCGGAAAGGGTCCTGGGCCTGGAGGTGGAGCAGCGGCGCATCCGTGTGGAGGAGCTGGCGGACTTCGTGGAATGCGGCCTGGCGGGCACCGCCGCCGTGATTTCTCCGGTGGCCGAAATTGACACCGGCAGCCAGGTCATCACCTATCCGCCGGTGCCGGAGAGCATTCTGGAGAGCCTCCACGACATTCTGGTGGAAATGCAGACCGGCCGCCGGGCGGCACCGGAGGGCTGGCTCTGGGAAATCCGTGAGAAAAAGGAGCAGAAATAATGGGAAACTGTGCAATTGTAGGAATCAACTGGGGCGATGAGGGCAAGGGCCGGATGGTGGACCTGCTGACGCAGGACTATGACATCGTGGTCCGGTTCCAGGGCGGCGGCAACGCCGGACATACGGTCATCAACGACCGGGGCAAATTCGCCCTGCATCTGCTGCCCTCGGGCATTTTCAGAGACGGGGTGGTGAACATCTTGGGTAACGGCGTTGCCCTGGACCCGGAGAATCTCTGGAAGGAAATGGGCCAGGTCACCGAAAAGGGGGTGGCCATCACCCCGGAGAATCTGAAAATCAGCGACAGGGCCTCCCTGCTGCTGCCCTGGCACAGGGAGCTGGACGCCCTGGAGGAGCAGCGGCTGGCCGATAAACAGTACGGCTCCACAAGGCAGGGAATCGCTCCCTTTTATTCCGACAAATTCCAGAAGAAAACGGTGCTGGCCGGAGAGCTGCTGTACCCCCAGGTGCTGAAGGAGCACCTGCTGGACATCATGGCCTGGAAAAACCTCACCCTGACCCGGGTGTACGGGGCAAGGCCCTGGACCGAGGCCATGCTGGATGCGTGGCTGGAGGACTACTGCGGCAAAATCAAGCCCTTCCTCTGCGACACCGGGGCCTACCTGAAGGAGGCCTCTCGGCAGGGGAAGCGGATTTTGTTCGAGGCCCAGCTGGGGTCCCTGCGGGACCTGGACTTCGGCATCCACCCCTACACCACCTCCTCCTACACCACCGCCGCCTACGCCCCCATCGGCTCCGGCTTCCCCGGGGCGAAAATTGAGCGCATTCTGGGCGTGGTGAAGGCCTACTCCACCTGCGTGGGCGAGGGGCCCTTTGTCTCGGAGATGTTCGGCCCGGAGGCGGACCGGCTCCGGGAGGCGGGGGCCGAGTACGGCGCAAAAACCGGAAGACCCCGCCGGGTGGGAGCCCTGGACCTGGTGGCCACGGCCTACGGCGTTGAGGTCCAGGCGGCCACGGAAATTGCCGTGACCAAGCTGGATGTGCTCAGCACCATGGAGAAAATCCCCGTCTGCACGGCCTATCTGGTGGACGGCAGGAAAACCACCCGCTTCCCCTTCCCGGCGGCCCTGGACCAGGCGGAGCCGGTGATGGAATACATGGACGGGTGGATGTGCGATATCTCCGGCGTGCGCCGGTGGGAGCAGCTGCCCCAGGCCGCCAGAGACTATGTGCTGCGCATCGAGGAAAGCGTGGGCTGCCCCGTCAGCTGTGTGTCGGTGGGCCCGGAGCGCGGCAGCATTATTTTCAGACACAAGGAGAAATAAGCTATGACCAATCAGTATGAATCCCCCCTATCCTCCCGGTACGCATCGGCGTATATGCTGGGGCTGTTTTCTTCCGACACCCGCTACCAGACCTGGCGGCGGCTGTGGGTATCTCTGGCCAGGGCGGAAATGGAGCTGGGCCTGCCCATCACCCGGGAGCAGGTGGCGCAGCTGGAGGACCATATCGCAGACATTGACTACGACTGCGTCAAAAGCAGAGAGCAGGAGGTCCGCCACGACGTGATGGCCCACGTCTACGCCTACGGAAAGGCCGCCCCGGCCGCCGCCGGCATCATCCACCTGGGAGCCACCAGCTGCTATGTGACGGACAACGCCGATTTAATCATCTACCGGGACGCCCTGCGCTACCTCAGAGGGGAGCTTCTGAAAGTGGTGGCGAACCTGGCCGATTTTGCCCAGCAATACAAGGCCACCCCCACCCTGGGCTACACCCACTATCAGCCCGCCCAGCTGGTGACGGTGGGCAAGCGGGCGGCGCTGTGGATGCAGGATTTCGTCAGCGATGTGGAGGAGCTGGATTTTGTGCTGGAGCATATGCGGTTCCTGGGCTGCCGGGGCACCACCGGAACGGAGGCCAGCTTTGTGGAGCTGTTTAACGGCGACACGGCGAAAATCGACGAGATGAACCGGCGCATCGCCGGGGACTTTGGCTTTGACCGGTGCTACAGCGTGTGCTGCCAGACCTACCCCAGAAAGCTGGACAGCCGGATTTTAAGCTGCCTGTCCGCCATCGGCCAGAGCTGCTATAAAATGGCCAACGACCTGCGGCTGTTGCAGCACGACCGTCAGGTGGAGGAGCCCTTTGAGAAAAACCAGATCGGCTCCTCGGCCATGGCCTACAAGCGCAATCCCATGCGCTCTGAGCGCATCTGCTCCCTGGCAAGATACCTGATGAGCGACGTGGCCAACGGGGCCATGACCGCCAGCGTCCAGTGGCTGGAGCGGACCCTGGACGATTCCGCCAACCGCCGCATTTCCATGCCCGAGGGCTTCCTCTGCGCCGACGCCATTGTCCGGCTGGCCCAGAATGTGACCGACGGGCTCCATGTTAACGAAAAGATTATCGAAAAGGCGGTCCGGGAGTACCTGCCCTTCATTGCCACGGAGAATCTGATGATGGAGGCGGTGAAGCAGGGCGGCGACCGGCAGCAGATTCACGAGATTATCCGCACCTGCTCCATGAAGGCCACCGAGCAGATGAAAAACGGCGGAGAATGCAATCTTCTACGGCTGCTCAGCGCCGAGCCTGCCTTCGGCCTGACCGAGGCGCAGATGCAGGCACTGCTGAATCCCGAACGCTACATCGGCCGCTGCCCCCAGCAGGTTTCGGACTATGTCCGCGCAGTCCGGCCCCTGCTGGCAGACCTCGACCGCACAAGCGCAGAAATCACACTGTAATACGATTCCATTTCTAAACCATGTACATGGTTTAGAAAGCACATCCTACGGATGTGCAGGGCTTTTCGCCAGCATAAAAACAAATAAATTTCAGCCTGTCGAAAAACCCCTGCGGGGCTTTCCGACAGAAGGGATGCAGCCTGCTGCGTGCATAATTTGTACGCCTATGGCGTACAAATTCCACACTTGCAGTCTGAGATGTATTTTCGTCCAGGTACACGCCCCGGCCGAAAATGATTTAGAATTTATTTGCCGCTGCGGCGGCAAACTCTGCGAGGCTTTTTCGACGCCCTGAAATAAATTTGCTTTTATGCACCGAAACGTCCTCATGGAATGTATTGACTGCATCCACGATTGCCGCTGGCAATCAAACAGTGCTTTTGCACTGTTTGATAAAACCATCGATTTTGTCGATGGTTTTATCGTGGATTAGTATAATTCGGATAAAGGAAGGGAAACAGGATGCAGGAAAAAATCCTTGTGCTGGACTTTGGGGGCCAGTACAATCAGCTCATTGCCCGGCGGGTGCGGGAGCACCATGTCTACGGGGAAATCAAGCCCTACAACAAGATATCCCCCCAGCAGATTGCCCGGGAGGGCTACCGGGGCATCATCTTGACCGGCGGCCCCAACAGCGTCTACGAGCCGGACGCGCCCCGCTGTGACGCCGCCCTGTTTGACCTGGGCATTCCGGTGCTGGGCATCTGCTACGGGGCCCAGCTGATGGCCTATCTCACCGGCGGCGAAATCAAAAGCGCCAAGCACGCCAGCGAGTACGGAAAGACCGCCCTTTCGGTCCGGTCCGGCCCTCTGTTTGCGGGGGTGCCCCGGGAAAGCGTCTGCTGGATGAGCCACACCGACTACATTGCGGCGGTTCCCCCCGGCTTTTCCGTGGCGGCCACAACGGACAATTGCCCCTGCGCCGCCATGGCTGACGAGAGCCGCCGGCTCTACGGCGTTCAGTTCCACCCGGAGGTGGCCCACACGGAGTACGGCATGACGGTGCTGCATAACTTCATCATTGGCATCTGCGGCTGCCGGGGCCTTTGGACCATGGAGGACTTCATCACCCGGTCGGTTGCGAAATACCGCCGGGAGCTGGGCGGGAAAAAGGTGCTGCTGGCCCTGTCCGGCGGGGTGGATTCCTCAGTGGCGGCGGCGCTGCTGGCCAGGGCCATCGGACGGGACCTGACCTGCGTGTTCGTGGATCACGGCCTGCTTCGCAAGGGCGAGGGGGACTTCGTGGAGCAGACCTTCCGGGACCGGTTCGGCGTGAATTTCATCCGGGTCAACGCCCAGCAGCGGTTTTTGGAGAAGCTCGCCGGCGTTACCGAGCCGGAGCGCAAGCGCAAAATTATCGGGGAGGAATTCATCCGGGTCTTTGAGGCGGAGGCCAAAAAGCTGGGCAGGGTCCAGGTGCTGGCCCAGGGAACCATCTACCCGGACGTGGTGGAAAGCGGCCGGGGGGACAGCGCCACCATCAAAAGCCACCACAACGTCGGCGGTCTGCCTGCGGTGATGGACTTTGAGCAGATTGCAGAGCCGCTGGCGGACCTGTTCAAGGACGAGGTCCGCCAGGTGGGCGCTCAGCTGGGCCTGCCCCGGGCGCTGGTGTACCGGCAGCCCTTCCCGGGCCCGGGCCTGGCGGTGCGGGTGATTGGGGAAATCACCCGGGAGAAGCTGGACCTGCTGCGGGAGGCGGATGCCATTTTCCGGGAGGAAACGGAGGCGGCCGGGGACCTGCCCAGCCAGTATTTTGCGGTGCTGACGGACCTGCGCAGCGTGGGTGTCAAGGGCGACGCCCGGACCTACGGCTACACCGTGGCCCTCCGGGCGGTGACCACCGACGATTTTATGACCGCCACCTGGACCCGGCTGCCCTACGAGGTGCTGGAGCGGGCCAGCTCCAGAATCACCAACGAGCTGGGCCAGGTCACCCGGGTTGTCTACGACATCACATCGAAGCCGCCGGCCACGGTGGAATGGGAGTGAGGAATGACCATGACAAAGTATATTTTCGTAACCGGCGGCGTTGTCTCCGGCCTGGGCAAGGGCATCACCGCCGCCTCCCTGGGCAGGCTCCTGAAGGCCAGAGGCCTGAAGGTGGCGGCCCAGAAGCTGGACCCCTACATCAACGTAGACCCGGGCACCATGAGCCCCTATCAGCACGGGGAGGTCTACGTCACCGAGGACGGGGCCGAAACGGACCTGGACCTGGGCCACTACGAGCGCTTCATCGACGAGGACCTGAACCAGTTTTCCAACCTGACCACGGGAAAGGTGTACTGGAATGTGCTGAACAAGGAGCGCCGGGGGGAGTATTTGGGCTCTACGGTCCAGGTGATTCCCCACATCACCGACGAAATCAAGGCCTTCGTCTACCGGGTGGGCAAGCAGACCGATGCCGACGTGGTCATCACGGAAATCGGCGGCACCATCGGCGACATCGAGTCCCAGCCCTTCCTGGAGGCGGTGCGGCAGATTGCCCTGGAGGTGGGCCAGGAGAACAGCCTGTTCATCCACGTGACCCTGGTGCCCTTCCTCAGCGGCTCCGACGAGCACAAGTCCAAGCCCACCCAGCACTCCGTCAAGGAGCTGCGGGGCATGGGCATCAACCCCGATGTCATCGTCCTGCGGTGCGACCGGCCCCTGGAGCCCTCCATTTTCAAGAAAATCGCCATGTTCTGCAACGTCAAGCCCGACTGCGTCATTGAAAACATCACCCTGCCGGTGCTGTACGAGGCGCCGCTGATGCTGGAAAAGGCCAGCTTCTCTGCGGTGGTCTGCCGGGAGCTGGGGCTGAAGACCCCGCCGCCGGACCTGAGGGACTGGACGGCCATGGTGGAGCGAATCAAGCAGCGGGACAGCAGCGTGGAAATCGGCCTGGTGGGCAAGTACACCCAGCTCCACGATGCCTACCTGTCGGTGGCCGAGGCCCTGCGCCACGCCGGCTACTGCCACAACACCCACGTAAGCATCCACTGGATTGACTCCGAGCAGGTGACCCCGGAAACCCGGGAGCAGATGCTGGCCGGACTGGACGGCATCATCGTCCCCGGCGGCTTCGGCGACCGGGGCATCGAGGGGATGATTCTGGCCGCTGGCTATGCCAGAGAGCACCGGCTGCCCTATTTCGGCATCTGCCTGGGAATGCAGATTGCCGTCATCGAATTTGCCCGCAGCGTCCTGGGCATCCGGGATGCCAACTCCGGGGAATTCGACGAAACCTGCGCCCACAAGGTCATCGACTTCATGCCCGGCCAGAGCGAGGCGGTGGATAAGGGCGGCACCCTCCGGCTGGGGGCCTACCCCTGCGTGGTCCGGCCCGGCACCACCCTGGCCCGGTGCTACGGCACGGATATGATTTCCGAGCGCCACCGGCACCGGTACGAATTCTGCAACGACTACCGGGCCCAATTTGAGCAGGCGGGCATGACCCTGGCGGGCATTTCCCCCGACGGCCGCCTGGTGGAGACCGTGGAGCTCAGCGACCGGCCGTTCTTCGTAGGCGTTCAGTACCACCCCGAATTCAAAAGCCGCCCCAACAGGCCCCACCCCCTGTTCCGGGGCTTCATCGGCGCAGCTTGCGCATATCACAAAAATGGGCTGTAATACGGTTTCTGAATAAAAATCTTTGTGCTTATCGGTTTTTGCAGCTTGTCATTGCGAACCAGTCCGCTTTTCTGGTGTGGCAATCCGTTTCCCCCTGTTTTCCTATGGAAAACAGGGGTGGCGGCCTGGGGTCAGGCCGCCCTACAGTCTTTTCTGGGCCAACCCGATAAGCACAGATTTCTTAGCTCAGCAAAGCCGCCCCTGTGCAAGGGGCCGGAGGGGCTGCTCCGGTAGAAATCGGTGTTTTTGTGAACAGAACATGATCTTTTTGCAAACATTAGCACTCTGCTATTGACAGTGCTAAAATCCGTGCTATAATACAATCGAACCTTGAGAGAGGGGCCAAGGGCGCCGATTGAGAGGTTCGCAAAACCCGAAAGGGCATGGTAACTGAGTCTCGCCCACGCATGGTATTCCACCAACGCCTACGAGAATTTGAATGGAGGAATGACTTATGTTGCCTAGCATTTTTGGTGAAAACCTGTTCGATGATTTCTTTGAAGACCCCTTTGGCATGATGCCCGCCCTTCGCACCCGGGACGTTCTGTACGGCAAGCACGGCAAGAGCCTGATGAAGACCGATGTCCGTGAGCTGGACAACGGCTACGAGCTGGACATGGACCTGCCCGGCTTCAAGAAGGATGAGGTCCAGGTGGACGTCCGGGACGGCTTTTTGACCGTCAGCGCCGCCAAGGGGCTGAACAAGGACGAGAAGAAGGACGGCAAGCTCATCCGCCAGGAGCGCTACACCGGCCAGTGCAGCCGCAGCTTCTATGTAGGCGAGGGCGTGGAGTCCGGGGATGTCAGCGCCCGGTTTGAGGACGGCATCCTGCGCATCTGCCTGCCCAAGAACCAGCAGAAAAAGCTGCCCGCCACCACCACCGTCACCATCGAGTAACAGAATCAACAGCGCCCATCCGGGGTTTCCGGATGGGCGCTTAGACTGTCAAAAATCCCCTTCGGGGCTTTTTGACAAACTTTTGCAGTCTGCTGCGTGCATAATTTGTACGCCGTTGGCGTACAAATTCCACACTTGCAGCCTGAGATGTATTTTCGTCCAGGTACACGCCCCGGCCGAAAATGATTTTGAATTTATTTGCCGCTGCGGCGGCAAACTCTGCGAGGCTTTTTGACACACTGAGCGCCCATCCGGTTTTTCCGGATGGGCGCTGTTTTTTATTATAGATTCCGGCCGTTGGTGCGGATGACGTCGGCGTACCAGTAGGCGGAGTCCTTCAGGGTCCGCTGCTGGGTTGCGTAGTCCACGTAGATGAGGCCGAAGCGGCGGCTGTAGCCGAAGGTCCACTCGTAGTTGTCAAACAGGGACCAGTAGGTGTAGCCCAGCACCCGGTAGCCCTCGTCAATGGCACGGCGAAGGCCAAGCAGATAGCGGTGGGTATAGTCGATGCGCTGGGGGTCGTGGACAGCGCCGCCCAGCATGACGAAATCGGTGTTGGCCATGCCGTTTTCGGTGATGAGCACCGGCAGACGGTAGCGCTCCTGGAGGAAGCGGACCGCCCAGTACAGGGCGTTGGGGGTGATGGGCCAGTCCATGGCGGTGATGGGGCTTCCGCAGGCGGTGTTGCCGGTGTAGGGGCTGTCCGCCAGCGGCATTCCGGCGGCCTGATAGATGTTAAAGCCAAAGAAATCCAGCTTCTGGCTCACCAGCTGCCACTGCTCCGGGGTAAACAGCTCCCCCGGGTCAATGCCCATTTGGGCAGCGGCGGCAGGATTGGCCCGGCCCAGGAAAATGGGGTCGCACCACCAGCTGACGCCGGAGGGGCCAACGCTTCCCTCAAAGGTCTCCGCCCGGGCGGCCTCCACATCTGCGGGACTTTCGCTCACAGGCTCAAAGACAGCACCGCAGGGGGCAAGGCCAATCTGAGGCGGAAGGGCTGCCAGGGAGCGAATCACCTGGACGCTGCGGCCGTGGGCCAGCAGCACGTTCCGGGTGGCAGGCAGCAGGCTGGTGGGCTCGTCCAGGAAGGGGGCGTGGACGGCGCCCTTGTAGGAGATGCCGATGAAGCACTGAGGCTCGTTAATGGTCATCCAGTACCGGACCCAGGGGGACAGGGCCTTGACCACAACGGCGGTGTATTGGGCGAACCACTCCGGGCTTTCCGGATTCAGCCAGCCGCCCTTCAGATACAGCGCATAGGGCAGGTCCCAGTGATACAGGGTCACCATGGGCTCAATGCCGGCGGCCCGCAGCTCCCGGACCAGGTCAATGTAAAAATCCAGCCCCTTCTGATTGACCTCGCCGGTGCCCTCTGGCATCACCCGGGACCAGGAAACGGAAAAGCGGTAGCTTTTCAGCCCCAGCAGCTTCATCAGCCGGATGTCCTCACGGAAGCGGTGGTAATGGTCGCAGGCCACCAGCCCCGTTTCGTCATGGGATACATGGCCCGGGGCCAGCACATCCCAGATGCAGCTGGAACGGCCGTCCTCATCACCGGCCCCCTCGACCTGATAGGCAGCCGTGGCGGCGCCCCAGAGGAAATGTTCGGGAAATGACATAAATGATGCTCCTTTTTTCAAATATTGCGCTGTAAATACAGCAAAATGCCTATTGCACAAAAGCCCCGCCGCAGCTTTCACGGACTACCAGCTCTGGGGTGACGGCCAGGGTTACGTTTTCCTTGATGCCGCCGATGACACCCAGCAGCACATTGACGACGAACCGGCCAAACTGCTCGTTGTGCTGGTTGATGCTGGTGAGCCGGGGGACAAAATACTCCGCAGAAAAGAACTGGTCACAGCTGATGACGGACACATCCGCCGGAATCGCCAGACCGGCATCAGCCAGCGCCCGGTAGGCACCCAGGGCGACGTTGTCGTTAATGGCCAGAATGGCGGTGAATTTCGTTCCCCGGGCCAGCAGCTCCCGGGTGGCCCGGTAGCCGTCGGGGGCGTAAAAGTCAGAGGTGGCCACCAGCGCCCTGTCCTGGGACAGGCCCAGCACGCTCAGCGCATCGTAATAGGTCCGCTGCCGGGCCTCGGTGATTCCAACGCCGGTCTCACCGCCCACAAAGGCGATGCGGCTGTGGCCCAGGGAGGCAAGATAGCTCACCGCCGCAAAAATACCCCGGCCGGACTCCCGCTGGATGAAGGGACAGTCAACGCCCTCGATTTTGTTCCCCAGCACCACCACGGGGACGTTGGCGGCCAGATGCTGCAAGGCCGCCTTATATTCCGGGTTCACCGATAACAGGTCCGCCTGGCCGCCTACAATCAGGACGCCGTCCACCATCTTGTCCAGCATCATCTGGAAGTATTCCAGCTCCTTGGGCGGGCCGCTGCGCTTTTCCGCCGCACTGAAGAACGCCGTGTTGCACAGGAAAACCGAATAGTTCGCCTCGTGGGCGGCGGCCTCGAATTCCCGGAACATGGCGGAAAAATAGGGGTTCGTGATATCGGGCATGATGATGCCGATAATCATGCTCTGGCGGTTGGTCAGGCTCCGGGCAAAGGCGTTGGGGGTGTAGCGGTATTTTTGAATGGCGGCGTTGACACGCTCCCGGGTGGCCTCGGACACCGGTGCGGTCCCGTTGATGACCCGGGAAACGGTGGCGATGGAGACACCGCTCTCTTTTGCAATCTGAACAATGGTGACAGGATGGTCCATTGGCGTATCCCCCTTTCAAGCTCTGTGGTTCAAGGATACCACAAAAAGAAAGCGTTTACAATACCCTGCATGAAATTATCCAATATGACTTGATTTTTTGTCTGTTTGTGAAAAATGGAGGTAAAATATTTGTGTGATATTGCCAATGGAAATGTAAACGTTTTCATATTATACTCAAATCACAAGTTAACCAAGGGCCGCCGGAGAGGCGGCAAAAAACCAGGGAGGATGTCTGCATGAACAGTCGATTCCAGCAGGAGCTTCAGGACAGCCTGTATCTGCACCGGCCGCTGCCGCTGCACCGGGAGGCGTCCCTGGAAGCAGGCTTCGAAAAAAAGAAGGTGACGGCCAGCAGAGTGCTTTACAGCCAGACCGCCGCCGTCGCAAAACCCACAGCCCCTCAGGCAGGCAGTCTGGAGGAACGGGACGGCGTCATCACCATCACCGCCCCGCTGCGAAGCAGCTGCTGGCCCGAGGGGGCGGCGCCGGACGGGGACTATTCCAATTTCGGCACCGCCAGGGTTGCCTTCTCCTTCCCCGCCCAGAGCTGGCAGGGCTACAACCGCCTGCGGCTCCAGGTTCGGCCCAGACTCCGGGGGGGCAGAATTGCCCACCTGAATGTCTCCGTCCAAAACCGGGGGGAGATCCCTCTGCCCGACCCCTACTTCCGGGAGGGGGCGACGGTGTTTGACCTGGAAAACGGCGTGTGGAACGACTGCATCTGGGAATTTGAGGCCATGCCCCGGGACGCCATTACGGAGCTGAATCTGTATGTGTTCCTCAGCGGCCACGATGTGGCGGCGGGGCAGACGCTGATTTACGATTACCGGGCAATCACCCTGGAGAAAATCGATACCCCGGAGCACGAGCACGGCTGGCAGCGGGCGGATGACGCCCTGATTCTTTCCACCGTGGGCTACTGGACAGGCAGCCGCAAGACGGCCATCGGCGGCAGCGCCGACAGCTTCTGCCTTCTGGATGCCGGAACCGGCGAAGCGGTCTACCGCGCCGCCGCAAGGACGGTGCACAACAGCCGGGGCGATTTCCGGGTGCTGGATTTTTCCGAGTTCGACACCCCGGGCCTGTATCGGCTCCGGGCGGGCGATGCCGAAAGCTGCACATTTGAAATCAGCCCCAGCCTTGGCCGGGAGAGCCTGTGGTCGGTGCTGAACTTCATCTACTGCGAGCGCTGCGGAACCCCGGTCCCCGGCAAGCACGGCACCTGCCACCAGGACATCACCGCCCATCACAAGGGAGTGACCATGAGCTTTGGCGGCGGCTGGCACGATGCAGGGGATGTTTCCCAGCAGGCGGCCCAGACGGCGGAGGTGGTCCACGCCCTGTTTGAAGCCGCCAGCCGGTGTACAGAGGATAGGCTTCTGTATCTGCGGCTGATGGAGGAGGCCCAGTGGGGCCTGGACTTCATCCTGCGCACCCGCTTTGGGGACGGCTACCGGGCCACCAGCGCCGGAGCCACCCGGTTTACCGACAACCTCATAGGAAATTTTGACGATGTGGAGGCCAGGGTCCATAACCACGCCTATGAAAACTTCCTGTTCGGCGGCGTCGAGGCCTTTGCGGCCCGGTGCCTGCGGGGCTACGACGATGCCCTGGCGGACAACGCCCTGGCAGCAGCCGAGGAGGACTATGACTTTGCCTGCCAGCGGTTCGCCGAGACCGGGGTGGAGCCGGCTATCATGTTTGAGCACACCTACAACAGCGGCCTGTCCCAGTATTACGCCGTGGCCTGCTGGACGGCCAGCTGCCTGTATGCCGCCGACAGCCGGGAGGACCGGGCGGCGGATGCCCGGCAGTGGGCGGAAAAGCTGCTGCTCTGCCAGGAGCAGGGAGCGGCGGGCATTGCGGTGAAGGGCTTTTTCTACCGGGACGAAAGCCACCGGGCCATTGTCCACTTCAACCACCAATCCCGGGAATACCAGTTTGTTCAGGCTCTGGATGCCCTCTGCCGCACCCAGCCCCAGGCCCGGGCACTGTCCCGGTGGGAAAGGGCCATGGAGCTGTACGGGCAGTATCTGAAGGCCATCTCCGGCAACACCGCCCCCTACGGGATGCTGCCTGCGGGCATTCACCGGCTGGACGAGGCCGGCGACGCCGAGACCTTCCGCTGGCTCCATGTGGGCTGCGATTACAATGCAGAAAAGGCCAACTACCAGGCCCAGCTGGCCCAGGGCACCCCTGTGGCCCCCGGCTATGTGCTGCGGAATTTCCCCGTCTGGTTCTCCTTCCGGGGCAACAGCGCCGTCATGCTGGCCATGGGCAAGGCGGCGGCCATCGTCGGCCGCTATTTCCAAGACCGGGCGCTGCTGCAGCTGGGCCAGGAGCAGCTGTACTGGATGTGGGGCAAAAACCCCTTCGGACAGTCCCTGGTCTACGGTGTGGGCAGCAGCTACTGCCGCCAGTACGCCGTCCTCTGCGGCGAATGCGTGGGCGAGGTGCCTGTGGGCATCGAAACCAGAGACAACGAGGACGTGCCCTACTGGCCCCAAAACAACAACGCCACCTTCCGCGAGGTGTGGATTGGCGCAGCCTGCCGCTGGCTGTGGCTGTACAATGAGTATCTCGAAAGTGCCCAATATCAGATTCAACCGACTGGATCGGATGAATAAATAACAGGAGGTTTCCAAAATGAAAAAATTGATCGCAGTTCTCTTAGTCCTTGCCATGATGCTGACCATGGCCGCTTGCGGCGGGAAGGCAGCTTCCGACGAGGCCCAGGCAAACAACGCTCCCGGCGCAGCAGGGGAGGAAATCACCCTCTCCTTCTGGACACTGGCACTGACCCCCACCTTTACCGACTACATTCAGGGCCTGATTGACGCTTACGAGGCAGAGCATCCCAACATCACCATCGAGTGGCAGGACCTGCCCTGGGACGGCATTCAGGACAAGTTCCTCACCCAGACCGCCGGCGGCAATCCTCCGGACGTGGTCAACATCTGGAGCCAGCTGGCTCTGACCTATGGCAGCAAGGGCGCCCTGCTGGACCTGGAGGCCAACGCCACCCAGGAGCAGAAGGATATCTACCTGGAATCTGCCTACAATTCCGCCCGTCTGGGTGAGAAGGTCTATGCCTTCCCCTGGTACGCCACGCCCAACATCTGCGTTTACAACAAGGAGCTCCTGGCCCAGGGCGGCATCACCGAGGTGCCCACCACCTTTGATGAGCTGTGCGAGAAGGCTGTGGACTTCCACAACAAGACCGGCGCATACCTGTTCACCCCCGCTTCCATGTTCCATATGTTCTACGCCTACGGCGTTGAGATGCTGGATGAGACCAAGACCAAGGCCGTGTTTGACAACCCCGAGGCACTGGCGCTGCTGGAGAAGCTGAAGGCTCTGGGCGATGCAGGCGCAATCATCACCGACCCCGGCTCCTGGGATGCCTGGGACAACGACCGTCAGCTCTATGCCAACGGCAAGCTCGCAATGGTCCTGGGCGGACCCCAGACCGTTTCCCGCCTGCGTGATGAGGCAAGCGAGGAGATTATGAACGTCACCGCCGTTTCCTCCACCATTCTGGGACCTGCCGAGGTCAGCGGCGAGGCCATTATGAATCTGGTCGTAGCTGCCAAGAGCAAGCACCCCCAGGAGGCCATTGACTTTGCCAACTTCGTCACCAACGATGCCAACCAGCTGGCCTTCTGCCACGAGGTCTCCATCTTCCCCACCACCAAGGTTGCAGCTGCCGATGAGTTCTTCAAGAGCGACCTGGAATCCCTGGAGGGCCAGGCAAACTACTACTCCTCCATCTCCGCTCAGAACGCCACGGATATGACCCTGGGCATTGAGAAGGACGATGATGTGAAGCGCGAAATCGACAACATCATGGATATGATTTTTGCCAGCGAGATGTCTCCGGAAGAGGCTCTGGCCGCAGCCCAGGAATCTGTCAATGCCATTCTGGCAGGCTGATGCCGAACTGCGATAACGCCGTCTGCAAACGGGGAAACGGCGGCGACGCTGTTTCCCCGCATTCTGTTTTGGGAGGAAAATAACGCAATGAACATCCCGACAAAAAAACCGGGCCGGTCCGCAGCCACGGCGCTGCCGCTGGGCCTAAGCCGGAGAAAGCTCCGCCAAACCATGATTGCATGGGCCTTTATGCTGCCCGCCATGGTGATTTTGGCCCTGTTCGTTTTTTACCCGATTATCTACAGCGTGCCGCTGGCCTTTACAGACTACTCCGTGTTCTCTGAGACCAAGTTCATCGGCCTTCGGAACTTCCAGAGGCTGATAAAGGACCATGACTTCTGGGTCGCCCTGCAAAACTCTCTGATGTTTGTCATCGTGGTCCCCATTTTGCAGATTTTGTCCATTGCGCTGGCCGTGCTGATGAACAAAAAGCTCCGGGGCACCACCACCTTCCGGGTGCTGACCTATCTGCCTGTGGTGACCTCCATGGTGGCGGTGGCCATTATCTGGAAGTTTATCTTCGATTCCAACGGCCTTGTCAATGTGTTTTTGATGGAAAAGGGCCTCATCAGCGAGCCCATCCGATTCCTGTCCAGCGCAAAGCTCGCCCTTCCCACCATGATGGCCATTACCATCTGGCAGGGCCTGGGCTATTATATGATGATCTACCTCTCCGCCCTCCAGCATTTCCCGGAGGAGCTGGTGGAGGCGGCCATTCTGGACGGCGCCAGCGGCTGGAAGATTTTCTGGCGCATCCGCATTCCGCTGCTCCAGCCTCAGATTTGGTTCTGCTCCATGGTCTCGGCCATTGCGGCGCTGGGCGTGTTTGACGTGGTGTTCACCATGACCAACGGCGCAGGCGGCCCCAATAAGTCCACCTATGTTCTGGGGCTGTATTCCTACATTCAGGCCTTCAGCAAATTTGATTTTGGCTATTCGGCTGCCATCGGCCTGGTTCTGGCTGTGATTACGGCAGTTTTCAGCATTGTTTTGGAGATATACAACCGAAAGGCAGGGGATATTTATGACTAAGCAGCAGAATCTGAAGCTCCGGCGGCAGGCCCGGAAGGGCGCAGGCATAACCGGAAGCTATCTCGTGCTGATTCTGGTGGCGCTGCTGTGCGCCGGCCCCTTCCTGTGGCTGCTGAGCACCTCCTTCAAGTCCAACGAAAACATCTACGCCCTGAATTTCCTGCCCCAGCACCCCAGCCTGGCTGCCTATGCCAATGTGTTCAAGCTGCTGAACATCGGAAGAATGCTCTGGAACTCCGTGATTATTGCCGGCGGCGGCGTGCTGGGAAATTTGATTCTGGCGACGCTCTGCGCCTATCCTCTGGCAAAAATGGATTTCTATGGCAAAAAGCTGGTGAACAATGCGCTGCTGGCCACCATGATTATCCCCGCCGCCGCAGGACTGATTGTCAACTATGTGACCATTCAGAAGCTGCAGCTGGGCGGCAGTTTCTGGGGCGTGATTCTGCCCAATTCCGTCAATGTGTTCAGCATCATCATGCTGCGTCAGGCCTACCTGGCAGTGCCCAAGGAGCTGCTGGATTCCGCCCGGATTGACGGTGCCGGTGAGCTGAAGGTGTGGTGGAGCATTCTGCTGCCCCAGATACGGCCCTCTATGCTGACGGTGGTCATCATGGATTTCGTCAACAAGTGGAATATGTTCCTGTGGCCCCTGCTGGTGCTGGACGTGGAGCAGTATCCGGTGGCAACGGGAATGCAGTATATCAGCCAGTCCTTTGAGTACAAGTTCATCAATGTGGCCGCCGGCACGGTGCTGTCGGTGCTGCCTGTGCTGATCCTGTTTGTCATTTTCCAGAAGCAGTATATCAACAACACCGGCGGTGCCGTCAAGGGATGAGTTCCGCCCGGAAAGGAGCTTGCTATGCAACTGATACAAGGCATTGATCATGTGGACATCCTCGTTCCGGATGTGGATGCGGCTGTCAAATTCTACTGTGAAGGCCTGGGACTGACGCTGAAGCGGCGGGACGACTACAACGGCATTGTCGTCACCCCCGACGGCGTAATCCTGGAGATATCCCCCCGGGGAAGCAGCCGGACGGATGCCTCCGGCATCACCCATGTGTGCTACAATACCTACGATGTGGACGAGACATTTGCCCGGGCCCTGGCCTGGGGAGCCGTTCCCAGCCGGGAATCGGACCCGGTGCCCTATACCTACCGGGATTTGCGCATGGCCTTTGTCCGGGCCCCCTCCGGCGAGGAAATCGAGTTCTGGTCCGTGATGAAGCCGGACCGAACCTTTGGCGAGGTGCGGCCGGGCCGGTGCTGGGTGAAAAATTTTGTTCATGTGGCCCTGACCGTGCCGGATATGGAAGGCTGCGTCAGGTTCTACGAAGGGCTGGGCGCAAAACGGAAGGTGGACTGGGGATGGGGCTGCTCCATGACCCTGCCGGACGGCCGGGAATTCGAGCTGTTCACCGGCGGCCAGCCGGTCTGCAAGCCCCAGTGCTACACCCATATGTGCCTGCTGACCGGGGACGTGGATGCGGCCCTGGAAAGGGTCACCGCACTGGGCGGGCGCATTGCCCACCAGCCCTACGACTGGTCCAACCTGCGCATTGCCTTTGCCCAGGGCCTGGCCGGAGAGACCATTGAGTTTTTCTCCATGTACCGCGACGGAAGACCGGCCGATGTCTTTGACGCCCCGCCCCAGCCGCTGCCGGACCTGTTTGCCAATGTGCCGAAGGAGGAATGACTATGAACCGACTGGACTATTCCCAGCTGCTGGCGGAGATTGAGCAGGAGCTGACCATGCCCGGCGGCAATTTTGACGCCCTGTTCGGCCACGACCCCAAGACCCTGGAGCAGGCCCGCTTTGCGGCGGCGGTTGCCCTGACTGCGGCGGACCGGCTCTACTCCCGCCTGACGCTGCAGGACTTTAAGCTGCGGGAGCGGGATGAGCACCCGGGCCAAAACGGTAAATGATACTATTTCTTCATAAAGATATTTAACAAGATTTTTATGATTCAGCCTGACGGCTTTTAATAATTCGTATGAGGTGAAGGATTTGCCACTGAATAACAAGGAAATTACGTATCTCGGCGTGGACCTGGGGGGTACCAAGATGCTGGTGGGGGAGATGACCCCAGAGGGGAAGCTGCTTCGCTGGAAAAAATATCCCACCGGCCCGCTGGGCCAGCGCCAGTCCCTGGAGCTGATTCAGCGGTGCGTGGAGGACTACCTGGAAACCGCCCGCCCCCAGGACGCTCCCCCGCCTGTGGCCATGGGCGTGGGCCTGGTGGGGCGCATCGACTCGGAACGGGGCCTTTGGATGGAAATTGACCCGGGCCGGAGCACCCAGCTCCCCGTTGGGGCAATTTTGTCGGAGAAATTCAAAATGCCCTGCTTCATTGCCAACGACGTTCACAGCGCAACAAAGGCGGAAATGCTGTTCGGCGAGGGCCGGAAAAGCAAAAATCTCATCTACATCAACGTGGGAACGGGCATTGCCGCCGGTATTGTGGTGAACGGCCAGCTCATCAGCGGCGGCCACTGCAACGCCGGCGAGGTGGGTCACACCGCCTCGGGCATCGAGCTGCACGTGCCCTGCGTCTGCGGCCGGCAGGACTGCGTGGAGCCGGTGGCCTCCGGGCTGGGCTTTGACAAATGTGCCCGGCTGCTGGAGCCCTCCTATCCCGACACCCTGCTGCCCATTCCCCGGGACGGCAGCCGGGTCCAGGTGGCGCAGGTGTTCACCCTGTATGGCAGGGACGCCCTGTGCACCCGCCTGACCGACAACGCCGCCCAGGCCATTGCCAATCTGGTGATGAACCTGGTGCGCACCACCGACCCGGACACTGTGATTTTGGGCGGCGGTGTCATGTCCGATGAGTTCCTGTTCCCCCGGGTCCTGGAAAAAATCGACCCTTACACCACCCGCTTTGTGACAAACGGCATTGTGCTGACCAGCCTGGCTCCCGCCAGCATCGGCCTCATGGGCGCTTGCAGCAATGCCATTTTGGGCATGGGACACACCCCGCCCAGGAAAGGATGAGACACATTGAAAATTACCATTGCAAGGGACGAGCACGAGTTTGACGTTATGGCAGCCTGGCGGATTATCGGCCAGATGCTGAAAAAGCCCGATTCCGTCATCGGCCTCTCCACCGGCCAGACCACCAAAAATATGCACGCCATCGTCAGCGATATCTACCGGCAGTACCCCTTTGACACCAGCCGTGTCACCCTGTTTAACGTTGACGAGCTGACCAACCTGCCCCGCAGCTACGCCGGCTGCTGCTACACCATGATTGCAGAGCAGATAGCCCGGCCTCTGCATATCCCGGACCAGCGCTTCATCATGCCCCAGACCATTTCGGATAATTACGAGGGCGAGTGCCGCAGATTCCAGCAGGCCCTGGAGGACCGGGGCGGCATTGACCTGCAAATGCTGGGCCTGGGTATGAACGGCCACGTGGGCATCAACCAGCCCGGCACCCCCTTCGGCAGCGAGACCTGGGTGTCCCCCATGGACCCGATTTTCGAGGCCCGGGTCCGTCGGGAAACCGGCGTTCCCCCGGAGCATCAGCTGGGCGGCCTGACCCTGGGCATCCGGACTATCATGCACGCCCGCCGCATCGTGCTGATTGCCAAGGGAGAGCACAAGGCGGACATGGTCCGACAGATGCTGAAGGGCCCCGTGACCGAGGATATTCCCGCCTCTGTGCTGCAGCTGCACCCCAACTGCGAATTCCTGCTGGATGCCGCCGCCGCCAGGTACGTGACTGACATGGTCTAAGCAAGGAGACCGAGAAATGCTGAAAATTGGTTTTGCAGATTACTACCTTGACAACTGGCACGCCAACAACTATCCAACCTTCCTGCGGGAGGCCATTGCGGCGCTGGGCTGTGACGCAGAGGTGACCCACGCCTACGGAATGCACACCAGTCCCGACGGTGTTACCACGGAGCAGTGGTGCGCCCGGCAGAAGGTCACCCCGGCATCCAGTATGCAGGAGCTGGTGGACAGCGTGGATGCCATTATGGTGATTGCGGCGGACAGCTCTCTGTGGCATGAGGAGGTCTGCCAGCTGCCCCTGAGAAGCGGAAAGCCGGTTTTTGTGGACAAGACCTTTGCCCCCAATGTGGCGGCGGCCAAGCGGATGTTCGCCCTGGCCGATGCCCACGGCACGCCGGTGTTTTCCTCCTCCGCCCAGCGCTACTGTCAGGACATTCTCAACTGGCAGGCAGAGCACCGGGAAAGACCGAGATTTGTCTCCACCGTCGGCCCCCATTCCCTGGAAAATTACGCCGTCCACCAGCTGGAGCCTATTGTGGCGCTGATGGGCGTGGGTGTCAAACGGCTGAAGGCCTTCAGTGTGGGCACGGCGGTGACGCAGCTGATTCTGGACTACGGCGACGGCCGGATGGCCAGCTTCATGCAGAGCCCCCAGCCCTGGGCGGAGTTCAACTTCATGGTCTCCGACGGCGAGACCGGCAAGCGGCTGGTCAGCGACGACCGGAACTTCTATCACAACCTGGCAAAGGCCATTCTGGACTTTTTTGTCAACGGCAATATGCCGGTGCAGCGGGAGCAAACGCTGGAAATCGTCGCCATCATCGAAACGGCGTTCGCTGCCCGGCAGAACCCCGACACCTGGTATCCCATCCGCTATTAGTATGAGGTGAAGCCAATGAATCAGATTAAACTGCACTACCTGGTAGGGGACGTGCACCAGGGTGGGCACGATGTCTACCGTGTGGCCCTGAACAACCGCATCCTGCTGGATGCAGCCGGAGCCTTTCAGCTGACTGTGGTTTCCGATGACAGGCGGCTGAGGGATGTGGACTTTGACACGTGGTTTGCCGGCGGCATGATTGAGGACTGCGATGCCGTGATTTTCAACTGCGGCAACTACCGCTTCAACACCCGGGCAGAGCAGCAGGTGCTGGAAAATGGGGTGGCAGGGGGCAAGGGCTTTGTGTTCCTCCACGGCGACCACCCCTGCTACTGGGTGGAGGCCGGCATGGAGCCCTGGCCGGAGGTGGAGAAAATGGCCATGCTCATGTGGCGGGAGCCCACCTCCCACGGAGATTACGGAAACCACCACATCACCATCCGCTCGCACACCCACCCCATCACCCGGGGGCTTGCCGACTTTGACACCAGAGATGAGGTGTTCTGCACCATGAAGAACATCCACAACGTGCCCTTCACCACCCTGGCCACCGCCTATTCTGACCCCGCCGTAATATCCAGACACGCCATGCCTGGCACCGGCTGCGATGAGCCCATTGCCCTGGTGGGCCGCTATGGCCTGGGGCGCACCTACAACCAGGTGCTGGGCCACGTCTGGCCCTACTACACCGGCCACGGCCTGGGGGAAAACACCATGGCCAGCTTTTCACCCCGCCCGTTCCGCCAGATGTTTGTCCGGGGCTGTGAATGGGCCGCCACCGGACGGGTGGAGCTGACGGCAGACTTTGACGGCGAGGCAATTCTGGTGTAGCACTGTGTGAAGCGATTTGCATAAAAGTATGAAAAATCAGTATGACCATCAACAAGAAAAGAGGCTTCTTATGACCGATTACCGTGTTACCTTCACCGGCCAGTGCCGGGCGGAGCTAATCGCCCACGCCTTTGACCCCACCCCTGGCCCCGGCGAGCTGGTGGGGGAAAACCTGTTCTCCCTGATTTCCACCGGCTCTGAGCGGGGCGGCTATACCCAGAAGTTCCCCGATGACAGCTACCCCATGGAAACGGGCTCGTCCTCCATGGCCCGTGTGCTGGCAGTGGGGGAGGGGGTCACCGGCTTTCGGCCCGGCGACCTGTTTTACCACAGCGAGCACCACACCCGCTATGTCCGCCTGAATGCAGGCGACGCCATTGCCGCACCGGCGGGAGCGCCTCCTGAAAAGGTGCTGTTTGGCCGATATGCTGCGGTGTCCATGACCTCTGTCTATCAGATGAAGGCAAAGCCTGCCGATACCGTGGCGGTGACCGGCCAGGGCATGGTGGGGGCTATGTGCGCCGCCGTGCTGCAGGCCTTCGGCTTCCGGGTCTATGCGGTGGACCCCTCTGCCATGCGTCAGGCTGTTTCCAGAGAAATGGGCATTCAAAACGTGGGCGCTTCTCTGGAGGAGCTCAATGTGCAGCAGCAGAGCTGCGCCGCCCTGCTGGAATGCAGCGGCAATGAAAATGCCCTCCGCATGGCGCTGCCCTATCTGCGCCACGGGGCGGATGTTTACCAGATCGGCGTGCCCTGGCACAAAGCCTCCGACTGGTCTGCCCATGAGCTGCTGTACCAGATTTTCTACGGCTTTCTGAGCGTCCATGGAGGCTGGGAGTGGAGCATCCCCCGGAAAAATGACGAGTTCCATTCCCACAGCTCCTTCTCCCACATTGCCTCGGCAATGGAGATGATTGCACAGGGAAAAATCAAAATCCCCGACAGTATGTACGAGCTGCGGGACCCCCGGGACTGCGGCAGCATCTATCAGGAGATCACCGCCCCCAGAATGAGCCCCACCAGCATAATTTTTGACTGGAGCCGCTTCCGGGAGGCGGAACAATGAAAGGCGCGGGGATTCACCACATCGGCATCACCTCCGGCCATTTTGCCGAGACAGTCCGGCTTTATCAGGAGGGCCTGGGCTTCTCTGTGCAGCACATCTGGGGCCACGGGAAGAAGGTCTACATGATGCAGACCGGCGACGGCACCTGCGTGGAGGTGTTCGAAGGCGACAGCGCCCCCGCCGGTGACCACAGCACCCACGGAAACGGGGAGTGGATGCACCTGGCCCTGCGGACCCAGGACATTGAGAAAAGCTATGCCCAGGCCCTGCGGGCCGGTGCGAAGGCAAAACTTCCCCCCACCTATGCAGACATCCTGGAGGCACAGCCGGAGCCGGTCTATCTGTATTTCGCCTACGTCACCGGATATGACGGCGAGGAAATAGAGTTCATCCAGGAGCTGGATGCGCCAAAAAACGGGCAGAACAGCCGTCAGACCGGATCATAAAAATTGTTCTTATCGGTTTCACTCAGCAAAGGCTGTAGGGCGGCCTGACCTCAGGCCGCCACACCAGAAAATCGGACTGGTTTGCGATGAAAAGCTGAGCTAACCCGATAAGCACAAAGGTTTTTAAGAAATAGCATAATGACCCGCCGGCGCAAGATATGCGAGGCGTTTGAAGCACACGAGCCAGCAGCCCTTTTGGGCTGCTGGCTCAGCCTGTCGAAAAACCCCTTCGGGGCTTTCCGACAGAAGGGATGCAGCCTGCTGCGTGCATAATTTGTACGCCTATGGCGTACAAATTCCAAAAATTATTGTATGATTGCCACCGGCAATCATGTTTGATTTGGATTCGCTGCGCGACGCACCGCACTTGCAGTCTGAGAAGTATTTTCGTCCAGGTACAGAAGGTGAATTGCCCCGAAGGGGCAAGAGAGGCCACCCTGGGGTGCGCCCCGGCCGAAAATGATTTAGAATTTATTTGCCGCTGCGGCGGCAAACTCTGCGAGGCTTTTTCGATGCCCTGAGGCCTTTAGGTCGGTGGCTTTTTATCCGGGCTGTCGCTGCCCAGCCAACCGCAGGGCAGCTAAGATTTGACAAAGAGGCGGGGGGATGGGTTGAAGGGGGGCGCGGCATCGGGTATAATGGCAGGGACTTAACGCAGGGAAGCTGCGTTGATTTTTTTGATTTGGAGGAATGTTCATGATACTGGCAGCTGAAATGCAGGCGCAGCCTGATTATGTTGCTTTGGCTATGGTGGCGGTGATGCTGCTGTTTGTGATTGGGGCGGTGCTTCGCAAGCGCTTTGCCGATTCCGGGGCCCAGCCCGCCGTCCAGACGGCACCGGCGGTGAAGCCTCAGCTTTCCACCGCACCGGGCAGCGCCGGGGCGGTGAAGCTCCATGATGTGGAGCCGAAGGTTGCGGCCATGCTGATGGCCATTGTGGCGGACAAAACGGGGAAGCCCTTGAATGAGCTGCGCTTTCTATCAATCAGGGAGGTTAAGGAATGAAGTACGAAATTGCATTGAACGGACGAAGCTATGAGGTGGAGGTGGAGGTGAGCCGCCCCATGGCCATGGCGGAATTCGCCGCCTATCAACCGGCGGCTCCCGCTGAGCCTGCCGTACCGGCTCCCGCTGCCCCTGCGGCCCCGGCGTTTACCGGCGACGGGGAGGCAATCGAAGCGCCTATGCCCGGGACGATTCTCAAAACCCTTGTCAGCACCGGCGACACGGTCAAGTCCGGGGATGTGCTGGTGATTTTGGAGGCCATGAAAATGGAAAACGAGATTATGGCCCCCAGAGCCGGCAGGGTGACCCAGCTGGCTGTTTCCAAGGGCTCCACCGTGGACACCGGCGATCTGCTGCTGGTATTGGCATAAGGAGGGCACCATGGACATTCTGTATCAAAATCTGCTGGCCTTTACCCGGTATGATCTGATTATGATTATCATTGGGTGCGTGCTCATCTACCTTGCCATTGGCAGGCAGATGGAGCCGTCGCTGCTGCTGCCCATGGGCTTCGGCACGATTCTGGTGAACATCCCCTTTTCCGATGCCCTGGCCGGGCCCATTATGGAGCTGTATCAGGCGGGTATCGCCAACGAGCTGTTCCCGCTGCTGCTGTTTATCGGCATCGGCGCCATGATTGATTTCGGCCCTCTGCTGAGCAACCCCAAGCTGATGCTGTTCGGGGCGGCGGCCCAGTTCGGCATTTTCTTTACCCTGTGCATGGCGAGTATGTTCTTCCCCCAGATTGACGCCGCCTCCATCGCCATCATCGGCGCGGCGGACGGCCCTACCTCCATTGCGGTGGCCAATACTCTGGGCTCTAAGTATGTGGGGGCCATCACCGTGGCGGCCTATTCTTACATGGCCCTGGTGCCCATCATCCAGCCGCCGGTGATTAAGCTGCTGACCAGCAAAAAGGAGCGGATGATTCGGATGCCCTACGAGCAGAAGGCCGTTTCCAGGAAAACCCGGATTCTGTTCCCCATCATCATCACCGTGGTGGCCTCGGCCATTGTCCCCCAGGCCACGGCGCTGATTGGCTTTTTGATGTTCGGCAATCTGATTCGGGAGTGCGGGGTGCTGGAATCCCTGTCTGGCACGGCCCAGAATGTGCTGGCAAACCTCATCACCATTTTCCTGGGCATTTCCGTGGCCTTCAACATGACCGCCGACCAGTTCCTGAAGCTGGACACCCTGCTGATTCTGGGTCTGGGCCTCGTCGCCTTTGTGGTGGACACCGCCGGCGGCGTGCTGTTTGCCAAGCTGCTGAATCTGTTCTCAAAGAAGAAGGTCAACCCCATGATTGGCGCAGCGGGCATTTCCGCCTTCCCCATGTCCGGCCGCATCGTGCACAAAATGGCCCAGGAGGAGGACCCCCAGAACTTCCTGCTGATGCACTCCATCGGCGTCAATGTTTCCGGTCAGATTGCCTCCGTCATTGCCGGCGGCATCATTCTGAACCTGTTTTCCTGAGGAGGTAGCGCTATGCTGACAATGTTAACGGCCGCAGCGCCGGAGCTGTTCTTCGAGCCGGCCAATTTTATTCAGAATCTTCGGTACATGGGAATCGGAATGCTGGTGATTTTTGTGATCATCGGCGTGATTATTCTGGCAACCGGCCTGGTGGGGTATCTGTTTTCCGACAAGCCCGTTTCCTGATAAAAATTCAGAAAGACATTCCGGAGAAAATGTGCTATTATAAAAAGGTACTTTCAAAGAACCGGAGGTCACATCATGCGCATGACGAAGAAAACAGCTTCCGACGGGGGCTTTACCGTGGTGGTATTGGCGGCGGCCTTTTTTCTCAACCTGCTGCTGGACCGCTGGTTTGAAACCATCGCCTTGGTCCCCATGATTTTTGTTCTGGGCGTTTTTCTGATTTCCCTGAAAACCCAGCACCTGTTCTGGGGCATTTTCGGCTCCTTTGTCAGTGTGCTGCTGGTCAACTATGCGTTTACCTACCCCTATTTTGGGATAGACCTGGTGTCGCCGGAGTGCATTGTGTCGGCTCTGGTGATGCTGGTGGTGGCGGTGATGACCGGTACGCTTACCATGCAGATTCGCAAAACCCTGCAAATGAAGGCGGAGATTGAGAAGGAGAGTATGCGGGCCAATCTGCTGCGGGCGGTTTCCCACGACCTGCGCACCCCTCTGACCACGGTGTACGGCTCCTGCTCGGCCATTATTGACAACTTCGATTCCCTGGACAAGGCCGAGCAGATTAAGCTGCTGCGGGGCATCCAGCAGGACGCCCAGTGGCTCATCCGGATGGTTGAGAACCTGCTGTCCGTCACCCGCATTGACGCAGAGGGGGTGCAGCTGAAAAAGACCCCCACGGTTTTGGAGGAATTCATCGATACGGTCCTTCTGAAATTCAAAAAGCGCTGCCCGGGAACGGCTGTGATTGCGGACATTCCGGACACCTTCGTCAGCATTCCCATGGACGCCGTGCTTATGGAGCAGGTGCTGATGAACCTGCTGGAAAACGCCGTGTACCACGCCAGGGGCATGACGGAGCTCAGGCTGTGCGTGACGCTGAAGGGCAGCAGAGCCTGGTTTTCCGTCAGCGACAATGGCTGCGGCATCGAGGAAAGCATCCTGCCCCATCTGTTCACCGGCTGCCTGGACCGCCACACGGAAACCTCGGACAGCTGCCGCAGCAACATGGGCATCGGCCTTTCCGTGTGCGCCGCCATTGTCAGGGCCCACGGAAGCACGATTACGGCGGCCAATCAGAAAACCGGCGGCGCAGTCTTCCGGTTTTCCCTGGAAACGGAGGCAGAGGATGAAGCATAACCGGTATAAGGTCCTGCTGATTGAGGACGAGAGCAATATCCGCAGTATGGTGAAGGCCATTTTGTATGCCAACGGCTACCAGGTGATTTTGGCGGACTCCTGCCAGTCGGGGATGATGCTGTTCAGCTCCCATCTGCCGGATTTGGTGATTCTGGACCTGGGCCTGCCGGACCGGGACGGCCTGGAATTCATCCGCCACATCCGGAAAACGGATGTGACCCCGGTGCTGGTGCTGTCCGCCCGGACCACGGAGGAGGATAAGATTCAGGCCCTGGACCTGGGGGCCAATGACTATGTGACAAAGCCCTTTGGCACGGGAGAGCTGCTGGCCCGGGTGCGGGCGGCCCTGCGCAGCTGCCGCATCAGCCGGGACGCGGCCCTTCCGGCGGGGAAATTCCAGCTGCTGGATTTGACCATCGACTATAACCGACGCCTGGTGACGGTGGGCGGCGGGGAGGTGAGCCTGACCCAGACGGAGTACAATATCCTGGACTTTCTGTCCCAGAACTCGGGAAAGGTCCTGACCTACTCGGCCATCATCCGGCAGGTCTGGGGCTATGACGACCCGGGCAGCGTCAAAAAGCTCCAGGTCAACATGGCCAACCTGCGAAAAAAGCTGGGCGCAAAGCCCGGCGCAGAGAACTATATCGTCAACGAGCTGGGCGTGGGCTACCGCATGAACGACACATAGGCTTCATTCGATTCTGCTGCGCTGCATCTGGCTGTGCAGGTGGCCGATGGGGTCGGGGGAGAGGCTGACGGCGGTGTTTCTGCCATACCAGCCCCACAGACAGAGGGGGACCGCCTGTCCCTTGAACAGAAAGGACTCTCCGTTGTGGGCAAGGACGGCATCCACCAGACGCTGGGCCTGCTCCGCCCGGCGGAAGGGGGTCACCAGGGCGAACTCGTCGCCGCCGATGCGGAACAGCCGCATGGACCCGGTTTTGTGCGCGTGAATCAGCTCCGCCGCCCGGACCAGGGCCTGGTCGCCGGCCTCCCAGGACAGGGCGTTGAGCTGCTTCATCCCGGCAATGTCAAAGCAGATGACAAAGCAGTCCTCCAGCTCCCGCATGGCCTGCAGAAGGGCGGGGGCCTCCCAGCTGACCCCTTCCTCGCTGAGGGTGGGCGGGCTGAAGGCTGACTGTGCGCCGTGCCCTCTGCGGTAGTCGGAAGGAAGGCAGCAGTTGACCTTCCGGAAGGCCCGGCTGAAGGCCTCGGTGGAGCTGTAGCCGTATTTTGCCGCCAGCTCTGCCACGGAGGCGGAGCCGGACAGCAGCTCTTCCCCGGCGAGAGTCATTTTCCGCTTGGTGATGTGCTCGCCCACGCTGTGGTTGAACACATACCGAAACAGCTTTTGCAGGGAGGAAAGGGAGACACAGGCGGCGCGTGCAATCTCCTCCTGGGTGCAGCTGTCCAGAATATGCTGCTCGATGTATTCCAGAGCGCATTTCAGCTCAAAATATTTTTCCATGGCGGCAAACCCCCTTTTTTCCAGTATATCACAGATTTTGGCGCTGCGAATTGATAATTTGAGCATAAATCCACGAAAACCATTGACGAATCCCCCTATCCGGGCTATGATAAAGCCACTCTTTGCACTGCATGACACCCCGAACCCGGGATGCCGCATCTACAGTACAAACTGAGCAGGCGATGGCTTCCTCCGGAAGCTGTGGGGCTGGGCCGCCGAAGGGCGGCAGCAGATGAGATTTACACATCTGTGGGACAGTTGTATGTTCCACAGGTGTGTTTTTTTGTTTTTTCAAGTTCCAGGTACGAGAGGGGAATACAATGTGAAGAAGAATCCAAGGCACCGGACCCTCCGGGCGCTGGCTGCGACCCTGGCAGCCATAGCGGTGGGAGCTGCGGCAGACACCCTGCTGTGCAGCCGCCAGCTCCATGTGGGCAGCATCACAGCGGCAACGCTGCTGCTGGTGTTCATTCTCAGGGAAAATGCTTAAAAAAATATTGGAGGACAATACATTTATGCGTCAAAATCAAACTGAAACGACTGCGAAAAAGCCCCTGGACGAAAACCGCATCATCAGGCAGGTTTCCTCTGTCGGCATTTTCGGCAACATCATCCTCACCGCCTTTAAGCTGTTTGCCGGTATTTACGGCAACTCCGGGGCCATGGTGTCCGATGCCGTCCACTCTCTGTCCGATGTGTTCGCCACCTTTATTGCCTTTCTGGGCGTTAAAATTTCCAAGCGGTCCGCCGACAAAATGCACCCCTACGGCCACGAGCGGCTGGAGTGCGTGGCATCGGTGATTCTGGGCCTCATCCTGCTGGTTACGGGCCTGGGCATCGGCAAGGCGGGCCTTGCCAACATCTTCTCCGGCGACTACGCCAGCCTGACCATCCCCGGGGCCATTGCCCTGGTGGCCGCCGTGGTGTCCATTGTGGTGAAGGAATCCATGTACTGGTACACCCGGCACTACGCCAAAATCCTCAACTCCCCGGCCTTCCTGGCCGATGCCTGGCACCACCGGTCCGACGCCTTTTCCTCCATCGGCTCGCTTATCGGCATTGCCGGGGCCATGCTGGGCTTCCCGGTGCTGGACAGCGTGGCCAGCGTGGTCATCTGCCTGTTTATATTGAAGGTGGCCTATGACATTCTGAAAACCGCCGTGTCCAATATGCTGGATACCTCCTGCGGCGAGGAATTTGACGAACGGCTGGGGGCCTTCGTGGCCGCCCAGGCAGGGGTGGCCGGTGTGGATGCGCTCCACAGTCGGGCCTTCGGCAACAGGGTCTATGTGGACCTGGAAATTTCCGTGGACCCGGAGCTGAAGCTGCGGGAGGCCCACGACATCTCCGAGCAGGTCCACAGCAGCGTCGAGCACAGCTTCCCGGAAATCAAGCACATTATGATTCACGTAAACCCGGCAGAAGCCGCTGGGGTTTGATGCAATTTTTATAAAGCAAGCTCTATGGTTCCCATGGTCCCATAGAGCTTGTTTTCTTATTTGACCTTTTTCAGCTGGTTTCGTTCCAGGCAGGGGATGGATTGGGCGTAGTTGCGGCTGATGTAGGCGGTGAAGAGAATGTCAATCATATTCAGCTGGGAGATGCGGGAGGACATGGCGCCGCTGCGGAAGGCCTCCTCCATGGCCACCACGTGGAGGTTGCAGTCGGCCAGCTGGGACAGCGGGGAGCTGTCAAAGCGGGTGATGGCGATGATGGGCGTGCCCCGGCGCTTCAGCTCCCGGGCGCAGCGGAGAATTTCCTCGGTGTGGCCGGAGTAGCTGATGATGATGGCGGCATCCTCCGGCCGTGCGTTTTTGGCGTGGAGGTACTGGGAGTGAATGTCCTCGGACAGGGCGCAGGGCTTGTCCGCCCGGAGAAATTTCAAATAGGCATCCTGGGCCACCAGAAAGGAGGCCCCGATTCCGAACAGCAGCACCGTTGCGCTGCCGCAGATGAGCTCCACGCTTCTGCGCAGAACCGCCTCCTCCACCAGCCGCCGGGAGTTTTCCAGAGAGGTGATGTTGCGCAGGGTGACCCGGTCCACAATATCGGAAAGGGCGGTGTCCTGCTCGATGGGCTCGGTCTGGATACCGGTCTCCTGCCGCCGGACGGCCATCTCATACAGCAGGGATTTCTGCATATCCCGGTAGCCCTCGAAGCCCAGCTTCCGGCACAGCCGCACAACGGTGGAGGGGGAGGAAAAGGCCTGCTGGGCCAGCTGGTGGATGCTGGACTGGGCAGCCTGCTGGGGATTTTCCAGGACAAAGCCCAGCACGCCCTGCTCGGCCATGCTGGCCTGGGCCTGATACTGGGTCATCCGGACCAAAACGCTTTTCATCTTCTCTACGCTCCTCAAGTGAAATTTCGTTTCGCTGCGGTAAATGCCGGCGTTCCGCCTGCCTTTAGTATACCCCAGGCCGGGCCGGGACGCAAGGACTTTTTTGTTAGCTCCCACAAATAGAGAAATGGGGTTTTGGCTAATCGTACAAATATGATTTTGATTTCCCCGGGGGAGATGAGGAAACTGTACAAGGATTTTCCGGGTGTGAAACAAAGTTCCTTTTTATGCAGCTTTCATTGACAAAAACATTTCTCTGTGCTACCATGAACCTATGCCTGCCGGAACGCTCCGATGCTGGCAAAATCGTTTCAGACGAACTATTGAAGGAGGATAAAATGAAAAAGTTAACTGCACTGCTGCTGGTGCTGGCCATGGTCCTTGCCATGTTTGCCGCCTGCGGCTCCAACGAGGCCCCCAAGACCACCGAGGCTCCCAAGGCTGCCGAGGAGCAGCCCACTGAGGCCCAGCCCACCGAGGAAAAGGCACCCGAGGAGGACACCATCACCGTCCTGATGCCCCCCGTCACCGGCGACTATATTGAGCTGCTGGACGGCTGGATTGCCGACTTCCAGAAGGACTACCCCCACATCCAGGTGGAGGTCATCGCCACCTCCTGGGACGACCACTTCAACAAGCTGTCCACCATGGCCCTGGCCGGTGAGGCTCCGGACATTGCCGAAATTCCCGCCAAGAACGTGGGCGTGTATGTGGACATGGGCGTTGCCGTCAACATCGCCGACTACCTGCCTGCCGAGCGCCTGGCCGACTATGACCAGAACGCCCTGGACTACATGACCCTGGACAACACCGTCTACGGCCTGCCGCTGTATCTGACCATCCAGTCCCTGGGCGGCAACAAGGCCATGCTGGAAAACGCCGGTGTGAAGGTGGAGGAGGTTCAGAAGAACGGCTGGACCTACGAGCAGTTCCTGAAGGCCATTGAGGCCGGCACCACCGCCGATACCTTCGGCTTCGTGTTCGCCAACGCCGGTGTCTGCACCTCCGACATGGTGGACGTGTTCGGCTCCATCTCCGGTATCACCAGCAACTTCACCGACGATCTGAAGTATGCCTACACCTCCGAGAATATGCTCAACCTGCTCAAGGCCGTGGAGACCATGGTTTCCTCCGGCTTCATGCCCGACTACACCGTGGAGGCCGGCCAGCGTCTGGTCATGCTGCAGACCGGCAAGACCATGATTACCGGCAAGGCCATGCCTCTGTTCGAGAACAACGTGAAGAAGAACGTGGCCGCTATGGCTGACGGCTCCGCTGTGGAAGGCTCCATCGACATGGAGTATGTGTTCCTGCCCGTTCCCACCATGGAGGGTGTCACTGAGCACTGCTACGGCCAGGTGGACGGCCTGATTGCCATGCGCAACAAGAACACCACCGACGAGCACCTGAAAAACGTGTGCCTGTTCCTGGATTATCTGACCTCCGGCGAGCGTGTCGCCAACACCGTCAACCAGCTGCTGCTGGCCTGCGTGTGCGAGTCCGGCCGCCAGGCCCAGGCCGGTGCTGATCTGGGCCAGTCCCCCAACAATGCCGCCGCCACCACCAGATGCATCGGCCTGGTCAAGGCACCTCCTGTGGGTGTCACCAGCGAGCAGGCTGCCAATGCCATGACCGTGATGAACGAGGTCATCGAGCCTAAGTTCCAGGCCCTGCTGGCCGGTGAGCTGACCGCTGAGAAGATGTACGACGAGGTCTGCTCCGCTGCCTTCGAACTGTTCGGCGAGGACGGCTGCGAGACCGGCTTCATTGGTTAATTGCACCGCTGAAATTTTCCGCAAGGACCTGCCTCCCGCAGGCAGGTCCTTGCCATGCTTATTGTATTACAAAAACAGGAGGAATGGTAAAAGATGAAAAACCCCAAAGCCGCCACAATCAAAAAACGGCGCTTCTTCTTGACGAGTGAGGACCTGAACGGATACCTGTTTATTCTGGTGGCGCTGATCATTTTTTCGATTTTTACGATTTATCCTGTGATCTCCGCCATTATCACCAGCTTCCAGGATTACAAGCCCTTCGGCTCAGAGTGGGTCCGGCTTGAGAACTACGAAAAGGCCCTGTCCAGCAAGCTGTTCTGGAAGGCCATTAAAAACACCGCCGTCTACACCGCCGTGACGGTGCCCGGCTCTCTGGCCATTGCCTTTACCGTGGCCGTGATGATTATGCCCTTTTCCAGAAAGTCCCAGGCCCTGTTTAAGTCCCTGTACTATATTCCGGCGGTGGCCTCCGGCGTTGCGCTGAGCGTGGTCTGGCTGTGGCTGTACGATGCCTCGCCCTCGGGCCTGTTCAATCAGATTCTGACCTTTTTCCACATCCCCACCCAGAACTGGCTGGGCTCCAGCAAGACCGCCATGCTGTCCATGATTCTCATGTCCCTTTTGTCCGGCCAGGGCAGCAGCATCATCATTTACATTGCGGCCCTGCTGGGCATTGACAATTCCTACTTTGAGGCCGCCGAGCTGGACGGCGCAACGTTTATGCAGAAGGTGGCCTATATCGTCCTGCCCCTGTGCAAGCCCACCACTCTGTTTCTGCTGGTCACCGGCATCATCAACTCCTTCCAGGTGTTTATGAACGCCTACATGATGACCGGCGGCGGCCCCGACAACAACACCACCATGATTGGACTTCTGATTTTCAACAACGCATTTGAATACGGCAAATACGGCCTGGCCTGCGCCCAGGCGATTATGCTGGCCATTGTCATCGCTGCCCTGACTGCCATTCAGTTCAAGGTGGCCGGTGAAAACGTGGAATATTAAGGAAGGGGGCGCTGACAATGACAGGTTTATATTCCCAGCATCTGAAAAACCCGAAGCTGCGGTATCTGCGCAACGGCATCATGGGCGTGGTTCTGTTCTTCTTTGCAGTGGTCGTGCTGTTCCCCCTGGTGTATATGCTGGCCTGGTCCTTTGGCCCCGCCAGAGAGATGGCGGCCAGCTCCTTCAGCATTTTCCCCAAGACCTGGTCCCTGGACTCCTATCGGTATTTCTTCAACTTCAGCCCCTACTCCGTCCGCTGGCTGTGGAACAGCTTTGTTGTGGCGGCGGCGACGGTGCTGGGCAATGTGGTGTTCGCCAGCATGGCAGGCTATGCCTTTGCCAAAATCCGGTTTAAGGGCAGGAGCTTCCTGTTTTTCCTGATTCTCATGGCCATGATGATTCCCTACCAGGTGACCCAGGTGCCGCTGTACATTCTGTTTGTCAACAAGTTCAAAATGACGGACACCTACGCCGCCCTGATTCTGCCCGGGTTCTGCACGGCCTACAACATTTTCCTGTCCAAGCAGTTTTTCTCCGGCATTCCCACCTCCCTCATCGAAAACGCCAAGGTGGAGGGAGCCGGGCAGCTGCGGATTTTTGGCAGCATCATTCTGCCGCTGTCCAAAACCGTGCTGGCGGTTATGGCCATCAATACCTTTATGGGCAGCTGGAACACCTTCTTCTGGCCCTTCCTGGTGACCTCGGACCGGGCCATGTACACCATTCAGGTGGGCCTGAAAACCTTTAAGTTTGCCAACGGGACCATGCTCTCGCCGATGATGGCAGGTGCGGTGATTTCGGCGCTTCCCATGTTTGTGCTGTTCTTCTCTCTGCAAAAGTATTTCCTGGAGGGCGTCACCATTGGCGCAGTGAAGGGGTAAGCCCATGATTCGACACTATGAACCAAGAGACTTTTCCGCCCTGCACCGGCTGTGGAACACCGCCGGTGTCCGCCAGGGGTATGTACCGGCCACAGAGCCGGAGCTCGAAGCGCTTCTGACCGGCCACATCTGGTTTTCACAGCGGTTTGCCTTCGTGCTGGAGCAGGCGGGGGCCCTGGCGGGCTTTGTCTGCGGCTGCGCAGGTGACGAGCTGCCCCAGGGGCAGCGGCGGGGGTATTTCACGTGCCTTCTGCTGGACGAGCGGTGGGAGACCGAGGACAATGCCCGCCTGCTGCTGACGGCCCTGGAGGATGCCTTCCGCCGAGAAGGGAAAACCCAGCTTGCCTCCACCTTCTTTAACCCCATCCACCTGCCCTGGGTCATTCCCGGGACCCAGGGCCACCAGCACAACAACTGCCCCGGCGTGGCCCGGGACCTGCCGCTGCACGGCTGGATGGTGGCCATGGGCTATCAGGTCTGTGCCGGGGAATGCGCCATGTACCTGGATTTGAAGAACTTCCGCCTGCCCCGGTCCTATGAGGAAAAGCGCCTGCGGGCCGGGCAGGAGGGCTACAGCATTGCATGGTATGACGACCGCCTCCACACCGGCCTGGATGACATGGTCCACGCCATGGGCAATCCCATGTGGAGCCAGGAGATTCCCGTGGCGGCCCGGACCGTCAATATGCTGGTGGCCCTTTACGGAAACCGGGTGGCGGGCTTTACCGGCCCCGTCTACCCGGAGCCTACGGGCCGGGGGTACTTTGCGGGAATCGCCGTGGCGAAGGAGCATGAAAAGCACGGCCTGGGCACCCTGCTGTTTTGCCGCCTCTGTCAGGCGGAGCAGGAGGCCGGAAGCCGGTATATGTCCCTGTTCACCGGCGAGGACAACCACGCCCAGAAAATCTATCTCAGCGCCGGATTTACAGTGCGGCGGATATTCTCAGTGATGACAAAGGAGCTGTGACCCACCATGAAATACAATCGGATTTTAGCCATCGGCGGCCATATCGGCGATATGGAGCTTACCTGCGGCGGCGTGCTGGCCACCTGTGCGGCGGCGGGGGGACACATTGCGACGCTGGCCCTCACCGGCGGCGAGAAGGGCAACCCGCCCGACCAGACTCCGGAGCAGTACCGGGTGCAGAAGGTCCAGGAGGCGGAGCGCTTTGCGCAAATGCTGGGCGGCGCCGCCTACGTGCTTCCCTACGCCGACGGCCTGCTGCCGGACGACGACACGGTCCGCTTCCAGGTCTGCGACATCATCCGCCGGGAAAAGCCGGACCTGATTGTGACCCATCACGGAAAAAGTATGCACAAGGACCATGCTGCCTGCCACCGGATTGTGAAGGACGCCTGGTTCTATGCAGCCATCGGCGGCTTCCGGCGGGAGCTTCCGCCCCACTTTGGCCAGCTGCGCTTTGCGGAAAACTGGGAGGATGCCCAGGATTTCCGGCCCTATCAGTATCTGGAGGTGTCCCAGGAGGGCTTCCGGCTGTGGCAGGAGGCAGTCCAGACCCACTGGTTCGTAACGGGCAGCAAGAGCTTCCCCTATTTTGAGTATTATTCCCATCTGAAGCGCCTGCGGGGCATTGAGGCGAGAAAGACCTATGCGGAGGCGTTTATGACCCTGCCGGAGGATGTCCGGCTGGTGGAATCCCTGTGAGCTTATGCCGCCGGATTTGGAGGAAGTATCATGGAATTGAACGCAATTAAAACGGAGGAGCGCAACCAGCGCTCTGCCCACATTGATGAGCTGTCCACCCTGGACATGGTTCGCCTGATCAACGAGGAGGATAAGCTGGTGGCTCTGGCGGTGGAGCGGGAGCTGCCGCAGATTGCCAGGGCTGTGGATGTCATTGCCGGGCAGCTGAAGGCCGGCGGACGGCTGATTTATGCCGGCTGCGGCACCTCGGGCCGGTTAGGCGTGCTGGATGCTGTGGAGTGTCCGCCCACCTATTCCACCGACCCGGAGCAGGTGGTGGGCCTGATTGCCGGCGGCTACGATGCCATGTTCCGGGCCGTGGAGGGTGCCGAGGACGATGAGCACCTGGGCCGGGCCGATTTGGAAAGCATCGGCTTTTGCGAAAAGGACGTGCTGGTGGGCATCGCCGCCTCCGGAAGGACCCCCTATGTGCTGGGGGCCATGGCCTATGCCAGAGGGCTCCATGCCCACGTCATTTCCGTCTGCTGCAGCCCCGATTCTCCCGTTCAGCGGGGCGCGGATATCGCCATCGTCCCCCAGCCCGGCCCTGAGGTGGTCACCGGCTCCACCCGGATGAAAAGCGGAACCGCCCAGAAAATGGTGCTCAATATGCTCTCCACCGGTGCCATGATTCGCCTGGGCAAGGTCTACGGAAACCTGATGGTGGATGTGAAGCCCTCCAACGAAAAGCTGATTCAGCGGTGCATCCGCATTGTCTGCACCGTCACCGGCGCAGACCGGGAAGGGGCAGTGGCGGCCCTGGAGGCCTGCGGCTACCGGCCCAAGGTGGCAATCGTCATGCTGACCCGCCAGGTGGACGCAGAAAAGGCAAGGGAGCTTTTGGAGCAGGCGGACGACCGGGTGGCCGCCGCCATTGGAGGTTAAAGATGGCTTATCTGCACTGTGAAATTTTCTCCCGGACCCTGGACATGGCCACCGCCTTCGTGGCCATATTGCCCGAGGAGGGGAGCCTTAAAGAGTGCCCGGTGGTGTATCTGCTCCACGGGCTGTCAGACAACTGCACCGGCTGGAGCCGCTATACGGCGGTGGAGCGCATCGCCCGGGAAAAGGGGGCGGCGGTGATTATGCCGGAGGTCCAGCGGAGCTTTTATACGGATATGGCCCTGGGCCTTCCCTATTTTTCCTACATCACCCAGGAGCTGCCCCAGCTGTGCAGCCGGATGTTCGGACTTTCCGGGAAAAAAGAGGACAGCTTCATCATGGGGCTGTCCATGGGCGGCTATGGGGCCCTGAAATGCGCCTTGTCGTCGCCGGAGCGCTACGCCGGGTGCGCCAGCTTCTCCGCCGTGACGGACATTGCCGCACGGGTCAGAGGAAGCCAGGGAATGCGCCGCAGGGAGTTCCAGGCGATTTTCGGCCCGGCGCTGGAGGTCCCCGAAGGTGCCAGGCTGGATGCCCTGCTGCGCTGCCAGCAGGGCCGGGCCCTGCCCCGAATTCTGATGACCTGCGGAGAGCAGGACAGCCTGTTTGCGGAAAACCTCCGCTTTGCCGCAGAGCTTCAGGCCGCCGGTGCACAGCCGTCCTTCCACAGCTGGCCGGGCGACCACAACTGGGCCTTCTGGGACCGGTCCGTCCAGCTGGCGTTTGACTTTTTTCTGGGGAAGCTCTAAGTCAATGGTCTGCGGCCGGACAGCGGGGTTTGCCAATTTCACCAGAGCGTCCCTAAAGCGGCCACAGTCCAGCCGAAAGGAGAATTTTGCCATGAATCGTTGCAGTGAACCGGCGCAAAGCCGCCTGGTCATCGGGCTGATGTCCGGGACCTCTGCCGACGGAATCGATGCGGCTCTGACCCGGATTACCGGCTGCGGCCTGGAAACCCGGGTGGAGCAGCTGGATTTTTTGTTCACCCCCTTCCCGGAGGACCTGCGCAGCGCCATTTTGCGGATTGCCGGAGGCGGCCAGACCACCGCCGGGGAGCTGTGCAGGCTGAAAACCCTGCTGGGCATTCGCTATGCCGATGCCTGCGTGGCGCTGTGCCGCCATGCCGGGGTGCGTCCGGACCAGATTGGTCTGGTGGGCTGCCACGGCCAGACCCTCTGGCACATCCCCCGGCCCGAGGCGTATTTGGGCACAGAGCTGACCGGCACCCTCCAAATCGGCGAGGATGCCTGCATTGCCCAGCGCATGGGCTGCCCGGTGGTGGGGGACTTCCGGGTCCGGGACATGGCCGCCGGCGGCCAGGGAGCGCCGCTGGTGCCCTACAGCGAATTTTTGATTTACCGCCGGCCGGATGAGACCGTGGCTCTGCAGAACATCGGCGGGATTGGCAATCTCACCATCCTGCCGGCAGGCGGGACCCTGGCGGATGTGGTGGCCTTTGACACCGGGCCGGGGAATATGGTCATGGATGCGCTGACCTGGAAATTCACGGACGGCGCACAGCGCTACGACCGGGGCGGGGCTCTGGCTGCCTCGGCTCAGGTTTCCCAGAGGCTTCTTGACTGGATGCTGGACGACCCCTATCTGCAAAGGCGACCCCCAAAAACCACCGGAAGGGAGCGCTACGGGCCGGACTATGTCCGCACCCTGCTGGAGCAGGCCCAGGCCCTGGGGGTCAGTCCGGTGGATACCCTGGCCACCGCCACCTGCTTTACGGCCCGGACCATCGCCCTGGCCCTCCGGCAAAGCTGCCGCCAGCTGCCCCAGCGGCTGATTGTCGGCGGCGGCGGAGCCTGGAATGACACCCTGATGAGCCACCTGCGGGAGCTGCTGCCCGGCTGCCGGGTGATGACCAACGAGGCGCTGGGATACAGCAGCGATGCCAAGGAGGCGGTGGCCTTTGCGGTGCTGGCCAATGAGGCCTATGAGGGAATGTGCAACAACGTTCCCTCCGCCACCGGCGCAGAGCAGCCGGTGGTGATGGGAAAGCTCTCTCGATAACGGAGGAATGTTGCCATGATTTTTGGAGTGGATCAGGTGGAATCCAGCGGCCCACTGCTGGACGGCGGCCGGGTGGCGCTGCTGACCTCCATCACAGGAAGAAGCAGCCGGAACGAATCCACCATTTCTGTTTTGCAGCGGCTGTGTAACCTAACGTGCCTGCTGGCCCCGGAGCACGGCGTTCGGGGCGACCGGGGTCCCGGCGTCGGGATGGAGGACTCGGTGGACCCCGCCACCGGCCTGCCGGTGTACAGCCTGTATACAAAAGACAGCAAGCATCTGTCCCAGCGGGTGCTGGATACCTTTGACATCCTCGTTTACGACATTCAGGATGTGGGCCTGCGGTTTTACACCTTTATTTCCAGCCTCTACAATGTGATGCAGGACTGCGCCGCTTCGGGGAAGCGGCTGGTGGTGCTGGACCGGCCCAACCCCCTGGGCGGCGTGAAGGTGGAGGGAGGCCTGCTTCAGCGGCAGTTCAGGAGCTTCGTGGGCTGCTGTGAAATCCCCGTCCGGTACGGCCTGTCCATCGGCGAATTTGCGGGGATGGTCAACAGCCGGGAAAACCTGGGCTGCGACCTTCAAATTGTCCCCTGCACCGGCTGGCACCGGGAGTCCTTCCCCCACTGGGGCAGAATCTGGCAGATGCCCAGCATGGCGCTGGCGACCTATCAGCAGACGCTGCTGTACGCCGGAACCTGCCTGTTTGAGGGCACGGCCCTGTCGGAGGGACGGGGGACCAGCGCTCCCTTCCGGATTATCGGCGGGCCGGAGGTGGATGGGGAGCGCATCAGCGGGGCGTTCAACCGCCTGGAGCTGCCGGGCGTCGCCGCCACCCCGGTGTACTTTAACCCCACCTGCTCCAAGCACTGCGGGACCCTCTGCGGCGGGCTGATGCTCCATGTGACCGATGAGCAGAGCCTTCAGCCGGTGCGCCTGGGGGTGGAGCTGCTGGATTTGTTCCAGAGGCTCTATCCGGACCAGTCCCGGTTCCTGCCTCCGGCGGACCCGGAGAAGCGGCCCTTTATCTCCCTGCTCACCGGCTGCGGCGATTTTGCGCCGGGCTGGGACAAGGAGGAGATTCTTGCCCGCTATGCGGCGGAAAGCCGGGCCTTTGCGGCGGAAAAGAAGGACTATCACCTGTATCAGGAGGACACACCATGACATTGCGTGAAAAAATCGGCCAGCGGCTGGTAGGCGGCTTCCCGGGAAAGACCATGAGCCCGGAATTTATCCGCATGGTCCGGCAGTACAAAATTGCCAATGTGATATTGTTCCAGCACAATGTGGAAAGCTGCTCCCAGCTGAAAAGACTCTGCGACGACATCCACCGGCTGGTGCGGCAGGAAACGGGCCACGGGGCCTTCATCACCATTGACCAGGAGGGCGGCGGCGTGACCCGGCTGCCGGGCGATGCGGTGAATGTGGCCGGGGCCATGGCCCTGGCAGCCACGGGAAAGCCGGAAAATGCCTATACCGCCGCCCGCATCACCGCAGGCGAGCTGCGGGCCCTGGGCATCAACTTCAACCTGGCGCCGGTGGCGGATGTGAACAGCAACCCCGACAATCCCATCATCGGCCTGCGAAGCTACGGCGATACCCCCCAGCAGGTGGAAGCCTACGCCCTGGAGGCCCTGCGGGGCTACCTGGACGGCGGGGTGCTGGCCTCGGCCAAGCACTTTCCCGGCCATGGGGACACGGCGCTGGACACCCATGTGAGCCTGCCGGTGATTGACAAATCCCTGGCGGAGCTGGAGCAGCTGGAGCTGCGGCCCTTCCGGGCGCTGATTGAGGCCGGATGTCCCGCCGTGATGACCACCCATATCCTGTTCCCCCAGCTGGAGCCGGACGGCGTGCCGGGCACCATGTCCCGCCGGATTATCACCGGGCTTCTCAGGCAGCGGCTGGGCTTTGGGGGACTGGTGGTCAGCGATGATATGGAAATGGATGCCATCGGGAAGTATTTCGGCACCGCCCGGGGGGTGGCCGCCGCCATTGCCGCCGGGGTGGATTTGGTGTTTGTCAGCCACAGCGTGGAAAGATTAGAGGAATCCTTCCTGGAGGTGGAGAAAAGGGTGCTGGACGGCACCATTTCCATGGAGGAAATGGACGAGTCCGTGGCGCGGATTCTCCGCTTCCGGCAGCGCTGCTGCCTGCCGCCGGAGGGAACCGCCGGAAGCCCCCAGAGCTTCCGGCAGTCCAGAAAGCTCCGGACGGACTCCATCTGCCTGGTCCGGGGCCGGGTGCCGGCCATGGGCGAACGGCCTTTGTTCATCGGCTGCGCCGATTACCGGGCAGGGCTGGTTTCCAGCCGGGAGACCAACAGCACCACCTTTGCAGGCTTTATGAAGGCCCGCTTCGGGGGAGATGCCCTGGTGACGGCAAAGGACCCCACCGGGGAGGAGGTGGCCGCTGCGGCTGCCATGGCCGAAGGCCACAGCTCCATTTTTCTGAACACCTACAACGGTCATCTGTTCCCAGGCCAGCTGGCCCTGATGAAAGCCCTGGCGCAGCTGCACATTCCCATGGCCGTGACGGCCCTGCGAAATCCCTATGACCTGCGGTCCCTGCCCGAGGGCGTGTGCGGCCTGGCGGCCTGGGACTATTCCATGGAGACTTTGGAGTGCCTTCTTCCCATTCTGGCGGGAGAGGCGGAGGCCAGAGGACATCTTCCGGTGAGCTTAGGAGGCGGCGTGTGAAATTTGCAGCAGGAATTGACGGCGGCGGCACCAAAACCACGGTGGAGCTGCGAAATTTGGACGGCCAGGTCCTGGACCGCATCCAGCTTGGCCCCTTTAACCTCAACAGCATCGGGCCGGAGAGCTTTGCGGGGCTGCTGGGGACCATCACCGGCTGCCTGCGGGAGCACGGGACCTGCGTCAGCCTCTGCATCGGCGCCGCCGGGTCCAGCAATGCCCTGATGGGGCAGCTGGTGGAAAAGGCCATGCAGGAGGCAGGCCTTGACAAGTGGATGCTGGTTGGCGACCAGGAGATTGCCCTGTGGGGAGCTTTGGAGGGGCGGCCGGGCTGCGCCCTTATCGCCGGCACCGGCTCCATCTGCTTTGGCCGGAACCGGGCGGGGGAGACGGCCCGGGCCGGAGGCTGGGGGCACCTGATTGACGACGGCGGCAGCGGCTATGCCCTGGGGGCCGACGGTCTCCGGGCACTGGTTCGTGCCTGGGACGGAAGGGCGGAGGACACCCTGCTGACCCGGCTGGTGTTTGAACGGCTGAACCTCCACACGCCCCAGGCGCTGATTTCCTATGTCTACGGCGGAGATAAAAGCCGGGTGGCGGCCCTTGCGCCGCTGGTGGAGCAGGCCGCCGGAGCCGGGGACAGGGCAGCTGCCGAAATTCTCCGGAAAAATGCCCGGGAGCTGGCAGAGCTGGCGCTGGCCGTCACCGGCCGGCTGGGGCTGGAGCAGGGAGAGGTCGCTTTGCTGGGGGGCCTTCTCACCCACGACACCATCCTGCGCCGTGAGACCGTCGAAGCCTTGAAGCGCCTCTGCCCCGGCCTGACCCCGGTGCCCCCCAGCCGGGACGCCGCATCCGGCGCAGCTATGATGGCCCTGAGACAGGCCCGTGACAATTAAAGTTTTGCATCAGGACTGCCGGTTTCACTGGCAGTCCTGATTTGTCGTTCTTTTCTTCCAGGCAATCCCCGTCAGGCTGATAGCGGTAACGGCCAGGGTTATGGTCCAGAGGTGGATGTTGGAGGAGTCGGCGGTGCGGGCGTTGGTGGGGTCTTTGCGTTTCCAGCAGGCGTAAAGGTGGGTGTCCTCCCCGATTTTCGTGGATTTCGTTACCTTTTGGCCCGTTCCGCTTTCTCCGGTGTACCAGCCGCGGAAGCTGTAGCCCGGGCGGGTGGGGGCGGCGGGGAAGCGGTCGCCGGGCTTGGTGTTCTGCTCCAGGGTGAGGGAAAAGCTGCCCTCAAAGGGGTCGTGGAAGGTCACCGTCACGTACTGGATTTCCTCCCACTGGGCCCAGACGGTCAGGTCCTCCCGGAGGACCGTGGAGCGGTAGAGCTTTGAGCCGGTGCCGTCCTCCCGGGTGTTCCAGCCCAGGAAGCGGAAGCCGGGACGGGTGGGGTCCGGGGGCAGGTTGTCTCCCAGCTTTGCCCCCAGGTCCAGGGTGATTTCCCGGGGCTCGCCTTCGCCGTCCAGGAAGGTGACGGTCCCACGGGTGATTTTCTCCCAGGCGGCGCAGAGGGTCATATCCTGGGTCACAGACGTTTCAGCACCCAGCAGAGTCCCGTTTTCGTCCTGCCAGCCCAGGAACAGGTAGCCCCTCCGGACCAGGGCGGTGGGGAGCTGGTCCGCCGGGGCCGCTCCCGCCTCCAGCGTAAACCAGTCCACCGCCTGGCCCCGGTCCAGGAAGGTGAGGGTCACCGTGGGAATTTTTGCCCAGCAGGCGTAGACCGTGGTGTCCGATTCAACCACGGAGTCTGCCGTCAGGGCCTCGCCGGACCCGTCCCGGCTGGTGTTCCAGCCCAGGAAGTCGTATCCAGGTCGGGCTGGGGCCTCCGCCATGGCCCCGCCGGGGCACTGGCCGGACACCAGGCTCAGCCGGGCGGCCACGGTTTCCCGGTCCAGAAACACCACCGTCACCAGCACCAGGTCCCGTTTCCACAGAGCATACAGGGTCAAATCCCCATCGGCCCGACAGGGGTCGCCGCCGTGGAGCTGGGGAAGAGGCCCGTCCGGACTTGTGGCCCAGCCCAAAAAGACCCACCCGGGCCGGGTGGGAACCTGGTGGGAAAGGGTGAACATAGCATCCTCCCCGGCCTCTATCTGCTGCTGCGGCGGCGGGTTTTCTCCGCCGCAGGGGTCATAGGTCAGGGTGAAAAGCCGCACCCAGCGGGCGTAAAGAAGGGTGCTTTTTAAGATTGGAAGGCTTTCGTCAAACTTTTCTCCGCCATCTTTGGCGGTGTACCACCCCTCAAACCGGAAGCCATCCCGGGTGGGGGTTGGCAGCTTGGGGCAGGTCTGGCCTTCCAGCACCTCCACCGGCGGATCGCCGGTGTCGAAGGTGATTTGAAGCGTCTCCCGCCGGTCACAGGTGAAGGAGAACACCGCCCCATTGACAGCGGTCCCGGGCCTGGGGGACCATTGGCCGGTGGGCTTGTGAAGCTCATCGGGGACCGGGGTGGGAAGCAGCCCTTCCAGCGCCCCGCCCTCGTCCAGGGTCACCGTGCAGCTGCCCAGACCGTTTTCCGCCCAGACGCCGCCCTCGATTTCAAACCGCACCTCCGCCTGGGGAACCCACAGGGGGCGAAGGGTGAGGCTCTCGGTGACGGGAGTATCCAGGGCAAAGGGCTGGCCGTCCTCTGTGGACCAGCCGCCGAAGCGGAAAAGAGCGCCGTCTATGACCCGGCAGCCGTTTTCGTCCAGGGGCAGAGCCGGGAATCCGTCCGCCGGGAGGGAATCGCCCCAGAGGCAGGCCCGGCTTTCGCCGGTTTCACCAAAGGTCACCTGGCAGGTACTTCGCTGCCAGAGGGCGTAGAGGGTGGCAGGACTTTGCGCACTGTCCACGGTGTAGAGACTGCCAGCAGCCACCGTTTCCCCGCTGCCGTCGGGCTGGGTGTTCCAGCCAAGCAGGGTATGGCCGGGCCGTTCCAGGCTAGGGACGGTAAAGTCATGGGCGGAAATCCCGCTGTTTTCCGCTGTAAATGCAAGCGTTTCCCCGGAAATCTCGCTGTTTCCGTCAAAATACAAAATAAAAATACGCCTCCACTGGGCGTAAGCAGTTGTATGTTCCTGTAGCTCCATCCCGGCCTCCAGGTCCGTGCCGGTGCCGTCGGGTGCTGTGTTCCAGCGGTGGAATTCGTAGCCCTCCCGGGGCGGCGGCTCCGGCAGGTCCTCCACAAGGCCCCCCGACAGTTCCATCTCCGGCAGCTCGCCAGAACCTCCGTTCAGATGAAAACTCAGCCGGCAGTTTTCCTTCCACCGGGCGTAAAGGGCGAGGCTATCCTCAATTTCTTCGTCCTCGCCGGTGGGGCTGCCATAGCCATAGGGACTCTGACACCAGTCCAGGAACCTGTATCCCGCCCGGACCGGGTCCTCCGGCCAGTCTTCGCAAACCGTCCCCGACAAAACCTGAACCGTCCGGCTTGTCTCACCTGCATCCCACTGGCCGCCGTTGGCATCAAAGGTCAGATTCAACAGCTTCTGATAGACGAAGCGGTAGATGGTTCCATCCGAAGGAACATCCCCCAGTGGGTCCACCTCCCAGCAGCCGCCGCCATATCCGTCATTGGGAGACATATCGTCCGGAATGTCCTCCACTGACAAAACGTGCCCCGCCTCGAAGGTGCGCTCTTGATAATAATCGTCATTCGACCAGACCCCGTTAGCGAGCTGAAAGCCCACCGTCACAACCTCAGCCCCCAGCACCCGCAAAGGCACCACCCCCGCCGCCAGGAACACCGCCAGCAAAACCGCAAACAGCTTCTTTTTCATCCAAATTCCTTCTTTCTATAAAATTCAAAGCGTGAAAGGGCACACCTTCCACGCTTCTATATGGAAATAGTAAACGAAAAAATTCAGGCTGTCAAGCACTGATTTGTATAATTCGTTCAAGCGGATTATCACTCGATCGCCTGTAAGGAGCTGCTTTTCCAGTGCCTTATGAAAGCGGCTGGAAAACAGGCCTCAAACACCGGTCAATCAGCAGGGCCGTTCCGGAAAAGCCCACCGGGACCAGGATAAACAGGATGCTCAGCACCCGGCTGGGCAAAAGCCAAACCAGGACGAGGGGCATCAGATTCAGAGCGATGACGGCCAGGGTCCTGGGAAAATGGGCCAGCGCCAGCAGCAGGGCGTTCTCCGCCAGCTTCCAGGCGGGGATTTCAAACCGGGCCAGCAGCGGAAAGGCGTAGGCCGCCGTCATCAGCCATAAAAGGGCGGGCACGCAGAAAAACATAATCCCCGCCGTCCGGAGCCACCCGCCCCAGAAGGACACAATCCGAAAGCAAATCAGAAGAAACACGGCGGCAACCAGCAGGACCAGCCACAGCGCCGTGGCGGTTTTGAATTCCCGCCGGAAGGACCGGAAAAACCGGGAAAGGGCCCCCTCTTCGGCATCGGGCTGAGGGCGCAGTCCAAAGTGCAGAGCAGTGGTGGCCGCACCGGCGGTGACCACCGGCAGGCAGCACAGGACCCAAACCAGATTCAGCCCAATCAGCTCCAGCAGCCGCTGCACAAACCGCCCGAGGGGCGAGTCGTTATCAATGAAATTTACCATGGGATATTCCTCCAGTGCTTTCTCCGGTTCTTTTTATCATTATAGCACAAAACCGTCCGCCTTGGCAAACCCCTTTTTCCGCCCGCTCAGACGGCCATGGGAGAAATTTTCCGGAGGAACTGGAAATTCCGAACCGGCTGTGCTATACTGAAAAAAACCGTACGAAAGGAACCCACAATGGAAAATTTTGTTTTTGCGTTAAACTCCACCGTCCCGGTGTTTCTGGTGATTCTGCTGGGCTGGTTTCTCCGGCGAATCGGGATGCTGGACGAGGGCTTTCAAAAAACCGCAAACGCCTATGTCTTCAAATGCGCCCTGCCTGCGAATCTGTTTCTCTCCATTTCCGGCATGAATCTCTACGGGGAGTTCGATTTGCTGTTCTGCCTGTTCTGCATAGCAGCGACGACGGTCATGTTCTTTGGCGTTTGGGCCGGTGCCTGGCTGCTGCTCCGGGATAAGAGGCTGGTGGGGGCCTTTGCCCAGGCATCGGCCCGTGCCAATGCGGCCATGCTGGGGGTGGCCTTTGTGGTGGCCATTTACGGAAGTGCCGGCATGGTGCCTATGATGATTATGTGCTCTGTGCCGCTGTTCAATGTCCTGTCGGTGCTGATTCTCACCTTTTCGCCCCAGGTGGACGAGGCGGGCGCACTGCTGCCCCGGCAGGGCGGCACCGCTGCGCTCCGCAGCGCCTGTCGGCGCATTCTGAAAAATCCCCTGATTCTGGGCATCGCCGCCGGAATCCCCTTTGCGCTGCTGGGGCTGCAAATTCCCCAGATGCTCCGGGGCGCAGTGAAATACGTGGGGGACACGGCGACGCCTGTGGCATTGCTGATGATAGGTGCCTCCTTCACAGGCAGCGAGGCCATGACCCGGTGGAAAAGCGCCGCCTGGGCCTCCTTTGTCAAGCTGCTGCTCCTGCCTGCCATCTTCATTCCTGCGGCGGTCTGGCTGGGCTTCCGGGAAAGCGAGCTGGTGGCAATCCTGATTATGGTGGGCTCCCCCACAGCGGTGACCAGCTTCGTCATGGCAAAGAGTATGCGGGCGGACAGCGCACTGACCTCCAATACCATCGTCCTGTCCACAATCCTCTCGGCGGGCACCATCACCTTCTGGCTGTATCTGCTGCGCAGCCTGGGCTTGATTTAATCAGCAAAGACTGTAGGGCGGCCTGACCTCAGGCCGCCGCTCCTGTTTCCACACCAGAAAAGCGAACTGGCTCGCCATGGCAACGGGTGATAATCCGGTTGAACGATTTATACAAATTAGTGCTTGACAGCCAAAATTTTTTCGTTTACTATTTCCATATAGAAGCGTGGAAGGTGTGCCCTTTCACGCTTTGAATTTTATAGAAAGAAGGAATTTGGATGAAAAAGAAGCTGTTTGCGGTTTTGCTGGCGGTGTTCCTGGCGGCGGGGGTGGTGCCTTTGCGGGTGCTGGGGGCTGAGGTTGTGACGGTGGGCTTTCAGCTCGCTAACGGGGTCTGGTCGAATGACGATTATTATCAAGAGCGCACCTTCGAGGCGGGGCACGTTTTGTCGGTGGAGGACATTCCATGCGATATGTCTCCCAATGACGGATATGGCGGCGGATATTGGAAGGATGACCCACTGGGGGATGTTCCTTCGGATGGAACCGTCTACCGCTTCGTCTATCAGCGGCTGCTGGAGCTGACCTTTGATGCCAACGGCGGCCAGTGGGGCGAGGGCGAGACAGACCGGACGGTTCAGGTCCTGTCGGGGACGGTCTGCGGGGAATGGCCGGAGGACCCGGTTCGGGCGGGCTACAGGTTTCTGGACTGGTGCCAGAATCCCTACGGCTATGGCAGTCCCGCCGACGAGGACTACACCATTGAGGAAAATCTTATTCTTTACGCCCGGTGGAAGGAAAACTGTCGGCTGACTTTCCAGCTGAACGGAGGTTCTGGCGAGCTACCGGCGATGGAGCTGTCGGGGGGTCTGGTGGAGGACCTGCCGGAGCCGCCGCCCCGGGAGGGCTACGAATTCCACAGCTGGAACACAGCGCCCGATGGCACCGGCACGGACCTGGAGACCGGGATGGAGCTACAGGAACATACAACTGCTTACGCCCAGTGGAGGCGTATTTTTATTTTGTATTTTGACGGAAACAGCGAGATTTCCGGGGAAACGCTTGCATTTACAGCGGAAAACAGCGGGATTTCCGCCCATGACTTTACCGTCCCTAGCCTGGAACGGCCCGGCCATACCCTGCTTGGCTGGAACACCCAGCCCGACGGCAGCGGGGAAACGGTGGCTGCTGGCAGTCTCTACACCGTGGACAGCTCCAACAGCCCTGCCACCCTCTACGCCATCTGGCAGCGAGACTCCTGCCATGTGACCTTTGGCGAAACCGCTGAAATCCGGGCCTGCCTCTGGGGCGACTCCCTCCCGGCGGATGGATTTCCGGCCCTTTCTCTGGACGAAACCGGCTGCCGGGTTATAGACGGTGCTCTTTTCCGCTTCGGCGGCTGGCTGACGGAGGACGGCCAGGTTTTCACGGCGGACACCCCCGTCACCGAAAGCATCACCCTTCACCCCCTGTGGATTCCCCAGGCGGAGGTGTTGTTCGAAATCGAGGGCGGCGTCTGGGCGGAAAACGGTCTGAGCAGCTGCACGGTGACCCTGGACGAGGGCGGGGCGCTGGAAGGGCTGCTTCCCACTCCGGTGACCGATGAGCGTCACAAGCCCACCGGCCAATGGTCCCCCAGGCCTGGGACCGCCGCCAACGGGGCGGTGTTCACCTTCACCTGCGACCGGCGGGAGGCACTTCAAATCACCTTCGACACCGGAGAGCCGCCGGTGGAGGTGCTGGAGGGCCAGACCTGCCCCAAGCTGCCCACCCCCGCCCGGGAGGGCTTCCGGTTTGACGGGTGGTACACCGCCAAAACCGGCGGGGAAAAGTTTGACGAAAGCCTTCCAATTCTGAAAAACACCCCTCTTTACGCCCGCTGGGTGCAGCTTTTCACCCTGACCTATGACCCCACCGGCGGCGAAAGCCCGCCGCCGCCACAGCAGGTGGAGGCCGGGGAGGACGCCATGTTCACCCTTTCCCACCAGGTCCCAACCAGGCCCGGGTGGGTCTTTTTAGGCTGGGCAGAAAGCCCGGATGGGCCCCTTCCCCAGCTTCACGGCGGCGACTCCTGCCGGGCCGATGGGGATTTGACCCTGTACGCTCTGTGGAAAAGGGACCTGGTGCTGGTGACGGTGGTGTTCCTGGACCGGGAGGCTGAGGCCGCCCGGCTGAGCCTGGTGTCCGGCCAGTGTCCCGGCGGGGCCATGGCGGAGGCCCCGGCCCGACCGGGGTACGACTTCCTGGGCTGGAACACCAGCCGGGACGGGACCGGCGAGGCCCTGACGGCGGACTCCGTGGTTGAATCGGACACCACGGTCTACGCCTGCTGGGCGAAAATTCCAACGGTGACCCTCACCTTCCTGGACCGGGGACAGGCGGTGGACTGGTTCATCCTGGCTGTTGGCGAATCCCCGGCGGACCAGCTCCCCGCCGCCCCGGTCCGGAAGGGCTACCTGTTTCTGGGCTGGCAGGACGAAAACGGGGTCCTGCTGGCCGCTGAAACGTCTGTGACCCAGGATATGACCCTCTGCGCCGCCTGGGAGAAAATCACCCGTGGGACCGTCACCTTCCTGGACGGCGAAGGCGAGCCCCGGGAAATCACCCTGGACCTGGGGGCAAAGCTGGGAGACAACCTGCCCCCGGACCCCACCCGTCCCGGCTTCCGCTTCCTGGGCTGGAACACCCGGGAGGACGGCACCGGCTCAAAGCTCACCCGGTCCACAGTCCTCCGGGAGGACATGACCGTTTGGGCCCAGTGGGAGGAAATCCAGTACGTGACCCTAACCTTCCACGACCCCTTTGAGGGCAGCTTCGCCCTGACCCTGGAGCAAAACACCAAGCCCGGCGACATCTTCCCGCCCAACCCCACCCATCCGGGCTACAGCTTCCGCGGCTGGTACACCGGAGAAAACGGAACCGGCCAAAAGGTGACGAAATCCACAAAAATCGGGGAAGACACTAACCTTTACGCCTGCTGGAAGCGCAAAGACCCCACCAACGCCCGCACCGGCGACCTCTCCAACATCCACCTCTGGACCATAACCCTGGCCGTGACAGCCATGAGCCTGACGGGGATTGTCTGGAAAAAGCGAAGATAGGCGCAACACTGTCATGCAGCCGGGACGGATGGGTTCGGGTCCGCTGACAGTAGCGGCATCAAGCCAGACGAGTGAATCTGAGATTCCCTGGAAATACCTGCATGGCAGGTGAATAAAGCGGTCTATGACTGCATACCTTATACTTAGGACGCATACGCCCTAAGTAATAGATAAAGTGGCTGTGTTCCTTGACAAAACAGCTTTGATAGGTTATACTTATCGAAAACTTAGGACGTAAACGTCCAAAGAACGAGGTGAGAGTATGATTGCACGGACACATTATCTGAACCGCCTGGTTCGCAATATGTGGAATGGTGAGATCAAAGTCATTACCGGTCTGCGTCGCTCTGGTAAATCGGTACTCTTGTTTGACTTATTTTATGAGCATCTGCTTAACAGCGGTGTCAGTGAAGAACAGATTATCAAGCTGGAGCTGGATCAGCGCAGATATTACAAGTATCGCAATCCCATTCTTCTCTGCGAATATGTAGAGAGTATTGTAACCGCCAATAAGGACAAACAGTATTATCTGTTTATTGATGAAGTCCAGTTCACAATAAAGGTCGTGGACAAGGAAAATGGCGGCATCGAAGTAACCATCTACGATATGCTGAACGAACTCAAGGCATATAAAAATCTGGATGTCTATGTCACAGGCAGCAACTCCAAAATGCTGTCCAAGGATATTGCCACAGAGTTTCGTGGACGGGCCACGCAGATTCATGTCTACCCCCTTGCTTTTGAAGAATTCTATTCCTATGTCGGCGGTGACAAGCGAACTGCTTTAGATCAGTATATGCTGTATGGCGGTATGCCCCGTGTGGTTGCGCTTGCAGATGAAACCGAGAAGAAAGCATATCTTTCCAGGCTCTACGAAGAGCTTTATGTGAAGGACATCGTGGAAAGAAACGCTCTGGAGCGTGAGGACATTCTAAATGCCATTTTGGATTTCATTGCATCACAGATTGGCTCCCTGACAAACCCCACGAATATAGCAAACGCCCTGACATCCATGCGTCAGGAAAGAGTAAACTCCGCAATGGTATCTTCCTATCTCACCCACACGATGGATGCCTTCCTGATAGACATGGCCAAACGATATGATGTCAAGGGCAAGACCTATTTCAACTATCCCAACAAATACTATTACACGGATGTGGGCCTGCGCAATGCCCGACTGAATTACCGACAGTTCGATCCCGGCCATATCATGGAAAACATCATCTACAACGAACTGATTCGGCGTGGCTACTGCGTGGATGTGGGTGTCGTTGTAGAGCGCAAGAAGAATGAGAAGATTCAGCGTGAAATTGATTTCGTGGTAAATGATGGCGACCGCCGCATCTATATCCAGTCGGCTTATCAGATGGAAACCGAACAAAAGGAAAATACAGAGCTTCAGTCTCTGAAGCTGACGGGCGATTTCTTTAAGAAAATCGTCATCAGGATGGATATTCCCCATAATTTCTACGATGACAATGGATTCTTCCATTGCAATCTGATTGATTTTCTTCTTGAAAATGTAGAAATTTTCTAATGCCATTTTCTAAAAAACTCCAACAGGATTTTGCAGACCCAGCCTGGCAGCCACCAGTTCAAAACCTGGTGGCTGCCATACATTTTTCTCCGAAGATGAAAGACGGCAATCGAGTCTGCTGCGCCGTCGGATGCTGTGCTTTTTTGCGCAGACCTTCCCAAAAATCATCCGCACCGGCCTTCCCTCATGGATAAGCCGGTGCGGATGATGGCTTATAGTGTTGTGTGAATTGAGCCGTTTCTCTTGGCGGTCCTGTAAATATCCTTTAGCTCCTCCACCATATTGCGGCCAAAGGCAGCAGCGTAGGGCATAACAAGCCCGTCGGTAATCAGGCTGTCTTTGAAGGGAATCAGGGTTGCATCCATAGCCAACGGGATGGGAGCACCCCGGAGCATTTCCCGCCAGCTTTCCACAAGCCCCTTTACCAGGTAGACCTGCTGATTGTCCATGGAAATAAAAATCGAGCCTTTTTGCAGGTGGCGTTCCAGAACAAACGAGCCTCGGATTCTGCGCTTCCAGCCGCGAACAATTTCAATGTGCGAGGGCTCCAGCTCCTCAGCGCAATCCTCCAGAAATTCATCGATGATTGAAACGTCCTCCCAGATAACATCGGCGATTGCCATGAAATCCAACAATTCCAGGTGCCTTTTTCCGGGCAAAATCTGGCGTTTGCAGTTGGCGTAATCCAGCAGCTGAAACCAGAGAAAGTAAAACAGTTGAACATCATCAGGCGAAAGTGTCATACAGCAGCCTCCCTTTTCTCTATGATGGTGACAGTATATCAAATAGCACGGAAAGTTACAATAGAAAACTGAAAGATTTCTCAATCACACAGAGGGCATCGCTTGATACTGCCATATAAACTATGGCTGGAATAGGATACCCCTCTACCTGGACGGATGTCCTGGATGCTGCCGGCAGCAAAATTCCCAAAAGAGACAAAAAGGGGGATATCATTAAGGAAAAGGACGGTTCCATCCGCTATCAGCAGAAACCCGGCAAGCAAGGAATCGTAGACTGGATCGAGAATCAGAAATCCTGGCTGGAGCAGCAGATGCTGGAGCGTTACGGCTGGCAGCGAGAGTACAAGGGGAGTCACCCCAGAGGTCATTTGGAGACACCGCAGTATAAAGCCGCCTGCGCACAGGAGCAACTCAAGGCGGCGGAAGACCGTATGGAAGGACTGAGCCGGGATTGTGCGGAGCGAATTGATGGCTTGATTGAAAAACTGGATCAGAGTGTTGACAGCTTCTTTTCCGGCACAACGAATCTGGAGATGATTCGACGCTACCTGGAACTTTGCCCCGATGCAGAATTTGATGAAATCCAGCAAAAAGCCTTTGACTTTTTGGACAGTCTGCCATGCCGGGAGCAGCAAGCGGCAAAAAAGAGCCTGCAAGAGATTATTTCCAATGCGCAAGCGACCAAGATATTTGCAACCGCGACATTATCGAAGGCGAGTTTGGCGTCGATAAGACGATCCGGGGGTACAAACCCGGTTATGCTTTTGGGCCCACATCTGTGTCATCCCTTCCTAAAATTGTCAAATTAGTATCACATCGCATGATACAAGCTGTGGAAGTTTAACAGTGTGCCGGGAATGTCAAGGCTGCTGCGCACCGCTTCACGGCTACGGCCTTGACATTCCCGTCCCACTGTTATGCGGGGAAGGCAGGGGCTGCAAAGCAGCCATAGTCTTACACCAGAAGGCATCTTGCAGGAGTTCTGATTCTTCAAGGTTCGAGTGAATTACGCATCGACTTTGTTGGCACGATTTGTGATCCACGCTTTAAGACGGCAGCACTCTCGGCGGACCATTGACCTGCGGTATCCAATCCGCGTGTATCACAGTGGCCAATGCCGAGAACTGATACCAGGACTCTTTCCAGATGCCTTTTGGATGATTTTATACTGTGGTGATCTCTGTTTCGGACATTTTGCCTCTTGACAAAGGTCATTACATATCAGCCAATAAGCACATTTTATTATTATGAAAAGGCAGACACAATCGAAGCGTGGGAAAATTGCCATACCACGAACAATAACGGATGACGAAGAGACTGCTAGATTGGATAAACAACGATATGGATTTTCTGTACGACAATTATGGCGACAGAATTATGCCGGGGCACCAAGATGCTGCTTTGAAGATGCACAAAATGAAATGGTCGAAACTATGTAAGATTCACAAAAAAGCAAAATATCAACGGAAAGAAATCTATGCAATATTGACAGGCTGCAAAGAGCGTGCTATAATAATTTTAAAACTGAGAGGGCTGCTGAGAGGCGGCTGGAATTGTAGGAGAGGGTTTGCTCCTTTTTATTTTGATTACAATGTAATCGTTTACAAGGGAGGGAACGCCATGCGCAAGTCCACCATTTCTCAGGTCGCCAAGCGGGCGGGGGTTTCCGTGGCCACCGTGTCCCGGGTCATCAACCAGACCAGCTCTGTCACCCGGGAAACGGCCCAAAGGGTGCTGAGCGCTATTGAGGAGCTGGGGTATCAGCCCAATGTGTGGGGCCAGAACCTGCGGCGGGGCGAGAGCCGGGTAATCCTGGTGCTGGTGCCCAATGTGAGCAACCCCTTTTATGCCCCCATCATCAGCGGTGCCGAGGATGCCCTGGGCAGAGCCGGGTACAGCATGATGCTGGGCGTCACCAATGTGGATGCGGAGCGCCGCAACGGTTTCCTGGATTTCATGGGCAGCGGTCGGGCCGACGGGGCCATTTTGATGGATACCGTGGTGGACGACCACCAGCTTCCCGCCTATGCCCGGGAATTTCCCATGGTTCAGTGCTGCGAGTACGATTTCCATGAAAGCCTCAGCCATATTTCCATCGATAACTTTTCCGCCGCCAGGGAGGCGGTGCTCCGGCTCATGGAGCTGGGCCACCGTAACATCGGCTTTGTAGGCGCGGACAACCGGTTTGTCTCCACCAAACGCCGACTGGAGGGCTTCAGGGCGGCGCTGGCGGAGGGGGGACTTCCCATCCGGCCGGAAAATGAGGCCTATGCCAGCGGGGATTACAGCTTTTCCACCGGCGTTACGGCCGCAGGAAGGCTGCTTGACCAGCATGACCGGCCCACGGCGCTGTTCTGCATTTCCGATGTGCTGGCGCTGGGCGCCCTCCAGGCTGCCCGGGATCGGAAAATCCCGGTGCCCCAGGCCCTTTCCGTGGTGGGCTTCGATGATGTGCAGTACGCTGCCATGTTTCAGCCCCAGCTGACCACCGTGCGCCAGCCCTGCTACCGGCTGGGATATGAGGCCGCTGAGCTGCTGCTGCGGAAGATTCGGGGAGAATCGGGGGAGCAGGCCTGCTTTCTGCGCCACCAGCTGATTGAACGGGATTCTACGGCAAAATGCCGTTGAATTATATATCTAAAGAGGAGGAAACAATAATGAACTTCAAGAAACTGGCTGCTCTGGTTCTCGCCGGAGTGATGACCCTGTCCCTGGCTGCCTGCGGCGCACCTGCACCTGAGGCACCTGCCACCCAGGCCCCTGCTGCCACCGAGGCTCCCGCTGTGGAGGCTCCTGCCACCGAGGCCCCCGCTACCGAGGCCCCTGCCGCTGAAAAGTACAAAATCGGCATTCTGGCTCCCGCTGTTACCCATGGCTGGGTGGCCGCTGTGGCCTACAACGCCGAGGTCCGCTGCAAGGAGCTGGCTGACACTGTCGAGTACAAGGTCGTCACCAGCAACAACGCCGAGGAAATGACCACCCAGCTGGACGAGCTGAAGACCTGGGGCGCTGACGCCGTGGTCGCATTCCCCCAGTGGGAAGGCATGGAAGTGCCCATCCAGCAGTGCATTGACGACGGCATCCCCGTTGTGAACTTTGACATCGAGATTGCTGCCGAGGGCGTGTACCGTGTCTCCGGCGACAACTACGACATGGGCTACCAGGGCGCACAGTACGTGGTTGACAAGATCGGCACCGAGGGCACCGTGGTCATCCTGGACGTGCCCACCTCCGGCTCCGTTGCCGAGCTGCGCAAGCAGGGCTTCCTGGAGCACCTGGCTGAGCTGGCTCCCAATATGAAGACCGTTGAGTATGCTACCCTGTTCACCCGTGAGGCCGGCCTGACCGATATGTCCGACATCCTGACTGCCAACCCCCAGATTGACGCTGTCTACTCCATGGATGACGAGACCTCCATCGGCGCTATCCAGGCCATCCGTGATGCCGGCCGTACCGACATCAAGGTCATCACCGGCGGCGGCGGCTGCCAGGAGTACTTCAACATGATGCTGGCCGAGGAGAACCAGGACCTGTGGATTGAGTCCGCCCTGTACTCCCCCGCCATGGTTCAGGATGCCGTTGACATGGCTATCGAGATTCTGAGCGGCAACGCTCCCGCCGAGCCTGTCAAGATCATCCCCACCACCATCGTTGACCGTGAGAACGTCGAGGGCTTCCTGGACGCCAACACTCCCTACTAATCTGCATGGACCCAAAGGGGCTATGGTTCGGCCATAGCCCCTTTCTTAAAAATAGAAGGCGTTTTATTTTCTGCGGCGCAGCGGCGGATGCTGCCGAGAAAATCAGAGCTTCCTGAAAGGGGCCATTGTGCCCAGCGACCACAAACAACGATCCCGATTAGAAATGGATGTGATCCCATGATATTGGAAATGCAGGGCATCTGTAAATCCTTTGGTGCCAACGAGGTCCTCAAACAGGTGGACTTTCGTGTCCAGGGCGGCGAAATCTGCGCGCTTCTGGGCGAAAACGGAGCCGGCAAATCGACCTTGATGAATATTTTGGGCGGCGTTCTGCCTGCCGATGCCGGCGTGATTCAAATTGACGCAAATGCAGTTCAGTTCCACAAGCCCTCTGACTCCCTGAAGGCGGGCGTGGCCTTTATCCACCAGGAGCTGAGTCTGATCAATGACCTGGCCATTTTTGAGAATATGTTCATCGGCCGGGAGCTGAAGAAAAAAAGCGGCCTGCTGGATGTTGCCCGGATGGTGGAGAAAACCAAGGAGGTCTTCGACCGGCTGGAGCTGCGTCTGGACCCCCAAACCATGGTGCGGGACCTGGATGCCTCCTACAAGCAGATTGTGGAAATCGCCCGGGCCATGATGATGGATGCCTCCATTATCATCATGGACGAGCCCACCACTGCGCTGACCGACCCCGAGATTCAGCGGGTATTTGATATGATGCGGATGCTGCGCCAGCAGGGCGTGGGTATCATCTTTATCTCCCACAAGCTCCGGGAGGTGATGGAGGTGTGCGACCGCTACACCGTCCTGCGGGACGGCAACATGGTAGCCAGCGGCCCTGTGGCCCAGGTCACCACCCATGATTTGGCCCGGTTTATGGTGGGCCACGATGTGCGCACGGAATCCCTGCGCCAGAGCAACGAGGCAGGCGCCGAGGTGCTCCGGGGCGAAGGCCTCAGTGACGGCGTCAACTTTAAGGACGTGACCTTCTCCGTCCACGCCGGTGAGGTGCTGGGGGTCACGGGCCTGCTGGGCGACGGCCGCAGCGAGCTGTTCCAGGCCATTTTTGGCGCAGCGCCCTATTCCGGTCAGGTGTATGTGGACGGAAAGAATGTCAAGATTCACACCACCCCCCAGGCCATTGACCTTGGCATCGGCTATGTCCCCCGGAACCGGAAGGAAAACGGCATCATCAAGGATATGACCATTCTGGAAAATGGCTCCATCGTCACCTGGCCGAGAATTTCCAAATTCGGCTGGATTGACCGGCTGAAGCAGAGGAAGGACTTTGAGGCCCAGGCGGCGGGGCTGCACATCAAGTATGGCCGCCAGTCCGACCTGATTACCAGCCTCTCCGGCGGCAACCAGCAGAAGGTGGTGCTGGCCAAGTGGCTCACCGCAGGCCCCAAGGTGCTGATTTTGGACAACCCCACCCAGGGCGTGGACGTGGGGGCCAAGGAGGAGATTTACGACATCATCCTCAGGCTTGCCGGGGAGGGCGTGGCTGTGGTGGTGCTCTCCAGCGAGGCCCAGGAGATTATCCGCCTGTGCGACCGGACCCTGGTCATGTACCACGGCAGCATCCAGGGGGAGCTGGTGGGCGACGCCATGAATGAGCAGACTATCATGCATATGGCCACCGGCGGCGCAGAGGCCCCCGTGGCAGCGGAGGAATAACCCATGGAAAACAAGACGTTACAAAAAGACAATCTGGCCCGGCGGTTTGCAACCCAGTGGAAGCAGAATCCGCTAATCAGCACCGCCCTGGTCCTGGTGCTGATGGTCATTATCCAGACCGCCGTCATGGTGGCCAAGGCCGACCCCGGCACCAGCCTGGGCCTGTCCATTTTCAACAACTGGCTGAACATTCTGCGCAACAACGCCCCGGTGGGCATCATCGCCCTGGGCATGACCTTCGTCATTATCTCCGGCGGCATTGACCTGGGCGTGGGCTCCACCCTGGTGGCGGTTGGCGCCATGGTGATGGTGCTCATTGACGGCGCACCCACCGGCGTGCTGACCAAAATGGGCATCACCGGGGTGCCTGCCTATCTCATCGGCATTGCGGGCGGCGTCCTCTTCGGCGCTGTTCTGGGCGAGCTGACCGGTATGCTCATTGCCCACGGCAAGCTGCCTCCCTTCATTGCGACCCTGGGCACCATGAAGATTTTCCGCTCCGTGACCCAGCAGCTGATGCAGCACGCCAACCCCTCTGTGCCGAAGGGCTTCCTGAATATTGCAAACTACCGCATCGGCGGCTTCTCTGTGCTGCCTATTTTCTACTGGCTGATTCTGGCCGCCGTGCTGTATCTGGTGTCCAAGCGCACCACCTTCGGCCGCCACGTGTTTGCCATCGGCTCCAATGTCAAAACCGCCAAGCTCTCCGGAATCAACGTCAATAAGGTCAAGCGCCGCATCTACGCCCTGATGGGCGTGCTGGTGTCCGTCGCTGCCATCATCCAGGTGTCCCGGATTGGCTCCATGGACTACGCCAGCGCCGGCAGCGGCAACGAGATGGATGCCATTGCGGCTGTCATCGTCGGCGGCACCAGCATGGCCGGCGGCAAGGGCTCCATTGTGGGCACGGTTCTGGGTATGCTCATCATCGGCGTTATGAACAACCTGCTGACCCTGTTCGGCGTGCCCCCCTTCCTGCGGGAGGCCTTCAAGGGCATCATTGTCATTGTGGCCGTCCTTCTGCAGAAAAAAGAGGCTGACGCATAATTCAATCTATCAAAACGAGGTGTAATACTATGTTTAACATCGGAATCATCGGCTGCGGCAAGATTGCCCAGGTTCGGCACATTCCCGAGTATACGGCCCATCCCGAGGCCAAGCTGGCAGGCTATTTCGACCTGAACCAGGCCCGGGCCCGGGAGCTGGCTGACCGCTTTGGCGGCAGGGCCTATGCCTCCTGGCAGGAAATGCTGGAAGACCCTGCCATCGACGCCGTCAGCGTCTGCGTTGCCAACAACGCCCACGCCGAAATCTCCATTGCCGCATTGAAGGCCGGCAAGCACGTTCTGTGCGAAAAGCCCATGGCCACCACCCTGGCCGACTGCGAGGCCATGGTGGAGGCTGCCCGGGAAAGCGGTAAATTTCTGATGATCGGCCAGAATCAGCGCCTGACCAGAGCCCACCAGAAGGCCCGCCAGCTGATTGCGGAGGGCGCACTGGGCTCCATCATCTCCTTCCGCACCACCTTTGGCCACGGCGGCCCCGAGACCTGGAGTGTGGACCCCGGCAAGAATACCTGGTTCTTTGACAAAAACAAGGCGGCCATGGGTGCCATGGCGGACCTGGGCATTCACAAGACCGACCTGATTCAGTATCTGATCGGCCAGAAGGTGGTGCAGACCACCGCCAAGGTCACCACCCTGGACAAGCGGGGGGCCGACGGCCAGCTCATCGCCGTGGACGACAACGCCATCTGCATCTACCAGATGAGCGGCGGCGCTATCGGCACCATGACTGCCAGCTGGACCTTCTACGGTGCCGAGGATAACTCCACCGTCATCTACGGCACCAAGGGCATTCTGCGGATTTACGACGACCCCGCCTACTCCATGAAGCTCATCACTGCCGACGGCGAGAAGGTGCTCTACGAGCTGGAGGCCATCCAGACCAACGACAACCAGACCAAGTCCGGTGTCATCGACTGCTTCATGGACTGCCTGGTGAAGAATACCCAGCCTGAGATTTCCGGCGAATCCGTTCTGACTGCCATGCGGGCCGTCTTTGCCAGTCTGGAGTCCTCTGCGCTGGGCCGTGCGGTGGACGTTAAGCAGGATTAAGAAGGAGGAAGCAGTATGAAAATGGGATTTGTCAGCGCCATTCTGGACGGCTGGACCTTTGAGGAAATGATTGACACCGCCCACGACCTGGGCTTTCGCTGTGTGGAGGTAGCCTGCTGGCCCGGCGGCAAGGCAGAGCGCCGCTACGCCGGCGTCAGCCACATTGATGTGGATGACCTCACCGACGGGAAGGCGGCGTACATCCTGAACTATTGCAGGGAGCGCAGCGTGGAAATTTCCTCCCTGGCATTCTACCCCAACACCATGGACGGGGACCTGGAAAAGCGGCAGGCCAACATTGCCCACCTGAAAAAGGTGATTCTGGCCAGTGAAAAGCTGGGCGTAGGCATGGTCACCACCTTTGTGGGCCGGGACACCCACAAGACTGTGGAGGAAAACCTGGAGATTTTCAAGGAGGTCTGGCCTCCCATTGTGGCCTTTGCGGAGGAACACAATGTGAAAATCGCCATTGAGAACTGCCCCATGTGGTTCGATGCCAGCAACTGGCCCGGTGGACAGAACCTGTTCACCACCCCCGCCATCTGGCGCAAATGCTTTGAAATCATCCCCAGCAAGTACTTCGGCATCAACTATGACCCCAGCCATTTTATCTGGCAGCAGATGGACTATATCCGGCCTCTGTACGAGTTCCGGGACCGCATCTACCATGTCCACTACAAGGACATCAAGCTCTACCCCGAGAAGCTGGCGGAGGTGGGCGTCATGGCCTATCCCCTGGAGTACATGACCCCCAAGATTCCCGGCCTGGGCGACGTCAACTGGGGAAAGTACGTCTCTGCACTGACGGACATCGGCTTCGACGGCTGCACCTGCATCGAGGTGGAGGACAGGGCCTTCGAGGGAAGCCGGGAGCGGATTCTGGACAGCCTGCGCCTTTCCAAGCGTTACCTGGAGCAGTTTGTTATTTAATGCTGGGGGGATCTGCCCCGCAGTGCAATGGCTTATCGTAAGCGTGTCATTGCGAACCAGTCATCAGACTGGTGTGGCAATCCGTCCCCCTTGTGGCGCTTTGCGCCACGCAATGCGCAGCATTGCAGGAAATACGGATTGCCACGCCAGCGTGCGCGCTGGCTCGCAATGACATTGCTTTTTAGTCAGTAAAAATACAGGAGGGAAACTATGGAACGTATCATCGCAGTGAATTCTAATTGCTACCACGGCTACTCCATCGAGGAGGCCATTGACGGCATTGCAGCCGCCGGCTTCCGCTACATCGAGCTTACCGCCACCAAGGGCTGGACGGAGCACGTTTTCCCGGACCAGAGCTTTCACCGGCTGTGGCAGGTGAAGGAGCGCCTGGCCCAAAAGGGGCTGATCCCCTTCGCCATGAGCGGCCACTGCAACCTGATGGACACCGCCCGCATCCAGGATTTTATCGACAACATTCGCCTGGCTGCCTTTTTCGGCTGTCAGTATATTGTCTCCTCCATCGGCGAGGCCCATTTGAAGGACCAGGCCGTGGCCTCCAACGAGGCGGTGGCCAAGCACATTCAGGCCCTGGTGCCCCAGCTGGAGCAGTATGACCTGACGCTGGTGCTGGAGGTCCATGGGGAGCACGGCACCGGAAAAATCCTCAAGGAGATTGCCGACCTGGTGAATTCCCCCCGGGTTGCCGTCAACTATGACACCGCCAACGCCCTGTTCTACGGCAACGTGGATTTGGCTGCCGACCTGGACGAGAGCATGGATGCCATCCGCTATATGCACCTGAAGGAGAAGGCAGGACAGCGCACCGTCTGGGATTTCCCCGCCCTGGGCGAGGGCTGGGTGGATTTCCCCATGGTCTTCGACAAGCTGGAAAAGGCCGGGAACAACTGCCCCTTCAGCATTGAAATCGAGTTTACCCAGGCCGGCCCCAAGAATCTGGATGAGGTCAACCGGGCCGTCCGGACCTCCGCCGACTATCTGAAAGCCCATGGCTTCAGCCTGTGAGGTGAAGAAAATGCTGCGAATCGGAATCGTGGGTGCCGGCGGCATGGGCACCGTCCACTATAACAACTTTCTGCATTTGAACGACTGCCAGGTGGTGGGCATCGTCACGAGAAGCCAGTCCGGCCGGGCCAAGGCCGTGGCCTGGGGCGTTCCTGCCTTCGGCTCCATTGCGGAGCTGGCGGCGGCTGTGGACCCGGACGTGGTGGATGTCTGCACGCCCACCTTCTGCCACAAGCAGGATGTGCTGGAGAGTCTGTCCCTGGGGAAAAACACCATTGTGGAAAAGCCCTGCGCCCTTCATGAGGCTGACGCCCGACAGATGTTCGACCTGGCCCGGGAAAAGGGCGTCCATCTGTATGTGGCCCAGGTTTTGCAGTTCAGCCGGGAAATCGAGGTCCTTCGGACCCTGGTGGAGCAGAAAACCTATGGGGAGCCCCTGGACGCAGTCTTCCAGCGCCTGTCCGCCCGGCCAGACTGGGCCCAGGGCGGCTGGCTCTTTGACAGGGAGAAAAGCGGCCTGGTGCCCTTCGACCTGCACATCCACGATTTGGACGTGATTGCCAGCCTGTTCGGTGCGCCGGAGGAAAGCGTCTGCTATCCCTGCGGCGGACAGGCGGGCGGCTTCCGGGAGCTCTACCGCTGGGAGTACCGCTGCGGCCAGGTCAACGTCATGGCCGAGGCCGGCTGGCTCAATGCCTCCATCCCCTTTACCTGCCCCTGGCGTGTCTACTTTGAAAGGGCCATGGTCATTTTCGACGGCCAGACGGTAACGGCCTATCCCCACGGGGCAGACCCGGTGGTCTACGACACAGAGGACCCGGTGAAAATCCCAACCGGCATCAACGTTCCCCCCACAGGCTGGTATTACCGGGAGCTGGGCCACTTCCTGGCGTGCATCCGCAAGAACGAGGATTCCCCACTGGTGCCCAGAGACCGGGTGCTGGCCGTGCTGCATATTTTGGAGCAGGCGGTATGAGAAAGACCATATGGCATCCTGCATTGGTAGGAATCTCCGGGAATGCTTGGCTTGGTACAAACCATGAACGCGATAATGATTTGTACGCAGGCGCACAAATGATAAGGTGGATGCCTGCGGCACGGTCTGGGTAATTGGCTCGCATGATACCGCCTTCTGATAAATAATAGCGTGAAGCCGCCAGTATGGACATCAATCGATGCCGATACTGGCGGCTTTCTATATTTTATCAATCAGCGCAAAAATCACAGTCTGCTGATCGTCACTTAATCTGGACCAGCGTTCCAGCAGCTTCTGCTGCGAAGCAGTTAAGGAAACGGGCGCATCATCCTCCGCAAACAGTTGCGACAAAGTAATGCCGAACGCAGCGCATATCTTCTCAAGAGAGGGAATTATGGAAATCATATTCTTGCGATACCACGAAGATATGGTGGACTGGGGCAAACCGGAACGCTCCGCAAGCTGGTATTCTGTCTAACCCCGTTCCTCACGGTATTTCGTTATTGCAGCAAGTATATCCCGCACACCATCCACTCCTTTACTTGTGTTTTTCGTAAATTATACTTCGACATATCATTGCGTTTAATTATTATCGTATAATTTTAATGATACACGCAAGCACTCAATGAGAGGATTCTGTATGCTGAAAATCTTCTTAACTTGACAAGGCGCAATTCGGGGTATAGGATAAAATAACAAAATATTTTTCTAAAAATAAAACCGAAGCGCTCCCTCATCCGTCTTATAAGCAGAAGGGGTGATGCGGATGCAGTTAAGCACGCTGATCAAAAAAGCGTTGGAGCTATTGTTTTCCCGGATTGCAGCAAAAGGGCCAGCACCAAAGAGCTGGAAAGCACTCAGTCAGGGGCAGAAAGAAGGAGAAACAAAATGAAAGAAGATAAGTTTCACTGGACAAACCAGGTTCGATTGGCGGCGAAGGGGGACCCGGCGGCCTGGGATGTTCTTTACCGGGCTACCTATCAAAACGCCTATTTCGTTGCCATCAAGGTGATTGGCAGCGAGGAGGACGCCATGGACTTAGTGCAGGATGCCTACATCACGGCTATGGAGAATCTGGGCAGACTCAAGGAGCCCGAGAAATTCCAGTCCTGGCTGAATATGATCGTGGCAAACAAGTGCCGGGATCAGCTCCGCAAAACGAAGCCCATGCTGTTTTCTGAGATAGGAGATGAGAACGGGGAGGAACCGGAGTGGGTAGATGACCGGGACAGCATCAGACCGGACCTGGTACTGGATCAGGCGGAGACTGTTCGGCTGGTGGCTGAGATCATCGAGGCCCTTCCAGAGGATCAGCGGCTTTGCGTCACCCTGTTCTACCGGGACGAGCTGAGCGTGGGCGAGATTGCGCAGGCGCTGGAGGTTTCTGAGGGCACGGTGAAAAGCCGTCTGAATTACGCCCGTCAGAAGGTCAAGGCCAAGGTGAAGAATATGGAAAAGCAGGGTGTCAAGCTCTACGGTATTGCGCCGATTCCCTTCTTTATCTGGCTGCTCAAGAACGGAACGGAAGATGTACCCATTCCCGTCCGTGCTGCGGGCCTGGCGGCGGCGGGAAAGGCCGCTGCCGGCGGCACTGTCAAAAGCGCAGCGGCCCATGCCGGTGCAGCAGCGGGCACTAAGGCTGGGACCGCCGCAGCGGCGGCAAAGGTTGTTGCCTGCGTTGCGGCTGTTTCGGTTGCAATGGGCGGTGCGCTTGCGTATGCAAAGGGACACGATGCGCCACGCCAGAACGAAGAAGCGCAGGTAGAAACTGTTTCGCATATGGAGACTTCCCCGCAAGAATTACCGTCCGCAGAGGAAACGGTATCTCAGAAGGACGAAGCGGGTGGGATATCCAACGCAAGCGCAAATGAGGAAGCCATGGAGGCGTATTATAGGTGGCTTCGAAATGGGTATACCGCATCGGATATGCCAATTAAATACTATGCCTTTCTGGATTTGGACCGTAATGGTGTGAACGAACTGATCGCAGCCGACAATGCGGGTACACCGGAAACATGGACAGCCTGCGAAGTGTACTCTTACAAAGATGGGTCGTTTATATTCTGCGGAGAAACCAGTGCACATTATGATTATTTTTACTATGTGAATGGGGAATACCTTTTGGGCCGTCATCGGATGGGAGCGCAATACCTTTCCCCGGGCTCTTACATAGCAACAACGATCTACCATTGGAACGAAGAAGGCACTCGCAACGATCCGGCAATCAAACGGGATAACGGCGACTGGGAGTATATTTCCCAGGAAGAGTTCAATTATTATAACTGCCCCGGCCAGGACTGTGATGGAAGCAATTGCTTTGAGAAATCTTCCGAGATCATTACACTGCTGAAAAATGAGTTTGTGGAGCCAAATATTTTGGAAGAAACACTGGATTTTTCAAAGTGTTGGTCTATTCCGGTTAAAATTGAAGACCGCTCTACACCGTCAGACCCAACCCCGGAACTGCCCTATGGAAACTGGACTTATTTTGTGTGTTTCCGCTTTTATGAGAGCGGAAATTTGGAATTATTATTCTATAAACCCTACACCGATTACTTTGATGGGTATAAGGGGTACTATACAGTGCGTGAAGATGAAGTGGAGTTGACATACATTTATGATGGAAATGAGCACAGTGCAAGCTATCGGTTCAACCCTGACGAATTAACATTTACTCAGTTATCTGAAAACGGCATTTTGAATTCTGACAAAAAAGGAATGGAATTTCAGCTTGTGGAAGATCCACTTACAGATATTGAAAGTATGCACCGCCTGGTAGAAATGTCCTTAAGACATCGGTCTGATTGAAATTCAAGTGATGGCTGATATAGTAGAATTGAATAGGAGAATCAATATGAGTAGAAAAACAAACATCCAACCCAACACTTCCAATCTGGAAGCTGAGGATTTTGAGTATAAGCGTGAAGTACACAAAGCAGAAGCGATTCGACTTTTGAAAAAGGGTATCGTTGGCTTCTTTATTGGCTTGGTTTTTATGCTTGCTGTGGACCCTAAGGAGGCAATCCGGGATGTCCCAATGACGGTGATGTTTGGTATTTTATTTTCAGGCATCCCCTATGGCTGGGAGCTTCTGGGCAGACTCTTTGGGCATACCTTTGCAATCGGCAGCCTCCCGTTTATGCTGATTGTCTACGTCTTGCAGTTTCTGGGGGCTGTCTTGATCGGCTGGCTGGCCTACCCCTTTGCGCTGCTGTACAATGCGATGAAGGCACAGAAACCGGGTAGCAAGGCAAAAATCATCCTAACTGCCATTTTTGCCGTATATGTTGGATTCTTTGCTTTCTTATGCGTGATTCTTGTGATACAAGGGACTGACGATAAGCCCGCAAACAGTGCCAGCCAGGCATACACTGCGGCCGCCTACATACCTGCAGCTACAACTGGCACGGCAAGAGAACCCGCTGCAACCCTGATTGCAGACGCATCTCACATCGATACATCCGGCACCGAATTTTCTGCAATCTGTGATGAAGCCCTGAAATCCAGCGTTTTAAAGGCCCGGGAGGATGCAGAATACGCGGAGCTTCTGGACGAACCCGTTGTCAGGGCTGCCTATTTCGTGACCGTCAAAGAACCCGGCGATGCCCACTATAATTTTGGACACGGAACAAATATGGGAAATGCCATTGCTGTTTTTACCAGCTACACGGTGAAACTCATGGGAACCGAAAACAGGGAACGCTGCCAAATCTGGATTTTTCCGGATTGCTCCCTGAATGAAGCGGGAGGACTGTCCTATTCGGAAGAAGATGCTTTCCGGGCCTCTGTGGAAGGGGTGGATTTTGAACAGGCGTGTACGTGGTTTGATGAGGAGTATGGAGACATGAATATTTCACCGCTGTCTCTGGCCGACTGAGCTTCAAAAAGCGAATAGAACAGTTTTGGTATGGTAACATCTCCGTTGACAACCGGGGAGGGCACTGGACGGTATGTAGTTCGTCCGAAATACCCCGACCAACCGTAGGCTGGCATTCCGAAAACCATAGATGATATATCGCATTTCAGAACAGCATTACAGGAGGCGTAGCGAGCTGGACTGATTGATTGCAATGCAATCTACCCGGGACAGCGATGTTGCGCTGCCCAAAATGCAGCAGGAGATTTCAGGCCACACCCAACTGACCACCACCATTATGTACACCCGCCAGTACTCGATTGCCTACCGGGCTGTAGTTAGATGGGTTCGAGACCGTTGATATCTTGCAAAGCAGCAGGTGACCCCATTTCGTGAAATACTCTGCTAAAGCAGAATGTGAAATGAAATAAATCCACCCACGCCCGCAAGCATTTCACACGCCGAAGGCGTATTTCACGTGCGAAGCACATTTCACAAATCCGAAGGATTTATTTCGTTGAAAAAGCGCATTGCTTTCGCAATGCGCTTTTTCTGGTGCCGGTGACCGGACTCGAACCGGTACGCTGTCGCCAGCGGCGGATTTTGAGTCCTGTGGGGCGGTTGGAAGCCGGTGGAAAGACTTGGAAACCGCTGGAAACCCGTGAGCCCGAAAAATGCTGTGGTATCAACAATTTTTTGAATTTTAATGGCTGGAAACAGCTGAGGGGACCTCCTGCTCTAACAAATGTGAAAAGACTCCCAAAAGCGCGTTTGATAGAAAAATGATGGACAAAACAGGAGGTACAAAATGAAGCAAAAGACCATCAGCTGCCATTATGGCAGCGTGTCATCACTGGCCCACAACAACCGAGATTTTACGCCTAAAAACGTTGACCCTATGCGGTCCAAAAACAACAACTATTGTATTGCTTCAGGACATGAGTTCATATGGAACCCCAACAACCCAGAATATATCCGTGAGTTTTGGAATCACTACCATGTGCTGTCCGACTGCTACTGGACAGACAGAAGCGTTGCTAAAACCCTTGAATGGGAGCGGTACAGAGAACACATGAACGCCCTGCGCCGGCTGTGCTGGCCTAACTATTATCCTCTCCACAGCGGGCTGGAAGCAATGATAACGCTTTTCTTGCTTCCGCGTCTTGTGCCTTGCGGTATTTATCTGTCCCAACAGCAGCGGCAGGTGCAGGCGGAATGGGAAGACTACAAGGACAAACAATGGCTGCGTGACATGGAGATGCGGGCCACAAAGCATTCCTTCCGGCAGGCAATGGGGGAGTGTGACAAAATACATGGCCGTCAATACCTTGACAGGATGGATTCGCTTGTGGCTGAAATGGCTTGGACGCAACCAATGTCGGAGATGAAACTTCCGGACAGAGAACCGGAAACTTATCGATATGCCACAGTTGAAGAAATCTACAGTAAGGTGTTTGAACCAGGCTTTCGAGCTTTTCAGGCACGCCAACCCCCCAGCCGGAGATATGATGGGACGTATCTGGAACAAGTCCGGGAGAAGCACGCAAAGGCCGAACGAAAATATGGGAGGCGGAATAACAAAGCTGTGTCTGAGGTTATTGAACTGCTGATTTGCATCGGGGATATGAAAAATACCGGCTATGATGCGGCTCTAGCGGACGCATTAAAATCTCAGAATTTGCTGGATGATTTTATGGATCATTTGCGTGACGACCCTCGTATTTGTGTAGTCACTACTAAGGAACTAGAAAATCCTAATTGGCTGCCACCCTTCAAAAATGGGCTGATTATTGTGAACATGGTCGGTCATTATGACGAGGCTACCCCGGGCGTCCACATCACCATGATTCCATACTCCCGGGGCTACACTCGTGGGGCCGAAGCCCGGGCATCGCTAGGCCGGGCCATGGCGGGGATGGGCTACCCCTCTACCTGGACGGATGTCCTGGATGCTGACGGCAACAAAATTCCCAAACGGGACAAAGAGGGGAACATCATCAAAGAAAAAGACGGGTCCATCCGCTATCAGCTGAAACCCGACAAGCAAGGAATCGTAGACTGGATCGAGGATCAGAAATCCTGGCTGGAGCAGCAGATGCTGGAGCGTTACGGCTGGCAGCGAGAGTACAAGGGGAGTCACCCCAGAGGTCATTTGGAGACACCGCAGTATAAAGCCGCCTGCGCACAGGAGCAACTCAAGGCGGCGGAAGACCGTATGGAAGGACTGAGCCGGGATTGTGCGGAGCGAATTGATGGCTTGATTGAAAAACTGGATCAGAGTGTTGACAGCTTCTTTTCCGGCACAACGAATCTGGAGATGATTCGACGCTACCTGGAACTTTGCCCCGATGCAGAATTTGATGAAATCCAGCAAAAAGCCTTTGACTTTTTGGACAGTCTGCCATGCCGGGAGCAGCAAGCGGCAAAAAAGAGCCTGCAAGAGATTATTTCCAATGCGCAAGCGACTAAGACAACAGAAAAGCAAACCAAAAAATCGGAGGCAATGGAACGATAAAACCGAACCGGGAGTCCCTCTTATCTGGGACTCCCGGCAGCCATCTTTGATATCGGATGCTTTGAACAGCGCACCGCTTTCACCCATATAAATTTTGTTGTCTGTCAGGGTTCCATCTACGTCCATGACTAAAAACATGATGTAAATTTCTAAATGTACGGCTCACACAGGGCTGCGGTAGAGGTGTTCTTCGGAGGCAATTGGATCTGCTCACCCCAGACTGTACGGCAAATTCAGTCAGTACAGCACCATCCAGGAACATATGCCGCCTGACCACCAGAAGTATGTTCCGTGGAACGGGGAACGGTTCATTCAGTGGGCCGGAAAGATCGGCAAGGACGCACTTACCATTTATTCACTTTTTGGGTTTCGGATATGCTCTCTGTGCTGCACCGGCGGATGCCAAGGCATCAGCTTTTCCAGATCCTCATGGGCCGGGCTCATGCCCAGATAGGGCAGCATACTCAGCACCAGCAGGAGATATTCGTATGGCTCAATCCCGTTTGCCTTGGCTGTTTCCACCAGGGAGTAGACAATGGCACTGGACTCGGCGCCTTTGACGCTGTCACAGAACAGCCAATTCTTTCTTCCCACCACAAAGGGGCGGATCGCATTCTCTGCTAGATTGTTGGAAATAGGTACATCCCCGTAATCCAGGAATGCCATCAGCTGCTGCTTCTGGTTCAGACAATAGCGCACCGCATCTTCCAGCTTGCTGCCTTTCTCCGGATGGATGGTTTTCACCCACGCAAAATACGCCTCCAGTGGGCATTGGCAAAGACCTCATTCATATGCTCCAGCTTCCGCTTCAATTCTTCAATTTCCGTTTTCTGTTTCAGAATGGTTTCTTCAAGAACAAATCTCCGAGGAATCGGAGGAGAAATCTGAAAAAACAACAGAGGAGTTAAAGGATGAAGGGTAAAATCGGCGCAATTATTTTGGGTATCGTGATGGTCTTCTGCCTGATTGCTTGCATTGTGTGTCTTGAGAAAATCCCCGCCGGTTATGTCGGCGTCGTGTACAACATGAACGGCGGCGTTGATGGCGAGGTTCTGACACAGGGGTGGCATCTGGTTGCCCCGACCAAGAAGGTGACCCAGTATTCTATCGGCATTGAACAGTCTTATTTGACCGCTGAGGATAAGGGCGATTCGCCCAAGGATGAGAGTTTTAACATTCCTACCTCAGACGGTAAGACAGTCCGTGTGAATATCGAGTTCTCATATCGTTTTGATGAGGCGCGTGTCTCCGAAACCTTTGCTATGTTCAAAGGAAAGTCAGGCGAGGCAATCAAGGATTCATTCATCAAACCCAAGGTCATTGCATGGACACAGGAGGTGTCTGCCAACTATCCCGTCACTGACATCTTCGGCGACAAGCGTACCGAAATCAATGCCGAGTTGGACACCTATCTGCGTGAGAAGTTCGACCAGTATGGCATTATCATCGACACGGTGAACTTCACCGATATTTCCGTCGATGAGGAGACTGCTGCCGCTATCCAGAAAAAGGTTACCGCCCAGCAGGAGCTGGAGCTGGCGAATATTGAGAAGCAGACCGCAAAGATTCAGGCAGAAAAGGACAGAGAGGTTGCCCAGATTAACGCAGAAAAAGCGGTTATCGAAGCGGAGGCAAAGGCAGAAGCTCTGCGTATTGCAGCCGAAGCCGAGGCTGAGGCAAACCGTATGATTGCCGGTTCTCTGACCGGTGAGTTGATTGAAAAAATCAAGTATGAGCAGTGGAATGGCGAACTGCCTACTGTGACCGGTTCCAGTTCCATTATCAGCATCGAACCCTAATAAGCACTAAGGAGGAATGAGTTTGACGACCGCTTTTTATATGTTCATTTTATTTCTGGCAAAGGTTCTGGACAATACGCTCAATACGGCAAAGACAATTCTTGTTCAGCGCAACCGTTGCCTGCTTGCCGGTGTCGCTCTCGGCCTGTCAAACTTCATTTACCTGAGTATCACAAAAGACATCGTTACCAGCGACAGCACACTCGCCCTTGTGATAGTTTCCATAGCAAGCGGCGTTGGGTGCTGTCTTGCCGTTACCCTCAGTAATCGATTCTCAAAAGACAGAACCTATGTGAATGTCATCTTGTCGGATGACAAGGAAGCGATGAAAGAGTTCCGTGATTTCCTGGCGGAAAATCATATCACCAATGTCGCTACCGATAGCTACACATTGGACTGGAGCCGGAAATCCATTTCCATCACCGCTTATGCTCAAACAAAAGTACAGAGCCGTCTGATAGACGAGTACATCGAACGGAGTTTATTGAAATGCAAGAGAGTCATCCGAAAGAATTGAGAACGATGGTTTCAACCATTGAGCATTTCCTTGCCCGTTTTCATCTGGCCGATGATGTCGATACGGTATTTACCAACGGCTGTTGCTACTGGTTTGCAGTTATTCTGCACTGCCGCTTCCCTGACAGCACACTGATGTATGACCAGGTGGAAAATCATTTTGTTACCCAGATACAAGGTCGGCTTTATGACATCACTGGTGATGTGACTGAAAAGTACCAAGTAAAACCGTGGGATGCGTTGGATGATGAACTCTTAAAAAAGAGAATTGTCCGAGACTGCATCCTGTTTTAATTAGGAGGAAAGTTTCATGCGACACTTAGCTACTATTCGTGAGATTACAACCCTCCGTCCGATTGCAGGAGCAGACCGCATCGAGGTTGCTCAGGTTGACGGATGGGAGTGCGTTGTCCAGAAGGGCGAGTTCCACACTGGGGAACACATCGTCTATATCGAAGTTGATTCCATTGTTCCAGAGAGACCGGAGTTTGAGTTTTTGCGTGACCGTAAGTTCCGTGTTCGCACCATTAAGCTTCGTGGTCAGGTCAGTCAGGGCTTGGTTCTCCCGCTGTCCATTCTGCCGAATGGCGCTCCCGCCGATTTGGGTGCCGATGTGACCGATGTTTTGGGCATCAAGAAATATGACCCTGAAGCACAGCAGGAGGCGCAGCTGCTGACCAAGCAACCCGCCAAACCTAAGAGCGCACTGGTTCGATTCCTTATGCGCTTCAAGTGGTATCGTAAGCTGTTCATGAAGTCCAAGCGCAAGGGTGGTTTCCCTGATTGGATTGTTAAGACCGATGAGACTCGCATCCAGAATCTTACTGCGCTCTTTGAGGCAGAGCGTAACAAGGGAACAGAGTTTTCTGTTACGGAGAAGATGGACGGTCAGTCAGCAACTTACTATCTGCGTAAGGTTTCCAGACGCAAGTATGAGTTCGGCGTGTGCAGCCGCAATATCTATCTCGGTACACCGGACAACAGTTCCTACTGGTCGGTTGCCAAGAAGTACAACATCGAGAATGTACTGCGGCAGCTCATCGGTGATTATGAAACCATCGTTTTACAGGGTGAGATTTGCGGCAATCAGATTCAGGGCAACAAGTATCACATCAGCAACTACGAACTGTTTGCGTTCAATCTGATTTTCCCTGACCACAAATGCACTACTGCGGAAATCAAGGAACTGTTGGCACCTTATGGTATTCGCTCTGTTCCCATCGTTGAAGAGGGTAAAACGCTGCCTGATACCATTGCGGAATTGGTGGAGTATTCTAAGGGGTATTCTGTGGTTCGCAATGGGCAGAAGCGTGAGGGCGTTGTCATGCGGAATGTCAAAAACAACATCAGCTTCAAGGTCATCAATCCTGACTTCCTGTTGGCAGAAAAGGATTGACCCGTACATCTGCGAAAGGAGATGCAAACCATGAGCGGAGTATCTATCGACTTGACAGGCGAGACTTTTGGAAATCTGAAGGTCATTCGCCGTGTCAAAAACAATCACAATCGTCAGCCACGGTGGCTTTGTGAATGTAAGTGCGGCAATACATATATCGCCGAGGGGCGCTACCTCAAGTCTGGTAAGACAAAATCCTGTGGTTGTATCCCTCGTGGCGCAAAGAGCGCAACAGCCATGACAAGCCGTGAGGAATGGGACTCTTCCGAAAGCAGGATGCGTTTGCAGCACGATGGAGCAGACCCATATCAGAGCTTGGCAAACGCCATTGTTTGTGTTGCTGCAGATGATTATCGTACCGCGCTAAAGGATAATAACGAATCGCTGCAGAAAGAGTTGGAAAAGTTTTTTCACTCAGCGTGGTATAAACTCTTGACGAATACAGACCCAGATAGACTGCTGGCGCTTTTGCGCCGTGAGCATCGTGGAACTTTGAGTGTAGCTTATATCTAATTTCCAAGAGCCGATTTGTTCGGCTCTTTTTCTTTGGCATAATTCAATGATTTTGCCAGAAGAAAAAATTCGATGACATGGGAGGCGGTTCACTATTGAAAGTTAGTATTAGTCGAGGGAATGAAAAGCTCGGCAGCATCCAGAGCGTATCGCTTCCATCCGGTTTGACCTGCCGGGAGTGTGATTGCAGTAGGAAGTGCTACGCAAGACGCATAGAGCGCCGTCGGCCAAGTGTAGCGGCAGCTTATCGAAATAATCTACAGGTTTTAGAGACGGAACCGGCAACATACTGGCGAGAGGTCGAGGCGGCGATTATGCTGTCTCGATTCTTCCGCTTTCATGTTTCCGGAGACATTCCAAATACCACTTATTTTCACATCATGATGGAGGTTGCCAAGCGCAATTCCCATTGTGAGATTCTATGCTTCACAAAGAAGTATGAAATCGTCAATGAGGTTTTGGCGTCTGGCATACCATTGCCTTCAAACCTACATATGATTTTCAGCGCATGGAAAGGTCTAAAAATGGATAATCCTTTCCAACTGCCTGAAGCTCATGTCCGATATAAAGACGGAACAACTACCGCAAGGTCAGATGCCAAGGAATGTGGCGGCAACTGCACGGAATGTGCTTGCACTGCCGGTGGCTGCTGGTCTTTGCACACAGGAGAACAGGTGGTATTTAACGAGCATTGACAGGAGGGATTGAATGAAGCGGATACTTCCGCCGATTTTTATGCTGATGATGGTTGTGGTAATTGCATTTGCCACGCCTATTGATGCACAGAAGGAGCAGCGGCAGGTCGAGCCTATAACAACAGCACTGCATACAGAAAAAGCTTTCGAGACAAACCTTGCAGCCGAGCCAAAAGCTGCAGCGGTCGATGATGGATTGCTGACCTCTCCTTCAGGGTTAGATGTAGAAGATTTGCATCTTCGCCACAACCTGATTGGATTGGAACAAGCCTTCATTGATGCCGAGTCAGAACATGGTGTTCGTGCGGACTTCCTCGCCGCTGTCGCAGCATTGGAAAGTGGTTGGGGGCGCTATCAATTCCGCCCAAATAACATTATGGGCTTCGGGCAGAAAGAGTTCTCAAGTATGGAGGAGTGCATTGACACAGTCGCCGCATATCTCGCCAAACATTATCTCAGTCCCGATGGCAAATATTATAACGGCGAAACTGTTGAAGGGGTCTGCGTTCGGTATAACGGAAACCCCGAGTGGGCAGAAATAGTCCAGCAAATCATGGAGGAGGTGCGGTCTTGACAAAATTCGGTTTGGATAGCTTCCTTGAACGAACAAAGGGGGCGTCGCTGCGATATAAGCTGAGAGAGCTTTGGTGGCAGCTGCGGTATGCATGGCAGCGTGCATGGCGCGGCTATGATTTCACCGATGTCTTCGAGCTTGGGTACAACTTCACCGCTAAGATGCCCGTTCTACTTACAGAGTTTCTGAAAAACAATGTCGGCCTGTTCTATGATGCCGAAGCAGATAAGCAGCTCGACGAGGAAGAAACAAATGCAGTCATCAAGGAAATGATTTTCTACTTTGAGAACTGCGATGAAGACCATGTGTATCAACGACTGCACCAGAATCGCTACTATGAAGATGGTGAGTATGACCCGGAAAAGTGGGAGTCAGTTCGTGTAGAGCTGGAGCGGTGCCGAGCCGAAGCACTGCGCCTGTTTTCCAAGTGGTGCTTCCATCTTTGGTACTAACTTGCAACACAGAAGAAAGTGAAGTGGAGGTGTCTAAAAATGAGTGTGTGCTACTGGATTTGTCAGGGTATCGGGATTCGCGCCAATCAGCTGCGCCCTTTCTTGAACACGCAGAAATGCGTCCAGCTCTTGAAGGAACAGCTGCCCGGCAAAGAAATCTCGGAGGATGGGTTTGACATCGATGCCTACCTTTATGGCGAACCTTTTGAGAACCTTGCGGATGTCTTTACTTTTTGTGACGATACGGATTCCCTGACATACGGTGACAACGGCGACGGGGAATCTTACTTCTATTATCCGCCTTCTTACCCGTGGGAGCGGACAGAAAATGAGCCATCAAGCATTGCGGAAGTCCATGAGCGCGTTATCAAAGCCGTCTTCCGTCTCTGCGACATGACAAGAGAGCAGGTAGAGACACTGATTGATGATGACACCTATGACTACGGTTGCGGTTAATCAGGAGGGTGCCTTTATGAATGTAAACATCATCGGAAACAAGGTTTTTGTAAACGGGTCTCTCCTGCCTCCGGTTCCAGGTGCGAAATCAAGCGTGAGCCTGTCGCAGGTAGGCAATAGACTGTATGTCAACGGGTATGAATACCGCAATGGCCGCTGGAAGCGAACGCTGCGTGCAATTCTTCACGCTTTGTTTTGAGGTGCTCCCAAATGCGTAAATGTACTATGTGTCAAACCCATGACTCCTGCTCTGAGCAAAGAAGAAGAGAGTGTCGTGTCCGTGATTATCTCTTTTTCCGTCCTACTTTTGTTGGTAGGTGTGATAATTGCGGCGCCCCATTGTATGCAGATAGCGTTCGCTACGAAGCAACGATTGGCAGGCAGACACTGGAGTTATGCGAAAATTGCTGTAAGAAAGTGTAGGTCGCTATGAACACAATGCTTTTCCCCGAAGATGTCGCCAATGTAATTCAGTCCTTTTACCTCTGCAACAAAGGCGATGAGGCAACCACCGACTTGCTCTTGACTGTCGGTGCCGAGATTCTTGATATCTCCCCCGACAAAATGTTGGAGATGATTACGGAGGGGTTCTGATGAAGAGTGGCGATAATCGTATTACCATTGAGTTGCCTAAAGGATTGAAGTTGGTTGCAGAGCGGAATATTGACCCGGAATATCAGAATGAAATCTATGTTGGCATCGAGACTCCGGACGGAATTTGGCACCAGGACTTAGCCGTTATTAGGAACGCATACTCCATTGACGATAATCTCATTGTTAATTGGAACCCTGGTAAATTTGAGGTTCTCGTCTATGCAAACAAGGATGATGTGGATTATACAAACAAATTCTCGGTTGAACTTCGTGACGACGAGGAACAGCTTTCTTTGCCTCCGCCAAACCGATATCAAGACAAAAAACGGTGGTAAGGGTGGTGATTATATGAGGTGTGGAAATATTCGGATTCATGTTGAAATCCCTATATATGCGGACAAAAACAACTGTTTTTGCGATGATAACCATGTTTCCTATTCAATCCCTGCCATTCGTAAAGCCTGTGAAACTGCTTCAAACTTACCAATTATTCAGTATGATGAACAAGGGACAGAAAAAGTCGTGGGCGTTGCGCAGTCAATCAGATGGAATCCGCATGGTTTTATTGAGGTGGACGGACTACTGTTATTTGGCGGGACAAATGAAACTGTCGAGTTTGGGAAAGATGATTGCGTCGTTTCAATGGAGCTTAGTGCGGTAGGAATCGGGTAACAGTATGGAGGGAAAATTTTATGAAAAGAGAAGATTTCGTCTTTGACCATATGGATGATGAGTATGAAGACTATTGGTTCAAAGTAGTTGGCGATACAAAAGATGAGCTTACAAAGAAGTACATGGAAATGTGTATGGTTTCGGTGACCGAGGTCGTCTATTCCAATAAGGAGCAGGTTCTTGGCGTTAAGCGCCTCTTCCCGTTCAACTACGATGTCATTATGCCAGATGACACAGAACTAAAAGATATGCTGGAATCGCTGGTAAACGAGGTAAACGGCAGACATGAAGAAACTGAAACTTAACTATACCTGCACAGACCCAGATTGTGCCCAGTATATGGCAAAGGTGACGGATACACGATATAGCTACATCGAGTACAGAGAGTGGTTTGGGAATTATATTGTATGTCACGCCGTTGTTGACCTGCAGGACTATACTCTGGACGAAATTTGCACATACTGCTCCTCATACTATGATTCTCTGGAACAGATGGTTGCCGACTACGGTTTTCGTGGAGCGTTGCAGATTATGGCAGAATGTATTTTTGAACAGCTTGGTTTCGATGATATGGAGTTTAATGCAGAACAAAAAAGTAAAGGCGCGGCAATTAAATTCATACACGAATGGATGAAAGGCTGATTTTATGCATGAGATAACAAGATGGGACGAGCGTAATGAGTGGCTGGCTACTCGTGAGCGCATCGGTTTTATCGGCAGTTCGGATACGGTTGCGCTACAGAACGATATTTGGACAATGGAATTGTATCAGAAACACGATGGTGGCTACTCAATCTTTATAACATTTGATTCAGATGAGTCTTGGTTCGTATGTGATTTTGAAGATGTCAGCGAGGTTTTGAAACCAGCGTGTCATCAATGCAAAAGTAAGGCATCGTGCCTTTCGCTTGTTGGCACCGGCTCCATGAGTAAATGCATTTGGTGGGAATATCTTGTGATTCACTCAGAAGATATGAAAGGTTAATTCTATGAGATGTCCATACTGTGAGTCTGGGACAAATGATTTTGTTCCAATGAACCAAGCCGTTGAATACAGCGGCATTGAGATGGCTGTAAACAGGCAGGGAATGTTGAGGGTGAGAGTGCTTGACGACGATGGCGGTTTCACGACTCAAGATATCATTGAGATACGCAACTGCCCACTGTGTGGGAAACGATTTATGAAAGGTCGATGTGTATGAGCGGCATCGTCCATTGCCCAAGATGTGGGCACCATATAAACATTCCTTCCAATGGAACTGCCGGGTACTGCCCGATATGCGATAAGGAGGTTCCTGACATGGAGAAAAGAACAATTTGGGTAAAGTCATCCTGCTTTGCTCCGGAGTTTGAGATGATTGTTCCCATCCCGACAGACCGGGATGATGAGGAGTACATCGACGAGCTGTTGGACGGAATTCTTAGTACTGAGTTCCGATACAATGTCGAATGGGATTTTGTTGATGGATTAAGCTGATGGAAGAAAGGAGCGGGTTTCATGAAGCATAGAGCAACAATCGATTTGGAATTTACAAACGGAGACCTCTTTGAACAGGAGGTTATCAAGGCCATGCGTGCTTACGCAAAGACAATCGCACGAGAAGCATTCCAGAACGAAGTCGAGGAATGCGTTGCTGACACCGCCAAAGTGTGGGCAAGGCGTCTTTACGAGAGCAGATACACTGAGCCGATGACCGACAAGCTGGTGAAGGCAGAAGTCCAGTCTTACATCAAAGAGCAGATGTCGCACAAGGAGATGCTGGATTTGATTCAGGGAACCGTACAGGCGGCGGTGGCTGAGTGTAAAGATAAAACGAAGCAGTTTGCCCAGACCGAAGTTGAGAAGTACTTAAAGGGCGCAGTCGTGATGAATGCAATTCACGAGGAAATTAAGCGGGTTGTTCCGCAGGCAGTTCTCGATGCGCTAAGAGGAGTGTGAGATTTTCAATATGACCGATTACCAGAAGTACCAACTCCAATGGATGATTGACCACGGTTATTCCTTACAGGACTTGATGCGTGGGTTGACAGAGTTTCAGTATGATGACCCCGAAGACAGCGACCGCATCTCCACCCCCATCTCAGAGCTATTTAACGAATGGGAGTTTGACCGTGGTTTCGGTTCGGAAATCTGGGCGTGCGAGGGAGAGTGGCGCGAAGTGGAATGCCCGCAGAGAAAGGCGGTCAACATTCAGTGGGATATTGACCCGGAGGATGACGACGGCGTTGAGTTGCCAAACGAAATCACGATTCCCAATGACATCGAAGATGAGGAAGCCATCTCTGACTATATCTCCGATGTAACTGGATTTTGCCACAAGGGATTTGAGTTGGAGGAACAGCTGTGAGAACTTGGACAGACGAAACAACTGGCTGTAAGATGTGCGAACCTGACTGCGCCGATGAATGGCTTTTTGATATCTGGGCTATCGGCTGCGACTACGATGGTGAAAGTACCGTAGACGGATTGAAGAAGCTGGTGGACAGCCTCGTCGAAATGAGCCAGAAAGCCAGGGACTGCCTACATGATGGCAAACTATTCCCCGCAGATAAAGCATAACGACCAACCGCTTTGTAGATTTGCTGTTATACATATTCACTTTCAGCAGCTTTTCGCCAAAGGCAAAAGTAAGAGTTCGCCACTTATGTTCGCAATCCGACAAGCCCGCTTCGCGGGCAGTCAACTTTTTCTTGCTCGCATTGCAAGCAATGCTCGCAAGTGTCGGATTGGCGAACAATGTTGATGCATATCGGTTTGGGACTTTAGAAAAACGACCGATACGGAAAGCGGTATAGAAACGGAGGTAATTTCAAATGCCTGATTACAAAAAATTCTTTGAGTATTGGCACGACCTGTACGGAACGGGACTGAAAATCGCAGGATGGCATCTCAACGGGGAGCTGGAAGACTTCGATAACTTCTTTGACTCCGCTGTTGAGAGTATGGACGGCGTTACCATCATGAGAACCTTTCAGGGCAAAACATACACGGAACTGTGGGAGGAGTTCGGCGATGTGCCGATGAATCCAGAAACCGAATGTATCGAAGTTGCCTGGTGCGGGTTCCCAAAAGGCACACACCGTGAGGATATCTGGCATTGGTTCGAGGAAACCTTTGGTGTGGCCGTTCATGACCTTATGTATTCATGACAGTCGAGCTTCTCAATACATACGGAATTCTGCGTATAGGCGTTGCCGAGTTCCTCTTTGACCTGGATGACCTCCCAATTATCAAAGGCCGAGACAGTTGGTACTGCGACAAAGACGGTTATCTTGTCAGCAGCTACTTTTACTGCGGTGTACGGCGGTTTGTCCGCTTTCACCGGCTGGTTATGCACGCAAAGCCAGGCCAGTTTGTTGACCACATCAACAAAAACAAGGCCGATAATCGAAAAGAGAATCTGCGCTGTTGCCAGCGGTCAGAGAACGACAGGAACCGCAGCCTCTATATCACCAACACATCTGGCGTTTCCGGCGTTTTCTTTGATAAGCAAAGAGAAAAATGGGTCGCCAGTATTACCTATAACAGTAAGAAGATTTACCTCGGCAGGTACGATGCAAAAGAAGATGCCGTTATGGCACGGCTCACAAAAGAGATTGAACTTTATCGGGAGTTCGCTCCTCAGAAAGCACTTTTGGAAACGCTTAGTCTTTGTTCCAACGGAACTCTGGCATAAAGCGGTAGGGGTCAAGCTTCAAAACGGCACACACAGATAATCCAATCCTCATACTGGCACCGCTTATGTTGCGCTCTCCGTTTTCCAGTCTCTGATATTGGCGAACTTGAATGTGTGCAGCATCTGCCACCTGCTGCTGGGTCATCCCGAGTTCCTCCCGCCGATTCTTCAAAATATCCTTTTCGGTTTCAAGGAAGAACCACTGCTCACCATTGCTCAACAGGTCTTCACTGGGAGTTTTATAGGTGTCTTGAAAGTTCATATCAAAATCTATCATAATCATATCTCCTTTCAGCACGACCGATTGGTCGTGCTTTTCTTATATCATACGACCAAATGGTCGTGATGTCAAGCAATTTTCAAACTACATTTACAGGAGGGTACGCTTATGGGAAATCAACGCGATTCGCTGGGCGACAGGATGAAACGGTATGAGTATGTTTCACGCAATTACCTGACCCGTCGTGTTCCTGTCATCATCCGTATTGACGGCAAGGCTTTTCACACCTTTACAAAGGGAATGAGAAAGCCTTTCGACCGTGTTCTTATGTCTGCCATGCAGGAAACCATGCGTTTCCTGTGTGCCAACATTCAGGGCTGCGTCTTCGGATACACGCAGTCTGATGAAATCACATTGGTTTTGACCGATTACGCCTCTATTCGTACAGATGCATGGTTCGGCTATAATGTCCAGAAGATGTGCAGCATTGCCGCATCAATGGCGACGCTTGCGTTCAATAAGGCGTTTGCCGAGCAGACGGAAAAAGAAGACAGCGGCATCGACCTTTCCGTTTATCGCCGCAAGTTCCAAACTGCCATGTTCGATGCCAGAGCTTTCACCGTTCCTCTGGACGAGGTCTGCAACTGTCTGATTTGGCGTCAGCAGGATGCCACACGGAACAGCATAGAAGCTGTTGGACAGGCGAATTTCAGTCAGCGAGAGCTGCACGGGAAGAACTGCAACAAAATCCAAGATATGCTTTGGAAAGAACGCAATATCAACTGGAATGATTTCCCCACGGATTGCAAGCGTGGCTCCTGTTGCATCAAAACAAGGATAACAGAGGCCGTCTCTGTATTAAACGGGGATGCGACTGTGGAGGTTTCCAGAAGCCGTTGGGTCGTTGACCGTGAACCGCCTGTCTTTACACAAGACAGAGAGTATGTGGAGCGACGGCTATGACAATGGAAGAGAAAGTCCAGCAGCAGGAAATCATGCTTCACGAACTGATGGAGAAAAACAGGGAATCCAAACGAGAGCTTGCAGCATACCACAATATCATGCAGGGAATGGTGGGAAGCGCCAATGAACGCATTGACCGTTTGGAAATCATTGTCGAGACCGCCATTACAAAAGCGGTTCATGAACTGATTGAACGCCTGCGTTACGATGATATTCAGGCAATCGACGAGGAAGAGTTTGCCGCCGCCGTCAGGAAACTGATTTTTGATGCAGACCCCGGTGTTCAGCTGCCGTTCTAAGGAGGACTTTATGAAGTGTTATAAAAGTGGCGGCTGTGGTGTATATGAAAACCGTTCATGCTATGAATGCCCAGCCAGCAAACCGGAGTATCTGAAACGCTATGAGTTTCCTGACAAGGGTCTCGTAGAAAAGCTTCGGCTGTACGGCAGCACCCAACCTAATGGGCAGATGGGTGATGACTGCCGTATTCCTAAAAATGTGCTGCTCCAAGCAGCAGATAGAATCGAGGTGTTAAGCGGTGTCCGAGCAGCAAGCAGCTAACAGAAAACTATATATCTCCGATTGGCATTACGGCCATAATAACATTCTGGCGTTCGATAATCGTCCTTTCAAAACAGTTGAGGACATGAACGCTGCACTTGTTGAGCGATGGAACGCCGCCGTTCATCCGGGTGACACCGTCTATGTTCTTGGCGATATGTTCTGGTGCAATATGCAGGAAGCGATTTCTGTCCTTAACCAGTTGAACGGGCAGGTATTTCTGATTAAGGGCAACCATGACCGCTGCAGCGATGGGCGGTTTCTCAAGAAGTTCGTCAAGGTCACGGAGTATCTGGAGGTTGAGGACTCTGACCGTAAGGTTGTCCTCTGTCATTACCCAATCCCGTGTTTTAAGAACCACTATTACGGCTGGTATCATCTGTACGGTCATGTTCATAACTCTTTTGAGTGGAACATGATGGAGCATGACCGCTTCCTGATGCAGGAATTATACGGGCACCCATGCCTTATGTATAATGTCGGCTCGATGATGCCGTGGATGGATTACACCCCGCGAACACTGGATGAAATCCTGCGGCTTGAAGCTGTTTACAAAAATGAGGCGGCGGAACCGCCTGCCGCACAGTAGTTTTGCAGCTGCTTGATGGGCTGTATCAATGCAACACAGAAAAGAAAGGAGCGTGGCGCACATGATTTATCTGGACAATGCGGCCACCACGCAGATAGACAAGCGTGTATTGGATGCCATGATGCCGTATCTGACTACTCAGTACGGTAATGCTGGTACACTCTATAAGTTTGGACGCAGTGCAGGCGAAGCCGTGAAACAGGCACGAGCTCAGATAGCTGAGTTCCTTAATGCCAAGCCGGAGCAGATTCTCTTCACTTCTGGCGGCAGCGAAGCAAATAGTCTTGTGTTTCAGGGCTTAAAGGAATATCTTAAAAGTATCGGAAAGACGCATATTCTGGTTTCTGCCATTGAACACGATTCCGTTCTGAAAGCGGCTCATTCGCTTATAAAAGACGAGTTTTATATTGAATATCTGCCTGCACATAGCGACGGAAAAGTGTTTGCGCAGAGCGTAGAAGATGCTATTACCCCCAAGACAGGGCTGGTATCTGTTATGTATGTCAATAATGAAACCGGCGCCGTCAATCCGATTGAAGAAATCGGCACGATTTGCATGAAGTGTGGCATCCTGTTCCATACAGATTGCGTTCAGGCTGCCGGTTGCCATCCCATCGATGTGGAAAAAATCGGGTGCGATTTTCTCTCTATTTCTTCTCATAAAATTCACGGGCCAAAAGGTGTCGGAGCACTATTCGCCAAAGAAAAAAGTATGTTGGCATCCATCATCTTCGGCGGTGCGGAGCAGGAATTTGGACTTCGTGGCGGAACAGAAAATGTTGCCGGCATTGTAGGTTTTGGTATGGCCTGCGAAATATCCACCAAGAGTCTTCATGAGGATTGTATTTGGGTTTCTACGCTTAAACAGCGTTTTTATATGGCATTGACAGATGCTCTCAAAAAGAATGGGTGCGCAGAGATTGTGCATACCAATGGGTCGTCTGTTCTCAGTCCAGGGAAAACATTAAATCTGTGCCTGCGTGGCATTGACGGACAGACTTTGCTCTTGATGCTTGACGGAAAGAGCATTTGTATTTCAGCCGGTTCCGCCTGCCGCAGTCATGAGGCTGAACCAAGTCATGTATTGATAGCGATGGGACTAACACCAGATGAAGCAAGAAGTTCTATCCGAATTTCATTTTCCAGAATGAATACAGCAGACGAAATAGTTGATGCGGCGAACATCATCGCGTCGTGCATTGAAATATTGGCAAGTGGGGTGGAAAAGTGAAGAAACTGTATGTGTCAAACTATATTGGCTTCGATGAGTCGGCAACAAAAGCTACACTGTATTCCTTCGATTCGGAAGAAGAGTGTAGAGAGTTTCTCGAATTATCACATGACGAGCGATGCCAGGTCTTCAATGTATTTGACGAGAGCAGTAACTATGGCGTTCTTCCCGGTGCGGCCTACCACACATATGAGTTCGTTGTTGTTGGCGGGGTTCTTACTTTATATGATACTCTTGCCCTGAATGTTTAACGAGGAGGGATAACATGACCACAGAACAAATCAGAGAGATACTGCAAAGCCCTGCGTATGAATTTCTCAGAAGCAATGAACATCTGAAAGGCAAAATCATTTTTCTCACGCTGGGCGGCAGTTACTCCTACGGTACAAATGTTGAAACCTCTGATGTGGATATCCGTGGTTGTGCCTTAAACAGCCGTTCCGATTTGCTGGGACTATCTAACTTCGAGCAGGTCGTTCATACAGAAACGGATACCACAGTCTACTCATTCAATAAGCTTGTAAGTTTGCTTCTGAATTGCAATCCCAATACGATTGAAATGCTGGGTTGTCGCCCGGAACAGTACATGGTTTGCACAGACATCGGGCGAGAAATGATTGAGAACAGGAAGCTGTTTCTCTCCAAGCGAGCGGTGAATTCCTTCGGTGGATACGCCAACCAGCAGCTGCGGCGGCTGGAGAATGCTCTCGCCAGAGACAAACTTCCGCAAGCACGGAAAGAAGAGCACATTCTAAACTCCATGAAAAGTGCTGTCAAAGCGTTTGAAAGCAGGTATAGGGTCTTTGAAAATGGCGGCATCACTCTTTACACGGCTGAGAGCTCACGCAAGGATTTGGACAGAGAGATTTTTGCGGACATTCATCTTACAAAGTATCCGGTGCGTGAGTTCAACAGCATTCTAAACGACTTGACCAATGTTGTCGGCACCTATGAAAAGCTGAACCACAGAAACCATAAGAAGGATGACAATCATCTCAACAAGCACGCCATGCATCTCATCCGCCTGTATCTGATGTGTCTGGATATCCTTGAGAAAGGTGACATCATCACTTATCGTGGCGCCGACCTGCCTCTTCTTATGAGTATCCGCAGAGGAGAATATCAACTGGAGGATGGCACCTACCGTCCAGAGTTTTTCGAGATGGTTTCAGATTTTGAAAAGCGTCTTGATTATGCGAAGCGGAACACAAACCTGCCGGAGCATCCTGATATGAAGCGCGTTGAGGAGTTTGTGGTCAGCGTGAACAGGAGGTCTCTTGATGTATAAGATTTCTATTCCAAAGGGCGCAAAGGCGATTATTCTTGGGCTTCGCTATGAAAATCATGAGGCTCATGTCGTTGGCGGCTGCGTTCGAGACAGTCTGCTTGGCAGAGAGCCAAAGGATTGGGATATCTGCACCTCCGCTACGCCGCAGGAGGTTAAAGAGCATCTCAACCGTTGTAGTGTCCGGACGATTGATACAGGGCTGAAGCATGGTACCGTTACAGCGGACATGGAGCGAGCGGGCAAATACGAAATTACAACCTTCCGCATTGACGGGGATTACTCGGATAATCGCCGTCCTGATTCTGTCACATTCACAGAGAGTATTTATCAGGATTTGTCCCGCAGAGACTTTACCATCAATGCGATGGCGTATAACAGTGCCGGTCTTATTGACCCCTTTCACGGCGTAAACGATTTGAAGAATGGCATCATTCGCTGCGTTGGAGACCCGAATGACCGATTCAGTGAGGATGCACTTCGCATTCTGCGTGCTTTGAGGTTTGCTTCTGTCTATGGGTTTTCAATTGAGAAGGATACAGCGCAGGCCATTCATGATAACGCATGGCGGCTTACGAATATTGCTGCGGAAAGAATCCACAGCGAACTTTGCAAGCTGCTTCTCGGAAACGGAGTTCTCCCTGTTCTGCTGGATTATTCTGATGTGATTGCAACCATCATTCCAGAGATGAAACCGTGTATCGGGTTTGACCAGAACAACAAATATCACCAGTACACCATTTACGACCATATCGCTCATGCAGTCTCCAACTATACAGGCAAGGATATCGCCGTTAAGGTAGCACTGCTACTACACGACATCGGGAAACCTTGCTGCTACACAGAGGATGAGAATGGCGGCCATTTTCACGGGCACGGAAACTATAGTTATGACATTTCCAAAGTCGTTCTGGAACGGCTGCGCTTTGACACCGCAACAAAACAGGAAGTGCTTGACCTTGTTTTGTACCATGATGCCGTCATTGAACCAACCACAAAAACAGTTCGCCGGTGGCTCTGCAAAATCGGTGAGCGCAGATTTTCTCAGCTGCTGGATGTTAGGATGGCGGATATCAAAGCTCATGCAGAAGGTACACAGGAGTCCAGAATCGAGCGGTGCGTGGCACTTGGCGTGCTGATGGCAGAGATACTTGAGCAGGAAAAATGCTTTTCCTTAAAGGACTTGGCAATCAACGGCAAGGATATTATCTCTCTCGGCGTGCCACAAGGGAAGCAAATCGGAGATATTCTCCATGAGCTGCTGGAGGAGGTTATTCTCGATATGCTTCCCAATGAACATGATGTTTTGCTGCGAAAGGCGGTGGAACTTATTGAGCGAACCTAAATACCCAAAGGGTGAACGAGTGTGGGCTGGATACTATAACAGCAATCACGAGCTGCGCTTTATCCTGACAAGTAAAGAAAGCCGCGACTTCTATTTTCTGTATGAACTGGTAGAGGGTAACTTTCGCAAGCTTGGAAAAGCGCGGTCACCGACGGAATTGGAAGAGAGGTTCCGCGTATATCAAAGGATGGAGGAACACGGTGGATGACTTTACTTATGATTGCTGGCAAAAGAAGCAGCTGGCTCAACAGGCTCGTCATCGCAAGCGTGGCAGCAAAAGTCGGAAGTGTTCTCTTCCGTCAGATAGCTTGACGAAAAAGCAGTGGAAAGAAAGGAACGGGAAAACATTGTCTATCAACTTGAACCAACCTACTTCCTGGGAGATTTTTAAGGAGGTTTCCAAGCCGACGCAGGAGGAATATCTCAACCACCTGCTGGCTGTTTACGGGGCAAACGCAACCAGTCTGGCAGCTATGTTTCATGTACAACCGCTTACCATACGCAGGTTTATTCAAGCAAATGGCCTTGCGGTAAAGTTCCCCGTAGGGCATTCCATGAATGCCGAACAGCGAGAAGCATGGTGCAGTTTTTTGAAGGGCGAGGTAAAGCCTGCGCCAACTCCTGTTAAGCTGATGGAACCTCACGCCTTAACGCCTGAAAAGAATGAAATTATGTCCATGAAAAAGGTCTCTCTTTCTTTTAGTGGAAAAATCAACGCAGACATGATTGCGAACTCTCTACTGCAAATTCTCGGAGAGAACGCAGTTGGCGAGGTGGAAATCACCTGTCAGCTCTGCAGTTGACTGTGTGTGGTATAATAGATATTGGAAGGAGTGGTCTTTATGGATAACAATTTGGATTTGCAGTATGCGCTTGATGCCGACATTGAAACGGCGTTCGACAGTTTCGTCGATGCCATTTATGATGAGGTGATGAATGATGAGATGAAGACAACCATCATCAGTCTTCCTAAGCATCAGCAGATGAAGTTCGTCTATTCTGTGCTCAAGCATTTTGCCAAAGGAACGGATGCCGTTCTTTCATATAAACTGTGTGAACCGTTCAAGACAATGGGCAGTGTCTCTATCGAGGCAAAGAGGTTGGACTTTGATAATCCAGAGTGGTTTGCCAGAGCCGCTGAGTTTGCCAGCAATACAGAGGTCTATCCTCTGACAAAAAACAGGATTCGGCTGACATTTACCTTTCATGGTATCACAACACCAATCGAATAAGGGGGCGGACAATATGGAATACAAAGGTTGTTTTGACACGGTGCATGGTTTGATTGAGGATGCCTCCAAAGAGTTCGGTGCGGCTTTTGTTGTCTCGCCGGAAAAAACCGAGCAGGTCAGCAGAGCTTGCGAGAAAGTCGATGCGCTTTTTGAAGAGATTGATTGCTCCGTCATTGACGCGAGTGTCAATATGGATAACAAGGTGCTGACTATCAGTATCTTCTGCGATGAGGTCATTCTGGAAAATGGCAGAGAGAATGGTTTCTGCAAACTTTTGCAGGAGGTCACTTCGTTCTCTATTTCTAAGGCGGCAGAAGATACTCTGCGGCTCGATATGAATATCGCTGGTGTATGGCAGGCGGCCTAATTCACTATGCAAATTGCTTTCATAGGAGGAATTGAGTGGATGATAGAAGACGGGGGCAGCTCAGAGACGCCCTCAATATGTTGAGCAATGCCGCTTCTGTGGTAGAAAGGGTTTGTGACAAGGAGCAGGACTGTGTTGATAACTACCCTGAAAATCTGCAAAGCACAGAACGGTTTGAAAAGATGGAAGACGCATTGGATAGTCTGAATGATGCGCTCGAAAAAATCGACGACGCAAAAAGCCACATTCAGTCTGCTATCCAGTAAAGAAAAAGCAGGGCGTGATTGCCCTGCTCTTTTACTCCTCAAACAAATAGTCCGGCAGTTCCAGCTTGAACCCCATCAGGACTTTTCCGTAGCACTTTACGGAGCTGCCACTATCCGATGACACAAAGACATTCGTGTTACGAAGTTCTGGGTTCGCGGATACTAACTCAAGGTTCCCATTTTCATCTACATAGTACTGTTTGCAGTACATTGCGCCATCCACACAGAAGATACCAACATCGCCGATAGCCATTTCCGCATCCTTTTTCACATATACCATGTCGCCATCGTGAATATATGGGAACATACTATTTCCCTGGATGTTTACGGCGTAATCTGCTTCGTCTGGGACACTGTTGTCCACCAGAATCATCTCAAAGTCAGCGCCGTCAAGCGGGACAGATGTACCGGCTGCGGATGGTGTAGTATATCGTGGGATATACCGCTCTCTCTCGGTACTTGCAAGCTGGATAACCTTGCTGCGGTTCTTCGGCTTTGCCGCCAGGTCAATACGCTCTTTCTCCAAAGAGCATACGGTGTTCACGATTTTTTTGCCGTGGGAATCAAGCCCACGATAGTCCTGTAGGAAGCGTTTCTCTGCGGGAGAAAGTATAAAAGTGTAGTTTTGTTCGCTTCCTTTCGGCTGAATATCAAGAAGCGTATCTATCGATGTGTTCAGAAAACGCCCAAGCGCAATCAAGGCATCCATGTTCGGCTTTTTCGTGTTGTGTTCCCACGACCTAACAGCAACGGTAGAGACTCCGACAGCAGAACTCAAATCCTGCTGTGTATATCCGCGCTCCAAACGCAGATTTTTCAGGCGCTGGCCGAAGTCCATGATGACTATCCTCCGTAATTTGAGATTGGTTGTTGACACGACCCATTATTTGTGGTAGCATTAACACCGTAACTACTGTTTGCATTGACAGGATAGCATAAACTTATGTTTCTGTCAATAGGAAAAAGAATAGCCCGCCTTTCGACGGACTATCCCATGTTGCATACTGCCGATGAACACAAACTCAAGAAAACAGTATGCGAGCAGCCCATAGATTTACAGGCCGTGGTCATAACAACACCACTCATCATGACCCACTTGTAGTATAACATGGGCTTCCTCATAAATCAATGGAGGTTTCTGACTACGAGATGAAAAAAAGAGTTTCTGTGAGGGAACTGAAGGAATACTGTTCCCAAAACAAACCGCAACAGGTTCTCTTCTACACGGAGAATCAGGAATGGTATCGTGTGGCAGACCCCTGCAAAATCAGATTGTCCTTCCCAATTATGTTGATATGCGAAAATCCCAATCTGATTTGCCTAAAGTCCGAGACAAGTACTATGTGCATCGACCGGATAAAATTTGCCGAAATCAATAGCGACGCCAATCCTTTGGGTACTATACTCACGGTAAGCTGCGGTAACATGAAAGCTGTGGAGCCCGAGAAAACCTACACCCTTATTTTCTCATAAACTTTTTATGTTGTCTATATAATTGACTTGACTTGAAACCGCCATTATGCTATACTCCAACTATCAACATAATTGAATTGAAGGAGTTAGTACCTTGGGTTTTCATCATAATGAGCAGCGAGTCCCTCAAATTGGGGAAGTATATCTGATGGACTTTGGAGGAAGCGGCTGCGAACAAAATGGCTGGCGCCCCGGTGTTGTTTTTCAGAACAATGTCGGCAACGCACACAGTCCAAACATCATCGCCCTTCCCCTCACCAGTTCCATTAAGAAAGCCGGACAGCCCACCCATGTTGTTATCAAGTCGGCTGACAGTGGCCTTCGTTTGGATAGCATGGTTCTGTGCGAGAATCCCGAATGTATGTCGAAAGAACGCATCGGTCAGTATATCACCACATTGTCCAACCGCTATATGCGGCAGATAGCAGCAGCAAATCTCCTCGCTACCTCCGCTATTTCATTTCTGGATACTGAGGTGCTGCTTGCCGTTTGGCATAAGGCAATCCGCTTGAATGCTGCCGTTCCGGCATAACCCTACATACAATTAACGGGAGGTTCGCCATGTACAATGAAGGGTTAAAGATAAACTTCATCCGCAACTATACACAAAGCATCAATACCGCGAATGTGGCAACAACGGTATTTACCGCGTTTGAGCCGCATGAAGAGGCATGGGGTGCTGATTTGTGTACGAAAAGCACCGAGGAACTACAGCCTGTGATTGATGAAATCGTAGGATTGCGCTCCAAAAGTCAATGGATGTCGCTGACGATACTGAAAGAGTATGTCAAGTGGTGTATCACCATGAATGTGCCGGGTGCCTGCGATGGGATGCTTCGTATCACAGCAGTCGGTCTTGACAAGGTCAGAAAGCAGATGGTCACAAGCCCGCTGCATCTCCAGCGGTATCTCAACGAGGTCTTTGACCCAGAGGGCGACGAGACCATCGACAATCTCTACCGCTGTTACTATTGGATGGCGTTTTCCGGCATTCGGGAAGAAGACACGCTAAGCATCACGGCTTCGGATGTAGACTTCATGGATATGTCCATTCGGTACGGTGAGAACTGTGTTCCTCTTTACCGTGAATCCCTTCCTGCATTTCATAATGCGGTGGAGCTTTCTGGTTTTTTGTACAAACATCCGAATTACGCAAAGGAAATTCGGCGTGACAGAGTTCCTGGCGATACCATTATGCGTGGGGTTCGGGCTACCACAAAAACCATGTCTATTCGCTCCATGCTTTCGCACCGCTCTGCCGCCGCACTTCAGGATGGCAAGACAAAGCAGCAGTTAAGCTTCTACAGAGTATGGATGTCCGGGCTTTTCTATCGGATGTACGAGAGAGAGCGAGCTGGTATTCCAGTGGACTTCTCTGATGCAGCAGTTGATTTCATGTCCGGGCGGACATATGTTGTTAAAGGCAGGGTCAAGCTGGAGCACAAACAAAACAAAATTGAAAAAGACTATATGGAAGATTACCAGCGTTGGAAGCTGGCTTTCCTGATGTAAGGCGGTGAAAAAATGGGTATCGGAGATTTGTTTTCAATCTTTGCAGGCGGTGCTTGGCTTGCCACAGAAACAGCCAAAGAGATTGGTGAACGAGCTGTCGGCGAAGAGCGCAGCCGTTTAATCAAGGCATATATCGCAGAACACACCGACCCCGAACTGGAGCAGCGTATGATGGAGGATGTAAAGAATCCCGATATGTACGATGCGGTTTGGGAGCGTATCGAGTCTTTTAAGCGAGACAATCCTGTTTTCTGCGATGAGGAAGCCAAGAAGTCTCTCATCAAGAAGTACGATGGTACTTATGGTTATACCAGTCGTTTTGGCTGGCAGAATGTCGGTGAGGAGAGACTCCCATTCCGTACCGCAAACGGAAGCCTATATGGGAAAAGCCAATATCAGGATTTGGAATTGGACGGGAACCGTAATATTGCAGTCATGCTTTTGATGCAGACATACGGTAAAATGAAATTGTCCCATGCAAAGACAACGGCTGAAAAGCTTTATCCCATTCCCAAGACTAACCGAAATTGGTAATTAGAGAACCTGCATCAAGCAGGTTTCTCTTTACATATATCAACACAATTAAATAAAATACAAGATTGAAAGGAGTGGTTCCTATGGGCGAGTTAAAGGAGAGATTTATTTCTGTGTACAATAACGCAGTACACAGAGATGGCTCCGATATGCTTCTGCGATGGTTGGAGGATTCCGATTTCTTCGTTGCACCAGCATCCACAAAGTTCCACGGCTGCCATGAAGGTGGGCTTCTTCAGCATTCCCTGAATGTGTATGACTGCTTAAAGAGGGGGCTGGCAAACGCCGGATTACAAAACAGTTATCCTGCGGAAACAGTTGCTGTTGTTTCGCTGCTTCACGACATTTGCAAGGTCAACTTCTACAAGAAAGGCTTTCGCAATGTCAAAGATGAGGAGACAGGCCAGTGGTACAAAAAAGAGGTCTATGAAATCGATGAGAAGTTCCCCTGCGGAGAGCACGCAGACAAATCTGTCATTCTTATTCAGAACTTCATGCATCTTGAGCCGGAGGAAATTCTCGCTATCCGCGCTCATATGGGCGGTTGGGACACAGCAGTAAAGGGCGGGAACGCTTTTATCGGCAAAATTTTTGAGCGGAGTAAGCTTGCTGTCCTGCTGCATCTTGCCGATATGGAAGCTACTTATCTTTGCGGCGAATAAAAGGAAAGAAGGTTATTTATGTCAGAGCAGACAAGCAACATTTATCAAAAGCTTGCTAAGGTCAGAAAACAGGTCGAAGTCATCCGGAAAAACAAAAGCGGCTACGGCTACAAGTATGTCACCGAAGATGAAATTCTCGCAAAAATCTCGGTTTTTATGGACAAGTATCACCTGTCTCTGGTTCCCAGTATTCAGCCCGGAACCACAAGGGTAGAACCCTATACATATAAGAAGACCAAAACGACCGGCAAGGGCGAGTTTTACGAGGAGAACAACAACGAGATTCTGGTAAGCGCCGACATGGTATGGTCTTGGGTCAACAATGATAACCCCGAGGAGCGTATCGATGTCAGCTGGGCGCTCGTTGGACAGCAAGGTGACGCTTCACAGGCGTTTGGTTCCGGTCTGACTTACTCCAGCCGGTACTTCCTTCTCAAGTATTTTAATATCGCAACGCCGGATGATGACCCCGATAATTTCCGCAGCAAGCAGCGTGCTGCTGAGGCGGCTGAGGACAAGATGATTGCAGAGGGTATCATCCAGAGTTTTGACGAGACGGTCAAGCACTTCCTTGAGTCCAATAAGGATAAGGCGGAGGATGTGAAAAAGTTTGTGTCCAAGTACGCAAAGGGCGGCAACTATTTTGCCATCACCGAGTCAGCTCTTGCCGGTAAATTGCTGGCAGAGTTCAAAGAGACATTCAGTATCAAGGAGGAGTAACACATGGGTTTTCGCACAGGTGCTTATGCAAAGGTCTGGGAAGTGACGCCGATGAGCGACACCAGCACGAAGGTTCGTATGTCCATCAGTCGAAAGAACAAACAGTCTGGCGAGTATGAACAGGATTTTTCCGGTTTCGTTCTCGCCATCGGAACGGCGGCAGCAAAGAAAGCTGCCAGTTTGAAAGAGGGCAACCGCATCAAACTCGGCGATGTGGATGTGACAACCAAGTACGACAAAGAGAAAAAGGTTACATATACCAACTTCAAAATGTTCTCCTTTGAGCTTGACGGAGAGGAACCTCGTGACAGCAGTACAGAGCCGCAGCCCACAGTTGATGAGGGCGAAATCGACGACAACCGCCTGCCTTTCTAAAGGTGGCGGACTATGGGAGAAATCAATTACGCACCGCTCATTGATGATATGGTCTGGAGCTACTCCCGTATCAAAGCTTTCGTAGATTGCACATATCGATTTTATCTGAAGTACATCCGGCATATCCACGGCAAAGAAATGTTTTTCGCAAGCTATGGCACATTCATGCACAAGCTGATTGAAACCTACTTCAAGGAGGGAAAATCCCCGCGCCAGTTGACAGACATTTACCTGCGAGATTTCAAGAAAGAGGTTGTCGGTCGGGCGCCAAATAAAACGGTCTTCGGGAACTACTTCACTGGTGGTCTTGAGTATTTGCGTGGCATCCACCCGTTTCCGTATCGACCTGCAGCCATTGAAAAGAAGGTGGATTTCAAGGTGAATGGAATCCCCTTCATTGGCTACATTGATTTTCTTGGAGAGCTGGATGGCTCCCTCTATGTGGTGGATAACAAGTCCAGGGTTTTGAAGCCTCGGAGCAAGCGAGAGAAACCGACCAAAACGGACGAGGAACTGGACGCTTATCTTAGGCAGCTGTACCTCTATTCGGCTGCGGTCGAGGAGGAATACGGTGTTCGGCCTCACAAGCTTTGCTTCAACTGTTTCCGCACCGATACCTTCATCGAAGAGCCGTTCTTGGATAGGGACTATGAAGGTGCGAAACAATGGCTTGCAGAAATGATTTCCGAGATACGGCAAGAATCAGATTTCAAACCGTCATGTGAGTTTTTCAAATGTACCCATCTCTGCGAAATGCAGGATGAGTGCGAGTACTATCAGTTAATGAAGAAGAGGTGATGAGAAATGCTGGCAAATGAAGATATGGCGCGGGTCGAAAGCGAAGCGGGTATTATCGCCACGCTGATTCACCATCCTGATTTTTCATACTACTCCGAGCAGCTGCTGCCAAACCATTTCACAAACGAAGAGAACCGCTATATCTATCAGGCGATTTGCTCTCTTGCAAGAGATGGCATTGAACGCATTGACCCATACAATATTATCCAAGCGTTGACTGCTAAAGAGGCTACCCGGCGTTTTGCGGATGAGCTGAGCATCGACCAGCTCTATACGCTCATGGAAAACAGCGAAAACATCAGCCGAAATACAGTCGAGGAGTATAAGCTTCTCGTAAATAATGTGATGGACGCAGCGTTTCGCAGAGATACATACCAGCAATTAAAGGAATGCCAAAAGCTGTGTACACAACCTTCTGCTGAGAACATCGAGCAGAAAATCTATAAGATGCTTGACGATGTGATGATGGAGTTTTCTACAACCAATGATGTCCCGGCCTATAAAGATGTGGTCGATAAATGCTGGGAGGAAATCAAAGGCCGTCAGGGCGCCGGTTACGCAGGAATCCCCTTCAAGTTCCCCGCTTTGAACGATTACGCCACCATTGAGCGTGGAGAGTTGTTCATCTTCGGCGCCGAACAGAAGCAGGGTAAGAGTATGATGCTGCTGAATTGTGCAGTGGATTTGCTTAAGCAGGATTACGCCGTGCTGTATTTGGACAGCGAGTTGAACACACGGCTATTTACTTCCCGTATTCTTGCTCATCTGTCAGGCATTGAGTATAAGCGCCTCACCTCCGGTAACTACAGTGAGGAAGAGGAACAGCGGATTCTGGCGGCAAAAGAGTGGCTCAAGACTCGTAAGTTCACCCATATTTACATCCCCATGTTCGACCAGCAGAGTATTTATACCGCTGTCAACAAGGTCAAGCACACTCAGGGGCTGGATGTCCTTATCGTGGACTACTTCAAAGGCAAAGGCGAGGGTGATGCCTTCGATAGCTATCAGGAACTTGGCCGTTTTGTGGATATGGTGAAGAACCAAATCTGCGGAGAGATGAATATTGCCGGTATCGGTGCGGCACAGGCAACTATCACAGGTAAGCTTGCCGACAGCGCCAAGATTGCACGAAACGCTTCGACCATTGCCATGATTTCCGATAAAACACCGGAGGAAATCGAGGCAGACGGTGCGGAATGTGGCAATAAAAAGCTGCGTGTCACAGTCAATCGTAACGGTATGCAGATGACACAGGACGAATACATAGACTTGCTGTTTGATGGCAATCACATTCTCTATGAACAGGCTAAACAGCATATTCCTCAGACGCCATTTTAATCCGTCATCACAATTAAATAAAATGCGAAAGGAGGAGACGGTTTGGAGCTGTCTGAACTGATAGAGTCAGTCGATATTCTGGATTACATTTCTCAATATACGGATTTCACAGAGAAAAACGGAGAATACTGGGCACTGTCACCTCTTAAAGATGAAAACACGCCGTCTTTCTCCGTTCGTAAAGAAACAAATTCGTTTTTTGACTTCTCCTCCGGTATCGGCGGCAATGTGCTGACATTTATTCGGTACTATGACAAGTGTAGTATGGCAGAAGCCGTAGAAAAGCTGAAAAAATACAGCGGATTTAACGGCAAAGTAAGTTCAAGGAAGCGTCTTGCAGCTACAGAGGTGGCAAAACGGTTTGCGCCACCCCATAACACAGCAAAAAAGGCCAAAGGAACGGTACTACCGGACGATTACATGGAACGGTATGAAAAACGAGACGATAAGCTGGCCGTTTGGGAGCGCGAAGGAATTTCCCGTGCATCCATAGACAAGTTTTCGGTGTACTACGACAGCTTTTCCGACCGGCTTGTCTATCCCATACGAAATCCAGATGGGAAAATCGTCAATATCGGTGGGCGAACCCTCGACCCGCACTGGAAAGAGAAGGGTTTGCGTAAATACACCTATTTCATGTCGTGGGGTGAGTTGAAAACCATCTATGGTCTTGCAGAAAACAGAGATGCTATCCTCCAGAAAGGGGAAATCATCTTGTTTGAGGGCTGCAAATCCGTTCTACTTGCCGATACTTACGGAATTCACAATACCGGGGCGATTTTGACCTCGCATCTGAACCCAAATCAGATGAAATTGCTGGCAGCACTTGGCTGCCGTGTGGTTTTTGCCCTTGATAAGGATGTCTGCATCCGAGACGACCACAATATCAAGCGGTTAAAGCAGTTTGTCAATGTGCAATATCTTTGGGATAAGGATAATTTACTTGGTGAAAAGGACAGTCCTGTCGATAGAGGCCAAGAAACTTGGAAAAAACTCTACGAAGGGAGGCTGTCGTGGCGATGAGTGGGCAATACACCGTCTATCATCTACATAGCGACCTGTCAAATGGCGTTACCAATATTGATTCGGTCACAAAATACGGAGAGTACATTGCAAAAGCCAAAGAATGCGGTATGAATGCGATGGGCTTTTCCGAACACGGTTCTGTTTTTGAGTGGTGGCACAAGAAAAGTGCGATTGAAGCAGCTGGGATGAAGTATATCCACGCCGTTGAGTGCTATCTCACCACAACGCTTACAGAAAAAATCAGAGACAACTATCACTGTGTTCTTCTCGCCAAAAACTACAGCGGCTTTTTGGAATTGAACCGTCTCGTGTCTAACAGTTTTTGTAGGAAGGACAACCATTTCTACTATGCTCCCCGCATTACCTTTGACGAGTTGTTCCACACATCGGATAACATCCTTGTCACTACCGCTTGTGTCGGCGGTGTGCTTGGGAAAGGTGACGAGCAGGTACAGCGGGTGTACCTCGATTTTTTGACTCGTAACCGGCATCGCTGTTTTCTGGAAGTCGGACATCACATGGATGAAAAACAGATTTCCTATAACAAAAAGCTGCTTGCGTTAAGTCAGGAACTCACCATCCCACTGATAGCTGGAACAGACACTCATGTTTTGAATGAAGAGCACGAGAAAGGTCGCAGTATCCTACAGGCATCCAAAAATATTTTCTTCGACGGCGAAGAGCGTTGGGATTTGAAGTTCAAAACTTATGATGAATTGGTCGCAGCCTATCGAGCACAAGGTTCGTTACCGGAAGCCGAGTATATGCAGGCCATTGAAAACACAAACCTGCTGGCAAATATGGTGGAACCTTTTGAGCTGGATAGAGGAACCAAGTATCCTCACATTTACGCAGAGCCGGAAAAGACTTTCAGAGAAAAAGTCCAGTCTGCTATGGAGACGCATCCCTATGCGCTGAAGAACCATACCAAAGAGGAGCTGGAGCGTGTTGTCGAAGAAGAGTTTGATGTCTACAAGGCGACAAAGTCTATTGACTTTATGCTCCTGCAAACATATTTGCGGGAATGGGAAAATGAAAACGGTATCCAATGCGGTTACGGAAGAGGTTCTGTGTCCGGCAGTATGATTGCCTATCTGCTTGGTATTACACAAATGGACAGTCTGCGGTTTGGGCTGAACTTCTTCCGCTTTATGAACCCCTCCCGTGTGACCAATGCAGATATTGATACGGACTACTCTGGCAAGGACAGAGACTCAGTCAAACGGTTCCTGCTTCGTGACAAGATGAACCTGCCAAGCATCCGTTCCGCAGAAATCATTACCTTTAACACCATTGCGTTGAAGGGAGCTGTTCGAGATGTGTGCCGTGCCCTCTACAAAGACCGTCAGGACATTAACTATATTCAGGTTTCCAACCACATCTGCAAAGAAGTCGAGACGCATGAAGAGGCAGTTCGTAAAAAGTATCCAGAGGTTTTCCGGTATGTGGATATTGTCAACGGCACTATTGTTTCCATCGGAACCCACCCAAGCGGTGTGCTTATCAGCGACCTGCCCATTGAGCAGACCGTAGGTCTCTGCAGCGTATCTACATCTGAGTATCCGGTCTCCATGATTAACATGAAAGAACTGGACGACTTGATGTATGTCAAGCTGGATATCCTGGGGCTTGATAATATCGGTGTCATCAATGAGACTTGTAAAACTCTCGGCATTGAGCGGCTTACTCCCGATAACACAGATATGGAAGATATGAGCGTATGGAAAAGCATCCGCGATGATACAACGCTTATCTTCCAATGGGAGTCAGACAGCGCACAGCATTATCTCCGGCAGTTTATGTCGGACAGCACACTGGAAACAGCTCGCTCTAAAATTCCGAACTTCTCCATGCTGAAATGGATGTCCTTTGGCAACGGACTTCTCCGCCCTGCCTGCGCCAGTTTCCGTGATAGCGTTGCAAAGGGCGAGTTTTACGATAACGGTTTTGATGCGCTGAATGAATTTCTTTCCCCCGAGGCCGGACGCATTGCCATGCAGGAGACCATCATGCAGTTCCTTGTTAAGTTCTGCGGTTATTCTGCGGCAGAGTCCGATAATGTGCGCCGTGCTATTGCAAAGAAGAAAGGCACAGAAACACTGCTCCCTGAGATTGAGGAACGGTTCGTTGCCTATTGTTCGGAACAATACAGCATGACTTCGGAACAGTGCGAGAAAATCATCAAGCCTTTCTTGCAAATCATCCTGGATGCTTCCGCCTATGGCTTTTCATGGAACCATTCTGATGCTTACTCCTCCATTGGATACATCTGTGGGTATCTGCGTTACTACTATCCGTTGGAGTTCCTCACTGCGGCACTCAATATCTTTGGCGATAACATGGATAAGACCGCCGCCATTACCAATTACGCTACCAGCGTCGGCATCCGCGTCACACTGCCAAAGTGGGGATTGTCCAGAGGTGAGTATTTCTTCGACCGAGAAAAGAGAATCATTGCAAAGGGGCTCACCTCCATCAAGTATATGAGCGCCAATCTTGCCGATGAACTCTATGACCTTGCCAGAAATAAATACTCCTACTTCATGGATTTGCTCAGGGATTTGGATGAAAAGACCAGCATTAACTCCAGGCAGCTTGACATCCTCATTAAGCTGGATTTCTTCTCTGACTTTGGTAATCAGCGTGAACTTCTCCGCATAACAAGTCTGTTTTCCGAGATGTTCAAGAAAGGACAAGCCAAGCAGATACGAAAAAGCGATGTGGATGGAACGCCGTTGGAGGAAATCGTAAAGCGATATGCGGTGGGCGTAACCAAGTCAGGCGGCATCGCAAAGAGTTATACGCTTCTTGATGTCGCATCTATCCTGCGAGAGGCAGAAACCGTCATCAAAGCAGCAGGAATGGATGACTTGAGCGACCTTATCAAGGTGCGCAACTTCTATGATGTTATGGGCTACATCGGCTATGTGTCCGGCAACGAAGCCGACCGGCGCAAACTCTACATCACGGATATCAAGCCGCTGTATCGTAAGCGTGACAATAAGCAGTTCGGGTATAGCTTGTTCACGAAATCTATCGGCAGCGGCAAGGAGAGCCGGTTCACTGTCTTCAACAGAGTCTTTGATAAGGAGCCTGTCAAAGAGGGCGACATCATTTACTGCAAAGGCTATGAGAGAGATGGCGAGTATTACACGCTGACAGCGTATCAGCAGGTTTTTTGATTACATATAAAACATGGATTTTATAAGCATGGAGGTGCGAATTTTGCAGGACAAACAGGTCTGCAATCTCTGCGGCAAAGAGCTTGATTTCTTTGACCGGCAGGAGAACTTTACAATACATACAAGAATCGGTTATGGCAGTGTCCATGACGGCGACAAGGTTCATCTCCAGTTCTGCTGTGACTGCTTCGACAAGGTCGTTGCCATGTGTACCGTGTCACCCATTGAGGAGGTAAGCTGAGAATGGATAGAGCAGAATTTCAGAGATACATTGATAATGCCCTGCAAGAGGCAGAGCGTGTGAGGACTTATTGTACGCAAGACGAAATCGTCCTCATTATGACAGCGGATTTTTATCGAGAGCTTCTTGCCACCGCAGACATTCACGCCAACAGAGACGGCGACCACTACGGCTTCCTTTATGGCTATCGTATTGCGCTTATCAACGAGCCGACTGAACGCACGATGGTCTCGCCTGCGGTTCTTGGGATGACCTATCATCCGGGCATGGCGTTGGATGACATCATTGTTGTCGATGAAGAGAACCGGGTATTCCGGCTTACCAGTCGTGACCCTGTACAGTTTACGGATACCGGTATGACCGTCCGCTTTGACGCACATACCCGCACTACCAGAATGGATACTGCTGTTATCGATGCCGAAAATATTGCGGCTGAGACCATGCGTGTCGCCACTGCACAAGCCGCTACGACAACTGCTACTGTAGAACCCTTCTACTACAATCCGTTTGAAACGATTACTACCACGGCCACCACGACCGGTGGCAACTGGCAGCAATATTGGGTGAACCCAGCAACATGGGAGTACAACCCTACGGTTACTTTCCATGTAGATACAGCAGAAATCAACCACAGTGTATTCGACAGACTCACAGGTGGTGGCAGAAGAAAAAAGAATCGTGTCAAAGAAGATGCGGAACTGTCCGCCGGAGACACCAAAGCAATGGATGAATTTCTTGATGGATTCGCCATCAAACAGAATTTACAGCAGGCGTAAAGGAGGGTGCCAATGGGTAAGGTAATTGTTCAGGACTTCACCTGCAAAGAGCCAATCACCATGATTGGAACGGAGGCCGGTGTCTGCTGGGGCGCCGATATTTCCGACCAGAAGAAAAACTATCGTCGAGGCATTGACTGCCTTGAGAGTGAACACGGAAGAACTTTCGAGTTCCCCGATGCCTATATGATTCTTGATGGCTACTCCGCACGAGTTATTCGTGAGTGGTACACCCACATTGGCGGTTCACCTACAAGATTGCAGGCAAGTACGAGATATATCGACTACGAACATGGCTTTGATTATGTCGTACCGCCCAGCATTGAAAAGGACGAAGCGGCGTCAGCCGGGTACAAGAAAGTCATGACGATTCTCCAAAATGCGCTTACCGCACTGGATGCGTTCGGCGTTCCCCGTGAGGACACAGCACTGCTGTTGCCGTTGGGAATGACTACCCGTATCGTGTGCAAGCACAACGCCAGAAATCTCATGGATATGTCTCATCAGCGGATGTGCTCTCGTGCTTATCATGAGTATCGAAAGCTGTTTGACGATGTGTGCAATGCTCTCCGTGCGTATTCGGAAGAGTGGGCATATCTGGTTGACCACTACTTCATGCCGAAGTGTGAGTATATGGGCTTCTGCAAGGAGAAAAAGTCCTGCGGTAAGATGCCGCACAAAGAGTGAGGCTATGAAAAGCAAAATACGAAACCCCAAAAAGATGCGCCAGCTTATCGACTTCAAAGGCCTGGAGCTTGATGGTGGCATCTACCCAACAGACATTGACGGACTGATTGAACTGCGCAATCGTGAATACATAATCCTTGAAGTTAAACACCGTGGCGCCGCTGTCCCTTACGGGCAAAGGCTTGCTATTGAAAGAATGGTAGATGACTTCACAACGGTTGGGAAGAGTGCGGTCGCTATCATATGTGAGCACCAAGTCGATGACCCGGACAAGCCTGTTGTCGCGGCATACTGTAAAGTAAGAGAAATCTATTATGGCAAGGAACATATATGGAGGCCGCCGGACGGCTCCATCAATGTACGGCAGGCCATCGATTGTTTCTGCCAGTACGCAACACATAAAAAAAGGAGGCTGATGCCGTGAAAATTATCGCTATCTCTGGCAAAGCACAGCACGGAAAGGATACAACAGCCGGGTTTCTGAAATCCACATTGGAAGCAGACGGCTATAAAGTACAGGTCGCTCACTATGCAGACCTGCTCAAATACATATGCAAGCAGTTTTTTGGATGGAACGGGCAGAAGGACGATGCTGGACGCCACATTCTGCAGTATGTCGGAACAGATGTCATTCGCACACAGAAGCCTGATTTCTGGGTCGATTTCATTATCTCAATGGCAGAACTCTTCCCTGATGCATGGGATTATCTGCTCATTCCCGACTGCCGTTTCCCCAACGAGATTGACTGCATTAAGAGCGCCGGACTTGATATGGTTCATTTGCGTGTCGTTAGGAAGAACTTCACAAGTCCGCTGTCCAAAGAACAACAGGCGCATCCGTCAGAAACCGCGCTCGACAATACAACGCCGGACTACTGGATTGTCAACGATGGTACGCTGAAAGACCTGCAAGAGCGTGTCATTGCATGGCTTACAGATTACACAGGTTTTCACCAGACAACATTCGATGAGTTGTAAAGAGGTGTGATATGCGTCATCTGACAATTCTTGTTGATATGGATGATACTATCGAGAACCTCGCTGAAGCTTGGGTCGCCTACCTGAACGCACGGCATCAAACCAGTACCAACCTTTCGGATATTACCGATTGGGATATTTCAAAGGCATTTCCTACCCTTACAAAAGAGCAAGTATATGCCCCTTTGTTTGAGGATGTCTTTTGGAGCTGGGTCAAACCAATGGAAGGCGCGTCAGAGGCGCTGCAAAAACTAATTGCAGATGGACATACTGTGCTGATTGTGACCACATCGAACTACCAGACCCTGGCGGCCAAAATGGAGCAGGTGTTGTTCCACTACTTCCCATTCCTGACATGGAACGATGTCATCATCACAGCCCATAAACAGCTTATCAAGGGAGATGTGCTGATAGACGACGGCATTCACAATCTGGAGGGCGGGGATTACTTCAAAATTCTCATGACCGCCCCTCACAACCGCTGTTATGACGCAGATAAAAACAGAATGTATCGCGTTACATCGTGGAGTGAGACTTATTCCGTTATTCAAGCACTCGCCTGTGCAGATTCCATATCAAAATGGCAGGATGACCCTGCTGCTTTCGCCGAAGAAGTCCTGCATATTCAGCTAAAGCCGTATCAGCGGCTTGCCTTAATGCTTAAAGGAGGTCGAAACCGCATTGAAAATCATTCTCTATTCAACCGGTTGTCCCAAGTGTAAGGTACTCAAGCATAAATTAGAAGAAAAGGGTATTGCGTACACAGAAAACAGCTCTGTGGACGAAATGCTGTCACTCGGAATCGTACAAGTTCCTGTTCTTAGTGTGAATGGAGAACTTCTTGACTTCCAAACAGCAAACCAATGGGTTAATCAACACTAAAAGAAGGAGGACAAGAGTACATGAACATTCCACTCAAAATGAACCGGGACTTTGAAAAAGCGATGGCGGCTCTCAATGAGCGATATGGTGAGGATTTTGAGTTTCTCAATGGTTTCCATGAAACCCAGTTGAATTTCTCAGATTTCATCGATGGTTTTATTGATAAGAATGTGGCCGATGTGACCATCGATGCCAACGCCAACGCCTCGAATAAGGATATCCGCAGTCTCTTGAATGAAAAAGGGAAATCCCACGACAAGCTGTTCGCTTTCAACAAGATTTTCTATGAGATGAAGAAGAGGTACAATCTCCGCACGGCAAAAGAATGGCTGGAAACAGAGTATAACGGCGGTTTTTATCTGCACGATGCCTCAACTTCCACCTATTTGCCGTATTGCTATGCCTATGACCTGTCCAGATTGGCGACAGAAGGGCTTTTCTTCCTGAAGAACTATAATAATCAGGCGCCAAAGCACCTCACCACCTTCATGGATGATGTAATCGAGTATATCAGCTACATGAGCAATCGCAGTTCCGGCGCTGTGGGCATCCCCAATGTCCTGATTTGGACATATTACTTCTGGAAAAAGGACTGCGAAAGCGGTCACATCATCAAAGACCCGGAATATTACATTAAACAGTGCTTCCAGAAGTTTATCTACCGCCTCAATCAGCCGTTCATGCGCATCGACCAAACCGCCTTTGTCAATGTGTCTATCTTTGACCGCAATTATATCGAGGCTCTGTTTGGCGGCGTACAGTATCCGGACGGCAGTTATGTCATTGATTGTGTGGAAGAGCTGATTGAACACCAGAAACTCTTCATGGAGGTCGTTTCACAAATCCGGAGCGAGAATATGTTCACCTTCCCGGTACTGACTTATAGTCTTCTGTACCGTGACGGAAAGTTTGTGGACGAGAATTTTGCCAGATGGTGCAGCGACCACAATACCACATGGAATGACAGTAACTTCTTCATCAGCGGTGATGTGAATACGCTTTCCAACTGCTGTCGCCTGCTGTCAGATACCTCAAAGCTTAATGCGTTCATCAACTCCATCGGCGGCACGGCACTTTCTATCGGTTCTGTCAAGGTCAATACCATCAACCTGATGCGGATTGCGCTGGAAACGGAATGCGATGAGAAAAAGTATCTGGCTCTTCTTAAAAAGCGTGCGCTGCTGTGCTGTAAAACTCTTGATACCGTGCGGCACATTATCCGCCGGAACATCGAAAAGGGTCTGCTTCCCAACTATCAGGAAGGCGCAGTGGAGATGGACAAGCAGTACTGCACAATGGGCATCCTTGGTCTGTATGAGGTAATCGAAGCTTTCGGCTATACCAAGACGGATGAATTCGGTTATATCAGCTATACCGATGAGGGAGTCGCTTTCGCAAGCAAAATCTTTGAGGTGCTCAACGAAGTCAAGGATAACTTCACTGACGAATATTCCTTTAACATCGAGAGCGTTCCTGCAGAGCGTGCCGCTGTTATCCTGTGTCAGAAAGACAATGTCCTGTATGACCACAACGATAAATTCATTTACTCCAATCAGTGGATTCCTCTGTCAGCCAAATGCACCATTCAGGAAAAACTGCGGCTGTGCTCCATTCTGGATGAGAAGTGTTCCGGCGGTAGTATCGCCCACATCAATCTGGAGTCGAATTTCCCCAATACGAATATGGCATGGGAGATGCTCAACAAGATTGCACAGTCCGGCGTTATCTATTTTGCATTTAACACCCGCATCAACGAATGCAAGCATCATCACGGTTTCGTAGGCACAGACCATTGTCCGGTGTGCGGTGAACCTGTATTCGATACATACCAGCGCATCGTTGGCTATCTTGTCCCGTCACGCGCTTATTCCAAAGACCGTTTCCGCGAGTTCAACACAAGACAGTGGTACACCTATGCGGAGGCAATGAGTGAATGAGGGTAAAGACGGTAGTTGATGAGGACTTCACCAATTATAAGAAACCGGCCATGTTCATTGGCACGATTTCCTGTGGGGGCAAGTGCTGTATCGAAGCTGGTATTCCTCTCTCTGTTTGTCAAAATGATGGGTGGCGCTCTTGCGCCCCCATCACGATTGACGATGATGAGCTCTGCCATCGGTATCTGACAAATCCTCTCACCAAAGCGGTTGTCTTCGGTGGGCTTGAACCAATGGAACAGTTTGAGGAACTTCTCACATTTTTGGATTTGTTTCGTGACACCTATGACTGCGAAGATGATGTCGTCATCTATACCGGTTATTATCCCGAAGAAATCCCAGAGCAGCTTCATACCCTTTCTCTTTACGAAAATATCTTCGTAAAGTTCGGACGCTATATCCCGAACAAGCCACACCGTTTTGACCCTGTACTTGGCGTAGAGCTTGCCTCGGACAATCAGTATGCGGCCAATGTTTTCTGGCCGTTCTGGAGGAACAACGAATATGCAAATCAACATCAACCCTGATAAAGACTTTGTCGCACATATGCGCAAGGCGCTTAAAGACAACAATGGGTTTTGCCCGTGCGCTATTGTGAGAAGCGAAGATACCAAGTGTATGTGTAAAGAGTTCCGTGAGATGGAGGAAGGAACCTGCCATTGCGGACTGTACATCAAGATTAAGGATAAGCCCGCCGCTGAAAATGCAGACCACTGTATTTGCTGTGGTGCAGTAATTCCAGAGGGCAGAATGGTCTGTCCAAACTGTGGTGAATAACTGGGAGGTACTAATTGGAGTCAAAAGTTTTTGACCTTATTGCAAAAGAACAGCACCGACAGGATACGACTATCGAACTGATAGCCAGCGAGAACTTCGTAAGTGAAAACATCATGCGAGCAGTCGGTTCCTGCCTGACCAACAAGTATTCAGAGGGATACCCCGCTACGCATCGCTCAGGAAACCGTGGCAGATACTATGGTGGATGCCAGTATGTAGACGAGCTGGAGGAATACTGCTGCGAAATGTGGCAGAAGGTGTTCCAGACTGACTATCATGTCAATGTGCAGCCGCACAGCGGCACGAATGCAAATATTGCGGCATATTTGTCCGTATTGAAACCCGGAGATACCGTCCTTTCTATGAGCCTTGATAACGGCGGGCATTTGTCTCACGGCTCTCCGGTGAATATCAGTGGTAAGATTTTTAACTTCATCCACTATGGAGCAAACAAATCCGGCTGGATTGATACAAACGATTTTATCGACAAGCTTTATAAGTTCAATCCAAAGCTTGTAGTCATTGGGGCTTCGGCATATAGCCGTACCCTGTACTTTGACACCTTCAGAAATGTTATCGACTGCTATAGAGGGCAGACAGGAAACGAGTGCTATATGCTGGTGGATATGGCACATATCGCAGGACTTGTAGCGGCTGGCGACCATCCGTCCCCATTCGGGCTTGCTGACATCATTACTACCACGACACACAAAACTCTGCGTGGCACAAGGGGCGGTTTGATTTTCTGCAAACCGGAGCTTGCCAAGCGCATCGACAGCGCAGTCTTCCCCTGTTGTCAGGGCGGGGCGCTGCAGCATATCATCGCTGGTAAAGCGGTAACAGCCGAGGAGGCTTGCACAGACAAGTTCAAGAACTACATCCACGCCGTTGTGCGTAACTGTAAGGCGATGTGCGATGCGTTTATTTCGATGGGCTACAAGGTTGTTACAGGTGGTACAGACAACCATCTGTTCCTGCTTGACCTGACGGAAACAGGGTTGACCGGCAAAGCGGTACAGGACGAATTGGACAAGCATGGCATTACCCTTAACAAGAACTGTGTTCCCAATGAAACTCGTTCTCCGCAGCAGACTTCCGGCGTTCGTATCGGAACGGCAGCTATGACGACTAAGGGCTATACCGCCGAAGACTTTGTCAGCGTCGCTCACATCATTGACAACATTATCAAATCCATGCAGGAGGAACTACATGACTAAGAAAATCATTACTACATATACCGAGTACGATGAAGACGGCAAAATCAAAAGCCAGAGCGTCACAGAAACCCCTTACCCCGAAGACGACTGCGACCTTGATTGCGAATGCTGCGACGGTGCAGAGGCGGATGAAGACGATGATGATGCCGTATATCAGCTGACACCCAAAGGCATTGCGTGTCTGGCACTGCTTCGCACCGGTCTTGTTGAGTCTATTGAAGACCCTCGAATTGATGGGTTCTGGGAGCTTTTCCAGGCAGACATGGACGCACTTGGTTACACGCAGGAGGTTGAAGAATGAACAGAGTCGGTGAGTTTGAAAAAGTCAGCTTCGAGCAGTACTACGAAGTTATCAAAGATGAATTTTATAAAGGGCAGGAAATGACTCCTGCCCTGCAAGAGAACATCAAGAAGTCGTGGGAGGCTCTCCAGCTTCCGTCCAGAGCCACATCCGGCTCTGCCGGTTATGACTTCAAGGCACCGTTCTCCTTCTCACTGGATGCAGGTGATACCATCAAAATCCCCACCGGCATTCGGGTTAAGGTCGATGAGGGCTGGTGGCTTGGCTGTCTGCCTCGCAGCGGCCTTGGCTTCAAGTACCGCCTGCAACTGGACAACACGATGGGCGTGATTGACAGCGACTATTACTACTCAGATAACGAGGGGCACATCTTCGCTAAAATCACGAACGACAATCATACAGGCAAAACACTTACCGTAGAGGCCGGTAGCGGCTTTCTACAGGCGATTTTCATCCCTTATGGGGTAACATACTCCGACGATGCAACAGGCGTCAGAAACGGCGGTATGGGCTCTACAGACAGCAAATCATAATGAAACCCTGCATTGCAGTGTAATGATTTCGTTCAATAGTTTTCGGTAGAGACAGCGTCTCACGACCGAAGAAATATACATAGAAAGGGAAAAGACTATGAAACGAATTTTCTCACTGCTTCTGGTTGTTGTACTTGTATTTGGTACAACTTCCGTTTATGCCCTCTCTTGGACTTCCACCTCAGAACCATGCAAGACATACACAATCAACATCGTAAAATACGAGTTGATTCCCGGCGATGTCGGCAATAGCTTCCGGGTAAACCCGAATACTACTGCACGCAAAGGTGAATACGCCTACTACAGTATTGAGGTGTACAATGCCGACAATCAAAAGGTAGACCCCGGCAAACTTATTGTGACCGATATGGCCGCACCAACAAACCTGGACAACGGCTTGTATGCAGCTCTTGTTACCGGAAGCCGTCCGATGCTCACATATAGCATCGAAGAAAAAACATCACTTCAGGAGCTACATTATAACAATATGCCAATTACCATCAGTGGTGATACCGTTACAATCGGTAAATTGGTGTTTACACGGTCAGTGTCCGGAGTAGTAACAGATGTGCATTTTGATGGCAACATTTTGGAACTGACAAAAGAGTTGACTGCGCTCAATATGACACCGGAAGATGTCTACAATGGTAAGGTTTGCATGAGCAACGATGTGTTAATTCAGAACTTTGGGATGATATGCAAGCAAACCGCAACATCCAAATGGTATAACGACGCAGATGCTATCAAAAACATTACCATCCCGAAGACAGGAGATGCACCGTTAAATGCTTTGTTTGTTGCATTGGTAACATTGGTGACAACAGGCGTGGCGATATGCTTCAGCTGTCGCTTCAAACAGAAAAAGGATTAAGACCCTGAGTACTTCATGTAGAGATGGGGCTGGTGATAATAAGCCAGCCCCATTATTTTTTACGCCAACAAGGAGGTTGGTTATCATAGCTGCAAAAAAATATACCGAAGAAAAAGTCAACGCCGTATATGACGGCGATATTTATACCATCATCAACCTCACGCCAGTTATACATAAAGACGACCGACAGGAACAGAAAAATGAAATTGAAAAAACCCTGTACACCGTCTTTAGCAAATACACACCGAAAAAGAAATAAGACGGAGGATACCGATGGAAGATTTTATTTACGCAAGACAGTCTGTTGATAAAGAAGACAGTATCTCTATTGAAAGCCAAATCGAGTTGTGCCTGCGGGAGGTAGGGAATAATCCGCACAGAGTATTTCGAGATAAAGGGTACAGCGGTAAAAATACAGAGCGTCCTGACTTTCAAGATATGATGGCCGCCGTTCGTGCTGGCGGCGCAAGGCGAATTATTGTGTACCGCCTTGACCGAATCAGCCGTTCCGTTCTTGACTTTGCAAATGTTATCAGTGAGCTGCAGAAGTACGGCGTTGAGTTCGTGTCTATTACAGAACGATTTGACACCTCAACACCTATTGGCAAAGCAATGCTGATGATAGTCATGGTATTCGCCCAGCTTGAGCGCGAAACGATTCAACAGCGTGTCATGGATGCATACCGCTCACGCAGTAGAAAAGGCTTCTACATGGGCGGCAGAGTCCCTTATGGGTTTGAACTGGAAAACACCGTTATGGAGGGCATCAAAACCTGTATGTATAAACCCATTCCAGAGCAGATACAGGTCGTGCAGCTTATCTTTTCTCTGTATGCTATGCCGCAGGTTTCCTTTGCCGATGTGGTGCGCTACCTCAGTCAGAATGGAATTAAAAATCCTAACGGTAAGAATTTCAGCCGTATGCGCATCCGAGATATTATTACAAACCCTGTGTACGCTAAAGCAGACGCTTCGATTTATGAATTCTTCCATGGTCAAGGAACTGAAATCATCAACGATATCTCTCAGTTCATTGGAACAAATGGAGCTTATCTGTACACAGGGAGCAAAGCGACCAAACGCAAGAGCATCTCTCTTGACGGTCATGTCCTCGTTCTTGCTCCGCACGCAGGCTGTATTGACGCCGATACATGGATTCGGTGCAGACGCAAATGCCTGAATGTGCGCCAGATAGCTAAACCCGTGAAAGCAAAGAACACATGGCTTGCCGGTAAAATCAAGTGTATTGATTGTGGGCACGCTCTCTCCCTTAAATCCTATCCCCGTAAACGCAGTGCAGACGCAAGGTACTACATCTGCAACAGCAAGTATGTTTCCGCATCCTGCGACGGCGTAGGCGCAATACAGGCCAGCGGAATCGAGGACATTGTCTTTGATGAAATGTCCCGCAAACTTAAAGAGTTCAACAAGCTTTCTTACAAGGAAAAGCACGGAGACCCCATCGAGCTTACCAAGCTGAAAATCCGTGCAGAAGAAATCGAAAAAGAAATCGCCACGCTTATAGACAAAATCGTATCTGCAAGCACAGCGACAATGGAATATATCAATGAGCGCATTGATGCACTCGACGAAGAAAAGAAAACGGTAAAAGAAAAAATCGCTCAAATGTCAGCCGAAATGTATGACAGACAAAACATCGGCGTCATCAGCGATTACATGAGCAAATGGAACGATATATCTATCGACGATAAATTAACCGTGGTCGATACCCTGATTGAATCTATTCATGTTGGACACGGCAAAGTTAAAATTGCATGGAAAATTTGATGTGGTAGTCTGATTGTTTTGCTTTTCCAAAACCTCCTGAAACTATAGCATCACAGAATGTAATGAAAATCATTACAA
>JAUNPV010000044.1 GCA_030536515.1 Eubacteriales bacterium
GTGTTGCACTTCACATTGTAACCTGCCCAGCTCCCCTTACACAGGGGAGCCTTTGGCCTGCACCATGCTTTGCTGTGCTGAGTAAAGGCGATAAGCGCAAGGATTTTTATTAAAAAATCGTATGAGGATGACACGAAAAAACTTTCCCCACCAGAAAGGAGAACTCTATGGACAAATTCAAGCTGGTATCGGAATTCAAGCCCTCGGGGGACCAGCCGGAGGCCATTTCGGCCCTGGTCAACGGCGTCAACCTGGGGCTTCACGAGCAGACCCTGCTGGGTGTCACCGGCTCCGGCAAGACCTTCACCATGGCCTCCGTCATTGAAAAGCTGAACCGGCCCACCCTGGTGCTGGCCCACAACAAGACCCTGGCCGCCCAGCTGTGCAGCGAGTTCCGGGAGTTCTTCCCGGACAACGCCGTGGAGTATTTCATCTCCTACTACGACTACTACCAGCCCGAGGCCTATATTGCCCACACCGACACCTATATCGAAAAGGATGCCTCCGTCAACGAGGAGATCGACCGGCTGCGCCACTCGGCCACCTCGGCCTTGTTTGAGCGGCGGGACGTGATCGTGGTGTCGTCGGTGAGCTGCCTGTACGGCCTGGGCGACCCCATCGACTATAAGTCCATGGTCATCTCCCTGCGGGTGGGCCAGGAGTACCCCCTGGACGAGGTGCTGAAAAAGCTGACGGAAATCCGCTACGAGCGCAACGACCTGGACTTCTCCCGGAACAAGTTCCGCCTCCGGGGGGACACGCTGGAGATTTACCCCGCCTACTGGTCCGGCCGGGCCATCCGGGTGGAGTTTTTCGGCGACGAAATCGACCGCATCAGCGAAATCAACGCCGTGTCCGGCATGGCCGAGCGGTTCATCGACCACGTGGCCATCTACCCCGCCAGCCATTATGTGGCCTCCAAGGAAAAGCTCCAGCGGGCCATGCGGGACATCCAGGCGGAATGCGACCGGCAGGTGCAGCTGTTCAACGACCAGAAAAAGCTCATCGAGGCCCAGCGCATCGCCCAGCGGACCGCCTACGACCTGGAAATGCTGACGGAAATCGGCTTCTGCAACGGCATTGAGAACTACTCCCGGGTCATCCAGGGCCGGGCTCCGGGCACGCCGCCCACCACATTGCTGGACTATTTCCCGGACGATTTTCTCATGTTCATCGACGAAAGCCACGTGACCCTGCCCCAGTGCCGGGCCATGTACGCCGGGGACCGGAGCCGGAAGGACGCACTGGTGAACTACGGCTTCCGCCTGCCCTCGGCCTACGACAACCGGCCTCTGAACTTCCCGGAGTTTGAAAGCAAAATCAACCAGGTCATCTATGTCTCCGCCACCCCGGCAGAGTACGAGCGGACCCGGTCCGGCCAGACCGTGGAGCAGGTCATCCGGCCCACGGGCCTGCTGGACCCGGAGGTGGAGGTGCGCCCCATCGAGGGCCAGATTGACGACCTCATCGGGGAAATCAACGCCCGCACCGCCAAAAACGAGCGGGTGCTGGTGACCACCCTCACCAAGAAAATGGCGGAGGATTTGACGGTGTACCTCCAAAAGGCCGGCATCAAGGTCCGCTATATGCACTCGGACATCGGGGCCATGGAGCGCATGGAGATTATCCGGGACCTGCGGATGGCAAAATTCGACGTGCTGGTGGGCATCAACCTGTTAAGAGAGGGCCTGGACCTGCCGGAGGTGAGCCTGGTGGCCATTCTGGATGCGGACAAGGAAGGCTTCCTCAGAAGCGAAACCAGCCTCATCCAGACCATTGGCCGTGCCGCCCGAAACGCCGGGGGCCGGGTCATCATGTACGCCGACCGGGTGACCCCCTCCATGCGCATTGCCATGGACGAGACCGCCCGCCGCCGGGAAATCCAGGATGCCTACAACGTATCCCACGGCATCGTCCCCAAAACCATCATCAAGTCCGTCCGGGACCTCATCGAAATTTCCTCCCCCACCGCCGAACGCAAGGGCCGCACCGGCGTGAAGCTGACGAAGGTGGAAAAGGAAAAGGAAATCGCCCGCCTGGAAAAGCAGATGAAGGAAGCCGCCCGCATGATGGAATACGAATACGCCGCATTGCTGCGTGACCAAATCATTGAGCTGCGAGGCAACGGTTTGAAATAACAGAATAAAATATTGCCGCACCCCAAAGCCTTCCCCCGCACCCCAATACCTTCCCCCGCACCCCAATACCATCCCCCGGGGGGAAGGTGCCCCCGTGCGCCCACTGGGGCGGATGAGGGATGCGGGCA
>JAUNPV010000032.1 GCA_030536515.1 Eubacteriales bacterium
CGTTCGTTATGGGACTGTCTTTTGGAATCATGTCGCTAACTTAGTGACATTGCCCGCGGGGTGCCCTCTTTTTGGTATCACTGACGGGACTCGAAAGGGCGTTAAGAAAACAGTCCGGTGGACTGTTTTTAGCCCGTGGGAGAGTCCCCCGGGCCGCAAGGCCCGGCTGAGTCACAGAAGTATTACATAGCTGCGGCATCTTTTTCAACGAAATAAATCCTTCGGATTTGTGAAATGTGCTTCGCACGTGAAATGTTGCTGACGCAGCGTGAAATGCCTGCGGGCGTGGGTGGATTTATTTCATTTCACTTTCTGCGAAGCAGAAAATTTCACGTGGGCGTAAGCCCATATTTCACATTCTGCGATTAGCAGAATATTTCACGAAGTGCAGGAACCTGCTGGTTTGCCAGACATTAACGGACTGAACCCATCTAACTGCGACAGCCAGGCAGACAATCGAGTCCTGGTGCGCTGCCGGATGACGAGCATTCGCCAAAAAATCGGTTGGATTTGTGAAATGTGCTGCGGCACGTGAGGGCAAATTCTGCTTGACAATATGGGATTTATCCTATATAATGATTATAGGATAAATCCTATATACAGATAGAGAGCAGGGTGTAGATGCAGGAATTTGAAGTGTTGTTCTATGATAAAGAGGATGGCTCCGAACCGGCAAAGGAATTTATCCTGAGCCTTGATACAAAGATGCGGGCAAAGGTATTGCTACTGTGGAGCTTCTTCAGAATAACGGGACCCAATTACGAGAACCCTATTCAAAGCCGCTCAGTGACGGCATCTTTGAACTTCGCACCAAAGTTGGCACTGATATTTCACGGGTGCTGTACTTCTTTGTTGTAGGCCGCCGGGTCATTCTGACCAATGGATTTATCAAGAAAACCCAGAAAACACCGCCCGAGGAAATCAAACGGGCAAAGTCATATCGGGCTGAATATCTCAGCAGGAAGGAGAAAGCGTTATGAGCAATTTCAATGACTTTCTGAACGACCAGATGAAAGACCCTGAATTCAAGCAGGAATGGGAGGCTCTGGAGCCGGAATATGCACTTGTGCAGGCAATTATCGATGCCAGGAAGCAGTCTGGGCTGACCCAGAAGCAGCTTTCCGAGCGGACCGGAATTGCCCAGTCCGACATCAGCCGCATTGAGCGGGGGACTGCAAACCCCTCCCTGCGCACCATCAAGCGGCTGGCCGCCAGCATGGGCATGACGGTGAAGCTGGTGTTTACACCGAAAAATGCCACGCAAATCTGATGCCAGACAGTACACCGTGACCGGGACGCCATTGTGCGTTCCGGTTTTGGTTTGCTTTTTTGGGCGGTTGGTGGTACAATGGGGACAAACTTCCGTGTGGGAGGGTATTCATGGGGAAAGAGGTGCTGTAGGTGACGTTGGAGGAATTTTTTGAGCGGAATCCCCGGTGTGCGCTGGGGTTTTCCGGGGGCGTGGACTCGGCTTATCTGCTGTGGGCGGCGGTCCGGGCCGGGGCACAGGTGCGGCCCTATTTTGTGAAGACCCCCTTTCAGCCGGCCTTCGAGCTGGCGGATGCCCGGCGGCTGGCCGGGACGCTGGGGGTGGACCTTTCCGTGGTGGAGATGAATGTGCTGGCGGTGGAAAAGGTGGCGGAAAATCCGGGAAAACGGTGCTATTACTGCAAAAGAGCCATTTTTGGGGCCATCCGGGACCGGGCTCTGGCTGACGGGTATACGCTTCTGCTGGACGGGACCAACGCCTCCGACGACGCTTCCGACCGTCCCGGCATGGCGGCGCTGAAGGAGCTGAAGGTCCGCTCCCCGCTGCGGGAGGCGGGTCTGACCAAGGAAATCATCCGGGAGCGGTCCCGGGAAGCGGGGCTGTTTACCTGGGACAAGCCCGCCTATGCCTGCCTGGCCACCCGGGTCCCCACCGGCCGGACCATCACCGGGGCGGACCTGAGACGGATTGAGGCAGGGGAGGCGGCCCTCCGGGACCTGGGCTTCCGGGATTTTCGCCTGCGGCTGTACGGGGACGCCGCCCGGCTCCAGGTGACAGGGACGCAGCTGGCCCTGGCGGTGGAAAGCCGGGCGTCCATCCGCCGGGAGCTGGCCCCCTGGTTCGACACGGTGCTGCTGGATTTGAAGGAGAGATAAGATGGAGAGCTTGAAAAAACTGTTTGAGCAGGTGGCGGCGGGGTCCATGACCGTGGACCAGGCCATGCTTCACTATAAAATGGCCCCCTTCGAGGACCTGGGCTTTGCCAAGCTGGACCACCACCGGGCGGTGCGCCAGGGGGTGGCGGAGGTAATCTACGGGGCGGGAAAGACCCCGGAGCAGATTGCCGCCATTGCCCAAAGGCTTCACCAGAGGGGCCAGCAGACGGTGCTCGTCACCCGCATGAGCCGGGAGGCGGCCCAGGTGCTGGAAAAAACCGGCTTGCCCTTTACCTATTATGAAATGGGCCGGGTGGGCATCGTGGGCAGCCTGCCCCAGCCGGACGGGGTGGGAAACATTGTCATTGCCACCGGCGGCACCAGCGACATGGCTGTGGCCGAGGAGGCGGCCCTCACCGCCCAGGCCCTGGGCAACGAGGTGGTGCGGCTGTACGACGTGGGGGTGGCGGGCATTCACCGGCTGCTGGCCCACAGCGAGGAAATCATGTCCGCCCGGGTCATCATCGCCATTGCCGGCATGGAGGGGGCCCTGGCCAGCGTGATTGGGGGCCTGGCCGACTGCCCGGTTATTGCCGTGCCCACCAGCGTAGGCTACGGGGCGGCCTTCGGCGGCCTGGCGGCGCTGCTGTCCATGCTGAATTCCTGCGCCAGCGGGGTCAGTGTGGTGAACATCGACAACGGCTTCGGGGCCGGATATCTGGCCAGTATGATTAACCATTTGCGGGAGGGCTGACATGAAGAAACTGTATTTGGACTGCGCCATGGGCGCCGCCGGGGATATGCTGATGGCGGCGCTGCTGGAGCTGACGGAGGACCGGGAGGCGGCCCTTTCGGAGCTGAACGGCCTGGGCCTGCCGGGGGTGGAGATCACCGCCGAGCCCTCCCGGAAGTGCGGCATTCTGGGCACCCACGTCCGGGTGCGCATTCAGGGCCATGAGGAGGGGGACGGCCACCATCACCACAGCGGCCTGGGGGATATTCGCCGGATTATCTCCCGGCTGACCATTCCGGACAAGGTCCGGGCGGATGCCCTGGCCGTCTACGAGGCCATTGCCCAGGCGGAGGGCCAGGTCCACGGCTGCACCATGGAGCACATCCACTTCCACGAGGTGGGAGCCATGGACGCTGTGGCCGACGTGGTGGGGGTGTGCTGGCTGCTGGACAGGCTGGGGGTGGAGGAGGTCCATGCCTCCGCCGTCCATGTGGGCAGCGGCCAGGTGGCCTGCGCCCACGGCATCCTGCCGGTGCCCGCCCCGGCCACGGCGTATCTGCTGCGGGAGGTGCCCATCTATTCCGGCACCGTCCGGGGGGAGCTGTGCACCCCCACGGGGGCGGCGCTTTTGAAGCATTTTGTGACGAAATTCGGCCCCATGGACCCTATGCGCCTGGAGAAAATCGGCTACGGCATGGGGAAAAAGGACTTTGAGGCCGCCAACTGCCTCCGGGCCATGCTGGGGCAGTCTCAGGAAACCGGGGACGAAATTGAGGAGCTGTCCTGCAATTTAGACGACATGCCCCCCGAGGACCTGGCCTTCGCCATGGAGCGGCTGCTGGAGGGAGGGGCGCTGGATGCCTTCACCACCCCCATCGGCATGAAAAAATCCCGGCCCGGGGTGATGCTCACCTGCCTGTGCCGCCCGGAGGACCGGGAGGCCATGACGGCGCTGCTGTTTCGCCACACCACCACCCTGGGCATCCGCCGGAAGCGCTGCCGCCGGGAGGTGCTGGACCGGTCCCTGGAGACCCGGGACACCCCCTGGGGGCCGGTGCAGGTGAAAACCGCCCGGGGCTGGGGCGTCAGCCGGTCCAAGGCCGAATACGAGGACCTGGCCAGGATTTCCCGGGAAACGGGACTGCCCCTGGCCCGGCTTCGGAAGGAACTGTAATATAGCGGGAGGGTCCCGTGACCAATGTCAATCTGCACTGCGTCACATTTCCCAAATGGGAAATGTGCGGCGGCCTGAGGGCAGGCCGCCCTACGGCGGGTGCTTAACGCAAAGGTCACGGGGCCCTTTTGCTTTTTTGCAAAACCGTCAAATTGTTCAAAATCTGATGGATTGTACATTTTTGAATTTCCGATGGGGGAGGGGCGGGGTGTTGTCCCGGCGTGGGCGTTTCCGGGGCGTGTCCTTGCGCTGAAAACACAAGTTCACAGGAAAAAGAAAGTGTCTACCGGCGAAAGACAGCTGTCCATGTGCAATAGTCACAAAGAACGTGTATCATTTCCTCGTATCTTTATGAATTTAACGAATTGCGATTTGCGGGGAAATCGTTTATAATCTTTAATAAATTGTTAAGCACGTTCCGACGAGAAAAAGCGGGAAAAAGTTCGGTTCGTCAAGAGACCCGAAAGGATGGAAGCATATGAACGCAAAAACCCTCATGTATATTCTGAAGCGGATCGCACTGGCTGTATTGACCGTGTGGGTGGTCATCACCGTAACCTTCTTCGTCATGCGTGCAGTGCCCGGCGGCCCCTTCATGGGGGAGAAGGCCATCACCGAGGCGGCGCTGGAAGCGCTGGAGGCCAAGTACGGCATGGATAAGCCGCTGATGACCCAGTACGTCACCTACCTCAAGGACATCGTCACCCGGCTGGACTTTGGCCCCTCCCTGAAGCTCCGGGGCCGGATGGTGGTGGATGTCATTGCCGACGGCATGAAGACCTCCGCCAAGCTGGGCCTGGTGGCTGCGGCCTGCGCCCTGTCCATCGGCGTGGTGCTGGGCGCTGTGGCGGCTTTGCAGCGGAACAAAATTGTGGATAAGGTCATCATGGTCTTCACCACCGCCTTTGTGTCCATGCCCTCGTTCATTATGGGCTCCCTGCTTTTGATTGCCTTCGCCGTCACCTGGCCCATCTTCCCGGCCAACGGCGAGACCGCCAAGGGCCTGGTGCTGCCGGTGGTCACCCTGGCCCTGTACCCCATGGCCTACACCACCCGGCTTACCCGCTCGTCCATGCTGGATGTGCTGGGCCAGGACTTCATCCGCACCGCCAAGGCCAAGGGCGTTTCCGCCCCCAAGATTATCTTCGGCCATGCCCTGAAAAATGCCCTGATTCCTGTGATCACCTACTGCGGCCCCATGCTTGCCTACATCGTCACCGGTTCTCTGGTGGTGGAGCAGATTTTCGCCATCCCCGGCATCGGCCGTGCCTTCGTCAGCAGCATCACCGGCCGTGACTATCCCATGATTATGGGCACCACCATTGTGCTGGCCGTGCTGATTGTGGTGATGAACCTGGTCAGCGACATTCTCTACAAGCTGGTTGACCCCAGAATCACGTTGGAATAACAAGGAGGCGGGAACATGAACAAGACCCCTTTTTCTATGCACGTTAACGTGGACGACTTCATTCCGGCCACCGAGGACGAAAAAAGCTACATGGTGCAGATGCGCCCCTCTACCACCTTTTTCAAGGACGGCATGAAGCGGCTGCTGAAAAACAAAATCGCAACGGCAAGTTTAATCATCATCATTCTCATCACCCTGGCCTCCATTGTGCTGCCGGCCTTCTGGCCCTACAGCTACGACCAGATGCTGGGCGTGGTGCCCCGGAAGCCGGTGGACCCCTCCTATAATAACCTGTCCCCCTTCCAGTACGGCGAGACCGAGCTGGAGCGGATGGCAGAGGGAGAGAAAATCTTCCCCCACGTCTTCGGCACCGACTCCGCCGGACGTGACTACTTCATCCGGGTGGTCTACGGCACCCGCATCTCCCTGTCCGTCGGCTTCTTCGCCAGCATCATCGTGCTGGTTATCGGCATGACCATCGGCTCCCTGGCCGGCTACATCGGCGGCAAGGTGGACTTGATTATCATGCGCATCGTCGATATCATCTACTCCCTGCCCGATACCCTGATGGTCATTCTGCTGGCCTCGGTGATGAAGGTCACCCTGGGGCCTCTGATTGAGGACACCGTCCTGGCAAGCCTGGGCAGCAACATCATCAGCCTGTTCATCGTGTTCGCCCTGCTGTACTGGGTGTCCATGGCCCGGCTGATCCGGGGCCAGATTTTGTCCCTGCGGGAGCAGGAGTACGTGCTGGCCGCCCAGGCCACCGGCGCAAGGGCCGGCTGGGTTATTCGCAAGCACCTGCTGCCCAACTGCATCAGCGTGGTCATCATCTCCACGGCCCTGCAAATTCCCAACGCCATCTTCACCGAGAGCTACCTGTCCTTCCTGGGTCTGGGTGTCAACGCCCCCATGCCCAGCCTTGGCAGCCTGGCCTCCGATGCCCTCAACGGCATTTCCTCCTACCCCTACCGCCTGATTATTCCCGCTGTGGTCATCAGCCTGATTGTGCTGTCGCTGAACCTGTTTGGCGACGGCCTGCGGGATGCCTTTGACCCCAAGCTCAAGTCCTGAGAGAAAGGAGACCGAAACAATGGCTTTACTTGAAGTGAAGGACCTTCACACGTCCTTCTTTACCCCCGCCGGCGAGGTGGCCGCAGTGAACGGTGTATCCTTTAACCTGGACCACGGCAAGGTCCTGGGCATTGTGGGCGAGTCCGGCTCCGGCAAGTCCGTCACCGCCTACTCCGTCATGCAGATTCTGGAAAAAACCGGCAAAATCGTGTCCGGCTCCATCAAATTCGACGGCCAGGAGCTGGTGAACGCCGGGGAAAAGGTGATGAAGTCCATCCGGGGCAACAAAATCTCCATCATCTTCCAGGACCCCATGACCTCCCTGAACCCCACCTACACCATCGGCCACCAGCTGATGGAGGCCATCCTGCTGCACACCGACCGGGATAAGAAGCAGGCCTACGACCGGGCTGTGGAAATGCTCCGGCTGGTCAACGTCAACGAGCCCGAGAAGCGGATGAAGCAGTACCCCTTCGAATTTTCCGGCGGTATGCGCCAGAGAGTCATGATTGCCATGGCCCTGGCCTGCGAGCCCGATATTCTCATTGCCGACGAGCCCACCACCGCCCTGGACGTGACCATCCAGGCCCAGATTCTGGAGCTGATGCAGAAGCTCCAGCGGGAAATGGGCATGGCCATCATTATGATTACCCACGATTTGGGCGTGGTGGCCCAGATGTGCGACGAGGTTATCGTCATGTACGCCGGCTCCATCTGCGAGCAGGGCACCGCCGACGAGATTTTCTACAACCCCTGTCACGCCTACACCAAGGGCCTCATGCGCTCCATCCCCACGGTGGGCAACGACGACGAAAAGCTCCAGCCCATCACCGGCACCCCCATTGACCTGCTGAATATGCCCGCCGGCTGTCCCTTCGCCCCCCGGTGCGACGAGGCCATGAAAATCTGCCTCCGGGAGCGCTGCAGCCGGATGCAGATTAACGACGACCACCAGGCCGCCTGCTGGCTGAATGTGAAAAAGGCCATGGGAGAAGAAAATAAGGAAGGCGGTGAGGCATAATGGCTGACAATCTTGTTGAAGTGAAGAATTTGAAGGAATACTTCAATATCAATGTGGGTCTGTTCCGCTCCAAGCCTCTGAAGGCTGTGGACGATGTGTCCTTCAATATCCGCCGGGGCGAGACCCTGGGCCTGGTTGGCGAGTCCGGCTGCGGCAAGACCACCGTTGGACGGACCCTGCTGCACCTGTACAAGCCCACCTCCGGCGAGGTCTGGTTCGACGGAAAGCAGATTAAGACCAAGGAGGACCTGATGGAATACCGCCGCCGGTCGGCCATGGTGTTCCAGGACCCCTATTCCTCCTTAAACCCCCGGATGACCGTGTCCGATATCATCGGCGAGCCCCTGGACGTTCACAAGCTCTACGAAAACAGCAAGGAGCGCCAGGAGCGCATCCTGGAGCTGATGGGCCGGGTGGGCCTGAACTCCGAGCACGCCAACCGCTACGCCCACGAGTTCTCCGGCGGCCAGCGCCAGCGCATCGGCATTGCCCGGGCCCTGGCTACCAGACCGGAATTTCTGGTCTGCGACGAGCCGGTGTCCGCCCTGGACGTGTCCATCCAGGCCCAGGTCATCAATATGTTTGACGAGCTCCAGGACCAGATGGGCCTGACCTACCTGTTCATCGCCCACGATTTGCTGGTGGTGCGCCACATTTCCGACCGCATCGCCGTCATGTACTTAGGCAAGCTGGTGGAAATGGCCGATGCCCGGGAGATTTACGACCATCCCCTGCATCCCTACTCCAAGAGCCTCATGTCCGCTGTGCCCCTGCCGGACCCGAAGCTGGCCCGGGAGAACAAGCGCATCGTCCTCACCGGCGACATCCCCAGCCCCCTGAACGCCCCCTCCGGCTGCCCCTTCCGCACCCGCTGCCCCTTCGCCACCGACCACTGCGCCGAGGAGATGCCGGAGCTGAAGGAGGAGGCCCCCGGCCACTTCGTCGCCTGCCACAACGTGGAAAAAATCAACTGACACCGTAGGGAACGGATTTATCCGTTCCGCTGCCCACCACAACGGCTTCGCCGACGGAACGGATGAATCCGTTCCCTACGAGGCTGCATCCCATCCCCACAATCCCCCGGGGGATTGTGCCATTCCTCTGACGAGGAATGGCCGGACAGCCGCAAGGGCTGTCCCTACGAAAAACCTTCATCCGTTTTCATTCCCTGCTTTAAGAGAGGGCAGGGCTGAAATAAATTGACTTTGAGAAAGGAAAATGAAACATGAAAAAACTGCTTGCTCTGCTGCTTGCTGCCGCCATGGTGCTCTCCCTCGCCGCCTGCGGTGCAAAGCCCGCACCCGCTGCCACCGAAGCACCTGCTGCCACCGAGGCACCTGCTGCTGACGCACCTGCTACCGAGGCTCCCGCCGAGGTCGATCCCGCTGTGGCCGAGGCCGAAATCCGCAACGCCATTGCTCTGCTGTTCGACCGCAACTACATCGTCGAGAAAATCGGCCAGGCCGGCCAGGTCCCCGCTTCCTCCTTCGTCGCCATGGGCATGACCGATGCCGACGGCAGCCAGTTCTACCAGAACGCCGGCTCCTCCGCTGACTTCGACGGCTACTACGATGTCTCTCCCGAGGCCTACGAGGACAACTTCACCAAGGCCATCGACATTCTGTGCAAGTACTACGACTTCGACGAGGCCACCGGCAAGTTCACCAACTTCCCCACCCTGACCTACCTGTACAACACCTCTGAGGGCCACAAGGCCATCGGTGAGTACCTCCAGGGCGCTCTGGCCACCGTCGGCATCACCCTGAACCTGGAGAACCAGGAGTGGAACACCTTCCTGAACACCCGTAAGAACGGCGATTACTCCATCGCCCGTAACGGCTGGCTGGCCGACTACAACGACCCCATCTCCTTCCTGGATATGTGGGTTACCGTTTCCGGCAACAACGACGTTCAGTTCGGCAAGGGCGCTCACGAGAGCGTTGCTGTCTATTCCATGGACCTGACCGACCTGGGCTACGATGTCAAGGTTGAAAACGGCACCTGGGCTGAGACCTACGATGTCATCATCGGCCTGATCAAGACCTGCACCGACAACGAGACCCGCTACGCTCTGATGCACCGTGCCGAGGACCTGCTGATGAGCACCGGCTGCATTGTCCCCCTGTACTTCTACACCGACCTGTATATGCTGGACGACACCGTTACCGGCTTCTACTCCAACCCCCTGGGCTACAAGTACTTCAATAAGACCACCGTTGACGGCGACACCTCCTCCATCTCCGTGTGCATCGCCTCCGAGCCCGACACCATCGACCCCGCTCTGAACTCCGCCGTGGACGGCGCTACCCTGACCTCTCACCTGTTCTCCGGCCTGGCCAAGTGGGACCAGGACGAGAACGGCAACCTGGTTATCGTTCCCGACTGCGCTGTTGAGCTGCCCGAGGGCGTTGCCAACGAGGACGGCACCGTCACCTACACCTACACCCTGAAGGACGGCCTGAAGTGGTCCGACGGCCAGCCTCTGACTGCCAAGGACTTCGAGTTTGCCTGGAAGCGGGCTGCCTCCGTGGAGCTGGCTGCTGACTACGGCTATATGTTCGAGGTCGTCAAGGGCTACGCCGACGTCTGGGCCGATTCCCCCGCTGAGGATGCCGCCCTGGCCGTCACCGCCATCGACGACAAGACCCTGGAGGTCACCCTGAACAACTCTGTTGCCTACTGGAACGAGCTGCTGGCCTTCCCCGCCTACTTCCCCGTCCGTGAGGATGTGGTCGCCAACGAGGCCTGGGCCACCGATCCTTCCACCTATGTTTCCAACGGCGCCTACACCATGACCGGCTGGGAGCACAACTCCGTCATCACCCTGGCCAAGAACGAGAACTACCACGATGCTGACAACGTCACCATGAAGGAAATCAAGTTCTACCTGTCCGATGATGCCAACAATATGCTGACCAACTTCGAAAACGGCACCTGGAAGCTCATCGACGATGTGCCCACCAACGAAATCGCCTCTCTGAAGACCGAGTACCCCACCGAGTTCGTGGTGGCCGGCCAGATCGGCACCTACTACGTCTGCTGGAACATCAACGAGCCCCTGCTGCCCTAACAGACAATTTTAAATCCAACAAAAGGAAGCCGGGCGAAAGTCCGGCTTCTTTTTTATGTGCTTATCGATTTGTTGAAAATTCGTATAAAAACCGACGAAATTTTTATGTATTTTGCGAAAATCCGGTTGCGTTTTGCCCTTCTGAGTGCTATACTAAACCTGTATCAGGCTGCCTGGCAGCCGAAAAAACAATGAACATCATGGAAAGGAAGCACATATGGAAGCATTTATTTCTAGTTTGGCCGAAATGGCAACCGCAACAGGCGGTAAACTCATCCTGGCGCTGATTACCCTGTTCCTTGGCAATGTTCTTATCAAAAGCATTCTGAAAATTCTGAAGAAAAGCAAGCTGCTGGACAAGGCCGAGGGCACGGTGCGGACCTTCACCCTGAGCTTTGTGAAAATCAGCCTGTATGTGCTGCTGGTAATCTCGGTCATCGGCATCATGGGCGTGCCCATGGCGTCGGTGGTGACGGTGCTGGCCTCCGCCAGCGTGGCCGTGGGCCTGGCCCTCCAGGGGGCGCTGTCCAACCTGGCCGGCGGCATCATGCTGATGATTTTCAAGCCCTTCCAGCTGGGCGACTATGTGGCCGCCGCCGGTGTGGAGGGCGTCGTGAAGGAGGTCACCCTGTTCTACACCGTGATTCTGACCCTGGACAACAAGCGCATCACCGTTCCCAACGGCAGCCTGATGAATACCAACATCACCGACTTCTCTTCCGAGGAGCTGCGCCGGGTGGATTTGAGCTTCGCCTGCGCCAAGAGCGAGTCCCCCGCCCGGATTCAGGAGCTGATGCTCGAGGCTATGAAGGCCAATCCCCAGGTGCTGTCCGACCCGGAGCCCTTCGCCCGCATCAGCGGCAGCAGCAACGAGGCCATGGAATTCACCGTCCGGGCCTGGTGCAAAAGCGAGGACTACTGGAGCGTCTACTTTGACCTGACCCAGAAAATCACAGAAGCCATGGGCGAACACCACGTCCAGGCCCCCGCCGTCCGCGTGATGACGGAAACCCACTGATTGGCAGAAGATTGGATAATTCCAGAGCAGGAAGCGGCCCCCCGCTTCCTGCTCTGCTTTAACGAAAAGGACGGCGCCTTTGAAGGGGCTGTCAAGGGTTGACATTTTGCGGTTTCCTGATAAAATGACTTCAAACAATTCAGACCCAGGAGGTAAAAAATGAAGTATATTGAAACACAAGAGGGGCTTAGGCTGCCCCGGGTGGTCCTTGGCTGTATGCGTGTTGCGGATATGAGCTGCCATGACCTGGAGGCGCTGGTGATGACCGCCATTGAAAACGGCGTCACCCATGTTGACCACGCCGATTTTTACGGAAATTTCCAGTCCGAGGTCCGGTTCGGCGAGGTGCTTGCAGAAAATCCTGCCATTCGGAACCAGATTTTCCTGCAATCCAAGTGCGGCATCCGGACCGCCGGTTACTACGATTCCTCCTATGCGCACATCGTCGAGTCCGTCAACAACAGCCTGAAAAAAATGAACACCGAGTATCTGGACTGCCTGCTGATTCACCGGCCGGATGTGCTGGCCGATGTGGATGAGATGGCCCGCGCCTTTGAGGACCTGGAAAAGGCCGGCAAGGTGCGCCATTTTGGCGTCAGCAATCACAATCCCATGCAGATTGAGGTGCTTCAGCAGGCCCTCAAGAGCCGGCTGATGTTCAACCAGATGCAGCTGAGCATCCTGCACACCCCCATGATTGACCAGGGCATCAACGTAAACACCCGCTTTGACGGTGCGGTTGACCGTGACAACGGCACGCTGGAGTATTGCAAGCTGAAACATATCGTTCTGCAAACCTGGTCGCCCTTCCAGTACGGTTTCATCGAGGGCCCGTTTATCGACAATCCCAAGTTCCCGGAGGTGAACAGGGTGCTGGGGGAGGTTGCCCAAAAGTATGAAATCAGCAAAACCGCCCTTGCAGTGGCCTGGCTGGTCCGCCTGCCCGTCAAGCTCCAGGTCCTCTCAGGCACAACGAAGCCGACCCGCCTCCTTGAAATCGTGAAGGGCGCCGGAGTAACCCTGGAACGCCCCGATTGGTACGCCATTTATAAAGCCGCCGGAAACCGCCTTCCCTGAAACGCTGTGGACGAGGACGGCAGGCAGAGAAGAAGTTCCACTGTGCGCCGCTTTGAAGGAATCCAGCCGGGGCTGTAAAAAGCGCGGCCCTCACCAAAATAGAAAATATGAATCATTAGAAAACCCCGGCTAAAACAGGCTGCTTGGCTGGCAGAGGAGAAAGATTCCTTTTCAGCAGTATCGTTTGGATATTGTTCACAGGTTCAAGAAGGCACTGTCGCCAGGAGGCTGGCATGAATTTCTGGCCCGGCTTTTGGATGCTAATACCCTGTCCGGCTGTCTCCTCGATTTACTGGCAGAGGAAGAAATGTATGATAGGATGATGCTGGAACTGGAAAAATCGGCTTCGCGGGATAGCATTTTGAAGTATGCCACTCTGCTTCAGTCACCCTTCCCGGAACGACTTACGAACTGCTTTGCAAACAATTTACAGTTCCAAATGGATCGGGCCTTTGAACCCAAGGGCTATCGCAGGGCGGTGGAGTATTTAACCAATCTGCAACGCCTGCCCGGTGGTCGGGATGCTGCGAAAGCAATGGCAGAAAAATGGCGAAGTGAACATCCAAGAAGGAGAAGCATGCTGGAAGCACTGGACAAGATTGGATTGTGAGGTGGCGCAAATGGATGATCTGATGGCACGGACTATGGTGGAAAACTTGATATTGGGAATCAATCCTCTGACCGGGAGAGCACTGTCCAAAGGGGATATCTGCAATAACCCGGTGGTACAGGAAGCACTGAGGACAGTTTTAGAAAACTGCACCATCGACTCCTATGCGACGATGCTCAGAAAACAGCGGCAGGAGAAAAAAGAGGCAAAAGAACAGCGGGAAGAGAAGCGAAGAATTCAGTATCCGCAAACCGGTGAACCTTGGAGCAAGGAAGAAGATGCAAAGCTACAGGCACTTTTCAAAACACGATACGATATTTCACGAATTGCCATCATCATGCAGAGAACGCCGGATGCTGTACGCAATCGGCTGAAGAAGCTGGGGTATAGAGTGTAAACATACAGCAATTCTGAGCGGATGCTCGGAGAGATAATAACGAAGTAGATTCAGATATGGGGAAAATCATTATGTTTCTTGTTTGTGGTAAGGAATTACGAATCAGGGTGCAGTAAGCGAATTTGAATGATAAATTAAACACTGAACAATGAAAATGTGAGAATTGGCTTGACAAAAAAGAAATCATGGTTTATACTGTCAATAAAGGCCGAACAGGCGGTTTCTTTTGAAATAAGAATGTTATTTGTATAACTAAACATTAGGAATGATAAGAATGAAATTAAAAGAACTTGCCAATGTGAGAAGTGGTTTGATTCTTGCTCGGAAACAGTCTAAGATACCATCAAACTACCGCTATCCGCTGCTGAATCTAAAATGTATCCACCCTGATGGTTACATTCTGAAGGAACAGCTGGAGGTGTTTCACGCCGTGGAGCACCTGAATCTGGAGTATGTGACACATCGGGGGGATATCGTGGTTCGTCTCAGCACCCCGTATACGGCAGTGTTGATTGATAAGGCCACAGAAGGGATTGTGATTCCGTCCAGTTTTGCAATCATTAGGGCAGATTCTAGAAAAATTCTCCCGGATTACTTGCAGTGGCTGCTAAATACCCGGCGTGTGAAACAGCAAATCTTCGAGAGCGCAACCGGAAATATGCTGGCAGCGGTCAAGCCTAGTTATTTCGCAGATTTTGAGTTGAAGCTAATTTCAATGGAGAACCAGCAGACAATAGCTCGCTTACACAGTTTGGCACAAAAAGAAATACAATTGCTGCACCATCTTGCAGAAGAAAAAGAAAAATACTACAATTCTGCAATTGAGGACATTCAGAAGTCCATAGTGTGAAAGTAAGTACCGGTTCAACATAGATGTCAAGAGTGCGCACAAAAG
>JAUNPV010000045.1 GCA_030536515.1 Eubacteriales bacterium
CAGCTTTTCTTAACTTAGTGACATTGCCCCCAATACCTTCCCCCGGGGGGAAGGTGGCACGGCGAAGCCGTGACGGATGAGGAATGCGGGCGACAAGGTTGGATGATAGAAACGTACGTGCCTCCTGGTGGGTAACGATACCAGCCAGCAAGCCCGTACCTGTACCGCTCGTTAGCTCACCGCCCGCATTCCTCATCCGCCCCAGTTTGCGAACTGGGGCACCTTCTCCCCGCAAGGGGGACGCCGCATCCGTAAGCCGCTGAAGCGGCAACGGCTGCGCAGCCCCCGGGGAAGGTTTTTATTCCTGCTCCTTGGGCCGTTTATAGCGTCCCTGGGGCTCCCACTCGGGGAGGGGGTAGCGCTGCATGGCGCCGAAGATGCGTTCTTTCAGGTCGGGGTAGGTCTGGCTGAGATTGTAAATCAGCGCCTTCACCTCCGCCCGCTTGGTGAGCTTGTCCGCCGGGCAGCGGTTTTCCACCACGGGCAGGTTCATTCTGGCGGCAAAATTGTCCACGGTTTTTTCGTGGATGTACAGCATGGGCCGGATTTGGATGACCCCGGTGCGGTCCAGGTTGGTCACCGGCTGGAAGCAGCTGATGCGTCCTTCAAACAGCAGGGACATCAGGAAGGTCTCCACGGCATCGTCATAGTGGTGGCCCAGGGCCAGCTTGTTGAAGCCCTTGTCCAGGATGGCCTGGTTCAGGGCCCCCCGGCGCATTTTCGAGCACATGGAGCAGGGGTTCTTCTCCTTCCGGTGGTCGAAAATGATGGGGGCAATTTCTGTTTTAATAATGGTATAGGGCACGTCCCAGGCCTTGCACAGGGCCTCCACCCCGGAATAGTCCATGCCCAGGCCCATGTCGATGGTAATGGCCTCCAGCCGGAAGGGCTTGTTGAAATATTTCCGCAGGCCCGCCAGCAGCACCAGCAGCACCAGCGAATCCTTGCCGCCGGACACGCCCACGGCAATCCGGTCTCCGGCCTCAATCATATGATAGTCGTCCACACAGCGGCGGAGCAGACCCATCAGCTTCTGCATATCTTTCAATTCCTCCAAATTTCTGTGAAAATAGGATGTGAACAAACAGGAGCATTTGTGAGCATTCGGGAGCATTTGCGAGATAAGGTTTGATTCCGTAAAATTTCTCAAAATTCCTGTTGACATCTGATTTTGAATGTGGTATAAGATACAGGCGCTTTGAGTGCTATTGTACTTCAAGCGCCTGAAAATGTCAAAATATTTTAATCCAAATTGGAGGAACTCATAATGTCCACTACTCTGCTGAAGAAGGAGACCCTGGAGCGCAAGTGGTATGTTATCGACGCTGCCGGCAAGCCCCTGGGCCGTACCGCCGTCATCGCTGCTAACCTGCTGCGCGGCAAGCACAAGTCTGACTTCACCCCCAACGTTGACTGCGGTGACTATGTCATCATCATCAACACCGACAAGGCCATTCTGACCGGCAACAAGCTGGAGCAGAAGAAGTATTACCGTGTGTCCGGCTGGATTGGCGGTCTGAAGGAGACCAAGGCCCGCGACATGATGAACGCCCGCAGCGACTATGCTATGGAGCTGGCCGTGAAGGGAATGCTGCCCAAGAACACCCTGGGCAAGCACGCTCTGACCCGTCTGCACCTGTACAAGGGTGCCGAGCACGCCCACGCCGCCCAGCAGCCCGTTGCCTGGACTCAGGACTAAATTGGAGGTAACTTAAATGTACGAGAGCAAGAAGAAGTATTTTTACGGCACCGGCCGTCGTAAGTCCTCCGTTGCCCGTGTTCGTGTTTACGAGAACGGCACCGGCTCCATCACCATCAACGGCCGTGATATCGACGAGTATTTCGGCCTGGAGACCCTGAAGCTGATTGTCCGTCAGCCCCTGGTCACCACCGATATGCTGGGCAAGGTTGACATCGTTGTCACCGTCGCCGGCGGCGGCGTTTCCGGCCAGGCCGGCGCCATCCGCCACGGCATCTCCCGCGCCCTGGTGGTCCTGAACCCCGAGTTCCGCGCCGCCCTGAAGGCCGCCGGCTTCATGACCCGTGACCCCAGAATGAAGGAAAGAAAGAA
>JAUNPV010000033.1 GCA_030536515.1 Eubacteriales bacterium
CTCGTTCGTTATGGGACTGTCTTTTGGAATCATGTCGCTAACTTAGTGACATTGGATATCATCCCTCCCGCTTTTTATGCCCTGTCTCAAATAAAAAGAACGCGTCCCAATACCTTCCCCCGGGGGCTGCGCAGCCGTTGCAGCGCAAGCTGCTTACGGATGCGGCGTCCCCTTCACGGGGAGAAGGTGCCCCAGTGTCGCAACACTGGGGCGGATGAGGAATGCGGGCGGAAAGGTTAGACGTTGGACACGTCCGTGCCTGCTGAACGGCAAACATACCCACCAGCAGGCACGAACCAATCCCGCACATTAGGTTACTGCCCGCATTCCTCTTCCGTCACGGCTACGCCGTGCCACCTTCCCCCCGGGGGAAGGTTTTTCCCTGCGGGGGAAGGGAGTAGTGAATAGTGAAGAGTGAAGAGGTAAGAGGTGAGGTATCGGCTTCGCCGATGATTTTGAATATGTGGCGAAGCCACACCTCAACTCTTCACTATTCACTATTACTTCTTCACTAACTTTGACCTGTCGCCATCCCTCATCCGTCACGCCTACGGCGTGCCACCTTCCCCCCGGGGGAAGGTATTGGGGTGCGGGGAAGGTTTTTCGCCCTGTGGGCATAAAAAGAACCCCCATTCCCAGGGGGAATGGGGCGGACAGCCACAAGGGCTGTCCCTACGCTTGCTTTTTCAGTTCCTCAATCTGCTGGGCGACCTGGCAGTTTGGCTGGTAGACGCAGCTGCCGTAGCAGCAGTCTGCCTCGGTGAGTTCGCCGTTTTCCAGGACGACCTCCACCATGCGGCTGCCGTCCAGCTGGCGGCAGTAGCCGCTGATAAATTTTTCTGTTTCCATTTAATCATCCTCTGTGATGCAGAAGCCTCTGGGGCCGATGGTGAGCCAGTCCGGGGCCACCAGGTGGAGGTTGAAGCCGTAGACCAGCCTCCCCGCCGGGATTTCCCAGCTGTCGCCGCTGCGGTTGGCGTAGATGCGGTAGGTTTTGCCCTTGTAGCTGCGGGTGTAGCCCAGGTGCTTGTCCCCCGCCTGGAAAAAGCGGATGTCGCCCAGCCGCAGGGCGTCGTGGTCCCGGCGCAGACGGCCCAGGCGCTTGAAGTGGTCCAGAATTTCGCTGTCCTCCCGGCCCCAGGGGAAGGGGCGGCGGTTGAAGGGGTCCTTGTGGCCCTCCATGCCGGCCTCGTCGCCGTAGTACAGGCTGGGGCTGCCGGGGAGGGTGTATTGCAGGAAGGAGGCCAGCAGCAGCCGGTCGCAGGCCACGTCGAACTGGTGCCGGGAAATGCGCCGCCGGGCCAGCTCCTCCCGGGTGCCCTGGAAATCGTCCACCAGGGCGGTGAGAATCCGGGGGGTGTCGTGGGTGCCCAGCAGGTTCATGTTGCACTGGACCACCTGCTGGGGGTAGTTTTCCACAATGGACATGACCGCATCCCGGAAGCCCCGGCCGGTGTCCCAGCCCCGGACGAAGTTCAAAATCGCCGTCCGGAAGGGGTAGTTCATCACGCTGTCCAGCTCCGCCCCGGTGAAATAGGTCCGGCGGACGCCGTGGGCGGATTTGTTGGAGGCATCCTCCCAGACCTCTCCCAGCACCAGAGCGTCGGGCTTCAGCTTTTTCACGTGGGTCCGGAGGATTTTCAGGAATTCGTCGGGCAGCTCGTCGGCCACGTCCAGCCGGAAGCCGTCGGCCCCGAGATTCAGCCAGTGCTCCACCACGCTGTCCTTGCCGGTGATGATATAGTCGATGAAGCTGGGCTCCATTTTGTTGACGGTGGGCAGGGTGTCGAAGTTCCACCAGGCGTGGTAGGAGTCGGGCCAGTGGTAGAAATTGAACCAGGAGGCGTAGGGCGAGCCGATGGAATTGTAGGCCCCCACGCTGTCAAAGGCCCCCTCCCGGTTGAAATACAGGCTGTTGGAGCCGGTGTGGGAGTAGACCCCGTCCAGAATCACGTGAATGCCCAGCTGGTGGGCGGCGGCGCAGAGGGCGGCAAAATCCGCCTCCGTGCCCAGCATGGGGTCGGGGGTCTTGTAGTCGCCGGTGTCGTAGCGGTGGGAGGAAAAGGCCTTGCTGATGGGGTTGAGGTAGACAATGGTGGCCCCCAGGGAGGCGATATAGGGCAGCTTTTCGGTGATGCCCCGGAAATTGCCGCCGAAAAAGTCGTTGTTCAGCACCAGCCCCTCGGGGGTGGGCCGCCAGTCCACGTCCTCGCTCCAGGAGCGGTGGACGGTGTAGGGGGTGAGCTTGCCGGTGAGGTCGCACTCCCCGGACTTGAAAAACCGGTCGGGGAACACCTGGTAGATGATGGCGCCCTTGGCCCAGTCGGGGGTCTCAAAATCGGCAGGCACGCAGCTGACCTGCCACAGGTCCCCGGCCTCCATGTTGGTGTCGTCCCCCTGTTTGAACAGCCGGAAGCCGCCGGTGGGGTTGTCAATGTAGAAATAGTAGAAGTAAAGGCCCGCACAGTCCAGGGAGAACCGGGCGGTGAAAATTTCATAGGGACCGCTGAGGGCGGTTTTCTCAAAGGCGATTTCCCGGCAGGCACTGCCGTTTTCATATTGCAGCCGACAGGTCACCGCCCGGGCCGCCACCGAGCAGGGAATATGGATATGCAGGGTGCACACCTCCCCGGGGGTGAGGGTGCCGAAGGGGGTTTTGTAGGCAGAGAGTTTACTGTCAAAAAGAATTCTCATCACAGGGCTCCTTGTGGGTTTTCTTGGAATGCCGGAACTTATTATACCCTATTTGCGGAAAAAAGGGAAGGGCGGATTATCAGAAAAATCCTGATTGAGTGGTAAAAATTCTAAGCCGTTTTTTGGACAGGTTGTATAAAACCGGCAAAGGGGCCGGGCAGAAGGCATTGACAATACAGCCCTTTAGGCGTTAGGAATCTGTAGGGGAGGGTCACCGACCCTCCCGCCGAAAATCCGTTCAGGATTTTCGGATAAACCTAACGGGACTGTGTTTCGTCAATTGAAACCGGGCATAAGAAACCGGCTTTCCAATCAGGAAAGCCGGGTGCGGCCCCCGGCGAGGGGGCCGACGGGAGGGTGCTGTGTTATACGCCCAGGAGCATTTTGGCGAACAGGAAGTAGACCAGCAGGCTCAGGGCGTCTACGATGGTGCTGATGAAGGGGGAGGCCATGACGGCGGGGTCCAGGTGCATGGCCTTGGCGGCCATGGGCAGCAGGCCGCCCACCATTTTGGCCAGCACCACCGTCACCGCCAGCGCCAGGCATACCACCAAATCCACCATCACGGTGATGCTGGGGTTGCCCATGAGCAGCCGGTCAATGAGCCAAATCTTGGCGAAGCACACCGCCGCCAGGGTCAGGCCGCACAGCACGGCGGTTTGCAGCTCCTTCCAGAGCACCGTGCCGGCATCCCGGAAGTGGAGCTCCCCCAGAGACAGGGAGCGGATGACCGTCACCGACGACTGGGAGCCGGAGTTGCCGCCGGTGCCCATGAGCATGGGAATAAAGGCGGTCAGGGCCACCTGGGCCGCCAGGGAATCCTCAAAGGAGGTGATAATCAGCCCCGTAAAGGTGGCCGACACCATCAGCAGCATCAGCCAGGGAATGCGGTTTTTGAACAGGTCCAGAGCGGAGCTTTTCAGGTAGGTCTTTTCCGAGGGGGTCATGGCGCTCATCAGCTCCATATCCTCGGTGGCCTCCTCCTCCATGACATCCATGGCGTCGTCGAAGGTGACGATGCCCACCATCCGGTTCTCCCCGTCCACCACGGGCAGGGCCAGGAAATTGTATTTGGACAGGGTGTGGGCCACCTTTTCCTGGTCGTCCAGGGTGGTGACGGAGATGATGTTCCGCTCCATCATCTGGCCAATCTGGGTCTCGTCGTCAGCGGCCAGCAGCAGGTCCTTGACGGTGACCATGCCGAGCAATGTCCGGTCCTTGTCCAGCACGTAGCAGGTGTAGATGGTCTCCTTGTCCACGCCCTGGCGGCGGATGCGCAGAATGGCCTCCTCCACCGTCATCTGGGGCCCCAGGGACACGTACTCCGTGGTCATAATGGACCCGGCGGAATACTCGGGGTAGCGCAGAATCTGGTTGATGGAGCTGCGCAGCTCCGGGTCCGCCTGGCGCAGAATGCGCTTGACCACGTTGGCGGGCATTTCCTCCACGATGTCGGCGGCATCGTCTACGTACAGCTCGTCCAGCACCTCTTTTAATTCGTTGTCGGAAAAGCCCCGGATGAGCAGCTCCTGGGCGTCCGGGTCCATTTCCACGAAGGTCTCCGCCGCCAGCTCCTTGGGAAGCAGCCGGAACATCAGCGGAATCTGCTTTTCCTCCAGCCCCAGAAACACCCCCGCCACGTCCATGGGATTCATGGTGACGAGAATGTCCCGCAGGGTTGCATACTTTTTCTCCTCCAGCATTTTCAGGAGGGCTTTTTCTACGATTTCAAAACGCTCTGCCATGATTTTCCTCCTTTTTTGTTTCAAAATGAAGGGCAATCATACAAAGCCGAAGTTTCAGAAGGGTGCCCCACAGACGGGGGCGATTCTACTTCGGCCCGGTATATTGCCACTGCCGCCAGCGTCCATGGTTGTTCCTCCTTTTTAAGTCATAGTCTAATTTATTTTACCCATTTTTACAGAGCTTGTCAACCTTGACATGGGGATTTTGCGGGGGTAAAATAATATAAAACATTGTATGCACCACTGTAGGGGAGGGTCACCGACCCTCCCGCCGAAAATCCGTTCCGGATTTTCGGATAAACTCCGGATGACAGCGCAGAACCAATATATGCGCTGCTGAACCAGATGCCCTTACCACTTCCTGGCGGAAGTGGCTGCGGCCCCCTCGCCGGGGGCCGACGGGAGGGTGGTGCTCTGCGCAGCAGATTAAAAACAGCCGATTGCCGGGGGCAATCGCACCTTCATTTAGAGTGACCCTCCCCTACAGATACTGCTCAGGAGGTTTTCCTATGCTCCGTATTGCGACCAAGGCTGATGTTCCGGCGATGCTGGATATTTACGGGCCTTACATTTTGCATTCCACCGCCACCTTTGAATACACCGTGCCCTCTCCGGCGGAATTCACCGCCCGGTTTGAGGCCGTTACCGCCCAGTACCCCTGGCTGGTGTGGGAGGAGGACGGGGAAATTCTGGGCTATGCCTACGCCAGCGCCCCCTATGCCCGGGCGGCCTATGCCTGGTGCGCCGAGCCCTCGGTTTACCTGCGGCCCCGGGCCCGGGGCCGGGGTATTGGCAAAAAGCTCTGCGCCGTCCTCGAAAACGTTTTAGATGCCCAGGGGTACGTGGTGATGTACAGTCTGATTTGTTCGGAAAACCAGGCCTCTATCCGGTTTCACACCAAAAACGGCTACAGCATTCGTTCGGAATTTCCGGACTGCGGCTTCAAGTTCGGCCGGTGGCTGGGGCTGATTTGGATGGAAAAGCGACTGAAATCGACTGTTTTTCCAACTGCGCCACCGGTTTCCTGGCGGTCTATTGTTGAAAATAACGAAATTGTGAACAATATTTTAGACAAATTGTCTCTTTCTTAATTGGGAAAAATATGGTATGTTATGACTGTGGAGAAGTATGTCTTGAGAGGCATGATAATTTTGTCAATCCATCAATTTACACATAAGGAGCTGTGACCATGTATTTTCAGAAGAAACGTGTAATCGCCATGCTGCTGGCCGGTGGCCAGGGCAGCCGTCTTAAGGTCCTCACCGAAAAGACTGCAAAGCCTGCCGTCCCCTTTGGCGGCAAGTACCGCATCATCGACTTTCCCCTGTCCAACTGCGTCAACTCCGGCATCGACACCGTCGGCATCCTGACCCAGTACCAGCCTCTGGAGCTCAACGAGTACATCGGCAACGGCGCGCCCTGGGGCCTGAACAAGACCCACAGCTGCGCCCAGGTGCTGCCCCCCTACGAGCGCCACGACAAGAAGTCCGGCTGGTACAAGGGCACCGCCAACGCCATCTACCAGAACATCGACTTCGTTGACCGCTTCGACCCCGACTACGTGGTGGTCCTGTCCGGCGACCATATCTACAAGATGGACTACGCCGCCATGGTTGCCTACCACGAGGAGCACCAGGCCTCCTGCACCATCGCCGTCCGGAACGTCCCCCTGGCGGAGGCCTCCCGGTTCGGCATTCTGAACACCAATCCCGACAACTCCATTTACGAATTCGAGGAGAAGCCCCCCAAGCCAAAGTCCACCAACGCCTCCATGGGCATCTACTGCTTCAACTGGAAGGTCCTGCGGGACGCGCTGCTGGCCGACGAGGAAGACCCCAAGTCCTCCAACGACTTCGGCAAGAACATCATCCCCACGCTGCTGAACTCCGGCCACAAGATGATGGCCTACCCCTTCGACGGCTACTGGAAGGACGTGGGCACCATCGACTCTCTGTGGGAGGCCAATATGGAGCTGCTGGGCAAGAACCCCGCCTTCGTCCTCCGGGGCGACGAGCGCAGCAAAATCTCCGCCCGGAACAGCGCCCTGCCTTCCTCCTACATCGACGAGGATGCCAAGATTGTCAACGCCTTCGTAGCCGAGGGCTCTGAGGTCTACGGCACCGTCCGCCACAGCGTCATCTCCGTGGGCTGCTCCATCGGCAAGGATGCCATTGTGGAGGACTCCGTGGTCATGCCCGGCGTGACCATCGAGGCCGGGGCCATTGTCCGCCACGCCATCCTGGGCGAGAATTCCAAGGTGGGCAAGAACGCCGTGGTAGGCGGCGTGTTTGCCGAGGGTGAGAAAAAGAAGATCAGCGTCACCGCCAAGGGCGCTGAAGTGAAAGAAGGCACCGTGCTCCTGCCCGGTGATATGCTGTAAGAGGAGGATTCCGCAATGAACGCAATGGGTATTATTTTTACCAACGACGCTTCCCTGGGGGAGCTGACCAATAAACGCACCATGGCATCCCTGCCCTTCGGCGGCCGGTACCGCCAGGTGGACTTCGCTCTGTCCAACCTGAGCTACGCCGGCATCCGTCATGTGGGCATCATCTCCCGCCACAGCTACCACTCCCTGATGAACCACATCGGCGACGGCGCCGAGTGGGGCCTGGAGCTGGAGGAGGGCGGCCTGGAGTTCCTGACGCCCTTCGCCCAGTCCGTCACCCACACCTACCGGGGCAAGCTGGAGTCTCTGAGCAACGCCATGGACTTCCTGGCCTACGGCGCTGACGATGAGCTGCTGGTGCTGCAGGACTCCGCCATTCTGGCCAACCTGGACTTAAACGACATTCTTAATAAGCACGTGGCCTCCGGCAAGGACATCACCGTGGTCACCAAGGCCGGCGTGTGCAACAGCCGCAAGGCCATTGACCTGGCCATCAAGACCGGCGAGGACGGCGAGGTCACCGATCTGCTGGTGGACTACGCAGCTCCTGCCGAGTACGCCGCCTCCATGGACGTGTTCGTGATGAACAAGAAGTGGATGATTCAGCAGGTCCGGGAGCTCATCGCCCGGGACAAGTTCCACATGGACCGGGACCTGGTGCTGGGCGGCTGGCAGCGGGGCAAGGTCTCCATCAACGTCTACCCCTTCGAGGGCCAGGCCCTGTACAATGACAGCGTCGGCGAATACTACGAAAACTCCCTGTCCCTCATCGACAGAGATGTCCGCCACGATGTGTTCCACGGCAACCACCCCATCTACACCAAGGTCCGTGACCGTGTTCCCACCTACTACGGCGAGGAGTGCGACGTGGAGAACTGCCTGGTGGCCGACGGCTGCGTGCTGGAGGGCGAGGTGGAGGACTCCGTCCTGTTCCGCCAGGTCACCGTGGAGGCCGGCGCTGAGGTGGAGCACTGCATTATTATGAACGACTCCGTGGTGGGTGCCGGTGCAGAGCTCAAGTACGTCATCCTGGACAAGAACGTCACCGTGACCCCCGGCGCCAAGGTCATCGGCACCAAGAACAATCCCATCATCGTCAAGAGAGGGGAAACCGTATGAAAATTGCAATCTGCGCCTCCGAGGGTGCGCCCTACGCCAAATCCGGCGGTCTGGGCGACGTGATGGAAGCCCTCCCTGCTGCCCTGGCCCGGATTCCGGGCAATGAGGTGGTGCTGCTGCTGCCCTACTACAGCAAAATCAAGGAAAATGCCGCCTATCCCACCGAGAAGGTGGCGGAGTTCCGGGTGAGCTTGGGCTGGCGCAGGCAGTACTGCGCCGTTATGAAGCTGACGAACCGCAGTGATGGGGTCCAGGTCTACTTCCTGGACAATGAGTATTATTTCGGCGGCCGCTCCGGGGCCATTTACGGCGACATGGACGACGGCGAGCGCTTCGCCTACTTCTCCCGGGCCTGCCTGGATGCCCTCATCGCCGTGGACTTCATCCCCGAGGTGATTCAGTGCAACGACTGGCAGACCGCCCTGATTCCCACCTATCTCAAGGCCGTGTACTTCAAGGAGTTCCCCAAGACCCGCTGTATGTACACCATCCACAACATCGAGTACCAGGGCTGGGCCAACGCCGGGTTCTTCGACGATATGCTGGGCCTGCCCTGGGATTACCGCAGCACCCTGGACATGAACAACTCCGTCAACGTCATGAAGGGCGCCATTGAGACTGCCGACATGGTCACCACCGTGTCCGAGACCTACGCCCGGGAGCTGATGTATCCCTACTACGCCCACGGCCTGGACGGCATTCTGGCCAACAACGCCTGGAAGCTGAAGGGCATTACCAACGGCATTGACACAAACACCTTCAACCCCGAGACCGACAAGGCTCTGCCTGCCCACTTTAGCGCCGACACCGTGGCCGTGGGCAAGGCCGCCTGCAAGGCCGCCCTCCAGAAGGAGGTTGGTCTGCCTGTCCGTCCCGACGTGCCTCTGATGGTCATGGTCACGAGACTGGCCGGGCACAAGGGCCTGGACCTGCTGTGCTACATCGCCCGGCGGCTCATGTGGGAGGAGGATGCCCAACTGCTGGTTCTGGGCACCGGCGAGCCTCAGTACGAGGCCTTCTTCAAGGACCTGGCGGGCCAGTTCCCCGAGAAGGTGGCGGCGAAGATTACCTTCAATCTGGGCCTGGCTGCCCGGATTTACGCCGGCGGCGACATCTACCTGATGCCCTCCAAGTCCGAGCCCTGCGGCCTGAGCCAGATGAACGCCATGCGCTACGGCACCGTGCCCGTGGTCCACGCCACCGGCGGCCTGAAGGACACCGTGCCTCCCGCCGACGAAAACGGCGAGGGCGGCCTGGGCTTCACCTTCCAGAGCTACAACGCCGACGATTTCTACGCCTCCGTCAAGCGCTGCCTGGACCTGTACAACAACCAGCCCGAGGCCTTCGCCGCCCTGCGCAGACGGGGCATGGAGACCGACTTCAGCTGGAACGTCCCCGCCGCCAAGTACATGGCTATCTTCGAAGAAATGCTCTCCTGGTAGGCGGCAGGGCCGCCAGCCGATTCGTTACGGACCCTGGTGGTAGACCAACACCTTTGGGGGTCACTCGGTAACGCAGCTCTCCGTAGGGAACGGATTTATCCGTTCCGCATCGGCAGGGTTCGTTACGGACCCGGGTGATAAACCGGCACCTCTGGGGCCGCTCGGTAACGCACCCCCCCGTAGGGAACGGATTTATCCGTTCCGTGGGGCGGGCCGCTCAACATTGCAGTGCCGCAATCCAATAAAAATATCCACAGGATGTCACAGTCCTGTGGATATTTTTGCGTTCCGGCCGTTACTTTTCCAGAGCCATCATCTTATCAATCCGGCGCTGGTGGCGTTGGGCGCCGGAGAATTCGGTGGTGAGCCAGGTGTCGGCGATTTCCAGGGCCAGGTTTTCGCCGATGATGCCTGCGCCCATGGCCATCATGTTGGTGTCGTTGTGGAGCCGGGTCATTTTGGCGGACAGCACGTCGCTGAGCAGGGCGCAGCGGATGCCCCTGACCTTATTGGCGGTGATGGACACGCCAATGCCGGTGGTGCACAGCACGATGCCCCGGTCGCACTCCCCGGAGGCCACAGCCTGGGCGGCGGCGGCGGCAAAGTCGGGGTAGTCGCAGCTGTCGGGGGTGTAGGTGCCAAAGTCCCGGACCTCATAGCCCTGGCCCTCCAGGTGGGCTGCCAGCTTGTTTTTCAGGGCCAAAGCCCCATGGTCACAGCCGATTGCAATTTTCATAATGTACTCCTTTGTATTGTTTATAATCATGCGTAGTGGTTGATATCAGTTAAAATGATAGAATGTCATTGCGAAACCAGTGGTGCTGCCCGCAGGGAATCAAAAATCTCTATACTTGCCAGTGGCAAGTATACCATAATTTATCGCAAGCTGGTGTGGCAATCCGTTCTCTTTTTCATTTTTCCGAAGGAAAAATGAACTGATTGGTGCATAGCACCAATCAGAGGGGATGCGGATTGCCACGCCAGTGTGAGCACTGGCTCGCAATGACATTACATAGTTTTAGACATTACGAACCAGTCGGGGAGGGGCGGTCTGCGGACAGCCCCAAGGGCTGTCCCTACGCAGGTCAGATAACATACCCGCCGTTGACGCCCAGCACCTGGCCGGTGATGAATTCGGCATCCACCAGGCTGGCCATGGCTTTTGCCACGTCCCCGGGGGTGCCGTTGCGGCCTGCGGGGGTGTCCTGGGCCATGTCCGCCAGGACCTCCGGGTCCACCCGGGCGCACATATCCGTCAGAATCACCCCGGGGGCCACGCAGTTGACCCGGATGCCGCTGGGGCCCAGCTCCTTGGCCAGGGCCTTGGTCAGGGCAATCACCGCCCCCTTGGTGGCGGAGTAGGCCGCCTCGCAGGAGGCCCCCACCTGGCCCCACATACTGGACACGGTGATGATGCAGCCCCGGTGGGTTTTCAGAAAGGCGGGCATGGCGGCGCTGACGCAGTTGAAAATCCCCTTAACGTTCACGTCAAACAGCCGGTCCCAGGTCTGCTCGTCCATCATGGACAGCAGGCCGAAGTGCATAATTCCGGCGTTGCAGATGAGATTGTCCACCGGGCCGATTTTTTCAAAGGCGGCGGCCACTGCCTTGCGGTCGGATACGTCGCAGCAGACAGCCGTGGCCCCGGTCTCCCGGGAAACCTTTTCGGCGGCGGCGTGGTTTTTTTCATACAGGAAAACCACCCGGTCCCCCCGGGCGGCAAAAACCTCCACAGCAGCCGCCCCAATCCCCCGGGAGCCGCCGGTGATAACAGTTGTGGGCATAAAATCTTCCTTCGTTTCAGATGTAGTGGTCTGGAATGCCTAAACTTTTGTGATGTCATTGCGAGCCAGTCCTCAGACTGGCGTGGCAATCCGCATCCCCTCTGGCTGGCCCTACGGGCCAGCCAGTTCATTTTTCCAAAGGAAAAATGAAAAAGAGAACGGATTGCCACACCAGCTTGTGAGCTGGTTCGCAATGACAATCTATCGTTTTAGCGGATACGAACCAGTAGGGGAGGGATACCATCCCTCCCGTCGGCGAAGCCGCAGTCATCCCATTGTGCGTAAAGCACTGCGCAGGGACAGCCCCTGGGGCTGTCCGCAATCCCTGCGGGATTGCCGGGAGGGTTCATAACCCTCCCCTACGGGTGCGGCGGAAATCTTAACCTCTGCGGCGGTTTTTCGTCTTATGGTCAGAGTATGCCTTGATGGAGGAGAGCTTGCTGTCGGACTCGGTCATGAAGGCCTTCAGCTTTTCCTCGAAAATCTGATCGGCGGTCTTGGGGGCGGCGGGCTGGACGGGGGCCCGCTGGGGGCGGGACTGGGCCTGCTCCCGGGGCTGGAAGCTGCCGCCCGGACGGGGGCCGCTGCGGAAATTGCTCCGGGGCTGGCTCTCCCGCTGGGGCTTGGGCTCCAGGCGCTTGATGGACAGATTGATTTTGCCGCCCTCGGTGCCGATGACCACCACCTTCACATCCTGGCCCTCGGTCAGGTGCTGGCGGATGTCGCTGACGTATGCGTTGGCCACCTCGGAAATATGTACCATGCCGGTCCTGTTCTCGGGCAGGGACACAAAGGCGCCGAAATTGGTGATGGACTTGACTTTACCCTCTAAGATGCTGCCTACGGTTAACTCCATTAAATTTGCTTCCTCCATATATTTTTGGTCGATTTGGTCAGGGATTTGGGGTGATGAGGACGGTGCCGGGGTCTACCAGGCCCAGCTCCTCCTTGGCAATGTCCCGGACATTATCAATGGAATCCGGGTCCTTCAGCCGGTTTTCCAGGGTGCCGTTTTCGTATTCGATGGCGGCGGCCTGGTCCTTCATGGCTTGGGTCTGCTGCTGAATGGCGCCGTGGACCCAGCCCAGGGCCACCAGGGCTGCGGTGGAAAATACAATCAGCACCGCCAGGGCGATTTTCAGCGCCGGGTGGCTGGGGCGAACCTCGAATTTTGCGTGCAGGGGATTTTTGAACTTGGTCATGGCGCTTACCTCCGGGACCTGTGGACTTGCGAACGTTATACCTCTTTATTGTAACCCATTTTCGCCCAGATGCAAACACATTTTTTGAAAAAATCCAAATTTTTTTCAGAGGCAGGGCAAAAAGCCCGGCCAAAGCCCGGATTTTCCCCCACAGCCAGGCAAATACAGGCCGCAGCAGCCGCCCCGGCCCCCCTTCCCAGAGCATCAGCCCCGTAAGCAGGCCGAAGCCATACCCCGCCCGCAGGTCCCCCCGGCACACCCCGAAGCCCAGATAGAGCCAAACCCCCGCCGCCGCCAGCAGAAACGCCAGGTCCGCCGCCAGGGTGTGCCGGGGCCGCAGGGGCCGCAGGAATCCGTAAATCACCCCCAGCAGGCCCCCCAGCACCACACTGCACGCCAGCCGGTAGGCCGCCACCGCCGGGGTCATCGGAACAGCCGCCGCCAGGACCCGCCCTGCCGGGGCTCCTCGTAAATCAGGGCGGACACGCTGCCGTCCACCGCCACCTGGCCCCCCTCCAGGGACAGCTGCCGTAATTGCAGCTCCCGGCCCTGGACGATGAGGGTCCCCAGGCTGGTCTGCAATACCACGGCGTTTTCCTCAAAGCTCACCACCTCGCTGACCCCCGTCATGGTCAGCTGCCGCCGCTCGTTGAGCTGCAATTTGTGCGGAATCTGTTCGTCCATGTTTACCCTCCCATGTCATTGCATGGTGGAGCATATGAGCGACTCCGGGGGATTATGCGCATTGACAGCGGCGGGTTTTGGCGATATACTAGAGGGGAAAGAAAGCCTCGCAAACCGGCCCCTTCCGGAAATTTTTCCGCCGTTTCCTATGAAAAAATCACAAAAGGAGTGTTTGTTATGAAAAAAGAAAAGCTGTCCGCCTATTACTCCCTGCTGGCCCTGCCGGGGGTGCTTTTTGTGACGGGAATCGTCCTGCTGCTGAACCCCGATTCCGCCTCGACGCTGCTGTGCCGGCTGCTGGGTGTGGTGGTTTTCCTGGTGGGCGTGGGCTGCGCCATCAGCGCCGTCGCCCGGCGGGAAGCGCTGGTGTGGAAGGTCCTGGGCACCCTGGTGTGCCTGAACCTCGGCATCTGGCTCATGCGAAATCCCATGGCCCTGGCCGCCGCCGGGGGGCTGGTCGTGGGGGCGCTGCTGGTGATCCGGGGTATTCAGGAGCTGAAAACCTACGGCGGCTGGGCGGTGGCCCTCATCGTCCTGGGCGTTATGCTGGTGCTGCTGCCCATGACCACCTCCCGGGTGGTGTTCTCCCTGTGTGGGCTGGTGATGATGGCCGCCGGGGCGGCCATGGCGGTTTCCCGCCTCCGCCGGGCCAGGCTGGAGGACGGCGGCGACGACCCCAGCATCATCGATGCCCTATGATTCTGGGCAGCGCAGCGCTGGCGGGCCGGTCCGGCCATGAGGCCGGACGGCGGCTGCTGGCGGAGCTGTACGCCCGGGAGGTGGGGGGACCGCTGCCGGAAATCGCCCTTTCCCCCGGGGGAAAGCCGTTTTTTGTGGACAGCCCCTGGCATTTTTCCATTTCCCACACCAAGCGCCACGTTTTCTGCGCCCTGTCCCGGACTCCCGTGGGCATTGACGCTGAGGAGCTGGACCGGAATATCTCCCTGAACCTGGCGGACAAAATCCTGTCCCCCGGGGAAAAGGCCCAGTTCGACGCCGCCCCGGACAAGCGAAAGGCCCTGCTGACCTTCTGGGTTCTGAAGGAGGCCGCCGTCAAGCACACCGGCCAGGGCCTCCGGGGCTATCCCAGCGATACCGATTTCGACCTGAACGACCCCCGGGTGTCCACCCACCACGGATGCCTGGTGGCAGTTATAGAAAGCCCGCTGTAGGGGATTGCATTCGTTAAAATGATAGTATGTCATTGCGAAACCAGTGGTGCTGCCCGCAGGGAATCAAAAATCTCTATACTTGCCAGTGGCAAGTATACCATAATTTATCGCAAACTGGTTGTGGCAATCCGTTCTCTTTTTCATTTTTCCTCTGGAAAAATGAACTGGCTGGCCCAATGGGCCAGCCAGAGGGGATGCGGATTGCCACGCCAGTGTGCGCACTGGCTCGCAAT